>NZ_LN851186.1:3825742-3909021 GCF_001243895.1 Bacillus testis | reverse complement strand
CTTGGCTTAATAGATCAAGAACCGTTAATTTCAATTCATATGGGTGCTTACTTCGTGCCATAAAAATACTCCCCTTAGCTAAACAGATTTAGTTTTTTTATCTGTCTACCTAATGGGGAGCATATCAAACGGAGGTCTTCCGCTTTTCTATTTGTCGCTTAGTCTTTTTCCTGCTACTGCGTAGTGGTTTTTTTGCATTTCTTCGATGAAGACTACGATGTTTTCTTTAGGTGCGCCTGCTGTTTCGGAGACAGCTTCGGTGACTTTTTCGACTAAGGCTTTTTTTTGTTCCTCCGTGCGGCCTTCAAGCATTTTTACAGTAATGTATGGCATGTATGTGTTCTCCTTTCTGTTGTTTCTGTATAGTAGTTTTCCACAATGAAGGGAGAAATGCAAGGGCTGCCATGAATTATTGTCTCTTGCGGAAGGGGATTAACCTTTGGGTATAGAATAGGCTATACTAAGTGTACGAATGAAGTGGAGAGTGATGTATGGATTTTTTGAATAGTATATTCAGGTATTCGCTGGACGAATTGCCCTATGTGATTATAGCTTTGTTGATTGCGTTTACGGTGCATGAATTTGCCCATGCGTATGTTGCTTATAAATTTGGGGATTCTACTGCAAAGGATCAAGGGCGTTTGACCTTGAATCCGATTGAGCATATCGACCCGATCGGCACGATTTTTATATTGATTGCCGGCTTTGGATGGGCGCGGCCTGTTCCGGTGAACCGGTATCATTTCAAACGGCCGAGATTGGCGGGGGTGTTGGTTTCTGTTGCGGGGCCGCTTAGCAATCTGCTGGTGACGATATTGGCATTTTTGGTGATGTATGGGTTGGCGGCGCTTGGTTTGTGGAATAGTATGCCGTTTTTCGTTTCGGATTTGTTGCATGTTATCATTTCCTTGAATACGATGCTGTTTGTCTTTAACTTGCTGCCTATTCCGCCGCTGGATGGCTACCGGATCATCGAAGATTTGGTATCGCCTTCCTTGCGTGCCAAAATGACGCAGTATGAACAGTACGGGACGCTGATTTTCCTGATCATTGTCATTACGCCTTTGAATCAATATACAATCCAGCCGATTTTTAATACAGTGATGCCTGCCATTATTTATGGCCTGCGGGATATGTTTACGATGATATTTTTATAATAGTGAAAAGGAGAAGCAATGAACACCAAGAAGAGCAGAATGGAATTTACGATTATTAAAAATGAACCGACTTCCGGCCATAAGGGATTTGGCATCGGTTTAATCAATCTGGAAAATATATCGCCGATCATCATTGATGTGGAGGCACAGGAAGCCTCCATCGAAATCGGTGCTATGCATGCAAGAAGCCCGGTAGAACGGGGCATTAAATTCTTGCCGGATCGCAGCGAGGTCCCTAATGGCAAACCATATTGGATCGTCTGGGTTGCCGTGGAACAAAGCGACAGAGGGCCCTACTATGCGGGGGCGGCAGCTTGTGAAATGACGGTGGACCGGAGTATCCGCAGAGGCTATAAATCGCTTCCAGAGCATGTAAACTTACTGGATAAAGCAATGAAGAGAAACATAATCCTCAGCCATATGGATAAGGGCTCAAAAGCAGTTCTTCAAGCATTTTTACAGAACCATAATCAAGACATGTGGAATGCATCCAGCGATGAACTGAAACTGCAGTTATCAGCAGAATGAACGGACAAATGGGTATAAATCTTAAAATTTAACGAAATAATTGTAAAATACTTGTCGTTTTGTAAAATTATGAGTACACTTAATTTCAGCGTATAACGCTATAGAACTAGGACAGAGAATAGGCAGTTTTCCGCGGATCGTGTTCATCCGAAGGGAAGCTGCCTATTTTCGTTGGGTTGAACATTTAAATTTGTAGTGGGGAAGATCTTGGTTCCGCTATAATAAAACAAAAGGGATTGGAGTGATGTAAGATGAAAAGCATGGCTGTTTTCTGCGGGTCGCGGGATGGCGCTTCTCCTGCATACCGCGAAGGAGCTGTCACATTCGGCAAGGAACTGGCGCGCCGCCAGATTACACTTGTGTACGGAGGGTCTTCCTTAGGAACGATGGGGATATTGGCAGATACAGTACTGGAGCACGGCGGCAAAGTAATCGGCGTCATGCCGAATATGTTGGCAGACCGGGAAATTGCCCATAAGAATCTGACTGAATTACATATTGTAGGATCCATGCACGAACGGAAAGCGAAAATGGCCGATTTGGCCGATGCCTTCGTGGCCATGCCTGGAGGGCCGGGAACCATGGATGAATTTTTCGAGATTTTTACGTGGGCCCAAATCGGCATTCACCGCAAACCGATGGGAATGTACAATGTAAACCGTTACTATGATCCATTGTTGGCCGTTTTCGACCACATGGTAAAGGAGCAGTTTTTGCCTTCCGTCCACCGGGAGATGATCCATTGCAATGACAAGGCATCTGATCTGATTGAGCTGCTTCTGCAACCCAACTAATAGAAATAGCCAACAAGCCTTTTACGAGGCCTGTTGGCTTATTTTATTCTGTCTCCCGCTTGCGGTCTCGTTCAGAAAAACGGGACCAGCTTCTTATACCATGGTTTATCCAACTTCTTATCTTGCGGATGTGGAGAAGCTTCCGCGTTGTCGTTCACATGAAGTTTGCAATAATCTTTTGGTTCTGTTCCCTTGACGAAATAAGTAAGGACAGAATCAGGGCAATGTTTGGTAGCCAGTTTTCCACTGTCCGGATTGATTTTTACAGCCACTAGCTGTTTCCCGTGCGGTTTGAATGTTTTAAAGGCAGATTTGGCCAAACTGTCTTCCATAAAATCAGCCCATATATTTTTGGCATAGCCTCTTTCGGAAGGGTTGTCGATTATTTTTGCCTGATCATATCCGATCCACACTCCGGTTACCAATTGCGGTGTATAACCGATCATCCAGCTGTCGGTGGAAGTGGTGCCGGATTTCCCGGCATATTGCCTGCTCAGGCGGGGAATCAGTGTTGTACCGGTCACATCCGCGTAACCATTCCATTTTTTATTGAAAATGCCCGTCATCATGGAGGTCATGACAAATGCCTTCTTGTAGTCCAATACTTGTTTATGGAATTCAGGCGCTTTATAAATGACCTCACCTAAGGAATTTTCGACTTTTTTAATAAATACAGGGCTAACCTCTTTTCCGCCGTTTGCTAAATGGCTGTACGCATTTACCATTTCAATCACTTTGACGCCCGATGTTCCCAAAGCGGCTGAAGGGACGGCTTCAATCTTGCTCTCGATGCCAAACTGCTTCGCGGTTTTGACCAATTGCTTTTCGCCAAGGAATAGATGTGTCTTCACAGCATAAATATTATCGGATAGGGCGAGAGCCTGAGATAATGTAATGTCTTTGCCAGCGTATTGTGAATTGTAGTTGTGCGGGGCATAAGAAGAACGGCCGTCATCAAAGGTAAAAGTCGTACTCTCGCTTCTCAGCATTGTCGCAGGCGTGAATCCGTGCTCCAATGCGGCATAATACAGCAGCGGTTTGATGGTAGACCCTGGCTGCCTTACTGCTTGAATGGCCCTGTTGAAAGGACTGTCCTCATAATTTTTCCCGCCGACCAACGCTTTTACTTCACCATTTTTAGGATTCATCGCCACAAGAGCGCCTTGGATGTCGCTTTGCTGGCTGAGCGTATGCAAAAAAGCCTCTTCGGCTGCTTGCTGCTGTTTAATGTTTAGTGAAGTGTATACCTTCAGGCCTCCGAGTGCCAGTGTCTTCTCATCGAGATGAATCTCGGACTTCAATGCTTGTTTTACTGCGCTTATATAGTAAGGGGCCATGGCTTCGTACTGTTCGTAGGACCCATTCAGGGACACAGGCATCGACTTTGCCTTCGAGGCATCGACACCGGTAATATAGCCCGATTTTTCCATCGCGGCCAATACAACGGCTTGCCGCTGCCTTGCATGCTCCATTGAGCGGATCGGTGAATAATAGGAAGGTCCTTTCGGGATGCCGGCAAGCATAGCGGCTTCATTCAAGCTGAGGGCCTTAGCTGGCTTGCCAAAATAAAAGCGGCTGGCCGCTTCAACCCCATAGGCTCCATGCCCAAAGTAAATCGTGTTTAGATAACCTTCAAGAATTTCGTCTTTAGAATAATTCATTTCGAGGCGCATCGTATAGAAAGCTTCGTTCATTTTTCTGTTCCAGGATTTTGTATGGGAGAGGTACAGATTACGAGCATATTGCTGTGTGATTGTACTGGCGCCCTGGACCTTCTCCAATGCTTTTGCATCGGCCAGGATGGCGCCGGCAATTCGTTTATAATCAAATCCATTGTGGCGGTAAAAGCTTTTGTCTTCCACTGAGACAACCGCTTGAATAAGCGCAGGTGAAATGTCGTCAAGGGTGACCCAATACCGCTTTTGGCCATTATTGTATTCGCCGATGACTTTTCCGTTGTCGCTGTAGAAAAGCGTTGATTGTGTCACCGCAAGCGGCGGCGCGCCCGATACTTTGGCGTAAATCAGCAGGAATAAATAGATTGCAAGGAGTGCCCCCCCGCCTATGAGAAGGATGAAGGTCAATGCTCTAGCAATCTTAGCTGATTTTCGGTTTCTGGTTCGTGTAGTAGCTTCCATGAAACTCATCCTTTCCGATTGTGCATCTGTTCATTCAGCAGAAAAGCTTTCTGGTGAACTTGTTAGTAGTATGAAAAAAAGAGGCAGTTTTTAAACATTTCTTCTATTTTTGGTCTATTTTTCTTGTAATGCTGAAGATATGTTCTATACTTTTCCTGTACCTTTGTTTTACAATTTATTGTTATTTTTCCAAATAGGTGGCAGGCATGCGGGTTCGCCTCATGATGCACATCTCGGACAAACGGGAGGAAAGGGAGCGGAATCAATGGGAATTTGGTTTACAGAGAAGCAGACAGAGCATTTTGGGATTACAATGAAAATCAATCGTTCTCTGCATTCTGAACAGACGGACTTTCAGAAGCTAGATATGGTCGAAACGCAGGAATGGGGTAATATGCTTTTGCTGGATGATATGGTGATGACAACGGAAAAAGACGAGTTCGTCTATCATGAAATGGTTGCTCATATACCACTGTTCACGCATCCCAATCCCGAGAAAATCCTTATTGTGGGCGGAGGGGACGGCGGCGTCATCCGCGAAGTCCTGAAGCATAGTGAAGTGAAGAAAGCAACACTTGTTGATATAGATGGAAAGGTCATTGAATACTCGAAAAAATATCTTCCTTCAATTGCCGGCAAATTGGATGATCGCCGTGTCGAAGTAAAGGTTGGAGATGGGTTCATGCATATTGCAGAAGCGGAAAACCAATATGATGTCATCCTGGTGGATAGCACGGAGCCAGTCGGACCGGCAGTCAATTTGTTTACCAAAGGTTTTTATGCCGGCATCAGCAAGGCGCTTAAGGAAGACGGTTTATTTGTCGCCCAGTCGGATAATCCTTGGTTTAAAGCAGAATTGATTGCCCAAGTGCAAAAGGACGTGAAGGAAATTTTTCCGATCACAAGGCTGTATACAGCCAATATACCGACTTACCCAAGCGGTATGTGGTGTTTTACGCTAGGCTCAAAAAAATACGATCCTTTGGAGGCCGACTCAAGCCGATTCCCTGACATTGAAACAAACTATTATACGAAAGAGCTGCATAAAGCTGCGTTTGTCTTGCCAAAATTCGTTGCAGATTTGACGAAGTGATGGAGCTTCCTATTTTCAAGAATGGAAAGTAAAGCCAGAAAGCCAGCCTCCGCAAGAAAAAGCGGGGGTTTTTATTTTTTGCTGCCTTTCCGAAGCCGATGCAACTTACTAACATGAGTTGAAACTTAAAAAAAGAATCTTTATACTAGGAAAGGTTATAAGCAATAATCAACAATCAATCGATGAAGAATATAGATATAGAGACATTTTTAGAGAAAGGACGGATGGCAATGACTGAGATGAAACGAGTCCGGGTTACATTACATACAACCGTCAGAAATGGCCAGGATGAGGAAACCTACGAATTAACGACGTTCGGGACATTCCAGGAAAAAGGCGATTCCCTTTACCTGCGCTATAAAGAAGTCCAAGAAGACCTTCAGGAAATCCAGTCCACCGTTAAATGGTCGAAGGACGAGGTTTTCATTATGCGGAACGGCCAAGTGAAAATGCGGCAGAAATTCATAAAGGATATGATGACTGTCGGCAACTTCGAAAGCCCGTATGGCACGCTGCAGATGCTTACTACTGCGAAGGATTTAAAGCATGAATATAAGGAGCGCTATGCAGAAGGCACCATGACGCTTATCTACGATCTGACTATGCAGGGCGCAGATGCGGGACAATATAAAATGGTTATTGAATATAAGGAGGAAACACAATAAATGAACATCATCGAACATATTCAGGAAACGCTGAAGCAGGAAATCGTGAATGCAGTTATAAAAGCTGGCCTTGCTTCAGAACAAGAAATTCCCTCTGTCATTCTTGAAATCCCCAAAGATAAAAACCACGGAGATTATTCTACCAATATGGCCATGCAACTGGCCAGAATCGCGAAAAAAGCGCCGCGGGCCATTGCGGAAGCAATTATAGCGAATTTCGACCAACAGAAAGCGTCCATTGAGAAGCTTGATATCGCCGGACCAGGTTTCATTAATTTTTATATGGATAATCACTATGTGACAGAAGTCATCCCTACAGTCCTTGAAGAAGGGGACAAATATGGAACAAGCAATTCTGGAAGAGGCGAAAAAATCCAAGTGGAATTTGTTTCGGCCAACCCGACTGGAAATCTGCACTTGGGCCACGCAAGAGGGGCGGCAGTGGGGGATTCCCTATGCAATATCCTTGATATGGCGGGCTATGATGTGTCTCGTGAATACTATATAAATGATGCGGGAAACCAAATCAACAATCTGGCGCTTTCTGTGGAAGCGCGCTATTTCCAAGCTCTTGGGCTTGATAAGGAAATGCCGGAAGATGGCTACCACGGTGAAGATATCATCGAAATCGGCCGCAAGCTAGCTGAAGATTATGGTGACCGTTTTGTAAGTGAAAGCGAGCAGGACCGTTTCAATTTCTTCCGGGAATACGGCCTGAAATATGAAATGGGCAAATTAAAGGAAGACTTAGAAGCATTCCGCGTGTCGTTTGATGTATGGTTTTCAGAAACATCCTTATATGAGAATGGCAAAATCGACGAAGCGTTGGCGGAACTGAAAGAAAGAGGCCATATATACGAGAAGGATGGCGCTACTTGGTTCCGTTCTACAGAGCTTGGCGACGATAAAGACCGCGTGTTAATTAAACAAGACGGCTCCTACACCTATCTTCTGCCGGATATCGCCTACCATCGCGATAAATTGCAGCGCGGCTTTGAGAAATTGATCAACATCTGGGGTGCCGACCATCATGGCTATATCCCAAGAATGAAAGCGGCTATCGAGGCATTAGGCCATGACCAGAAGCAACTTGAAGTGGAAATCATCCAGCTGGTCCACCTGTATAAGAACGGCGAGAAAATGAAAATGAGCAAACGGACGGGTAAAGCCGTTACTATGCGTGATCTGGTAGAAGAGGTCGGCCTTGACGCAACCCGCTATTTCTTCGCTATGAGAAGCGCGGATACACATATGGATTTCGACTTGGATTTGGCTGTGTCCCAGTCTAATGATAATCCTGTCTACTATGCCCAATATGCGCATGCGCGTATTTGCAGCATTCTAAGACAGGCGGAAGAAGCTGGCATGAAGCACGGGGAAGACTATGATTTATCTTTCATTACGGCAGAAAAGGAATACGATTTGCTGAAGAAAATCGGAGAGTTCCCGCAAGCAGTGGCGGAAGCGGCCGATAAGCGCCTTCCGCACCGTATTACAAACTACATCTATGATCTTGCATCGGCTTTCCACAGTTTCTACAATGCGGAAAAAGTACTGGATGCCGAGCATGAAGAGCGTTCTAAAGCCCGTTTGGCATTGATTGAAGCAACAAGAATGACGCTGAAAAATGCATTGGCTTTGATTGGCGTTTCTGCACCGGAAAAAATGTAATAGCATAAAAAGAGGGCATTCGATCGAATGCCCTCTTTTCTTGCCTTAAAGGGTGACAGCTCCGCCGCTTATCCGTTTTGCTCCCCGCAGTTTGGCGATATCCTCAATTAGCTGCAGAGCGGCCAGATCCTTGCTTTTCGCTTCGATCATGAAATCCAAGTCCGCATCCAATTTCTTGGCCAAATCCAGAAAAGGCTTGATAAAGTCAAGAGAGACAAAATCAGAATGAGAACGGTATGCCTTATCCGACTTAGGCGAGGAGATATGGATCTTTGGAGGCAAGCCCGTATGCATCCAAGTATTGTATATGCGCGGCATTAATTCTTCCAGCGGCTCTTCGCATGGGTTGGCCATATGATGGTGATAGTCAAACACAAACGGTATTCCTTCCTGTTCGCAAACCAGCAATGTTTCAGCTGCCGTATACGTTTTATCATCGTTTTCCAATGTCATTTGTTTTTTGACAGGAAGTGGAAGTCCTTTGATGTTTTCATGGAACCTCTTAAGAGATGCCGGTTTATCGCCGTAGGCCCCGCCTATATGGATATTCATGTAGGAATCATATTCGATGCCCATCGCTTCAAACATCCTGTAATGATAGGCCATATCGCCTACCGCATTTGTAGTGACTTCTTTGCGGGGGCTCGTGAATAAGGTGAACTGGTTTGGATGGAACGAAACCCGCAGCTTATGTTGTTTAATAAAATCGCCGATCGCTTTCCATTTGCTTTTGAATGGGGAAATGAAATCCCATTGAACGTCAGGATGGGTAGCCAAAGGGACGATGGAACTTGATAATCTGTAGAGCTCTAGTTCGTGGGCCGCATTATAATATAGCATTCTCATCGTATGGTTGAGATTGGCTTCTGTGATCGCCAACAACTTGTCCCGTCTGGCTTCATCCGTCATGCCTGAGTATCGTTTAAATGTTAACGTTTTGGAGGGCGATGCATCATAGAGCGCCAGAGCAGTCGAAACATAGCCGAACCGTACTTTCATTGTGATCTCCTCCATCTCCAGCCTGGCGCTTTAGCATAAGTCTTAGCCTAGGCAATCGGATCATTCATAGAAAGGGCGAGAGCAGGTGGGCGGCCTTTTCCTTTACGGTGGCCCAAAACCCTAAGCTAGCCAAACTATTGACTGTTAATTCTGTACTGTTTGCCAGGTCTTCTTCTATATACCCCTTCATCGTTCGAATACATCCTGGGTCATAGATATAACAATTGATTTCAAAGTTGAGGAAGAGGCTTCTCTTATCAAAATTAGCCGTTCCGATATCCAGTAACACATCATCAATCATGATATATTTAGCGTGAAAAAAGCCTTTCTGGTACTGGAATACGCGTGCACCCAAGGATAAAAGCTTACGAAGCGACTTGAAGGAAGCTTCCTTGACCAGCAGGTGATCGGCTTTTTCGGGGACGATCAATGTTAGAGCCACCCCCGATTGCAAGGCTTTGCCCAATTCTTTTAGCAAGGGCCCGGATGGAATGAAATAGGGCGTGCCGATAATGATCGACTTTTTAGCCTGTTTGATTAATTGAAGATAGGCCTGCTCCAAAAACGCCCCTTCAGTAGGCACAAGGGAATACAGCTGTGTTCCTTTTGCTGCAGAGTCCGGCTGCCATTCATGGTATTGGATTTTTTCCCCCGTTGCCCGCTCCCAATCGTCCAAAAAGGTGTGCTCAAGCTCAATGGCACCTTCTCCAAACAATTTAAGGTGATAGTCGCGCCAGGGATGGAGAACAGAGTCCTTGTTTATGTATTCAAGGCCGACGTTATAACCGCCCAGATAGCCGATTTTGCTATCGATGATCGTGATTTTGCGGTGGTTCCTTGCCTGGGAGGAATAAAACAGATAGGGCAAAGAAGGCCTGTGCGCAAAAGAGAATTTAACGCCGCTTTCCTTTAAGGACTCAATGGTGCTTTCTTTAAAGCCGATACTCCCGAGGCGGTCGAGGAGAAGGCGGACCTCTAAGCCCTCTTTTGCTTTCTTGCGCAGTAAATCAGTAAACTGAGCAGAGAAGGAATCTGTGCCGACAATATAGAATAAGATATGAATGCATTTTTTCGCATGGCGGATATCATTGAACATGCTTTCGAACAAATCGGGGCCTGAGTCAAAGAGTGTTAGAACTCCTTCCAGCCGGCGTACTTCCTTTTTTGAAGCGCGCTTTAGAAAATGTTTTCTCCCTAAGTGGAAATCTGCTGTGAAAATCAAGAATATCAAGGCCAGAATGCATAAAATGATGGTGAATACGTTCAAATCCGTTCTCTCCTTAAATAAAGACATATCAATTAGCTTCTATTTTTTAAGCCCAACTTATACTTCACCGCAAGGGTTTGCAGATTGGAAGTAAAATTAAAAAATTGAAATAAGTAGAAATTAGTTGACTGAATGCTCATTCATTATATAAAATGGGGTTAGATTTCAGAAAATAAAATGAATTGATCATTAAGAGTTTATATACGAAGGTATACTCTTTTTGGGGAAGGAGAAATGATGGAAGGTTTATTATGGGTCAACCTAATAGCATTTTTGCTTGTCGTTGCTTATGGGGTCAGCTTATTCGTGTATCTGATTCGAACCAGGATCAAATACATAAAGCTCGGCAGGAAGATAGAATTCGATAACAATGTCAAAGAACGGCTTCGGAAGATATGGGTCTATGTATTCGGGCAAAAAAAGCTGATGAAGGATAAAAAGAGCGGAACGATGCATGTGATGATGTTCTATGGCTTCCTGCTCGTTCAATTTGGTGCGATCGACTTTATCATCAAAGGGATTAAACCGGGCGCGCACTTGCCTTTTGGCCCTTTATACCCTGCATTCACTTTTTTCCAGGAAATTGTAACTTTTGTCATTCTTGTAGCAGTTGTCTGGGCGTTTTATCGCCGTTACGTTGAGAAGCTTGTCCGATTGAAACGAGGCCTGAAAGCGGGGCTGGTATTGATTTTTATCGGCACTTTGATGCTATCCGTCCTCTTCGGAAACGGAATGGCCATGATCTGGCACGGCCATGATCCTTCTCTTTCTGAACCTATGGCTTCCGGAATAGCAACGCTGTTCAGTTTCTTCAATGAAAACGCTGCCATAGCAGGGTTTTATGTGGCTTGGTGGATCCATCTGCTGGTTCTGATGACATTCTTGGTGTATGTTCCTCAATCCAAGCATGCCCATTTGATCGCTGGTCCGGCCAATGTCTATATGAACCGCCTCTCCAACCCGGGGAAATTGGAGAAGGTCGATTTCGAAGATGAATCACAAGAATCATTCGGGGTTGGCAAAATTGAAGATTTTAACCAAAAGCAATTGCTCGATTTATATGCATGTGTGGAATGCGGCCGCTGTACCAATATGTGTCCGGCCACTGGCACAGGGAAAATGCTGTCGCCGATGGATTTAATTGTCCGTTTGCGTGATCATTTGACCTTCCAGGGAGCGGTCACTACCCAAAAACAACCTTGGGTTCCCGGCTTTATGTTTTCCAAGACGCAGGGCAATCAACTTGCATATGCGGCTGCCGGCCAAGGTGTGGCGGAGCAAGCGGCGGCATCTGTCTATAATCCAAGCTTGATCGGCGACATTATCACAGAAGAAGAAATTTGGGCATGTACGACTTGCCGCAACTGCGAGGACCAATGTCCAGTCATGAATGAACATGTAGATAAAATTATCGATTTGCGCCGTTATTTGGTGCTAACAGAAGGAAAAATGAACCCGGATGCCCAACGCGCCATGCAAAATATCGAACGGCAGGGGAATCCGTGGGGATTGAACCGGAAAGAGCGCGAAGACTGGCGCGAAATCAGGGATGATGTCCATATTCCAACTGTAAAAGAGATGAAAAAATCCGGTGAAGAATTCGAATACTTATTCTGGGTGGGAAGTATGGGTTCATACGACAACCGGAGCCAAAAAATAGCGCTGTCATTCGCTAAGCTTATGAATGAAGCCGGCGTCAGCTTTGCCATTCTCGGCAATAAAGAAAAGAACTCCGGAGATACAGCCCGCCGTCTCGGCAACGAATTTGTGTTCCAAGAGCTGGCAGCCAATAATATTGCTGAATTCGAGAAAAATGATGTGAAGAAAATTGTGACAATTGATCCGCATGCCTATAATATTTTCAAAAATGAGTATCCGGATTTCGGTTTGCAGGCAGAAGTGTACCATCATACGGAAGTACTGGCCAAGTTAGTCGAGGAAGGCAAGCTGAAGCCAACGTATGAAGTGAATGAAACAATCACCTTCCACGATTCATGCTACCTGGGCCGTTACAATGAAGTGTATGATCCGCCTCGTGAAATCCTTAAGAGCATTCCGGGCGTTAAATTGGTTGAAATGGAGCGCAATAAAGAGAAAGGAATGTGCTGCGGAGCAGGCGGCGGCTTGATGTGGATGGAAGAAGAAACCGGACACCGCATCAATGTGGCCCGGACAGAGCAGGCTCTTGTGGTAAAGCCATCCGTGATCAGCTCAGGCTGCCCATATTGCTTGACGATGCTGACCGACGGAACGAAAGCCAAGGAAGTGGAAGACACTGTCCATACCTACGATGTGGCTGAAATTCTGGAAAGATCGGTTGTCGGCACAACAAAAACAGCCAGTTAGTCCATTCTAAAAACAGTAAATATTTTTCAAATACTTCAAAATATTGTAAAATGTAAATGAGTACCAGTTGCATTGAACAGGATTGTGTGTTGAAAAAAGAAAATGGGGTTGCATATAAAGTGCAGCCCTTTTCTTTCGAAACATCTGTTGAGCGAGCGTTCAGTCGTATGCCTTTAAAAATGGTTGATTTGAAAAAACAAGAATGAAAGGTGATGGGGATACATGGCGAAAACAGTAATTGTAGGGGGAGCCAGGACCGCTTTTGGAAAATTCGGGGGTGCGCTAAGCTCTTTTTCCGCTTCAGACCTGGGAGGGATGGTCATCAAGGAGGCAATAAAAAGGGCCGGCATTCAGCCTGAAGAAGTAGGGGAAGTCATTATGGGTTCCGTTCTGCAGGGAGGGCAGGGACAGCTCCCTTCCCGCCAGGCATCGCGCAAGGCGGGGCTGCCATGGGAAGTGAAGACAGAAACAATCAATAAGGTATGTGCTTCCGGGATGCGAAGCGTTACGCTCGGCGATATTCTGATCCGGGCAGGCGAAGAAGACGTGATTGTTGCGGGAGGAATGGAGTCCATGAGCAACGCGCCTTATATCTTACCGAATGCCCGTTGGGGAATGAGGATGGGTGACCAGGCGGTGAAGGATATGATGACATATGATGGGCTTACATGCAGCTTCACCGGTGCGCATATGGGGACATACGGCAGCACTACTGCCGCAGAGCTAGGCATTTCAAGGCAAGAGCAAGATGAGTGGTCGTATCGAAGCCACCAACGCGCAATCGAAGCGATGGAGGCGGGCAAATTTGCAGAAGAGATTATGACTGTGGAAGTGCCTCAGCGTAAAGGGGAGCCAATCCTAGTTAAAGAGGATGAGTCTCCAAGAAGGGATACAAGCCTTGATAAATTGGCAGCCTTGAAGCCTGCTTTCAGTAAAGATGGGACGGTCACCGCGGGAAATGCCCCGGGAATCAATGATGGAGCTGCCGCTATGGTTTTGATGAGCGAAGGGAAGGCGCTTCAGGATGGTTTGGAGATCGAAGCCTATATCCTTGGCCATGCAGAAATAGCAATGGAAGCGAAAGATTTTCCGAAGACACCGGGCTTAGTCATCCAAAAGTTGTTGGATAAGACAGGCAAATCGCTTGAAGAGGTCGATCTGTTTGAAATCAATGAAGCCTTCGCGGCCGTGGCATTGGCGAGCAACAAGCTTGCCGGGCTGGATAAAGAAAAAGTGAACGTGAACGGCGGGGCAGTCGCTTTGGGCCATCCGATCGGAGCGAGCGGAAGCCGCATCATCCTTACACTTATTAATGAATTGAAAAGAAGGGGAGGCGGAATAGGCGTTGCCTCCATCTGCAGCGGCGGCGGCCAAGGGGATGCCATCATGGTAGAAGTACCGAAACAGTAAGTTTGATCCAAAAAAGCAGGTTAATAGATTTGCACCATAAGGGGGCGTTTGTATGAAGGTAGAAAAAGTAATGGTCATAGGGGCTGGGCAGATGGGCGGCGGTATAGCGCAAGTGTTCGCTACAGCGGGATACCCGGTATATCTGCATGATCTGAAAGAAGAATATATCAAAAAAGGGACGGCCGTCATCCAGAAGAATCTTGCCCGGCAGGTAGAAAAAGAGCGGATGAGCCAGGAACAAGCATCAGGCATTATGGCCCGCATCCACCCATCTACCGATTTGCAGAATGCCAAAGTGGTTGACTTAGTCGTAGAAGCGGCTATTGAGAATATGGACATCAAATCGAAGTTATTTGCGGAATTGGACGAAATTGCGCCTAAGCATGCCATCCTTGCCAGTAATACATCGGCGCTTCCGATTACAGAGATAGCAGCAAACACCAAGCGCCCTGAACAGGTGATCGGTATGCATTTCATGAACCCTGTGCCTGTTATGAAATTGGTCGAGGTAATCCGTGGATTGGCGACAAGCGATGAAGTATATGAAACGATTGAAACTTTGTCCAAAGACTTGGATAAGGTGCCGGTTGAAGTGAATGACTCGCCTGGATTTGTGTCCAACCGCATCTTAATGCCGATGATCAATGAAGCGATCTTCACGCTATATGAAGGTGTAGCGTCGAAGGAGGACATCGACAGCGTCATGAAGCTTGGCATGAATCACCCGATGGGACCTCTTACCTTGGCTGACTTCATCGGGTTGGATACTTGCCTGTATATTATGGAAGCGCTTCACGAAGGGTTCGGCGATGATAAATACCGCCCATGCCCATTGCTGCGCAAGTATGTGAAAGCAGGCTGGCTTGGCAAGAAAAGCGGTCGTGGCTTCTACTGTTACGAATAATCGTCGGCTAGAGCAAATAGGGTGCATCCAGGAGGAGCAAAGATGGAATTACGTTTATCGGAAGAACAGTTGATGATGGTAAAAATGGTGAGGGATTTCGCCCAAAAGGAAGTAAAGCCATTTGTGGAAAAAATGGAAAAGGGCGAATTTCCAAGGCCATTATTAAAAAAGATGGCTGAATTAGGATTGATGGGCATCCCGATTCCCCAGAAATACAGCGGCTCAGAAATGGATTTCTTGTCGTATGTCCTGACAATCGAAGAAATTTCCAAAGTCAGCCCGACGTTGGGAGTGATCCTGTCCGTCCATACCTCTGTCGGCACCAACCCGATTCTATATTTTGGAAACGAGGAACAAAAGCAGCGCTATGTGACAAAGCTGGCCTCAGGCAACTTTTTGGGTGCCTTTTGCCTCACGGAGCCAGGGGCAGGCTCGGATGCTGCCGGCTTGAAAAGCAGAGCTGTCTATAAAGAGGGACAGTATATGTTGAACGGTTCCAAAGTCTTCATCACAAACGGCGGAGAAGCAGATGTATATATTGTGTTTGCTTCCACGGACCCTTCCAAGGGATCGAAAGGGATATCGGCATTCATTGTTGAGAAGGGCACCCCGGGGCTCGTTATTGGAAAAGATGAGCATAAGATGGGTCTCATGGGCTCAAGGACTGTGCAATTGACTTTTGAGAGCATGAGCATCCCGGAGAGCCAGCTTCTCGGCAAGGAAGGAGAGGGATTTGCAATCGCCATGGCAAATCTCGATGTGGGACGTATTGGCATTGCGGCTCAGGCACTTGGTATTGCAGAAGGAGCTTTGGAACTTGCGGTCGGTTATAGCAAAGAGCGCGAGCAATTTGGAAAGCCGATTGCGGCGCAGCAAGGCATCGGTTTTAAATTGGCGGATATGGCCACCGCGGTGGAAGCGGCTCGGTTGCTGGTCTACCAGGCTGCCAGTCTTAGGGCGGCCAATAAACCATGCGGCAAGGAAGCATCCATCGCTAAATTGTTCGCGTCCAAAACAGCGATGGAAGTAACCACAGAAGCCATCCAGGTATTCGGCGGCTATGGTTATACGAAGGATTACCAGGTGGAAAGGTATTTCCGCGATGCCAAAGTGACGGAGATTTACGAAGGAACAAGTGAAATCCAACGTATTGTCATCTCTAAGCATCTTCAGGGGAAATAGCGGAAATCGATTTTCGGAAAAATAAGAAAGATAAACACATACTTGACCAAGGTGGGGAAAACGATGAATTTCACATTAACAGAAGAACATGAAATGATCCGCAAAATGGTTCGGGACTTTGCGCGGAATGAAGTAGCGCCAACAGCCGCAGAACGTGATGAAGAAGAGCGTTTTGATATGGATCTGTTCAAGAAAATGGCGGAGCTTGGCTTAACAGGGATTCCTTGGCCGGAAGAGTACGGTGGAATCGGCAGCGACTATTTGGCGTATTGCATTGCTGTGGAAGAATTATCACGCGTGTGCGCATCCACTGGAGTGACATTATCTGCCCACACATCTCTTGCCGGCTGGCCGCTTTATAAATTTGGCACGGAAGAGCAAAAGCAAAAATATTTGCGCCCTATGGCTCTGGGGGAAAAGATGGGGGCATACGGCCTGACAGAGCCCGGTTCAGGTTCTGACGCAGGCGGCATGCGCACCACTGCCAAACGGGATGGCGATTATTACATCCTGAATGGCTCCAAAATCTTCATCACGAACGGCGGGGTAGCGGATACCTATATTGTGTTTGCTTTAACGGATCCGGAATCCAAACAAAAAGGGACCTCAGCATTTATCGTGGAGAGTACATTTGAAGGGTTCAGCGTTGGAAAGAAAGAGAAGAAGATGGGTATACGTTCTTCTCCTACGACTGAATTGATCTTTGAACAATGTAAGGTTCCTGCCGAAAACCTCCTTGGCAAAGAGGGGGAAGGCTTTAAGATTGCCATGATGACGCTTGATGGCGGCAGAAACGGAATCGCGGCCCAAGCTGTCGGCATTGCGCAAGGGGCATTGGATGCAGCAGTCGAGTACGCCAAACAGCGGGAACAGTTCGGGAAGCCGATCGCGGCACAACAAGGTGTGGCATTCAAATTGGCAGATATGGCTACAAATATCGAAGCGGCTCGCTTGCTGACGTACCAGGCGGCTTGGCTGGAATCCAAGGGGCTTCCGTACGGCAAAGAATCAGCCATGTCCAAATTATTTGCCGGGGATACGGCTATGAAGGTCACAACGGAAGCTGTCCAGGTCTTCGGCGGCTATGGCTATACCAAGGATTACCCGGTAGAACGTTTCATGCGTGACGCCAAAATTACGCAAATTTATGAAGGCACGCAAGAGATTCAACGCATGGTGATTTCAAGAATGTTAACGAAGTAAGACGCTTTGTTTCAAGTTTTAGAAGAGAAAGAGAAAGGGGTTCTTTCTCTTCTTCATTTATTTGGCGAAAAGTAAGCGGAAGCGAGGAGGGCGGCGATGAAGAAGCGGGAAGTGCATGCTTCTGTAAAAGATGAGGAATTGATCCAAAAACGCAGGGACCAGATGATATCAGGGGCAGTTACGCTTTTTAAGCAAAAGGGCTTCCATCGCACAACCACCAGGGAAATTGCAAAGGCTTCCGGGTTTAGCATAGGAACATTATACGAATATATCCGTACAAAGGAAGATGTGCTCTATCTGGTGTGCGACCGGATTTATGACGAGGTGAAGGAGCGGCTTGAGGAGAATCTGGCCGGAAATGACGGCACAATCGACAGTCTGAAAATGGGAATAAGCAATTATTTCAAAGTCATGGATGATATGCAGGATGAAGTGCTGGTCATGTATCAGGAAGCCAAATCGCTTTCCAAGGACGCCCTTCCGTATGTGCTTAAAAAGGAAATGGAAATGGTGGCAATGTTTGAAGCATTGCTGCTGAAATGCCGGGATAACAAAGAAATCAATTTGGACGACAGGCAAATCAAAATGGTTGCCCATAATATATTCGTCCAAGGGCAAATGTGGGGGTTCCGCCGTTGGGCCCTGCGGAAATTGTTTACGTTGGAAGAGTACATCGATCGGCAGACAAAAGCGCTTTTAAGCGGAATCCATACCGCTTCAGGCATATATTGATCCAAAGAATAGGGGGAGAAGTATGGTACAGACTACTGTCTATAAACCAAAGAACCATATCCGATTCATTACGTCATCTGCACTCTTTGATGGCCATGATGTGTCCGTTAATATTATGCGAAGAATCTTGCAGAGCTCTGGAGCAGAAGTGATCCATCTCGGCCACAACCGTTCAGTGGAGGAAATTGTCAATACGGCCATTCAGGAAGACGCACACGGTATTGCTGTTTCGTCCTATCAAGGCGGCCATGTTGAATTCTTTAAGTATATGTACGATTTGCTCCATGAAAAAGGGGCCGGCCATATCCGCATTTATGGCGGAGGCGGCGGGGTCATCATCCCCCGGGAAATCCATGAATTGCATGAGTATGGCATTCACCGTCTTTTCTCTACAGAGGATGGCCGGGAACTTGGCCTGCAGGGAATGATCAATTACATGCTGGAAGATTGCGACCGGCATCTAAAACAGGAAGACCCAAAACGGTACCTGGAACAGTTAAAAAAAGGCGATTACAGCGCTGTCGCGAAGTTTATTACATTCGCCGAGAACTCCCATGATGCCGCCCTTGAAACAGCCTCAACGATTGAACCTCTTCTCGACGAAATAAAATCGAGCGTTCCTTGTGCACCTGTAGTCGGCATTACCGGCACAGGCGGGGCTGGAAAAAGCTCATTGACAGATGAATTGATCCGCCGGTTCCTCAATGAGATACCGGACAAAAAAGTAGCCATTCTCTCTATTGACCCCACCAAACAAAAAACGGGCGGAGCCCTTCTTGGCGACCGCATCCGCATGAATGCCATCTTTAATGACCGTGTCTATATGCGGAGCCTCGCCACGCGCGACTCAAGAAGCGAATTATCACTTGCGCTGAAAGATGCCATCTCTGTGGCAAAGGTTGCCCGATTTGACCTCATCATCGTAGAGACATCCGGAATTGGCCAGGGGGACGCTGCCATTGCGGATGTCTGTGATGTCAGTCTGTATGTCATGACCAGTGAATTCGGGGCTCCTTCACAACTGGAGAAAATCGATATGATCGATTATGCCGATTTGATTGTCATCAATAAATTTGAACGGAAAGGCTCCGAAGACGCAATGCGCCAAGTGCAGAAGCAATACCAGCGGAGCCATGTATTGTTCGACCAGGATATCGCGGAAATGCCTGTGTACGGCACGATTGCCAGCCAGTTTAACGACGAAGGAACAAACAGCTTATTCGCAGCTTTGATTGAAACCATTAATGAAAAAACGGGGACCTCTTGGCAGACATCCTATTCCACAAAAGGGGATGTGAAAAAACAGAATGTCATCATCCCTAATGACCGCCGCTATTATCTACGGGAGATTGCTGAAAGTGTCAAAACCTATAATAAACAAGCAAAAATACAGGGAGAAGTTGCCCGGAAGGTTTTCCAGCTTGAAGGTGCACTTGAAGCGTCCGCAGGAAAGAACAGCAGCATTGCACCTGCATTGGAACAATTGAAAGAAGAATACGCCAGTATGCTTAGCCCAGAGTCCAAAAAACATCTGGCCGATTGGAAAATGAAGAAAGAGCAGTACATGCAGGAGGAGCTTACAACCTATGTGCGCGACAAAGAAATAAAGACATCTTTGAAAACAAAAAGCTTATCCGGTTTGCTGATCCCAAAAGTCTCCTTGCCGAAGTACACAGATTACGGCGATCTCCTAGAATGGATTTATAAAGAAAATCTGCCGGGGCATTTTCCTTACACTGCCGGAGTGTTCCCGTTTAAGCGGGCCGGCGAAGACCCGAAACGGCAATTCGCCGGTGAAGGCTCGCCTGCGCGGACCAATAAAAGATTCCACTATCTTTCTAAGGATGATCCGGCCAAGCGGCTCAGTACGGCATTTGATTCAGTAACGCTTTACGGTGAAGACCCGGACTACAGGCCGGATATTTATGGCAAAGTCGGCGAAAGCGGTGTGAATGTCTGTACTTTGGATGATATGAGGATTCTCTATCAAGGATTTGATTTATGCCATCCTTCTACTTCCGTGTCCATGACGATTAACGGTCCTGCGCCGATCATTCTGGCCATGTATCTGAACACGGCAATCATGCAGCAAGCAGAAGCAAAAGAGAAAGAGCTGGCCCGGCCGCTGACAGAGGCAGAATACAAAGAGATAGCCGCTTATACGCTCCGGACGGTCCGGGGGACAGTCCAGGCCGATATACTGAAGGAGGACCAAGGCCAGAACACCTGTATTTTTTCAACGGAATTTGCCCTGCGGATGATGGGGGATATACAAGCGTATTTTATTGAAAACCAAGTGCGGAATTATTATTCTGTTTCTATTTCCGGGTACCATATTGCCGAAGCGGGCGCCAATCCTATTTCCCAATTGGCCTTTACCCTTGCGAATGGCTTTACGTATGTCGAATATTACTTAAGCCGCGGCATGAAAAT
Organism: Bacillus testis; assembly: GCF_001243895.1. GTDB lineage: Bacteria > Bacillota > Bacilli > Bacillales > DSM-1321 > Bacillus_AD > Bacillus_AD testis. Next base: position 3,888,499 of record NZ_LN851186.1, on the reverse strand, counting down.
TGATGATTTCGCGCCAAACCTGTCTTTCTTCTTTTCGAATGGGCTGGATCCGGAGTATACGGTGATAGGCAGAGTGGCCAGAAGAATCTGGGCGGTTGTCATGAAGAACAAATATGGCGCCAATGAACGTAGCCAAAAGCTCAAATACCATATTCAGACTTCAGGCCGTTCCCTGCATGCACAGGAAATCGACTTTAATGATATTCGCACGACGCTGCAGGCGCTCATGGCGCTCCAGGATAACTGCAACTCCCTTCATACAAATGCGTATGATGAAGCGATTACCACACCGACAGAAGAATCAGTCCGGAGAGCAATGGCGATCCAGATGATTATCACCAAAGAGCTGGGGCTATCGAAAAACGAAAATCCACTGCAAGGATCTTTCATTATTGAAGAGCTGACGGATCTGGTGGAAGAAGCAGTACTGCAGGAATTCGAGCGCATCAATGACCGGGGCGGCGTGCTCGGCGCGATGGAAACACAATACCAGCGGGGCAAAATCCAGGATGAATCGATGTATTATGAAATGAAAAAGCATTCTGGGGAGCTGCCAATCATCGGCGTGAACACTTATCTGAATCCAAATCCGCCAAGTGAAGAAGAAATGAACAGCATTGAATTGGCCAGAGGAACGGTCGAAGAAAAAGAAGGCCAAATCGCGGCCTTAAGAGCATTTCAAGAGAAGCATAAAGAGCAAAGCGGCCAAGCGCTGCAGGCGATAAAAGACGCAGCTGTAGGCGGGGGCAATATTTTTGCGGCATTGATGGATTCCGTCAAGTATGCAAGCCTCGGCCAGATCACCCGCGCACTCTATGAAGTAGGCGGACAATATCGCCGCAATATGTAATAAGCCTGATCGATCGGAAGCTGATGTATTATCAGCTTCCATGTTATTGAAATAAAAAGTTGGTCATGTGTAAACGCTAACATTTTTTATTTGGTTGGTCTCATTATTTAAGTATTTGATGATGGCACTCACCAAGTGCTTTTACTTTATGAATTCCATGGTACCATCCATCAGCCATGGAGTTTTTTATCATGCTCAACGTCCAGTTCCTTTGTCGACGGTCTTACCTGTTGACTTACGATCTCATGGAACGAAACCTTTTTAGGTATGGAGTCATCCATCTTATCATAAGTTTATTTTCTAAAAGGTGGTTGTTTTTAAATAAGGTGAGTGATTGATCGTAAGGTTGATTGATAGGAGCGGAAGGTGCGAGACTCCTGCGGGATAAGCGGGACAGGTGAGACCCCACAGGCGATTTGCGCCGAGGAGGCTCACCGCCCGCCCCGCGGAAAGCGAGCATCCTGAAGCGGATATCAATCGTCGCTTGCACCTTGGCGCTTCTTTTTATACTTTTTTAAAAGGAGATATTGAAGCAGTTTTTCTATTTTGTTCATTGAAAAGATTGTTTTTCAACACTGTGGAAGCTGATATATGCATCAGCTTCTTTTTTCTCCTTTTACATGGATACAGAGCTATGGAAGTGCAAAAAAACAATATTTTTACAAAAAAACTTTATAAATCCTGAATAATAAGGTTAAAATGATTTTCTAAACGATATAATGGAGCTGGAATCATGAGGCTAAAGACATTTGTATATATCTTGTTGTTTGCTGCTTTCATAGTTGCTTCTTTGTTTTTATATGATAAACAATTCGGCGCAGTCAGCTTCTTTACGATCTCGTTCTTTTTTTTCTATTTGGCTTACCGGGAACATCGGAAGGAAAAGAAGCCTTTAAGTGGTAAAAAACGCCGTAAAGGATAAGTTAGAACTAGCATAAACCCAAATGAATTGTTTATAATGGTATGTATATGCGTATTTGTTTATGGCAGGATTGATAAAGTATGACCACCATGCTTTTTGATAGAGAAAGGACGTGCACATTTTGAATTTGAATCAAATGTCTAAAGAAGACCTTAAAGAAATGTCTTTAATTGAACTTACACACGCGATCCTAGGCGAAAGAAAACAAGCTATTTCTTTTCAGGATCTCATAAAGGAAATCGCTAAACTGCAAGATTTGACCCAAGAACAATTGCAGCAAAAGCTGCCGCAATTCTATACAGACTTGAATGTTGACGGCCGTTTCAGCATCCCTGGCGAGCAAATGTGGGGATTGAAAGACTGGTACCCGATCGATCAAGTGGAAGATGAAATGGTAAACCCGGTCAAACCGAAGAAGAAAAAAGCAAAGAAAGCTGATGAAGAGTTCGATGATCTGGAAGACGATTTAGATTTGGATGACTTCGAAAACGACGATTTGGAAGTTGACGAAGACGATGACGAGGATCTTCTGGGAATCGACGATGAAGAAGACGAAGATGATTTGGACGAGGATCTTGTTGAAGACGACTTCGAGCTTGATAGCGACGAAGAAGACGAAGAGGAAGAAGAAATCTAAACAGCTTGACTTTTTAAGTAGAAATTTGTAGAATCATTTTTGGGCTCCTTTAAAAAGGACACGCTTATTGTATACACATTATACCGCTCCCTTACCTTTTGTAAGAGGAGCGTTTTTGTTTTTTCATGAAGCTTTTGCAATGTTTTAGGTTATGGGGAAACTTTAATTATTCCATCAGGTAGTTAAAGGAAAGAGAGTTGGAAAGCTCCCTTTCATTTTTATTTTTATGTCCATTTTGGCTTTTCTGCAGACTGCTCGCGCTCCTGATGCCTCCCTATGCATGCCGGCAGGAGGGAGTCTGCGTAATACTGAATGTACGATATTTTATTCCAAGGGGGAAATGAACCATTGACTAAGTATATTTTTGTAACGGGCGGAGTTGTCTCTTCACTAGGTAAAGGAATTACAGCTGCTTCTTTGGGAAGATTGCTGAAAAACAGAGGATTGAATGTAACCATCCAAAAATTCGATCCTTACATCAATCTAGATCCGGGCACAATGAGCCCATACCAACACGGAGAAGTATTTGTAACAGATGACGGCGCAGAAACAGATTTAGATTTAGGGCATTATGAGCGTTTCATCGATATCAACTTAAGCAAGTACAGCAACGTTACTTCCGGAAGAGTGTACTCTACCGTTCTGCGTAAAGAAAGACGCGGCGACTATCTGGGCGGCACTGTCCAAGTTATTCCTCACATCACCAACGAAATCAAGGAGCGCGTCTTCCGTGCAGGGAATGAAACGAATGCCGATGTGGTCATCACTGAAATCGGCGGAACGGTTGGGGATATAGAATCTTTGCCATTCTTGGAAGCAATCCGCCAAATCAAGAGCGATATCGGCATCGAAAATGTGTTGTACTTGCACTGCACACTAGTGCCGTATATTAAAGCTGCCGGCGAAATGAAAACAAAGCCTACACAGCACAGCGTAAAAGAATTGAGAAGTCTAGGCATTCAGCCAAATGTTATTGTAGTGCGTACGGAAATGCCGATTTCCCAAGATATGAAGGATAAGATTGCTTTATTCTGCGATATTGACCCTAAAGCGGTTATTGAATGCCAAGATGCAGACACTTTATACTCTGTGCCATTGGCTCTTCAAGAACAAAAATTGGATCAAATCGTATGCGACCATCTTCAGCTTTCATGCAAAGAAGCGAATATGGACGAATGGAAAGAACTTGTCGAGAAAGTGCTTAACCTATCCAAGAAGACACGCATTGCCCTGGTTGGGAAGTATGTGGAATTACAGGATGCATACATTTCAGTGGCAGAAGCGTTGAAGCATGCAGGCTATGCATTCGATGCGGATATTGAAATCGATTGGGTAAACTCAGAAGAAGTAAATGATGACAATGTGGCAGAATTACTGGGCCAAGCAGACGGCATCCTTGTTCCTGGCGGATTCGGCGACCGCGGCGTGGAAGGAAAAATAGCTGCCATTAAATATGCGCGTGAAAACAAGAAGCCATTCTTCGGTATCTGTCTAGGCATGCAATTGGCCTCCATCGAATTCGCGCGCAATGTCTTGGGCTTGGAAGGCGCCCATTCATCAGAATTGGATCCGAATACACCTTATCCAATCATCGACCTTCTTCCGGAACAGAAGGATATCGAGGATCTTGGCGGAACATTGCGTCTTGGCCTATATCCATGTAAGTTGGCTGAAGGCACAAAAGCAATGGATGCATACAAAGATGAAGTGGTATACGAACGCCATCGCCACCGTTATGAGTTCAATAACCACTATCGTCAAGAAATGGAAGATAAAGGGTTTGTCTTCTCCGGTACAAGCGTGGACGGCAGATTGGTCGAAATCGTCGAAATACAAGACCATCCTTGGTTCGTGGCTTCCCAGTTCCATCCGGAATTCACTTCAAGACCAACAAGACCGCAGCCATTATTCCGCGACTTTATCGAAGCCACTTTGAAAAGCAAAAATCAATAATAAGGCAACGAAAAGAGGCTGGGACAGAACCCTCCTCTAAAATGAAAAAGCCGGTGAAATTTTACAATGAGTAAAATTTCACCGGCTTTGATTTTTTTCAAAATAAAATAAGGACATTCTCTGTTAAAATTAAGTTACCACACAAAACCAAACAGAAAGAAGTGTCCTTATGTTTAAAGATTATAACATGAATCAATTAATTTTGCCTTTAGATTTAGAAGTCAGATTACAAAAGAATGATATCGCCTTCCATGTACACCACTTAGTTGAAAGTATTCCTCATGAAGCGTTTGAACCATTTCTGCGGAATGAGGGTTGTCCTGCCTATCATCCACGCATGATGTTGAAAATTATCCTATGTGCCTATACACAATCTGTCTTTTCAGGTCGGAAAATAGAAGCCCTTTTAAAGGACAGTATTCGTATGATGTGGCTGGCGCAAGGATATGAACCAAGCTACCGCACCATCAACCGTTTCCGTGTTCAACCTGAAGTAAAAGAATTAATCCGCCAATGTTTCGTTCAATTCCGTTGCCAGCTCGTCCAAGAAAAAATCATTGATCAAGAAGCCATCTTTATTGATGGAACGAAGATTGAAGCGAATGCGAATAAGTTTACGTTTGTTTGGAAGAAATCCATCGAGAAGTATCATCAGGGATTAATCGAAAAATCAAATCATCTATATAAAGAGCTGCTTAAAAATGAAATCATGCCTCAAATTGTACAGGAAAGTGAAGAAGAGTTAACGTTGGAAGAGCTCACTCAAATCGTTGAAAAAGTAGATGAAGTGATTTCTGAGTACGATCAAAAAATAGAGGCATCAACGAATGGAGCCGAGCGAAAAGCGTTGAGAAGTGAACGGAAATTCCCAAAACAAGCACGAAAACAATTAATGGACCATATCCAACGAAAACAGAGATATCAAAAAGACTTTGAAATATTCGGCACACGAAATAGTTATTCAAAGACAGATCCCGACGCGACCTTTATGCGTATGAAAGATGATTATATGAAAAATGGTCAATTGAAAGCCGGTTATAATGTACAAGTGGCAACAGAAGGACAATACGCGCTTGCCTACAGCCTCTTTTCGAATCCAACTGATACCCGTACATTAATCCCGTTCTTAGACCAAATTGAACAACATTATTTTGAGTTGCCAAAGCACATCGTCGCAGATGCAGGATATGGAAGTGAACAGAATTATGATGATATCCTTTCAAATCGTAAACGAGAAGCGTTAATTACCTATGGAATGTACGTGAAAGAGCAAAAGAAGAAATATAAACAAAACCCATTCAATACAGCGAATTGGCAGTATGACAAAGAAAAGGATGTATACACGTGTCCCAACCAACAACAACTTGTCTTTAAAAATTATTCAGTACGAACAGATAAAGAAGGCTTCACACGTGAATTTAAGATTTATGAGTGTGAAAACTGTTCAGGATGCCCATTGCGTTCCTCATGTACAAAAGCAAAAGAAGGAAACCATCGAAAAGTAATGGTGAATGAAAAATGGGAACAACAAAAAGAATACGTAAGAGCGAAGCTTTCAGAAGAAGAAACGAGTTCCATTTATCGTAAAAGAAAAATAGATGTGGAACCAGTTTTTGGATTCTTGAAGGCTAATTTGCATTTCAATCGATTTTCAGTTCGAGGAAAATCGAAAGTTGAAAATGAAATGGGCCTTGCATTAATGGCCGTGAATTTAAGGAAATTCACGGCTAACAGGTAAGGATGATTAGAGAAGAATAGAAAAAAGTGAAATTGAGCGCACTCAATTTCACTTTTTTCATTACTTTTTTCATTATTGAAGCTAGTTCTGTCCCAGCCTCTTTTTTATTGCCTCTATTCAGCTGAAAAAGGCTGGCCATCCATTAATCACAGCCTTCATCGATAAAAATGTGGGAGTGTGCCAGAAAGAATGGTATTATTTTCTTATATGGAAGATGTTGCTATCAATCCTGATACTCCTCTAGCAATTCTGTCAATGTGAAGTGTATGCCATGATAGGCATACAGTGCGGCCATTAGCGCCGGGAAGCCGATGCGCCCGCCATTGTCAGCAGGGACAAGCCCTCTTTTTACACGTAGATCGAGGTGCACATCGCACCAATCCTGAATGCCGTTTTCATCGTTTACGACGGTGCTCATGGCGACGAATGGAATCTGTCTGTCATATAGGTCTTTTGCCAACTTGATTGCTTCTGGGTCGTTGTGGTGGCGGACCGCTAGCAGGACGCGATCGGCAGTCGTGACTCCATCCAGCTGATTGAAAGGCTTGCAACTTGGAAGGGCATCGGTGCCTTCTGTTGCTTGCGGAATCAACCCTTTCATTTCAGCAAACCCGGCTATATAAATGGTTCCATCACCGACAGCAGCTTGAGCCAATAGGCGCGCTGCATCCTCGAAGGCAAACTCATCATCATTAATCGCTTTGAACACGCCGCTTAGCTGTGTAGAAAAAATCTTAAGCATAGTAAAACTCCTTTATCACAAGAACTATGTGAATTATATCGGATTCCGGCAACATTAGCGAATCAAAGCTAGTGAAAAGGATGCAGAAACGTTGGATAGTAAAGATGAAGAAGTGCAAGCGGGAGCCAAGTGCCAGTATGGACTCGATTGGTCAACTAATGGTCGGCGAAGGATGAAAAATCCTCCCGATCGATATTTCACTATATAAAAATCAAGGAGTGGTAAAATGGCTGGAAAAATACTCATTGTAGACGATCAATTCGGAATTAGGATTTTATTGAATGAGGTGTTGCAAAAAGAGGGATATGAAACATTCCAAGCAGCAAATGGCGTCCAAGCACTTGATATTGCAGAGAAATATTCGCCGGATCTCGTCCTTCTTGATATGAAAATACCTGGAATGGATGGCATCGAAATCCTCAAGCGGATGAAAGCGAAAGACCAGGGAATAGCGGTGATCATCATGACTGCTTACGGGGAGCTTGATATGATCCAGAAGGCAAAAGACCTAGGTGCCATCACGCACTTTGCCAAGCCGTTCGATATTGACGATATCCGGAGCGCCGTGAAGAAGTATCTTCCTCTTAAAAAGGTTTAAAAGGCAAAGTGAAAGGGAATACAAATTTAAATATTCTATTAATGGACAAACATTTGAGATAAAATAATAACAATTTTTACCCATTCCTGCCAACATGTTGAGAAATGACAGAACAATTGGTATGCTTAACAATGGATTTTAAATTGTTTACTGTTCGCCTATTTTTTCGTATAGTTTACATACCCTTTTGGGAAGTATTCTAAATAGGGAACTCTGCGAAAAAAGCAGTGTGAACAGCTATAACATAAGGAGGAAATAAAATGCCTTTAGTTTCAATGACTGAAATGCTAAACAAAGCATTAAAAGAAAAATATGCAGTTGGTCAATTCAACATCAACAACCTTGAATGGACACAAGGAATCCTTGCAGCTGCTGAAGAAGAAAAATCTCCTGTCATCCTAGGTGTTTCTGAAGGTGCTGCACGTCACATGGGCGGCTTCAAAACAGTAGTAATGATGGTTAAAGGTTTATTAGAAGATATGAAAATCACTGTTCCTGTGGCTATCCACTTGGATCATGGTTCTTCATTCGACAAATGTAAAGAAGCGATCGACGCTGGCTTCACTTCTGTCATGATCGACGCATCACACCACCCATTTGAAGAAAACGTAGAAACAACTAAAAAAGTTGTTGATTACGCTCATGCAAAAGGTGTTTCTGTTGAAGCAGAACTTGGAACAGTAGGTGGACAAGAAGACGACGTAATCGCTGACGGCGTAATCTATGCTGACCCTAACGAATGTAAACACCTTGTTGAAGCAACTGGCATTGACTGCCTAGCTCCAGCTCTAGGATCTGTACACGGTCCTTACAAAGGTGAACCAAACCTAGGATTCAAAGAAATGGAAGAAATCAAAGATCTTACAAACATGCCTTTGGTTCTTCACGGCGGAACTGGTATCCCAGAAGCAGATATCAAAAAATCCATTTCTCTTGGAACTTCAAAAATCAACGTTAACACTGAAAACCAAATCGCTTTTGCTAAGAAAGTCCGCGAAGTCCTTGACAACGATAAAGAAGTTTACGATCCACGTAAATTCATCGGACCAGGACGCGAAGCTATTAAAGCAACTGTTGTTGGCAAAATCCGTGAATTCGGTTCAAACAACAAAGCGTAATGATCTAAAAGGCCGGAATGCAATCGATGCATCCGGTCTTTTTTTATGATCGCAACCATTTTAGTTCTGAAGCTTATGTTGCGAATCAGTCTTTCAGTAACTTCCCCTGTACATTCCACCACATGAATCCTCCATATTGGGTATAATCATTGTTCTTGTAAAAAAAGTTCTTTCTTTTTAAAATGATTGGGAGAGTTCTTTTTTGTTTAAGTAAGAAACGTTACAAAGCTACTAGAAGTTTGTTACAATAAATGGTATATCAATTGGTCATAGGTAATAGAAAGAAACCTATGACTCCTTTTTTTCTATTTTTTACATGATATTTTGCTTTTTGAGTACACTATGTTTTATGTAGAATGGCAGAGTATTTGAATTTGTGTTGGTATATAATGGAATAGTGATCTGTGAGCCCATGGAACTGCTTGATGTAGAAGGGAGCAAATTATGGATAAACTTAAAATTGCCGGCGGATATCCTTTAAAAGGAACAATTCGGGTGAGCGGGGCGAAAAACAGTGCGGTGGCCTTGATTCCAGCCACTATACTGGCCGATTCACCTGTTACGATTGAGGGACTGCCTGATATATCTGATGTTGGACTGCTGAAAGGATTATTGGAGGAAATAGGCGGGGATGTGCAATTCACCGACGGAGAAATGACGATTGACCCGCGCAGTATGGTTTCGATGCCACTGCCCAATGGCAAAGTGAAAAGACTCCGCGCCTCTTATTATCTGATGGGAGCTATGCTTGGACGCTTCAAGAAAGCCGTTATCGGGCTTCCTGGAGGCTGCTATCTTGGCCCGAGACCAATCGACCAGCATATTAAAGGATTTGAAGCACTCGGCGCCCACGTGACGAATGAACAAGGAGCCATCTATCTCCGCGCTGATGAGCTGCGGGGAGCGCGCATTTATTTGGATGTCGTATCCGTAGGGGCAACCATCAATATTATGCTGGCCGCGGTAAGGGCTAAAGGGCAAACGATCATCGAGAATGCGGCCAAAGAACCGGAAATTATTGATGTGGCCACCTTATTGACGAATATGGGAGCCAAAATTAAAGGGGCCGGAACGGACGTGATCCGGATTGACGGTGTGGAAAAACTAAGCGGCTGCCGCCACACGATTATTCCTGACAGAATAGAAGCTGGAACATTCATTATAATGGCGGCTGCTGTTGGCGAAGGCGTGCTTATTGATAATGTCATTCCCCAGCATTTAGAATCGTTGATTGCCAAGCTGCGGGAAATGGGCGTCAACGTTGAGACAAGGGATGACCAAATTTTTGTGTCGCCTGGTGATCGATTGAAAGCTGTGGATATCAAGACATTGGTATATCCCGGTTTTGCCACAGACCTTCAACAGCCATTCACGGCGTTTTTAACAAAAGCGACTGGTTCAAGCGTTGTCACGGATACGATATACGGGGCACGCTTCAAGCATATCGATGAACTGCGCCGCATGAACGCCAATATAAAGGTGGAAGGGCGGTCTGCAATCATTACAGGCCCTGTTCAGCTCCAAGGAGCAAAAGTGAAAGCAAGCGACTTGCGGGCCGGGGCAGCTTTGGTCATAGCAGGCCTGATGGCAGAAGGAATAACAGAAATCACTGGCGTGGACCATATTGACCGCGGCTACAGCCATTTAGAGGACAAGCTGAGCGGATTGGGAGCCACCATTTGGCGGGAAGAAATGACGGAAGAAGAACTGGAACAGTTAAAAAGTTCATAAATTGGAACAGCCTTTTCGCCGATTTTTTCGAATGATATGCATGAACAACAGTTGGAATAGGATAAAAATAGCTTTATCTGCATATTTTCCCTGAATGTGTTATTATATATCTGTAATTGTGATATACTAAATGATTCGTTGGAGGGGAAAGACAAGTGGAGAGAAGTTTATCGATGGAACTTGTTCGTGTCACGGAAGCAGCTGCATTAGCTTCTGCCCGTTGGATGGGTAGAGGAAAAAAAGCAGAGGCCGATGATGCAGCTACAACAGCTATGAGAAATGTGTTTGATACAATTCCGATGAAAGGGACAGTTGTCATTGGCGAAGGGGAAATGGATGAAGCGCCAATGTTATATATCGATGAAAAACTGGGAACCGGCTATGGGCCGCGCGTTGATGTAGCTGTCGATCCACTCGAAGGAACGAATATCGTTGCTTCAGGAGGATGGAACGCGCTTGCAGTCCTGGCGGTTGCAGACCACGGCAATCTACTTCATGCACCTGATATGTATATGGATAAAATCGCTGTTGGGCCGGAAGCGGTGGGGAAAATCGATATCGAGGCGCCGGTCATGGATAATATCCGTGCGGTTGCCCGGGCGAAAAATAAAGATATTGAAGACATTGTGGCCACTATTTTGAACCGTCCGCGCCATGATGAAATCATTCATACACTAAGAGAAGCCGGCGTCAGAATTAAGCTGATTAATGATGGAGATGTTGCTGGCGCCATCAACACAGCATTCGACCAAACCGGCGTCGATATATTGCTCGGCTCAGGCGGTGCCCCTGAGGGCGTCATCGCGGCTGTCGCATTGAAGTGCCTGGGAGGGGAGCTTCAAGGAAAATTGCTTCCGCAGAACGACGGCGAATCGGAACGCTGTAAACGTATGGGGCTGGATACCAATAAAATCCTGCTAATGGATGATTTGGTGAAAGGCGACGACGCCATTTTTGCCGCTACAGGCGTCACGGACGGCGAATTGCTGCGCGGCGTCCAATACAAGGCTAACTACGGAGAAACACAATCAATCGTTATGCGTGCAAAGTCGGGCACTGTCCGTTTTGTGGACGGCCGGCATAGCCTGAAGAAAAAGCCGAACCTGGTGATGAAGGCATAGTGGGCTATAAGCTCTTCATAGGCGGGGAATGGGCAGCGGCTGCTGCCCATTTTTATTTTGTTCGGCGCTATAGCGAATTTTAGAGAATTATATGTCACAAAAAAATATATTTTTTGAATATTTTTAAGTAAAATAGACGAAGTTGAATATGTGTGGTATAAGTAATGAATAAGCTTACTCTATTTCAATGGAAATGGGTTCTAATTGAACTTGTTCTATGCAAGAAGTAGAATACAGATATGCGGCAGGTCATTCTTAGGCCCGTATCTACAAAATAATCCTTCTAATCTTCAATTTTATTGGCGATTTCCTTCATTTAATTCTTCATTAAAAAAAGCTATTATATTCATTTCCTTTATTAAGTTGTAGCTAAATGTGTATGAAATGCCAATTTATGATTGCTATTAATAAAAAGTGTGGTGTACGTATGAATTTAACTATTTCCCATCTGGAACACATGAAGCTGAAAGAGCTTTATGAGTTAGCAAAAGAATTCAGAGTGTCCTATTACAGTAAATTAACCAAAAAAGAATTGATTTTCGCTATTTTGAAAGCCCGTGCTGAACAGGATGGCTTTCTTTTCATGGAAGGAGTATTGGAGATCATTCCTTCCGAAGGGTTCGGTTTCTTGCGCCCAATCAATTACTCGCCTAGTTCCGAAGATATCTACATATCTGCTTCGCAAATCCGCCGTTTTGATTTGCGAAACGGGGACAAGGTATCCGGCAAGGTTAGACCCCCGAAAGAAAACGAGCGCTATTATGGCCTTCTTCATGTAGAGGCAGTCAATGGAGACGATCCAGAGACGGCCAAAGAAAGGGTCCATTTCCCAGGATTGACGCCACTGTACCCTAATCGGCAAATTAAATTAGAAACAACCCAAAGAAATCTTTCTACCCGCATAATGGATATCCTCGCTCCGGTCGGGTTTGGACAGCGCGGACTGATTGTTGCGCCTCCGAAAGCGGGTAAAACCATGCTGATCAAAGAGATCGCCAACGCTATTACAACCAATCATCCGGAAGCGGAATTGATTGTCCTCCTGATCGATGAACGCCCGGAGGAAGTGACAGACATCGAGCGCTCTGTTGCCGGCGACGTAGTCAGCTCCACATTTGATGAATTGCCTGAGAACCATATTAAAGTCACGGAGCTGGTCATTGAAAGAGCAATGCGGCTTGTTGAACATAAGCGGGATGTCATCATTCTAATGGATAGCATCACCCGTCTGGCAAGGGCCTATAATTTATATATTCCGCCAAGCGGACGTACGCTTTCCGGTGGTATTGACCCGGCAGCTTTCCACCGTCCAAAACGATTTTTCGGGGCTGCGCGGAATATTGAAGAAGGCGGCAGCTTAACGATTCTGGCCACTGCCTTGATCGACACGGGTTCCCGCATGGACGATGTGATTTATGAAGAATTCAAAGGGACAGGCAATATGGAATTGCATTTGGACCGCTCTCTGGCCGAAAGACGAATCTTCCCGGCCATCGATATCCGCCGTTCCGGAACACGGAAAGAAGAATTGCTTATTCCAAAAGATCACTTGGACAAATTATGGGCAATCCGGAAAACGATGTCCGATACGCCTGATTTTACGGAAAAATTCCTTCGCAAACTGCGCCAAACGAAGAGCAACGAAGAGTTTTTCGATATGCTTGAGGTTGAAATGAAATCTGCGGCATCGCGGCGCACGAAAAGTGAATAAAGTTTTGGCAACAGGTAAAAAATAGGGATTGAAGAGTATATCGTTTAGTTGCATTTGCCCTGTGGACTTGTTATAATGAGATTATTGTTGACCTTTCATATAGGGCAACAAGAGGGTGGAAAGACCTTTCACCTTCAACATAACTCTGGTTCAGGAAATGAGTCAGGGCGGAAGGAGCTGAAAAGAATGAAAGCAGGAATTCATCCTAATTACAAAAAAGTCACAGTTAAATGTGCTTGCGGTAATGAATTTGAAACTGGTTCAGTAAAAGACGAGGTGCGCGTTGAAACGTGCTCTGAATGTCACCCATTCTATACTGGCCGTCAAAAATTTGCTGAAGCTGGTGGACGTGTTGACCGCTTCAACAAAAAATATGGTATCAAAACAAAACAACAATAATCCGATTATTGGTTTAAAGACAGGCAAGTTCTCTTCTTGCCTGTTTTTTTTCTGAATTTGCCGGAATCCATATACTTGTTACGGGTTTTAAGACACCCGCTTTCATATAAAAGTGAAGACGGAGAAGTGTGAGTGGCAGATCCATTCGGCAGTAGGCTAATGGAAGGCCTCTTATCGAAATAAAGTTTCACTTTCCTGTGCCTTTTCGAAACGGCAAAAGTTATTTGCTGCTTCGAAAAGGCATATCTTATGTCCTTTGGGTTTTTAGAAGAAGGTTGGTCAAACAGGATGGCAGTTAAACCAGTTGAAAGGCATCTGTTGCTTGAAGGCAATCATATCAACCCCATTATTTTACAAAGTCTAAAATGCGACTGTATAAAATTTCTATGGCGTATAGGTGATATTGAGAGGTCATCGACAACAATATAGGTTAAACTAGAGTATATGGTTTTTTGAAGAAGCGCTACCTATGTTAGTAGGCTTTCACATAGGAAGGAGAGAGATATACATTGTACGAAAAGAAACAGGCAGGCTGGATGGAGATCATTTGCGGAAGCATGTTTTCGGGTAAATCGGAAGAGCTGATCAAGAGGGTTCAGCGCACACAATTTGCCCGCCAAAAAGCAATTGTTTTTAAACCGGGCATTGATAACCGCTATGCAGAAGAGGCGGTCGTTTCGCATAATGGGACATCTGTTATTGCTAAGCCTATCAACCAATCGAAAGATATATTCCTTCACATAGAGAACGATTTAGATGTCATTGCCATCGATGAAGTCCAATTCTTTGACGAACATATTATTGATGTGGCACAAGAGCTTGCCAATCGAGGATTCCGGGTGATTATGGCCGGGCTTGACCAAGATTTCCGGGGAGAGCCATTTGGTCCTGTTCCTGCTTTGATGTCACTGGCTGAATCTGTGACAAAACTCCAAGCGGTTTGTTCTGTTTGTGGCAGAGCCGCCAGCAAAACACAGCGTTTAATCGATGGAAAGCCGGCCAACTACCATGATCCGATCATTATGGTTGGCGCTTCGGAGGCTTATGAACCAAGATGCCGCCACCATCACGAAGTACCAGGAAATGATAAAGGGATGGAAGGGCTAGGCGCTTATCGAGTTGACCAAGCGATGAACCAATAAGGAAAAAGACTGCGGTTCTGTTCGCCATTTAGCGAAATGGAGGATTTTGACTGTTATTCTTTTGCTATACTATAATACAGTAAATAGATAGAGAAAAATCTCGAGGTGACTATAGTGATAGACCGATTGCAGGCAGTAGAAGATCGTTACGATCAATTAAATGAACTACTAAGTGATCCTGAAATAGTAAATGATCCAAAAAAATTACGTGACTATTCTAAAGAACAGGCAAGTATACAGGACACGGTCGAAGCATACCGGCAATATAAAGAGCTGCGTACACAATACCAGGATGCAAAGTCGATGCTGGACGAGAAGCTCGATGCCGAAATGAAAGAAATGGTTAAGGAAGAAGTACACGAATTGGAAGATTCCATGGAAAAGCTTGAAGAGAAGCTGAAGATTCTGCTTATTCCTAAAGACCCTAACGATGATAAGAACGTTATTATGGAAATAAGGGGAGCAGCTGGCGGCGATGAAGCTGCATTGTTTGCCGGAAGTCTATACCGCATGTACAGCCGCTATGCTGAGATGCAGGGCTGGAAGACCGAAGTGATCGAGTCGAATCCTACCGGTCTTGGTGGCTATAAGGAAATTATTTTCATGATTAATGGCCAGGGAGCTTATTCGAAATTAAAATTCGAAAATGGGGCCCACCGCGTTCAACGGGTGCCGGAGACAGAGTCAGGCGGCCGCATTCATACATCTACCGCCACTGTGGCTGTATTGCCGGAGGCGGAAGAAGTGGAAATCGAAATCCATGATAAGGACATCCGCGTCGATACGTTTGCATCATCGGGCCCTGGCGGACAAAGTGTAAATACAACTATGTCTGCTGTCCGTTTGACACATATACCGACTCAGACGGTTGTTTCCTGCCAGGATGAAAAATCCCAAATAAAAAATAAAGAAAAAGCCATGAAAGTTCTTCGTGCGCGTGTTTACGATAAATTCCAACGCGAAGTACAGGCCGAAATCGACCAAAACCGTAAGTTGGCTGTCGGTACTGGGGACCGTTCCGAACGGATCCGGACGTACAACTTCCCGCAAAATCGGGTAACAGACCACCGTATCGGATTAACGATTCAAAAACTGGACCAAGTGATGGAAGGAAAGCTTGATGAAGTAATCGATGCATTGATCATTGAGGACCAAGCAAGCAAACTCGAAAGCGGTGAATGAGCATGAGCGTACATCGTTATGAAGCCCTGAACTGGGCTTCTTCTTTTTTAAAAGAGAACGGACGGGATGAAAATGCGGGGGAGCTGCTGTTGCGCCATTATCTTCAGTGCAGCCGTTCACAGCTTTTGGCTGATATCCGGGAAGCGGTTCCGGAAGAAGTGCTGCAAAAGTTCCGGGAAGGCGTTTATCAGCATGCGGAAGGAGTGCCGGTTCAGCATCTGATCGGACACGAAGAATTCTATGGGCGTGAGTTCACTGTAAATGGTGACGTACTGATTCCCCGTCCGGAAACAGAGGAACTGGTATACCATGCCTTGAAGAAAATTCCCGCGTTATTTAAGGGGAACGAAGGCTCGTTGAAGCTTGCGGATATCGGTACAGGAAGCGGTGCAATCGGCATAACAATGAAATGTGAAATGCCGGCGCTGGAGGTGATCCTCAGCGACCTCATGCCTAATGCACTGGAGATGGCAAAGCGCAATGCATCTGCATTGAATGCAGATGTTTCCTTTGTGTTGGGCGATGGCCTGCAGCCGTTCATACAAGCTCAAGAGCGCTTGGATGTGGTCCTTTCCAATCCGCCGTATATTCCGGTCGGTGATGCGGCAAGTATGTCGGAAGTAGTAACTGAACATGAACCGCATACCGCCCTTTTTGCCGGGGAAGATGGTCTCGATCTCTATCGCCGGCTGGTTCAGGAGCTCACTGCTGTATTGAACAAACCGTCCCTTGTCGGATTTGAAGTGGGGGCGGGACAGGGAGAACAAGTGGCAAGCCTGCTGCGCGCCGCATTGCCTGCTGCGCAGGTAACCATTGAATATGATATCAACGGCAAAGACCGGATGGTATTCGCCGAAACGCCAGCTTAGCAATGAAGCTGGCGTTTTTTTTGTATATAGATTTAAAACGATATTGTTGTGGCCCCTATCCATGACTTCAGTCACGTTATTGCCATTAATTGATGACTGAAGATAGTTATCTATCTTTTCAAAAAACTTATAATAAATATAGAGGAGATGAAGAGTGCCGAGGAGGAATGGAACTTGCTTGAAGTGACTGGCCTTACGAAAACATATAAACAGAAAAGTGTAGTCAAGAATGTCAGCATGTACTTGAATAATGGTGAAACAGTTGGCCTGCTGGGGCCGAATGGAGCTGGTAAAAGCACGGCAATCAATATGATTGCTTCTCTCTTAATGCCCACTAAGGGTGATGTATTGCTGAATGGGAAAAGCATTATGAAGAATCCTGCTGATTTGCGAAACATTTTGGGGGTCGTCCCCCAGGAAATCGCCTTGTATGAAGAATTGTCCGCTGAGGAAAATTTGACTTTTTTCGCCCGCATTCATGGTTTGAAAAAAGCAGAATTGCACGAGCGTGTTAATGATGTGCTTGACCTCATCGGTTTAAGTGACAGAAGGAAAGATATTGTCAAAACGTATTCAGGCGGCATGAAGCGAAGGCTGAATATCGGGGTGGCTCTTCTGCATAATCCAAAGCTGATCATTATGGATGAACCGACAGTCGGCATCGACCCGCAGTCGCGCAACTATATTCTTGAAGCCGTTAAGAAACTCAATGAGGAAAAAGGAATCACTGTTTTGTATACCTCGCACTATATGGAGGAAGTGGAGTTTCTATGTGACCGCATCTACATCATGGACCATGGTGAGATTATTGCATCCGGGACGACGGAAGAGCTGAAGGGCATACTCTCTTCAGAAAATACGCTGGTCGTCAAACTGGAACGGTCATCAGAAGAAATGGTGGAAGAATTGAAAAATAGGGCTGACATTAGCTCGGTAAAGGTGAAGGATACAGAGTTAACACTAATTGCACCTAAAAATGTTAACTTGTTTTCTTTAGTCATTGCCTTATCTGAAAAGTGGCAGGTGGCCATTACAAGTATTGAACTGAAAAATCCGACGCTGGAAGATGTATTTCTGCATCTGACTGGCAGAGTCCTGAGAGATTAGGGGTGAATGAAGATGTTCATCCATTTGGCCAAGAAGAATATGCTGGTGCTTTTAAGGAATAAGAATCTATTATTCACCCTATTCCTTATGCCGATGGTGTTGATTGCTATTTTAGGGACCGCCCTTGGGAGTCTGATGAATAGTGAAACAAGCGCCATCAAAGCAAAGGTCTATCTATATGACGAGGGCTCGGAGACGAAGGATGTAGAGCGATTCATCAAGGAAGTGAACCAGTCAGCTTCTATTCCCACTCCAGTGAAGAAGCAGCTGGCCGATGCAGTGGGGCAGATGTTGCCGATTTCCATATTGAAAGAGGAGGTGCTGGGAGGCGAGGAAAACCATAAAAACATAAAATTTCATGCGATCAGCGGAGAGGTTGGCAAATCTCTGCAGAAGAAAGATACCTCTGCTGTTATCCAGGTGCCTGAGCATTTTACCTATGATTTTCTCCGCTATTATTTGCTGAAAGAAGGGCAGCCGCCAACATTGACAATCATCGAGAATGAAAATGAACAGATTTCAGCCGGGATCGTCGATAATATGGTGGATGATTTACGCAATGAATATGCGTTTAGAGCCATTCTCCAAAAAAATGGGCTTCCGGTTGATTTGGCGGCGGTCAATAAAGAAATCAACGTAGAGAAGAAGATGGTTAGCGGCGCACAACCAATCAATGCATCCATCTACTATACATTCGCCATGAGTTCTATGTTTGTTCTGTATGTGGCGTCAACAATGGCTTCTTTCGCCCTGCGGGAGAAAGAGATATTTATCTATAAGCGCATTCAGCTAGCTTCTGTTTCTCCGTGGTCTTATTTGGGAAGTGTCCTGTTTTCCGGATCAGCCATTGCATTCGTTCAATTGCTGCTCCTATATCTGTTTGCCCATTTTTGCTTTGGTGTGGATATTCCGTCCATTCCGATTTTTCTATTGATCACCCTCTTGCTCAGTTTTGCCATCGGCGGACTATCGTCTCTGTTGGCCGCTTTTAGTTTCAAGGACCGCACAGAATCGATCGCCGATGCCTTTGGCGGGATAGTCGTGTCGGTTTTAGCATTTATAGGAGGGAGTTTTGTGCCGCTGGACGTTTTTCCGGATTGGTTTCAGAAAATAGGTGAGTTATCCCTGAATGGAGCGGCTTTAAAAGCATTCATGAAGATGGCGCAGGAATACGATGTTGGGGCCATTTACCCGTATCTAACAACGATGCTGGCCTATGGGATCATCCTTTTGGTTGCGGCTGTGCTGATTTTTCCGCGGAAGGAGGCTGACTAATCATGTTTGCTGTTCTAATGATTAAAATACGTTTATTACTCCGCAAACCGTGGACATTCATTATCATGTCAGCGACGCTTTTCGGATTTGCCTATATGGTCGGATTAAATTATGAGACGAAAGTCGAAGTGCCGGTGTTCAGTTCCTTGCCACAAGAGCAATTGAAGCCTATTCTAAAAGAATTGAATCAATCGGAGACCTTCCAATTCAAGGTGGAGGACAGCAAGAAAGCGAAAGAGGAGGTGAATGAGAGCAAAACCGAAATGGCTATCCAGCTGAATAAAGAATCTGCTGCCATCTATATATCTGCTGCGGGAAAGAATGATGAACTAGTGAAATACGAGATCAAGAAAGCCTATCAATCTTTGAACAAGCGTCAAAATGCCATAAAGGAAGTAAATATATCTTCCCCGCAAAAAGCGGATGAAGTCGATCAACAGCTCAGCCATTTAGATCAAGAGGCACCTTTCACGATTGAGAAGAAAGGCTTCATGGCCAAGGATTCTTTCCGCTATGATTCAAGACTGCAGGCGATTTTCGGTTTCGGGCTGTTTTTCGTCATATTCACGATTGCGTATAACGTTGTTTCCATCCTGATTGAGAAGAATCAGGGGGTATGGGATCGCTTGTTGCTGTCTCCCCTGAAAAAATGGGAGCTGTATGCCGGCAATCTGCTCTACAGTTTTATCGTTGGCTATGCCCAGATGGCGTTGGTGTTCTGTCTATTCCGGTTTGTCCTTCAGTATAATTTTTACGGGGCTTTCGGAAAGACGCTGGTCATCCTGGTTCCCTATACATTTGCAATCATTTCGATCGCATTGATGGTCGCAGCTTTGGTGAAAAACCTGAAGCAGTTCGAAGTGATCATTTCATTTCTTGCCGTATCCATGGCTATGATTGGAGGCGCTTATTGGCCGCTTGAGATTGTGACCTCCAAATTTCTGTTGCTGTTAGCCAAAATGGATCCGGTCACTTACGGGATGGAAGCCTTAAAAGGAGCAACGGTTTACGGTCAATCATGGAGTGAATTATTGGCGCCCATTGGGTTGCTATTCTTGATTGGAGCCGTCCTGCTTGGAGCCGGAATCAAGATTATCGATCGGAAATAAAGCCCCCTGTTAAAAAAATCTATTTTGCTAGTTTAAGATAGAGAACTCCTGCCCATAATGAGTGATACAAAGGGGAGTGAGTGAAATGAAAAAAACAAATTTTGCGGGGCTGTATGTTGTGATGATCTGCTTGGGTACCATCCTGAGCTTATATATACCAAAACCTGAACAAACACAGGCGATGGAAGAAGCCGTGGTTATTCCGAAAGAGGCGATTCGCCTGCGCATCCTGGCCAATAGCGATACTCAGGAAGATCAGGATCTTAAACGCGCCATCCGTGATGAAGTGAATGCGAATATTACGGAGTGGGTTAAGGACCTGACCTCGATTGAAACGGCAAGAACAGTGATTAAAAGCCATACTGAAGATATTCAACAGTTGGCAGAGCGGCACGTAGCAGAAGCGGGAGCCAACCAATCGGTGAATGTCACGTTCGGAAAGGCGAATTTTCCTACGAAGCTGTACGGACAGTTTTTGTATCCGGCTGGTGAGTATGAAGCGATTGTCATTACGCTTGGTGCCGGCGCAGGCGCCAATTGGTGGTGCGTCCTGTTCCCGCCTCTCTGTTTCCTTGATTTCTCTAACGGTACAGCCGTTAGTGCCCAGGCGATGAGTGACGATGCTGAAGCGGACGAACAAAAAGATGAAGAAAAGAATCAAAAGGAAGAAACAGCGGAAGAACACCATCTGTCACCGGCTGCACAGGTAGAAGACCAGCCGCCGCTATCACCGGAATCTGCACGTGAAGAAGAGTCCTCCGTACAGGAACCGCTGTATAACGCTCAGGATGAAGAACCGTTGAAGGTAGAAAAGAAATGGTTTTTTGCCGAAATGATGAAGGATTTATTTGAATGAGAATAGATAGAAGAGGGAGCCTGCATGAATGAACCGGGCTCCTTTTTTGTCACATTCTCACTGGCGCTAAGGCTCCCGCTTCGACTGATGCGCGAAATGAAGAAGTGTAAGTGGGGATGAGGCGCCAATAAGAATCTGATTGGTTCAACTAATCATCGGTGGGGATGAATAAAAACGCCCGTCATCACTTTATAGCCAAAACCATGGGGTTGTGAATAACCCTGTGGATATCTTTTTTTGTAAACTCTTACATCCTATTCTATTTTGCTCGATTCTTTCATAGTCATAATAGTAAGCAAAACAGAAAAGGGGGAATGAAGATGTTAAGGTTGATAGTAGGGAAGAAGGAAGATGAAAAAAGAATCCAGTCGTTTATCAAAGCGAGTGAAGCAATCTATGACGCAGACTGTATGTTCATCCTGGCAGAAAATGAGGGTGAGGAGCTGTTGGCCGTCATGGGGTTTCAAGTGATCGATCAGTTTTGTTTATTACGCTCATTTGTCTTTTCATCCGGCTTCCCAGCGGAAAATCTGCCTCTTGTTTTCGAAAAGATTATCGGTAAAGCCAGGGAATTGGGTTGCCATTCAATTGGCCTAGCAACCCATAAGGAAACGAATATAACCTTCTTTGAAGCATTCGGTTTTTCCTGTCTGGAAGAAGGGAAAGTGCCGGATGCCGTTAAGTTATCAACAGCATATAAGAG
The DNA here is from genome assembly GCF_001243895.1 of Bacillus testis. GTDB lineage: Bacteria > Bacillota > Bacilli > Bacillales > DSM-1321 > Bacillus_AD > Bacillus_AD testis. Next base: position 3,866,736 of record NZ_LN851186.1, on the reverse strand, counting down.
GATACAGGCATTTTCGCCGCTCTTTTTCATGTGGAAAGCACTGTGATTTATATACATATCCACAAAATTATCCACTGTTTATAAGTTATTATCCACAATTTGTGGATAATAACCCTCTTATGCACAAGTTTTTCCGGAGGTACAAGGGATGCGTTCGATTGGCAATTAGGGTTATAATAGAAACAGAATGCAAGACGAATCGTCTTAAAGTAGAAGGTGTACACATTGAAAACAATTGTTTGGAAAATAGATCCGGCCATTGAGCATGCTCCACAGATCAAAGCGGCGGCCGAGTTGTTGAAGGGAAATGAAACCGTGGCATTCCCCACGGAAACGGTATATGGATTGGGGGCAAATGCAACCAATGACCAGGCTGTCCAAAAAATATTCGCGGCAAAAGGACGGCCTAGCGACAATCCGTTGATTGTCCACATAGCCAAAGTCCAACAGCTGGAGGATTTGGTTGAGGAAGTGCCTGAACATGCGCGGAAACTGATGGAGGCTTTCTGGCCAGGCCCTCTTACCATCATTCTAAAGAAAAAAGGTAGATTGTCGGACAGCGCGACTGCTGGTTTGGATTCGGTCGGCATCCGCATGCCTGACCACCCAATTGCGCTTGCCCTGATTGCAGCGGCAGATCTGCCGATTGCAGCGCCAAGTGCCAACCTGTCCGGCAAGCCAAGCCCGACGACTGCGGGGCATGTAGCCAATGACCTGACAGGCCGAATCAGCGGAATAGTCGACGGAGGAGAAACCGGGGTCGGACTGGAATCAACCGTGGTGGATTGCACTAGAGCGGTTCCGGTCATTCTGCGTCCCGGCGGTGTCACAAGAGAGGAACTGATGGCTGTCGTGGGAGAGGTGCGAGAAGATGTGGCGCTCCATAATCCAGAAGAAGCCCCTAAAGCGCCGGGAATGAAATATACCCACTATGCGCCGGATGCACCGTTCATTTTAATGGACGGCAGCGTGCGATTCATACAAGCCGCAATCGATCAGAGCAAGTCTGAAGGGAAAAAGACAGGCGTGCTTACAACAGAAGAAAATAAAGATGCCTATACAGCGGATACCGTCATTTCCTGCGGCAGCAGAAAAGACCTGGCGACAGTGGCTGCCGGTATCTACGATGCGCTACGCACTTTTGATGAAAGCGGGACGGATGTCATTTATGGGGAAGTATTCCCTTACGAAGGAATCGGCGATGCTATTATGAACCGGTTGATGAAAGCTGCAGGGCACCATTTAATGAAAGAATAGAATGAAAGAAGCCGTAAAAGGCTTCTTTTTTTCGCCATTCGCCTTCTAAAGGAAGTGGGACGGGCATATCTTTAGAGAGCAAGTCCAAGGGAGGTTGAAAAATGTGCATGCGGCAATCGGCGAATTCGTTACATTATTATTGATGGCTTTTGCGCTTGGAATGGATTCATTCTCTGTGGGCCTCGGGATGGGAATGTATAAGCTGCGTTTAAGGCAAATCGGGATCATAGCTGCCACTGTGGGCCTTTTCCATATTGTTATGCCATTGATCGGCATGTCGGCCGGGCGTTTTCTATCCGATCAATTTGGTGCTTACGCCACCTACGCGGGGGGCTTATTGCTTATTTTGCTGGGGGCGGGCATGTTCATTTCCGGATTGAAGGGTGAGAGCAACGGGTTTATCGTACCGGTCGGTTTTGGGCTGATTGTATTTGCCTTAAGTGTCTCCCTTGATAGTTTTTCGGTGGGACTGACGCTGGGCATATACGGAGCAAGGACCTTCTTGGCCATTTCTCTTTTCGGATTGATGGCTACTTTTTTGACCTTGGCGGGTTTATTGATCGGAAGGAAAGTGCAGGGCCTTCTTGGTGTATATAGCCAAGTGTTGGGAGGAAGCGTGCTATTTGCGTTTGGCATTAAACTATTGCTGCCTGTTTAATAGATGAATAATGACAAAATATAGTATAGGACCTTATTGCCCGGCCGGGGGTTGTAAGGCCCTTTTTTGTGTGGGGCCCATTTGACCGTTTAAGCGGCGGCATGGGTATAATAAGAGGAAGCGGCACATTGATTCTCCTGGCAGATGGGGCAATTTTGTGGCAAAAGAACTATAAAAAGAGAAAAGAATCGTTAAATAATAGTTGGAAACGCTGGGAAATATTTTATAATAGATAAAAGGGAGGAAATTCCATGGCTAACGTACTGTTCGTATGCACAGGGAATACATGCAGAAGTCCTATGGCAGAAGCATTGATGAAAAGTAAGCAACCGTTACATATAGAGGTGAGATCAGCTGGAGTCTTTGCCCAATCGGGCCAAAATGCTTCCGTTCATGCTCGGGAAGTGCTTGCCGACCACCAGATTGAGTGTAGGCATTCAGCGAAGATGCTGACAATGGAGGAATTGGAATGGGCGGATTATGTGTTGGCAATGACCCGCTCGCACCAACGCATGATTGAGCAACAATATCCTCAGTTCCAAGGCAAGATTTTTACACTGAAGGAATTTGTCGGCGTGAAGGCTGGCTCCTTGGATGTACTTGATCCGTTTGGAGGGTCGAAGGAGGATTATCAGGCAACCTATGAAGAATTGAATCAACTGATTGATTCCTTGATCGAGCGATTGAGCAGGAATTGAGTTGAGCATAAAGGGATTATAGGGATACCGTGATTGACTGCGATTGTAGGGAGAAGGAACATGGGAATACGGGGGGACTGGGAATGGAAGAGAAAAAAGTTTTTCGGTTTGGGCTTAGGAAGAAACTGGCGCTGTTTATCACTGTTGTTGCAATGATTACGTATTCAATCAGCGGGATCTGTATTTATATTCTGCACCCAATGTTTTTCAGCGGAATCAACCAAGTGGCATTTGCCGTCATCACCCTGCTGCTCGGAACCATCTGGTCGGGCATTATTGCTTTTTTTGCCGCCGGTGTGGTTGTGAAGCCGTTGGAAAACTTGGAAAAGGTCGCAATTAAAGCTTCAGAGGGAAATATAAAAGATGATTTGAAGGTATCGAAATCGGATGATGAGATTCGCTCGCTGGGTATGGCGTTTAACAAGATGCTCCATAATCTGCGGGATATGGTACAGAGCATTGAACAGAATTTTACCCTCACCAACGAGAAAGTGGTGACGATATCAGATGCCTCAACGGTGGCTGCCCAGCAGGCGGATCATATTTCACGGACAATCCATGAAATTTCCATGGGAGCCGATAGTTCAGCCATTTCCATCCAGAATACGGCTGAGTCGGTAGAGGAAATCATTACAATCGCCAAGACGGTACAGGAAAAGGCAAGGATATCTGCTGATTCATCAGCCAATATGGTGAATGAATTGATTGAAAGCAAAAAAGTGATCCATTCACTGATTACGGGTATCCAGAACCTTGCAAAGGAGAATCAGGATTCTTTATCAGCGGTTAAACGCCTGGAAGAGAATGCGAAAAAGGTGGAGCAAATCATCCAGCTCGTGGGCGATATTGCTGCCCAAACCAATCTGCTCGCATTGAATGCCTCCATTGAAGCGGCCAGAGCGGGAGACCATGGTAAAGGGTTTGCGGTTGTGGCGGAAGAGGTCCGTTTATTGGCCGATGAAAGCGCCAAGGCTGTCCAGGGAATATCCGATTTGATCCAGAATATCCAGCAGGATGTGACGGGAGTGGTTGGCCAGATCAGCGATCAAGTGAAGATTGCTGACAGAGAAGCGGAAAAGGGAGCAGCAACGAATGAAATCATTGAAGAAATGACTGCGACCGTCCATAAAGTGGCAGAAGAAGTAAAGGATATAACAGCCTTGGTCGACTGCCAAATGGAAAGCATCGAGCGTACGTCCATGCAGTCGCAGGAAGTGGCCGCCATTGCCGAGGAAACGTCCGCCGCTGCCGGTGAGGTTGCCGCCTCTTCCCGGGAACAGACACAAGTGATCGAGAACGTCGAACATATGACAGCCGATCTTCAGGAGCAAGCGGATAAGCTAAAAAACACGATAACCCGTTTTCATGTTTGAATGAAATCTCCAGGCAGGTGCCTGGGGATTTTTTGCTAAAATGGTCCCCATTCTGAGAGGGTGCTTGTTCAAATAGGATAGAATTCTTATGGTTGTACATCTTTTTAATAGAGGAATGATTAGGTAGAATAGAAATAGATGACGAAATTCAGAGAGAGCAAAAGGAGAAGATAAAGAATGAAAGTAGCGATTGCATCTGATCACGGCGGTATCCATATCCGCCAGGAACTAAAAGCGTTAATGGACGAAATGGGAATCCAATACGAAGACTTTGGGTGCGAATGCGACACATCCGTTGATTATCCTGATTATGCCCTGCCAGTTGCAAAAAAAGTGGCGGAGGGCGAGTTTGATCGCGGCATCCTTGTCTGTGGGACTGGGATTGGCATGAGCATCGCTGCAAATAAAGTGAAAGGCATCCGCTGCGCTCTGGCACACGATACATTCAGCGCACGCGCGACTCGCCAGCATAATGATACCAATGTACTAGCATTGGGAGAAAGAGTGATCGGCCCAGGGCTAGCGCGCGATATCGCCCAAATTTGGCTGACTACAGAATTTGAAGGCGGCCGGCATGAGAACCGCGTCAATAAGATTACTGAGTACGAGAATTCTAATCCTACCTTATAGGGGGCAGTGAACATGGAAGATGAAAGAATCCATCCATATGATGTGGAAGAGATGAAACAACAGTTGGAGAGCATCCTTGACAATCTGAAACAGCATCCGGATTTCGCCCGCTGTAAAGTCCTGGTGGTAGGCTGCAGTACATCGGAAGTGATCGGCAAGGCGATAGGGACCAGCGGCACGGTGAAGGTGGCGGAAGCCATTTTCCAAACCGTGCAGCATTTCTGCAAGAAGAACCAAATCCAAGTGGCATTCCAATGCTGTGAGCACTTGAACAGAGCATTAGTGACCGAAGCCAAAACGATGGCCGAAGGGCGTTATGAAGAAGTATCCGTTGTTCCTGTACGATCGGCAGGCGGGGCGTTGGCCACTTATGCCTATAATCATCTTAAGGAGCCTGTGGTCATTGAGTTTATTAAGGCTGACGCAGGGATCGACATCGGCAGCACGTTGATCGGCATGCATCTTAAGCATGTGGCTGTGCCTGTGCGATGCGAGACAACACATGTCGGAAAAGCTTATGTGACCGCAGCTGTCACACGCCCAAAATTGATCGGCGGCATGCGTGCTGTCTACGAAGTGATCCGTTGATGGCACTGCCTTTTTAAAAAAATCAGTTAGTGAAAAGTAGATTTGTTGTCAGGTAATGATGAAAATACGAACATTATTAGATTTCTATCATAAAAAGTTCGTTATTTTAGAATGAAAGTTATATAATAGGATTACGCCAATATACTACCAACATGAAAGTGAACATGTTAGAATATAGTAGAATTTTCAAAAAAATAGACTGTTATAATTTGCTGGACATTCATGTAGACAGAAAATTCGGGGAAACAATCGGTGGAAAGCTATATGATGCCCTATAGCAGAGTGTTAGAATACTGACAGGTCATAGCCGATAATGGCAAGCGATTTAAGGAGGATGGCAATGAAACATGTACAAGAGCAAGACCGGCAAGTGTTTGAAGTAATTCAAAATGAATTGAAGAGACAGAGAACAAAAATTGAATTGATCGCTTCCGAGAACTTTGTAAGCGAGGCAGTCATGGAAGCTCAAGGATCCGTTCTGACCAATAAATATGCGGAAGGCTACCCTGGCAAGCGTTATTATGGCGGCTGTGAGCATGTGGATGTAGTGGAGGATTTGGCCAGAGACCGCGCCAAAGAGATTTTTGGAGCAGACCATGCCAATGTCCAGCCCCATTCCGGCGCCCAGGCAAATATGGCTGTCTACTTTACTATTCTGGAGCCTGGCGATACGGTGCTTGGCATGAACTTGTCGCACGGCGGCCATTTAACACATGGAAGCCCGGTGAACTTCAGCGGTGTGCTTTATCATTTTGTTGACTATGGCGTGGATGAAGACACCCACTTAATCAACTATGAGGATGTATTGCAGAAGGCAAAAGAACATAAGCCGAAGCTAATCGTCGCAGGTGCCAGCGCTTATCCCCGTGAAATCGACTTCCAGAAATTTCGTGAAATCGCAGATGAAGTAGGGGCATATCTAATGGTGGACATGGCCCATATTGCCGGACTTGTTGCCGCTGGATTGCATCCAAATCCAGTGCCTTATGCTGATTTTGTGACAACGACTACGCATAAAACGTTACGGGGCCCTCGTGGCGGCATGATTCTGTGCAAAGAAGAATATGCTAAAAAAATCGACAAATCTATCTTCCCTGGTATCCAAGGCGGCCCATTGATGCATGTCATTGCAGCCAAAGCGGTTGCATTAGGTGAAGTGCTTGCGCCTTCTTTCAAAGACTATGCGGCTAAAATCGTCACAAATGCAAAACGTTTGGCGGATGCGCTGAAAAAAGAAGGTTTCCAGTTGGTATCAGATGGAACGGATAACCATCTATTATTGGTGGATGTTCGTACGGTTAACCTAACAGGCAAAGCGGCAGAGCATATTTTGGATGAAGTCGGCATCACCGTCAATAAGAACACTATTCCATTCGACCCTGAGAGCCCATTCGTCACAAGCGGAATCCGGATTGGGACAGCTGCTGTTACAACACGGGGCTTTACAGAAGAAGATATGGATGAAATTGCGGCCATTATTTCACTTGCGTTGAAAAACCCAGAAGACCAAGAAAGCCAATCACAAGCCAAAAAACGGGTGGAAGCTTTATCTGGCAAATATGAGCTGTATCCATCCCTTTAATGAAATAGACAAGAGACTGCCATCATGTTGGCGGTCTTTTTCTTGTGCAGGAAAGAGGGCATGGAAGGCAGGCCTTTTGCCAAAAGGGGTAAAGGTGTCCGTATTAAAAAAGTATAGTATTCCTTTCGAAAATATACCGTACCTAAGATGACCGGCCGCACAAAAAATATACCGTACCTAAGATGACCATTTGAAATAGAGAAGAGAGAAATGATCATTTTTAAAAGTGAAAAGGATTATTTTTATTTCCAAAAAAGAGAGAAAAAAATATACCGTACAGAAGAGCGGGACATCCGGGGTATAATGACGTTGAAGCATTGTCATCTTAGCGACACTTTAGCAAGTGTATTGCTACATACAGGCTTTTTAATGTAGAATGAACAGAAGTGTGCGATTTCCTAAGAATCTAAAATAAGAAAAGGAGCGATCCTTCATGACTAAGGTTTATGTATTCGATCACCCATTAATTCAGCACAAACTAACATACATTCGCGATAAAGCGACTGGAACAAAAGAATTCCGTGAACTAGTTGACGAAGTTGCCACATTGATGGCATTCGAAATCACCCGCGATCTTCCATTGGAAGAAGTGGATGTAGAGACACCTGTAGAAGTGTCTAAATCCAAAATACTTTCAGGGAAAAAATTAGGCATCGTGCCAATCCTGCGTGCAGGCATTGGAATGGTGGATGGCATCCTTAAGCTGATTCCTGCTGCAAAAGTGGGACATATCGGTCTATACAGAGATCCTAAAACGTTGAAACCTGTTGAATATTACGTGAAGCTGCCAAGCGACATTGAAGAAAGAGATTTTATCGTAGTAGACCCGATGCTTGCAACAGGCGGTTCTGCGATCGAAGCGATCAATTCATTGAAAAAACGAGGCGGCAAGAACATTAAATTCATGTGCTTGATTGCTGCTCCAGAAGGTGTGGACGCTTTGAAGGAAGCGCATCCTGATGTGGATATCTACATCGCTGCACTTGATGAAAAGCTGAATGAAAAAGGATATATCGTCCCTGGATTGGGAGATGCAGGAGACCGTCTATTCGGCACTAAATAAGAGGAAAAGGGGATAAACATGAGCCAGCGCATAAAGGTAATGACAATCTTCGGGACAAGACCTGAAGCTATCAAAATGGCACCACTAGTCTTAGAACTTCAAAATCAATCACAGCATTTTGAATCAATCGTAACCGTAACTGCTCAACACCGCCAAATGCTGGATCAAGTGTTGGAAATTTTCTCGATTCAACCTGATCACGATCTGAACATAATGAAGGACCGCCAAACGTTAATTGACGTGACGACCCGCGGCTTGGAAGGATTGGACAAAGTCATGAAAGAAGTGAAGCCTGACATTGTCCTTGTTCATGGGGATACTACGACTACTTTCATCGCGGCATTGGCAGCCTTTTATAATCAAATTGTAGTAGGCCATGTAGAAGCAGGCCTGCGTACTTGGAATAAATATTCTCCATTCCCTGAGGAAATGAACCGTCAATTGACCGGCGTTATGGCAGACCTGCATTTCGCGCCAACGCCAAAAGCGGCACAGAACTTATTGGATGAGAATAAAAAGGAAGATAGCATCTTCATTACCGGAAACACGGCGATTGATGCCTTATCTACCACTGTCAAAGAAGAATACAGCCATCCGGTGTTGGACAAGCTTGGGGATGACCGCCTGATCTTGCTGACTGCCCACCGCCGTGAAAACCTCGGCGAACCGATGCGCAATATGTTCCGCGCTGTGAAGCGTTTGGTCGATGAACATGATGATGTCCAAGTCGTTTATCCGGTACACTTAAATCCGGTAGTCCGGGAAATTGCCGATGAAGTACTGGGGAATGATCCGCGTATCCAGTTGATCGAACCATTGGATGTGTATGACTTCCATAACTTCGCATCCCGTGCGCATTTGATTCTGACAGATTCAGGCGGCGTTCAGGAAGAGGCACCGTCCTTGGCTGTACCTGTGCTTGTTTTGCGTGATACAACCGAACGTCCGGAAGGGATTGAGGCTGGTACGCTTAAACTGGCCGGAACAGAAGAAGAAACGATATACAGTATGGCGAAAGAATTGCTTACTAACAAAGAAGCATATGAAGCTATGGCACATGCGGCCAATCCATACGGCGACGGCCATGCATCGAAGCGAATTGCCGAAGCGATCCGTTACTACTTCAAACAAACAGAAGAAGCGCCAAAGCCATATAATCCAGTGAAATAAGAAACCATTTTTTAAGCACCGTTCATCCGTGGACGGTGCTTTTTCTTTTGTTTCGATCATCTAAAAGGCGGCCGGGTGATGATGCATAGATTCAAACAAAAGGAACAAGATAAAAATGGGAGGGATAATATGGGCAAAAATAAGTTTCTTCTATTAATATGCGTTCTTATTACAGTTTGGGCATATAAACCTGATGAGGCGGGAGCTTATCAAGAATATCGGAAAAAAGGTACAGGCAAGTCAACTGTCATGATTGTGATGTACCATTCCGAAAATGACAGGCAAGCAATAATGGAGCAGGTGAAGCAGTTTCCCGGGTTGCATATTCGCCGGGAATACCACGCTTCCATCCGGGGATTTTCAATAGAAGGAAGCCGTTCCGCCCTCTTGGCATTGAGAAAACGGCTTAAACAGGGAAATAACCTATATGATGTTACGACCTATCGCCATGCCGCTGCTGATAGTGTCCCTTTTATCGGAACGGACACGGTCAGAGGAATGTACGATACCAAGAACCAAAGGCTGACGGGCAAGGGTGTAAAGGTAGGCGTCATAGATACAGGGATTGATTACAATCACCCGGATTTGAGCAGGGCCTATAAAGGGGGAAGGGATGCAATCGACCTGGATAATGATCCGATGGAGACCAAAGGTTCTTCTGAAAGAGCGACGCTCCATGGCACACATGTGGCCGGCGTAATCGCTGCCAACGGAAAGAAAATGGGTGTGGCTCCGGATGTCGAACTGTATGCATATCGGGCTTTGGGACCCGGAGGATCAGGAGATACAGAAAGTGTCATAACAGCCATCGAGATGGCCATCAAAGATAAAATGGACATCATCAATCTGTCCTTGGGCAGTCCTGTCAATGCGCCTGATCTGCCGGTGGCGGAAGCATTGAACGCGGCGGTCGGCTATGGGATCACTGCGGTTGTTTCATCGGGTAATTCTGGTCCGGACGTCTGGTCTGTCGGATCTCCCGGCACTGCTTCGAAAGCGATTTCTGTAGGCGCTTCCTCTCCGCCTTCCCATCGGCCCTATTTGTTGGCCGGATTGGGTAGTACAAGGAGAGAAATTCCGTTGCAACAGATTTTGGGTGCCGCTGTATGGGAGGATCGGTCAAGCTTTGCGCTCGTCGATGGCAAAGATGGAGATGGAAAGGAACTCCGCCACGCTAAAGGAAAAATAGCTCTTATTCAAAGAGGCAAGAAAACGCTATACGAAAAGGTGAGGCAAGCAGAACGTTACGGTGCGTTAGGTGTGATTATCTACAATAACGACAAAGGGAGTTTTGTGGGTGGAACCGTGAAGAACACAGGCATACCAGCCGTTTCCATTAGCAGGGAAGATGGACTATGGCTGAAAAGCCACATAAAGGAAGCGCTTGCCATTAACACCGTTTTTCGAGTTAAGCAGGATTTGATTGCTGATTTCAGCTCGCGCGGGCCTGTTACAGTCAACTGGGAGATAAAGCCTGATGTGGTAGCCCCAGGAATAGATATTGACAGTACTGTGCCGGACGGGTACTTGCTCCTGCAAGGGACAAGTATGGCAGCTCCCCATATAACAGGAGCAGCCGCTCTACTGAAACAGGCACATCCTGATTGGAAGCCGCATCAGATTAAGTCGGCCATTATGACAACTGCAAAGATCCTGAAAAATGAAGAGGGAAAAAGGTACAAGACCTACGAGCAGGGAGCGGGGCGCATCCAGATCGATGAGGCAGTCCGTGCTGATACATTTCTCTATCCAAGCTCCGTAACATTTGGGCTGTTCAATCGTACATATAATTCGGGTGAACACGAACAAACAATCACAATTGAAAACGGATCTCCGGTGACGAAGCATTATTCCTTTACACTTCCTCCTGTCCAATCGGGGCTGGACTGGCATCTTCCCAGAAAGTTCACATTGCGGCCGAAAGAAAAGAAAAAAATTGTGCTAGGATTAACAGTGCATCCAGAGGAATTGAAACAGGGGATATATGATGGATATTTAGAACTGTACGAGAACACCAAACGCCTGCATATCCCGTACCTGTACATGAATGAGGAGCCGGGGCACCCGCGCATGATGGGCTTCCATTTCAGCGGTTTGCAGCAGAAGGGCGTCTACCGTTATGAAATGTACCTGCCATCGGGTGCCGATGAATTGAGCATTGCGTTGTATGACTATGACACCTTCCGTTTTGCCGGTTTTTTGGACCGGGCATATAAGGTGCCGAAAGGCCTGGTTGAAAGGGAAATCAGACAGAAGGCTTCCTTCCAAAAGGGCTTGTACCGGGCTGCCGTTCTGTTGGAGAAAGACGGCCGCAGGGATGAGTTTTATAAATACATTCTGATCCGGTAAAAAGGAACGCTTTCATTTTGAGCGTTTTATGAACTTAGCGGCGAAACCCTTGGGAATATGGCAAATTTCTACATCCTTTCATTGACAACCTATATCTGCTATTGTATTATTACTTAGGGTATAAATTGATAGGGTATTCTAAAAATTTTGTACAACCTTTTTTCTAACTTACCCATGTTGGCAACTTTGGTAAATGAATGCCTTTTCATACTGCAAGATAGCGTGAAGAAGTTGTTGGCTTTACGGTGTTCTTGCTTCTTTCAATGTCTCGAACGATAGGTAATATGTACTGATAGGTAGGCGTTTTCGGTGAAAGTAGTCAAATTTGATATTGCAGCCGAGATGCTATTTTTATTATGTGCATCCTTTTGAAAGTGGCACGTGAGGCTTTTGGGTCCAAAGTATAACCTTCAAAAGACGATAACCGGGGAGAAGATTGAAGAATATGCCAGATATACAATATATGTTTAAAAGGCAGCTAAAGTACATACTCTATCTATTAGCTCTGTATGTGTTAGGCTGGGGTTTCACGAACTATCAGGCTGTTTTTGCCGGATTGATTTTGGGAACAACCGTGGGGTTATTCAACTTATGGCTGCTTGCCAGACGATCCATAAAAATCGGCGAGGTTGCCGCTATGGGGAAAAAAGCCCGCTCTGTCGGAAGTGCTTCCAGGTATGCATCGGCCATTCTAGCCACGTTGATTGCTTTGCGTTATCCTGAGCAAATAAGCATCATCGGCACAGTATTGGGATTAGTGACAGCGACAGTTGTCATAATTATAATTTTCATTATCCATGAAACTAAAGTCAATTACGAGGAAGAGAGGTGAATACTCGTGAATCACAGTGCTCCTATCAAAGAATTTGCCGGCCTGCATTTTAACCTGGCAAATTGCATGATGATACTAATAGCTAGTGTAATCACTTTTTTGGTTGCATTCATTGCCACTCGAAATTTGAAGCTTAAGCCTACAGGGAAGCAGAATCTCATTGAATGGGTTTTAGATTTCGTGAAGAATATCATCAACAGTTCCATGGACTGGAAGACTGGCGCCCGCTTTCTAATGTTGGGCATGACGCTGATCATGTACATATTTATTTCAAATATGCTAGGTCTGCCATTCAGTGTCACATATGGGCATGAGCTATGGTGGAAATCGCCTACAGCTGACCCGGCAGTCACATTATCACTATCAGTAATGGTCTTAGCGTTAACCCATTATTATGGTATACGCATGAGAGGCTTCGGCAACTATGCCAAAAGTTATGTACAACCAATGCCATTATTGCTTCCAATTAAGCTTATGGAAGAATTCGCAAACCCATTGACGTTAGGCCTCCGGCTATACGGAAACATCTATGCAGGTGAAATTTTATTGGGCTTGTTGGCAGGTTTGGCGATACCAGTTGGTTTCGGCACAATCGGTGCATTCATTCCGATGGTTGCTTGGCAAGGGTTCTCTATTTTCGTTGGTGGAATCCAAGCGTTTATTTTCGTTCAGTTAACAATGGTTTATATGTCTCACAAAGTGAGCGATGACCATTAATTATATACAATGATGTAAAAAATTTTAAACATTAAATCAATTCTAGGAGGATTTTTAACATGGGTCTTATAGCAGCTGCAATCGCAATCGGTTTAGGGGCAGTAGGTGCAGGTATCGGTAATGGTTTGCTGATCTCTCGTACAATCGAAGGGATCGCGCGTCAACCAGAACTTCGCGGTACGCTTCAAACAACAATGTTCATCGGTGTTGGTCTAGTAGAGGTACTTCCAATCATCGCGACAGTTATTGCGTTCATGGTTATCGGTAGATAATTGTTTGTTAAAGGTACAATGGCGAAGCTGATACCAATAGACTTCGCCTTCCTTTATTGTTTTCAGAGTCACTGGCCTTTGATCAAGGGCCTTAGAGCAGAAAATTAGAATTCAGTAAATGAATGTTACGATATCATACGTGAATAACTCTTTGAAAGGAGTGAACCAAACGTGTTAACAACGGATCTAGTTCTTGGAGCAGCAACTCCGCACTTCAATGGCGGGGATATCATATTCCAATTGTTATGTTTCATTGTCTTGTTAGCATTACTTAAGAAGTTCGCATGGAAACCCCTTGTGAACATGATGAAAGAGCGTGAAGCACATGTCGCATCCCAAATCGATGAGGCTGAGAAAACACGCGCTGAAGCAAGCCGCTATGTGGAAGAACAGCGTGAACTTTTGAAACAATCCCGTGTGGAAGCACAATCATTGATTGAGAACGCCAGAAAACAAGGCGATATCCAACGTGAAGAAATCGTGACCGCTGCTCGTACAGAAGCGGAACGCATTAAAGATAGTGCCAAACTCGAAATCGTTGCCGAGAAGGAAAAAGCTGTCACAGCTCTTCGCGAGCAAGTGGCTTCTTTATCTGTGCTTATAGCTTCTAAAGTCATTGAGAAAGAACTGAATGAAGCAGATCAAGAGAAGTTAATCAATGAGTATCTTCAAGAGGCAGGAGATAAACAATGAGCAATACAATTATAGCGAATCGCTATGGCGCTGCTCTGTTTGAAATTGCCAAAGAAAAGGGCATGATCGATAGCATCCAGGAGGAAGCCCGCGCAGTCAAAGAAGTGTTTTCTTCCAATCATGATTTCTTAAGTTTTCTTGGCAATCCAAAGATTACAAAGGAACAAAAGAAACAACTTCTATCTGATGCTTTCTCTACCACATCGCAGGATTTTCGAAACACCATCAATTTGATGCTGGATCGCGATCGTGTGGAGGAAATCGCACCGATGGCGGCGCATGTAATCGAGCTGGTGAACGAGGAGAAATCCGTTGCTGAAGCAGCCGTTTATACGACACGCCCGCTGACAGATGCAGAACGAGAATCCATTTCAAGCGTTTTTGCAGCTAAAATTGGAAAGAAATCTTTACACATAGATAATATCGTTAATCCGGAGTTAATCGGCGGCATCAAGCTACGTATCGGAAACCGCATATATGATGGCAGCATCAGCGGCAAGCTTGAACGCTTGGAAAAACAACTATTAAATTAACAATCGTAGATAGGGGTGAATTTCATGGGCATTAAAGCTGAAGAAATCAGTGCGCTGATAAAAAAGCAAATTGAGAACTATCAGTCAGAGATTGAAGTAAGCGATGTAGGAACTGTCATCCAGGTTGGTGACGGTATCGCACGTGTTCATGGTCTAGATAATGTAATGGCAGGAGAGCTAGTTGAATTTTCGAATGGTGTATTGGGCCTTGCCCAAAACCTTGATGAAAACAACGTAGGTCTTGTTATCTTAGGACCTACAAAAGGGATTCGCGAAGGCGATGAAGTTCGCCGTACAGGACGCATCATGGAAGTTCCTGTAGGAGAAGAATTGATTGGCCGCGTCGTAAATCCATTGGGACAACCAGTAGATGGTCTTGGCCCGATCAATGCAACAAAAACTCGTCCAATTGAAAGTCCAGCAACAGGCGTTATGGACCGTAAATCTGTCCATGAACCATTGCAAACAGGTATCAAAGCGATCGATGCCCTTGTGCCGATCGGCCGCGGACAGCGTGAATTGATCATCGGTGACCGCCAAACGGGTAAAACAAGCGTAGCCATCGATACAATTCTTAACCAAAAAGACCAAAATATGATCTGTATCTACGTGGCAATCGGACAAAAAGAATCAACTGTCCGTTCTACAGTAGAAACGCTTCGCAAAAACGGCGCGTTGGAATACTCTATCGTCGTGACTGCTTCTGCATCACAGCCGGCTCCATTGCTGTACCTTGCTCCTTATGCAGGTGTATCCATGGCCGAAGAATTCATGTTCAACGGCAAGCATGTATTGATCGTTTATGATGATCTTTCTAAACAAGCTGCCGCTTACCGTGAGCTGTCCTTGCTGCTTCGCCGTCCTCCAGGCCGTGAAGCATTCCCAGGGGATGTATTCTACTTGCACTCACGCCTATTGGAGCGCGCTGCGAAATTGAGCGATGCTCACGGAGCAGGTTCTATCACTGCCTTGCCTTTCGTAGAGACGCAAGCAGGCGATATCTCTGCTTATATCCCAACAAACGTTATCTCCATCACAGATGGACAAATCTTCTTACAATCCGACCTATTCTTCTCTGGTGTCCGTCCAGCGATCAATGCCGGTCTTTCCGTATCACGGGTAGGGGGTTCCGCTCAGATCAAAGCGATGAAAAAGGTAGCAGGTACACTGCGTCTTGACCTTGCTTCATTCCGTGAGTTGGAAGCATTCTCCCAGTTCGGTTCAGATTTGGACAAAGCGACTCAGGATAAATTGAATCGCGGTGCGCGTACAGTAGAAGTATTGAAACAGGATTTAAATAAACCGCTAAAAGTTGAAAAGCAAGTCATGATTCTATATGCATTGACTCGTGGATTCTTAGATGATATTCCAGTTGAAGATATCCGCCGCTTCGAGGCAGAGTTCTTAAGCTGGTTAGACCAAAACCACCAACCATTGTTGGATGTTATCCGCACAACAGGAAACCTTCCTGAAGACAAAGATATGGTAGATGCCATCACTGCTTTCAAGAAGACATTCGCTGTTTCTGCATAAGATCTTTAACTAATGGAAAAAGGGTGGTGAGAAAGAATGGCATCTTTACGCGATATTAAGTCTCGAATCACTTCAACGAAGAAAACGAGCCAGATCACAAAAGCTATGGAAATGGTCTCTGCCTCTAAATTGAGCCGTGCGGAATCTAATGCAAAATCATTTGTTCCATACATGGAAAAGATTCAAGAGGTGGTTGCCAGTGTCGCTTTGGGAAGTGGCAACGGATCGCATCCAATGCTGGTGAGCCGCCCAGTGAAAAAGACGGGTTACGTCGTGATCACTTCTGACCGCGGCCTGGCTGGAGCTTATAACAGCAGCGTCCTGCGTCACGTCTTTCAAGCGATTAAGCAACGCCATAAGTCTGAAGATGAGTATGCAATCATTGTAATCGGCCGTGTTGGTAGGGATTTCTTCAAAGCGCGCAAAATGAATATCGTGCTGGAAATCCTTGGCGTGTCCGACCATCCGAACTTTGAGGATATCCGCAGCATCACTAAGCAAGCTGTAGGAATGTTCGCTGATGGCACACTGGATGAACTGTATCTGTACTACAATCATTTTATCAGCGCAATCCAGCAGGAAGTCACTACGAAAAAATTGCTTCCTCTTGCTGATATAGCGACGAATGAGAAAATGACTTCTTATGAATTCGAACCTTCACCGGAAGAAATTTTGGAAGTATTGCTTCCTCAATATGCGGAAAGTTTGATTTACGGAGCATTGCTTGACGGCAAAGCCAGTGAGCATGCAGCCCGTATGACAGCGATGAGAAGCGCTACAGATAATGCTACAGAATTGATCAACGGCTTATCGTTGGTTTATAACCGTGCACGACAAGCAGCAATCACACAAGAAATCACCGAAATCGTCGGTGGAGCAGCTGCATTAGAATAGAAGATGCACAGGAGGAAGAGAAGAACAAATTTCTTCTCGTTCCCCTGTCATCGATTGTTGTAAAAGTTATGATAGGAGGGAAAACGATGAATAAAGGACATATTACCCAAGTTATGGGTCCAGTTGTTGACGTGAAGTTCGGCAATGGCCAGCTTCCTGAAATGTACAATGCATTGAAAGTTGTCAATGCATCAACTGGAGACACAATTACACTTGAAGTAGCCCTTCATTTAGGTGACGATACAGTTCGTACTGTTGCCATGTCTTCAACAGATGGACTAACTCGTGGTGCTGAGGTTGAGGATACAGGTGCTCCTATTTCTGTCCCTGTAGGAGATGTCACTTTAGGACGTGTATTCAACGTTTTAGGCGAAAATATAGATTTGGATAAACCGCTGCCTGAGAGTGTGCGCAGAGATCCAATCCACAGACAGGCACCGACATTTGAACAGCTTTCCACACAGGTGGAAATCCTAGAAACAGGAATCAAGGTCGTTGACTTGCTTGCACCATATATCAAAGGTGGTAAGATCGGTCTGTTCGGTGGTGCTGGTGTAGGTAAAACTGTATTGATCCAGGAATTGATCAACAATATCGCGCAAGAGCATGGCGGTATTTCCGTATTCGCGGGTGTTGGTGAACGTACTCGTGAAGGAAATGACTTGTACTATGAAATGAGCGATTCAGGCGTTATCAAGAAAACAGCAATGGTCTTCGGCCAAATGAACGAGCCGCCTGGCGCACGTATGCGTGTTGCCTTGACAGGTTTGACAATGGCAGAATTCTTCCGTGATGAAGAAGGACAAGACGTGCTGTTCTTTATCGATAACATTTTCCGATTCACTCAAGCTGGTTCCGAGGTATCCGCGTTGCTTGGCCGTATGCCATCTGCCGTTGGTTACCAACCGACATTGGCTACAGAAATGGGCCAATTGCAAGAGCGTATCACATCTACAAATAAAGGTTCTGTTACATCCATCCAAGCGATCTATGTACCAGCCGATGACTATACCGATCCGGCGCCGGCTACAACATTCGCCCACTTGGATGCTACAACTAACCTTGAGCGTAAACTATCAGAAATGGGTATCTATCCAGCGGTGGATCCACTTGCTTCCACTTCCCGTGCGCTTTCTCCAGAGATTGTCGGCGAAGAGCACTATAAGGTTGCCCGTGATGTACAACAAATGCTTCAACGCTATAAAGAACTTCAAGATATCATCGCCATCCTTGGTATGGATGAATTATCTGAAGAAGATAAGTTGATCGTTGGACGTGCGCGTCGTGTTCAAAACTTCTTATCACAAAACTTCCACGTAGCTGAACAGTTTACTGGCCAACCAGGTTCATATGTTCCTGTAAAAGAAACAGTAAGTGGTTTCAAAGAAATTCTGGAAGGTAAGTATGATGATCTGCCAGAAGATGCATTCCGTTTGGTTGGACGCATCGAAGAAGTTGTTGAAAAAGCAAAATCAATGGCTTAATTCAGGGACCTAGGAGGGTATGAAATGAAGACGGTAGAAGTCAGTGTTGTCACTCCCGATGGCCCAGTATTTAACGGTGAAGCCGAAATGGTCAGCACAAAAGCCAAAAGCGGTGAGCTTGGTATTTTGCCGGGCCATATCGCAATGGTAGCTCCTTTAGAAATTGGAGCTGTGCGCATTAAGCAAGGCGGAAAGACGGAATTTGTCGCTGTCAGCGGCGGTTTCCTGGAAGTCCGTCCCGATAAGGTTACTATTTTAGCCCAAACGGCCGAACTAGCAGAAAACATTGATATTGCTAGAGCAATGGCTGCCAAGTCAAGGGCAGAACATCTTCTGCACGATCAGCAACGTAATGTAGATGCAAAAAGAGCTGAGTTGGCGTTAAAACGTGCCATCAACCGAATTAACATATATGAAAGCCTGAAATAAATAAGGAAAGTCTGCATGGAAACATGCAGGCTTTTTTTTGTGCTGTTTTTTCGTTTTTGCCGACAAAAAGAAATTCTATAAATAAAATAGGCACCCGTCTAATATGCTTGTATAAGGACGGATTGGGTTTTGATAGTAAACAAGGGGGAGTGGCATGGATTCATTGCACGTTTACCAGAATAATTATGTCATTGTGCTGATTTTCTTATGTCTGGGTGTATTACTGCCTGTGGTTGCCCTTTTTATCGGCAAATGGTTAAGGCCCTACAAGCCTTCAGCGGAGAAGTATACGACCTACGAGAGCGGAATTGAGCCGTTTCAAGATTCAAGGGGCCAATTTAATGTCCGCTATTATATGTTTGCCTTGTTGTTCGTCATTTTTGACGTGGAAACCGTTTTTCTCTATCCGTGGGCAGTAGCATTCGATCAGCTAGGATTGTTTGCCTTGATAGAAATGATGCTTTTTGTGGCCGTGTTGCTTATTGGACTAATATATGCATGGAAAAAGAAGGTGCTGAAATGGACTTGAAATTGGACGGCATTACTCAGCAAGAGATGAAAGAACTGCGGCAGAATGTCTTTCTCGCCACATTGGAACAAGTGAAAGGATGGGCAAGGAGCAATTCTCTGTGGCCGATGACTTTTGGACTGGCCTGCTGCGCCATCGAAATGATGGGAGTAGGGGCTTCCCATTATGATCTGGATCGGTTTGGTTCCTTCTTCCGCACCTCGCCGCGCCAGTCGGATGTCATGATTGTCTCCGGGACTGTCACGAAGAAAATGGCCCCTATCATCCGTAGGCTCTATGACCAAATGCCGGAGCCGAAATGGGTCATTGCCATGGGCTCTTGCGCCACAGCCGGGGGACCGTATGTTTATTCATACAGTGTAGTGAAAGGAGTCGACCAGATTGTGCCGGTCGATGTCTATATACCGGGATGCCCGCCGAATCCGGCTGCCCTAATGTATGGAATCAATAAGCTCCGTGAAAAAATCCGCTATGAAGCCAAGCATGGAAAGCGGGTGATGTAAAAGTGAAAGAAAAGCAACTGTCTCAGCAACCATCGGCAACCATTGAACCCATTAATCCCAACCAAACATTGCCCTCATCCCAAGAAACGATTCCTTCAAAAGAAGATAACCTTCATCAACCGCATAAGGGAGCTCCAACAGAACAGATATCGGTCAAACCCATAGAAGAAACCACAAAAACAACCACCGATCCTGACTTGCAAGCAGAAACCGAAAAAGCCAAGAAAATAGCGGAAGCCAAAGCGAAGGCGGCACTGTTGGCAAAAGAGCGCGCTGCCAAAAGAAAAAAGGAAACAGCAGCGGAAGAACGAGTGCCTTCACCCAATCAGCCGGCCTTGGATCGCATGATCGCGCGGATCGAACAGCGGCTTGGCAAAGAAACGATCCATTCGGCTGCCATCAACCGGCTGTCAAAGCATCTTCCTGTCATTGAAACCTTACCTGAGCACTACTATACATTGGCTTCCTTCTTGAAAGACGATGGGGAAATGCAGTTTGATTATTTGGCTGAATTGCATGCAACAGATTTCATCGACCATTTTGAGGTCTATGTGCAGCTGTGCTCTTCCACATACCGGCACTCAGTCGCCGTAAAAGTGAAAGTCGACCGCCATAATCCGGTTTTACCTACTCTTTCATCTTTATGGAAGGGGGCTGATTGGCCGGAGTGCGAGGTGTATGACCTTTTGGGCATCACCTTCACCAATCATCCAAACCTTAAACGCCTGCTTCTTGGCGAGGACTGGGTGGGGCATCCGCTAAGAAAGGATTATGAACCGTATGATGGGGAGGTGTAAATAAATGATCCGCACGGAAGAAATGCTTTTGAATGTAGGTCCCCAACATCCAAGCACACACGGTGTATTCCGCCTTGTGCTGAAAATCGATGGAGAAACGATTGTCGAAGCTACACCGGTGATCGGGTATTTGCACCGCGGCACGGAAAAAATCGCTGAAAACCTGCAGTATACACAGATTATTCCTTATACCGACCGTTTAGATTATCTGGCGGGCATGACCAATAATTATGTGTTATGCCATGCGGTGGAAACGATGATGGGCCTAGAGATTCCCGAGAGGGCTGAATACCTTCGAGTGTTGGCCATGGAACTTGGGCGGATTTCTAGCCATCTTGTTTGGTGGGGGACCTATCTGTTGGATATCGGGGCCATCAGTCCGTTTCTTTATGCGTTCAGGGAAAGGGAAATGATTCTTAATCTGCTGAACGAACTGTCGGGAGCCAGAATGACATTCAATTATATGAGGGTCGGCGGAGTGAAATGGGATGCGCCGGACGGCTGGATCGATAAGGTGAAGGCCTTTGTCCCCTATATGAGGGAACAGCTGGCAGGATACCATGATTTAGTGACTGGCAACGACATTTTTATTAACAGAATAAAAGGGGTCGGCGCCTATACGAAAGAAGAAGCGCTGAACTATTCATTGAGCGGGGCGAATATCCGTTGTACCGGGGTCGATTGGGATTTGCGCAAGGATGAGCCGTATAGCATTTATGACCGGTTCGATTTCGACATTCCGGTTTATGAGACGGGCGACGCATGGGCCCGCTACCATTGCCGGATGGACGAAATAGAGCAGTCGCTGCGGATCGTCGAGCAGGCGGCCGAACAATTTCCTGCAGATGGACCAATTCTTGGCAAGGTGCCGCGGATTGTAAAGCCTCCAGCAGGCGAAGCGTTTGTCCGGATTGAATCGCCGCGAGGAGAATTGGGCTGTTATATCGCCAGCGAAGGGAAGAAAGAACCGTACAGGCTCAAATTCCGGAGGCCGTCTTTCTACAATTTGCAAATACTGCCGAAGCTGTTGAAAGGCGAAAATATCGCCAACCTGATTGCCATTCTGGGTGCAATCGATATTGTGCTTGGGGAGGTGGATGGCTGATGGTGGCAAATTGGCTGAATACCGAGCCAAGTTGGCATACTTTTTTGGCATTTGCTGTCTGCGCCATCATTTTTCTGTTCATCCTGCTTGGCTTTGTGACGTATGCCATCCTGGCTGAACGGAAGGTGATGGGCTTCATGCAGCTCCGCTTCGGCCCTAATACCGTCGGCGGGAAATGGGGCATCCTCCAGACCGTTGCCGATGTGCTGAAGCTGCTTTTAAAAGAAGACATTATTCCGAAGCTGGCTGACCGGCCGCTGTTTATAGTGGCGCCGATTATTGCTTTCGCGCCAGCTTTCATGGTACTTGCTGCCATCCCGTTCACAGAGCATTTTCAATTCGCTGACCTGGGAATCGGGCTCCTTTACTATATTGCTGTGTCGGGAATCACAACAGTGGGCATTGTGGCGGGCAGCTGGGCTTCCAATAATAAATATGCCCTGCTTGGCGGAATGCGGGCGGCAGCCCAAATGATCTCCTATGAAATCCCGCTTGTGATGTCGGTTGTCGGTGTCATTATGATTGCCGGAAGCCTCAATTTGAATGACATCATCGCTTCCCAAAAGCAATTGTGGATGATTGCTATGCAGCCGCTCGCTTTTGTGATTTTTATCATTGCATCTGTCGCTGAGTTGAACCGGACGCCTTTCGATTTGCCGGAAGCGGAATCCGAGCTGGTGGCGGGCTTTCACACAGAATACTCCGGCTTTCGCTGGGCATTCTTTATGCTCGCTGAATATGTGTATCTGTTTGCCATGAGCGCCCTTACCGCCATTTTGTTCCTTGGCGGCTGGCTTCCTTTGCCGTTCCTTGGCTTTATTCCGGGAGCCGTATGGTTCGCGCTTAAATTCAGTCTGGTTGTCTTTGTGCTGATCTGGTTGCGGGCTTCATGGCCGCGGCTACGCGCCGACCAATTGATGGAATTCGGCTGGAAGGTGCTATTGCCATTGGCGCTGGCCAATATTTTTCTTACAGCGCTTGTTAAGGTGCTGTTCTAAAGAGTATTCAGCCAGTAGGGAGGCAAATCTCCCGCCAAAGTGATATCTGCTTAACCATTTACAAAGGAGTGGGATCATGCTCGGACTTTTTAAGGGGTTGACTTATACGCTCAAGAACCTTTCTCGTTCCAAGGTTACGTATGCCTATCCGGATGAGCCCTTGCCAGTCCCTGACAGGTTCAGGGGCATCCAGAAATTCTATCCGGAGAAATGCACAGTATGCAATCAATGCGCGAATATATGCCCGACCGATTGTATCAACTTAAAGGGCAGCAAACATCCGGACCCGGAAAAAAAGGGGAAGATCATCGAGACATTCGATATTAATTTTGAGATCTGCATATTATGTGATTTATGCACGGAAGTGTGTCCGACGGAAGCCATTATTATGAGCCATCAATTTGAGCTGGCTGAATTCAGCCGTGATCAATTATTTAAAAATCTGGAGTGGCTTGACGAAAACGACCGCAATCTCAGAAAGGAGAACAAGGCATGAATGTTTCCGGTGAATATGTTGCCTTTATAGCCTTGGCAGCAGTGGTGGTGGGGGGCGGATTGATGATGCTGGCGATGAAGAAGGTGGTCCATATGGTGCTTGCGGCCGTCTTCACTTTCATCAGCATTGCCGGTTTATATATTCTCCTGTCGGCAGAATTTCTGGCGGCGGTCCAGATCCTCATCTATTCAGGTGCCATTACGATTATGATGCTGTTCGGCATTATGCTGACGAAGCAAAATGATGAAGAAGAAAAGCGGAGAAAAAAGCAGGGTAAATGGTTTGCTTTGGCTGGAATCGCTATATTCGCCGCGGTTGTGTATATGGGCATTTACGACTTAGATTTCGGTTCTGAAGGAGCGGCTCTTCATGAAGACAATACGAAACAGATCGGCATGGAGTTGTACAGCAAATATCCGATACCGTTTGAATTGGCTTCCGTTCTTTTATTGGCGGCGTTGGTCGGAGCAGTAATCCTGGCGAAAAGAGAGGAAGGAGAGGAAGCCGAATGAACGGAGTGCCATTGTCCGCTTATCTTGTACTGGCGCTGGTGCTGTTTTGCATCGGGCTGTACGGAACGCTGACGAAACGCAATATTGTCATCGTTTTGCTTTGCATCGAATTCATGCTCAACGCAGTCAATCTGAATCTGGTCGCTTTCAGTAAACATGGCCTGGTTCCATCTATTGCCGGCCAGGTGTTCTCTCTTTTCAGCATGACTGTAGCCGCGGCTGAAGTCGCAGTCGGCTTGGCCCTCTTGATCGCTTTTTACCGTACACGCCAGTCGGTCAACGTAGACGATGCTGATTCCATGAAGCATTGAGAAGAGCAATCTCTATGATACCAGAAATAACCATATGACCTTTTGTATCAGGCATATGGGCTAAAGGGGAATAAATATGATGGAAAATGCTTGGATTATCCCTCTGCTGCCGTTGTTATCGTTCATCGTGCTGCTTTTGTCAGGGAAGCATCTGAAGGAAAGGAGTGCATATATAGGCATTGCCTGTACGATGGTTTCTTTTCTTTTGTCTGTTTTCGTCCTTTGGGAAAGGATGGCGGGTCCTTCTTTTAAAGCAGAGGGAGTATGGCTTCGTATCGGAGACGCCCAGATTACGGCAGGGATTGAAATCAATCCGTTAAATGCGCTGATGCTTGTCATTGTGTCGTTGGTCAGTCTTTTGGTTCATACATATTCAAAAGGATACATGCGCGGAGACGGCCGTATTTCGACTTTTTATGCGTATCTTGGCCTGTTCACCTTTTCCATGCTCGGCTTGGTCATGAGCCCAAACTTGCTGCAGCTGTATATGTTTTGGGAACTAATGGGGCTGGGTTCGTTTTTATTGATTGGTTACTATTTTGAAAAAAGAGAAGCCCGCGACGCTGCCAAAAAGGCGTTTATTATGACGCGGATTGGCGATGTCGGCTTATTCATAGGGATAATCCTCTTATTCTGGAAAACAGGCAGCTTTGAATTCAGCGCTATTTTTCAGGCGGTGGACGCAGAAATCCTCTCCTCGGGAACCATCACATTGATTGCCGTGTTGATTTTTATTGGGGCGATCGGCAAGTCCGGCCAATTCCCTCTCCATACATGGCTTCCCGATGCAATGGAAGGGCCGACTCCGGTCTCGGCACTCATTCATGCCGCGACAATGGTGGCTGCAGGGGTTTATTTGGTTGCAACGATGTATCCGCTTTTTGCGGCAAGCGATGCGGCAATGCTGACAGTCAGCATCATCGGTTGCTTTACGGCCTTATTCGCAGCCATCATTGCCATTACGCAAAATGATATTAAGAGAGTGCTTGCCTATTCAACAATCAGCCAACTGGGCTATATGATGCTGGCTCTCGGTTCGGCTGGATATGCGGCGGGGATTTTCCACCTGATGACGCATGCATTCTTCAAGTCTTTGCTGTTTCTGGCAGCGGGCAGCATCATTCATGCCCTGTCGACACAGGATATCCGCAAGATGGGCGGGCTCTGGGGAAAATTGAAGCTAACTGGGCCCTTTTTCCTGATAGGGACGCTGGCATTATCCGGTTTTCCGCTGTTGTCCGGATTCTTCAGTAAGGATGAGATTCTGGTAGCCGTCTGGAATGATGGCCATTACATCTTGTTTTTTATCGCTTTGCTGACCGCTTGTATGACCGCTTTTTATATGTTCCGCTTGTTTTTCCTCATTTTCGCCGGACGCGGAGAAACGAAGGACCGGACGATTAGCGAGGCGCCGGTTTCGATGCTGCTTCCCATCATGATTCTCGGAATTTTGGCGGCGGTGAGCGGCTATGTGAACACGCCATGGTTCGGCACCTATCTGGAAGACTGGCTTGCAGACGGCAATCACCTGTTGGCAGGTACACACGGAGGAGGAAGCGGCTGGATCATGCTTGCCAGTGTGCTTGTGTCTCTGGCAGGCATAGGCGCTGCGTATAGGCTGTATGGTAAAAAACGCAATAGGGAGAAGTCAGGATTTGCGGCAAGCAAAGGGTATCTGATCGCGAAGAATCACTTCTATGTGGACGAATGGTATGGCCATAGCGTGATTCCGGCTGTACAAAGCATCAGTATTTTTTTGCTGGCTGTCGAAATGTTTATCGTTGAAGGCCTTATGAAGGCAATCGCGAGCGGCGTCCGGCAGTTAGCGAAAGCAGGCTCTTTCTTTCAGAATGGGCAAGTTCAGCTGTATGGAACGGTCGCCATAATAGGGCTTGCCGCTATGCTGTTCATTTTTGCTGCGACGGGAGGGTATATCGGATGAACGGATTCGTGTTGTTGTTGGTGGTTCTTCTCCCTTTGATCGGTGTATTGGCCTTATGTTTTGTGCCTAAAGGAAATGGCCGGTTGATTAAAGGCATCACGCTAGCCGCGGTCCTGCTGCCTTTTTTGCTGTCCTTGTATGTATCCTTCCGTTATCGGGGGGGAGCGCCGCTCGAGGTGTTTGATGCTTCGTGGAAATGGTTCCATTTCGGCAATTTTGCCAAGGTCCAGTCGTCGCTTTTTTCCGTGAATATCGAATTGGGCTTGAATGGCCTGTCGCTGTTGCTGTTATTGCTTTCGACACTGCTTTCTTGCTTGGCTTTCTTTGCCTCGCTGCGCTGGATCCAACAAGGATGGAAAGTGTATGGGATCCTCCTGTTGCTGCTTGAAACAGGGATGATCGGTGTATTTGTTGCCGGTAATTTATTGTTGTTTTTCGCTTTCTTCGAAATGACGCTTGTATCGCTGTTTTTTCTGGTCGCAAAATGGGGAGGCGAGTGGAAGGAAAAGGCTGCTTTCCGGTTTTTGGTCTACAACGGGCTCGGCTCTTTGCTTCTGCTTGCAGTCTTTATGGTCATCTTCGCCAAAACGGGAACCGACCAGATCGGCGCCTTGCAGCAACTCTTGCCGTATGGCGGTTCAACGGTCACTTATATGAGTGAACCACTGAGATACAGCCTCCTTATTGCCTTGCTGATTGCCTTGGGGGTGAAGCTGCCTATCGTGCCTCTCCATTCGTGGATGATCGCTGTCCATCGAGAAGCGCCGCTGCCGATTGTTATGCTCCACTCGGGTGTTTTATTAAAGATTGGCGCCTATGGCCTGATTCGTTTCGGCATCGGCTTTTTTCCCGAACAGTTCAAGGATGCAGCAACCATCATCCTGGCTCTTGGCTTGGTGAATCTATTGTATGGGGCTTTCCTGGCTTTGCTTCAGAAAGATGTGCGCAGTGTGCTGGCTTACTCTTCGGTATCCCATATGGGAATTGTGTTGATTGGGCTGAGTGTCATGGACGAAGCTGGCATTCAGGGCGCCGTCGTCCAAGTAGTTTCCCACGGCTTGATCTCGGCGCTGTTCTTCCTGCTGGCTGGTTGCCTGTATGAACGGACGGCTACTTTACAGCTCGATGAAATGAGCGGTTTGGCTAAAGAAATGCCGCGCCTTTCCGGCTTTTTATTGGCTGCTGGGATGGCGTCCATCGGTTTGCCGGGCACATCCGGCTTTATCGGTGAATTCCTTCCTTTTCTTGCCCTGTTCCATATCCAGCCTGTGTGGGGGGCGGTAGCGTCGCTTGCTTTGGTGTTGACGGCTGTATATATCCTGCGGTTGGTGATGGGGATCACTTACGGCCCGGTCCGGTTTCAGTTGTTCCGTCCTAAGGGGGACTTGCAGGCCGGTGAATGGGCGCCTGCTTCCGTGCTCGTTTTATTGGTTATTGCCATCGGTATTTATCCAGCTTTGCTGCTGGAGTATGCACAACCGGCCATTACACAGATTACGACTGGATTAGGGGGATGATGAAAGTTGGATATGAAAACGGTGCTTTCCTTTCAGTGGAGTGCCATGCTGCCTGAATTCATCATTCTTGGCATGGCTGTAGTTTTGTGTACGATCGATTTATGCATGCCCGCTAAATATGGACGCCGCAATCTTGGATATGGGGCGCTTGCTGGTACGGTTTTAGCCATTGCATCATTGGTGCCCCTGATGTCCGAAGAGGTTGTTTCCATTCTTGGGGACACATTCCGCTTGGATTCTTTTGCGGTGGCGTTCAAGTTTATCCTGTTGGTAGGCGGTGCACTCGTTCTTCTATTGGCGGTCAGCTATCGTCCGAAAGAGGGGATGAAGGAGACACGGGGAGAATTCTATTATTTATTCATGATTGCTTTGCTTGGAGCCATGATGTTGGCATCAAGCGGAGATTTGGTCACTCTGTTTGTAGCGCTTGAGACTTTATCTATTTCTTCCTACATATTGGTCGGCATCCGGAGAGGGAATGCGAAGAGCAGCGAGTCTTCGATCAAGTATGTGATCAACGGGGGAATATCAACGGCAATTACCTTGTTCGGGATGAGCTACCTCTATGGTTTGACGGGGACGACCAATCTGAAAGAAATGGGAACCATCCTATCCCAGATTGGGGATGGGCAGCTTCTGTATATTTGTGGAATTGCCTTTTTCATGATGTTTGTCGGATTATGCTTCAAGCTGGGAGCCGCGCCTTTCCATATGTGGGCGCCGGACGTTTATGAAGGCAGCCCAACGCCTGTCGCAGCTTTTCTTAGTGTCATCAGTAAAGCAGCCGGCTTTATTCTGCTCTTGAGGCTCCTTCTTGCCCTGTTCCTGAATGCACCGGGTGATATGGAAGGAATCGTCGGGTTTTTGGACAGGTACAAGATTTTTATCGGGGTCGTGGCGGCTGTGACGATCCTGATTGGCAATCTCGTGGCGCTGAAGCAAAAAAACCTGAAGCGCTTAATGGCCTACTCGAGCGTTGCCCATGCTGGCTATATATTGATTGCTATCGGAGCGCTTGGCTACTTCACGACCAGTGCCATCTGGTTTTACTTGGCGGCCTATTTATTTATGAGTATAGGTGCATTTGCAGTCATACAGCATGTCGGGGACCAAACAGGAAGTGAAGATATTTCTTCGTTTGCCGGCATGTATAAACAGGCCCCGGTGCTTGCTGTCCTTTTTGCCCTGTTTCTGCTATCGATGGCCGGTATTCCGGGAACCGCGGGATTCATCGCCAAGCTTTCCATATTATTGGGTGCATTCGCTATGGATCCCAGCCATTATGCGCTGGCTGCCATTCTGCTGGTCGGGACTATTATTTCGTATGTTTATTATTTCGGTATCATGAAACAGCTGTTTTTCAGAAACCAGGACGGACCCCGTTTTTCATCCCGTTTGCCGGCTGGCGTAATGATTGTGCTTGTGGTTTGTGCATTCGGAACGATCGGTCTTGGCCTAGTTCCCGGCGTTGCTATTGATTTTTTATTCAGCCATTTCGGCGATTTTGAGGATTTCCTGCAATAAAAGCGGGTTTAATAATCTGAAAATTTAAAAGATTGGGGTTTACAGGTAGGTGGAGGTGTGATAATATAATTAAAAATTAAGAATACTTTAGTGCGATGACGAAGAAGAGTATCTATGGCGAAGTCTCAAGAGAGCTGATGGAAGGTGCGAATCAGCGATGGGTTCATAGTGAATGGGCTTCCGAGCATCCGGACCGAACCGTTTGAAGTAGGCTCCGGCGAATGACCTCTCCGTTATAAGAGGCGGGTATTCATATGCATGCAGGGCATGCGTCGATACCGGTTGAGTGGCTGTTTACAGCCAATAAAGGTGGCACCGCGGGTTTCTCGTCCTTTGGGATGGGAGCCCTTTTTGTGTGGAAATAGAATAAAAAAATCGTTGAATAAGAGTAAGTAGAATGGAATCATGCTTTTTCAGAGAGTCGGCGGCTGGTGCGAGCCGACAGGCATTTCCGTTTGAATGGGCTTATGAGAGGCCCGCTGAATCTAGTAGGTAAGCGGGCACGGTTTCCTCCGTTATAGGGATAGGGTATACCAAAGATGTCTTTCTTTGCGTACCTGAAGAAAGTGAAAGAAATAATTTATTTCTTTAACAGAGGTGGCAACGCGGTCTCGATCGTCCTCTACAAGCATTCGCTTGTAGGGGATTTTTTTATGTTCCGGGCACGCTGCTTTTAAATAACGTTGAGGGGTGATTGGATGAAGAAACTATTCGTGAAGGAACTCGAAGGGGATATGCTGACGCCGATTGGCATCTACCACAGCATCACCGGCAGCAAGAAATGTTTGTTGGAAAGCTCTCTCAAGCATGAACAGCAAGGGCGCTATTCATTTATAGGCTGCAATCCCGGCCGGGAGCTGGTCTCTGCTGACGGAGCCACGATTGTGCTGGAAGGAGGAGATTCTATCCAAAAAGAAGGCCGGTTTCTGGATGTGCTGAGCAGCTTTCTGCAACAAGAAAGCGTGCATGGAGATTCTCCTTTTCCTTTAGTGGGAGGAGCAATCGGCTATATAGGCTATGACATGATCCGCCAATATGAGGAGATTGGGGGCGAGCTTCCCGATTGCATTCAAATGCCGGACGCCCATTTGCTGTTTTACCAGGATATTGTTGTCTATGACCACATCCTGCAGAGGGCCTATATCCTTTCGGCAGGCAGTGACCAGGAAGAAGCGCACTTTCAAAAACGCGCAGCCGAAATTGCCGCTGACATCTACCGGGGAGTAAAGCCACAAGGGAAAAAAGCAGAAAGCGGTGCGACGGTTGATTTCAACAGCCATCTTTCAAAAGAAAAATTCATGGCCATGGTCGAAGCCGCCAAAAAAGCAATCGTCGCTGGGGAGGTTTTTCAGATCGTCTTGTCGTCCAGGTTCTCGGCTCCTTTTGAAGGGGACTCTTTTTCTTTCTATCGCAGCTTGAGACGGAATAATCCCTCCCCCTATATGTACTATATCGATTTTGGGGATTATCAAGTGGTGGGATCTTCGCCGGAAAGTCTATTGAAAGGCGACAGAGAGACCGTCTA
The DNA here is from genome assembly GCF_001243895.1 of Bacillus testis. Classification (GTDB taxonomy): domain Bacteria; phylum Bacillota; class Bacilli; order Bacillales; family DSM-1321; genus Bacillus_AD; species Bacillus_AD testis. The sequence goes on along the minus strand of NZ_LN851186.1, from coordinate 3,836,222 downwards.
TACGAACCCGATCGCCGGAACGCGCAAAAGAGGGCGTTCTCCGGAAGAAGACGGCCGGTTGCAAAGTGAGCTGCTCCGCAATGAGAAGGAGTTGGCTGAGCATATGATGCTGGTGGATTTGGGACGCAACGATCTTGGCAGGGTGTGCAGGATCGGTTCGGTGGAATTGGTTAAATACATGCTGATCGAGAAATACTCGCATGTCATGCATATGGTTTCGGAAGTGAGGGGCATCAAAAATCCGGGCATTTCAAATGAAGAGGTGCTGGCATCATGCCTTCCCGCCGGCACCGTTTCAGGGGCGCCGAAAATCCGGGCAATGAACCTGATCAATCAGTTGGAAGCTGAAAAACGAGGGCTGTATGGAGGAGCGGTCGGTTATTTCTCTTACAGCGGACGCTTTGATTTTGCCCTTGCCATCCGGACGATGGTCGTGAAAGAAAGCAAAGCGTATATCCAGGCGGGAGCTGGCATTGTCTATGATTCAGATCCGGCTGCGGAATTTGGGGAAATCCTTCATAAAGCGAAGGCGCTCATGGAGGTGGAGGTATGATTTTAATCCTCGATAACTATGATTCTTTCACCTATAACCTCTATCAACAGATCGGCAAGTACGAGAGTGATGTGGAAGTGGCCAGGAACGATGCCCTTTCCTTGGAGCAACTGGAGAACCTCCAGCCAAGTGCAATTGTGCTCTCACCGGGTCCGGGGAGGCCTGAAGATGCCGGCATATGCATGCAGGCAGTAAAGAAATTCAGCGGCATAATTCCGATATTGGGCATTTGCCTGGGACATCAAGCGATTGCTGCTGCTTTTGGGGGAGAAATCGTCGGAGCCCAACGGATTATGCACGGAAAGCGTTCAATCATCAGCCATTCGGGAACGGGCATCTTTGCCGGCACGCCTGAATCAATCGAAGTCATGAGATACCACTCGCTGGCAATGGCTAGCGAAAGCCTGCCAGAAAGTCTTTGCATCACTGCACAAGCGGCCGATGGGGAAATCATGGCATTGCAGCATAAGCAGCATTTGACGTACGGTCTGCAATTCCATCCGGAGTCGATCGGAACGGAGAATGGGGAGATATACATCCAGAATTTTTTGCGCCAGGTAAACGTGTATCACGGAGAAAGGAAAGGGGAGATCAGGATTTGAAACATTATTTGCAGATGTTGACGAGCAAGCAATCATTGTCGCATGAAGAAATGAAGGCGGTTGGATCGGCGCTTTTTAAAGAGGATGTGTCAGACAGCGAAATAGCCGGCTTGTTGATCGCGCTGAAATCGAAAGGCGAAAGTGTAGGGGAAATAACGGGGCTCGTGGAAGCTTTGCGTGAACAAGCGCTCCCTTTTACCTCGCGCATCAAGGGGGTTATGGATAATTGCGGGACGGGCGGGGACGGGACGCATAGCTTCAATATCAGTACCACTTCTTCTTTTGTCATAGCGGGTGCCGGCATTAAGGTTGCAAAGCACGGCAATCGCAGTGTCAGCAGCAAAACAGGAAGCGCCGATGTATTGGAAATGCTCGGCGTGGATCTGGAACAGCCTCCGGCAGCTGTGGCTGAATTGCTGGATGAGGTAGGCCTTGCCTTCTTATTTGCCCCCTATGTCCATCCGAATTTGAAACGCATCATGAAAGTAAGGCAAGACTTGAAAATCCCGACGATCTTTAACTTGATCGGCCCACTGACCAACCCAGTCTCCTTGGACTTTCAGCTTCTTGGCCTGTATGGGCGGCAATATGTGGGGTTATTTGCCGACGTTCTTAAAAAGCTCGGCCGCAAGCGTGCAGTGGTGGTCAACGGGGCGGGTTTTATGGATGAAGCCTCCCTGGCCGGTGAAAACGTGATGGCGGTGCTCGAGAATGGATGTGTCCATCATTTTACCTTTTCCCCGGAAGAAGTGGGGCTTGCGGCTGTTCCGAATGAAGCCATCAGAGGAGGGGATGCAGCAGAGAATGCCCGTATTCTTGTATCTGTCCTTGAAGGCAAAAAAGGGGTATATCGGGATACCGTCCTATTGAACGCGGGATTGGGCATCTATGCCGGTGGCAGGGCGGCTACGGTTAAGGAAGGAATTAAAAGGGCGGAGGAAAGCATCGATAGCGGTAAAGCCTACAGCATCCTGCGGAAGTTGGCCGAAAAAAGCTCAAGAAGGAGGATGGTCCTATAATGAATATTCTTCAACAGATACTGGCGGAAAAAGAAGAAAAGATCAAACAATTGAAAGCAGAGAGTATCCTTCCCCTAAAGAGGGAGCCGCTATCGCTGAAACAAGCGATCCAGAAGCAGCACCCTCTTGGTGTGATTGCCGAAATCAAGCGCCAGTCGCCTTCGAAAGGCGAGCTGAAAAAGGACATCGATCCTGCTGCCAGAGCCATCCTGTATGAAAAGTCAGGGGCTGCGGCCATCTCGGTTCTGACCGATGAACCATTTTTTAAAGGAAGCTATGGAGATTTAGAAGCAGTCAGGAAGGCGGTCGGCATTCCGATCTTATGCAAGGACTTCATTATCGATCCCATTCAGCTGCGGAAAGCGCAATCGGCCGGCGCGGATGCTGTTTTGTTGATAGTGGCGGCGTTGGAGGAAAGACAACTTCAGTATTTATACAAAGAAGCCACTGCGTTAGGATTGGAAGTTCTGGTCGAAGTCCATGACAAACGGGAGTTGGAGGCAGCTTTGGAGCTGGGCGCAGAGGTGATTGGCATCAATAACCGCAACCTTTCCACCTTCGAAGTCACGCTCGACACGACAGCTGAATTGATCCCTTTAGGCAAAAAAGATAACACTCTTTTCATTTCAGAAAGCGGCATCCACACACGCCTGGATGCAGAAAAAGCGCTACTATCGGGAGCCGGCGGCATTCTGGTCGGAGAGGCGCTGATGTGTGCGGACAATATAGAGGCCGCCATGGCTGAATTGACCCGGCCCGTGAGGAGGGAAGGCAGATGAAAGTGAAGATATGCGGAATGATGGATGCAGAACATGCATCAGCAGCCCTCCGCATGGGAGCGGATGCTTTGGGATTTGTCTTTGCCTCCAGCCCACGGCAGGTTTCGCTGGAAAGGGCCAGGTCAATCATTAGGCAGCTGCCGCAAAAGGGAGAAAAAGTCGGGGTTTTCGTAAATGAAAGCCGTGAAAACATGGAAGCGGCTGTTGATTATTGCGGGCTGACGATGGTGCAGCTCCACGGCGATGAGAGCGATGTGTTGTGTAGTTCGCTCTCTGTCCCGGCCATTAAAGCGGTGGGGATCCGCAGTGAGAAAGATGCCTTCCGCGCCTTCCGGTACACCAGCCCTTACTTGTTGGCGGACAGTCCGAAAGAGATCTACCACGGTGGCAACGGCAAAACGTTCGACTGGGGGCTGCTCACCCGCTTGCAAGCTGGAATGGAAGGGCGAAAGCTGATTTTAGCAGGCGGACTGACAGCTGATAACGTGGAGCAAGCCATTGCTCTTGCAAAGCCTTATATGGTGGATGTGTCGAGCGGTGTGGAAAGCAATGGCGTAAAGGATCTGAAAAAGATGGAGGCATTTATCAAAAAAGCAAAGGGAGCGATGTGAAATGGCAGCTTATTCATTGCCAACCAAGGACGGGCGCTACGGGATCTATGGAGGCCGGTTCATTCCGGAAACGCTGATGGAAGCCGTTGTCCAATTAGAAAAAGAATACGAAGAAGCCAAGAAGGACCCAGATTTTCAAAAACAACTGGACTATTATCTAAAAGAATATGTGGGCCGGGAAACGCCGCTTTATTATGCGGAGCGGCTGACAGAATATGCCGGGGGCGCCCGGATTTACTTGAAGCGTGAAGACTTGAACCATACCGGCGCCCATAAGATCAATAACACGATGGGGCAGGCCCTATTGGCAAAAAGGATGGGCAAGAAGAAGGTGATTGCAGAAACAGGAGCCGGCCAGCACGGGGTGGCAACGGCGACAGCCGCTGCTTTGCTGGATCTTGAATGCCGGGTGTTCATGGGCGAGGAAGACATTAAAAGGCAGAAATTGAATGTATTCCGCTTGGAAATGCTGGGAGCTGAAGTGATTCCGGTGTCATTAGGAAGCGCCACGTTGAAAGACGCAACCAATGAAGCACTGAGATACTGGACGGCACACGTGGAAGACACCCATTACCTGATTGGTTCTGTTCTCGGCCCGCACCCGTTTCCACAGATTGTGCGCGATTTCCAAAGTGTCATCGGCCGCGAAACAAAGGCCCAATTTCAACAAAAGCACGGACGGATGCCAGATGCGGTCGTTGCTTGTATCGGCGGCGGTTCCAATGCAATGGGAATGTTTTATCCATTCTTAGAGGAAAAAGCGGTCAGGTTGGTCGGCGTGGAGGCAGCAGGCAAAGGAATTGATACGCCTTGGCATGCAGCTTCGTTGACCAAAGGCAAGACAGGCGTGCTGCACGGAGCAAAAATGTATCTTCTCCAGGATGGCGACGGCCAGGTAATCGAGGCGCACAGTATTTCTGCGGGTCTTGATTATCCAGGCGTCGGTCCGGAACACAGCTTCCTGAAAGATAACGGAAGGGTGGATTATACAGCGGTGTCCGATGAAGAAGCATTAGAGGCCCTTCAACTGTTATGCAGGAAAGAAGGCATCATCCCGGCTCTCGAAAGCGCGCATGCTGTCGCCTACAGCATCAAGCTGGCCAGCCAAATGCCGAAAGACCATAATATCGTGGTCTGCCTATCCGGAAGAGGAGATAAAGACGTGGAAGCAGTAAAAGGATATTTAGGAGGGAGAGCCAAATGAGCCGTATTGAAACAGTGATTCGACGTGTGAATGAGAGCGGAAAGAAATGCTTCGTTCCTTATATAATGGCCGGAGACGGGGGCCTTGATCGATTACTGCCGACTCTAAAGCTGCTGCAGGAAGCGGGCGCTACCATGATTGAGATAGGGATTCCTTTTTCCGACCCGGCCGCTGATGGCCCTGTCATCCAGGAAGCAGGGAAGAGAGCGCTGGCAGAAGGCACAACCTTGCCGGGGATTTTTGAGGCACTTCGGGATGTCCGTGAGCATATCCATATCCCGCTCATCTTTATGACCTATTTCAATCCGATTCTTGCCATGGGCGCAGCCTCCTTTGCGCAATCCTGCGCCGCACTCGAGATAGACGGCTGCATCATCCCTGATCTGCCGCTCGAGGAGGAAGTGGAAATCAAGCCATACCTGCAGCCCTATAAGATTGACCTGATCCGTTTGGCATCCATTACAAGCCCGCTGCAGCGGCTGCAGGCTCTTGCGGACGGCGCGGAAGGTTTTCTCTATGCTGTGGCGGTTAAAGGAGTAACAGGAGTGCGTGAAAAAACCGAAGCCAGCTCGCTTGCGTATATCAGAAGACTAGCCGGCCTCAGCTCCATCCCAGTCCTGGCGGGATTCGGCATCTCCTCTCCCGGGCAGGCCCGCCAAATGGGCGAAGCCTGTGCGGGCGTCATTGTCGGGAGCCAGATCATTAATCATTTGCAGGAAGGAAAAATAAAAGAGATCGAGGACTTCATTCATGGAGCGAATGGAATAGGCATGCGGGAATAAGCGAAACATTGTCCCCCTGCCTTCATGAAGGTTGGAAATGGGAGTCCTAGAGCCAGTTCGAACAGGATACATGTTATGGGAGCAGCCACTGTAAAGCTGCTCTTTTTTCGTGCGGTTTCTATGTATTTGGATATAGCCGGGAATGCCTGGGGGCAGGGTTCTAGTCTAAAATTCCCTTTTTCTAAAAAGAAAAAGTATTTTGTTTACTAGCCGGCTGTTTATTTATATAATATATAGGTTGGTATTTGGGAATTTATTGTAATATTTGTATCCCACCGAAAATCCTCTTTTTTCAGCCAATCTATGTTAAAATGGAAGGTGGAGTTATAAAAGGAGGAAGCCGGCATGTTTGCAAATCTCGGACAACAAGCGATGCTTGGAATTGCTTCGCATCTATTTTTCATAGCTATCACTTGGTGGGCCCTCCAGGCTTTACACTTTGACAAATTGCTCAGAGGAAACCGGGTCGTGCAGGCAAGAGTGCTGTATATTCTCTTGACGATTGCCATCGGGACACTGGTGAGTACGTTTTTCCTGAATTACTTATCATGGTCAAGACAATTGCCTTATCTATTTCGGTAAATGTTTAATCGCCCTGGCAGTCCGTTTTGGTATATTTGTGCTTTTTTTAACATACCAGCTTCACAGATTAATAGGAACATAACAAGTATATGGTTGGCCTTTTCTGGAGAGACTTAATAGCAAGTATCTTTCGGGGGGCAAAAAAATGAAACGTTTTTTGATGTATGCCATTATATTTGGTTTCATATGGTTCTGTGTTGGGAATATAACGACTGAGGCTACGAGCGATGAAGCTGATTTGGATCGGATTTATAGCATTTTAAAAGAGAATAAAAACATAAAAATAGAGGGATGGTCGCTGACAGCTAGAGAATTGCTACTCTCTATCTCCGATGAAAATGAATTCAAAGAGCAACTTAACCAACTAAAAGCTAAACTTCCTAGTTTCAAATGGAATATGGATCACCAGCCTGACAAGATAACGGCGGTGGGCGTATACCGGGATGCAGATGTGCGGGAGACCGTGACGTTTGCTCTTGCACGCACGAACAGGCAAGAGTCATATATTACATATGAAATCCAGGGAACGACATATAGGCCTCAATGGAAACAAGAAATGAAAGAACGGATTCAAAACAGGAAAAAATTTTTATTCAGGCAAAATACCACATTTTTCACTTGTATCAAAGGGCGCTTCAATGATACTATTGACGAGGTTTTAACTTCTAGAATAAACGCCTGGATGAAAGATTTCAAGGCAGTGGAAATAGAAAGTTTAAAAGAAAAAAAGTTTATTTCCATTACGGCGAAATCGCCTTTATTCAAGCAGACATATGTGAACAAACAATATAATTTACAACTAGCCATGAGATCTGATGGAATGGGCTCAAGTACTTCCTTTGTAATTGGCACACCCATCATAACATTTGAATATTAATATAGAGAAAATGGACGCGGAGGGGAATACTTTTGGAAAAGATCATCGTCCGCGGCGGAAACAGACTGACTGGAACGGTCAAAATTGAAGGAGCTAAAAACTCCGTACTGCCTGTTATCGCTGCAACATTATTAGCAAGCAATGGTAAATGCGTTATTAAAGACGTGCCTACTCTCTCCGATGTATTTACGATTAACGAAGTATTACGCAACTTGAATGCTGATGTAGCATTTGACAATAACATGATCACTGTAGATGCATCCAGAGAGCTATTTGTTGAAGCACCATTTGAATATGTACGAAAGATGCGCGCATCTGTTTTAGTTATGGGCTCACTTTTGGCTCGAAACGGAAAAGCGCGTGTTGCTTTGCCGGGAGGCTGTGCGATTGGATCCCGTCCGCTTGACCAGCACCTTAAAGGATTCGAAGCAATGGGTGCGAAAGTAAAAGTAGGCAACGGATTTATTGAAGCTGAAGCTGAAGGAAAACTGCACGGCGCGAAAATCTATTTAGACTTCCCGAGTGTAGGCGCAACTGAAAACATTATGATGGCTGCGACGCTTGCCGATGGTACAACTATTCTTGAAAATGCTGCTAAAGAACCTGAAATCGTGGATTTAGCAAACCTTCTTAATAAGATGGGCGCTAAAGTCAGAGGTGCGGGAACTGCAACGATTCGCGTCGAAGGCGTTGAATCGCTTACAGGGACTACCCATACTATTATCCCTGACCGTATTGAAGCCGGTACATTCATGGTAGCTGCAGCCATTACAGAAGGCGATGTATTGGTGAAAGGCGCTGTCGCCGAGCACCTGTCATCCCTTATTGCAAAAATGCAGGAAATGGGTGTAGAGATTACTGAAGAGAGCGAAGGCTTGCGTGTAAGAGGAACAAAACACTTAAAAGCAGTCGATATCAAAACGATGCCTCACCCAGGCTTCCCTACAGACATGCAATCACAAATGATGGCATTGCTGTTGAAGGCTGAAGGAACAGGCATGATCACTGAAACGGTTTTTGAAAACCGCTTTATGCACGTGGAAGAATTCCGCCGCATGAATGCCGATATCAAAATTGAAGGACGTTCAACCATCATTAACGGACCGTCCGATTTACAAGGAGCGGAAGTGGCAGCAACCGATTTGCGTGCAGCTGCAGCACTTATCCTTACAGGACTTGTAGCCGATGGCGTTACACGTGTAACGGAATTGAAGCACTTGGATCGTGGTTATGTGAATTTCCATGGTAAATTGGCTGCCCTTGGTGCAGATATTGAACGTATTAATGAAGATTTGAATACAGAAAGCAAAGTAGCCGAAATTAAAGCATGATTTCCGCCTTTGCACAAAAACGAGCCCTGCCGCTAATCCGGCAGGGCTTTTTTTGATGGTTTTAAGATTGCTAGAATAGCCGGTAAAATGGGGGATTGAGAGAGAAAAAGGTCATAATTCCCGCACGGATCCCATAGGATGTTACAGTGAGACAGATTGAGAGGGAGGCCGTTCTAGTGAAATCTATCAAGCCTATCGCTGTACTAATGATGATTGTGGCACTCATTACTGTATTAATCCCTGCCGTCTTGGTGCTTCCGTTTTACAAAGAGGGTCAAGAGAATGGCGCCTTGCTGGAAGAGCATCCATCCACCAATAAAGAACAGGATGATGCACTGCAGGCATTGAATGATTCCAAAATCGAAGTGGCTGTATTGAGGCATGCCACTCAGAAAACGGAAAAGCTGCCGCTGGAGAAATACGTGGCGGGTGTTGTGGCGGCAGAAATGCCGGCAACGTTTGAACTGGAGGCGTTAAAGGCGCAAGCACTGACAGCGCGCACATTTATCATTGATTCCATGGTCAGGGGCGGCTCCGGCGATTTACAAGGAGCGGATGTTTCCGACACGGTCAATGACCAAGTCTATAAGAGCGATAAAGAAATGAAAGCCATATGGAAAGATGATTATAGCTGGAAGCTTAACAAAATCGCCAAAGCAGTCATCGCGACAAAAGGCGAAATTATTACGTACAATCAACAGCCGATTACCGCCTTCTTCTTTTCCACCAGCAATGGCTATACGGAAAATTCGGAAGCCTATTGGAAAAATGCGGCCCCCTATCTCAAAAGTGTGGCATCTCCCTGGGATAAGGCTTCGCCTAAGTTTGCCGACACTAAAATCATGACCCTTGGCCAATTTCAGAAGAAACTTGGCATCAATCTGAAAAATAAAACGGATATCGGCCAAATAACAGGGCGGACACCGGGGAAACGAGTGGCGTCCGTGAGCTTCGGAGGGAAGGAACTGACCGGAAAAGCCATCCGTGAACGCCTGGAACTGAAATCGACGGACTTCACTTGGAAGAGGAAAGGGAACAATATCATTATCACGACAAAGGGTTATGGCCACGGCGTAGGAATGAGCCAATATGGAGCCAATGGCATGGCCAAAGAAGGAAAAACATACAAAGAGATTATTGAATATTACTACCAAAATGTTCAGATTGCCTCGGCAGATCCGGTAGTGAATAAGATTGTCGCCCGAAAATAAAGCAATAGGAAAAAGCACTGTCTTCATTGAGGTGACCCCCAAAAGTTAGAGTTTTATATTAAGCAACTAATTGGCTGGCGTGAAGACGGTATTGAACCGGGCTCATGCCAGCTAATTTTTGTTTAATTCGCTTGTTATTATAATAATGAATATAGGTTTCAATCTTCTCTTTAAGATCCTCATACGTACACAGAGCTTCTCCATAATACATCTCTTGTTTGAGTAATCCGAAAAAGTTTTCCATCGGTGAATTATCCAAACAGTTCCCTTTCCGGGACATACTTTGGAATACCTTGTTCTTCTGGAGGGTTTTGACCCATTTTTTATGTTGATAGTGCCATCCCTGATCGGAATGAACGGTTGTTCTATAGGGAGAATCTTTCACGATATCCAGTGCTTTCTCAAGAGGCTGGAGGGCAAGCTCTAAGGTTGGACGCGGCCCTATTCCATACGAAAGAATTTCACCATTGAATAAATCCATAATAGGGTTTAAATACAGTTTTACACCCTCTTTACACTTGAACTCTGTGATATCAGTGGTCAATTTTTGATGACACACATTCGTGTAAAAACGTCGGTGGATGCGGTTCTTAGCTATTGTCCCGACGTTCCCTTTGTATGAGCTGTACCGACGCGATTTCCTTCTGAATTTATCTCCTTTAAGCCCTTGTTTCTTCATGAGGCGCTGCACCTTTTTATGATTTACCAGGATCCCCCTGTTTCTCAATTCCAGGTGGATTCGACGGTATCCGTAATTGCCATTGTTCTCTTCAAAAATGGCTTGAATACACACTTCAAGTTCTTGATCCGGATTCTCTTCCTTCATCTTTTTTATATGATAATGATAAGTGGCTTCAGGTAGATTCACCCTACATAACACATCTTTTAATCGGTATTTTTCTTTGAGTTCGTATGATAACGCTGCTTGT
>NZ_LN851186.1:3823920-3825345 GCF_001243895.1 Bacillus testis | reverse complement strand
CAAATTGGCTGGCGTGAAGACGGTATTGAACCGGGCTCATGCCAGCTAATTTTTGTTTAATTCGCTTGTTATTATAATAATGAATATAGGTTTCAATCTTCTCTTTAAGATCCTCATACGTACACAGAGCTTCTCCATAATACATCTCTTGTTTGAGTAATCCGAAAAAGTTTTCCATCGGTGAATTATCCAAACAGTTCCCTTTCCGGGACATACTTTGGAATACCCTGTTCTTCTGGAGGGTTTTGACCCATTTTTTATGTTGATAGTGCCATCCCTGATCGGAATGAACGGTTGTTCTATAGGGAGAATCTTTCACGATATCCAGTGCTTTCTCAAGAGGCTGGAGGGCAAGCTCTAAGGTTGGACGCGGCCCTATTCCATACGAAAGAATTTCACCATTGAATAAATCCATAATAGGGTTTAAATACAGTTTTACACCCTCTTTACACTTGAACTCTGTGATATCAGTGGTCAATTTTTGATGACACACATTCGTGTAAAAACGTCGGTGGATGCGGTTCTTAGCTATTGTCCCGACGTTCCCTTTGTATGAGCTGTACCGACGCGATTTCCTTCTGAATTTATCTCCTTTAAGCCCTTGTTTCTTCATGAGGCGCTGCACCTTTTTATGATTTACCAGGATCCCCCTGTTTCTCAATTCCAGGTGGATTCGACGGTATCCGTAATTGCCATTGTTCTCTTCAAAAATGGCTTGAATACACACTTCAAGTTCTTGATCCGGATTCTCTTCCTTCATCTTTTTTATATGATAATGATAAGTGGCTTCAGGTAGATTCACCCTACATAACACATCTTTTAATCGGTATTTTTCTTTGAGTTCGTATGATAACGCTGCTTGTGCTTTTCGAGATAACCGTCCGGATCCATCCGAAAAGCTCTCAACTTTTTTAGGTAATCAACCTCCAAACGAAGCAGTTCATTTTCACGTTCCAATTGTTGTTCGTAGGTCATTTCATGTGGTTCTGACCGTTTAGTTGTTTTCTTATTCTTCGCTTTATCAGACATAGGAGGCCGTCCTTTCGGTTTATCCAGGGCTTCAGTCCCACCCTCACGAAGAGCCTTCTTCCACGAAGCAATCATAGGAGGATTCGTGATCCCGAAGTGCAGGGCTGTTTCTGTTTCTGAAGAACCTGTTCTTTGCATAAAGCTTAATACATCCAGCTTGAATTGAACAGGATAAATGCTCTTTTTTGTCTTTCTTCTTAATCCATCTTCACCAAATTTCTCATAGTTTTTCACCCACCTTTTAATCGGTGTACTACACGGTAATCCATGTTTCTGAGCTAAAAGCGTATATCCCAGTTTTCCTTCTAAATATTCTTTCACAACCATTAATTTAAAGGTTTCACTATATTTAGCCATAAATAAACACCCCAAAAGTTAGATTTTCAACTCTAACTT
>NZ_LN851186.1:3813200-3822701 GCF_001243895.1 Bacillus testis | reverse complement strand
AGCCTTCTTCCACGAAGCAATCATAGGAGGATTCGTGATCCCGAAGTGCAGGGCTGTTTCTGTTTCTGAAGAACCTGTTCTTTGCATAAAGCTTAATACATCCAGCTTGAATTGAACAGGATAAATGCTCTTTTTTGTCTTTCTTCTTAATCCATCTTCACCAAATTTCTCATAGTTTTTCACCCACCTTTTAATCGGTGTACTACACGGTAATCCATGTTTCTGAGCTAAAAGCGTATATCCCAGTTTTCCTTCTAAATATTCTTTCACAACCATTAATTTAAAGGTTTCACTATATTTAGCCATAAATAAACACCCCAAAAGTTAGATTTTCAACTCTAACTTTTGGGGTGCAGTACACATTGGCAGTGCTTTTTCCTATTGCTCATGCAGAGTACGCTCCAATGTATTCAGGAGGCTTTTCTTCCTGTTAAAGTAGTGATAGCGAACATGGGCCCAGACGGCAATCACGCCGATCCAATCCTTGATGACATCAATCACTGTAGCCGACCGGTATGGATAAAAGGATTGGTGATATTCATCCAGTACTCCATAAACCATAGCGACAATAGCGGCTGCCAGACTAGTGGAAGCAGTCAACTTGCCGCTCGCGGCCAATGCAATGGCGAGTAAAGCATAAAGAATAGCAAATTCAATAAGGTGCATGCTTTCTTTCCAATAATGATCCCATTTGGAGTCAGGCAGCTCGACCAATGCATTGCTCGGTATGCTGGACAAGGCCCAAATCACGGCCATATAGATGAATGGCAGTAACCATAAGAAGCATGTGATTGTTTTTTTCATGAAAAAGGCACGACCTTTCTGGGAAATTCCCTCTGAACCTAGAATAGGAGACCCAATCGAATCTATCTATTATAGCATGAACGGCGAAAATAAAAATTTTCAAAGTAAATGTATATATTTAGAAAAATGTGTTCAAAATGGTTGCTGAGGTGATAAACATGAGAGAGGAAGAAAAGAAACGGATGTCTCAAAAATCAGGAATGAGACGTTTTCTTTCAAAGCGTTGGGCATTGCCAGCCATTTATTTAGCGGCAGCAGCCATTCTATTAACAGCAGTCCTTTGGTTCCAGACAGATAAGGAAGATGTAGCGGCACCGGGAGATATAAGCAAACATGAGGTTAAAGACACTGCAAAAGGAACAGACCAGGAAGCTGTGGAAGTAAACAGCAAACTGGAGCATTTCGGAACGCCGATGGGCGATATGTCCGACAGTGTAGTCAAAAAAGACTTCTATGACAAGAAAGCCAGCAAGGAAGAGCAAGAAAAAGCAGTTTTATTCTATGATAATAAGTACATCATGAATAAAGGAATCGACCTTGCCAAAAAAGATGGCAAAACATTTGATGTAGTAGCGGCAGTCAGCGGTAAAGTAATAAGTGTGAAAGAAGATTCTTTACTAGGAAACGTCATCGAAATCGATAGTGGCAAAGGAATCACTACTTCTTATCAGTCGGTAACAGACATTGCTGTGAAAGAAGGAGATTCAGTTACTCAGGGACAAGCCATCGCAAAAGCGGGGCAAAGCTTGTTGAATGAAGAAGCTGGCATCCATGTCCATTTCGAAATCCGCAAAGATTCAGTCGCTGTCAATCCGAATGATTATTTCCAAAAACCAGTATCATCTTTAATGGAAAGCAAGGCAGTTGAAACAAAGTCCGATGAAGATAAAGAGAATGCAACTTTAGAAAATGAAGCACCAACTGAGGAAGGCAGCTCTGAAGAACCTTCAGTGGATGAATCTTCATCCGATCAAGAGAACACAAAAACAGATACTCAAAACTAATATGTAATTCCCAATTGCGCACATACTGATGAATGAGATTGTCCTTTTTAGGGGCAATCTTTTTTTGTCCTAATGGCGCTAAAAAATCCCACTTTAACAAGGAAATGAAAGCGGGAAATCAAGTGCTTTTTAACGTTTCACTTACTATGCAGGCCTTTTGGCAGGATAGGTGGAGAAGCGACAAATTTCTCGGGAAATAGATATATTTTCCCCACATATTGTAAAAAGGCATAAGCGTAAGTACGCAGGAAATCGCAGCTTCCCATAATGAAAACGTTTAAAAAATCGCCTATGCCTTGTCCTTATTCAGGTTTTTGTGCATATTCACTCGCCCAAGCTAATAAAATGTTACAAACCTTATAAGAGAGTGATTGAGGTGAGGAATCGTTTGAACTAAATATATTAGATGAACTATATATTCTTTTTTTCTTGGAGAGCTGGCGCTAATCAACCATTAGAAGCGAATCTCATTTCACACTTCTCACATCCAACTTAGGGAGGGCGAGTGGTGTGCACGATTACATCAAAGAAAGAACAATCAAGATCGGCAAGTATATCGTGGAGACAAAGAAAACGGTTCGCGTCATTGCGAAGGAATTCGGCGTATCCAAAAGTACTGTCCATAAAGACTTGACGGAAAGGCTTCCCATCATAAATGCGGAGCTGGCAAACGAAGTGAAAGAGATTCTGGATTACCACAAATCCATCCGCCATTTGCGCGGTGGGGAAGCGACTAAAATGAAGTACCGCAAACCAGAAGAAGAAACGGTTCAGTGAGGAAGAGTGAATGAGGGGGATTACCTGAACAAGCCTTGGGGCGAAGTGTCTGCCGGACAATTTGCCTTAAGGCTTTTTAGATGGAAACCGTTTTAACCGTTATTGGCCGCTTTATAAAAATAGGCGAAGTAAAGATTGTAAAGGGTGTCTATATAGGATTATAATAGGAGCGATGCAGTCGGAGTATTTTCTGTAAAAGTCATTCGTTTTGTCAATAAATATATGATAAAATGTAAAATTAGGACAGTTTTAGTAATGAATGTATGTAGTTGAGGAGGAAAAATAAACCATGTTTGCAAGGGATATTGGAATAGATCTCGGTACCGCCAACGTGTTGATTCACGTTAAAGGAAAGGGAATCGTGCTAAATGAGCCATCGGTAGTGGCAATTGATAAAAATACGAACCGTGTACTCGCTGTCGGAGAAGAAGCACGCCGCATGGTAGGCCGTACGCCTGGCAATATTGTGGCGATCAGACCGCTGAAGGACGGAGTTATCGCTGACTTTGACATCACAGAAGCGATGTTGAAGCACTTCATTGTAAAATTGAATGTGAAAGGATTTTTATCAAAGCCCCGTATTCTCATTTGTTGTCCGACGAATATTACAAGTGTTGAGCAAAAGGCGATTAAAGAAGCGGCAGAAAAAAGCGGAGGCAAGAAAATCTTCCTGGAAGAAGAGCCGAAAGTTGCGGCTATCGGAGCAGGAATGGATATTTTCCAGCCAAGCGGCAATATGGTCGTCGATATCGGTGGGGGAACGACAGATATCGCCGTATTATCAATGGGTGATATCGTAACATCATCATCCATTAAGATGGCTGGAGATAAGTTTGATAATGAAATCTTGAACTATATCAAACGCAAATACAAATTGTTGATCGGTGAACGTACGGCTGAAAACATTAAAATCCAGGTAGCGACTGTTTTTGAAGGTTCTCGCAATGAAACAATCGAAATCCGCGGACGCGATATGGTTTCCGGACTTCCCCGCACGATTACAGTGAACTCGGTTGAAATTGAAGAAGCGCTGCGCGAATCAGTGGCTGTCATCGTTCAAGCCGCTAAATCTGTGCTCGAACGCACTCCTCCTGAACTATCAGCTGATATCATCGACCGCGGTGTCATTTTGACAGGCGGCGGAGCATTGCTGCACGGAATCGATATGCTGCTTGCGGAAGAATTGAAGGTCCCTGTACTTGTGGCAGATAACCCGATGGATTGTGTCGCAATCGGAACGGGCATCATGCTTGACAATGTAGACAAGATCTCCAATCGCCGTTTTGGCTAATCCTATTTATACTTATACTTATACCAAAAAGTGCCTCAGTTAAACCTGTTTGGCACTTTTTTTATTAGGCTTGCTTGAAAAGAAGCTGAAATGGCCGATGAACTACTTAGAAGCCTGCCAGTATTCTGCGTGGATGATGGCAGCGGATGGTTCAACTAATAATCGGCCGGGGAAGAACGCCCCACCGATTAAAGTTTCACTGTACCCCATTCTAACTGGCGCTAAGACCCCCACTTCAACACGGGAATAAAGACAAAGAAGTGAAAAGTGGGAGATCAAGCGCCAGTAAGAATCCGATTGGTTCAACTAATAATCGGCCGGAGAAGAACACCCCTGCCGATTAAAGTTTCACTGTATGAAAATGCCTAAAAACTACCTTCTATTGGGTGGTTTTGTATATAATGGAATAGATAAAAGGGGACGACTAAGGAGGAAACACTTTTGCTCAGAGGTTTTTATACGGCTGCTTCCGGAATGATTGCCCAGCAGCGGCGTACAGAAATGTTGACGAACAATATGGCAAATGCGAATACACCTGGATTCAAGCAAGATCAATCGAGCCTGCGGGCTTTTCCGAAAATGTTGATGGAACGGATGGAAAGCGGCTCCTCGGCCAAGCCAGGTTTAAACTTGCCGGGCAGTTCTACTATAGGGGAAATGAATACGGGAGTGTACGTCCAGGAGACAACGCCGCTCTTTACACAGGGAGACCTCGAGGAAACGGGGAAAAACACAGATGCCGCACTGGTTGATATCGCGATGCCGATTGATCGGGCAACCGGAACTGCCGGTTCTGTATTTTTTACGGTCGACAATGGCCAGGGAGCCGTCTCCTACACGAGAAATGGGAATTTTACATTGGATCAGCAAGGCTTCTTGACGACTCCGAATGGCAATTACGTTTTGAGCAATACAGGCAGCCGAATCCACCTGGATAATGATGAATTTACAATCGACGGCAGCGGACAGGTGGCGGCGAATGGCCGGCCGGTTTCTGCGTTAGGGGTTGCTTATGCGGCTGATCCGAATGCACTGATTAAAGAGGGGAATGGGCTATTCCGGATGGAAAATGGACAGGCATTGCCACAAGCTGTAACGAATGCCAATGTTAAGTATTCCCTAAGACAAGGCTCTTTGGAGAGATCCAATGTGGATGCCAGCCGCTCGATGACGGATATGATGACTGCTTACCGGGCATTTGAAGCCAATCAAAAGGTGCTGCAGGCATATGACCGCAGTGCGGATAAGATGGTGAATGAAATCGGAAGAGTCTAAACACAGGATAAAAGCGGAGGGATAGTGCATGAATCAAAGTATGATCACAGCCACGAACACATTGTCGCAGCTGCAGCAACGAATCGATTTGATCGGAACGAATATGGCAAACGCTGATACTACCGGTTACAAACGCAAAGATGCCACATTCAATGATTTATTGGTGCAGCAGATCCATAACCAAAACCGTACGGATAAGGAAATCGGCCGTAAAACACCGATGGGCATCCGCCAAGGCTCCGGCTCCCAATTGGCGCTTGAGAAACTAGTGATGACACAAGGAAGCCTGAAAGAAACAGGGCGCAATCTTGATGTTGCTTTACTTAAAGAAGACCAGTTCTTTAAAATTCAAGTTGTGGAAAATAATAAAAATGACGTACAATATACAAGAGACGGGGCATTTTATCTGTCGCCGACCAAAACAGGCTCCATGAACCTGGTTACTTCAGGTGGCTATCATGTACTTGATGCCAACAATAAACCGGTCACCATTCCTGCCGATATGAAAGGCATATCGTTTGGAGAAGCAGGTGTGCTTCGCATCGAGAAACAGGATGGAAGCACTGCGGAAATCCCTATGGGGGTTGTATCGGTCAAAAACGCCCAATATCTCGAGCATAAAAGCGGCAACCTGGTCGGACTATCCGAAAATGCTGCGGCGCTCGGCATTGAGCCGGCGAATATCATGACAGAACTGACAGGCAATGAACGAAATGGCATCGCCATGAAGCAAGGTGCACTGGAATCATCCAATGTCGACCTTTCTAAAGAAATAACAGACCTGCTAATCGCCCAGCGGCAATATCAAATGCAATCGCGTTCGATTACGATGGCAGACGAAATGCAAGGGCTGATCAATAGCGTACGATAAAAGGAGCATGTGTTTATTTATGGAACAAGAAATTCTCACCAGACAAGGCCATAAGCAGGTACAAATGCAAACTGAGCAAAAAAAGACGCGGGAAAAAATCCGCATCCGACTTATCCCAATCTGGATGAGGATTTTACTCCTAGCCGTCGCCATTGTCCTAGCTACGGCAATCGGCTGTGTTGTCGGGTACAGTGTCATCGGAGACGGCAAGCCAAGTGAAGTGTTCCAAAAGGAAACATGGCTCCATATCAGGGATCTTGTGAAACAAGGCTCCTGATTTGGCATTCCCCAAAAAATCTCCGTGCTGCGGGGGTTTTTTCTTTTGGCTTCAAACATGAATGAGCCATAGCCGAATAAAGTTCACTCCATGTAAAGTCAGGCATTCCCTCCTCTATCTTCCGAGCCTTTTTTCCTCTATACTAAAGGAATATAAACCGAATATCGGTAAATCAGGAGGTAGAACCAATGTTGGATGTAACAGAAATCAAAAAAATTATCCCGCATCGTTATCCGTTCCTATTGGTGGATAAAGTCATTGAATTAGAAGAAGGAAAGCGTGCAGTCGGCATTAAAAATGTTACCGCAAACGAACCGTTTTTCAATGGGCATTTCCCTGATTATCCTGTCATGCCGGGCGTACTGATCATTGAAGCGCTGGCTCAGGTAGGGGCTGTGGCATTGCTGAAAAAAGAAGAAAACAAAGGAAAAATTGGGTTCCTTGCCGGTATTGATAATTGCCGCATCAAGAGACAAGTAAAGCCTGGCGACCAATTGCGCCTTGAAGTGGAATTGACTCGCTTAAGAAGCACGTTCGGCAAAGGAAAAGCCGTGGCGACTGTCGATGGCGAAGTGGCTTGCGAAGTGGAAATTTCCTTTGCTTTAGGCGAGGCTGAATAATCTCAAGATAATAATCCACAAGACCCAAAAATGTGGATAATGGTTTACAATAGATAGTTTATTTGAAGTAATTTACATATAACTGGTTTACCGAACTTTTTCTTTAAAGTATATTATAATAATAACGCTTATATGATGTATATAAGCATATTGGAATGATACTTAATGGGTTGGTAAGCCATAGTACATTCTCCATTTTGGGCTGGACGCTTATGTGTCCGGCTTTTTTTTATCCCATTCTAACTGATGTGAATAAGAACCATGGATGAGGATGAATATAAATTCTCTACGATTAACGTTTCTCTTTATGCGATCCATTATACGGTTAAGATTAAATTGCAAAATGAATGTAAGTTTTTCTTTTCTATGGGCAAAATACGAACTGACCCATATATCAGGTCAATTAATTGCTCGAAAGGAGGAAAAGCAACATGAATAAGAAATGGATGACAATCCTTACAGGCTGTGCATTTTCTGCTATGCTATTAACCGGATGCGGCAATAATGACGGAAACGATAATGACATGAATGGCACAAACAATGGCACAGATAATGTGAATGATGTAAATGACGGTGTGGACAACACGAATAATGACGGCATTGGAAACGATGTTAGAAATGGTGTTGAAAACGGCGTGAATGATTTGGAAGAAGGCGCTGAAAACCTTCGTGAAGACGTCGAAAATAACACTGGCATTAACGACAATCGCAACAACAACGTTGATACAAACCTGAACAATAACAATGATAACAATCTAGTCAATGATAAAAATGACAATAGATAATTATCCAATAATTGTAGAATAAAGAAAGGGTCCCTGCTATTTAGGCAAGGGCCCTTTTTCCATTCCCTTCGAGACGGGAGGAAAGATGAGAAGTGTAAGCGGAGACCAAGCGCCAAGAATCCGATTGGTTCAACTCTTATTTAGTAGGGATGAATGAAACCCAACTGGTTAAAATTTCACTTTACGGTGAGAAGGTCTTACATTTAGTGTTTTTTATCGCCTTGAAAGAAATATGTGGTAAAATAGAAATAGTTTTTTTAAAAAGTTACTATCGTCCATGTGCATATTATCCATATATAATATAAAATAGAAGCCAATTTTATTATTTATATATGTTTATGCGTTTTTTTATGTTAGTATTTTTACAATATTATGTGTAACAGGGGGTACGAAGGCTATATGTTAAAAAATCTTTCACCCGGGGTGAAAATCAGCATCAGTCGTTCTATATCCACAGCATTTGAGCAATATATGAATTCCATCGAATGGGATGAAGATAAAGCAGATATTGAAATGTTCGTGAATGAATGGAGAGAGTACATACTACATAGTGCATCTTGGTACAAAAAAGTAGATGAGGAAATCAAGGCTGATCCGGCATTTCATAAAGAACTAGCGATGAAAATCAATCAAACGATTGATAAAATATTGTCCGAGAGACCAACTGAAGAACAAATAAAGGTAATCGAAGAGTTACAAAAGCAGGTTCCGGAGAAAGAATATGCGTATTCTTGCCGTACAGAAGCCCGTTATGTCATAAGCCAGCTTGAAGAGGAAATAAAAAAAAAGTAATGCCTGCAAGTGAACAGGGGATCATAGATGCTGCTACTCTCTATTATCTTGCTTATGGTGAGGATCTTCCTGTGTGGGATTATTCCCAAGAAGATATACAATATATCATTGAACAATGCAATCAGAAGATAATCCAGCCGGACATCGACAATCTGCGCTCGGATATTGTCCATTGAGTAAGGAAAGAAGTTTGGTGAAGCAAGCTTCTTTTTTTATCCCATTCTAATTGGCGTGAATGCGAAGAAATAATAGAGATGTTTAATTTATAATAAAGTCCTTTAAAAATATAAAGTTGTTTATCCTTATTGAACTGCGGACGTTGATAAAAAAGAGCAAAAAAGAGAATAATCAATTATTGATTCGAAAATGACGGATACAAAATGAATAGAACTTACAAAAATCAGTAGAAGAGAGTTTGAAGCTATTATTGAATTCGTTGAATAAGACAAGTTAACGAACATTACTGTCCCAATTCAGAAGCATCATACAACTCGGGTAATGATCGTGGGACAAGAAATAAAGTTATGAACTTAATTGGGCGCTAATCTAAAAAGGATTAACGCTTTTTTTATTGAAGTTCTTATTGAATAAAAGTGGCAGGTTAGCTCAATAAATGCTTCCATTTTTATGAAACGCAAAAGGGGCAAAATGGTATAATTAAAGCGGAAAATTTACAAAATCCAATTTTCAAGAGAGACAACTATCAAAGGGGAGATTTATATAGCAAACAAGAAGAAGTTGCTGTATAGCGTTGTATTTACTGTAATTATTATTGGTATAGGGGTCATTAGTTTGTACGCACAGTACCCGATAAAGACGGATGCGGTGGATATTAAAAAGCATTTAGAGGATTGGGAAAAAAGGTTTGATACACCGCATACGATAGAGGTTAAATCATTTAAACAGTTAGGGGAAACAGGTACATATCTTGCTTCTTATAAGCTGGATGAATCCCCAGCTATGGCGGTGTTAGAGAAAGGTATAAACAATCGACTAAAGATTGTG
>NZ_LN851186.1:3454734-3812788 GCF_001243895.1 Bacillus testis | reverse complement strand
TACAAAATGAATAGAACTTACAAAAATCAGTAGAAGAGAGTTTGAAGCTATTATTGAATTCGTTGAATAAGACAAGTTAACGAACATTACTGTCCCAATTCAGAAGCATCATACAACTCGGGTAATGATCGTGGGACAAGAAATAAAGTTATGAACTTAATTGGGCGCTAATCTAAAAAGGATTAACGCTTTTTTTATTGAAGTTCTTATTGAATAAAAGTGGCAGGTTAGCTCAATAAATGCTTCCATTTTTATGAAACGCAAAAGGGGCAAAATGGTATAATTAAAGCGGAAAATTTACAAAATCCAATTTTCAAGAGAGACAACTATCAAAGGGGAGATTTATATAGCAAACAAGAAGAAGTTGCTGTATAGCGTTGTATTTACTGTAATTATTATTGGTATAGGGGTCATTAGTTTGTACGCACAGTACCCGATAAAGACGGATGCGGTGGATATTAAAAAGCATTTAGAGGATTGGGAAAAAAGGTTTGATACACCGCATACGATAGAGGTTAAATCATTTAAACAGTTAGGGGAAACAGGTACATATCTTGCTTCTTATAAGCTGGATGAATCCCCAGCTATGGCGGTGTTAGAGAAAGGTATAAACAATCGACTAAAGATTGTGTCATCGGGTTCTGGAACGAGTATGGTACAATATGAAGATGTTGCGACGGATGATGGGGTTTATGTAGTGCTTTATGGCGTAAATCTGAATGAGAAGATATCAATGATAGAAGTAGATTTACAAACAGCAGATTACAGTTATCGTGTAGATGTGCCTAAAGGTGATTACTTTACGGTGGTAAATTTGCTACCGACTACTATTAAAAGCCCTGTAACGATATCTTTTATGGCGTATGATAAAAACGGTAAGGAATTAATTTTGGATGAGTAACTATTTGGAGAGACAGCATACTGTCTCTCTTTTTCTAACGAAGACAATAAAGTTATTTAATTTATAATAAAATTGTTTATTTCTTATGCAACAAACGGAGCAGCATTCCTATATTGAATGAACCGATTAATTATGTAAAACTAACTATATTTGTGAAATGAGGTACTTAAAGAAACTGGGGCATTACTCCAATATAAAGGGCTGTGATCAGCTCTTTTTTGTTATGCAGCTAGTGGCAGGTTAATTCAATAATCGGAAGGAAAAAGATACATAGAAAGGGAACTATGGATATACCTGATTAAATAAAGGAGAGAAGGGTATGAGTAAATCATTTATTGAACAAGTACATTATATTAGAATTCCTGTAAAAGATTTAGAACGATCTGCACAATGGTATAGAGATATATTAGGGTTCCAGTTACTAAACAATACGGAGGAACTTGCAATATTAAAAGTAAATGAAGGACCTTTCTTACTTATCTTAGTTCCTACCGAAGATGAAACATATGCACATTTTACAATTGATAATAAACAGGAATTTAGCATAGGCTTTACAAGCCCAGAATTATCTAAATTTCATCGGCACTTAATGGATCATCAAGTTAAGGTAGAGGATATAAAAGAAGATAATGGCCATGCTTTTTTCCACTTTTATGACTTAAATGGTAATAAACTTCAAGTGCACTGGTAAGATGATAATAAATAAATGATCTTATTTCATTAACGCCTGCTTTACTTCAATAAGAATTCAGAAACAACTTAACGGGAGTGAAAACAAAGAAGTGTAAGTGGGAGAACAATCACCAGTAACAATCCGAACTACTAATCGGCAGGGGATGAACGTAAACTCCCATCGATTAGGCAAAAAATTCCCGCCCGGACTGCAGGCAGGGATTTTTATGTTTTTATGTCATTTATGTTTGAAGGCCGGCAGCTGCGGCCGGTTGCGGATTTTTCCTTTGAACATTTCCAGCAAGGTATCCCCGCTAAACCCTTTTTCCATCAGATGCTCTAAAAGAACCTCTGCATATTCGATTTGGCTATGGATGATGCAGCCTTCAAAAAGAACGCTGTAATAGTCATCCACCTGTTTGATGGTTAAGACTTCGGTATCAAAATTAGCGGGATTATTCTCTTTTTTGGTAATGACGACTTGCACGTGGATCCGGTCCTGACCCTTAAGGGCGTCCACAAGGGCAGGGTATTGGTTTCGATGGATAAACCCTTCTATCAGCCAGCGATTCTGTTCATCTTCTTTATTGATGATCAATCCCTCAGATAATTCGATGTCCACCAATGACTCATCCGAGTTAACGATTTGCAGCGAAACAAGTTTAAATGATTTCAAATAATCCCTCCGCTCGTATGAAAATAAGTGAATGACTGTTCAATCTGCGATTATTATACCATAAGAAAAGTATATGGATGTATGGTACTAACATATCATACTTTTTATGTAAAAATTTGTTTAATTATAGGAAGCGGATGTTTTCCGGCTTTGAATACCCCTAAAATACCCAATTGATCGGGAAAAGTAACCTTTTTGCCAGCCCTTTAGGTTTTTTGCCCTTTTTTCCTCCTTTTGCATGGCACACGGGTTAGGTCTATGATAAGGGCAGAATAACTGGAAGGGAGGGAGCCTATGATTAATCAAGTGACACTTGTGGGCAGGCTGACGAAGGATCCTGAATTGAGATACACGCCTGAAGGCCATGCGGTGTCGAATGTGACGCTTGCGGTCAACCGCCATTACCGAAATGCAGAAGGTGAATTTGACGCTGATTTCGTTAACTGTACAATCTGGAAAAAAACAGCCGAGAACACAGCGCAATATTGCCACAAAGGATCGCTGATGGGTGTAACAGGAAGAATCCATACAAGGCACTATCAGGCTCAGGACGGGAAGAGAGTCTATGTCACCGAGGTCATAGCTGAACAAGTGACATTCTTAAGCAGCAAACGCCAAGGGATTGACCGGTTTTCCGAAGCAGTGCTCAAGTAGGGAACACTTTTCAAAAACAAGGCAAGGAACAGGAAAGTAGGGATGCTTTCAATGGAATGTGAACAATCAATTTCTTTGGAAAGACTGGTATGCGACCTCATTAAATTGATTGCCCGCTGCCACGCCCAGGCCCAATTGCAGGAAGAGACCATTGCCCAATTGCATCAACGAATCGAGACTCTCGAACGATGCTCCATTGAATTGCTCCATAAATACACCCTTGATATAAACCCACAAGTCCCATCCATACATCATGCCCCGCACAGCAGGCTGCCTTTTTGAGGCATAGCCAGATTCCATAGAATACTACCATTAATCCTCGTTTTACCCCTCGTAAAACCCTCTAAAGAGAGAGAAAATTAAATTCCTCAGATGGGACTGCAGCAGCAGTCTATTTTTTTTCGTTTGGCCATTAGTACTAAACGCTAAAGCAATTTATAAGAGGAATCGCCTGTTTTCCAACAAAAATCTTTTTAGGAAGACGAAGTATGTTACTATTTTTTACATAGGACGATGACCGGGATACAAAGCAACTATGGATTTTATTATTTGTACGACATCTAAGGGGGAATAAAAATGGGTTTGTTTAATCCGCTAAATGCGGTTTTAGTTATTATTTTGATTGCCGCAGTCATTTACGGTATTTATAAATTAATTCGTAAATTAAAAAGAAAACCCTAATAAAAGTAAAAGCCAAGAATGCTTTTAAATCAACATTCTTGGCTTTTTCATTTGCTCTCATTTTACACGATCAAGGACTTTTAAGGCTGCCCCGTTTTCGTTTTGTACCATATTGCTTAGCGAAGGAAAGGTACTCCAGTCCATACGCCTCTAAACGGGTGTTCTCCGCTTTTCTATGTTGTCTAGCTCCAACGGTCAGCGACTAGCAAACTTCGCTCTTTTCCCTACATAAGTCAACTCTGAAATGCTGAACCGGTCTGTTTACCCCCGACAAGCATAAGAACCCTCTCTACAGGAAACATAGTTTTCGTTTCCGAAAGAGAGGGGCTTATGACTCGAGGGGGTGACCGGTGAAGCTAGACACATCAGCTCTCTACGTTCGCTGTGTTTCCTTTATCCCGTTTTAAGGGACAGTACAAGAAAGTAAAACAAGAAGTCAGACTGTCCCTAAAAACCCGAATGGTTCAACTAATGCTCAGAAGAACACTGAGCAAAGTTTCACTTTTTCTCAGGAAAAGGGCTCCAGTTTGTACGTCGCTAAACGACCGTTTCCGCTTTTCTATGTTAATGATACGAGTTCTTTTAGTTCTTGTGTGCTTAGTTCGGTGATCCAGTTTTCGCTGGTGATGATTTCGTCGTTCAGGGCTTGTTTTTGGTCGATCATTTGATCGATTTTTTCTTCGAGTGTGCCTGTGCATATGAGTTTATGGACGTGCACGAAGCGGTTTTGGCCGATGCGGTAGGCGCGGTCGGTTGCTTGGTTTTCGACGGCTGGGTTCCACCAGCGGTCGTAATGGATGACATGGTTGGCGGCGGTCAGGTTGAGCCCGGTTCCTCCTGCTTTCAAGGAAAGGATGAAGATCGGGAATTCGCCGTTCTGGAAGCCTTCAATCATGCTGTCGCGCTGTTTCTTGCCCAGTGATCCGTTCAGGAACGGAACGCGGTGTCCATAGGCTTTCTCGAGAAGGGATTGAATCATGTTGCCCATGCCGATGTATTGGGTGAAAATCAGGCAGCTTTCTTGTTGTTCCATGACGCTGTCGACCAGTTCATACAGTTTATCCATCTTGGCTGAGCGGACACGGACGTCATGGGGCACTTCCTCTTTCAGATAGAGGGCCGGATGGTTGCATAATTGCTTTAAGCGTCCGATCATCTGCAGAATCATGCCTTTCCGTTCGAAGGCATTGAGTTTTTCCATATGGGCAAATGTATCCTTGATCAATTGCTCATACAACGATGCCTGTTCGGATGTTAGCGGGACAAATTCCTTCTGTTCGACTTTATCCGGCAGGTTCAATGCTACCTCTTTGTCTTTCTTGGTCCGGCGCAGAAGGAAAGGCTGGATGATCCGCTGCAATTCCTTCACTTTTTCGCGGTCGCCTTCCCGTTCAATGGCGGAGACGAAGCGATCTTGGAACTTGCCGAGCGAGCCGAGATAGCCTTTATTGATGAAGTCAAAAATGGCCCATAGCTCAGAAAGGCGGTTTTCCATCGGTGTCCCTGTCAACGCAATATGATGGGCGCCTCTCAGCTTGCGGACGGAGCGTGACTGCTTCGTGGAGGCATTTTTAATATTCTGGGCTTCGTCGATAATGACAGCGTTCCAGTAAAGAGAGGCCATATCCTCTGCATCAATATGTGTCATGCCGTATGAAGTCAGGATTACGTCATTTTCCTGTACAAATGCCTGGAAATCCGCGCCTTTAGGCCGCTGGGGCCCATAATAAAGAGCAGTCTTCAACGATGGCGCGAACCGTTCCAGCTCTTTCTGCCAGTTGCCAAGGACGGATGTCGGGCAGACGATGAGCGCCGTTTTTGTATGCGGCATATCCGGATGGAGAGCCGAGCGCGGCTGCTTTTCGTTCTGGATGGCTAAAAGGTAGGAAATGATCTGGACTGTTTTTCCCAGCCCCATATCATCCGCTAGACAAGCGCCGAATCCGTGCTCGCGCAGGAAGAGCAGCCAGCTCAATCCTTGGGACTGGTATGGCCGCAGCTCTCCTTGCAGGGCGGAAGGCGGTTGGACCGGCGGTATTTCTTTGATTTCCCTCATGGATGTGAACAACTGGCGGAGATCTTTGTTCAGCTCGAACTGAATCTTCATTAATTCATGTAGATCTTCCTCTTCATCCAGTTCCTCTTCGTCGGAAAGCTGTTGGTGAAAGACGTCGCTTAGCGAAATTCCTTTTTTCTCGGCTGTTCTCATGGCTTTCTGGATATGGCGGATCAGTTCGGGATCCAGCTTGACCCATTGTCCGTTCACATAGACCAGCCGCTTATTTTCGGCAACCAGTTGATTGAAATCGGCTTCTGTAAGCTCTGCGCCATTCATGGAAATCCGCCAATCAAATTCCATCAGCGACTGCAGTCCGACAAACGAAGTCGAAGAAGAGGAGATGCTCTTTACTTTGGCTTTCAGTTTCAAACTGGATCTCTTCAAGTCGGTCCACCAGGATGGCAAAAGAATGGTGGCTCCGATAAAAAGCAGTTTTTCGCTTGCTTCGGTGAGGAAGAACCAGGCTTCCTCTTCGGAAAGCTCCTGTTTCACTTGCCCGTCCTGCTCAAGCATCGGCACAAGATCAAGCCAGGCGCTGATATCCTGCTTAATGGCATCTTCATGTTCGGCCCAGCTTTTAGGAAGCTTGTGGCGTCCATATAGCTTGATTTGCTCTTCTTTTTTCTTGGAACGGACGATGACTTCCAACGACCAGTTGCCTTTTCCTTCAACTGGTTCGACCAGCCGCAATCCTGTAGTGAAGGGCAGCTCGTTATCTTCATAGCCGATCCATTTTTTCCAACGGTCCTCGGTAAAGTAGCCGGTTAATTCATCGCCGGTCAGATTGGATGATTTCAGAAGCTCTCGCGCATGGTCCCATTTTTGCTGTGTGGCCGGGTTTTCATGCAGGCTTTCTGCGATTGCCTGATTATAGAGCTGTTCCACAAAATCCAGCGTCGTCATTCCCTTTAGGAAGGCAGGCTTTTGCTCCCAAAAAGCTTCGCCAAATTCTTCTTTGACGGCCGGGGAAAGGTGCCAGGCCAGCTCTCCTTCCGTTAATTTATTAAAATCGGGAACCGGGACGCCTTCTTCGATGCTTTCTTTTAGAGCGGGCGCGGTCGACAGGCAAAGGAAGGAGAAATCATCCCAATGCCAATCGATGAATGACAGGAAGCGGTCCTGTGAATAAAGGGAAAGCAAATCCCATCCTTTCAGGAGGACGCCGGCTTCCCCGTTGTACTCAGTGATTGTTAGGAAGCTCCCATAGAAGCTCGCTTCATCCCAGGCAAATAATTGCTTACTATATCTGGATGGGGGCAGCAATTCACCAGTATAGCTGTAGGCAGTGAGAAAATAGTCGCCGGATTCCAGCAGTTCCGTATGGACGGTAATGTTATTCAACATGGATCAGCTTCCCTCTTTTCAACTCTTCTTGGAATGCACGCAATCTTGTATGGGATGATTGGATCTTTTGGATATACAGTTCCCATACATCCAATTGCTTTTCTTTTTTATAAATGCTTTTGATTTTTTTTAAGTATCGAACGGCAGCTTTATAGCTTTGCCGGTTTTTATTCTCGATTTTTTCCTGCACGATGCTTGTATAGATCGGCAGCAGCAAGGTTGGTTCGCTGTTTGCCACCATTTTTAATTCATCCGATGGAATGTACTCAAGATCGGCATGGGTGCTGAATAGATACAGTTCCACCCATTTTTTGAATTTTTCATGGTCCAGCAAGTAATGGCTGTACTGGACGAATGAATAAGGCAGTGTATTTTCACAGAATTTCTCGAACTGTTCGAGCTTCTTCATCCGTTGGCAATATCGCTTGATATGCGGAATAAAGAATTGGACGAATTCCTTGCGTCTGTAAATATTGGGTGCTACCTCATAATAATCATGGATGTGCCTCATGATGAAGAGAATGAAAGGGACGGCTTTCTGTTCATCAAAATACCGCACCCAATAGGCTAGCAGCGGATAATTCTTCGGGCGGAGCTCCTCGAGCAGATTCATGACGGTGTCTTCCTTTTCCATCAGCAATGCCAGGTGGATGGCGGCGATTTCCATGCAGTCGAAGCCGTCTTCGCTTCCATTTCTTTCGGTTTCCTGCAAACGGTGGGTCAGTGCTATGAATTCATCTCTTCTCCACGTTTTTTCTTTCAATAAATGGGTCCAGATTGTCCGGTAAATATCGATGCTGCTTCCATCAAGGCCCACATAGGGATCCAGCAATTCATGCATATCGGCACGGATGCCTTGATAGAATGCGTCGAAGGCGAACGGCCTTGAAGAGCGGGCCAGCTGTTCGGCTGTATAGTGGATTCGTTCTTCCAGCTCATCCGCTTCCCGTTGCAGGAATTGGGACGTCGAATAGCCAAGCCCCTCTTTTTTGAGTGTCTGCATGGTCAGGAGGAATGTCTGGAAATACATGATGAATGTGTACAGTAGCTTCCACTCGTTTTCCAGAGGCATTTTTGCTTTTACGCGCTGGATATATTGGTCCCACTTTGTCGTTAGCTGGTAGGTGGATAGAGAAAGATGGTAGGCAACTTGCTTCTTATACATATCGGCCATAAATTCCTTCCATGACTCATATGTAAGCTCGACCGGTTTTTCATCGCGCAACAGTTCCTTTGCTTTTTGCAATTGCAAGGATTCGGAGGAAAACCGGGTTTGCCCGCTTTTCCAGGTTTGCACCCATTCGCTCACAGACCGGATTTTGCTGTAGGCGGTGAAGAAAACAGCCAGTTGATGGCGGCAGTATAGCTGCTGATTGCAGGAGCAGCGGCTCTTTTCTGGCGTTTGCAGGTCAAGTTCCACGCTGCATGGCACTACATCCTGGACAGCTCCGGAAAGGACGGTGCCTTCCTCGGCGGATTGATAGACCATATCCTGCCTGTATAATAATAAGCCCCGTTGGACATTGACGATATCCTCAGGCTTTTTCGGATCTAATTGTTTTTGCAGTTGTTCACTGAAAAACAGGATTGGATTGGACATGAATAAACCTCCAGTGCAACTCGCTTTCATTATGAATGCGGCAGCCTTAACAAAAAACAAACGATTTTTAAGAAATCGGCATTTTTTTTAAAAGACGGGCGCACAGATTGTCTAACAGTAATGTGAATATACTCTTCAGTATCGACATTAACAATAAATTCCAACGTGCATAAAATAGATTTTTCGCATATCCCTCTTATTATAAAGCAATGGGGCAAAGATGTGAAAGGAAGGGCACGAAAAGGATTTTTCCAATATGTTTTTGATAAGAGATTGTTTTTGAATAGATTTTAAAAAAAGTGAAAGGTTTAGTCTTGCATCAAAAAGGGTATCTGTTAAGAAAAATAAGTGAACGAAACACATTTTAAGGAGTGCAGACAGAGTGACAAAAGAGAAGAATAAGAACAACTTGCGGCGGCTGTTCCCATCGGAAAAAAGCAAGGGGAACAAACGATTGACCAAGGAATTTCTACAGAACTTAAAAAAGCGATCAGAGTAAAGCGGACTTTATGCGTGTCCGTACTGGTCGGTTTTTTTGCTTATAGATAATGAGGGTACGGAGTAAAGGAGAGCAAGCCTATGGATGAAGAACAAGGAATCGTTGCTCAATCTTCGCATTTCCAGTTTATGTTTCCGTTTATGCTTAAGCGGAAATCATCAGACCAGGTTGTCGAGGATCTACTAGCCGATGGATTTGAGTTTTTTAATTTGAAGAACAATGAACAAGAGGCGAAATTCTATAATGGGCATACGGTTTCGCACCGCAGCCTTGAGAAGTTTTTCCTTCCTAATATTGAACGGATTCTTTTTCCGAAGGATTATAAAGTGACTGAATCGTTGCGGCGATTTTCGAAGAGAGTCGATCTTGAGTGCAAGCTGGAGTCAAAGAAGCTTCAGGCACACTTCACGATCCCGTCTGTCGACATTATTATCTGTCCGTTCCAGATTGGAATCATGAATATCCGCGTCGAATTGGATGAAGGGCTTTCCTTGACGGACGTCCTGGAATTCAGTGCCGAGTTCCGTGTCATGGAACCGATTGTCGACAATGATCCATCAAGGCTTATCAGCTGCGACAAGCATAGATTCCACGAGGTCAAGGATTTTATTTTTCACAGCCTGTTCAGCACAATCCAGGAATACGTGGATAAAGGCGAGGATAATGCCCCTTATTTCGGAAGCCTGCCTTTCTTTACGGATGAACGTATGTTTGTGACAGGTTACCTCAATATGGAGGGAACGACGGAAATCACCAAGACGGATCTGTTCCGTATCGGACATCTTTTTGGCTATGACTCGGATGAACAGCCTTTCGTCGGTGCCAACAATCCGGCCTATGTAGAACGGTACTATGATTCTAATGTTTATGATCGCTGGGCGGAAGAAACATACTTCGTCATCAGTGACTATACATTCAGCTGCGTGACGAAAAGCAATGAGGAAAGCGTCAATCGGGAATTGGCAAATGCCATGTACGGAAAGCATTTTTATTCCATTCTTTTGTACTACTATTACAAAATCGTATTAATGAAATTGAGCTATGAACAATCTGAGATTGAAATCAACAAAGACCGCAACAAAATAGAAAAATTGATTATGAAAATTACCGAGTTTTCCGCTAAATATTATTTCCCGGAGGTCAATAGCTCCACTACCGGCAAGGAAATTTTCCAGATTGTTAAAAATGTCTACCAGATTGATTACCTGTACAATCATTTGAACAATACGCTGGAAACCCTATATCAGAACCATGAGCGGCTGGTATCGACGCGGCATAATTATTTATTGCAAATCCTGACTGTCTATACAGTGATATCAGGGATTTATGGCATGAACCTCGTCATCGAAGATTGGAAGGGATCCGTGAAATGGTATAAGGTAGCCGACTATTCCTTCTTTGAATGGGTCAACCTGGTAGTGGCTCTCTCTGGTATCACAATCAGCAGTGTGCTGGGCATATACTTCCTATTCAACTGGATCCGCGGATTTTTCCGAAAAGAAGACTGATTGCAAAACCGTCGAGAGTTCGGCGGTTTTTTGTGATGCTTATCTAGTAATATATTCCATTTATATTACAAAATTTTAATAAAACCGTAGAAAAGGAAGGAGTAATTATTATTTTGATATACTAATAGTTAGCTAGGCTAATCAGTAGTGAATAAACAATTTACTGGAAAATAAGGTTGATTTTTATATTATCATTCACACAATATTTAACAAGAGATATATTGAGATAATTTACATTTTTTACATAAGTAAATAGAATCTTCCGCCGCTTCCGAAAAGTTCAATAAATTGTCTGCTACTCTTGATTGGCTGTGCTAAAATGATATTCGGAAAGAAAAGGGAGGGATTCACAAGAGAATGAAAGCAGTAAAACTACTTCTAAGTCTCTTACTGGCGGTTTCAAGTTTATTGGCGTTCGACCTTACTCGCTCGGAGGCAGCGGCCAAAACATTCAAGGACATCAGTTCAACGCACCGGGCGTACAAAGAAATCTCCTATTTATCTGAAGGAGAGATCGTCAGCGGGGATAGCAAGGGATATTTCCAGCCATCACGGACAGTGACCCGTGCAGAAGCGGCAGCCATGATTGGCAGATCGCTTAATCTGGATGGAACCAAGCGCCAAACATCCTTTAATGATGTAAGCTCCAACATTTTTGCTTCAGGCTATATCCAATCCGCCTATGAGAAAAAAATCATCTCTGGCTACAAGGATGGTTCATTTAAACCGTACGATCAAGTGACGCGCGGCGAAATGGCCGTTATGCTAAGCAAGGCGTTCAACTACAGCTACGGGGGAACTTTATCAGGAGCAGCAAACGCCCTGAAATCAAGAGGTATTGCTCAAGGTATGACAGACGGGACGTTCGGTGCGGATAAGAGCATCATCCGAGCGGACTTTGCCATATTTTTAGCAAGAGCTATTGACTATACACTTCGCGTTGGCAATCCTGGCATTACATTTAGCGGAGAAATGTATGTGAATGTCGATTCACTGAACATCCGTACAGGCCCATCAACAAAGTACGGTGTTAAGGGATCGGTAAAGTATAAGGAAAAAGTGGCAATCGGCTATAAAGTCGGAACGTGGACAGTTGTTAAGTCCGCTGCCGGCACGATCGGTTTTGTCCTTGATTCTTATTTATCCAAAACGGTTTCTTCAGGAGATGACCATTCACAAAGTCCGCTTGCATCCAAAACGATTGTGATTGATCCCGGCCACGGTGGAACGGATGCCGGCGCCATCGGCTATGGGTTGAAAGAAAAAGACGTCGTGTTGGATACAGGGAAGCGAGTAAGAGACCTGCTCGCCAAAACACCGCTCAATGTGAAAATGACGAGAGATACGGATACGTTCGTCACACTTGCGGGTCGTGTTTCCTTCGCTAAAAGCGTCAATGCGGATTCATTCGTCAGTATCCATGCGAATGCAGGAGGCGGCACAGGCTCTGAAACCTATTATTACGGTTTAGCGAGAGCGAATCCATACACTACGGAAAGCAAATTGCTTGCCGAAAAGATCCAAAAAAGATTAGTGGATGCCATGAGTACGAAAGACCGCGGCGAAAAGCACGGGGACCTTCATGTATTGCGTGAAAACACAATGCCTGCCGTCCTTGTCGAGCTAGCGTTCATCGATACAAAAGCAGATAACGATAAATTAGCATCGCCTTCTTACCGCCAGGCAGCCGCAAAAGCAATTGCTTTAGGCGTCTTGGATTACTATGGCGCAAGAGGCTATGATGTTTCCAATTTGTACAGCCTGATTAAATAACATGAAATAATCACGAAAAGGAGTCTGATTAGGCTCCTTTTTTAATAGAAAAAAAGTATAATAGAGTTGAAAAAGAGTGAAACTTCAAAGAATTTGATTGAATCTGTAAAAAGTCAGCGAGGCTGGCCATTGTTTACCACATAGAATACAGGGAGAGATAGCATGAAGAAATATATCTGTCTACTGCTTCTGGCAGTGCTACTGGTGGTTTTGCCACATAGTCATGGGACGGAAGCGGCAGCCCAGCAGGCAGATGGGCAATCGCCCGTGATGCAGAGCTTGGCCCAGACTACCCGTGTCAATATCCTGTTCAATGGATCTGTTGATGAATCTGTCATCGAAAAATACCGGTTGAAGGTTGTACATGAATACCAGTCGATTTCAGCCGTGACAGCGGAAATGGACCATGATAACCTGGACGGCCTGCGCAAAGAAGCAGCTGTCAAGGACGTCAAGGAAGACCAACTGATCGAAGCTCAGGGACAAAAAGTGAGCTGGGGATACAATCGGTTGAATATGCAGAACCGTGTGCCGATCAGCGGTACAGGAAAAGGCGTAAAAATCGCCATTATTGATTCGGGCGTCGATACAAAACATCCGGACCTGAAGATTGCCGGCGGCGCTTGTGTAATGAAGGATGTTATTGATTATGAGGGATGCACCGAAAATTTTAATGACAATAATGGGCACGGCACACATGTAGCCGGGATTATCGGTGCGCAGAATAATAACATCGGAACGCTCGGAATCGCTCCGGGTGCCAGCATCTATGCAGTCAAGGCGCTTGATTCGCATGGTTTAGGCATCACTTCCTCCATCATGGCAGCGATGGATTGGTCCATCCAGCATAAAATGGACATCATCAATCTTAGCCTGACTACGCCGGAAGATGACCCTTCTCTGCGGGCAATCATTGCTAAGGCTTATAACCAGGGCATCCTGATCGTGGCGGCATCCGGCAACTATAGCAAAGAAACAGGACGGACTGTGCTGTACCCGGCTAAATATCCGCAGGTGATCGGCGTTTCGTCCATGGGCAAGAATAGTGAATTGCTTTCCACGAGCTCATACGGAAAAGACATCGAATTGACAGCTCCCGGCGGCGATATATTGAGCACGCTGCCGATCGCTTATGATGATTACGATGGTGCCGCAGACGGATATGGCATAATGTCGGGCACATCGATGGCGGCCCCATTTGTCTCCGGCATGGCTGCGCTTTATATGGAAAAATATCCGGAACTGACGAATGTCCAGATCCGCGAATTGCTGGATCAGAACGCCCAAGATCTGGGGGCAGCCGGTAAAGACGTGAAATTCGGCTATGGGCTGGTCCAGGCAGATACCGCCCCCGATACGGTCACTGAAGTGAAGGGATCAGCATCAGCGAATGGGACAGTCACATTGAAAGTGGAAAAACTGCCGGAAGAGGCAACACAGTATAATGTCTACCGTTTCGGACGCAAAATATATAGCGGAAGAAGCGAGCTGGACATGGAAGACTATGCTGTCAAAGGCAAAGTCGAATACACGATAGTCCCTTTGTTAAATGGGAAAGAAATGAAAATGGATGCCAAAAAAGCTGTTGTGGATGCAGCTTCCCCGGACCTAAAGGATGTCCGTAATGAAGATTGGTACAGCCGCAATGTTGCTTATCTGTACCGGGAGAAAATCATGCGCGGTTACAGCAATGGGCTAATCCAGCCTAAGAATATGATTACGCGCACAGAGGCAGTCGTATTATTGGTGAACGGCTTAGGATTGGACACTGCGTTACCGGCAGAAGCGCCATTCAAGGATCTGAAGGCTGACAGCTTTGGGGCGAAACAGGTAGCTGCAGCCAAGCAAGCTGGAATCCTTTCTGGTTTTCCGGATGGCACCTTCAGAGGGCAGCAATATGTGACGCGCGCAGAGATGAGCATCATGCTCGCCCGTGCTTTTTCGCTTCAGGATGAGGCAATCGGAACGGCCCCGCGTTTCAAAGATGTCAACGAAAAGGTGACAGGCTATGAGCAAATCCGACAGCTGGCGGCAGCTGGCATTGCCCAAGGATACTCGGACGGCACCTTCAAGCCGTATAATAAAATCGACCGTGCGGCATATGCCGTGTTCCTATCTAGAGCATTGAATCCATTGTTGAAATAGTTTAATAAGAACCAAAAACACGAAAAACCATGGAGGCATTCTTCATGGTTTTTTCGTGCTTCGTCAGGTTTCTACTAGATTCATAGTTCTAGTAATATAATTGTAATATAATCGTAATCTCAGAAAAGGGTTGTTTTTGTTAGAATATCAATAGACAAGAATAGTCTATTTTCGACTTTGGTACATTAGACATTTGATATAGATAGAAAAAAAGAAGGAAACACATATTGGGGGTTAACGATGAAGAAGTTTTTTACCTTACTATTAATCGCAACAATCGTTATGACACTTATGCCTTCACAAAGTAAAGCGGCGGCATATACAGGAAAAGACGTAGTGAATATTGCCATGAAATATAAAGGCGTACCTTATGTATATGGGGGGACAACCCCAAAGGGATTTGATTGCTCGGGTTATACATCCTATGTATTCAAGCAAGTTGGCGTAAGCCTTCCGCGTACGGCTGCAGAGCAGTACAGCAAATCTGGTAAAAGCGTAGCGAAGAAAGACTTGCAGCCGGGTGATTTGGTATTCTTCTCGAATACAACATCCAAACCAGGCATCTCACACGTCGGTATTTATACAGGCAGCAACAATTTCATTTCTGCAACAACCAGTTCAGGAATTGCAGTTGCCAGCTTGAGCAATACATACTGGGGTCCGAAATATACAGGTGCCAAACGTGTATTGAACAACTTGCCAGCTGGTGAGTTCGTAGATTTGCCAAGTAGCAACTTCGCATTTACGGCTGTTAAAACAATCGCTCCGAAGGGCATCATCTGCGGTTACGAAGACGGCACATTCCGTCCGAACACTTCTATCACAAGAGGGCAGGCGGCAGCGATCGTCAACCGAGTATTGAAACATACGCCGAAAAGCGTGAAATCATATAAAGATGTACCTGCAAACAATCGATTTGCTAAAGATATTGCAGCTATCAAAGAATTAGGCGTTATCAACGGCTTTAAGGATGGTACATACCGCCCGAACGCGACAATGACACGCGGCCAAATGGCCATCATCGTGAAAAACGCATTTAAATTGAAGCAACCTGCCATCTCAAGTGCCGCGGCTGCTAAGGTTTATAATGACGTATCACCATCCAACTACGCGTTCAGCGCGATCATTACGATGAATGCAATTGACCGTACGACAGGATTCAAGACAGCTTCATACCGGACAGATGCCAACGCATCAAGAGCCGACTTCTCAGCTGCCATCTATAACGGCATGCATGCAAACTAATAATGAGTTAAGCAACAGACGGAGTGCGAAAGCATTCCGTCTTTTTTTGGTTTCATAATCATCCTTTACCCGTTTCATAAGGAGATAATCCTACTTTAGCTTGAAATGTAATTGTAACAGTCTTTTTTGCCTAGTTAGGTAGTCTGGTAGATTTAGATACGGTATAGTAAGAACTGTGCAAACGTTATATCAAAATAACAATATGCTCTTTTTTATCTACACACTGCGCTCTGCAATTACAACATGAAAGGAGTCTATAATGAAAAAAATAGTTTCAATCTTTCTGAGTATGATCCTTGCAGTAACATTGCTGCCGGTATCTAGAGCATCTGCAGATGACCTTACAGGCATTGCCCTTGAAAAGGAAATGCGTGCAATGGTTGCAAAAGGAATTATAGCGGGATATCCGGATGGCAGGTATGCACCTGCGGAGAAAGTGAACCGCGGCCAATTCGCGAATTTTTTAGCGCGTGCCTTGGACCTTCCGGAAGGGAAATCCGTGTTCAAGGATGTATCCCCCACTTCCAAGTTGGCGGGCGGCATTAACAGTGCAGCTGCGGCCGGCATTGTTTCGGGATATTCAGCAACCACTTTTGGTCCGGAAGATTTTATAACCCGTGAACAAATGGCGATGATGATCAACCGCGCCATGGACTATTTGCAGATGGAAAAAGTAAAAGGGTCCTTATTTTTCACAGATGAAAAAACAATCACCTCTTCTGTTTCGCGACTGGCAATCAGCTATATGGTCGGATCCAACATCATTTCTGGTTTCCCTGATGGAAACGGGTTTGCCTTCAAGCCGGCTGAGCATGCCACCCGGGCGCAATCCGCAGCCTTTATCTATCGGATGCTAGAGCAAAAGGACGGCCAGCAGGGAGGATCAACCAACACGCCTTCAGATCAAATCGATGAGTACAGCATCGGAACCATCGACAGTAATGGCAACGTGAACGCTGGCTCACAGACCTATAAGACATTGAGCGCTGCTTGGGGAGCTATCACAAATACTTCCACTCAAGTAGTCCTGTATAAAGGAGATATAATCAAGATGAGTAACGGCCTGGTTGTGGCCAAGCCGGGAGAAGGTCAAGCGACCACCATCATCTATCAATCTGATTTGAAAACAACATATGCCCCAGTGGCGTCGGGAACTGAGTTGGAGTATGTCACTTCCGATGACAGCAAGATTACGGTCAAGATCGCAGGGCACACTGGTTACGTCAAACACAGCGATGCCTATCTCGTGCCTACGAAGGCTTTGAAGGGCCGCTCCTATTATAGTGTGAACAGTAACGGAGACCTGGTCCATAATCTGTTTAACCATGCAACAGAAAGGTATTCTTCCTATGTTGCCGGAAAAGCGCCATCCACATTTCAGCAAAATGTAAAATACATAAGCTGGGACGGATCCCTGTTCCAGACCGAATCCGGAACACCAGTCGGCACATTCCATCAATATTTCAATATGCTGCCGGCCCGGACATCGACCAATTATTCAGCCGCTGAATTGGAAGCCATCATTAAAACAAAGCTGCAGGAAAGAGAAAACCTGTACAACAATAATCCAACGGCGTACAGCAAATATAAGGACGCCACCAAAAAGAGCAAGCTGATCGGCCTAGGGGTTATTTTGAAAGACATTGAAAAAACCGAACGAATCAATGCCCTGATGGTACTTGGAATGGCAATCCATGAGAGCGACTTCGGCATGAGCGCCCATGCCCAGAATAACAATAATATCTTCGGCATCAAGGTGTATGACAGTTCGCCGCAGAACGGGGCATCTTATGCGAGCATTAAGGACTGTGTTGCTTCCTTGGCGAAGAATTACCTGAACAAGAACTATATCCCTACCGAGGGAGCCTATGCAAATGGAGGCATGCCGGGTAATAAAGCCAGAGGCATCAACGTCCGCTATGCATCCGATCCATATTGGGGCCAAAAAGTGGCCGGCCACATGTACCAATTGGATAAAGCAATGGGCGGCAAGGACTTTTTGAACAACAAGACACCGTACAATATCTATGAAACAACGGTAAGCGACTTGAATGTCCGTTCACAGGCAAGCGCATCATCCTCCAGCAATATCCAGTATAAGTACGGAAAAGCTGGCTACCCGGTTGTCGTGGTTGGCACTACTGCGGATGGCGCCTGGAAGCAAATCCATTCAGACAGCAACAGCTATCAATACGGCTATGTCAGCTCACAATAT
The DNA here is from genome assembly GCF_001243895.1 of Bacillus testis. Taxonomy (GTDB): domain Bacteria; phylum Bacillota; class Bacilli; order Bacillales; family DSM-1321; genus Bacillus_AD; species Bacillus_AD testis. The sequence goes on along the minus strand of NZ_LN851186.1, from coordinate 3,794,816 downwards.
ATCAAGCCGCTGACGATTGCTAAGTAAAATAAAACGGGATCGTTGACTCTAGCATTTAAATGGGAGTCATAGTGATCGTTAGAAAAGGACCGCTTTTTTCAATGCGGTCCTTTTTCTATAAGCAATTAGATAGAATAAGAGTGTGAATCGGAATCTACTATTATCCTATTATTTGGTTGATTTAGGATATGGATTAAGCTATATACCTATTTTCGTAAGAGAATAAGCACGATTACTAACCCATTTTCTATTACGTTTATATGGAATTTAGTAGATTTACAGTATTAAAGGGTAAAAAAATCCTGTTTTCTGCCGATATATGTTAGATACACAGTATGTAAGATCTAGTGAAATTTTGAAAGGAGAACAGGATGAGAAAGCTTACTTCAGTATTTCTAAGTTTCATATTACTATTGACCCTAACACCGTTTGCCCATGCTGCATCTTATTCAGCCAGCAAGGAAATGCAGTCCATGGTTAAACAGGGAATTATCACAGGTTACGCAGATGGAAGCCTGGCTCCATTCGCTAAAGTAAAAAGGGGGGAGTTTGCAACCTTCCTATATCGGGCATTGTCCCTACCGGAAGGGAAGCAGCAATTCAACGATGTAGCCCCTAAGTCCGCACTGGCAGCCGGGATTAACGCGGCAGCTGCTGCCGGCATCGTGACAGGATTCACAACCACTACATTCGGGCCCGAACAGTTGATCACGCGTGAACAAATGGCGATCATGATCGACCGGGCGCTCGATTATGCACATATAGCCAAAAAGACAGCAACGCTATCATTCTTGGATAACGATGATATTAAAGCGCGCGCCGCTGTGCAAAGCATGGTCGGGCACGGAATCATAGCCGGCTATCCGACTGCAGGCGGTTTCGTATTCAAGCCTCAAGAAGAAGCCACACGCGAACACGCAGCTGCCTTTATATACCGGATGATGGAAGCCAGCAATGTAGAGGATCTTCCGGGGACTCCGGCGCCAGCCAATCCGACGGCACCAACACCAACGCCAACGCCTGCGAATAATCGGTATGTGATCGCGACAGTTGACGCCTCAGGGAATACAAAACCGACCGGGCAAAGCTATCAAACGTTGGGAGAAGCTGCATCGGCCCTTTCGGCAAACAGCAATTATGTTGTCATGCTCGATAATCGCATCATCAAAATGAACAGCGGGGTGGCGGTCGCAAAAACGCCAAAATCAGGCGGCGCAACGACTTTGTTTAAAAGCGACATGAAGACAGTCATACTGGGAATGCAGTACGGAAGCGAACTGGAGTATGTCACTTCCGATGAAAATGCCATCACAGTGAAGGCGGCAGGGCAGCTTGGCTATGTCAAGAGCAGCGACGCCTACCTAGTCCCTTCAGCAGCCATGAAAGGCCGTTCTTTCTATATCAGTGATGCCCAAGGCAATCTAAAGCATACCGTCTATTCGAATTTGACAGATTCATATGCCAGCTATATATATGGAAAGGCTCCGTCCAGCTTCCAGACAGGCGTGAAATATTACAGCTGGGATGGCGTCCATTTCACCAATGAACAAGGAGTAGCGGTGGGGACTTTCAACCAGTATTTCAACGTTCTGCCATACCGCACAAGCACCAATTATAGCGCTGCAGAGATTGATGCGATTGTCCTAAAGAGATTGAAAGAAAAAGAGAGCCTCTACAAGAGCAATCCGAAAGCGTATGCCCGCTATAAAGATGCCACCAAGAAAAGTAAGCTGCTCGGCATCGGCAAGACGCTGAAAGACTACGAGAGATACCATAAATTAAATGCAATGATGGTATTGGCAAAAGGGATTTCAGAGAGCGATTATGGCATGAGCCCGATCGCACAAAGCGAAAACAATCTCTTCGGACTGCAAGTATACGATTCCGGCTCCAAGAACCGAAAAAAATACAAAACGCCTGGCGATTCCATTAAAGAGCTTTCCGAATCCTACCTGAACAAAAACTATATCCCGCAGACAGGCAACTATGCCAACGGCGGCATATTGGGAAATAAAGCAAGGGGCGCCAACGTCCGTTATGCGTCCGATCCATACTGGGGCCAGAAGATAGCAGGCCATATGTATGAGTTGGATAAGGAAATGGGCGGCAAGGATTTCATCAACAACAGCTCGCTTTACCAACTCTTTGAAACAACCGGCCCGGCAACCGTCTATCGTGCAGCTTCAAGCACTTCCGGCAACCTATACAGCTATCCGGGCGAGGGCTTCATTGTGGCTGCAACCGGCGGTGAAGGAGGATACCGGCGCATTCTTTCCGACAGCAGGGAAGAGGCATTCGGCTATCTATCCGCACAGCAGACAAGACCGTTGCCAATCGTCAAATAAAGAGTATATAACGGAACAACCGTTTTCACGAAAAGCTCCCCATCAGGAAGGCAGATGAAAAATGAGATCTGTCTCCCTGATGGGGAGTATTTTTATGCTTCAGTTTGTTTAAGTATCATGCACTAGCCTATTTTTATAATCACCTTTAAGGATTGCCATAATAATTTCATCTGAGTATGCGTTATTGTAATATAAAGATTGACGTAAGACTCCTTCTTTTACAAACCCAACTTTTTCATAGGCTCTAATTCCACGTGAATTATGACTAAATACTTCTAACTGTAAACGATTTAATTGGAGTTGCTCAAAAACAAAACTTAGAGCTATTTTAATTGCTTCTGTTCCATATCCTTTTCCTGTCAAAGAAATGGAAACCATCGATATTCTGAATCCTGCTTTTTTGTTCTCCTTATCAATATCTAATATCGATAGCTCTCCAATCATTTCGTCACTGCTTTTTAAGCAAATAGCGAAATCATAACGACTTGAATCATTATTTATATGATCTATATGTGCCTTAATTTGCTCCAAAGAAAAATTAGAATGAGTTCCAGTCATATAACGCATTTCTTTGTCCATTGTACTTTCTAACATAATGGGGGCATCTAACCGACAAAGAGGCCGTAAATAAATTCTTTTACTCTCTAATCTCATTATTAACTTTCTCCTTACTTCTGATGATTAATGCATTGCTTGGAACATATGGACTTACTTCGATATTACATGAATTGAATAGGGCTATGCTATGCCAAAAATAATTAATAAAAGTTTTATACATATCAAAATGTAATACCACTAAACTGCTCTTACTGTCAAAAGAAGTTCAACAGAAACGGGCATTGATCTTAAAATCGTACCATCTTCCACCCACATAATTGCTTTATCATCGCTTTAAAGTTTCATTTTATTAAAATCCACCATGGTCTTTATTGTCACCCATCGTATAGCGTAATTAGATCGACAACCCTGTTTGTTTAAGATGATTAACTTGCAAACTCAAATGGTCTACTGATGTCCCCCTTACTCTTTGAATAGAAAGAAATGCCGCTCCATTTGGTTACATGTTAAGATAGAAGAAGGTGATAAATAAATGACACGAATCGATCCGAGAAAGCAAAAATCTAGAGAGAAGTTGCATGAGGCATATTTAATATTAAAGGTAAAAGGATTAGACCATTTTACCATCCAACATTTATGTGATGAGGCTCATGTAACCAGACCTACCTTTTATAAATTATATAAAGATATCCAACAACTCAGGTTGGAAGTGCATGAAACGGTTTTAAAGGATTTGAAAGCGGCATTAGTAATTGGTAATCCCAAACCTCTCACAGAACTATCAAGTGAGGAACTTTTAAGATTATTGACTACTTTTTTCGAACACATCAAAGAGAAACATTATGCCTATGAAGCCTTTTTTGTTTCCCAACCAGATGCGTTATTTATCTATGGCGTAAAAGAAATCGTGGGCCAATATGTTCTAGAAGGTGTCCACTATATAAAAAACCAAAATCGTACTTTTAGAGTGGATACTCGTTTTTTTAAAGCTTATTTAACCGGCGCATACCTTGAGATGATTCTGTTTTGGATAAACGACAATTATGAAAAATCCCCGAGAGAAATGGCGAAAGATTTATTTGAAATTTCATTTTATGGGCCATATTTAAATTGAACATAGCTATTAAATTTGACGTGTTCTTTAAGCACTGGCCAACCAATTTATTTAAGAGTCTATACAACTAGAGGTTCAGTGAAATGCACAAAAAGCATCTATCCAAGCTTGCGGAAGCGATAGATGCTTTAGCAAAAGCCACTCTCGTAATCGGGGAAAGCCGCGGCAACGGTTATTTTTGAAATGGAGAAATAGATCGGTTTTATCATCCAAAAAAATGGGCGGCCTAAGCAGGATTGACCTTGCCGGCATCTGTTAAGTGGCTGCGGCTTGCCTTATTCACTTTGCTTATTTGCCAGGTCTTCAGCTACATCTTTAGGAATTTTAAAGTTCAAAGTTAGTTTTTTTGGTGCTGAGTTTGATAAAAGGCCGGTCTTTATACGTAATCATAGTAGCGATTTGTTTGAGCCCTTTTTCATCTGTTTTAGATTCTCCAAGTTTGACAGTATCTTCTTGGTACAGTTTATACATGGCCCCTTTAGTTGCATCTGAAGGAAGATCTTCCGCACTCCATTTATTGATTTTCAGTTTTTCAACAAATCCATGGACCTCATCTTTATTTTCGATCACATGTAAAACCACTTCTGGATTATCTGCTGAGACCACTTCGATCTTTTGGGCTTTCCCAATGCCAAAGTCATCTTTTTCTTTACTGCACCCAACTAAAAATAAAGATAAGCCAATAGCGGCTATCAATAGCATAAAACCTTTTTTCATCATTATTTCCTCCTATCCATATACAAACAATAAACCAATGTATTGATACAGGAATATTTTAACAGTATTTGGCTGCTCTTTTGATACATCTAGAGTCTAAAAAAAGATCAGCCTTAAGCCTTAGATCAAATACAAAAGGGCATGAATCCTTCTTGGATCAACGCCCCGGCAGAAGAAGCAAACGAATTACTGTTCATCTCCCCAATAATGTTCCATCAAGGAGATTGACCAATTCGGCTGTTTGATTTCATTGTTTGGCAGGAACTCTTTCATGACTGGCTTAATATCGATAATGGGCGTTCCGTCGATGGCATCTAATCCTTTAACGATTAAAGTCCGCTGCTTACGTTCAATCAGTTCAACAAGCGTTACACCTAATTTATTCGGCCTATTTTTGCCCCTTTGCGCAAAGATTCCAACCTCAGGATACTCTTTATTGTTTCTTGGGTGTCTTGCTTCATGCTGAATTTTTTCGTCTGGTACCTTATGAAAGTAAAAAATGATTTCTAAGTGAGAGAATTCTTCAATCCCTTTCAAGGAAGATTCAGTCATATTTTCAGCAAGTTCAATAGTGGAGATGACGGAACCCCAATCATCATCTTCAATTTCTTTTCGGCTATTATTGACAACGGCAATTGGTTTGATGGCATACTGCACTGTTTATTCGCCTCCATCTTTCTTTGATTACTTGAGCATGATACTTTCCATATTTATCATAACAAGGATAAAATCCAATGAAAAAGATCGATTCATTATGCATATCGATAAGTTTGTCTTATATGGCTGGCTTGTTTGCAGAATAGAAAAAAGGCTGCTGATTAGCAGCCACCCTCTAGCCGTAGTTTGTTAAAAGTTCTACTAATGAACTAGCTCTACAACATCATAAGACTCTTTGTATTTGTCTAAAATGATGATAATCGTGCGCTACTAATCCTGAAAAATAATCAATTAGCGATATTTTTTTCTTCCGCTTGAATAGATCCTGTGTCCAAAGCTCATCAGGTAAATCATATAATGACCTAACAAGGCTTTCCCTATTAACAATAAATAAATCGATTGTTTCATCCTTTGATCTATTCCTGCTCTCTTCCGCTGCTTGTTGGTTCACTAGTTCAGCATCTGGACTTGCAGGCAATTGGGCATCTTTGAATAAGTAAGGAATACGTTGTCGGATTACAAATTCATCCCAAGGAATGAAGTGTCCTATAATTTCAGCAATCGTCCATTTGTCTTGATCTACCTGTGTCCGCCATCTTTCTTCAGGTAACTCTCTTAAACGTTTAACCCAGTCAATAGACGCCTCATAGTGATTTATGATGTCTAGCTTATCTTTATACAAACCTACCAACTCCCTTTGTTAAGCCGTTCATTCGTTTTTCATTTCAATCTTCATTGGTGATGGCCTATTGCTGTTCTATATCAACAATCATTTCATCAAAAAAATGACCATCTATAAATACTTGTAATTTCCAAAGGCCTGAAGAAGGAAATTTGACAGCCGAACGAGCATGGCCGTTAATGTCTTTCCCTCTTGCTGTTAAAACGTCATCCTTCTGAATGATTGGATTTATTTCATCCTTTGCCCCTTGCTTAGTCGCTTTCACCTTCCAGTGTTTGGTCGTGATCTCTTCTGTACCCCAAAAATGCCACATCCATTTTTGGCCTTCTTTAGGAATTTTTTTGCTTCCGATAATTCCAATCCTGCCATCTTTACCAAACATATTGCCAAAATCAGATGAAAAGGCAGGACTGTTATCCTTCCATTGGTCTTCTTTAGATGTTGCAGGATCACTCGTACACCCGGCAATAATGAATAGTGAAAATAGTGAAAGATATAGAATACCTAGCCTCATAATGTCTCCCCCCCGTTTTACAGTTATTTACTTTACTATTCTCTATAGAGAGGGAATAACCTTCTTGTTGCTTTCTAATGGACAGCCTTCATTTCTTTTTCATATAAAGTCTTTTCTAGTATTCGTTTACTAGTATGGAAACAAAATGGAAAAACAAAAAGAAGTCTGATATATTTTAAGAGTGGGTTATTACCAAAAAAAGGAGACTTTCATGAAAAAGCTAGTATCATTGTTTCTTAGTTGCCTGTTGCTGCTGTCATTCCTGCCTGCTGTCCATGCCGCCGCGCCCATTTCTGCTGAAATGAAGGCGATGATGGACCAGAAAATCCTGATGGGGGATAAGAATGGAGATCCTGCGCCTTATAGAAAAGTCACAAGAGGGGAGTTCGCCGCCTTGCTGCAAAGGGCGCTGAAATTGCCGAACGGGCAGCCAATCTTCAAGGATGTCCCTACATCATCCTCGCTTGCCCAAGGCATTAATGCCGCGGCAAAAGCTAAGATTGTCAATGGCTATGCAGGCAATCTATTTAAGCCGAACGACCAAATCACGCGTGAACAAATGGCAGCCATGATCAATAATGCGCTCGATTACTTAAAGGTGCCTGCCGTGACGGGAAAATTGACGTTTGCCGATAACAGCCAGATCCGCTCCAAAACGATCGTGGCGCGGATGGTCGGGCATAAGATCATCTTCGGAAACACTAAAAACGAATTCCGGCCGAATGATCCGGCTACACGAGAGCATGCCGCTGCTTTCATTTACCGCATGCTGCAAGTGAAAAAGAACCATGATGAAAGGACAACCACACCGCCTGTTGTCGAGCCGCCGGCCACGCTGCCGCCAGTGACGCCGACACCGCCTGGCCAGCCGCCGGTGACACCGGGAGACCCTATACCTCCAACTGTTCCTGTCGAGAAGAAAGCCTATATTCTTGGCACGGTTGACACGGCCGGTAAAGTGACGGAATCGGATCAATCGTATGATTCCTTTTCTGAAGCGGAATGCTATTTTGGCAAAGCTGCCAATCAGGTTCTGTTGAAGGACGGCAAGATCATCAAGATGAACGGCGGAGTTGTCATTGCTTCAGCGACGAGCGGAGCCGCAACCCCTATTTACCCGGATGCCACGTTTACATCACATGCGATGGGGCTTGGCCCAGGCAATGAAATGGAATATGTCAGCTCCGATGATACAGGCGTTGCCGTCAAGGTCGCAGGCCAGCCTTTTTACGTGAAACATACAGAGGTAACACTGATTCCTGCTGCGACCCTTGCCTCCAATCAAAAATCCTATTATAAAGTGGATGCCAATCATGATGTGTACCACTATGTTTATAACTATACAAAAAAGACCTTTACAAACTACTTCTATGGAAAAGCGCCTGCGGCTGTCGCTGCGGGAAATTACTATAGTTGGGACGGAAAGAACTTCACGAATAGCAATGGCGTCCAGGTCGCTTCCTTTTCCCAATACTTCAATATGCTTCCTTACCGGACGGCAACGAATTACACGGCTGCTGAGCTGGACCAGATCATCGACCGGGAATTGAAAAAAGTGGAGGCTTTATCATCGACGGATGCTCAGTACAAAGATGCAACTAAGAAAAGCAAGCTGCTTCACTTGGGACAAGCGTTAAAAGATGCGGAAAGCACCTATAAAATCAATGCACTGACCGTCTTGTCACAGGCTATTCTTGAAAGTAAATATGGAATGAGCGCTGTTGCCCAATCCAAAAATAATATCTTCGGCATGTCAGTCATAGACGGAAAGACCGGTTCGGGTACAGTATTTCCAGATGTAAAAGAAAGCATCAAGGAACTGGCGACCGGCTACCTTAACAAAAACTATCTTCCTGGCGATGCCGGGTATGCCAATGGAGCGCAGCCGGGGAATAAGGTGAATGGAGTCAATGTCCGCTATGCGAGCGACCAATATTGGGGGCAGAAAATCGGCGGGATTGAATACCGTTTGGATGCCGGAGCGGGCGGAAAGGATTATGTGAATAACCCAACTCCGTACCAACTCTATGAAGTGACATCCGCTGTAGGGCTACAAGTTCGCTCTAGCGCTGAAGTGAACGAGAGCAATAAACTTTATCGCTACCCTCGTCCGGGATTTGTGGTGGCTGTCCTAGGTAGTGAAAAGAAAAGTGATTATACGTGGTATCAAATTATTTCTGACAGTAACACCTCCCTCTATGGCTATGTAGCCGGCGGGGAAGCGAATGAACCTTATATTCTTCCGCTGAACATCGCTAAATAAAACAGGTGGCCCTGGGTGAATAGTCCAGGGTTTCTTTTTTGTCGAAAACAAACAAAAATAGTCGGAATTAGTCTGATAGACTTAGTTTCCGACTTTGTCTCTATCTTAGGACGACAAGGGAAATCCCGCACTTTGGCTCATTGTCGAATAATCTCTCATCATGTTATCCTAGCTACTCGTACAAAAAGAGAGGAGATTGATAGATGATGAGAAAGATTGTTCCAATACTGTTCAGCCTTCTGTTGATCCTTGCCGCTATACCGGCCGGAAAAACGATGGCAGCAAGCGAAACTGTTCCTGCTGAGATGAAGGCGATGATTGATGCCGGCATCATCAGCGGATACAACGATGGCACATATAAACCGAATGGAAAAGTGACACGCGGCGAATTCGCCAACTTCCTACAACGTGCACTGAAGCTGCCAAATGGCCCGCATGTATTTAAGGATGTCAGCAAAAGCTCGAAGTTGGCTGCTGGGATCAATGCAGCCGCCAAGGCAAAAATCGTCAGTGGTGTGACTGCTGATACATTTGCGCCGAACCAGTTGATCAGCCGCGAACAAATGGCAATGATGATCAATAATGCATTGGCATACAAAAAAGTCCCGCAAAAAACAGCAAATCTAAACCTGCAGGACTTCAGCCAAATCAAATCATCAGTGGCCCGAAAAGCCATTATGAACATGACTGCCTATGAGATCATCAAAGGATATCCGGTTGAAAAAGGATTTGTCTTCAAAGCAAAAGATGATGCCATCCGCGCCCATGCGGCGGCATTCATCAACCGTATGCTGAAAGTGACTGGGCCGGTGGTCAGCGAAGCGACGACAACTCAGTCCACAACATATGAACCAAGCGCTTATGAAAAGAAAGTGGTTGAATTGACAAACGTAGAGCGGACCAAACAGGGATTAAAGCCGTTAATACTGAATGTGTCATTGAATAAAGTGGCCCATGAGAAAGCGGAAGATATGAAGAGAAATAATTACTTCAGCCATACAAGCCCTACTTACGGTTCACCATTCGATATGATGAAGAAATTCGGCATCTCGTATATGGCGGCAGGAGAGAATATTGCCAAAGGACAAGTATCTCCTGAAGAAGTCGTAAAAGCTTGGATGAACTCCGCAGGCCACCGTCAAAACATCCTGAATCCATCCTTCACTGAGATGGGAGCAGGCTATGTCGGCCCGCAAAATATCTGGGTACAGATGTTCATAGGGAAATAAGGAAATCCATTACTGAGTTAGAACTGAATAAATAAACACAAAAAAGAAGAACTGCCGATTGTATGTTGGCAGTTCTTCTTTTTTGTCTATTTAGGCAGCCGCTTTTTTGCGTCTGACGAGCGACATTAATTTTGCGTATGCTTCTTTATAGAAGTATTTCAATCCGATAATGTAGAGTACTGCACCAAGAGCGCCGAATAGCGCCAGTTGGATAATGGCTGGCAAGTTTCCAAGCGGGGTATATGCCTTCAAGGCATATACAGGCAGCGCCATCAGCAATGTAGGCGGTATGACCAGAATGAACATCTGGATCAGCCGCTTGCTTTCACTCTTATCGAAGTCTCTATACATGACGATTGCCGAAACGACCAGGAAGTAAATAGCGACAACAGAAGACGTGACGGCAAGCCCTTTATAGCCGAGCGAATCGACGATCAGCCAGTTCAACACAAAGTTGAGGACGACTGTCGTGATGGAGATGCGGAACACCGTGGCCGTCTTGCCGCGGGCGTACATGCTTTTCGAAACGATGAACTGCAGCCCCTGAGCAATGATCATCGGCAGATAAAGAACCATGGCGATATACGTGTTTTCCGTATCGGTTGCCGTGAACAATCCGTGCTGATAAATGAAGGCAATCGCTTCTTTTCCAAGCAGCAGCAGGCCGACGGACATCGGCAGCAGCGTCACAAGCGAAATCATCATGCCCATATGCATCGTATCCTGGAATTTCTTCTTATCGTCCACCTGCTCGGAAAGCAGGGTGAAGATGATGACGACAATCGTCGTTGCATAGATGGTATTCGGAATCGACACGAGCAGCGACGCTTTATCCAGGTAGGTGGTGCCGCCGTCTCCGGTGCCCGCTGCGAATGTCTTGTTGACGAACATATTAAACTGCCCGACCACTGAGTTCAACAGGGAAGGGATGATCAGCACAAGAAATGTCTTGCGGAAGTCCTTCTCCACTTTAAGGGCCGGCATCCAGCGGAAATTGCTTTTTTGCAGATAGAAGAATTGGACAATCACACCCATAATCGTTCCGACAACGAAACCGATGGCCAGTGAGTAAATGCCCATCTGCTTATGGAACAAGATTGCGAATAAAGCCCCCATCATCGTCGCTAGAATCTTGGCGATCTGGGAAGGCACAAAGCTTCTGCGCGCCTGCAGATAGGAGTCCAGAATCCCATTCAGCGCAACGAAAGTAATGGCGATAAAGAAAATCTGCATCGTTTTGATGGCGACTTTCTGTGCCGCGATGTTCATGCTGGCAGGCGTGATGTACGGAATGATATAAGGGATGACGAAATAGCCGATGACGGAAACGAGCAGGAACAGGAGAACCGTTCCATTCATGATGCCGTTTGCATCTTTTTCCGCAGCGTCGGACTTTTCCTTTCTCCGCTTTGTATAAAGCGGCAGGAATACATTATTGAAGCCGCCGGAAATCATGGCGACAACGAGCGTAATCAATGAAAAGGCATAGACATATCCGTCGGTTTCGTGGCTGACGCCGAATACGGTCGACGTGATGCTCTCCCGGATGAAGCCGGAAGCTTTCAGGAAGATCGCTAACAGAGTGATCCATATGGCGGTTCGTTTTAAATTGGCCAAGTGCGATGGCACCTCTATTCTATTGAAATAAAAGTCTACTATTTGAAAAGGGGCCGCACACAGCCTAAGTGTGTGTGGCCCCGGCAAAAGTTCGTGGTTTCAATTATTTTTTCTTTAAAGCTCGTTCGTAGATTTCCAAGTATTTTTTAGCGGCTGCGATATGCGAGTAATCTTTTTCGATTTTCGCACGCGCTTTTGCCGCCATTTCTGCTCCGGCTTCCGGATCTCTGAGAAGCGTCAGGATGGCATCGGCCAGCTCATCGACGTTTTTCTCTTCCACAAGGATTCCGTCCACGCCGCTGTCGACGATTTCCTTCAATCCGCCGACCGCACAAGCCACAAGCGGAGAGCCTGAACCCATCGCTTCAAGGGCGGAGATGCTGGTCGCTTCTTCCACGCCGGAAGAATGGACGCTCGGAACAAGAGCCACATCGCTCAAGTCATAATAATCGCGGACAACATTATGGGCAACTGCGCCGAGCAGTGTTACGCTGTCTTCCATTTTCTCGCGGGCAACGATTTCTTTGATTTCGTTCAATGCTTCACCGCTGCCGGCATAGATCAACTTCACATTCGGGAACTCTTTCAGTACTTTCGGCAATGCCAAGGCCGGATAAATAACACCGTTCTTCTTCGTTAAGCGGCGCGGGCAAAATAGCACCGGACTGTCCAGGTCGATATTGTATTTTTTGCGCAACTCCTCTTTTTTATCCTTATTCGGCTTGAAGTTGTCAATATCGATAAAGTTGCGGATGGCTGTTCCTTCAACGCCTGATACATCTTTCACATATTCTTTCAGGCGCGTATCGACCGTGATGACCTCGCGTGTCCCTTTATATGCTTGGATTTCAATATCCTGCATGATGCGGGCCGGCTTGCTGCCTTCATCCATCGATCCTTTGGAAATGGATTCGAATGCCATATAGCCATGGACGGTAGAGACGGTCGGAATCCCGGTCTCAAGAGCGGCAAGTGTCGTGAATGGATCTTGCGCATGGATGATATCGTAATGCTTGTCTTTATTCTTTTCTATTAAAGAGTGAAGGAAACGCTGGCGCATCTTGTGGCTCCAGACGATGCCTTTCCCTTTGCTCAATTTATTGAGGATGAAACTTGGCCCCTGAGCGAGAATTTTACGCGACAGCGGAGAAACGTCCGAGAATGATAGAACATCGACTTCATGCCCCAGCGATTCAAGGCCTGCCTTCAATGTATCCACATGGACCGAAAGCCCGCCCGCATGGGGGTAATCGTAGGCTGTTGCAATAAGTACTTTCATGATCAAGTCTCCTCCTTGAGTGATCTATCTATTGTTATTTCAGGAAATTTTCTTTCAGTAAATCAATATTGCGCACTGCTTCCTTGCGCATTACATCGGCATTGGCATTGACGAGCGTCGAGAATTCATCATGGTTGTCCAAGAGCGTAATCGCATTGGCGACCAATGTATCCGGATCGATTTCCATCAAATCAGCGGAGAAGTCCCACATGCCGCTGCGCTTCAATAAGCTTTCCACTTTTTTATCATAGCTCAAGCCGATATGAGGTACGCCTGATAAAGTAGAGAAAATTAGCGCATGCAATCTCATGCCGATCGTCAAATCACAGTCGGCGATGAAATTCAAGTACTGGTTCGGCGTGAAGTTCTCGCCAAGCATCACGCATTTGTCGCGGTGCTTCATATGCTTCATCACATTTTCAGAAGCGGCTGTATCGTGATGGCCTTCCATCGGCACGAATACCGGCGTGATATTGCGTTTTTCAATCAGTTCATCCAGAATTTGCGCAGTTTGCTCGAATTGCTTCGTATGCTCGAACCATGGGCGCATAGAAACGGCCACTAATTTTTCGTAAGGGCCAAGATCAAGGGAATCCATGCAGGCGCGGTCATGTTTCTTCTTGAAGGCGAAGACGATATCGGATGTCACGACTGTCTCCGGCTTAGTAACGCCGAGCTTTTCCAAATAATCCTTGGAAAACTGGTCGCGCACCGTAATGAAATCAGCCATATTGGCCATTTTCATCAATGTTTTGCCCCAGCGGGATGTAACAGGTCCAATCCCTTGGGAGAAGAACATTACTTTCGTTCCGCACATTTTCGCAAGGAGCACAATCAATAGATAGTAAGGAAGCGGACCAAACAAGAACTTCGTCGGATAGGCATCTTGAAGCAGGCCGCCTCCCCCTGAAATCAATAGATCAGCATCGCGAAGCGCTCGTATTTTTCCTTTGTTGTCGTGTCTCCAGCCGCGGTAAACGGCTTTTACTTCCCGCTCTTTAGCTGTCACATCAGGCGACAGAGAAAAAACAGTGATGTCAGGGTTGTCGAGCGAATCCTTCAGATTATCGACGATACTTTCAAGAATCGCTTCGTCCCCGGTATTACCTAATCCATAAAATCCAGAAATGACTATTTTCAAACTATTGCTTCCTCCTTTAGCATACATACAAACAAACCCCGGCCTTTTGGGATTTGCTTTCAGCCATGCCATGCGGCCACGGCGGCATCACGCGGTGCGATGCGAATATATGTCTATCCACTGCCGGCATTTCCGCCCGGCATGGACTGTCTTCTTTTTTCTACAAAAACCTTCATATATTTTAACATTTCGACCCTTTGACATCAATGTAATTCGGAACAAGAACCATCCGGCCGGGCAGGGCAGTGGTCTAGAAGGGATTTCGGGGGCGTGATCTGGCTATCAAAAAGCGGCTTTTGTTCTTTAATAAGGAGGCTATATTTCAAGTTTTAAAGAAAAATGCTCCAGTCCATACGGAGCTAAACGGGTGCCCTCGCTTTTCGTTTTGTCTAGCTGCGGACACCCAGCTCCTAGTGGACTTCACATTTTTCTTTTCGATAAGGCCACATCGGCTCGCTTTGCTCTCCGTGTGTTCTTTATCTTAAGAAAAATGCTCCAGTCCATACGGAGCTAACCGGGTGTCCTCGCTTTTCGTTTTAGCTTTGTCTATACTAATGTTATTAATGCACGGGCGCTCTATATTTGATATACTATGATAGGAATTTACTGATTGAATAGTGAAACAGTGAACAACGGCTACGGGCCGATACTGGCCGCCTTTTTGGCGTGCCGGTAACCGCAAGCGAATCAGTTGTCAAAAAAGGGCAGCCCGCCAGAAGCGGAAGAGAAAACGAAAATACGAATAAGTGAGGTCACCAAGCTATGAAAAAGATTTGTGTCATTGGTTTAGGGTACATCGGCTTACCAACAGCGTCCGTATTTGCGCGAGCAGGCTATGAAGTGCTAGGCGTAGACGTAAATCAAAAAGTGGTTGATTCATTGAATGAAGGTAAAGTCACAATCGAAGAAGTGAATCTTCCGGAATTAGTGAAAGAGGTTGTCGCAAAAGGGAATCTGAAAGCTTCGGTTTCTCCAGAGAAAGCGGACGTGTTCATCATTGCCGTTCCGACTCCAATCCACGAAGATCACCGCGCAAACGTTGACTACGTGGAAGAAGCAACGAAATCCATCCTTCCATACTTGGAAAAAGGGAATATCGTCATTGTCGAATCAACAATCCCTCCAAGAACAATGGATGACTTAGTAGCACCAATTCTGAAAGAAGGCGGATTTGATCCGTATAACGATATATATGTAGCACACTGTCCGGAACGCGTACTTCCAGGGCGCATCCTGATCGAATTGATTGAAAATACACGTATCGTCGGCGGCCTGACTCCAGAAGCAGCCAAGAAGGCGGGAGATGTATACCGCGCTGTCATCACAGGCGACGTAGTGGAAACAGAAGCAGTGACGGCAGAAATGTCCAAGCTGATGGAAAACACATTCCGCGATGTAAATATCGCGCTTGCCAACGAATTGGCGAAAATCTCTGCACGTCTTGGCGTAAACGCACACGATGTGATCAAGCTTGCCAACAAGCATCCGCGTGTAAACATCCACTTGCCAGGACCAGGAGTAGGCGGACACTGCCTGGCTGTCGATCCATACTTCATCGTGGAAAAAGCGCCAGAAGAATCACCGTTAATCGCCGAATCACGCCGCATCAACAATTCAATGCCTGACTTCGTTGTCGAACAAGTGAAACGTCTGACAGCTGAATTGGATCATCCGGTAGTCGCTGTGGCAGGATTAACATACAAAGGAAACATCGACGATATCCGTGAAAGCCCAGCGATGGAAATTGCACATATGCTACTTGATAACAAGCGCTATGATGTCCGCATCACTGATCCGCATGTATCCGAGGACCAAGTGCATTTCAACCTACAATCATTCAGCGACGCAATCAGCGGAGCGAATGTATTGGTTGTGCTTGTCGACCATGATGAGTTCAAACAGATCGACCAACAAGAATTGATCGAAAAAATGGCGACTCCTGTCGTGTTCGATACACGCAATTGCACAGGTATCGATAACCCGGGAATCACATTGTACCGCATCGGTGACTTGAAGAAACTGACAGCTATCCAACAAGGATAAGAACTGTGTATATATAAAGATAGGAAGATGAACAAACATGCAGAAGGAAATGTATTTTGGCGTCGGCGTTTCGCCGCTGAGCTACGAGGAAATACTCGCCGATCTGGATAACCGCATGAAGGAAGGCAAGAAGTCGACCATCATCGCGGTTAATCCGGAGAAGGTCATGGCAGCGGAAAAGAACGAACAGCTGCGCGAGCTGATCAATAACAGCACATATGGCATCGCCGACGGAGTCGGTATCCTGCTGGCGTCCAAGTTGAAAAAAGGACAGGTGACATCACGTGTGACCGGTGTCGATATGATGGACAGACTGCTTCAATTCGCGGCTGAAAAAGGATATCGCGTCTTTATGTACGGAGCGAAGGAAGAAGTCGTCTCCACAGCCGTGAAGAAGATCGAAGAAAAATATCCGAACATCATCATCGCCGGCTATGAAAACGGCTATGTCCAGGATCCGAAGCAAGTGGTGGATAAAATCAATGCTGCTAAAGCCGACCTGCTATTTGTCGCTATGGGCAGCCCGAAACAAGAGCTATGGATTCGCGAGCATATGGATTCCTTATCGGCCAAAGTCTATCAAGGCGTCGGCGGCAGCTTCGACGTATTTGCAGGCCACGTCAAACGCGCACCTGCCTTTTACCGGAAGCTGGGCCTCGAATGGTTCTATCGTCTGATGAAGGAACCGAAGCGCCTCAAACGGCAAATGGCGTTGCCAAAGTTCCTTCTCAAAGTCGTCCGATCCAAATAAAGGAGTGAAACGGAATGTGCCCCCGGGGGGCACATTCCGTTCATCCTGTTAAAGAAACATATTATATAAGAAGTAAAATGTTACATATTGACTGGTTAGTAATATATAGGAATGAACGCAAGTAACCTTCCATCTTTTGTGAAGACTCTTGCGTTTGTTCTTATAATCCGGTCGAATTGTGCAGAAAGCCCTGGGCGCCTGAAACAAGATACAGGCGCTTACGCTTTTCTAAATTGTCCAGCTTCAGCATCCAGCAGTTAGGAAACTTCCCAGTCCCACTCTGCGATCAGTCAACATCAGTTCGCTTAAGGCTCTCTGTGTTTCCTTGATCGCCAAGCGGGAATGGTCCAGTTTCTACACTGCTGAACGGATGCTTACGCTTTTCTAGAGAGGGAGTTTTGTTTTATGAAGAAGGTTTTGCATATAATCAGCGGCGGCGAAACGGGCGGCAGCCGAAAGCATGTGACCACATTGCTCGAGCAATATCCCCGTGATTCCGTCACCCTGCTGGTATTCCAGGAAGGCGCCCTCTCGCAGGAAGCGCGCGAGAAAGGCATCCACGTGGAATTGCTGCAGCAGAAGTCACGCTATGACCTTAGTATTCTGAAGAGATTGGCTGCCTTTATACGTGAGGGAAACTATGAAATCGTCCATTCGCACGGACCGCGGGCAAACCTGTTCATTTCCCTTATCAAGAAGCAAATGGATGCCGTCTGGGTCACGACGATCCACAGCGATCCGAAGCTTGATTTCATGAAGGGCGGCCTGAAGGGAAGAGTATTCACTGCCCTCAACCTGCACGCAATGAAAAAAATCGATGTCTTCTTCGCCGTTTCGGAGCGTTTCAAGGAGAATCTGGCAGCGCTGGGCATCCCGGCCGAACGCATCCATACCATCTATAATGGAATTGAATTCATCGAGCCGATTGAGCCGAATGGCGATTTGCAGAAAGAGCTCCATCTGAATGATCAGGACTTTGTCATGACGATGGTGGCCCGTATGCATCCGATCAAAGGGCATGATATCGTCCTGAAAGCGATGAAACAAATCAATGATCCATCGATCCATCTCGTGCTGGTCGGCGACGGCCCGATTAAAGAAGAGGTTATTTCGATGGCCAAGGAACTGGGGCTTTCCGGCAATGTCCATTTCCTCGGTTTCCGCAAGGACATCGAACAGATCTACAGCAATTCGCATATCGCGTTGCTTGCTTCCCATAGTGAAAGCTTTCCATTGGCATTGCTGGAGGGGGCAAACCAGAAGCTTCCGCTCATCTCGACAGATGTCGGAGGCGTCAAGCAGCTAATTCCATCAGAGGAGTACGGCTGGGTTGTGCCTGTCAATGATCCGAATGCCTATGCTGAAGCCATTACATCAGCACATAAGGAATTCAACCAAGGGACATTGAGCAGCAAAGGGGAACGGCTCTATGAATTCGCACGGACGAACTTTTCGCTGAAGTCACTCGCTGACAGCATCGAAAAGACCTACGATCAAATTGCGAAAAAATAGTGATTGTTATTTTACCTGACATCTTGTAAAGTGTAAAAAGGTGAGAAAAGTACAGGCTCTGGACACAACCTGTCGTTATTTAGGGGATACTGTAAAGAAAGGAATAACGTATGAACACCAATAAAAGAAGCTTAACATACATTCTGACATTGCTGACTTTGTTTCTTGTGCCTTTGATTTACTTCAAGAAAGGAATCATTTCAGTTGAAGTCATCTTGATTCCGTTGCTTGTCCTGGCGTTTATCTGGGACTTAAAGAAAAAGAATATCAAGCTGAATGACGTTCCGGTCATTCCGTTTGCCATTACGTTTTTCCTTTATTTTGCCGCGCAGTGCATTTCGTTGATCGATGCGCAGTTCATGAAGCCGGCTTTGATGGAAATGGCCCGTTTCCTTTCTTATGTCTTTTTATTTATGATCGTCGTAAAGGTCCAGTTCTCAAAGGACCAATATCTGGCGTTCGCCAAGGTATTCGGAGCTTCCGTCGTCCTTGTGGGAATCTACGGAATCTTGCAGTACATTTTCGGCTGGAACCTGAACACCGCTGGACTGTACGCACTTAAAGAAGCAAAAGGCCGTGTCGGTTCAACCTTATTGAACCCGAACTATTACTCGGCACTCATGAATTTCATCATTCCGTCCTTCCTATTGTTGGCGGTTGTGTATTTCAAAGATAAAAAAATGCAATTGCTGTTCTTTGCCTTCTATGCGATTTTCATTGTCAACCTTATCCTTACGTATACACGTGCAGCATGGGTTACAATGGCTTGCGCATTCATCTTGATTATCTTGATCATGCCGAAACGATTCCTGAAGAATCTGTTCAAGTGGCATATAATCGTAGCATTCATCGTTCTGTTGGCCGGCGTCTGGTTCATGCCTGATGTGCAATCCCGTACGTCATCCGCTATCTACGCGGCCCAGAAGCTTGTCTTCCCGGATAACGATCCGCTTGTCGGCGCACCTGATGATTCAGGCGATGACAGCGACCTCGCGGAAACCGACGAAGATATTGAAAAAGAACTAGAAAAGAAAGCAAATGATGAAAATACCGAGAAAGCCCTTGTTTCCCGTACCACTCTATGGAAAACAGGCTTGTATATGTATAAAGACAACCCGGTCATCGGTGTCGGCGTCGGCAACTACTATGACCGTTACAGCGATGTTGTCGAGAAGTATCCGGAATTAAATATCGGACACGACACCTATTCTGTCCATAACTCATACCTGAAAGTGATGGCGGAAACAGGAACAATCGGCATCCTGACCTTCCTGAGCATCTATGCGGTTTACTTCTATTACCTGATCCGCTTGTACTTCAAGCAGAACAATGAATTGGGCAAAGTAGTGGCTGCAGGGCTTGCGGTAGGAAGCGTTTGTTATATGGTACAGAACGTATCCAACAACATTATCTTCATTCCACAATTGAACGTAATCTTTTGGCTCGTATCAGGACTTGCGATCGCATTCCTGTATAAGAACCAAGAGAGAAGTTATTATTAAAAAGAATCGTCCAGGCCTTTGTCTGGGCGTTTTTTGCCTTTAACAGACTAAGTAAGAACCCAAACTGAAAAATATAATCGGTTTGGGTTCTTTTTTTGCTTAAAAGCCCATATATCTTATCTTTGTGGGCGCCAAAATGGAGAGGGATTCAGAAGAATTTACAAAACAATAGGGAAATTCCAGAATCCCACTAATTGATAGGAAGAATGAAATGAGCCGTCATCAGTTTGTTAAACAGTATGAATCTTAAGATGTAAGAAAAAGAGACTGAATAAATGGTTCATATTCTCATTTTTAGGAAATGAATTGAAATAAAAGAGAAGATATTTTGTTAAATTAAAGAATAATATATATTTTTTAATAATTTCTTCCATTTTGCTTCCTGGTTATGTATAATGAGGAAGTGCCCTTTTTGGTACTATATTAAGGGTTTATTACCTTATTATTCTATTAATTTTCTATAATATGCTTATTATTGCAGAAATTTGCAAAAAATAGTTGAAAATTATGGTTAATTTGATAGAATAAGTAATGAAGTTTTATTAACTATTCCTAATTATAGATAAAATAGACCATAGATATTAGGGATGGGAACATAGAACTATGCAACATCTGTCGAATATTACATTCGATAGACTAATATAAAATCTTTTTTACAAAACGGGGAGGAATTTTTTAACATGGCTTACCAACCAAAATCATACCGTAAGTTTGTAGCTACTGCGGCTACTGCAACTCTAGTAGCTTCAGCTGTAGCACCACTTGCATCCGCTGCATCATTCACAGATGTGAAGGAATCTTACAAAGAAGCAGTGGACTTCGTCGTATCTAAAGGAGCTCTAGGTTTGACTCCAACTCAATTCGGCGTAGATAAAGAAATCAAACGTGTGGACGCAGCAGTCCTTCTAGCTCAAGTTCTTGGACTAGACACAGCTAACGCTCCAGCATCAGGTTTCACTGATGTGCCAGCACGTGCTGAAAAATACGTAGGCGCTTTGAAAGCAGCTGGATTTGTTAATGGTAAATCAGCTCATTCATTTGGCGCACAAGATAACATCAAACGCGGCGAGCTAGCTCTTATGATCGCTAAAGGTTTCGGACTAAGCGGCAAAGCCGACCTTAAATTTACTGATGTATCTGATCGTTACACTGAAGCTGTTCAAGCTCTTGTAGCCAACAACATCACGAACGGTACTACTCCAACTCAATTCGGAACTGATAAAACAGCAAAACGCGGCGACTACGCTAAGTTCTTGTTCGCAGCTTCTAAAGTTAAAGGCGGAGAAGTTGACGCTACAGTTACTGGAATCAAAGCAATTAACGCTACAACTGTTGAAGTAACTTATAAAGAAGTAGTTGCTGATGTGAATGCTGCTAAATACACTATCGATGGTCTAACCGTTTCTAACGCAGCTGTTAAACAATCTGATTCTAAAACAGTTGTTCTTACAACAACTGCTCAAGAAGGCGGAAAGAAATACACAGTTAAATCAGGAGACAAAGCTCTTGGACAATTTGAAGGTATTTCTGCAGTAGTACCAACTGCAATAGAAGTTTCTAATTCATCAGTTCAAGGCGTTGTAGGTAAAGAAGTAACATTAAAAGCTGATGTTAAAGTTAAACAGGCTGGTATCCCAGTAACATTTAACGTTAAATCAGGTGACAAATTAAACAAAGATTATGTTGTCGAAGCACTTACAGATGCAAATGGCGTAGCAACTTATTCTTATACTCAATATGTAGCTGGTAATGATGATGTAGCTGTTTATCCAACTGGTGCACCTGCAACTCGTGCTATTGCTAAAGTATATTGGGGTGTAAGCGAAAGCCTAACAATCACTGCCGATGATAAAAAAGGCAATGAAGTAAATAACGGCGAAAATAAAACTTATAAAATTGCAGTAAAAGATCCAAAAACCGGATATGCACTTGCTAATAAAAAAGTAAATGTAACATTCGCTGAAAATATAAATACTACTATTGACAAAGTTTCATCAGCTACAATCAATGGAGAAAATCCATATCAATTATCAAATGGATCTACTAAAACTGTTACAGTAACAACGAACAGTAATGGTGAAGCAATAATCACTGTTGCTGGTACTAATACAAAAGTAACTCCAGTTGCTTTCATTGATGATGAAACTCTTACAGTTCCTGGTAATGGTCGTGTTGAACCAACTGAACTACAAGCTAAAGGTGAACAATTAACAATTGGGGCTATCCAATCTTCTTATGATATTCAAGTTACTCGTGAAGGTGCAGAAGAGGCTGCTACTGGAATTACTAACGGACGTGAATATAAAGTTGTATTGAAAACTAAAGACGGAAAAGTAGCAGCGAACGAAATTGTAAATGTTGCATTTAATGAAGATCTTGATAGAGTAATCTCTACAAATACTTCTGCTTATTTCGTACAAGATGATAAGAAAGTGAATGGTCAAATTTCAATTAAAACAGATTCTAAAGGTGAAGCTACATTCACTGTTGCGTCTGAAAATTCAAAAGATTATGCTACCCCGGTTGTTTGGATCGATATCAACTCAAGTAATGCAAAAAATGGAAAATTGGACGATGGAGAACCATCAAAAGTGGCTCCAATTACTTATTTTGCTGAGCCAAAACTTACAAATGGTGTATTAAAAGCTTACAATGGTAGCACTGAAATTAAAGAAGATAAATTCTTCACTGGTATTCAGACTGCTACATTCAAGTATACAGCTGCAAACCAAAGTGGCAATGAGTTCTCACTACCTACTGGATATGCATCTATCAATGCAACATTTACTGTATTTAATACAGGGGCAAATGATATTACAGTTGATGGAGAAGTAGTTTCACCAAATCGCAGTACAACAGTTTACAAAAATGGATCTGCAACGCCTTCAATTGATGTGAAGTCTGTGGATAACAAAACAACTTCAGTACGTGTAGAAGCTTCTGGTACGGCAATCCCAGCATCCAATACTAATAACAAATCTATTAGTTTGGGAAGTTACACTGCTAAAGCATCCTTTGTTTCCACTACTGCTATTGGCACAATTCACACAGGCGTAGTAGAAAATATTGATAGAAATAAAGAAGAAATCAAGTTTGTTGGTAAAGATAAAATGAGTTACAAAGGAGCTATTACATTTAAAAATGTAAATAGTGTAGTAATTAATCAAACTACTTTCGAAAATTTAGTTGAAGCAAATAAAGGAACTGTAGTTGTTACGGTTACTAAAGATGCAAATGATAAATATTCTTTTGAAATTGTCTCTTTAGATGGAAACTTAAAGGATACTCTAACTGCTGTTAACAATGCACAAACTCCGGCACAAGTAGTAACAGCTCTAGAGAGTTCAACACTTAGCCCGGCATTTGGTACTCTTAAAACAGCTACACAAAAAACTGCTGTTGGAACAGCTGTATTAACTGCTAGAGCTTCTGCTGGTGGAGAGTTTACTGAGACAGGGTTTAAAAATGCATACCTAACTGCATACAATACTGAAGTTACAAGCGCTGTAAGTGCTGTAGCAAATGCATCTACTGCTGCAACGGTAAAATCGAATATTATTAATGTTCCTGGTTTGGACTTGAAAGGTGTAAATTCAGCCAATGAAACAGCTGTTTACACAGCTTTAGTCTCATTCACAGGTGAAACTTTAGAAGCTTTACAAACTGCTGTAACTAACGCAATTAACGGTGTAGACTCAGCTGCTAAATTAAAAGCAGTTAACGATGCAACAACTAATGAAGAAGTTTTAACAGCATTGATCGCTTTACCTGATGTTGACTTAACTAATTTCAATAAAGCACCAGAGCGTGTAAAAGCTTTAGTGTTAAAAGATGTCATTGATAATAAACCAGCATCAACTGGTTATACAAATAGTGCTGCTATTAAACAAGAAATTAGAGAAGCATTAGAAAATCATAAGGATGATACGTCTGTTGCTATTAATTCTATAACTTTTACAGCAGCAACTAGTGGAGATCCTGCTACTCCTGCAACCCTAGAATTTAAACTATCAGACAACGTTGATTTGCCTGCTACTATTGCTTCTGCTGATGTTGGTGATTTAGGTATTACTTTTGAAGATGGTAATACATTAGGGGCAGGTGCTTCAGCTACTTATGATCCTACAACAACAACACTAAAAGTTACTTTGGGATCTGATAGCACTGTAAAAGCTGGGAATGTATTGAAGACCATAAAAATTAATGATCAATTTGGGGTGGCTTTAGATTTATCAGCTACAAAAGCAGATGGTAAAACTTTAGTTACATCAGCTACTAAATTAATTGTTACTACTCCTCAATAAAAATAAACGAAACGTTACTTTATAAACTAAATATTAGTGAAATGAGTGGGAAAACACCTTGTGCAATAATATCATTAATGCAAAATGATAAGGCATAAGGTGTTTTTCTAACTGTTGTAATCAATTTTATAGGTGAAATTCCTATACTTATCAAATAGTCGACGATAAGTGCCTAATCCTCCTGTATCCAGTGATGTTCTAACAAACAGAAGGGATAAAGTCAGGTGAAGTCGTACTCATCATAATGAGGCGGGGTTCCATAAAAGACGGCTATGGTCAGGAGACGAATCCATGCTTAGGCAGGATGAGTTAGTTGATACCAAGAATTGCTAGGGGTTTGGTATTAATCCTTTTAAATGAAATTTTAATATGGAGATCAGTAAAATTGACTATTAAACTGGTCTTTCTCATTCCTGAATAGTGGAGACCTAAGGGCGTCAAAAAGAGGGATAGAAGCAACGGAACGTTTGAAGTCTTACTAGAAGAGGTGGGTTAGCTCCAAAGAAGCTAGTAAGGTGGCAGCGGGTTCATAGTAGTGTGGATTGCTAGCCGTTTGGACTTGTATGGTAACATATGAGAAGGATAAAACTAGCAGGAGCGAAGGAACCCAGTCAGTAGTGGGCGATTTATAAAACTTATTTCCTGAAAATTAGTGTATGGTGCCAATCATGTATAAGTATGATTGGCCTCCTTTTAGAATTGGAATAGGTAGATAGAATCATGCTATAAGGATTATAATTAATCTACTATTGTCGGATCGCCGAATGCGCTGAAAGGCGCCTGTTCGGTGAAGGCTCGTATCGAAATCTACTATTAAGTGGTATAAGACGAGAATAGCTTGGAAGCGCCTCAAGATGGATTGCACGAATTATTAGTATCGGGTTTAAAAGCTGATAATGTAAAGTTTTTAGTTTACGGATTAAATAATGGTAATGCGCAAAAAGTTGCCACATTAGAAGAGGTTAAAAGTCATATAGAAAGTACTTATAATGGTGTAACCTTTAATTCAAAGGCTATAAAAGTTGAAGATGACAAAATTTTAATTGATGGCAGTGTGTTAAGTACTTCGGATTGGAATAAGGTTAAAGCAAACGGTGATAAAACAGTGCCTTATAGAATAACAGTATTATTAAATGATAAAGCAACTAAAGTTGCTAAAATTGCGATATATCAAGATGGAGTAGCTGTTATTGAAAAACTACATTAAATGATTTAATTAGTAAGCTCTAAAAGAATTATCTATTTGAACTGCACCCCAACTGTTGGACAAACTCTAAAAAATTGGTGGTGCAGTTTTTATATTTAGATTCACTTCAAAAGAAAAGATTGAATGATTTAACGAAATCTAAACGGTCGTGAAGGCTATCAGTCTCTAGCTCGTAAACTAGGGATTGAACCTAAAATATTTCATTAGTGGCTTGAACGTTTTTAGTATCACGGTAAAGATCTTCTTTCACAAAAAGCTATACAACCCATACGGCACAGTTTAAACTAGATGTACATAATTATATGAACAATCAAGGTATATCTACCCAAGAAACTACAGTCATATTCAACTTGTCTACACCCACCACTTATTAATATGGCGAAACGAGATGGTGTTAGGTGGATTAGATGCGCTTAAACCAAAGAAAAAGGGACGCCATCTATGAAAAAAGAACCCAAAAAACCTATTATGATAACGGTGAATATTATTGGTGTTTAAAAAAATTATTTTTTATAAATAACAAACAATGGTGAAGAGACAAAGAGGGAAGTGAATTGTACGGCATGCAGAAGGATTTGATCGATAAACTGAATGCGAATGGAACGACCGAGAAGAAAATTAGCTGTGATGTGAAAGGTTATTCAATTGATGGCAATAAAGCCAGCATCACGACCTATGAAAAGGTGAAGATTAATTACTCCAGCGGCGAGTCTGAAACAAAGGAATATAATTGGACATATGGAGCGGAAAAGACGGATTCCGGCTTTCTTCTGACCTCCATTAAAGTAAATTAAATGAGAAAAGGGTCGCTCCTGTGAATGGGGTGATCCTTTTTTGTCTTGTCAACCTGGCTATAATAATCTCTAGAAAATCTCTTAACCAGTACTAAGAAAAACCATTTCCCAACCGATAAAATACATAGTTAATCAACCAACTTTTACTTACAAAAGATAAAGTGCACAGGGGGAAAGTCAGCATGTTTAAACGGTCTGCCAAACACGCATTCACAATCACAGTGAGTACGTGTCTATGTTTCATTTGGTTAGTCCCTATGTCGTTTGCGGATGATGTTCATACAGAAGATAGCAAGGATGTCATCATAAAATATAAAAATACAGCTGGAAAGAATGAAGTCATAGAAAATGCAGTTGAAGTGAAGAATGAGTTTAATAGCATTCATTCCATCAATGCGGTTTTGCCGGAAAGTGATATTGCCAGATTGAAAGAAGACAGCAATATTGCCTCCATCCGCACAAACCAAAAGCTGCACGTGCTTGGCAATCCGGGGCCGATGCAGTGGAGTCTGAATGCCATCCATGCCGCCGATGCCTGGAAGGATGGCTATACAGGGAAGAAGGTCAAGGTGGCGGTTGTGGATACGGGCATCAGCTCTCATCCGGAGCTGAAGATTGCCGGAGCTGTTTCGTTTACGGATGACTTGGCCAGTACGCCGGACCGTGATGAATCGTCATTGGCCGATTATGATGGCCATGGCACGCATGTGGCTGGGATAATCGCTTCACAGCTGGGCATTGCCACGGTGGGTATGCCTGGCGCAACAAGGATAGATGTTGCTGGCGTATCGCCGGATGTAAGCCTCTATGAGGTGAAGGTTACCAATGGAAAAGGGGCAGAAGGAACAGTCGCTCAGCTGATTCAGGGAATCGAGTGGTGTATAGCCCATAGGATGGATATTGTGAATATATCGCTCGGAGTGGATGGTGACGACCCGGCATTGAAAGCAGCTGTAGACCGTGCCTATCAGTCGGGTGTATTGGTAGTGTCGGCCGCCGGCAATGACAAGAACGGCAATCCTGTCGAATATCCTGCAAAATATGAAGGAGCAATCGCCGTTTCATCTGTTGACCCGGATTTGCAGCTTTCATCATTTTCTTCGACAGGGGATGAAGTGGAGTTCTCGGCACCTGGCGCTTCTATCATTAGCACCTATCGCAACAGGCAGTATGCCGAAATGGAAGGCACCTCCATGGCATCGCCGCATGTAGCTGGATTCTTGGCGCTTTTGAAGGAAAAATACCCTGCGTATAACGCCAGCGAATTGCGGAAAGAGCTGCGCTCCTATACGCGCGACTTAGGGGCAATAGGAAGAGATCTGGAATACGGGTATGGCTTCATCGATTATGCCGCTTACCATCCTTTTGTCAATGAACAATTGCCTGTGCAAGGATTGGCTACCGGGGAGAAGACAGCCACGTCATTATCGTTTTCCTGGAAGAATCCTGCGAGCCTTGCCGGCATCCATATTTACCAGAATGGCAGTTTGATAGCTGACATCAAAAAGAGTACGGAAACGCAGTATACGCTTAAGCATCTGCAGCCGGACACAGACTATACAATCGAGGTGCGGGCAGTGGACGAAGCGGGAATAGAATCGGTACCGCAGATGCTTAAAATGTCTACATTGCCGCAACAGATTGCCGGACCGGCTTCTTCATTTAAGGATGTGGACAGCGCAAATGCAGCCGCTGTTGCCTACTTGTCTTCCAAGGGGATTGTCGGCTTGACGCAGGATTTGTTTGGGACAGTTTCGCCTATTAAAAGGGTCGACGCTGCTGTGATGTTCGCGAAGGCACTTGATCTTCCGTTCACTAAAACGCTTTCTTTTGGATTTACTGATGTGCCTTCTCGTGCCGTGCATGAGGTCGATGCCATCAAAGTAGCCGGCATCACGAACGGCAAGACGGCTACACAGTTTGGTTCGGAATCCCTGATAGCAAGGGGAGAGCTCGCTATCTGGACAATGAACGCCTTTAAGTTGAAAAGCAGTGGGGAGACCAAACTGGCAGGAGTGCCTGCGCGTTACCAGCAGGCGGTGGGTGCTCTCGCCGGGGCAGGCATCATTTCTGATGGCAATCGTTATGGCACCAACATACATGCAACGCGCGGTGATGTAGCCCAATATATATACAAAGCCGCTTTATCCAAACAATTGGCAGTCAATAAATAGATAATTTTGGAAGCGGAGAGCCGAATTGCTCTCCGCTTTTCCTATATAGAAAGCGGTAGAGGCAGCCTTAATAAATAGAAAGTAAAAATATTTATATAATAATCGCAATTCAAACAACTTTGAGTTAAAATAATATCAGGAAGATATACCAAAATTAAGCAAGTTGGCAAAATAGTTGAAAATCTGAGCCAAGGGATAAGGAGTTTTTCTTTTTCATAGCTGCAATGTAAGCGATTTATATGGCGGCGGACTCAACTATTTTAAAAGGGATTGGTCGGGATTTCATTTGTCGATTAATGACGATTAGGGGCCGTTCCGAGGATTTATACAAAGCATGAGTAGTATTAATTCATAATCATTGGAGGAAGAAGCAATGGGGCTAACGAGAGATTTTTTTATCCAACTTTCACAGAATCAATTATTGAATAAAGGGGCCAAAAAATGGGGATTGAAGCTTGGCGCCCAGTCGGTTGTGGCCGGTACGAACATCGATGAGATGATTGTGAGCGTCAAAGAATTGAACGCGCATGGCATTTCAGCAACCATCGACAATCTTGGGGAATTCGTCTATGAGAAGAGCGAAGCGGTGGAGGCGAAGGAGCAAATCCTTACTGTCTTGGATGCTATTCACGAACATGGGGTGGATGCCCATATTTCCTTGAAGCCGACACAGCTTGGTTTGGATATCGATTATGATTTTTGTTTGGATAATCTGAAAGAAATCGTCGACCGTGCTTATGGTTACGGGATTTTCATCAATTTCGACATGGAGGACTACGGCCATCTGCATCCTTCCTTCGATTTAATCGATGAACTTTCGGCTGCCTATAACAATGTCGGCACTGTGATCCAGGCCTACTTCTATGAATCGGAAGAGAACATCGAGAAATACAAGGATTACCGTCTCCGCATCGTAAAAGGAGCCTATAAGGAGCCTGAGCACCTGGCGTATCAGGATAAAAAAGACATTGACCGAAATTACATAAAATTAATAGAGTATCATCTATTGCATGGGAAGTTCACCAGTATCGCCACCCATGACCATCATGTCATCAATCATGTCAAAGCGTTTGTGAAGAAGCATGACATACCGACAGATAAATTCGAGTTCCAGATGCTATATGGCTTCCGCCGCGATCTTCAGCTCGAGTTGGCAAAGGAAGGATATAATTTCTGTACGTATGTACCGTTCGGAAGCGACTGGTATGGCTACTTCATGCGCCGCTTGGCGGAGCGCCCGCAAAACTTGACGCTTGTCGGCAAGCAAGTGTTCAATAAGAAGACGAATACACTGATTGGCATTGGTGCCGGCGCCTTTATTCTTGGCCGGATGAGCAAAAGGAAGTAGAACGATAATCAAGGCCCTGCGGAGATTTTACTCTGCGGGGTTTCTTTTTTTATGGCCACAATTCGCCAACTAGGCAGAAGTCTTCGACAAAAACATGTATAATGAGAGAAGAATATCCATAAAAAGACAGGGCGAGTGAAGGAGAGAGAAATGAAAAAAGGGTTCATTGGATTATTGCTGATTGCAGTCGTTGCAGCCTTGGGCTTCGGCGGGTATATAGCCTATTCCGCTGTGCTAAAATCCTCGGTGAGTATTGAGCCAGCTAAGGGGAAAACCATTCAGGTGAGCATAGACGACCAGAAACTGGCGCTGACCCTTGAGGGAAAGAAGACCAGCAAGCATATCAGGTCGGAGGATATCCAATATACATACCAAGTGAAGAAGTGGGTGAAGCCTGTCGGCAAGCTGGTGCTGACGGTCCGAAAGCTTGATAATAATGATTTCTTTGTGTTTACGAAAATCATCAATAATAGCTCCATTGAGTATACAGCGAAGGTCACGATGCCTTTTGCCGGTGTGAAAAACAGTAAGCTTCAGCGCATCGATTCCTATGGGAAAGTGAAGCAAGAAGCGAATGATACATTTGGGGTGGACGTCATTACCCATCCTGTCGGCTTGCTGCAGATGGGCATGAAGGACGGCAGCCAAAAGAGCGTGATGCTCGGCAAGGATTACTTGTCCAAGGAAAAAGTGCAGACCTATGCCAATAAGCAAAAATCCGTTTTGCGTGAATTCCAGGAAGAGTACACAGGCGTCAAGATTCTCCAGAAGAAAGCGAGCGATCCCCTGCAGGTGAATATGGTGATGAAGTCGAAGCCGGGCGCCATTTCAGAGAATTGGTTCCTTGTCTCGGATAAGCCTTTGTTCGCGAAGCAAAAGAACATCGATAGCTGGTTCAAGAAGACCATCCGTGAATACAGCTCAATCAACAGCTGGTATACAGCCGAAGGGCCATACACAAAGCTTCCCTGGTCAGTGGAACCGGGATATAAGCTTGGCTATGGGCGTAATCTGGGCAGGGTCCACGGCGGGGTGTACTTGAAAGAGTATCATGAAAGCAAGGAGCGCTATTTCTATGATTTGAGTATCAACGCCATTGCTGACCTTGATGTCTTCTCTAATGGCGACCTCACGAAAGGCAAGGTTCCGGTCTTTAAGACGGAATATACTAGCACATGGCTGAAAGGCGCTTACGGCGTGACGGCTCCTTACATAGATACCCGGCATAATGAGAATATCGCCCTGTTCCTGAAGGATGCCGGCGATCAGCTTGGCATTAAAGAACTGAAGCAGGCCAATGAAATATACGCTGATTTCCTAACAGGGCAGAAGAAGATCGGCAATATTATCGATTTCGGCAAAGATGGCTACTTGATAGCGGATTATTACGCACAGGGCAGCAAGAAAACGCATGTATCCCTGAACCATGCCCTCGGCGAGTTGCGATTCCTGCTGGAAGCCTATGAATCCACGGGAAAAGCGGCCTATCTGGAAACAGCGGAAAGTATGCAAAGCGCAATCGAAAGCCTGTATCCGAAATGGGTGAAGCCGGACGGCGACTTATGGTACCAGATCAACGGAAAGCATGTATTTAATGGCGATGACTACCCGTGGCTGACGCTGGTCGACCTGCTGCGGACGCAGAAGCAGCTTGAAAAACTGGGAATGGACCGAAGTGACATTTTTGACAAGCTCATTGAAACGAAAACGGATCATATCGTGAAGAACGGCAAGCCGATTCGGCAGATGGCTGTTGATTTGCTGAAGGAGCAAGGGTTTGGAGAGCTGGTCGAAGGCTACGGCAATATTGTGTTATAAAGTGAAATGTTAATTGGCGAGGGATTCATTTTTCCCTGGCCGATTATGAATTGAGCCGCGCTGGTTAGAACGGATCAATGAAAGCCCCATCGGCAGATGGGGCTTCTTCTTTATGCTTTTATTTTCCACTGAGAGTCCACGGCCACGCCGGCATCCTTCAATAGATTATAGATTGGGCATCTTTTTTCGACTTCTTCTTTTAGTGCCTGCAGATTTTCATCGCGTTCTTCCGTCTCAAACACCGCTTCGAATGAGACCGTCTGGAAGTAGGTAGTCACACCTTCTACTCCGCTTAATCCCCGTGCATCCAGCTTGCCGCTGTTGCTGAAAGACAGTCCGGAATAGCTGAAGCCTTTTTGCTTAGCAACCATCGCAATCGTGATGGAGGTGCACGCCGATAAAGCCCCCAGCAAATACTCGAGCGGATTCGGCCCCTCGTCGCTGCCGCCGAGGCGGACCGGTTCATCAATAATGATTGGCGAAAAATCCCGTACATAGATTTCGTTCTTCATACCTGAAACAACCTGACCCTTGGTACTCATTTCAACCCATTTTTCATCTGCCATCTTCCATCCCCCTAATTATAGTTGAGTTAACTTATAGGAATTAGTATAAATGCAAAGTGATGAATTGTATAAGAAAAGAACTTCAATAAAACGGTAAATAAGAACTGGGTAGGAGGGTCTATATAAGACTCTCGTCTATCGAATCGTTTTTAGAAAGAAAAAGTCAGCCATGCCACGCAAAAAGAGGTACAAGCCGTGAAATGTAAGCTTTTAATTGATCATTCAAACGTTTGATTAAAAAGAGAATAAGGCAAAGAGGTGCAGGATTATGGCGGTTTACGTAATCTCCAGTAACGAAAAAACAAATTTGAAACGATATGGTGGGAGACGGAACAGAAATACGAGAGTTATCCTTTGCCGCTTGAAATAATGTCTAAAATGAAAGAAGGGGACCAAGTGATCGTGTATGATCCGGACACGCACCTTCTCGCTATCGGTTTCGCTGAAGGAACCTTGCGTAAAAAGTACAATATATGAATATATGGGAAGAGAAAACTATATGAATTTGAGGGAAGCAAAGATTATTCCATTATCGGCATATGGTACAGCGCGAGTAAGTAGGTAAAATAAACAGCATCGTTTAAAAAAAAGAGGCTGGGACAGAACTAGCTTCAATAATGAAAAAAGTAATGAAAAAAGTGAAATTGAGTGCGCTCAATTTCACTTTTTTCTATTCTTCTCTAATCATCCTTACCTGTTAGCCGTGAATTTCCTTAAATTCACGGCCATTAATGCAAGGCCCATTTCATTTTCAACTTTCGATTTTCCTCGAACTGAAAATCGATTGAAATGCAAATTAGCCTTCAAGAATCCAAAAACTGGTTCCACATCTATTTTTCTTTTACGATAAATGGAACTCGTTTCTTCTTCTGAAAGCTTCGCTCTTACGTATTCTTTTTGTTGTTCCCATTTTTCATTCACCATTACTTTTCGATGGTTTCCTTCTTTTGCTTTTGTACATGAGGAACGCAATGGGCATCCTGAACAGTTTTCACACTCATAAATCTTAAATTCACGTGTGAAGCCTTCTTTATCTGTTCGTACTGAATAATTTTTAAAGACAAGTTGTTGTTGGTTGGGACACGTGTATACATCCTTTTCTTTGTCATACTGCCAATTCGCTGTATTGAATGGGTTTTGTTTATATTTCTTCTTTTGCTCTTTCACGTACATTCCATAGGTAATTAACGCTTCTCGTTTACGATTTGAAAGGATATCATCATAATTCTGTTCACTTCCATATCCTGCATCTGCGACGATGTGCTTTGGCAACTCAAAATAATGTTGTTCAATTTGGTCTAAGAACGGGATTAATGTACGGGTATCAGTTGGATTCGAAAAGAGGCTGTAGGCAAGCGCGTATTGTCCTTCTGTTGCCACTTGTACATTATAACCGGCTTTCAATTGACCATTTTTCATATAATCATCTTTCATACGCATAAAGGTCGCGTCGGGATCTGTCTTTGAATAACTATTTCGTGTGCCGAATATTTCAAAGTCTTTTTGATATCTCTGTTTTCGTTGGATATGGTCCATTAATTGTTTTCGTGCTTGTTTTGGGAATTTCCGTTCACTTCTCAACGCTTTTCGCTCGGCTCCATTCGTTGATGCCTCTATTTTTTGATCGTACTCAGAAATCACTTCATCTACTTTTTCAACGATTTGAGTGAGCTCTTCCAACGTTAACTCTTCTTCACTTTCCTGTACAATTTGAGGCATGATTTCATTTTTAAGCAGCTCTTTATATAGATGATTTGATTTTTCGATTAATCCCTGATGATACTTCTCGATGGATTTCTTCCAAACAAACGTAAACTTATTCGCATTCGCTTCAATCTTCGTTCCATCAATAAAGATGGCTTCTTGATCAATGATTTTTTCTTGGACGAGCTGGCAACGGAATTGAACGAAACATTGGCGGATTAATTCTTTTACTTCAGGTTGAACACGGAAACGGTTGATGGTGCGGTAGCTTGGTTCATATCCTTGCGCCAGCCACATCATACGAATACTGTCCTTTAAAAGGGCTTCTATTTTCCGACCTGAAAAGACAGATTGTGTATAGGCACATAGGATAATTTTCAACATCATGCGTGGATGATAGGCAGGACAACCCTCATTCCGCAGAAATGGTTCAAACGCTTCATGAGGAATACTTTCAACTAAGTGGTGTACATGGAAGGCGATATCATTCTTTTGTAATCTGACTTCTAAATCTAAAGGCAAAATTAATTGATTCATGTTATAATCTTTAAACANGAGGCTGGGACAGAACTAGCTTCAATAATGAAAAAAGTAATGAAAAAAGTGAAATTGAGTGCGCTCAATTTCACTTTTTTCTATTCTTCTCTAATCATCCTTACCTGTTAGCCGTGAATTTCCTTAAATTCACGGCCATTAATGCAAGGCCCATTTCATTTTCAACTTTCGATTTTCCTCGAACTGAAAATCGATTGAAATGCAAATTAGCCTTCAAGAATCCAAAAACTGGTTCCACATCTATTTTTCTTTTACGATAAATGGAACTCGTTTCTTCTGAAAGCTTCGCTCTTACGTATTCTTTTTGTTGTTCCCATTTTTCATTCACCATTACTTTTCGATGGTTTCCTTCTTTTGCTTTTGTACATGAGGAACGCAATGGGCATCCTGAACAGTTTTCACACTCATAAATCTTAAATTCACGTGTGAAGCCTTCTTTATCTGTTCGTACTGAATAATTTTTAAAGACAAGTTGTTGTTGGTTGGGACACGTGTATACATCCTTTTCTTTGTCATACTGCCAATTCGCTGTATTGAATGGGTTTTGTTTATATTTCTTCTTTTGCTCTTTCACGTACATTCCATAGGTAATTAACGCTTCTCGTTTACGATTTGAAAGGATATCATCATAATTCTGTTCACTTCCATATCCTGCATCTGCGACGATGTGCTTTGGCAACTCAAAATAATGTTGTTCAATTTGGTCTAAGAACGGGATTAATGTACGGGTATCAGTTGGATTCGAAAAGAGGCTGTAGGCAAGCGCGTATTGTCCTTCTGTTGCCACTTGTACATTATAACCGGCTTTCAATTGACCATTTTTCATATAATCATCTTTCATACGCATAAAGGTCGCGTCGGGATCTGTCTTTGAATAACTATTTCGTGTGCCGAATATTTCAAAGTCTTTTTGATATCTCTGTTTTCGTTGGATATGGTCCATTAATTGTTTTCGTGCTTGTTTTGGGAATTTCCGTTCACTTCTCAACGCTTTTCGCTCGGCTCCATTCGTTGATGCCTCTATTTTTTGATCGTACTCAGAAATCACTTCATCTACTTTTTCAACGATTTGAGTGAGCTCTTCCAACGTTAACTCTTCTTCACTTTCCTGTACAATTTGAGGCATGATTTCATTTTTAAGCAGCTCTTTATATAGATGATTTGATTTTTCGATTAATCCCTGATGATACTTCTCGATGGATTTCTTCCAAACAAACGTAAACTTATTCGCATTCGCTTCAATCTTCGTTCCATCAATAAAGATGGCTTCTTGATCAATGATTTTTTCTTGGACGAGCTGGCAACGGAATTGAACGAAACATTGGCGGATTAATTCTTTTACTTCAGGTTGAACACGGAAACGGTTGATGGTGCGGTAGCTTGGTTCATATCCTTGCGCCAGCCACATCATACGAATACTGTCCTTTAAAAGGGCTTCTATTTTCCGACCTGAAAAGACAGATTGTGTATAGGCACATAGGATAATTTTCAACATCATGCGTGGATGATAGGCAGGACAACCCTCATTCCGCAGAAATGGTTCAAACGCTTCATGAGGAATACTTTCAACTAAGTGGTGTACATGGAAGGCGATATCATTCTTTTGTAATCTGACTTCTAAATCTAAAGGCAAAATTAATTGATTCATGTTATAATCTTTAAACATAAGGACACTTCTTTCTGTTTGGTTTTGTGTGGTAACTTAATTTTAACAGAGAATGTCCTTATTTTATTTTGAAAAAAACCAAAGCCGGTGAAATTTTACTCATTGTAAAATTTCACCGGCTTTTTCATTTTAGAGGAGGGTTCTGTCCCAGCCTCTTTCCTCTATGTTTGACAGGCTTTTTATTTTTTCAGTAATAAAAACATAAAATAAGGGGCCCCGATTAAAGCAACCATCATACCGGCAGGGATTCCATTCGGTTCAATCAGATTACGGCCGAGTGTGTCAGCCAATAATAAGAGCCAGCCGCCAATAAGGATGGCGAGCGGGATGAATAATTGGTTTCGCGGGCCAACTAACGCTTTTGCTATATGGGGGGCCATTAAGCCGATAAAGGAAATTCCTCCAGTAACCGAAACAGCGGAAGCAGCCAGGGCAACAGCTGTTATCTGTAAAATGATTCTTTCCTTTTCAATCGATACACCTACACCGATGGCTGCAGATTCGCTGATTCCGAGAAGATTTAAGCGATTGGCTTTGTATAAAGTGAAGGGAATAAGGATGGCTAACCAGGGGAGGAGAGCCCAGATAAATGGCCAATCAGTTCCCCATATACTCCCTGCTAACCATTTGGCGATAAAATCTACTTTTTCACGCTCTGCAGAAGAAATCAGGACAATCATGGCACCAGAGAGAGCCATCGAGAAACCAATCCCGACTAACACTAGTCTTACCGGTTCCAGCCCTGTGTTTTTGCTGTAAGAGAATAAATAGATGCAGCAAACGGTAAGAATTGCACCGCAAAAAGCGGCAAGTGGAAGCATGTAAACAAAAGAACCGGGTTCGATCGGGAAAAATAGAAAGAAGATGGCAACTGCCACTCCGGCTCCAGAGTTAATCCCGATAATGCCTGGGTCCGCTAAATCATTCCGTGTAATTCCTTGCAAGATTGCACCCGATAATGCAAGAGCCATGCCAGCCAGCAATGTAATGAGTAATCGCGGCAAACGAATCGAAAATAAAACAAACTCTTCTTTAAATGTACCTTCGCCGAGAAAGGTTGGAATTAGCCGATTATAGGAAAGTGCAGCAGAACCTAAACCCATGCTCATAATAGCTGTGCCGATCATAAGTGCCAGTAAAGTAATAAGAAGAATCCGCTGTTTTTTTAGTAAAGAAGGATGAATCATGAGAATGCTTTGCCTCCTTTACGCACGATTATTAAGAAAAATGGTAACCCTATTGTGGCCACAATGGCTGCGACCGGCGTTTCAAAAGGTGCATGAATGGTGCGTCCAAGCGTATCAGCAAAAAGCATAAAAATCGCTCCGGCAATAGCGGTCATAGGAATAATAAATCGGTAATCCGTTCCGACGATGGCGCGTACGACATGCGGGACCATTAAGCCGATAAAGGTCATATTTCCGACAAGGGCAACAGAGGCGCCGGCCAGAAGGATAATGGCAATATAAAGAATGATTTTTATTTGTATGGTTTTCTGCCCCAGGCCAACGGCAACCTCTTCATTTAAACTAAGAATCGTTAGCTGCCTTGCCAGAAGGAGAGACACAAGAATGCCGACAATAATAAAAGGAACAATCACCTGAAGCTGGCCCCAAGTCGTTCCGGCTAACCCTCCTGAAGTCCATACCGATACATTTTTGAAAACTTGAAAGTAAATACTCACACCATCTGCTATAGCGTAGAGAAAGGCAGATACAGCTGCTCCAGCTAATACGATTCGGAGCGGAGAAAATCCTCCTTTTTTAATAAAACCCATACTAAACACCATGATTGTGCCAACGG
Source organism: Bacillus testis (assembly GCF_001243895.1). GTDB lineage: Bacteria > Bacillota > Bacilli > Bacillales > DSM-1321 > Bacillus_AD > Bacillus_AD testis. The sequence continues at coordinate 3,756,953 of NZ_LN851186.1, read as the reverse complement.
TTGCTCCAATAAAGCAGCCAATCATCAATCCAAAATAATTGATGGAAGGAAAAGCAACAAGAGTGATTGCCAGTGCAGCATTTGCACCTGCCGTCAACCCGAGTAAACCTGGATCTGCAAGTGGGTTTCTCGTTAAGCCTTGCATAATCGCCCCTGCAACAGCTAATGCAGCTCCCACAAAAATGGCTGCCACTTCTCTTGGAAAACGAATTTCTTGCAGCATTAAGGTGACATCATTGCTTACATCGGAGGTAAGGGCAAGCCATACATCTCTGATTGTCGTATCTGCAGCGCCGAAAACCATGGCTGCCACAAACATCCCAACAAGGACAAGCAAACCAGCGATCATTTTAAAGATAAAGGGGACAGAACGTTTCTTTTCTTTTGTCATCAGTCATTCATCTTCTCTTTCATAAGAATAGGGGAAAAGGGATTCTACTCAGAATCCCTCATTGGAAAGTTATTCACCTAGAAATGATTTCTTAAAAAATGCCAAATGCTTCTCCAAAGTAATCGGATCATTGAAGGAAGCTCCGTTCCCTTCCATTTCATATACATGGCCATTTTTAACGGCAGGTATATTCTTATATGTTTGCGTTTCCTGGAATGAAGTATCAGCATCTGCGTATTTACTTAAAATTACATGATCTCCGGCATATTCAGAGATTACTTCTGTAGAAAGAGTATAGTAGCCATCCTTTGATGTCATCTCTTTTACTTTATCAGGCATTTTCAATTTCATAGATTGATATAAGATTTCTGTTCCACGTGCCCAGTGATCACCGTAAACGTAAAGATTTTTATCGTAAGCTTCCAGGACGGATACAGTCGCATCTTCGCCGATTTTCGCACGAATTTTATCTCCGGCTTCCGTAGCGCGTTTTTGGAAGTCATCTACCCAGGCTTGCGCTTCTTTCTCTTTGCCTAATAGTTTTCCAATTTCAACATGTTGGGCTAAATAATCTAATTTCCCCCATGTATACGTTACAGTAGGAGCAATCTCTTTTAATTTATCAACGTTTTTAACAGTAGAGAGTGCAATAATGAGATCTGGGTTTAATTCAATGATTTTTTCTAAATTATCTTCAGATACCTCGGCAACATCTTTTAATTCCTCTTTAAAGGTAGGGTTGGTTTTAGACCATACATCAACACCAACTAAATTCACACCTAGATTGATTACATTACCACTGAATCCTGATAACATGACGACACGCTTCGGATGTGCTGGCACTTCAACTGGCCCTGTTTCTGATTCATACGTAAATGTTTTGTCTTCTTTTTTTGTATCATTTTCCTTGTCCGTAGAGGAACTATTGCTGCATGCACTAATAAGTAACACTGAGAGCAGAATAAACGGGAATATCCATTTTTTCATGTTGGGGTTCTCCTTTTAATAAGTTATAAGTAAGGCACATAGGTTTGTTGGTCCATGGGTCTTTCCCTATATGAGCATCAATATGGAACACTTTTCTGAGCACATCTGGAGTGATCACTTCCTCGCAATTTCCCGCTTTGACGATGCAGCCATCTTTTAAGGCGATTATATAATCAGCAAAACGGGCAGCTTGGTTTAAATCATGAAGGACCATCACAATGGTACGTTCTTGTTCGATGTTTAGTTTTTGCAAAAGCTCTAATACCTCTAACTGATGGGCCATATCTAAATAAGTGGTCGGCTCGTCCAGAAAGATCATTTCCGTCTCTTGGGCAAGTGCCATAGCAATCCAAACACGTTGGCGCTGACCGCCTGATAAGGCATCTACAGGACGAAACTTGTAATCGATCGTTCCTGTAACTTCAAGAGCCCAGTCAATGACCTCATAATCTTTTTTAGTTAAGCGGCCGAATCCTTTTTGATAAGGGAAGCGTCCATAGGATACGAGTTCACCGACCGTCAATCCACTTGCACTTTCTGGGGATTGAGGGAGGATGGCCATTTTTTGGGCAAGAATCTTCGTATTTTCACTTGAGATAATTTTCCCATCTAAAACGACCTTGCCTGATTGATGAGAAATAATGCGAGTAAGGGCTTTTAATAATGTAGACTTACCGCAACCATTGGATCCGATGATGGTGGTAATTTTTCGATCGGGTATTTCTACATTAAGATCTTTCACAATTAATTGTTCTCCGTATCCTATGTTTAAGCGATCTGTATAGAGGCGATTCATAATAAACCTCCTTAAAGTATATGTAATCCATTTAATTGATAATGATTATCATTATCGAAGTTAAATATAAAGTTTAATCCTGTTTTTGTCAACGCATTTTTCAGAAAATTATTCAATTATTTCTTTTATTTCCCTTCTGCCAAACATTAGGGTCTTTAAACAAGAACAGATAGAATTAGAACAATAGAGTGGGAGTCTTAGCGCCAGTTAGAACGGGATAAGAACTGGATGGACTCTCTTATATAGAGCTGAAGGTGAGGAATAAAATCATCCCTGCTTTTTTTAGAAAGGGAAGGGTGAAAAATGATAGTGAACCAATAGACCCTTACCTATTATTTTAAAATCAAAAATAATGCTAAATAACTATATGTATATATGAAAATAGACTTATTTAAATATTCGGAATTATTGGCGATAATTGTTAATAAACTCTTCTCTAATGACAATAAAAGACAAAAGCATTCATTTACTAGAAATAATTGGGAGTGTTGTAGTTCGAGTGTCTAGGAAAATGAGTTTAGTAGAATGCCATTTTTGCTGTAAGAAAAGGAACGAAAAGGATTTTTTTATTTTAGTATAATTTTTAAGGGGGAGTATTATTTGAAGAAAAAGAAGAAAAAAATGACGAAAGCAGTCTCCGTGAGCTTGGTTACACTCTTAGCAGCCTCCAATCTATTTTACGCAGGAGGGAAGGCTTGGGCGGACGAGGGGACTCCTTCCATCAATCTGGAGCAGGCCTATAAGACGATTGAAAAAGCAAAGCAATTATCCATCAAGAAGCAGAATGAATATCAAGACAGCGATGAAGTCAGGGTCATTGTCGAATTGGACGGCGATCCGGCCATTTCCTATGCCAATGAAAAAGGCGTCATGTACAAGCAGCTAACAATCGGCAAGCAGGAAGAATTGCAGCAACAGGTAAAAAGTGAGCAGGATGCATTCCTGAACAATGTGAAAATGAAAAAAATCAATTTGAAAAAAGAAAATGCCTTCACCACTGTATTGAACGGCGTGAGCGGCAAAATGAAGTATGGCGATATTGAGAAGATTGAACAACTGCCGGGCGTCAAGAAAGTGACCATTGCCACCGAGTATGAACGGCCGAAAGAAAAGCCAGATATGATCTCCAGCAAAGAGATGGTAGAAGCACAACAAACATGGAATACCGGCTATGACGGAAAAGGAACAGTGATTGGCATTATTGATACAGGCATTGATGTTGGCCATAAAGATATGAAGCTGACGACAGAAGCAGGTGATAAATTGACAGAAACTTCTGTCAAAGAAAAAATTGCCGAGCAAAAACTCTCTGGCCAATTTTATACGAATAAAGTCCCATATGGCTATAATTATGCAGATAAGAACAGTGAAATCCGCGACCTTGGACCGGATGCTTCTATGCATGGCATGCATGTGGCCGGAACAGTCGGCGCAAACGGTGATGAAACAGGCAACGGAATCAAAGGGGTAGCCCCTGAGTCACAGTTGCTTGCGCTGAAGGTATTCGGAAATGATCCGGCCATGCCATCTACATTTGGCGATATCTATATCAAAGCCATTGATGACGGCATCAAGCTAGGGGCCGATGTCATGAATATGAGCTTAGGATCAGCGGCCGGTTTTGTTGATGATCAATCACTGGAACAAAAAGCGGTTGATAATGCCGTTCAAAATGGAGTCGTGATGAGCATCTCCGCCGGGAATGAAGGCTATGTCGGCAATGGCTTCGGCACTCCGCCACTTGCTACAAACCCGGATACTGGATTGGTCGGGGCTCCATCCGTCACCAAAAGCTCTCTTTCTGTAGCATCCATGGAGAATAACCGGATTGCGCTTGATGAAATGACCATGTCATTCGGAAGCACTTCATTATCCTATGGCTACAAAACCCAGTCTTCTCCGCTTCCTTTGAACGTCTTTGGCAATAAGCAAATGGACGTAGTAAACGTAGGGGACGGAAGTGCTGCTCAATATGCAGGTAAAGATGTGAAAGGAAAAATGGTCTTTGCAGCCCGTGTATCTACTAATCCGAACTACGGAGAAATCCAAAAAGCAGCTGAAACAGCCGGAGCAGCCGGCGTTATTGTGAAAGGCCTTCCTGCACATGGCGATTATGTCAGTATGGCTCTGAATGCTCCAACAATCCCGCTGGTTTCAATCGGCCAGAGCGACGGCAACGCTATGTTGGCGGAGTTCGCTAAGAATAACGGGCTTGCTAAGGTTTCTTTCACAGGCAAGAAAGTGACTGTCCCGAGTGCTGCAGCAGGCACAATGTCCACATTCACTTCGTGGGGCGTGACGCCGAGCTTAGAGATGAAGCCGGAAATCACCGCACCGGGCGGCCAAATTTATTCCACGTTGAATGATGACAAATACGGCTTGATGAGCGGAACATCAATGGCTGCTCCGCATGTATCCGGCGGTGCTGCGCTTGTACTGCAAAAAGTCCATGAAATGTTCCCGAATCTGACAGGTGCCGAGAAATCTGAACGTGCCAAAGTATTGATGATGAATACAGCCAAACCAGTTGAAGACCCTAATAATGGCGGGATTTTCTACTCGCCGCGCCGCCAGGGATCAGGGATCATGCAACTTCACTCAGCCGTTTCCACTCCTGTTTACGTGGTGAGAAAAGGGACGAATGAAGGAAAAGTAGAGCTGAAGGAAATCAATGGGAACACAGTCAGCTTTACATTGACAGCCACCAATATGAGCGATGAAGATGCTACCTATGAAGTCGACACTTCAGCTCTGACCGATTCTGTTACGAATGGTTTGCTTGATATGAAAGAAAAAGTGGTGAGCAAGGCGAAGATATCAGTCGACACTCCAGTCTTTACTCTTTTCAAAGGGCAATCCAAAGACATTACCATCCGCATTAACTTGGACAACGCCAACGCTGAGCTGGAAAATGCAATGAGCAATGGCTATTTCCTTGAAGGATTTGTCCAATTGATCGATAAATCTGATCAAGCATTTCCAAATTTGACTGTTCCATTTGTGGGATTCAAAGGAGATTGGAATAAAGCCCCTGTCCTTGACCCTATGGTGTACGACCAAGGAACGTATTTGGATACCTCGTTCATGGTGGATGATGAAGGGAACGCCCTTGGCCAAAACGGTGTCAGCGGCCAGCTCGACAAAAACACAATTGCCATTTCTCCGAACGGCGATAATCAAAAAGATGCAGCAGCTCCTGTGTTGACTTTCCTCCGCAATAGTAAAACGGTTGAATACAGCATCCTTGATGAAAGCGGAAAAACAGTCCGGACGATCACCAAGGACGGCGAGCAAAGAAAGAATTATAAATTGAATTCTCCTTATGTATACAAGCCAAGCACAACCACTTGGGATGGTTTCATAAAGAGCAAGAAAGCGAAGGACGGCAAGTACTTCTATCAAGTGAAGACACAGGTCGATTATGCAGGGAAAGAGCCGCAAACCATGAAAATTCCGGTCGTGGTGGATACAGTTGCACCTGTATTCGGCAAGACAGCCTTCAGCAGTAAGAACGGGATTGTTTCGTTTGAGTTGAATGATGGAACAGGCAGCGGACTGCAGCTGGTGCAGATCCAAGTGGACGGCAAAGCTGTCAAAACGTTGGATGCAACTGGGCAAAGCAGCTTCAAAGTGGATGTAGGCAAGATTTCCAGCAAATCCAAGATTGTCATCCTTGCTATGGACAATGCCGACAATATGGCAGGAACGGTCGTGAAGAGCGCTTCTGACGATACCATTCCTTACATCGTCACAACATCACCTGAAGCACTGGGCGTATTTGATACAAAAGAAATCCCGCTTACAGGTTCTGTGAAAGACGCTTCTGAATTAGCTTATCTGAAAGTGAAAGGGGACAAGCTGGAAGGAAATGAAATCAATGTTCCATTCACGTTCAATGAAAAAACGAAAGACTATGATTTTGACACGAAACTGAAATTCACTGAAGATGGTGTGCATGATGTGTATATCAGCGGTGAAGACGGAGTTGGCAATAAAATCGAGTTCAGAAGACAAGTCATCATCGATACAACACCGGCACAGCTTGAAATAACGGGCATACCTGAAGGAAACTTGGTAGGCGGAGTAAAGAAAGAAGAACCGGCTAATGGAAAAACTGAAAAACCAGGCAAGCCTGAGAAGCCAGCAAAACCGGAAAAGCCAGGTAAAGGAAAAGAAGCAGTTACAACAGCAAAAGCAGATAATAACAAAGGCAAGAAAAAAGAGAATCCTTCTTCACCAGTAGATAATGGCGGAACAGGAAATGTTCCGGCAAGCGAAGAAACACCGGATATTACCTTGCATGCGAAGGTAACAGACAACTTTGATGACATCCGCCTTGTCGTTTGGGGAGATGAAGTGTTCAAGCATTCTTTCGATGACCCATACGAAATGCGCCCATTCTCAAAAGAAATCGATATTCCATTATTCCTGGACGAAGGACAGAATGATGTGACGTTCGAAGTGACAGACCTTGCAGGGCATGTAACGACACAAACCGTTGTGTTGTATAAAGGAGCAAAACCCGAGTCAACGGGAATCACCAGCTATTCATTTACTCCAGAAGGGAAAGTGACGAGCGAGAATCCGGCTGTTTTGAAGGCGGAAGCTTCTGCACCGGTGAAGTGGGAAGCTGTTGTCACTGATCCATCGGGCAACAAGATTCCACTTGCCTCAACAGAAGGAAAGACGTTTGAAACCACCTATGTTCCGGATGCCAATGGACCAGCCGGAGAGTATACCATTGAATTCGGTTTGGTTGGCGGAGAAAAGAAAACGGTCACTTTCCAAGTGGCAGATCCTTCTGATGAAGAGGAATTCGAATGGATGGATTGGAAACCGATCAATGGACCAAGATTAGCTTTGTAATGATTAAGATGTGACAGAAGTAAAGGGGAAGAGGAATCTTGCATATGCAGGATTCCTTCTTTTAATTGGCGAATACGATAAACGAAGAGAGGGTATTAATTGGATAGAGTAAAAGAATAGGAGGCGGAACCATGGATTTACAGCTAATCGGTAAAAACGCCCTTGTCGTTGCATCTTCTCAAGGGCTTGGCAAAGCAATCGCGGAACAGCTCGCCGAGGAGGGCGCCAATGTGATGGTGGTCGGCCGCCATGAAGACAAGCTGAAGAAAGTGGCGGAAGAACTGGAGGCAAGCGGCACAGGCAAGGTTGCCTACTGCCCATGCGACATTACGAAAAGCGCAGACATTAAGCAATTAGTCGCCAAGACAGTGGAAGCATTCGGCGGCATCGATATCCTAATCAACAATGCTGGCGGCCCGCCGGCAGGCACATTCGAGGATATGGACGATGAAGACTGGCAGCAGGCATTCGAACTCAATTTATTGAGCTATATCCGGCTGATCCGCGCTTCTCTTCCGTATTTGAAACAATCGCATGGACGGATTGTCAATATTGCTTCGTCGTCGATTAAAGAGCCAATCTCCGGCTTGATTCTTTCCAACACATTCCGCACTGGCATTGTTGGACTGGCAAAAACGCTTGTGACTGAGCTGGCTCCGGATCGGATTCTGATCAATACGGTCGCACCGGGCCGGATTGCCACCGACCGGATCAAACATCTGGATAAAGTCAACAGCGAGAAAAACGATACACCGCTTGAGGAATGGGAAGAGCAGATGAAGAGCAGCATTCCGCTCGGCCGCTACGGCGAACCCGCTGAATTCGCCAAGGTTGTGACCTTCCTTGTGTCAGGGGCCAATACTTTTGTGACAGGCACTTCATTGCTTGTGGACGGCGGCATGGTCAAGTCCATATAGAAGGGAAAGGAGTTTAATCAAACGTTTGATTAAACTCCTTTTTCTCTATGAAATCAATAAATCACTGTAAATTCAAAAGGGTCGATGTTGATATCGAAATTGTCGGAAGAGCCTTCGAGGTGCAGTTTTAATTGTCCTGAATCAGGAATTTTAGGGAAGGCGAGCACCCCTTCAGTTTGCACGCCAGGCAAAATATCGGATTGAATATCTTCATAATGCCCTTCGTTCAACTTCTCCATTTGTGAGCTGTTTACTAAGAGTTTGGCATTGAAGGAATAGAATGAAATGCTATCTTGTGTATTGTTTTTAATGGATATATAGGCTCGTGTTTCTTTTTTTGCTGTTTCGATTTTCTGCAGAGTGATGCTATAGCCATGCTGGTCAATGGTTTTGTTGACATTGATGGTTTTGATTGCAGGTGCAAAGGCTGTCGCGTAATCGCTCACTTCTATTTTATCCGCTTTAATCGCTGGAGCTATAATGGTTGCACCCATCATATTCTCGCCTTTATATTCATCTTTCACCTTCCCGGTAACATGGATGATATCTCCGTCCTTCACTTCCAAATCGGGGTCATCGATGCCGATGATGGTGTTATAATTGCTATTATCATTTGCATAAGCCTGTATATAAGTGCCATCTCCGTCTTGTTCAGGATCTATAAAAATACGCGCATAAAAGTCCACTTTATAGCCTTTATATTTTTTAGGATTGTCATATAACTTGCCGATTTCAGCTTGCTTCAGCTCTTTTGTTGTTTCATTGGAGGTGCTTGTTTTCTTGTCTTTATCCTCGGATGAACAGGCAGCTGAACTGAACATAAGAAGCAGAATGATCGCACTAAAGATACATTTTCTCATGGTTGTTCCTCCTTATGTAATCAAAATGGTCTATATATTCAGCTTAGCAGGTAAAAGTATGGGGGCTTGTGTGGGAATTTTGAATAAAACAGCAAAAGCGGCTTCTCTGCTGAGGAGCCGCTTTGCTTATAGAAAATTAGCCGTACCGCAGTGCTTCAATCGGATCAAGCTTGGACGCTTTGATCGCCGGGAAGACACCGAATACAACGCCGACAAAGAGAGAAAAGGCGAATGAGAATAAAATGGCCGGCAGGGATAGTAGAATGGTGCTATTGGTAATGATGCTGTAGCTTTCTGCTGCAATCAATCCCACTGCTATTCCAATTAATCCGCCGAGCATACTTAATGTGATGGACTCAATCAGGAATTGAAAGAGGATATTGGATCGCTTGGCGCCAATGGCCTTGCGGATGCCAATTTCCCTTGTCCGTTCTGAAACGGAAACAAGCATGATGTTCATGATACCGATTCCGCCCACCACTAGCGAGATGGCGGCACTGCCTGCCAGCAGCATCGTCATCGTATCGCTGATCGAGGAGGCTGTCTCCATCAAGTCCTCCTGGGTAGAAACACTGTAATCATCTGTATCGCCGACATTTTCATACACGGCCTGTTCAATGCGTTTCTGGATGAAATTCATCATATCTGCATTTTCTACCTGAACATATACCGATGCGATGGAAGTGGTACCGGCAAGGCGCTGCCCTGTACTTAAAGGAACGAATATCGTAGAGTCGCCGTTCGATCCGAGGGAGCTGCCGGTGGATTGCAGGACACCGACTACTTTATAGGAGCTGCCGTTGATTTTTACATATTCGCCGACAGCATCCCCGAAACCGAATAGTGTCTCCGCCGTATCCGAGCCGAGCACGACTACTTTTGTGTGGTGCTCATGATCCAGATCAGCGATGAAGCGGCCTTTCTGCAGGTTCAGATTGCGGACGTCTAGATAGGAGGAGGTGGTTCCTGTCATGGCCGCTTGTGCGGTCGTTTGCCCATTTTTAACGGTTACACGCCCGGAAACAGTTGGTGCAATGGATGTAACGCCTGTAACGTCACGGATTGTTTCCGCATCTTCTTCTTTATAAGTGACATCTGAACCGGTGATATTGACGGTCAGCGTGTCTGTTCCGAGATTGCCGATCTGGTCTTGGACATCTGCGGATGAGCCTTTGCCGATGGCGACAATGCTGATGACCGAAGCAACGCCGATAATGATGCCGAGCATAGTGAGAAAGGCACGGAGTTTATTTCCTTTGATACTTTTTAGGGCCATTCGAATGGTCTGCAAGCCAATCACCTCCGTTTTCACTGAGCTTGCCATCCTGGATGGATACCACTCGCTTGGCTTTTCGGGCAACATCCAAATCATGCGTGATCAGGACGATTGTCTGTCCTTGGGCATTCAATTCGGAAATCATCTCAAGGATTTCCTTGCTCGTATGGCTGTCCAGCGCACCGGTTGGCTCGTCGGCGAGCAGGATCGGCGGATTGCCGGCAAGCGCCCTGGCGATGGCAACGCGTTGCTGTTGGCCGCCGGAAAGCTGATTGGGCAAATGGTGTGAACGTTCTGCAAGGCCCACTTTATCGAGTGCCGCTGCGGCGGCCTCTTTCCGTTCCTTCCGGGGCATCCCCCGGTAAATTAGCGGCAGCTCTACATTTTCTTCGGCAGTCAGCTTGGGCAGAAGATTGAAGCTTTGGAAAATGAAGCCGATCTTTTCATTCCGAATCGCAGCCAGCTGATTGCTCTTCATTCCTTCCACTTCTTCGCCGTCCAACGTATAGCTGCCTTCGTCGGGTCGGTCGAGGCAACCGATCATGTTCATGAAGGTTGATTTACCGGAACCGGATGGACCGATGATGGACACAAAGTCGCCCTGGTGGATATCAATCGAGATGCCATCGAGTGCGGTGACCGTTTCACCGCCCAGTTCATATACTTTTCTTAGATTGCGGATGGAGATGAGTTCTTCTGTCATAGCTTATTTGCCTCCTTGTCCACCGCCGGAGCCCATACCACTTGGCCGCTCTCCGGATGGGGGAGTTCCTCCGCCTGAAGGCATGCCTCCTCCTTGACCTCCCATGCCGTCCATCATTTTGCCGCCACGGTTGAAGCCTGAGCCAGAGCCGCTGGATTGAACTTGCGGGATTTGAACGGAAGCCCCCGCGTCAAGCCCTTTTGTAATTTCTGTGTAGGTGTCATTGGTCAAGCCTGTTTCAACAGTCACTTTTTCTGAGCTCTCGCCTGACGGTATAAGGACATATTTTTCATCGCCGCTTGTATAGACAGCTTCAAGAGGCACGTATATTGCCTGGTCCTTGCTTTCAATCACGATTTTGGCTTCTGTCGACATGCCGACTTTCAATGATTTTGGATCTTTAATAGAAATCGTTACATCAAAAGTGGAAACGCCATTTTCTGAATTGCCGGTCGATGCAACGGAAGTGACAGTCCCTTCGAATGTCTCATCTTCAAAAGCGCTTGCTGTGATTTCCGCTGCTTGCTTCGTTTTGATTTTTGAAATATCGAGTTCATCAACAGATATGGTGGTCTGCAATGTCTTGAAATCGGTAATATGAGCGACCGTATCACTTGCAACAACTGTATCGCCGCTAGAAATGTTGATGGATGTCAGCGTTCCTGCAGCAGGGGCAAGCAACAGGCTGCCATCCGTAAAAGTAGCAAGCGTTTGTCCTTTTGTGACGATATCACCTGCCGCTGCTTTCACGGTATCCACTGTCAGGCTGCTTCCGGCAACAGCACCGCCTTCCACATTCGCTGAATTGCTGCTGTTTCCTCTGGTGACAGGCAATGTGACATCACCTTCATTGGTCAAACGCAGCAAGATGGTTCCTTGGGAAGCCACGCTCCCTTTGGAGACAGCGACGGAAGCGATGTCTCCATCATTTGCCGCTGTTACTTCTTCTCCGTTCGTAAACGTAACAAGCGTATCGCCTTTGGAGACGGAATCTCCTGCAGCGACCGAAACGCTTGCAACCGATAATACCGTATTGGCAGCCGTCACATCTTGGTCGGTTGCGGCTGTGACTGAACCGGAGCCGCTGACGGCGACTTCAAGCTTTCCTTGTTTCGCGGTCACCGTTTGTACGGCGCGTTGTTGACTGCCATTGCTGGCGTTTTCTTGTTTTTTATGTAGCAGAAACCAAGAACCGCCCCCGACCATAAGAACGGCGATAACAGAAATTGTAATCCATTTCTTCACTGTTTTTCATTCCTTCCTACATGAATCATTGCATATTGGATGTATTGTCGGATGATGAATCCTGATTCTGGTTTTGGTTCATTTGCGGAGGTGTCATTCCTTTGCCGCCCATTTGCGTACCGCGGTCGGGCCGGTCATTCTGCTTGACGATCAAGTAGGTGACGCCGCCTGCAGCCAGTAATCCTACCACCAAGTTGATGGACAATAGGATGGTGACCAGATTTTTTTTGATTTTTTCCATGCCAATTAACCTCCTGTCAGCTATTTTGAGCCGATTATTAGTAGGACCATCCCTTTGCATAAAGAACAAACATGATTATATGTTGTTGGATATCCCTTCCTCTAAAAAGTATAGAGCGAGAATATGACCAAATATGGAACAAACTATGAAGAAACCTATCGAATCCATGTAACAAAGTGGTAAGATTTCGAAGCCAGCACGAAAAGGGATGCTGCCGGTTTGGCAGCATCCCTCTAGTCATTGTCTATTTTAAGCCGTTTTGTGATTTGGATACCAGTTTATTATTTTGGAATGTAAGTCTTGCATTAGCTCCGAGGCGTCCCTGGCCGCTGTAGGTATACACGATTTTGTATTGATCCGTTCCTTTTCCGTATTCAGACAAGATGCTTCCTTCCCCGCCGACAATATCAGTAACCTGTTCAAGCGTCATGCCATTCTGAATTTGATTGAACTGTTCAAGGGTAATCTGCGGGGCATTTTCATCCTGAATGCTGATTTGGTCTTTATTTGATAATTTATTGTTATGGAAAGTGAACAGAGCGTTTGTTAGGAATCCATCAGTAGGGAATTGATAGATTTGGGTCAAAGAATCATTTTTTTCTTTAACTTCTGTAATAAGTGTGCCTTCCGTACCGATTATTTGGACGATTTGTTCGTAGGTCATTCCATTATTGATTTTGTTGAGTTTTTTCTCGGTTAAGACATTTTTTTGCGGGTCAGCTTGCTCCTCTGTTGCTTTTTCTTCAGATTCTTTGGCGGTATCAGAAGAGGGCCGTGAATGGGGGGCATTCACCTTAACTGTAAAGGCAGCAATAATAATGATGAGGACTAGCAGTGCTATAAAACCAAAACAGCCGAATTTGACAAACTTCTTCATATGGATCTCTCCCTTGGCTAAGGTGCAAAAATTATAGTGATATATTTATATACCTCGTTGAATGGGAGAGGAAACATGAATTATGGGGGGAGATTTTGTGCTTGTTCGGCGATGTGAAGTTCTGCATCCACTATAAAAAGAGCCGGAGACTAGTCCGGCTCAGGCGTTTGTTGGGCGGGAGCATACTGATTTTTCACCATAGCAGCGGGCTAGTCAGTTAACGATGAGAACAGGGCAGGCAGTATTCTGGATGACTTTGTGGCTGACTGAACCGATGACCAGTTCTTTGAACGTACTAAGGCCGCGCCGTCCCATAATGACGACATCGTATTTTCCTGCCTCCCGCGAAATCACTTCAGCCGGATCGCCGTGGAGATAAATGGCTTGGGCTTTAACACCTTTTTGGGTTAGGAGATCTAAAGCAGGAGCCACTGCTTGCTGGCCTTCTTCTACCAACATCGCGTTCACATCTCCTGCCAGTCTGGCTGCTTCAACTCTGGGAATCTCTTGAATGACGTACAAGACAGTAAAAGCAGAGTACGATTTCAAACTAGTCGCGAGATTCGCGGCAGCCTCCAAGGCATGCATAGCGCTTTCGGATCCATCGTAAGGCACCAGGATACGTTCATACATATCTGTCATCTCCTCTTTTTCTTTTGATATCAAAAGTATAACATTTGCATTGGCTACTCATCATACCAATAGTAAGTCAAATCTCAACATTTTGAATCAATGTTTCTGGCAGGGGCGATGTTAATCAAACGTTTGATTAATAGAAAGGGCATTGGTAGTCTTTAGCCGCCCATATGGATATTAAACCCTTTCAGGGCATTTCATAGCTGGAAAATAGAAGGGTTGAATGGTTTTTTGCAGTAGAAAAAAAGAGCTTACATCGTTATGTATGCCCTTTAAAGAAATGATTTTTACCCGTTCTAACTGACGCTAAGGCTGCCACTTCAATACAAGAATGAAGATGAACCAGTGTAAGTGAGCAATCAAGTGCCAGACAGAATCCGATTGTTTCAACTAATAATCGGCGGGGGATGAATGAAAACCCCCGCCGATTAACGTTTCACTTTATAGATGCGAGACATTTGTATTGGTTTTTAAATAAGGATCTGGCTGTTCATCCTGTTCCTCTTCATACGCCGAATCGTTCAATTGGTTGTCCCATTCTTCTTTTTTCTCTTCCATATAGGCCGGCGAATGGGAATCGACTGCATCTCGCTCTTCCTGCTCATAGGTTGATTCCTTAGTGGCCTGGTGCTGCTCTTCGTAAGGAGTTGGTTCAGGGAAATCGGCTAAGCCTAATCCGGAATTATAGCGCTCCATGGTCTGGAGGGTAGGCGATTCTTCCGGATGCAAACGTTTATTCAAAGGCGTTTTCCGGTTCAATAGAAGCAGAATTTTTCCTTCTTCCAGGTCGCGCTCATAGGATGCTTTTTCATCGTCTGTCAAATGGCAACTGCCCAGCTGGCGCTCTACCTGATGTGCACCGTCAGCGGAAAAGAAGCTCATCACCTTGTCCATGAAGGACGCATCGTCGGAAGAAGTCGTCACAGTCTTTACATCCGGCTCACGTTCCTCCGTTAGGCTGACCAGTGATTCATCCTTCGCAAGGACAGTCAGATGGCTGCCTTCGCAGCCCTGGAGCTTCAGCATCTCGATGGCACTCATTACCTCGTAATTATCCTTGTAGACACCATATACATATTTGTCCATACAGATCCTCCTCTTTATGCGGGATTAGCCTGTTTTTTACTAAAAGTATACCCGGTAGGGAGATTCTTAAACGAAGGTTTGTACGGAGCTAAACGGAGGTCTTCCGCTTTTCTTGATCCAGCTGCAGTGGCCAGGGACTAGCAAACTTCACACTTTTCTCTTCAATAAGTCAACATCGGTTCGTACCTCACCGTGTTTCCTATATTTTGAGGAAAAGTGCTCCAGTTTGTACGTCCCTAAACGTCCACCTCCGCTTTTCTTATTTCAACGCGGCTTCTGTTATTTTTCTTATATCTATGGTGGACATGATGTCTTCGTCCATTAGTTCCGGCAGTACTTCGTTGATGAAGTAGGAGACGGAGTGGAGTTTGATATGCTTGAGGACGATGAGTGCGTCGTGGTACATATCAAGGAAGACGGGTTCGGCATTTCCACGCTGTATTTCGGTGAATGCTTCATAGATTAGATCGATTTTATCGGCGGCAGAGAGAATTTGTCCTTCAACGGTGGCATCCTTGCCTTCTTTCAATTTATCCCGGTAGATGTCCTTGTACTCTTCCGGGAATTCTGTATCGATGAATTTCGCCGTCATGCCTTCTTCGACGGTGGACAGCATTTCCCTTAGTTCCGGCGTCCAATATTTGACCGGAGTTTTGATATCGCCGATGAAAATCTCCGGATAATCGTGATTGATCGCTTTTTCGTAAAGGGACTTCCAATCAATCGGCGTCCCGCTTTGTTCTTCAACTGTGCCGAGGAACTGGGCATACTGCGCAACCTTGAATGAATGGCTTGCCACTGTATGGCGTTCAAACATGAATTCCCCCGGACAGCGTTCAATTCGTTCCAATTTAGTCAGACTCTTAAAGTATGTGTGTATTCCCACGGCAGATTCTCCTTCCACTAATGATGTATTTTCTTTTACCGAGAGGGTGTAATCTTATTCTTTACCCTCGCGGAGAATTTTTTACCAAGGTTATTTTAAAAAAAATAATACTGAAAATTTAGTTTCTTGCTATCATACAACAATTAAAATCAGATTGCCAATCAGTAAAAAATGGCACTTTCATTATACCTGTATAAAGGAAAGGATAAATAATGGGTAAAGCGGCCTAGTAAAACGCTTTCACACTCCGCCTTCTTACCCTTGTTGGCTTATTTGGAAGCAGGGAGAATATAGTTAAACTGGCAAACTTTAAGAGAGCACATCTGCTAGACATACATCCTGTTTACCGGCGAATAATATTCTGAAATATGGGAGAGTGTAAAATGAACATGCATGCCATGAAAAAAATCTCTATTGTATGTATGGCCTTTCTATTGATTTTTGGCTTATCGGCCCAGTCTTTTGTCATAAAAGCAGATGCATCCTTTACAGTCAAAGAAGCCATTGCCAATAATAACGGCGATGCAACGGTGGAAGGTTATATTGTCGGATATACATCCGCCAGTAAATCGTATGTATTTAACGGACCATTTAAAGATGACAATAATTTCGCCATCGCCGATGACCCAAATGAAAAAGATCCTGCCAATATCATGCCGGTGCAGCTTACTTCCGCCTATCGTGCAGCTTATGGATTAAGCAGCAACCCGGGCAATATCGGCAAAAAAGTGAAAGTCAGCGGCAGCCTGGAAGCGTATTTCTCTTCTCCGGGATTGAAGTCGCCTACTAAGATGGAATGGGTGGAAGCAAACGCTCAGCCAGTAGCCGAACAAGCTGTTGCAAGCCCGGCGGCAGGTGCCGTCAAGAGCGGAACCCAAGTGACACTGAAGACAAATTCCGAGGGAGCCATGATCCATTACAGTATCGATGGCAGCAACCCGACAGAATCCAGCCCGGTGTATCAACAACCAATCACCATCGATAAAGATATGACAATCAAAGCAATGGTCACCAAAGAAAGCTATAAAAACAGTGATATATCGGTCTTCACTTATAAGATAGCCAAAACAGGATTGCGCATCCATGACATCCAAGGTGCTTCCCATAACTCTCCTTACCTAAACCAGTATGTCGCGGATGTCGAAGGGATTGTCACGTATGTAGACGACAGCAATAACGCCTATATCCAAGACCAAAAGCCGGATAAAGATGAGAAAACATCGGAAGGCCTTCTAATCTATAAGAAACAGCATGGGCTGCAGGTCGGCGACGTTGTAAAAGTAAATGGGCAAGTGAAGGAACAAGTGCTTCAAGGATACTCCGAAAAAATGCAGACAGATTTATCCGTTACGGAAATCAATGCATCTTCTTTAACAGTTGTAAAAAGCGGGCAATCATTGCCTAAGCCGGTAGTGATCGGCAAAGACCGTAAGCAGCCGACTGAAATCATCGATAACGATGCTTTTGTAAAATTCGATCCGCAGCAGGATGGCATTGATTTTTATGAGAGCCTGGAAGGCATGTTGATTGAAATTAAGGATGCGAAAGTAATTGCTCCGCAGAACTACGGTGAGCTGTATGTCGTTCCTGGCAATGTGAAAACCAATACAGACACAGGCGCTTTGCGTATCACAGCCAAGGATTATAATCCTGAGCGTCTGATTGTGGAAATCGGCGATAAAAACTATGTAGCTAAAACAGGCGACTATTTTAAAGGAAGCATATACGGGGTAGTCAGCTATGGATACAGCAATTTCAAAGTGAAAACGAAAAAAGAAAATCTCCCTTCATTTGTAGAGGGAAAAACGAAGCGGGAAACAACAGATCTTAAAAAGCATGATAAAAAGTTGACGGTCGCTTCCTATAATGTCGAGAACTTTTCGGCGAAAGACAGCGATGAAAAGGTGACTAAGCTGGCCATGGCAATCGTGAAAAACCTCAACCAGCCTGATATCATCGGCGTCACGGAAGTACAGGATAATGACGGTCCGGCTGACACCGGCACAACCGACGCTACTAAAAATTTCAAATTACTGGCAGATAAAATCAAGGCATTGGGCGGCCCAACCTATCAATTCACGGACATCGCCCCAGAGAACAATAAAGATGGCGGGGCGCCGGGAGGAAACATCCGTGTCGGCTTCCTATACAATAGCGACCGTGTATCTTTAGTGGAAGGCCGCAAAGGAACAGCGACGGAATCGGTCGGCTATGAAAACCGCAAGCTGACAGTCAATCCAGGACGGATCGATCCAACAAACGAAGCGTTCCGTTCTAGCAGAAAACCATTGGCCGCACAATTCCAGTTCCGCGGTAAAAAGGTGATTGTGGTAGCCAACCATTTTAATTCCAAGGGTGGAGACCAGCCTCTATTCGGGAAAAACCAGCCGCCTATCCTATCAAGTGAAATCCAACGCCTAAAGATTGCAGGCATTGTCAACTCATTCGTTAAAGACGTGAAGAAAAAAGACAAAAACGCCAACATCATTTTATTGGGCGATTTCAATGACTTTGAATTCTCAGCGCCATTGCAAAAAGTGAAGGGCAAAGAACTGACAGACATGATCGATAAGGTAAAAGAGAAAAAACGGTATACGTATTCATACCAAGGCAACGCACAGGTTCTCGACCATATCCTTGTCACGAAAAATATGGAACATGCGACAAAAGTGGATATCGTCCACATCAATTCGCAGTTCATGGAACAGCACGGACGGGCAAGCGACCATGATCCGGTATTGATCCAGACTGAATTGAAAAGCAAATAAGCATGGACAAAAGAAGCTCCCAATCTACTGGGAGCTTTTTTGCGATGGCGAAGGTTTTGCTTCGATGATATACCGGTCGGGTGCATTGCCGACAAAGTAAAAAGGATAGCAAGTGGATAACGTCAGTATTTCTTCCGGGGATGTGTCTCTAATGACGTGATTATTATTGCTTTTGACTATATACGTTCGATAGATGGTATAGTCATAGGTTGCCTCTTTGGTTTGATAGAGCAAGCGGTCGCCTATCTTCAACTCGCCTACTTTCCGGAAAACCGTATCGCGATGCCCGGAAAGCAGAATTTGATTTTTTTCGTTTGGAAGAGCAGATGCGGCGTAATGGCCGACGCCTTTGGCGAGATCATTTTCATCCGTGCCTTCGATAATAGGAAGTTCTTTATGCAAAGTTGGAAGCTTTAAAATGCCGATAACGTCTCCTGTCTGCCATTCATTGTGAGTAGGAAGGGGGCTTCGTGAAGATGTCTGTTGGTTGATCTCTGCTTTGATTTGTTTTAACGCCTGTTGCTGTTGATTGTTTTGATCTTTCATTTGGAGGAGGGAGAATCCTGTGAGAATCATTCCGGACGCAAAAAGAAGAATGCCGGCCAGTTTCCATCCCTTAGCCATTTTCATCGCGGATCGATTTTCGGTATTTGATAAAACCGAGAATGAAAGAGAACTCTTCTAATGTGATTCCCTGCTCCTGTACTTCCTTCAATAACTCAATCCATCCTGGTTCAAGGTCAATTTTAGCCGGTTTGGTTCCCAACAATTCTTCTACTTTCACATCCAGATGTTCCGCAATCTTAGATAATACATTCAGTGAGGGATTCACTTGAAGTCCTCTTTCGATATTACTTAGGTATGACTTTGATATTCCGGTGGCTGTAGCCAACTGATTCAAGGTGAGCGGTCTTTTTTTTCGGCACTTCTTAATGCGTTCTCCTATCATACAGGCAACTCCTTTATTGAACTCTTTTTCATCATTTAGGATTTGAAGGTATCTCGTGGGTCATTCTTTCACTTATATTGTTCATTATAAAGAATGGATAGTTCTTTAAAAAATACAAAAAAGAGAGTAATTGGAAGTAAATACGTTAAAAAGAACGAAAATTGGAGGTTTATTACAAATTTTGGATGAATACAGGCTTTTTCAAAAGGATATCAGCTGTAATATACTTCACCTATGAGTTCTTTACTAAGAACAAAGGCTGATGAATTTGAGCTATGAAGGGGTGATTCAAATTCGATATGTGAGTTCTGAAAAAATGAGGGTACGGTACCAATGCCCCAAAAAGAAAAACGATTCAATTATAATATCGTGAAAATAAATTGGTTTGCACGGTTATTATGAGGAGGATTTTTATGAGAGTTGTTGGGAAAATAGTTAGCTCCTTTATAGGAGTTCTATTCGTTCTTATATTGGTATTCGCACTATTCTTATTTACATCCAATAAGATGCATCCAGGTTCTATTCCCACACTATTTGGATACAAAATGATGACTGTTCTATCAGGGAGCATGCGGCCAGAATTTAATCCAGGAGATATAGTTATTGCCAAAGACGTAAATCCTACTGAGCTAAAGAAAGGCGACATCATTACATTTATCCGTAAAGATAAAAAGTATGTAACTCATAGAATTATAGATGTTAAAAAAGAGTCTTCTGGACTGTACTACACTACCAAAGGAGATGCCAATAATACTCAAGATCCTGAACTAACATTTGAAAAGAATGTAAGGGGGATTTATCTAGTCCATATACCCTATTTGGGAATGATCATCAATAAATTGAGTGGCATATACGGGTTTCTGCTATTAGTTGTGATGCCAATCATTCTTTTAGTAGGGATAGAGATAAAAGAAAAAATCACCAAAAATAAAAAAGGAAAGAACAGTTACCGCCCAAGGGATATTGAGGCATGATATATAAGCCTTTAAGGAGGGGATGCTTTTATACAAAGGGGTTATAAAGGTTAAACAATTCTGGTTATCCCGTAACTTTAGCCAATTGAACAAAAAATCAATCGAAAAGTTGGAGGAATCATACTTATGAAAGTAATGAAAAAAGCACTTATTGGTACAGCACTTGTTGGAGCACTAGCAATCGGAGCGGGCGCAAGCAACGGAACACTATCTGACTTCTATGCAGAAGGTAATGCAAACGGAAACAGTATTCAAACAGGTACAGTGAAATTGGGTGGAACTACTAATACACCAATATTTAACAACATCACTAAATTGCAACCATCTGAAACTCCAACTCAAGGAACAGACATCACAATCACAAACGCAGGTACTTTAGACGGAAAACTTTCTTTAACGTTATCTGAGTATGCTCTAACTTCAGGTTTAAAAAATGGTGCGCCATCTGATACGGATATGAAATGGGTAAAACTTCATTTTGACGTAGTTAATGCTGCAGGTAAAACAATTGCTTCTGTTGAGTCAGGCGCAACAAAAGCTGAGCTAGATAACGGGGTTAAGACTTTGAATACTCTATTGTCAGGTTACACATTCAAATCACAAGAATCTTATACGCTTAAGTCATCTGTACAGATTGTACGTGACAAAGCTGCTGACCAAAATGGCCTTCAAGATTTGACAATCGAAGGAAATCTTTCTTGGAAGCTTAACCAACTTTAATCTGTAAGGACAGAATCTACTAGTACATAAGCCGGTCCCTTAAGGGTGATCGGCTTATTCAGTAATTGAGGTGCAAAGCTATGAGGAAAGCTTATATCGGATTGGCCCTCGGCGCAGCCATCTTTATTGGTGCAAATAGTTTAGGGGGAACGGCTGCTGATTTCTATGCTGAAGATCATGCAGGGATTGATATACAAACCGGTGTGTTGAAGATAAGGCCATTCACACATCCAACTCCTCTATTTTATACATTTCAGCAAGGGGATAGGGTCAAAGATATGGATGGGTATTGGCAGCCAGGTAAAGTCTCCAAGCCGAAAAAATTCGGAATAGAAAAGGAAAAAGGTTCTCTTGATGCTGAGATATTTGCGGTTTCTATAAAAGATGTTGACTTTTCAAGCACTGAGGATCCTGCGTTGGCAAAAGCAAGCTTAGAGAAGAATCTTTACTTCACAATCATCGATACCGATGATGACATTGTATTTAATGGCACCTATGGAGAATTGTTGAAAAAACCTGAGTTGACAAAAAAACGCACATTGGACGATCAGAATTACACCGAATTGTATAGTATTAAAGCTGAATTAAAGCATGAGGCTGGCAATGAGCTTCAGGGTGTAAAGCAAGTGTTTGATATTGGTTTCCATGTGCGTGCAAAATAGAAATTTACTATCAAGGTGGGCATTAGAATGAAGCTTAGAAAAACGATGTATGCATTAGTTCCTGTAGCTGCGCTTGGCTTCTTTGTATGTACTCAGATGTACCATTCATCGACGTACGCCGATCTTTATGACGAAGACCAGTCTTCTTTCTCTATCGAAGTGAGCTGGCCTGTTCCTGAGCCAGAAGTGGTAGAAGAGAATCTTGTTGATGAAACACAGCCTGTAGAAGAGGTAAAAGTTCCAGAAGAGCAAAAACCTGCCGATGAAGCAGTTGAAGATACGGGGCCTGAAGTAGAAAAGCCAGTAGAGCCTGCTAAGCCGGCAGAACCAGAGCAGCCAAAAGAAGAACCAAAACAAGAGCAACCTAAACAGGGAGAATCAAAAGAGGAAGTGAAACAGCCTGAAGAAGAAAAGCCAGCTGTGGATCCTGTTCCTGAAGTAAAGCCTGAAGAAGAAAAAAAGGAAAACGAAGAGCAATAATCACTCTCCATTTTCCTTTTCAGATACCCGAAGGCCTAGTTTAATTAACTGCAAAAGCGCAGTGGCCCGGGTAGGTAAGCCTTCACTCTTTTGGTAAGCGAGAATCTTATTCTTGATCTTTGGAGAAATGCTTACTTCTATACGACGGTTTTCAGACAATGCAATACACCTGCCATTACTTAATTGTTGGGGAACAATTACATTTAATCAAGTGAATGGCAGGTGTCTTTAGTTAACGAATAATATTGGAGGAATAAACATGGGTTTAATATCAGCAAAAGTAGCAGGAATCGTTTTAGCAAGCTCGGTGGCAGTCAGTGGTGTAGGGTATGTCGCTTATAATGGCCATGATACGATTAGTCAAGCTAAAAAAGATTTGAATGATGCAGCCAATAAAATTGTGGGACTTTCATTTTCGCAAGGTCGATTACAGGACTACATAGCCGACTTTAAGAAATCTGTAAATGCTACTGTCGCCCAAGCGAATACGGTCATTGGCAATAAGAATGTGAGCATTGGGCAATTGCAGGATGATAATGCGAAGAAATCGAAAGAAATAGAAGAATTGCTTACTAAGATAAAGGGCCTAGAAAAAGAGCTGACTACCATAAAATCAGAATATGCCGAGCTTGAAAGTGAACATGAAAAGGTCAAACAAGAATTGTTCACCGCTATGAAGGATCTTGAAGAAACCAAGCAATTGCTATTTGATACAACTGAAGAGCTGAAAGCTGCGCTTGCTGCGAACGCTCAGTTGCAGGAAGAGAATAAGAACTTAGCTGAAACGAATGTCAAATTGGTTGGTCAAGTAAACCAAGCCAATACGGATGCTGTTGAGCTTAAAAAAGCAATGGAAGATGCAAACGCGAAAATTGATAAGGCATATGAAGGTAACTTAGATGAAGCAGCTATTAAAGCGATTGGCTGGGAAGTACCCCCGGTTGTGGATAGTGGAATAGAGACTAGCAATCAAAAATAAAAAGATATAAAGGGGGGCTTTACCTTCCTGAGCCCTCTTTATTTTTTTGTTTAAAAATGGAGGTAAAGGAATTGAAGCAAGTAAAAGTAATAAGGAATTTGTTTTATAGTGGTTTCTTATTTAGCATTTTTTATTTGCTCGTGCCATACAATATTGCGTTAGCTTCTAACAAAGCAATCACAATAGATACAGGTTCGCCAGATCGTGTATTAATAAATGTTCGTAATGCAGTTCCAGGAGATACGATAACTAGGAATATAATAATTTCTAATGAATCTAATGAGAACTTTGAATATATAACAGAACAAAAAAATGGTTCATCTACAGAAAAGCTATATTCAACATTAATTTTTACGATTAAGCAAAAAGACACTGTTTTATATAAAGGCTTACTAAAAGATTTTATTGCCTTACCTTCGAGATTTCTGGCAGGCAAAACATCAGAAAAGCTATCTTTTAAAGTTGAAATTCCCCGTGAATTAGGGAACGAATATCAGAACTCTAAAGCTAGTATGGATTTTTTATTCACTGCTAAATTCACTGAGAATGACGGGGACAGTAATTCGGGAGACGAAGTGAGCAATGGTACTAAACCAGGAGACGAAGGAAGCCACGGCAGTAAACCGGGAGACGAAGGAAGTGGTACTAACCCGGGAGACGGAGGAAACGGCGGTAGTAAGCCAGTGGACGAAGGGAACAGCGGTAATAACCTGGGAGGCGGTGGGAACAGTGGTACTAATCCAGAAGATGGAGGAAACACATTACCAGCCACAGGTACAGATGTAAATATTGCCCCTCAATTAACATCAACACAAATGGTGCAACAAACAAATGGAACATTGCCCGATACATCAACCAATATGTATAACCTGTTAATCGGCGGATTTGTCCTCATTGCTGTTGGGGGTATTATACTCGTCATTCAACAGCGGAAATCAATTAATAGAAACCGATAGGAGGAAACGATATGTATCGTAAGGATTGTCATAAATGCAAGCGGCCTTCATTTGGAAGTTGTTCAACAGACTTATGGCTCTGCCCTATATGTGGAGAAGATCTTACAAAAGCGAAAGCGATGGATGCTGAATTATTTGAGAGAGTTCGACGTAACCAACAAACGTATGTAGGTAATAATTCTTTGTTTATAGGTGTAAAGTAATAGTTATTGTTAGAATTAGTCAAATGGTGTCAGTAAATATATGATACATTTCCACTATGTTTATCTTATTTTTGCGAGAATGATTGTATAATAGATAGTAATAAAAGAGTATATGAAAAAATACATCCTTTACTGATTGATTTGTACAAACATTTAACACCACGAACCAAACTGATTAATTGTATAGCATATGATCCAACTCTATGGTTACAAGAAAAGGCACACTTATTGAAAAATAAGGCCGCAAAGTTACAGGTCTAAGGCAAATATCTACGATTTGCTATGACGGCTGGATTGCCTAAAGTACAAGGGTATTTTAGGAGGGCAAGACGATGGTGGAGGAGAGAAAAGAGAGGAATATGTATGACAGCGAATGGTTGGAGCTGATGAAGGCAGCGAGGGATACAGGGGTTACGAAAAGCCAGGTGCTTGCCTTTATAAAAGAACAGCCCCAACGCATTATGAATGAAAGAAATGAGCAGAGGCCAAAATGAATATGACTAATATGCCCTTTGTGAAGATCGCCAAGGGTCTTTTATTGTTCATTCCTTATTTTGTTTCCATTTATTGAACTCGATGAAACTTCTGAATTCCTCTTTTGAGACGCCTGATTTCATGGCTTCCTCCACAATTTCAAGCCACTCATGATCCAGTGGTTCTTCATCTTTCTGCTCATCATATAATAATGAATCTACAGGTACACCCAGAACTTTTGTGATCTTTTCTAAGAATTGGACAGAAGGATTGTTTTGTAGATTCCTCTCCAAAGAACTTAGATACGATTTAGCAACCCCCGCTTTTTCAGCAAGCTCTGACATAGACATCTTCTTCTCTACCCGTATCTTCTTAACTCGATCTCCAATTTTCAACATTATCACATCCTGGAAGTAATTTACGTTTATATATAAGTACCTTCTATATAATAAAAGCTTGAACACTTTCTGCGAAAATATGAATACTGCTATATAGTATGGGGAATAAATCTTATGTGATTCATTATAGAGTATTTATACGAATAAGTCTTACATAAATTGGGCGAGAGTGTTGATTATTGTAGCTTTATTTAACATACATGCATCCGTTCACAGCCAGGAAACCAACCCTTTCCTCTTATTATAATCTTTTTATTTGGAATTAAGTGAATTCTCGTATAGACTGGTAGAATTCCAATCTTACTAAAGGATGAGGGAGTAATCCATGAAAGATATAATACTGATTCTGATACTGCAGCTGATTTATGTTCCTTGTTTTACGTTACGGACGATTTTCTTAGTCAAACAGTTGAGGGTACCGGCCGCCCTGCTTGGGTTTGTTGAAGCGTTGATTTATGTGTTTGGCCTTTCTATTGTCTTTAATGGAGACCAATCATTCTTAGGTATGCTCGTGTATGCGATTGGCTTTGGCTTAGGGATTTTGATTGGTACAGCCATCGAACAGAAACTTGCCATCGGCTATACGACATTTAATGTGAACTTGCCGACGCGGAATCAAGACTTGATTGATCATTTGCGGGTTGAAGGATATGGGGTGACCATCATTTCTGTCGAAGGTTTCGAAAGTAAGCGGTACAAACTTGAAATTTTGACGAAGCGGAATATGGAGGACAGCTTGATCGAGCTGATCCGTGAATATGAACCTCATGCATTCATCATTTCCTATGAACCTCGGCGGTTTATTGGCGGTTATATGGTCAGCAACATGAAAAAACGCAAGAAGAAATTTGATGAGAAACAGAAATAAAGTGAAGAAAAGCTATCAGCGGCGCTGGTAGCTTTTTTTGTCCAATTCCAACCGGCGCTAAAACTCCCGGTTCAACACGGGGGGGATAAACGCCAATAAGAATCCGAATGGATCAACTAATAATTGGTGGAGTACCTACCGATTAAAGCTTCACTTTATACTTGTGTCTTTTTCACTATTGCAACACAAATTATTCGCGGGGTGTTTGCATTATTGCTAATAACTGCAAAAAGAAGGAAAAAGTTATCGGATATCGGAAGATTATATCCATATTGAGGGTGTGATTGGGACAAATGCAAGATAAAGGAATTAACTAAAAAAGAAAACAGCCTTATTTTATCCGAAAATTATTTAAATAATTAATATTATATTTTATTGATATATTTAATATAATTTGTGTTAGACGAAGGTATAGCGTTGAAACAGCTTTTTATTAGTGAAATATTTCACTAATAATTATATTGAGTTGATTTCTATACCGATGTAAAACATGTTTTTTATTCATTACTATCTATCAATTAGATAGATAAATAAAAATCTGGGGAGGATTCATTTAATGGCTTACCAACCAAAATCTTACCGCAAATTTGTAGCGACTGCCGCTACGGCAACATTAGTAGCAGGAGCTGTAGCGCCACTTGCATCTGCAGCAACATTCACAGATGTTTCTGCTAAATATAAAGAGGCAGTGGACTTTGTTGTTTCAAAAGGAGCAAAAGGTCTTACAGAAACTCAATTCGGTGTGCAAGAAAATATCAAACGTGTTGATGCAGCAGTGCTTTTGGCACAAGTGTTAGAGCTTGATCTTGAAAAAGCACCTGCTTCAGGCTTTACAGATGTTCCTGAGCGTGCTGCCAAATACGTGAATGCACTAAAAGCAGCTGGCATTACAAACGGTAAAACAGCTACTACATTCGGTTCCCAAGACTTAATCACTCGTGGAGAATTGGCGATCATGATCCAAAAAGGATTCGATCTTAAAGGTGAAGCCGATTCAAAATTCACAGATGTATCTGACCGTTACAAAGAAGCAGTTTCAGCTCTTGTAGCCAATGGCATTACAAACGGTGTAAGCGAAACTCAATTCGGTACTGAGCAAAACGCTAAACGCGGTGATTATGCAATCTTCCTATACAAAGCTGACCAAGTAAAACATAAAGTAGTTGCAACTGTAGAAAAAGTGACTGCTATCGATACAAATACAGTGGTTCTTACTGGAACACACTTAAATCAATTGAAAGCTGAAGACATCACGCTTGCCGGCAACAAAGTTGTTTCTGTTACACCAAGCACAGATGGAACTTCTGCAACAGTTGTGTTCGAATCTAAATTCGCTTCAGGCACAGGGCAAATATTAAAAGTAAACCTTAACGGAGAAACAAAAGAAGTTAAATTCACATTTGATTTCTCTATCTCTTCTATTAACTTACATGAGGGAACTTATGACGACAACAAAGACGGTCAACAATTGACTTTCTCTGTGAACGGCTCTCCAGTTCCTGCGGATACAGAGTATCTTCGCCAGGCTGGTTACAAAGTAACGTTCGTAGCAACAGATGAGTTCGGCGGACCTGCTAGAATCTTTGATGGCGACAGACATACTTGCAACACTGGATTGTTAAGCAAAACAAATAAAATCGGCGATTACACAGTTGAAGTTCAAATCGAGAAAGATGGTAAAATTGTTGCTTCTTCTCAAAAAACAATTTCCATTGTTGACGTTGAGACAGCTACAACTGCAATCAACAGCTTAGAGCTACGCAACACAAGCGGATTCACTCAACACAGCTCTACATTAGTAATCGGCGAAGCATTAGACGTGACTGATGTCATCGGTAACGCTGGCGGTAAAACAAATGTATCTTTACCAAAAGAACTTGTTGAAGTAAGTTCATCTAACGATGCTGTCATTTCTGTATCTAACAAAAATGGAGATATCAATTTCCGTGCAAATACTAAAGGTACAGCAACAATCACTGTGAAAATCGGCAAAGTAACAAAAACATTCGATTTCATTGTAACAAATGTAGAACGTGAAGTAACATCTGTTACTCCATCCGAAGAGAAATTCGACCTTGTTAAAGGTAAAAAGAGAACAATTGAAGTAACAACGATGGACCAATATGGTGACCCAATCAATGTTCCTGATTTCTGGACAGGCGATTTTGTAACAGTCGATGCACCGCAAACAGCTAACCATAAACCGATTGTTTCTGTTTCAAAAGTATGGACAAACCATGACGGCAAAACATACTGCGGACTTGATATCGTAGGTTTGACTGCAGGGGAAGGCACAATCTACTTCAAGGATCTATCAGGCAAAAAGCTTGGAAGCGTTGATGTGGGTGTAACGGTAAAAGATAACCATGTGAAAACAATCGTTGAAAAAACAGTTGGTTCTTTAGGAGAATCTGACACATTCGCTGTAGGCTCAAGTCGTGGATACCAAGTTACTCATCTAAATGAAGATGGAGCTTACAACGGCAATGTACTATTAACTGAGCATGCTGATCCAGCTAACCAAGCTGCATATACAGTGAAAGCTGTAGATCCAAGCGTAGCCAGCATCCACTTAAGCCGTGACAAGCAGTCATTTACTGTAACAGGCCAAAAAGCTGGATCCACTGATATCAAAATCTTGGATTACGCTGGAAACCTTAAACACAGCTTCACAGTGACAATTACTAAAGAAAATACTGTGACTACCAAAGTAAACTTTAAAGATACATCTGAAACAATCACTTACAATGGCAAAAAAGTAACTGTTGCTGACGTCTTGGATGTACGTGCAAGTGATCACGGTAAAGATGCAATTGTATATGGCTTAGAGCATAATGAAAATACAATTGCACCTGTACGCCTAACATCAACTTCTATTTGGGAAAATTATAATTTAGCAGATAGATACCAAGTTCATAATCCATTAAAAGCATATATCGATAAAAATGATAATGGCCACTATGATCGCGGTGAGAAAGTAATTGCACACGTGAAAGCAGAAGTTCTTACTGGTTCTTCTATTGACCGTCCAGACCATCCAAACCGTCCAGACGGAATCATCAATCCGGTTATCAAAGATATCCGTGTTGATGGAGATGGTGTATACACTACAGCATACGGTGAAAAAGGAACAATCCTATTCCGTGTCATCACTGATGCTAACGGAGATGGACATTTCACTGATCTAGAAACTCTAGCATCTACTACATTGAAAATCGATGTGCCGAATAAATAATAGATGTATTTAACGTAAAAGCCCTGCAGATTCTGCAGGGCTTTTACTAGGATCATCGAAAAGAGACCATCAAATTCAGTCTATTACCTTCCCAAGGCTCAAAGCAATACACGCTAATGATCCATCCAAGCTCTCAAAGGTAACTTTCAAAGAGACTGAGACAATCGATTACGCTGGAAAAAATGTATCTGTAAATGATGTGCTGGATGTTCGTGTAGATGGTCGAGATAAAGATCCTATCGTTTATGGTATCGAGCACGATAAGAATGTAGCTGAAAAAGTGCGTTTAGCTGAAACTCACTTTATGCAACACGGCAGCGGAAGTGGAGTATATGAAAATGCATTAAAAATTTACATTGACTTGAATAATGATGGGAATTTTGACTCCAAAGATGAACCTGTATTAGGTTATGTTGCTGCTGAAGTACTTTCTGGTTCAACAACAGTGCATCCAGGATTGCCTATCAAAAAAATCGTGGATATTAGCAATGCTGGAGGCAGCTATACCACTGCTCAAGGAGATCATGGAGAAATTTTATTCCGTGTTATCAGTGGAGAAAAACGTAGCATCGACAATACAATTGCGGTTACAACACTAAATATTAACGTGAAGTAATTATAAAGCCAATGTAAATCAAGAAGTAAAATAAAAAATACCTTACATTGAAAATAGGTTAATGAATACATAACAATTCAATGTAAGGTGTTTTTTTGTTTCATATTTAATGATGATATATGAAACGGCTAATCTGATGTGTTAGATATATCTGGAGAATAATAGCGATTTTATAAAAATGGACAAAATTTTATTTGTGTAATTTCAATTTTGAATTTCATGTATCGTAGATAAAAAGATTTACTTACATCTTATGAAAACACCACAATAGCTAATTGAATATTTTTATAATTAAGTCGAAGGGAACATGTTTGCTTCATACATCTTAAGAGGAGGTCAGCTAATGAAACTGAAGAAACTTTTTTGTGTATTAGTCAGTTTTGTATTGTTACTTGGTTTTGTGCCTGATTTCAGTAGCGTTGCAGAAGCTGCTAATAAGGTAGTGCGTATTAAGATATACGGCACGAATGTAAACGGTGGTTCTTTTAACGGGCCGACTTATAATAGCCCGAATTATATTGAAGTGGAAGTTCCATACTACTCAAATAACAGCTACAAAATCCCTACACCTGAAGAAGTCGGGTTCTCTGATTATGGTAAGCTGGATTATGTATATGTTACTTCCATAAGCTCAGGACAGTATCAGCCGGGATCCACAGCTTTAATCCATTCGTCAGGAGCTACATTAGTGTACTACTTTTCTGGCAACGGCGGAGGAGAAAGTGGTGGTGGTATCATCCCGGACGGTCCGCAAACCGGCAACTATACTTTTTGGTTAAAGTATAATCCGAATGGCGGTATTGGGGAAGAAGTCACTTATCAATATAAGAATTATGCGAGTATAAGAAATACAGAAGTAAAGACAAATATGTTTTCACCTCAGCCAGGATTTGTATTTACTGGATGGAAGGATAGTCAAGGAAATTCTTATTCTGAAAAAGGAAATATACTGTTGCAAGCCAATACCACTGCTGTTCTTTATGCCCAGTGGAAACCTGTTACAGAGAACGATAAGGTGGATTTGATTGTAGAAACAGAAATCAATGGAGAGGTAACAGACACAGAATATAAGTATGATCAAACACCAAATAGTTCTGTAAATATCAGTCCTAAGATAACCAAGGAAGACGGCTACACATACACATTTGAAGGATGGGAATTGGTGTCTGGGACAGGTGATTTTCAAGATCGAACAAAAGAAGAAACGACATTTACACTAGGCAAAGAGAATGCCATTGTAAAAGCAAAATATGAAAAAACAAAGAAAGAGGAGACTGTATACGAAATCTCCTACGATAAAGGCAAAGGTGAAGGAACAGCACCAGAGAGCCAAACAGTAGAAAAAGGCAAAGAAGTTAAATTGTCACAACCAACAAATCTAGTTCCTCCAACTGGTCAGATTTTTGACCAATGGGAAGATCAGAACGGTAAGAGATACGATGCAGGTGCAACCATTGTGCCGGAAGGAAACCTGCAATTGACAGCCATCTATAAGGATCAACCGGTGACAACCTATACGGTCACCTACGATAAAGGCAAAGGTGAAGGAACAGCACCAGAGAGCCAAACAGTAGAAAAAGGCAAAGAAGTTAAATTGTCGCAACCGGCAAATCTAGTTCCTCCAACTGGTCAGATTTTCGACCAATGGGAAGATCAGAATGGTAAGAGATATGATGCGGGTGCAACCATTGTGCCGGAAGGAAACCTGCAATTGACAGCCATCTATAAGGATCAACCGGTGACAACTTATACGGTCATCTACGATAAAGGCAAAGGTGAAGGAACAGCACCTGCCAAACAAGTAGTCGAAGCGGGAAAGTCGATAATCGTAGTTGCACCAACAACTATTATTCCGCCGGCGGGAAAAGAGTTTATCGGTTGGGAATCCAACGGAAAACTATATAAACCAGGCGAAGTATTGACGCCAATAGGTGATATGACTTTAACAGCCGTGTTCGAACAAAAGTCGACACCGCCGTCACCTCCAGTGGTGATAGAAAAACACAATGTCATTTATGATTTAAATGGCGGAGATGGCCAAACCCCGACAGAATCGCCTAAATCACCGGGGGAACAATTTAAAGCAGCAGACCTGACAAATATAATAGTGCCAGAAGGAAAAGAGTTCAAGTATTGGGCAACAGAGAAAGATGGAAGTGGTCAGCATTATAATCCTGGAGATTTGGTAACTATGCCGAAATCTGATCTTACACTTTATGCAATATGGACAGATAAAAGCGGCCAGCAGCCAGAATTGAATAAAAAAGACCATATTGCTTATGTGGTCGGCTTCAAAGACGGCTCTTTCCGCCCGGAAAAATCGGTGACAAGAGGAGAAGTTGCTGCAATCTTTGCAAGATTAATCGCTGAAAAAATGAATATGAATCAAGTGTATCCATCTACATTTAAAGATGTAAAACAGGAAAAATGGTATTCCGATTATATTGGCTATCTAGAAAAGTATAAAATTATAAGTGGATATAGCGATGGTACTTTCAGACCGGAAGCTCCTATCACACGGGCCGAGTTCACAGTGATTGCAAGCAGATTCAGCAAAGTTGAAGCCAAGGCAGAAAAAATATTTACCGATGTGCCTGCAGACCATTGGGCAAGTGCTTATATTTCAACTGCTTACAAAAATGGATGGATCAATGGATATGCGGATGGCACATTTAAGCCAGAACAGCAAATCAACCGCGCAGAAGCAGTAAAAATAGTGAATAGTATGCTTGATAGAATTATAAATGAAGACAGCATCAAGGGAACGAATGTGAAAGATTATACAGATGTAAAGAAAAATCATTGGGCATATTACCACATCACTGAAGCTAGCAATGCCCATGATTATATTAAAGAAGATAATCAGGAGATTTGGGTGGAAGTGAAATAACGGCAATTCAAACAGGGAATCCTCGCGGGATTCCCTGTTTTCATATAGAAGATGTACAGGAAAGACTTATAAATAATCAGCTGCTTAGCCTCACTCTTCGGTGACTATTTGAATGATAGGTGGGGAAAAAGAACCCGTCAAGGAAACCTCTCCATGGTCCCAACTATGTAGTTTTAAAGAAAGTGACAGTGTGAGTGGCTCCAATCTAAGCTGACTTGTTGCCAGAACTCCCCTGCATTGTTCCTATTAAAAATATCACCGATTTTTGAATTCTAATCGTAACATTTGTAATATTTAAGGTAAAATTTCTTAAAAATTTACAAATACAACCGATATATTACTTATATTAGTAAATTATCAAGACTGCTGTTCTAGTGTAATAGACCCCTATTACTAGAAGGGATAGGAAATCACTTCATTTAAAAACCAAAACCTCCATTTTTATTCCAATTTTAAAGAAAAAACATCCAAAAATAGAAAAAAGTAAAAATGGATATAAATATTTATTATATTAGTTATATTATCCAAAAATGATAATATAAAGAAAATAATAAAGGTATTTTTAATTTATTTAATTACTAAAAATGGAATTATATGTTTTACTTTTACATATTTATCTATATTTTTCTTACATTTCTCCTATTTGTGAATTTTTGTTTTTTTATTAAATAAATGTATAATCTAACAGTATATCAGTCTTACGTAATATTTGGCTTAATAGCCAATAGGTGGATTAAACTGGCAAATTCGACCAACCATTAATCTTTTCCTCATATAAGACTGTATAACTTACAATCTGTCGCCATTTGATCCAAATAACGGCAGATTGTTTCTCACTGTTTCCTATACATTGTGTGTCTTAAACAAATATTTTCACAAAACGGGAGGATCTATATGACATACCAACCAAAAAACTTCAAGAAATTTGTAGCCACTGCTGCTACTGCAACTTTAGTAGCGTCTGCTGTTGCTCCATTGGCATCAGCTGCATCATTCACTGATGTAAATGATTCTTATAAAGAAGCTGTTGATTTTGTAGTATCTAAAGGAGCTCAAGGTTTAACTCCAACTAAATTCGGCGTGGGCGAAAACATCAAACGTGTGGACGCAGCTGTTCTTTTAGTTAAAGTTCTTGGATTAGATATAGAAAAAGCACCTAAAGCAGGTTTCACTGATGTGCCTGATCGTGCAGTTAAATACGTAAATGCCCTTAAAGAAGCTGGCATTACAAATGGTAAAAACCCTACAACTTTTGGCGCTCAAGATCTAATCACACGCGGTGAATTAGCAATCTGGGTTCAAAAAGCATTTGAACTAAAAGGCACTGCTGATACAAAATATTCTGACGTATCTGACCGTTATGAATCTGCAGTAGCTGCACTAGTAGCTAACAAAATCACTAACGGTACAAGCGAAACTCAATTCGGAACAACCCAAAAT
The DNA here is from genome assembly GCF_001243895.1 of Bacillus testis. Lineage (GTDB taxonomy): Bacteria > Bacillota > Bacilli > Bacillales > DSM-1321 > Bacillus_AD > Bacillus_AD testis. Next base: position 3,722,574 of record NZ_LN851186.1, on the reverse strand, counting down.
GCTAAACGCGGCGACTATGCTAAATTCCTTCTAAGAGCAGCCAATGTTACACCAGTTGAAGCTGCTACAGTAACATCTGTTAAAGCTGAAAACGGCAAAGTAACAGTTGCATTGGATAAAGAAATTGAAACTGCTGACGTAAAAGACTTCACTCTTACTCAAGCAATCAACGGTAAAGAAGCAACTACTGTAACAGCAACTGCCGCTAAACTATCTGACGACAAAAAATCAGTTGTATTGACTGTACCAACAGTTGAACAAGCTGACGACGAGCAAAGCGTAGTAATCGCTGCTGCTTATAAAGAAGGAAAAGCTGTAAGTGCTGATGCTTATAAAGTGGAAGCTGCTGCACCGGCTGTTAAGTCTGTAAGTGCGATTAATCTTAGACAAGTAGAAGTTAAATTTAACAAAGAACTTGATAAAGCAACTGCTGAAACTTTAGCTAATTATGAGCTAAAAGTTGGTAATGGGAATGCTGTTAACCCTTCAGCTGCTAAAGTTACTGGAGAGAAAACTGTAGTTCTTACATTTGCTGCTCAAAACCAATCTACTGATGCAACTCTGACTGTTAAAAATGTTAAAACGGTTAAAAGTGAAGTAGTTGCTGATACTTCTAAAGACGTTCGTTTCATTGATGTCGTAGCTCCTAAAGCTGATGATGTTGAAGTGGTAGCTCCACGTGTTATCCGAGTACACTTCTCCGAGCCACTTGCTTCTGTTCCAACTTTTAAATTAAATGATGGTGCAACTGCAATTGTTTCAACGTCTTGGACTGCAGGGCAAGATTATGCGGATTTAACTATCGGTATTGATCCAACTAACAATTCTTCTCACACTTTAACTATTTCTGGTGGAACTGACTATGCTGGATTCAAAATTGATGAAGTAGCTAAAAATTTCGTTTACCAAACAGATACTTCAGCTCCAAAAGCTTCTGTATCTAAAGTAGTAGACAATAACACTGTTGAAATTCAATTTGACAAAGAAATTAACCCTAGCACATTGACGGATAACCTTGAAATTTTCCATACAGTTAAAGGTGGAAATGGTTATAAGGCAGAGTCTGTAACTAGTCTTAAAAACGGAACAAGCGACACAATCGTAGTTGATTTTGCTGGTGCTGTATTCCCTGAAGGCCAAGTGAAGTTTTTCCTAGGTTATAAAGATGAAAAAGGAACACTTTTACAAGATAAATGGGGAAATAAATTAGCAGCTCAAGAACTTACTGCTTCTTATGCGGCTGATACTACTGCTCCAGTTCTATCTACTGTAGAAGGTAAAACTAAACGTACAATTGAAGTTAAATTTAATGAAGAACTAGAATCAAACACAGTAACTGCTGCTAACTTTGTATTAACAGATGATGAAGATAATAAGGTACAAGCAGATGTTAGTCTTGGTGCTGATAACAAAACGGTGACTGTTACATCAAATACCGACCTTGCAGGTGGTAACTATAAATTAACTGTAAAAGACGTAACTGATACTTCTAATAACAAAATCAGTGAAGTGTCTCGTACGTTCTATGTGAATGATATGGTTGCTCCGACTGTTAATCCAACAGCTGACTTACTTGCTGGGGCTAAGAAAGTAAAAGTTAAATTCAGTGAAGCAATGAATGCAGCTTCAATTACTGACAAAGCCAAATATCAATATAATGATGCTGATCTTGATTCAGCCGTTACAGTTACTGCAGTAGATGGTAACAAAGCAGTCATTCTTGATTTCTCTGAAGTTAAAAATTTCACAACTGCATCTAAACAATCTATCACAGTTGGACGTGTTGCTGACGCTACTGGTAACTTAACCGAAGCATTCTCTACTAAGGTAACTGTGTCTGAAAATCAATCAACTGTTGCGGCAACTAAAGCTGAAGTTACTGGAAAACGCACAGTTAAATTGTACTTTGATGAAGTTATCACTAGTGCAGTAGCTTCAGATTTTATCGTGAAAACTGGCGAGACTGCTCATACTACTAATAATGTAGTGAACTCTATTGAAAATGGTAAATCAGTTCTTACTTTAACTGTTGGAACAGATCTTCCATACACAGCAACTGATGTAACTGTAGATTCTAATGTGGATGAGGATTACACTGTTAAGGCTAAAAATAATGATGGGCTTCTTGTAAAAGTCAATGCAGTTCAAGCGGCTGATAAGTTTGCTCCTGAAATTAGCTCAGCAACTTTTACTGATGGTACTGCTCCTACTGCTCAAGATCAATTAATTCTTACATTCTCTGAGACACTTTATGCTCAGTCTGTACAAGATGCTGATTTTACAGTCGCAGGACGTACAATCGAGTCTCTTGCAGTAAGTGATAATACTGTTACTATTAATTTAAAAGCAGACAATTCAACTTCTAGCGTAAAACCTGCTTCTGTATCAATTGTAGGTTCTGTTGAAGATGCAGCTCGTAATGCAACAACTTCACAAGTATTTGATACAATCAATGTTGTTACTTCTCAACAAAATTAAACGAAACGTTACTTTATAAGCTAGTTTTCTAGTGAAATAAGTAGAATTAACCCCATAGAACTGTACTAAGATATTTCTATGGGGTCTTTTTCTAACTATTATGCTGAATTCGTCAGGGGAGTTCTGACGCATGGTTAACAGTTTTTGAAATCATGAGCCTAATCCTCCTGCATCCAGTGAAAGCCTATCTGCTTGAAGGGGTGAAGTCAGGTGAAGTCGTACTCAAGGTACTGAGGCGGGGTTCTTTAAAAGGTGGCTATGGTTAGGATAACGAATCCATGTAGGCAGGGTGGAACAATTGGATGTGTGAATGGCTAGGAGTTCATATCCATTTCTCTCGTTTGAAATAACGAGTTGGTGATCTTGTATAATTTAAACTGTTAAACAGGTCACGTCCACACCTGAGTAGTGGAAGCCTAAGGCTACCAAAATAAGGGGGCAGCATAATGGAACGTTTGAAGTCTTACTAGAAGAGGTGGGGTAGCACCAATGAAGCTAGTAAGGTGGCAGCGGGTTCATAGTAGTGTTGATTGCTAGCCGTTTGGACTTGTATGGTAACATACGAGGAGGGGAAAACTAGATGGAGCCAAGGAACCCAGTCAGCGAAAACATAAAATGAATATCCTTTGATTATTCTAAATGATTCATCCGAGGCTGTAAGTGATCCAATGAAAATTCACTTTATGATATCATATAGGATCTCGTTTTATGAGTTGATGGCACGCCGTATGCGATGAAAGTCGCTCGTGCGGTGTAGGCCCGATTCGAAAACCACCTGAATGTGGTATAAGACGGGAATAGCGCAAAAACATTGGCGGAAGAAAATGTAAACGAACAGATTGCTGCTTTACATTTAGGTAATGATGTGGAAGTTCCAACCCTATCATTTACAAATACAGATGCTACTTCAATAGAAGTTCAAGCTGTTGCAAATGAAATTAAAAATGCCAGTGATGCTGGTTTATTTAATGGCACTGGTATGGCTAGTGCGATAAATACGTATGCACAGGATGAAGCTACGTTAAAAAGTCATCTTCAAACACTGCTAGATGAAGAAACAAATATCCCAAATGCATATAAAGGATTAGTTGATGCTTTAGTAGCTGCTTATGGCCTTAAGAAGCAATAAAACTAATTGAATATTAATTAGTGAGATTTAAACTATACCTATACCTCGAATAATAGATACTTTAAAAAGTTCTTTATTCGGGGTTTTTCTGTATTTTCATCAGCGGTTTCATTTTTAACCCATCTAGAATAGACAATTAAACCTGACTCGAAGATAATAAGAAAAAATCGTATTATTGTGTGAAAAAGTATATTATCTCTGAATATGAAAAGGCTCCTTTCACCAGAATAAGTTGGGGGAAACAGGAAGCAAGCAGAACAATCGATTTTTTCAAGATAGCTACAGCCGTACAACTGAACAGATTAAAATAATAAAAACAACTTTTAATAGAAAATGAATATTTTACAAATTAATGGGTATTACAAAAACAACCAAATGATAGACTCATAGACCTCTGTGATTCTCATTTGGTTTTTTCATTATATCTACTTCATACAAATCGGGGAGGATCAGAAAACATGCCTTACAAACCAAAGAAAATGAGTAAGTTTGTCTCTTCGGCAGCGACGGTTACATTGGTGGCTTCGGCGGTGGCGCCTCTTGCGTCTGCTTCTTCTTTTACGGATGTGAATAAAAATTATAAGGAAGCGGTCGATTTTGTTGTGTCAAAAGGGGCGGAAGGTCTCTCGTCCACACAATTCGGGGTTAGTAAAAATATTAAGCGTGTTGATGCGGCTGTTCTGTTGGCGAAGGTGCTGGACTTGGATATCGAGAAGGCTCCGGCTTCCGGTTTTACGGATGTACCGCCGCGGGCAACTAAATATGTGAATGCTTTGAAAGCGGCAGGGATTACGAACGGGAAGACCGCCAAGAAATTTGACAGTGACAGTTTGATTACGCGCGGAGAGCTGGCTATATGGATCTATAAGGGCTTTAAGATTAAGCATGCTGATACAGAAGTCTCTTTTTTGGACACGCCTGACAGATATAAAGAAGCTGTTTACGCATTGGCCAGCAATAAGATCACTACTGGTATTGACAGCAATCACTTTGGTACTTTTAATAATGCGAAACGCGGTGATTATGCGATTTTCTTGATGCGGGCTTATCAACTTAAAAATCCTCCCGAGGAAACAGTTAAACTGACAGGTGTCGACGCCTTGAACGGCAAAATCACTGTTATGTTCGATAAACCTGTAAAGGAAGCTGCTCTTGCTGACTTTAAAGTGATGCAAGCTATTAACGGGAAAGAAGCCGTTTCGGTTGTACCGACAAGCTTGAAACTGGCGGACGACAAGAAATCAGCCATACTGGCAGTGCCTGAGGTGGAACAAGGCGAGGAAGACCAGGATGTGACGGTCAATGTCGCTTTTAAGTCGACTGAATTTGTTGCAGCTAAGCCTTATAAAGTTGTGGCGGCTGTTCCAAAAGTGGAAGAAGCGAAAGCAACGAGCGCTACTCAATTGCAGATCCGTTTCAACAAAGCAGTAGATCCGAAGTCGATTTTTACGGACGGTCTCAGCGGAACGATGATAGACGGTGTGTTTTCTCTACGTTCGCTTGATCAGCCAAATGTAAGCGCTTCGTATAGTGGGAAGCTTTCTGAAGATGGCAAAACGCTCACTGTCACTTCTTCCGTGCCAATGGAAAAACGCTATGACATCAAGCTGGATAAAGTGAAAACGGTGAAAGGCGAAAACGTAGCGACGTATGAGCAGATGATTGTGATTCCAGCTGATGTCACTCCTCCGACGATCGTGGGCGTTGAAAAAATTTCTTCTGCGCAAGTGAAGGTGAAATTCTCTGAACCGATGCAGGCATTTCAGAATATCACATTCAAGATGGCGGATGGTTCAAGCGTATCCGGCATTACAGGCGAAATTGCAGCCGGCGCCACCGAAGCAGTGATCATGATGGATGCCAGTGTCCCGGCAAATAAAGAGATAATAGCCACATTTATGGGAGCGCGTGACCAGGCAGGAAATTTCCTATCGCCAAATCCATCTATGGTTACGTTCCAGCGCGGTGATAAAGATGGCACGAAGCCTACGGTGTCAGCCATCACACAAACGGGTGCCCGGACATTCACTGTTCAATTCTCCGAACAGCTGATCAAGGCGCCGACTGTCACAATCGGCGGCAAGGCTGCTTCATCTGTAGAGCGTGACAGCAACGATGTTACTAAATATAAAGTGACTACGGCTGACTTATTGGATGGTCCCAAGACAATAGGTGTCTCTTCCTTTACCGACCTTAGCGGCGAACAAGGCGACAATGTGAGTAAGGTGGTTACCTTCACGAAGGATAACGCCGCTCCTAAAGTGCTTTCTTACAACGTAGTGGCCGACCCGGCGGACCAAAAAGAATATCTGGAACTGACCTTTGATAAGGATGTCGCGCTGGATGTTAACTCCACAGTCGATGCGACTGGCACCTATAAAAGAAATTTCGTAACAAGAAATATTGGCGAAAATGACATTTCTCCCGCCAAGGTGATGTACAAGAATGCTTCTAATAAGAAGGTTATTCGGACCGAACTCGCTTCCTTCCTAGGGACAAACCTTGATATCGAGGGAACAGAGTTTGAGTTAAATCTGGCTTTTGCTGGCGTCAAAAGTGAAAGCGGCGTTTTAGCCGATGGAAAGAACGTTTCATTTACAAGAGGGAAGGATGGCATGCCTTCCAATACGGAAAAAGTGGCAATCGCGAAGGTGGAACAGTCCGCTTCCGATAACAATAAAGTAGAAGTGGTTTTTAATAAAGAAGTAGACGGCGCAACTGCAGTCAATAAAGAAAACTATACGATTGATGGAGTTGTAGTGGAAGACGTTAGACTTGAAGGCCCGGTCAATTCGGATAACGCAACTACACAAAAGGCGATTCTTACTCTGAAGGCTGATTCAAATACGTATACCGGAGACCGGGAGATGAGAATCCAGGGCATCAAAGCTAAAGGGTCTACAGTGGCAATGGATCCTTATAGAACAGCCATTTTCTTGAAGGAAAATGTAGCGCCAACCATTACCGACGCAAAGCTTTCGACAACCAACACAGTCACATTGACTTTTTCGGAAGCAGTCAAGCAATCAAGCAAAGCGAATGCCGACTTTGAAATAGTGGTGGGTGGACAACAGCAAAACCCGCCGGAACGACATGATGCCAATATAGGCACGACGGCTTCTAAATCAGCCGTATTTACAATCAAAGCGGTTTCCGCCGATACACTAAACAAGGGGCTTGGACTGAAAGCCTTACCAACCTTGGATATTACCGATGAAGCAGGCAATAAGTTAGTACTTCCGTCTGTCGTAAAGGTAGACCAATAATATAGAAGGAAAAAACCGGTTGGACCACTGAGTCTGGCCGGTTTTTTTGCGGAATAAAACATTCACTGGTACGCCATCTATTTTTCATCTGAAGTTCTCTTTTTATTTATAGTATTCAGATAAATAGATTTAAAGAGTAATTGCACTGACTACACACCACAGAAAAACAGGGAGAGACATGAGAGGATGGCTTATCAACCAAAAGCGTTTCAAAAGTTCATAGCTGGTGCAATGGCAGCAGCGCTCGTAGCGTCACCCACAGCTTCTGCGGGCACCTTCACGGATGTGGCTCCCCGATATGGAGAAGCAGTCGATTTTCTATTGGGTTATGGCATTCAAGGGATTTCCACGACAAAATTTGGTGTGCCAAATGAAATCAAACGTGTCGACGCAGCCATTATGCTGGCGAAGGTATTAGAGTTGGATATAGAAAATGCGCCTGATTCGGGATTTACGGATGTCCCAAAACGCGGTGTGAAATATATCAATGCACTGAAAGAACAAGGCATCACAGTTGGCAAGACTACTGCCACATTTGATGCGCATAGCACAATTACCCGCGGCGAGCTGGCGGTTTGGATTCAGCGCGGATTTGGGCTGGAAGGCGATACCCAGGTGTATTTCTCCGATGTAGCCCCTAAATACGTTGAAGCGGTATCTGCGCTCGTGGAAAATGGCATTACAGACGGCATCACGGAAACACAGTTTGGAACCGGAAAGAAAGCCAAACGCGGTGATTATGCGATTTTCCTGATGAGAGCGTTTGATGCTACATTCAATCGCGGTGAAGGTGTCGGCAGCTGGATCCAATTGAATGAATTGGACTCATCGGTCTATACAGAAGATAGAAATATAGAAATGCCTTATCACTTGTATGATGAATATGGTGAAGAGATCCGATTTTTTCCTCATTTGCCCAATGAAGATGGAAAAGAAGATGTGGAAGTGATTGATGGAATCGAATTTACTTCTTCTAACCCTGTAGTGATGGATGTCGATTCTCTATCTGTCGACGAAGAAGGGAAGGCTTTCTTTGATGCAGGCGTTTCAACCGGGACGGCTATTGTGACCGCTAAATCTTTGATTACGGGCCAAATAGCGCAAATGGCCATAGACGTGGCCGACAAGGATGACATCGATATCGTTCCTCCGGTTATTTCATCGGCTTCTATCAGGATGAATCCCGATTCTCAAATCATCGTGGAGTTTATAGTAGAAGAGGAAATCGATCTGTCGGTGAAACCAGGCAATCAATCCAATGTCATTCTTGAGTACCAGGTGAAGGAAAACGGAGAATATGTGACGAAGAAAACGAAAAATAAAACATGGCCTGGCTATTTGAAAGTAAAGAACGAAGATGGTATTGAAGAAAAATATGGCCCTGGCCTGTTGAATGATAGTAGATACAAAAGCATTCTGCCTGCCGGCCAAACAATCAGCACTTCGATGAGCGGCAATGACTGGCTGAATGATGAATCGCTGCGCATCATTTTAACGGTCAAGGACCGGGCGGGCAATTCTGCAGAAAAAGTTTTGGCGCTATAGTAAGGATGAACAGAATTGTCCTTTAAGGTGATTCTTTTTCGGTTTTTTGGAATAATAAACGGGTAGAGGAAAGTGAATAATTTCACAAGCGGTTAGGAGGCTCAGGATGGAATGTTTACCCCTAAGAAACGACTGTTAATCTTGACTAACTTTACTGCAGCGATGTTCCTGATGTCAGGTACTTCTTCCTTCCATGATGTGGAGGCTGCCGCTGAGGCTGATACATATCGCTTTAACGCCAAAAGTGCCGACGGTGTCCTCTCCTCCCAGACTGTTGCGTATCGTGCACCGGAAATGAAGGTTATAAATGAACAGCTATTAACGATTGAAGGGGATCAATACTTGATTATTACCTATGACCGTGAGATCAAGAGCGTAGCTGAGCATCCGACCATCCGTTTCCACACGAAAGACCAAAATGGCAAAGACCAAGTCATTTATAACGAAAATGCAATGGTAGAAAAGCATGAGGTCGTGAACGGCAGGACAAACCAAATCCGCATTAAGCTCCATAAACTGCAGGATTACACGAAGTACGATCCTATCCTCCCTGAAAATCTCACAACGGGATACAATGGCGAAATAGCGCCGGAAATATATTTGGGTGAATTTTATACCGGTGATGTGAGAGAGGGGCTGCATTCAACGATTAATGTGAGTATCGTTGCCCACAATCCCGGCAAGGTAATCGTTGCTTTTTCGGAAAAAGTCCAGCTGAAGCAGGCGTTGCAGAAAGAGTTTTATGAGGTAGATGGCGCTGAAATCGAAGCGATTAAAGAGATCAGCCAAGGTGATGACGAAACAACAGTAGAGTTAACATTAAAACCTGGCACGATTAAACAGGAAGGGACAAATGAGTTCCGAGTGAAGCCAATCGAGTCATCTGTTCCCTTGACAGAAGCGAATCCTATGATTGGCCAACGATTATTTCTCATTGAAGATGAATAGACAGAACAGAGGCTGTTTCAAAAAGGAAGCAGCCTTTTTTGTCGATTCTTGTCTTTAAAAGATTCCTATAATCCTGAAACTTTTCTCTGATTCGTTCGTCTTATAAATAGATGGTATATTTTTCTTTTTTATCATAAAATTGTAAGTGTACCATAGAGTTATAGAGTCTGTTTTTAATATACAAGGGGGAGAACTATGAAGAAAAATAGGAAGAAATGGGCGGCTGCTGGCTTCAGCACTGTGCTCGCCGCTTCGATGGCATTGCCGTCGGCTGCATTTGCGAAGGAAGAAAGCGCTAAAATAGTTTCTACAAGCGCATCTTCTATGATCCATTCGTGGAAGGAGAAAAACGAAGACCAATCGAACAAATTTCCGGTAAGCGAAGATTCCTTTGTGATTAAATATAAAACACCATTAACAGCTGCTGAGCACAAGGCTGCCGGAGGAACTGTGAAACGGCAAGTCAGCAAACTAAATTATGCAGAAATAAAGGTTAAGAATAAGGCTAACTTATCCAAAGTCATGAAAACATACAGCAAACTTGGAAAAGTAAGATCTATTTCGCCAAGTTATTTGTATAAAAAACTGGAAACAACAAGTGATCCAAAGGCAGGGCAGCAGTACCAGCATACGATGTTACATACAGACCAGGCGCAGCGTCTGGCCGGGAAAAATCAAGTGATTGTTGCCGTGGTGGATGGCGGCGTTGATATGAATCATCCTGATTTAAAGAATATCCTATTGCCGGGTTATAACGCGGCTAATCCAGCGAACCAGCCGCTTGCCGATTCTCATGGCACCCATGTGGCCGGCATCGTTGCCGCAGAAAAAGGCAACGGCATCGGCGGGCACGGCATAGCAACGAACGTAAAGATTCTGCCAGTTGATGTATTTGATGGATTTATTGCGACAGACGCCACTATTGCTGAAGGAATTATGTATGCGGTCGATCATGGGGCAAAAGTTATCAATATGAGTCTGGGCGGATATGGCGATTCACCGATCATGAGAGAGGCAGTGGCTGCTGCCATCAGCAAAGGCGTAACAGTAGTGGCTGCGGCAGGAAATGATAACAGTGATATGGTCAGCACACCGGCCGGTTATGAGGGAGTCATTTCAGTAGGCAGTTTAAACAGTGACCGCAAATTGTCTTCTTATAGCAATTACGGCCCGTCCGTCGATGTTGTTGCGCCTGGCGAGGATGTATACAGCTCGCTGTATGATCCGGATAAAAAATCGACTTACGATAAGATGAGCGGAACGTCAATGGCATCTCCTGTCGTTGCGGGAGCTGCAGCATTGTTGTTGACGAAGAATCCGAATCTCACTCCAGCACAGGTAGAATATATTCTAGAAAAGACAGCGGATGACTTAGGGGAACGAGGATATGACCTAAAGTATGCCAATGGTGTTATTAATCCGGTGAAGGCGTTATCTTACAATGTCAAATCGATTCCAGCGTACGTTAAAGGCGAGTTATCCAATCAAGAAGTCTTGAAAGAAGCGGCAGAAGTAGATGCCACGAAGAAGATTGAAAAGCAAGGAAAGCTGACTAAGCCATTTGAACAGCAATGGATTAAGTTCGACGTGAAAAAAGGCCAATATATCCAGAATGTCCTTAACGGCAGCAAGCAATATGATTATAAAATCATGGTTCGCTTCTTCGGGACAAATGGCCAAGTGCAATCTGAAGAAGTGAATGAGACCCAGGATGGCAGTGTGGAAGCTAAGTTGATTCAAGCACCGTTTGACGGCACGGTCGCCATAGGCGTAAAGGATGTCAACGGCAATTATGATGACAGCGGCAGGGAAGCATCATCCTATACATTGTCTGTGGAAACAGCCGATCAGCTTCCGGCTGATGAATCTTCTACGGACCGCATGATCGATGTAGATCCTCTCCCTTATAAAACACCGCAGCCATTCACGATAGCTGGGGAGAATGGCGATTATGATTACTTTAAACTGAAAGTAAAAGAGAAGCAGTCGGTCAAGGTTGATATGTCGGGGATCGCCGGGCTTAATACGGCGATTGAACTATATAATATAAGTGCACTGACAGAAGACCAGGAAATGACTGCTGAAGAAAAACAAGCTTTCCTGAAAGAAACATTGGAGGGCGAAGACAGTTATATGTGGGATATGATGGCTGACCGCAAAGGAATCGGCCAAGGGGAAAAACTAAACTTCACAGCTGAGCCGGACCAGGAATATATCATTAAAGTAAGGGGCGATGGCGGAGGCTCGTATGGAGGAATGTTCATCACATTTGGCTCCCTTTTCGCAGAAACAATCGGTATGAGCAACGATGAAGAGAAAAAGCCATCCTCTTTATTGCCGTATACATTATCTGTTGAATCCAAAGCAGTTACGGAAGATGAAGACGGGTTGAATGAATCTTCTCTGTACGGTGGCGAAGAGGATGAATCAGCTGAACAAGAAGCCGTACCCGAACGGCTGAAAAAGCGTAAAGGTTTGGTTAAGGCCTCAGCGGTAGATCCTTATTTTGCCGAACAAACAGAGCGGATCGACCAAATCGTCGGACAGGCTCTTCCATTCACCATAGGGGAGAAGGCTTCCGGTTATATCCAAGATAACGCGGATATCGATTTTTACCTTGTAGAGCCTGAAGAATCAAGTATCCTTGATTTCACTGTCCAAAATAAAGATGGCATTTTGCCTTTGATCGAGATTAATGAAGTAGTGGAGCAGGAAGAAGCGAATGGGGACCGTTACGTATCCCTTAATCCCATTTCAAATAATTTTGATTGGGCCAGCTATGAAAACACATTGAAAGACCGTTTTTACACGGGTCTTCAAAAAGGGAAAAAATATGTAATTGCTGTCGGCAACGATTGGAGTACAGGAAGTTCAGTGTCATATGAGCCTTATGAAATACAAGCTAGCATCGTTGCATCGAATGTCGAAGATGAATTTGAGCCAAATGATGAAACGACAGCGGTTAAGCTGCCATCCTCGTCATTCCAAGCAAACGTAGCGATGCCGAATGATGTTGATTCCTATTATTTCACTGCTGAAAAAACCGGAATTAAAGCCGTGACGTTCCAAGTAGGAAAAGCCGATTATCCAATGCAATTGAAGTATCCGCAAGAGTTATTGAGCCAATATCATCCGATAGGGCTTCTGTACGAAGATACAGATAATGACCATAAAATAGATTACGAGAAAGATGTGCCCGTTACTATTTTATTGAAAGGACCGCTTGGGTTTACTTCAGGTTCTTTCAAAGTAACGAAAGGAAAAAGCTATATTATCCAAACGGCAGGCATGATGATGGATGACACTTCTTTTTCACTGCTTCCATATACGATGACAATCACCGACATGGACCGCAAAGACGAATCGACCGGTACTAAACCAGTGGCGATGAAAAAAGAATCAGCTACTGCCTTCAGTGCATCCGGTTATTTGAATGCTGGAGTGACAGGCGGAGATACCGATTGGTTCACATTTAATCTGGCCAAGGACGCCAAAGGCACCATTTCATTGGCTACTGGGCGTGAAGGGGACGGCGTAATCGATATCTACCAGAACGGAAAACTGATTAAGCATTCCGATTCATTCATGCAGGATGATGAAGAAGTGGTCGTATTGAACCTGAAAAAAGGCAGCTATCAAGTCAAGGTAAGCGATGCTAAAGGCGTTGCTAGCATTACACCATATAAGCTAAAAGTCAATATGAAGTAAGAGTGGAGGCTGTCCGAGATCGGGCAGCCTTTTTTCGCTGATATGCCTGGCTTAGCTTGGGATTGTAATGACTACTAAAAAAGCCACTGAGAATTCTCAGTGGCTTTTGTGCATCTGTCAGCTGCCTGTTTGCTTGGCACTTTTCTCCGCTACCAAACGGTTTCCTTCTTTATTGATGATCGCCAGCTCTTTCCGATAGTTGCCGGGAGTCAGGACTTTCCCAAAATCAGCCGGGACTCCGTTCGTATCATTGCTCAGGCTCTTGGCGATGAGCGTTCCGACTTCCGGGTAATAATGGTGGCCATCGAAGTAGTTATTGATATTATTGGTAATCGAGTTAGGATACATGAAATTATGCACTTCTCCGAAGACGGACACGACATCATTGATCCAGCGGTTGTAATCCGGCAGGCGCTTGCTTTCGACAAGGGCTTGAAACAATTCGCTTGAAATAGGCGTTGTGAAGACGATGAAATTGGTGTTCGGGTTGTTTTTCTTCAACTGTCTCAGATAGCTAGCGTAATAAGGATTATATTCATAGGTCTTGCCGTAGAAGACGTGCTTGAACTTCTGGATTTTCGCTTCTGTTTGCTTTTCAGTTTTTTCCGGATCGATTTTCTTTGCGACGGCGACATTGTCGCGGTTATAATTCCGTTCGTCGACCACTTTGCCATCCAGGGACATCTTGAAGTTGCCATATGCATATTTCAGCACATCCCAGGAAAAGAAGTTCTTTGTCCGGAAGAAAGGCTTGTCTTCTTTTTCAATATAATTATCCAGTGTGCGCAAGGCCGAGCTTTGGTCCAGGCTTGTCTTGAAGAAGTCGAGCCCGATAATAACATTCTTAAATTCTTTGCCGCGGCGCTCCTTGGCATATTCGAGGAATGAGTTGTATTCCCGGACAGACATATTGCTTACCGAGAAATTATAGACATCCATCCCTTTGAAATCATGCTGGTTGATATAGGTGCTACGGCTGCTCCCCAACAGCAATGAATCATAAGGGAAAGGCTGATACTTTATGGCGATGGTTTTTTGCTCCCTTTCATCAATCACGGTCTGCACCTGATTGAACCGGTTGGAAGAGCTAAACATCCATAAAGGGTCGATTAGGTAGATGAAGGAAGAGGTCGCCGTGAGAACCACAATGACAATGAGCAATACTTTAAAAACAAAATGTTTGTAATTCATGGATTCACCCTAAAAGTTAAAGTATAAGAACGTAGATACTTTTTGGAATTGGAAAATGCAATAAATCAATAGAGCCGAGCAAAAAACAGCGTTAAATGTATTCGGTTTCAAATCATCCCGCAGTTCCAGGGAGTTTTTGGCTGTGACGGCTATAATGAATGCTGCAAGCAATGCCAGGGCAGCCGTCAGGAAACTGGGTGCCAATTTGAATGCATACACGGGAATGTCTGCTGATAGATGGAATGCCTTCTGCACCTGTTTGGGCAGGGCAAAACCGTTCAAGCCGAGCATTCCTTTAAAGACATTCTTTGCTTCGCCGAAAGTGGGCGCACGGAAAAATACCCAAGTAGCGTTAACGAACATGAATGTAATGAACCATGCGAGCCATTTGTTCATCGCGAAGCCGGCTTTTTGCCATAGACGGTTGATGACACTGGCAAAACCGTGCAGCAGCCCCCAAATGATGAATGTCCAGCCAGCTCCGTGCCACAATCCGCTGATGAAAAAGATGATCAGAATATTGACATAGGTTCGGACATTCCCTTTCCGGTTTCCTCCCAGAGGAATATAAATATAACGTGTTAGGAAGTTGGACAGCGTAATATGCCAGCGCCGCCAGAAATCCTGGATATTCAATGCCTTGTAAGGCGAATTGAAGTTCCTCGGCAAAGCGATATTAAGCAATAATCCGGCGCCGATGGCCATATCGGAGTAGCCGCTGAAATCGAAATATAATTGCAGCGTATAGGCCAGTGATGTGAACCAGGCATCGATGAATGTCAGCGATTCGGTCATGCTGTAGCCCTGATTGGCCCAGATGGCAAAATGATCGGCTATTCCGACTTTTTTGAACATCCCGATGCTAAAAATAAACAGACCCATCGCAATATTCCGATAGTTAATATTACGCTTGCTTCGGTCTTCGAATTGCTTCATCACATCGCTATGCTGAACGAGCGGGCCGGCAATCAAATGCGGGAAGAATGTAACAAACAGGCAGTAATTATAGAACTTATAATTCTTCGTTTCGAAACGATAGGAATCTACCAAGTAGGCAATCTGCTGGAATGTGTAGAAAGAAATGGCCAGCGGCAAGACAATGTTGAGCAGCGGCAGGCCCGTAGGAACCACTGAATTGACGCTTCTTACGAAGAAATCATAGTATTTGAAGAAGCTGAGAAGTGCCACATTGAAGACGATGCCGACTGTCAGGATGGATTTCCTGTATTTCCGGTTTTCTTTCCCCAAGTATGTCCCGATAGTGAAATTCACAATCAGCGAACCGACGACAAGCGGGACGTATTTCGGGTTCCAGTATCCATAGAAGAATAGTGATGACAATAACAGGAATACTTTGGACGCCACGAAATTGATTTTATTCAATACAAAATAAAGGATAAAAACAATAGGCAGGAACAAAAAAATAAATTCAAACGAGTTAAAAATCAAAGCTCATTTTCCCCTTTGTTGGTTGGTGATTTATTCATTTTTCTACATTCTACTACAAAAACCAACTTATTTATATACATACTTAGACAATCACGGTGGAAACCAAAAAAACAGCGTGCTTTTTAAGGCACGCTGTCTGAAGCAATCAGTTTATAGTTACCGATGGTTTCTCCTGAGCCAATAGTTTGCTGTGGCTGTCGATTATGGCGAGATGGTCCTCCAAATTATCGCCGGTGACAATCATCCCGAAATCGGCTGGGACCTTCTCGGGGATATTGCTCAATTTTTGGGCAATCAACGTCCCGGTTTCCGGATAAAAGTGGTGGCCGTCAAAATAATTGCCCAGATCATCCGTTACCGAATTCGGGTACATGAAGTTATGGACTTCGCCGAAGACAGAAACAATATCAGCAAGCCATCTTTTATAGTCCGGCAATCTTCCGCTTTCGACCATTGCCTGGAACAATGGCGTCGAAATAGGGGTCGTGAAAGCAACAAACTTGGTATGGGGGTTCATTTCTTTCACTTCCCGCAGATAATTGGCATACTCCGGATTGTACTGATAGCTTTCTCCGTAGAACTTTTCCTTGAACTTCTCGATTTTTTTCTCCGTTTGTTTCCTGATTTGCTCCGGTGGGACTTTTTTGGCGAATGCTACGTTTTCGCGGTTATAGTTCCGTTCCTCCATCGCAGTATCGGCAACTGACATTTTGAGGTTTGTCCATGCGTACTTCACCGAGTCCCAGGATAGCGTGTTTTTTAAACGGTAAAATGATTCATTTTGCTTTTCGATATAGTGGTCGAGCGAACGGGGAGCGGCGCTTTCTTGGATGCTGCTCTTGAAAAAGTCGAGGCCGATATAAACGGTATCGAACTCTTTTCCGTTATATTGCTTGGCATATTCAATGAACGATTTGTATTCGCGGACAGACATATTGCTTGCTGCGTAGTTATAGACTTTTTCATTGGCAAAATCATGCTGGTTGATATAGGTTGTCCGGCTGCTGCCGATCAAGAGCGCCTCGTAGTCGAATGGCTGGAAACGGATGTGGTCGCTCTTCTGCTGGCGCTCGTCAATGACCGTCTGCACGTCATTGAAAGCGTGGGAGGAGCCGAACATCCAAAGCGGGTCCATATAGTAAACAAATCCGGCCGCCAGCAAAACGATGGCAGTCACCATAGTAAATACCGTATACGCAAATGTTTTATGTGTCATATTTTCACCCTAAAAATTAAAGTAAAGAAATTCCGAAACTTTTTGCAGCTGAAAAATCGAGTAAACAAGCAGGCCGGTGCAGAAAACCGCCGTCATCCAGCTCGGCTTGAAACGGTCGCGCATCTCAATCGAGTTCTTGGCAAGGAAGGCGATCAGCATGGCGCCAGCCAACAGCACGAAGGTGTTCAGGAAATCATCCGTCAACGTATGCGCGTAAACTGGCAGGTTCAGGCCGTTCCAAAAATCGGCGATCTGTTGGGGAATTGCAAAGCCGTGCAGGCCTGCCATCCCCTTCAGGACGTCTAACGCCACTTTGAAATCCGGTGCTCTGAAGAACACCCAAGCGGCATTGACGAATTGGAAGGTGATAAACCAGGCGACAAATTTATTCAGCTTAAAGCCTGCCCGGCTCCAAAGGCGATTGACGACACTGGCCGCCCCGTGGAGCAAGCCCCAAATGATGAACGTCCATCCGGCTCCGTGCCAAAATCCGCTCGCCAGGAATACGATCATGATATTGATATATGTGCGTACAGCCCCTTTTCGGTTGCCCCCAAGCGGAAAGTAAATATAGGTTGTCAGGAAATTGGATAGTGTCATATGCCATCTGCGCCAGAAATCCTGGATGCTTGTCGCTTTGTAAGGCGAATTGAAATTCTGTGGCAGCGAGATATTGAATAGCAGGCCGATTCCGATTGCCATATCGGAATAACCGCTGAAATCAAAATACAGCTGCATGGAATAAGACAGCGATGTGATCCAGGAATCAATGAAAGTCAGAGACTCCGCCATGGAAAACCCATCGTTGGCCCAGACGGCAAACGTATCGGCAATGCAGACTTTCTTGAACATTCCGAGCGCGAAGACGAACAGTCCCATTGAAATATTGGAATAATGAATCCGGCGCTTCTTCGGATCCTGGAATTGGCCCATGACCGCGCTATGATGGACGATCGGACCAGCGATCAGCTGTGGAAAGAAGGTGACAAACAGGCCGTAATTCAGGAAATTATATTTCTTAGTCTCCAATCGATAGGAATCGACCAGATAGCCGATCTGTTGGAATGTATAGAAAGAAATAGCTAAAGGGAGCAGCAGATTCATCAGTGTAAGATTGGTAGAAAAGAGACTATTAATATTGCTGATGAAGAAATCGAAATATTTATAGAAACCGAGCATCCCTAAGTTGCATATAATCCCAAGTGTGAGAACAGTCTTTCTTAATTTCCTGCTTTCTTTGCCGAGGTAGGTTCCGACAAAAAAGTTAAACAGCAGTGAAATCAGAATTAAAGGAAGATAGCTTGGATTCCACCAACTGTAGAAAAACAGCGAGGCCAAAAAAAGCCAGAGCTTGGACAGCGCGAAACTGATTTTGTTCAGCGCGAAGTAAAGAATAAAGACAATCGGCAAGAACATAAAAATAAATTCATATGAATTATAAAGCACGGCACTTTCTCCTTAAGATGATTTTAAAGAATAGCTATGTAAAGTGTGTAAACCGCTATTATCATACTATTAATCAAGAGTGATTTCTGCCGGTTTCATGCATTTACCAAGTTGTACTAAGTTAGAGATAAAAAGGGAAGTAAACGAGAGAATTAAATAATTTAAGGAATAAAAAGATAAATTACCCAACAAAAGAAATATTTTCATATTTATCTTGTAATACGGACGCTATATGATAAAATGATTAGTGTAACACCATTTCCGTTTTGTAATACCATAAACGCAGGTCAAAGGTTGGTCGAAGGCAAAAAAGATATCTGCTGCTGAGCAGATATCTTTTTTGTGTGTCGATCAGCCTTTTTTGAGGAAGAATCAAACAATGAGTGGGTTTATAGTCTTTCAATCTTGGAAAATAGTGAAATAATCATCCGCAGTAAGACTCATTTTCGAAATAGTCCTAATGTTATTGTTTATTAGGGTTGGCACGCCTATTTTATTCCAGTAGTATGATAGATGTACTAAATCAATTAGAAGGGTTGTTGGGAATTGAAATTTTCAAAAATGGCAGCTAGTGCGATTATATGCTTCAGTGCATATTTCGCCGTCGGGGGAACAAATGGATTAGCGAAAACAGTGACACTCACACCTGGTGTCCAGTGGGATTCCAATCAAAGCGTTGTGGCCAAAAAGAATCAGTTCATTAATATGCTTCAGCTGAATATGAATGATCCTTACACATCTGTCGAAATCGGAATGTCACCGGTGCTTGAGCAAAAGAACACCGTCACGGCATTATCTAAGTTACATACAAGAGAAAACCATCACGTAGTGGGGGCGGTCAATGCTTCCATTTACCATGTAACGAGCGGGATTCCGGCTTATTTATTGGCAGTCGATCATAAGATTGTGAATTTGGGGCGCGATTTCGAGCCTTCCAATTCATTTATGAGCGTACCGGCCGCATTCGGCGTAATGAAAGACAATACAGCCAAAATCGGGCGGTTCAATATCACCATCAGCGCCTCATACAATAATCAAAGTATGAAGGTGGACAGCTTCAATAATATCCGTGAAGATCATGCGCTCAACCTTTATACAAGCAGCTACAAAGAAGACTATACAAAAACGAATCCTTACGGTCATGAAATCGTAGTGACAGGGTTAAATAAAAAAATCGATAAAGAGGCTTCCTTCGGGGAAACGGTAACAGGGAAAATTTCGGCAATCCGCTCTTATGGCACAAAGAGTTCTGCCAAAATACCGAAAGACGGCTTTGTCCTCTCCGCTTCCGGCACAAAAGCCGACGCGCTGAAAAATATGAAAGTCGGCGATTCGATTTCCGTCACGGTGGATATCGACCAGCAATGGAAGGATGCCAAGTTCATCTTGGCTAACGGCCCGCTTTTGGTCCAGAACGGAAAAGCCAATATGACGATTGCTTACAATTCCGGAAAAGCGTTGCAGCGCACGTCCAGAACGGCGATTGCCATCGACAAAACCGGCAAGAAAGTCTTCATGGTGACGGTCGATTCCAAAAAGAAAGGCAAGAGTGAAGGCATGACCATGCAAGAATTCGCCAATTATCTGGTGAGCAAGGGGGCATACCAGGCAATCAATATGGATGGCGGCGGTTCAACCACCATGGCTGCTCGAATCCCGGGCGACCGGTATGCATCACTTGTGAACTGGCCGGCGGACGGCAGCCAGCGAAGAATCTCCAACACACTGGAAGTCATCTCATCCGCGCCTTATAGCGAACCGGTGAAGATCACCGTTGCCCAGAATGGAGAGAGCAACCTGCTGGCTGGTTCTTCAACAAGTTTTACGGTCACGTCGGCCCTTGATGCCTATAACAATCTCACCCAAGCATCTTTCATTAAACCGGAGTATTCAGTAGAAGGAAATATCGGCCGTATGGAAGGGAATACATTTATTGCCGAACGTTCCGGCTCTGGATATGTTGTTATTACAAGCGGCAAAGCAGTGGTGAAAAAGCCGATCAGTGTAGAAGCGCAACCGGCAAACATGTCGGCGAATGTAGCTTCTTTACAAATTGCAAACGGCAAGACGCAAAAAATGTCCGTGACCGCCTATGGCAAGAACGGAAAAGCGATGCAGTACAGTCCGTCAGCCCTCACTTGGAGCGTGACTGGAAACATCGGAACGATTCAAGCGGACGGCACATTCACCGCTTCTGCAACAGATGCCACAGGCAGTATCATTGCCGACATCAATGGCAAGAAATTGAGCATTCCGGTTACCGTCAGCAACAAGCCTGCCGTAGTCAGCTCATTGGACAATGTGAAAGAGTGGAAAGCATCGAGCACCCGCGCTGCCACATCCTTAATCGGCAATAATAGCTCTATCCGAAAAGAGGGGAAAGGGTATATCGGCATTCAATATGATTTCCGGAAATATAAGGCTAATGTATCCGCAAGTTATATGAGCCCCGTCAAAAAACTGACTGTCCCGGGCAATCCGTCATCCCTGTCATTATGGGTATGGGGAGATGCGAAAAACCACTGGCTTCGCGGCAAAGTGAAAGACAGCAAAGGGAAAGAGTATACCATCGACTTCACCAAAGAGCATATGCTGAACTGGAAGAGTGCATGGAAACAGACGACAGCCATCCTGCCTAAAGGCATCAGCTATCCGATTTCCATCCAAAGCATTTATATCGCAGAAGGCAATGCCACTAACAAAACAAATGGCGTCGTGTATCTTGATGCACTGACTGCCAATTATAAATAAGTGAATAGGAAAGAGGCTGCCGATAGGGGCAGCCTCTTTCCTTTACTTTAGTTTGTACGGAGTTAAGCGTGCCGTCTCCGTTTGTTTTCTTTTATATAGTGCACGATGAATGTGATTGCGAATGCGGCGATCATGACTGTGAAGAAGATGCTGTTCGGGATTTCGATATCAATTAATGTGATTCCCATCTTCACGGCGATGAAGGCGATTAGGATATAGGCAGTCGTTTCAAGTTCAGGCACTTTTTGCATTAACGTGATAAATACGGTGGCAATTCCCCTCATAACAAGGATACCGAGCATTCCTCCCAGCATAACAAGCCATACTTCATCGGACACGGCGAGTGAAGCGAGGATGCTGTCCACCGAGAAACTTAAGTCCATTAATTCAATTGAAATGATGGTTGCCCAGAAGAGGCCGAATACACGGACTAAGACTCCTTTAACCTCGGCTGATTTAGGTGCATCGTCTTCTGGTTCCTTTGAAAAGAATTTCTGGCGGAAGAAGTTGATGGACAGCCATAAAAGATAAAGGGAGCCGAGTAGTTTAATGAACCATAGGTGGATCAAGTATGTCCCTAATCCGATTAAGATGAAACGGAATAGATAGGCTCCCCATAATCCATATACAAGTGCTTTCTTTTGTTGATGCTTTGGCAAACGTTGAACGAATGCAGAGAGAACCAAGGCATTATCTGCCGATAATAATATTTCCAGGACAGCTAAAGATGCGACAAGCCCCCAGCTGCTAGGCTTTGATAATTCTTCTATCCACATATGCAAATCTAATAAAGATGCATAATTTGCTAGTATGTCATGTAACAAAGTTGTTCTCCTCCTTATGGATATTATAGAACAGCGCCCGGGAAATCACTAGGGATTGCCCTGACTAGTTAGAAGATTTTGTTTTAAGTGTGTAGTAAGGTATTTTACCATAAAGTTTCGCCATCGTACTCAAAAGTTATAATAAGAAAGACGTTACAAAAAGCCCTTCTGGAAAACAGAAGGACTTTTTAGTTGGATACTATTTATTATTCTTGTACAGCGGCTACTCTCCACGTGCTGAGATCCATTTCTGGTTTCAAAAGGATGCTTGCCGGGAAGATAAATGTCCACGGTTTTGTTGTGTTTGCTTTTACTTCCAAGTCATCAAGCTGGAAGCCCCCTTTTGCGACTATTTCACCTGATGCATCCGTCACCTGCAAAGGCAGCTGTTGGATGGTAATGTTTTTCGGGCTGCCGTTGCGGATCAGGACGGTCACATGCAAATCGCCATTCTCGCGTTTGAATGCTTGCATACCCATGAAGTTGACTTCGCCCACTTTAGGCGGTGTCAGGCTATCTACAAGTTCGCGGAGTTTTTCTTTATCTTCCGTACTTAAACTGCTGTTCCAAGATTCCGCCAAGTCCAACGCATGCTTTGGCTTAATTTCAAAAGCGATGGACCAGTCAGTGGTTGAATACTGGTCCTTCATGATGATTGGATGCGGAAAGATAAACTGCCATGGGCGGCTGCTTTTGCCTGGAAGTTCTCCCAATTCAGCAAGATTGAATGCTTGACGCGCGATGGGCTGATGCTCACCGTCTAAAAGAAGCAAAGTGACTTCTTCAAATGTAATGGCCTTTTCCAACGAGTTGCGGACGAAAGCAATAGCGATCAGATCACCGTTGTCATCTCGATGCAATTCAATGGGAGCCAAAGAGATTTGGTTGGGTTTTAACGGGCTTAATTCATTGTTTAAAAAGCGGTATACATAGCCTTGTTCTTCAGATAAATCCCATGATGGGTGAAGGGATAGCTCTGTATCGATATCGGTATCTGCACTTACTGTCTCTTCACTTTCGTTTAACATGTCTGAAGCTGAAATGGTACTTTCTTTACCTTCTTTTTGTACCTTCGTATTGTTTTTACGGAAAAAGGAAAGCATCTGTGTTCCTCCTTAATGGAATGGTTGTTGGATTGTCTGTAAAAGCTGCAAGCTCTTTACGGTTGTATTTGCATCAAATAGGCCATTTCATGGGCCAATTTTTTTGTGATTTGATTATAGGATAGTTGGAACAATTCAAAGCCTTCGTTTTGGTATATCCGCATAGGATCTTCCTGTTGGTAAGAGCGGAGGCCAATGCCTTCTTTCAGGCGGGTCATCTGCTCGAGATGGTGGATCCACTGCTGGTCGATCGCAGATACCATCGCGTACTTCATGGATGTAATGAAGCCTTCGTCTTCGGTACGCTCTGCAACTCTTTCTAAATAAGCGGCTACATGCGGCTCTACTAGATCTTCAATATCTTGTTTATTGGCGATGGATTCAGGGAATTTGATTTCCTCGCCGGCTACTAAGCTGTTCAATTCCAACTGCAGTTTGTGCAATGGCCATTCTTCCGGAATGATTTCCTCCCGGCATAAGTCATCGATGACATGCTTGACGGCAAGCGGAATCATTTGTTGGACAAGTTCCGTCATCTCTCTGCCTTCGATAATGCGATTGCGCAATGAGTAGATGATGTTCCGCTGTTCGTTGATCACATCATCCAATTTTAGATTGTATTCACGCATGGAGAAGTGGGATCCTTCTACGATCTTTTGAGTCCGGTCGATAAAGTCGTACATGTTCTTATTGGTTACAAGGCCGTCTTCGTCGCTTTTGATTTTTTTGCTGAGTTTTTCCAGTTCTTCGTATGCATAACGGCTGAACATATCATCTTCCAATGATAAATAGAAGCAGCTGTCGCCGGGATCGCCTTGGCGGCCAGCACGTCCGCGGAGCTGGTTGTCGACACGGCGGCTTTCATGTTTTTCCGTTCCCAGGACGAATAATCCGCCTGTTTCAGCCACTCCTTCCCCGAGAAGGATGTCTGTTCCGCGTCCTGCCATGTTCGTGGCGATGGTGACATGGCCTTTTTGCCCTGCTACGGAAATGAGGGCAGCTTCCTGTTCGACACTTTTGGCATTCAACAGGCTGTAAGGGATGTTAGCCTTATCCAGATATTCAGCCACCGTTTCCGATTGGAGAATGGAAGTTGTACCGATCAGGACAGGCTGTTCTTTTTCGTGGCATTCCTTTACCTGCTTAACCATTGCTTTGTATTTATCATCTTTCGTCCGGTATAGCTTATCAGGATGGTCCACACGCAACTTAGGTCGGTTTGTCGGAATAGGGATGACATCCATGTTATAAACTTGAAGGAATTCTTTTTCCTCTGTTTTGGCCGTACCAGTCATGCCGGAAAGATTAGGATACATCCGGAAATAGTTCTGGATGGTGATCGATGCCTGTGTCTTGTTTTCGTCTGTAACGACCAGGCCTTCCTTGGCTTCAATCGCTTGATGCAACCCATCACTTAGGGAGCGGCCATCCATGATCCGGCCGGTGAATACGTCGACAAGTTCAATTTTTCCTTCTTTGACGATATAGTCGACATCCCGTTGGAACATGACATGGGCACGGACACTTTGGATCACATAATGGTAGAGCGTTTGGTGTTCGAGGTCATACAAGTTGTCGACGCCAAATGCTCTTTCAACCATTTCGATTCCTTTATCCGTTAAGCTGGTCGCTTTCGTTTCCGGATCGAATGTATAGTGTTCTTCTTTCTTAAAGCGCTTGGCCAACTTGGCAGAAATATAATGCAAATCAGAATTTGATTGCGTTTTTCCTGCGATAATCAAAGGTGTTTTGGCTTCGTCGATCAAGACGCTATCGACTTCATCAATAATGGCGAAATGGTATGGGCGCTGAACTTTATCGTTTTGGTTAACGACCATATTGTCACGCAGATAATCGAAACCGAATTCGGTGCCGACACCATACGTAATATCAGCTGCATAGGCTTGCTGTTTTTCATGCGGCTGCATTTGCGGAAGATTCAATCCGACTGTCAGGCCAAGGAATTCATGGATTTGCCCGATGATTTCACGGTCCCGGCCGGCAAGATAATCGTTGACAGTGATGACATGAACGCCTTTGCCTTCCAATGCCCGTACATAACTAGGCAGGGAAGCGACAAGCGTTTTCCCTTCACCAGTGGCCATTTCGGCAATGTTTCCATCGGTGAGGACAAGTCCACCAATCAATTGGACGTCAAAATGGCGCATGCCCAAAACACGTTTGGATGCTTCCCGTACAACGGCAAAAGCATCGGGAATAACATCATCAAGCTTTTTGCCGTTTGCAAGCTGGTCCTTGAACGTTTGGGTCATGGCTTTTAATTGGTCATCCGTCATATCCTGGTAGGTTGCTTCCAGAGCATTGATTTTTTGGACGGTTTTTTTGTATTTTTTTAACTTTTTCTGGCTGGAATCTGTGAGAGTAGTCTTTAAAAAGGTTAACATAAGTATTGTTTGCCCCTTATTTCTAAGTGAATTTTCTTTCATTTATTAGTAATCTCTATTTTAACAAAAGATAAAATAGAATACTATATGGTAGAGATATAAAGTAAATGAAATATTTACCTTATGCATTATACATCAATATGTACCAGATATTAAGGAAATTGGGTTTTCTATAGGAATAAAAGTGGATATATATTTATAGAAGGTATAAAGTCCTTTTTCTAGCAATAAGACAAAAATAGTTTGAAAGTTTTTGAAGGATTAAGTAAAATATCCTAGAGTGATGTTTGATTACGAAGATATCGGGAATTAAAAAGATGGGCATTACCCATTCTCTGCAAAGATAAGTTACAATTAACAATTTATTTCAAAAAAATTTGGTTATGATACTAATTGAGGAGGTACATCATGGTTTACCTTACCTTGTTAATATGTTTCTTCGCATCGCTGATTATTACACCCTTGGTAAAAAAACTGGCTTTCTTGATTGGGGCTACAGACAAGCCTAATCAACGGAAAGTGCACACGAAAATTATGCCGCGTCTTGGCGGCTTAGCGATATTTATATCCTTCTTGATCGGCCTTGCAGTACTGCGGCCAGAGCAGGAACATACAATGGCTATCTTGATCGGTGCTTGCATCATCGTCATCATTGGCGTTATTGACGATATGATGGAATTATCAGCTAAAGTAAAATTTATCGGGCAAACTGCAGCGGCGTTGATCGTCGTTCTTAGTGGTGTGCAAGTGGAATACATCAACTTGCCGTTTGACGGCGGCATCCACTTAGGCATGCTTAGCGTTCCTTTAACGATCCTTTGGATTGTCGGCATCACCAATGCCATCAACCTAATCGACGGGCTGGACGGCTTAGCTGCCGGCGTATCCACAATCGCGTTGATCACCATCTCTGCGATGGCTATGCTGAAAGGCGATCTATTTGTTATGAGTATTGGCGCTATATTGATCGGTAGCACGCTTGGTTTTCTTAAGTATAATTTCCACCCGGCGAAAATATTCATGGGTGATACAGGGGCATTGTTCTTAGGTTTTATGATTTCAGTCTTATCATTGCTCGGATTTAAAAATGTCACTATGCTTTCATTAATTGTTCCTGTAATCATTCTTGGTGTTCCGATTTCGGATACTTTCTTTGCGATTATCCGAAGAATCGTTCACAAAAAACCATTGTCTGCACCTGATAAATCGCATTTGCACCATTGCATGCTACGTCTAGGCTATTCACACCGCCAGACAGTCCTTCTTATTTATGCAATGGCAGCAAGTTTTGGATTGGCAGCCATTATTTTCTCCATGTCAACTGTCTGGGGCGCTATGATCATCGGTGTCATCCTGCTGTTGGCCATTGAGATATTCGTGGAAAAAGTAGGGCTGGTGGGAAGCGAGTATAAACCGTTGCTCCGCTTCTTGTCTACGAAAGACGCAGGCAACTCATCGGATAAATAAAAAGCGAATAAATGTGAAAAAAAACTGGCCTTTGGGCCAGTTTTTTTTGTAAGCAAATAATTGGTAACGAAAGAAATTGACAATTATTAGATTGAAATTTTACAATATATAGAAAATATCCCTTTGAAGGTGGTGCGGATTTGGCAGATCACCATAAGATTGGAAAATTGGCCGTGTTGGCGGCTATGCTTTCTGAAGAAGAAGCGGCCATGTTTCAGGAGCCGCTAAATCAAGTGCACATCTGCAGCGGAAAAGTCGGCAGCATGAATATGTCTAAAATTATTGCGGCTGTGGAAACGGCCGCCAAAAGAACAGAATTGATCTCGTCTCACTTATACAGAGAAACGCATGCCTTGTACCATGCGATCTTAGAAGCGCTCGAAGGGGTGACGAGAGGCCAATTGGCAATCGGTGAAACCATGAGGACAGTGGGGCTGCGATTCGCGGTCGTCAGGGGCGCCGCATATAATGACCCTAGAGAAGGCGAATGGCTTGCCGTCTGCTTTTACGGAACCATCGGAGCGCCGGTGAAAGGGCTGGAGCATGAAGCGATTGGGCTTGGCATTAATCATATTTAAAGGATTGTTTTGTTGAAATTTGGAGTGGAATAAGGCTGCTGGAGAGTTTGTACGCCGCTAAACGGGTGTTCTCCGCTTTTCCTAAAGATAGCTGATATCGGTTTCTAGTGATATCGACCTTTTGGGGGAGGGAGTTGCTCTGTTAGTTCATTTAATAATCTTACCTATAGTGATTAGCAATCAGGAGGTAATGATGGCTTTTTTGTTGGCCATTGTTGCCTCTTTTTGCTGTTTAAAAGGAGGAATGTGCATGGTTGAGTTGAACGGCCATGGTCTGACGATTGAGCAAGTGAAGCGGATTTGTTTGGATGATGAACCCATCCAATTAGCCCCTGATGCTGTGGAACGGGTGAGAAACAGCAGAAAAGCGGTTGAGGGAATGGTAGATAAAGGAGCAATCGTTTATGGCATTACGACAGGATTCGGCAAGCTAAGTGATGTTGGTATTAATGGATGTGACGTCGAGGCGCTCCAGCTCAATCTTATTCGTTCCCACGCATGCGGGGTGGGTTCCCCTTTTCCTGAGGTTGTCTCACGCACCATGATGGTCTTGCGCCTGAATGCTTTGTTAAAGGGGTATTCAGGCGTGCGGGAAGAGGTTGTCCGTTTATTGGAGACGTTCATCAATCGACGCATCCATCCGGTGATTCCCCAACAAGGTTCTTTGGGGGCATCGGGTGACTTGGCGCCTCTCTCGCATTTGGCACTAGCACTAATTGGAGAAGGGAAGGTGTTTGGGGACAATGGAGAAACAGCAGATACGGCAACAGTGCTGGTGAAGAACAACATCAATCCGTTGGTGCTCCAGGCGAAGGAGGGATTGGCGCTGATTAATGGCACACAAGCCATGACGGCGGTTGCTCTGCTTAACTATGTGGAAGCGGAACAATTGGCGTATGACAGCGAATGGATCGCTTCGTTGACGTTTGAGGGGCTAAGGGGTGTTGTGGATGCTTTTCATCCGCTGCTCCATGAAGCAAGAGGCTATCCCCAGCAGTCGGCAGTAGCCGAACGAATGCGCAATTGGCTGCAGGGAAGCTCTTTGGTATCCAGGCAGGGAGAAATACGCGTGCAGGATGCCTATTCTTTGCGCTGCATCCCACAGGTCCACGGCGCCTCTTGGCAGGTGTTGGATTATGTGAAGGAAAAAATCGAGATTGAAATCAACGGAGCGACAGATAATCCATTAGTATTCGGTGAACAGCTTGTCCTTTCGGGAGGCAATTTTCATGGGCAGCCGATTGCGTTCAGTATGGATTTTCTGAAAATCGGCGTGGCAGAGCTGGCCAATATGTCTGAAAGGAGAATCGAAAGGCTCGTGAATCCGCAATTGAACGATGGCTTGCCGGCTTTTTTGAGCCCGGAGCCCGGCCTTCAATCGGGAGCGATGATCATGCAATATGCGGCGGCTTCACTGGTCTCGGAAAACAAAACATTGGCCCATCCTGCCAGCGTTGATTCCATTCCTTCCTCTGCCAATCAGGAAGACCATGTGAGCATGGGGACAATCGCTGCCCGGCATGCGGGGCTTATTATTGAGAATGCCCGCCGCGTCCTGGCCATAGAATGTATATGTGCCATGCAGGCAGTAGAATATCGGGGAATCGATCAAAGTTCGCCTGCACTTCAGAAAAAGTGGAAAGAAATGCGCCGCCATATCCCGGCTATTGCACAAGACCGGGTTTTTTCATACGACATCGAGGCCATGGATCGTTTATTGCGGGTTATTCAATAATAAAGAGCAGAAAGGGGCGGAGAAAAGATGGTTGATCGAACGGTAGGGGCGAAAAGAGGCACAGAATTGGAATGCAAAGGCTGGGAACAGGAAGCGGCATTGAGGATGCTGCGCAATAATCTGGATCCGGAGGTGGCGGAAAAGCCGGAAGAGTTAATTGTGTATGGGGGAATCGGCAAGGCAGCGCGGAATTGGGAAGCGTTCCATGCCTTGGAGGCTACACTAAAACGGCTGGAAAATGATGAAACGATGCTCGTGCAATCAGGAAAGCCGGTTGCCGTATTTAAGACACATGAAATGGCGCCGCGTGTGTTGCTGTCGAATTCGGTGTTGGTGCCAAAGTGGGCCAATTGGGAGCATTTCCACGAGCTAGATCAAAAAGGTTTGATGATGTACGGCCAAATGACAGCAGGTAGCTGGATTTATATTGGCACTCAGGGCATTCTGCAAGGGACGTTCGAAACCTTCGCCGCATTGGCAGACCAGCACTTCAATGGTTCGCTGCGGGGCACTATTACCCTGACGGCCGGCATGGGAGGGATGGGCGGCGCCCAGCCGCTGGCAGTCACGATGAATGGCGGAGTGGCGATTGTAGTGGAGGCCGATCCTTTGCGAATCGAGAAACGGCTTTCGACCAAGTACTGCGACTGTATGACGGATCGTGTCGATGAAGCGCTCCAGTGGGCGATGGAGGCAAAAGAGGCGGGGATTCCCCGGTCGATTGCTCTATTGGGCAACGCAGCCCAGATCCACCATGAAATTCTGGATAAGGATGTCTACATCGATATCGTGACGGATCAGACTTCGGCCCATGACCCGCTGAACGGATATATCCCCGCAGGGCTCAGCTTGGATGAAAGTGCAAAAATGCGCCGGGAACACCCGGAACGCTATGTGGAAATGGCGAAGAAATCAATGGCCGACCATGTAAAAGCCATGCTCCGTTTTGCCGAAAAAGGAGCAGTTGTCTTTGATTACGGCAACAACATCAGACAGGTTGCCAAAGACGAAGGGGTTGAAGAGGTTTTTTCGTTTCCTGGATTTGTCCCTGCCTATATCCGCCCTTTGTTCTGCGAAGGAAAAGGGCCGTTCCGCTGGGCAGCCCTATCAGGGGAAGCAGAGGATATTTACCGCACCGACCGGCTCATCAAGGAGCTTTTTCCCGAAAATGAACATCTTCAGCGCTGGATTGCATTGGCTGCTGAAAAGGTTGAATTCCAGGGGCTGCCGGCACGGATTTGCTGGTTGGGCTATGGTGAACGGCTGAAAATGGGTCTTGCCATTAATGATTTGGTGAGAAAAGGCGAATTGAAGGCTCCGATTGTCATTGGGCGAGATCATTTGGATTGCGGATCGGTTGCATCGCCTAACCGCGAGACGGAGAATATGCGGGATGGAAGCGATGCGGTCGGCGACTGGGCCATCCTGAACGCGCTGGTGAATACAGCGGCCGGCGGTTCCTGGATTTCCGTGCATCATGGAGGCGGCGTGGGAATGGGCTATTCCCTTCATGCCGGCATGGTGGTCGTGGCGGACGGATCAGAACAAGCAGAGAAAAAGTTGAAAAGGGTACTGACGACAGATCCGGGCATGGGAATTGTCCGCCACGCGGATGCCGGCTATCCAAAGGCGATTCAAGAAGCGCATGATAAGGGAATCGATATGCCGATGCTGGGGAGGGACTAGCGGCCATGCATGATACATTAGTGATGAATATAGGAGAGTTGCTGCTTCCGATGAAGAGTCCCGTTCCATTAAAAGGCGAACGGATGAAAGAGTTGGCGGTCAAGCGCCGGGCCGCATTCGCTGTCAAAGACGGGCATGTGTCCTGGATAGGGGCAGATGATCCGGCGTTTTTTCCAGACGCGGCTGAAACGATAGACGTTGGCGGAAAAGTCGTTTCACCGGGCCTTGTCGATTGTCATACCCATTTAGTCCATGGAGGCTCGAGGGAAAATGAGCTGGCATTGAAGCAGAGTGGCTTGGATTACTTGGAAATCCTCAAACAAGGAGGAGGCATTCTTTCAACGGTAAAAGCAACGAGGGAAGCCGGAGCTGATGAATTATTCGAAAAAGCGGCAAAGCATCTGCGGCGGATGATGAGCCATGGGACGACTACAGTCGAAAGCAAGAGCGGTTACGGTTTGGATCGGGAAACAGAATTGAAACAGCTCCTGGTGGCTAAAAGGCTATCTGAGCACTTTCCTCTCAGAATGGTTTCCACGTTTCTTGGCCCCCATGCATTGCCGCCTGCATTCAGCGGAAAAGAAGATGATTTCATTGCGTACATGTGCCGGCTGGCTGCCGAGGTTGCAGACAAGAAACTGGCGTCTTTTGCTGATATATTCTGTGAGCATGGGGTCTTTACCACCGAGCAGGCAAAGACATTCCTGCAGCATGCAAAAGCTTGCGGGCTTGGCGTTAAGATCCATTGCGATGAAATCGTTTCGCTTGGCGGTACGGAGTTGGCCGTTGAACTGAATGCGGCAAGTGCCGACCATGCGGTAGCCGCGTCCGATCGGGCGATTGGTCTGCTGGCGCAATCAGAGACAGTGGCCGTATTGCTGCCGGGGACTACCTTTTATCTCGGGAAAAATGAGTATGCCCGAGCCCGAACGATTATAGACTGTGGAGGAGCGGTTGCCCTCGCCACTGATTTTAATCCGGGAAGCTGTGTGACAGAAAATCTGCAGATGATTATGTCCTTGGCAGCCCTGCGCTTAAAGATGACAGCAGAAGAAATATGGAATGCCGTGACTGTGAACGCCGCCCATGCAATTGGCTTGGGGGAAAGCGCCGGATCGCTTGCCATTGGTGCTCAGGCCGATTTTGTGGTTTGGGATATACCGAATTATGCTTATCTGCCATACCATTTCGCCGTGAATCACGCTGATGCAGTTTATATTAAAGGGAAGAGAATACTAGACTGTTAATATGGTGATAGAAGGGTGCATAGACTACATGCATCTTTTTTTTGTGAGCTTAAATGGCTGATGAAAGTGGTAGATTAGTACTAGATAAACTTTTTGCTGTACTTTATTATATTAGTTAGGTAAAGTAATAAAGTAATAGAAACGAAATGTGGGGTGCATCATATGTTCAATGCCGTTCTGATCAGTGTGATTGCTTTAATGGCACTTAGTTTATTAAGGGTAAATGTTTTATTTTCGATTATTGTTGCCGCCATCGTGGCTGGAGCCGTTTCCGGCATGGGCATTGTCGATACGGTCAATGTCTTGATTTCCGGGATGGGCGGGCAGTCAAATACAGCATTAAGTTATGTGTTATTGGGAATCTTCGCTGTCATGATCGGGATGTCTGGAATTACCACCATCCTTGTGAATAAAATGCTGAAGGTTTTTAAAGGGAAAAAGACGCTCCTTGTTTTATCAATTGCAGGTTTGGCCTGTCTTTCACAAAACGTCATTCCTGTACATATTGCCTTTATCCCTATTCTGATTCCGCCGTTACTGGCTTTGTTCGATCGTTTGAAATTGGACAGAAGAAGCGTTGCAACAGCATTGACATTCGGTCTGCAAGCGCCGTATATGGTGATTCCGGCTGGTTTCGGATTGATTTTCCAAGGGATTGTCCGCGATGAAATGGTATCTAATGGGATGTCCGTTTCCTTGCATGACGTTACATTATCCATGTTAATACCGGGAGCTGGGATGATTGTCGGCTTACTGTTTGCCGTTTTCGTATCGTACCGGAAACCCCGTGAATATAAAGTACTTGAAGTAAAACAGCAAACAGATGAAATCATCAAATGGAATCTCTCTCATACTTTCACGGTCATCAGCATCGTGGCAGCATTGGTCATTCAGCTATGGACAGAATCACTTGTATTGGGCGCCATTGCCGGAATTATTGTCTTGTTCGTTACGAGAGTGGTTGATTTCAACGAAGGAGATGCAGTGGTACAAAAAGGGATCGGCATGATGGGGATGATTGCGTTTGTCATGCTTGTCGCTTCAGGCTATGCAGCCGTATTGAAAGAAACTGGAGCTGTGAATAGCCTCGTGAACGCAACAACGGATATCATCGGCACGTCTCCGATGATGATTGCATTCATCATGCTATTGGTTGGCCTGATCATTACAATGGGCATCGGTTCGTCCTTCGGTACAGTGCCAATCTTGGCGGCGTTATATGTGCCAATCTGCGCAGCGGCAGGGCTATCGCCATTAGCGACAGCTGCATTGATCGGAACAGCCGGCGCACTTGGCGATGCGGGTTCTCCAGCATCAGACAGCACCTTGGGACCGACAGCAGGACTAAGCGCAGACGGACAGCACCACCACATCTGGGACACATGCGTACCAACATTCCTACACTACAACATCCCGCTATTCATCTTTGGGATGATAGCAGCCGTAGTTTTATAACGAAAAGCGGAGACGGCCGTTGCAGCTAGACACCAAGAAAAGCGGAGAACACCCGTTTAGCTGCGTAGGGACTGGAGCCCTTTCTCTTTGAGATAAAGGAAACACAGTGAGCATAGCGAACTGATGTTGACTTATCGTAGAAGAAAAGGGTGAAGTCCCCTAGCCGCTGGTTGTTCGGAGCTAGACAGAGAGAAAAGCGGAAGGGCAGTAGCCCCTACAACCTAATAACCGAAAACACCCCCTTCACCAGAATAGGCGAAGGGGGTGTTTGATTATGCGCTGATTTATTCTTCCTCTGAAGAATCACTGTTTGCCGGCATTTGATTCTTCAACGTTTCTTGTGGTGCCGTTTCTTGCGCTACTTTTGAGGAAGCGGTTGTTTCGAGGTGCTCTTTCAAGGTGTCTGAAATTTCTTCTACGTTCTCATCATCCAATTGGTAATAATAGACGCCGTCGATCGTGGCATCTTGGCCCTGAAGCTGCAGATTTTCGATTTCCATGTCGTTGTTTTTAAGGGCGAAGGCCATCAATGATTTGATTTGAGAGAAGGTAAAGTTGGTTTTCATATTCTCGCCGACTGTTTCCATCACATCTGTATACTTGGTGAGTGCTTGAGCGGTAGCTGCTTTTTTGACGATGGCCTGGATAACCTCCTGTTGGCGCTTGCCGCGTTCCATATCGTTATCTTGCTTGCGGGTACGCGTGAATGCCAATGCTTCTTCACCGTTGACCACTTGCACCCCTTTCTCTAGATGGATGGCTTTTCCGCGGTCTTTGGAATCCTTTTCGTACATTTCGTAAGGCACGTTCACTTCTATGCCGCCAAGTGCATCCACAATGTCGATCAGTGCGTAGAAGTTCATGCGCACATAGTAGTCAACCGGAATGTCCAATAGCTTCTCGACGGTTTCGACGGAGCCCCTTGCACCGCCTAAAGCATAGGCGTGGTTAATTTTTGTATAATCTCCTTTGTCAGGGACATATACGTAGGAGTCACGCGGAATACTGAGAAGCTTGACGGTTTTCAGTTTCTTATTGAAGGTTGCCAACAGCAATGCGTCAGAACGGGTACTGTCTTTGTAATTTCTTGATTGGCTGTCGTCCACGCCTATGAAGAGGATGGACATATTATCGACATGATTGGACAGATCAGCAACCGCTTTTGATGATCGGTCCAAAGGTTCATATGATTGATCGGCCACTTGCTCTGCTTTCGTGTAAAGAGTGGCCACATAGCCGACTGTGCCAAATAAGAGCACTAGGATAGGCGTTAAAATAAACATAGCTAATTTTTTGCGGCTTTTCTTTCGTTTGGTTACAACATACACTTTGCGATTCGACGCCATTTAGATACTTCTCCTTTTCCGTTTCTATCATCCGTGCTTTTTCTTTTTTTGCAATAATATTCTAACTATTAAAATGTATTTCCACTTTTGGTAGTTTAACATAATGAAGGAAGCAATAGTGCTTTGTGAAATATTCGTAATATAAAATTTACCGAAAAGTAATGTAATTTCCTGTTAATTTCCACGTTGTGGGTGATGATTGTTCTGGAAAAGTTTCTTGCCAAACGTAGTGCTGTCCGTACAGCCGGCCAGGCACTTCATGAAGGCTGAGAATCCCTTTTTTTTTTTACCTGCAGGTGCAAAGATATAAAAGGTATATGCCGTATGTTAATGGCACATTCACAAAAAATAGTGGATGGCCGGGGCTTACAAGCAGGCATAATAAAAAAACATCCGGCAACGTGCGCCGGATGTGATCTTTTATTTACCGTGGTAATCCAATTCTTCCTGCAGTTCTTTTTTGATTTTATCGATATGATCTTCATCTGGGATGAAGTAATAAATGCCTGTTGACGTATCGTTGGAACCTTCTATCTTCAATGTTTGGATACTGTCGGAAGAAAGGCTCTTGAATTTGGTGATGAATGAAAGGCCGTCTGTCGCTTTCAGATTTGTTTCCATATTTTTGCCGACATGGTCGGAAATTTCATCAACCTTCATCAAATTTTTCGGTTTCAGCATCGCGTCAAACGCTGCTTTGACAATTTCTTTCTGGCGGTCGTTTCGGCCGAAGTCACCGTTAGGATCGCGTTTTCTCATGCGGGCATAAGCAAGTGCTTCTTCGCCGTTCAGATGGGCCGGCCCTTTTTCGAAGTAAATCTTTTCACGCGGGAAGGTGTCTGTATATTCCCAGAAATCAAATGGAACATCGACATCGACGCCGCCGATTTCATCGATCACGCTTTTGAATCCTTCGAAGTTAATCGTTGCATAATAATCGATCGGAATCTCTAGGAAATTCTCTACCGTTTCGATGGTCGAGTCTTTGCCTTTATTGAATGAGGCATTTATTTTATCCTTGCGCCCTTTTGACGGGATATATACTTTTGTATCACGAGGAATACTTAAGAGCTTCATGGATTTTGTATCCGGATTGAATGTGGCTACCATGATGGTATCGGCACGTCCGTTTTTGCCTCCTGTTGCATAATCCTCGACCCCCATCAGCAGGATGGAAACAGGATCTTTGCCGAAGTGTACGGCTTTGTCGCGGAGATCGGATTTTTCGCCGCGCCCCAACTGGCTGTATGAATCATCGGCCGCCTGCATCGTTTGGTAGACAACATAGGCGCCGTAGCTGCCTGCCACTAAAACCAAAAGGATTACGATCAGAAGAAGTTTACGCAAAATCCTTCTCTTCTTTTTTCTTTTCTTGACGATGTATCGTTTCTGTTCCATTCTGTTTTCTCCCTTATGTTTGTATACGAGTAGGCTGCTATTTGCTTTCCAATGAAGGAATCGTCGTTATATAGACGTAAGCGGCGCCTATTAGGTTTCAAGCTCTTCGTGGTAGAGAAGTTCGCCTTCTGTAACGGTGGCTTGCCCATTCGTCAATTCCGTCATCCACTTGATGAACTGTTCTTTTTCCGGAACAGCCACAAATGTCTCAATATCCACTTGTTCAAGGTAGGTGATATCCTTGAGGGAGTAATGAGAGGACCGTAGTTCATTCTCTAATTTGCCAAGCCATGTATAATCGATGGTCGTATGCATGACACACATCAATGTGCGTTTCACGACCCCAGTGGCATTTATGCCTTCTGAAGCGGATTTGCCGTATGCTCTGATCAGCCCGCCGCCTCCAAGCTTGATGCCTCCGAAGTACCTTGTCACGACGACCACTGTATCCTTGAGGTTTTTCTTCTTAAGTACCTCAAGCATCGGTACGCCGGCGGTTCCGCTTGGTTCACCGTCGTCATTGGCCTTTTGTATGGAATCATGCTCGCCGATCATATAGGCGGAGCAGTTGTGGGTGGCATCCCAATGCTTTTTTTTGATTTCCTGGATGAAGGAAAGGGCGGCTTCTTCTGTTTCTGCACGATTGACGTATGTGATGAAGCGAGACTTTTGGATGACTATCTCATTTTCGCCGTATCCCTTCACAGTCCGGTATTGTTGAAGCATTCTTTTCCTCCTTCAATAAGTAATCTTTCATATATACATATACTTAGTAAAAGACATTTCTTTACTTTCTCATTATAATCTTCAGACTATAAGAGGGCAATTATTCATTATAGCAGGAGAAAATAGCCTCGAAATCCATATAGAAAGATAATAAACGGCCGGCGGTAAAATTTGTTACAGTTTGGTAAATAGATGTAATGAAACTTTAATATACCAATGAAAAATAGCTGTTATAATAAAACATACGTCGATAGTGTTAAATTATTTAAAAATAACTTAATTCAGCGTATAATGATAATAGTCATGCAAAAGGGGAAAAGTTGGAATTCTCACTTGTTCAGGAAATGAACAGGAGAAAAGACATATGTAAAAATAAAAGTGAAATAGTTTAAAATAAATAGAATCCAATATAAATCTACTAGCTTATCAAGAAAAAGAGATCATTGAAAGCGATAAAAAACGAACGATTATCTGGTTTTTGCTTGAAATGGTTGCAAAACAATGTATTTTTGGTGAATTCCATACTAAGATAGACATAGTACTTGAGGCGTTGTTTTAAAAAAAGAATGATGAGGACGACTCACTATGTATATGATCATCAACCCGGTAACAAAGCATTTTGATTAAATCATGGTGCGAGTTGGACGAAGACGGAGGCATCTGTATGTCCATAAAAAAAGTAGACATCCAAGAGTTAGATGCAATTTTAGAAAAAATGATCCATATGGTAGGCGCAAGCAAGAATGAAATTTTCAATATCGGCGAACAAAGCAGGCTGGATTTTGAGACTCTGCTAGAGGAACTGAAGAATATACGCAGCATGGTGCTTCTGGTAATTGAAGAAGGGGACCAGTTGGAGCGGAAAGCCCGGTTGGCCCGTAAGCGACTATCGGAAGTCAGTATGCATTTTAATACATTTTCAGAAGCACAAGTCCGTGAAGCATATGAAGTGGCTCATTCCTTACAGGTGGATCTGCAAATGAACAGGCAGATGGAGAAGCAGCTGCGCCACAAGCGCGATGATCTTCAGCGCCGGCTGATCGGCCTGCAGAATACGATTGAACGGGCTGAACATCTTGTTTCTCAAATCAGCATTGTTTTGAACTTCTTGACCAGCGACTTGGCGCAAGTAGGGGAAATATTGCATGATGCGAAGCGCCGCCAGGAATTTGGCTTCAAAATCATCGAAGCACAGGAAGAAGAACGAAAGCGCTTATCGCGTGAAATTCATGATGGGCCTGCTCAAATGATGGCAAACGTCATGATGAGATCAGATTTAATAGACCGAATCTTCCGAGAACAAGGGGCCGAAGAAGCGTTAGTTGAAATCCGGAACCTGAAAAAAATGGTACGCAATGCTTTATATGAAGTAAGACGGATTATTTATGACTTGCGCCCGATGGCTTTGGATGACCTTGGGCTCGTACCTACGCTGCGGAAATATTTAAGCAATATTGAAGAATACAACCAGACTTTGAAGATTGACTTTGTCTCATTGCGTGAAGACATACGATTGCCTACCAAGATGGAGGTTGCTTTATTCAGGCTGATTCAGGAATCGGTCCAGAATGCCATCAAGCACGCTGAGGCATCTACCATTACTGTGAAGATAGAAATAAATAAATCGCATGTAATGGCTGTTATAAAGGATGACGGAAAAGGGTTTGATCCAGATACAAAGAAAGAAGGTTCATTCGGTCTGATCGGCATGATGGAACGTGTAGACCTTCTGAATGGTGATCTAACAGTAGATTCAAGTATTGGGAAGGGAACAGTCGTCATGATTTCCATGCCGATTGAAATTTCATAAGCAATACCTTTATAAAGAATGGGACTGGATATAGACAAGGGGAGTGGAACATGTTGAGCACTACGAGTATTGTGATCATAGACGATCACCAGCTATTCCGTGAAGGGGTAAAACGAATTCTTGATTTTGAAGAGTCATTTGAAGTGGTCGCTGAAGGCGATGACGGTAGCGAGGCAATCGATCTAGTCGATCGCCACAGACCGGATGTCGTCATAATGGACATCAATATGCCTACCACGAATGGAATCGAAGCGACGAAGCAATTGATTCAGCAATTCCCGAATACAAAGGTCATCATCCTCTCCATCCATGATGATGAGAATTATGTAACGCATGCACTTAAGACAGGCGCCAGCGGCTATCTATTGAAGGAAATGGACGCCGATGCCCTGATTGAAGCTGTCAAGGTAGTGGCTGAAGGAGGCTCATACCTCCATCCGAAAGTCACTCATAACCTGGTCCGCGAATACCGCAGACTGGCTTCTGATACAGCGGATGAGCATTCATCCCATCTGGCAACCGAAATCCGCCGCCCGCTGCATTTATTGACACGGCGCGAATGCGAAGTGCTGCAATTACTGGCTGACGGCCAAAGCAACCGTAATATCGGGGAAACATTGTTCATTTCCGAGAAGACGGTTAAGAACCATGTCAGCAATATTCTCCAAAAAATGGCCGTCAATGACCGGACGCAGGCAGTTGTGCTTGCCATCAAGAACGGCTGGGTCGAAGTCCGCTAAGAAATATAACATGAACAAATGGGATGCGATTGAAGTTAATTGCATCTCTTTTTTTTATATGAAGCGTGAACTGCCCCTAGGTGTAAAAAGGCATATAAAAGCCCATAATGGAAGCAGAATATATATAGGGTATAACATTTTAATGCAAAACAACCACTTTTCATATAAAATGGTTAATATAATTGATATAGAGAAAATGATAATAAGGCAGGTACTACTTATGAAAACGGCAGTTCTGACGGATAGTACGGCGTACATCCCGAAAACCTTGCGTGAACAGTTGAATATACATATGGTTCCCCTAAGTGTTGTATTTGGAAACGAAACTTACAGAGAAGAAATTGACATAAGAGCAGATGAATTTTATGAAGAAGTAAAGAAAGAAGAAAAATTGCCCACTACCTCTCAGCCTCCAATCGGTTTATTCGTCGAAACATTTTCCGAGCTAGCAAAAGAGTATGATGCAGTTGTAAGTATCCACTTATCGAGCGGCATCAGCGGCACTTTCCAAGGAGCAGTAGCAGCCGGGGACATGGTCGAAGAAATCGAGGTCCACTGCTTCGACTCCGAAATTTCCTGTAGTGTCCAAGGCTTCTATGTCATTGAAGCGGCAAAAATGGCCCAAAACGGTGCCACTCCTGAGCAAATTATAGAGCGCCTGGAGGAAATCAAGAAAAGCGTCAGAGCTTATTTCATGGTGGACGACTTGAACCATCTGCAAAGAGGCGGACGTTTGGGCAGTGCCCAAGCCATCATCGGCAGTCTGTTGAAGGTGAAGCCAATCCTGCATTTCCAGGATAAAATGATCGTTCCTTTCGAAAAAATCCGCACAAGCAAAAAAGCGCTGAAGCGAATCGTGGATCTTTTGGAGGAAGATGCAAAATCAGGCGAACCGATAGAAGCCGTCATCATCCACGCCAACCGTGAAAGCGATGCGCGTGAATGGATGGAAGAACTGGCAGCCCGCTTCCCGAATGTGAACTTTGAACTGAGCTATTTCGGCCCGGTCATCGGCACCCATTTAGGGGAAGGCGCGTTGGGCATGGGTTGGTATAAGAAGTAAGATACAGAAGCTGTCCTTTTTAGGGCGGCTTTTTTTGTGCCTATCTAAAGGAAACAACTAGCCTTTTGTCGAATTGTGTGGGGAAAGGAGCTGATTCAATACATGAAAGACCTTCAATCACAGCTATGCGGTAAAACGCTGCTCGCATCCGAACTGACGGATCTATCCCCCGATGCTCTCCAAGCTGCCCTCGAACAAAAAATCATCCAACAAACAGCTGGACTGGCCAAGATGAATGGCCGGCTCACATGCCAGCGCTGCGGCAACCGTGATTCCAACCGTTTTGCCTCACACCATTGCGCCCGTTGCGGAAAGGAATGCGCCTATTGCCGGAACTGCATTATGATGGGTAAAGTGGCTTCATGCAGTACACTTATTCACTGGACAGGCCCGCCGGTTGTTTTTCCATTCCATGAACAATGCCTACAGTGGCAAGGAACATTATCGCCGGGACAGCAGGCAGCCGCGGATTTGGTTGTCCGGGCAGTACAGCAGAAGCAGACGGCCTTGGTCTGGGCGGTTTGTGGAGCAGGAAAAACGGAGGTGTTGTTTCCGGGCATTGCCGCTGCATTGTCTCAAGGAGAACGAGTCTGCATTGCCACCCCGAGAACGGATGTTGTCCTCGAACTGGCGCCGCGCCTGAAGCAAGCCTTTCCTTCCGTCACCATTGCGTCGCTTTACGGCGGAAGCGAGGAAAAGAATGTGTTGGCGCAATTGGTTGTCTCGACCACCCATCAGTTGCTTCGCTATCAAGAGGCGTTCGATCTGGTGGTTATTGACGAAGTGGACGCCTTTCCCTATAGTATGGACCAGGCGCTCCAATATGCAGCTGCCAGAAGCCGCAAACCAATCTCTTCACTTATTTACCTCACCGCCACCCCTTCCCGCGAGCTGCAAAAACAAGCAGCCGCCAACACCATCCACTGTGCGACTATTCCCGCCCGCTTTCATCGCCATCCAATCCCTGTGCCGCGTTATCAGTGGTGCGGCAACTGGAAAAAAGCATTTTCCCTGCAGAACATACCGGTTCCCATCCAAGAATGGTACAGAGAAAAACTTGCCTCCCAAACGCCGTTTCTATTATTTTTCCCCCATATCGAAATCATGAATGCTTGTTTGCCTTTCTTTCAACAAGACTACCCAGAATTGATGAGTGTCCATTCGGAAGACCCTAAGCGGAAAGAAAAGGTGCAGGCATTGCGTGAAGGAAAAGTGCTTGGCCTGATGACAACCACCATTCTTGAACGGGGTGTGACTATTCCCCGTCTGCATGCAGCAGTCGTCGGAGCAGAAGAAGGTATTTTCACAGAGAGTGCGCTTGTGCAAATCGCCGGCAGGGTCGGGAGGAAAGCAGACTATCCCACAGGCGACATCGTCTTCTTTCATTACGGGAAAACATGGGCGATGAAGCGCGCTGTCCGCCAGATCGAAACCATGAACAAAGAAGCGGCGGAAAGGGGAATGATTGATGTTTAAGTCCAATCTCTGTCTCTATTGCAGCACGCCGATGATGGCTTCCTATTCATGGGCCACGTTTTCGTGGAGCTATCAAAAACCCCTGCTATGCACAAGCTGCGAAGGCAAGTTGGCACCAATCAGCGGGACTACATGCAGTATTTGTTCAAGGGAATTGCCGACGGCAGAAGTCTTATGCCAAGATTGCAGCCGTTGGGAACAGGATGGTAGATGGAAAGGCATATTGGGCAAAAATACGTCTCTCTATCACTATAATGACTTTATGAAAGAGCTGATTGCCCTCTATAAATACCGCGGCGATACGGCACTTGCTGAAGTGTTTGCCGGACCGCTGAAGAAATGCCTCAGCGTTTATAAGGAAGCATTGATTGTCCCGATTCCGTTAAGCGATGAACGACTGATGGAAAGAGGCTTCAATCAAAGTGAACAATTGATCCTGAAAGCAGGATGCAAGCCGGTTCACTTGCTGGCACGGATCCACAGCGAAAAACAATCGAAAAAAACGCGCCGGCAAAGGCTGGAGCTGCCGCAGATTTTTCAGTTCAAAAGTAGTAGTCCGATTG
Source organism: Bacillus testis (assembly GCF_001243895.1). GTDB lineage: Bacteria > Bacillota > Bacilli > Bacillales > DSM-1321 > Bacillus_AD > Bacillus_AD testis. The sequence goes on along the minus strand of NZ_LN851186.1, from coordinate 3,679,825 downwards.
AAGGTAAACAAATCGTGTTGGTAGACGATATTTATACTACAGGAAGTACTCTACGTCACGCAGCCGAAATACTATTGGAGTCAGGTGCAAGCAGCGTCCATTCACTAACGGTTGCTAGATAGATACGAATAAAAGCAACTGAAAGGGGAATAAACATGGGAGATCTAATGAATTGCCCAAGATGCGACAGCTTATTTATCCAGACAACATTCCGCGATGTATGCGATAGCTGCTATAAAGAAGAGGAAAAGCTGTTCGAATTAGTCTACCAATATATACGCAAGCGAGAAAACCGCACGGCAGCCATGCAGCAGGTAATCGAAGCAACCGGCGTCGAGGAAGAACTGATCATCAAGTTCATCCGCAACGGCCGGCTGAAGCTGGCGCAGTTCCCGAATCTGGGCTATAAATGCGAGCGATGCGGCGGCATGATCCGCGAAGGGCGACTCTGCGTTTCCTGTTCAACGTCATTGAAAAGCGAACTGCAGCTTTTTAAAGACGAAGAACGGCGAAAGCAGGAAATCCAGGAACGCGATAAGCGCCTGACCTATCACGTCAAAGAAAACAGCCACCCCAATAAGTGAATAGCTAATAGGAAAATGATAAAATAACATACAAACTCAGAAGAATGAGCCGATACTATTAATAAACAAAAAGATGCGGTTAATGAAAGCGAGGGGAATTCAATTGAAAATCAATCAAGTTGGCCCGGCCGGAATGAATCCATATAAAAAGAACATCAATAAATTAGATGAACTGAAACAGTCCACTTATCAAAAAGACAAAATCGAAATTTCCTCAACAGCAAAAGAAATGCAGCAGTCCTCACAAATCGTGGCACAACGCCAGGAACGCGTACAGGACATCAAAGTCTCCATCCAGAACGGCACGTATCAAGTCGATCCGAAAGCTACGGCGAAAAGCCTATTGGATTTTTACTCGAAAAATAAATAAAGAAGGGGCTAAAAAGCCCCTTCTGACATAAAGCAAATCTCGAAGGAGGCCACTCATGGGCAGTACAGCACTCATCCAGCACTTGGACACATTGATCAAGCTCCACCGTTCCTTGTTGAAACTGGCCAACCAGAAGACCGAAGCCATCAAAACCAACAACATCGATGTGCTTGAAAAGCTGATGAATGAAGAGCAAAAGCATATCAAGGCAATCACTCAGATTGAAAATGAACGGCTAAAGGAAGTCGCTCTCCTCATGGATCACCAAGACCACACAACGCCAAGTCTGATGGATGTCATCGCCCAAAGTGAAGACGGCCAGAGCGATCTATTGAAAAAGCAACGCGAGCAATTATTGGAGCTCACACAGCAATTGAAGGATGCCAATCACCTGAATCAGCAGCTGATTTATTCTTCCCTGCAATACGTCAATTTGACACTCGATATGCTACGGCCGCAGGAAGCAAACTACAATTACAATAAACCGGCCAACAACGGCGGCCAGCACATGAAACGGAGCCTATTTGATTCACAAGCATAACAATCGTAACCGAACAAGAACGGGGGAAATACAATGCGTTCAACCTTCATGGGTTTAGAAACAGCCAAACGCGGCATGTTCACGCAGCAAGGGGTATTATATGTAACCGGGAATAATATTTCTAATGCGAATACGCCGGGATATACAAGGCAACGGGCCAATATGGTGCAGACGGATTCCTATCCATACAGCGGCATGAACCGGCCAGGGATTCCTGGTCAGATTGGGACGGGGGTAACGACTGGAAGCATTGAGAGAGTGAGAGATTCTTTCCTTGACCAGCAAATTCGCCAACAAAATAATAGTGTCGGTTATTATAACGGACTTAGTGATGCCCTTGGCAAGATGGAACAAATCATGAATGAACCTTCGACAAGTGGTTTGCAAAGCACCATGGACAAGTTCTGGAACTCATTGCAGACGCTTGCGGCTAATACGGAAAACAGCGGCGCACGTGATGTCGTAGCATCCACCGGCCAAATGGTAGCCGATACGTTCAATTATTACTATAATTCATTGACCCGAGTTCAAACAGACCTGGGCAATCAAATAAGCGTCAAGACGACAGAAATCAATGAGGCCATCAAAAGTATAGCTGAGCTTAATCGAAAAATTTCAGAAGTTGAACCGCATGGCATGTTGCCAAATGACTTATATGATCAACGTGATGCATTGGTTGACCAATTGTCCAGTATGGTCAATATCAATGTCACTCGCGTCCAACCTACACAATATGGAAATGCCCTGCCGCAAGCAGATGGTTTGTACAATATTGAATTGGTAAAAGATGATGGGAAATCATCTGTACCTCCTATCAATTTGATTGAAGCGAGTACGAAAGGAAATGGCGGTTACAAACAATTCAGCATCACCCCGGAAAATCTAGAAGGCTCAGTCGATAAAATAGTTATGACGGATTCCGCTAATTCAGCTAAATCTGTAGAGATTTCAGCAAAAGATTTCGGTAAATCCGGTGAGTTATCAGCCATCATTCAAGCATACGGCTATGAGGATGGCGGGGTTAAAGGGAGTTTCCCGGATATGCTGAAAAAGCTGAATGATATGGCTTATGCATTCGGAAAAGAATTTAATGCAATCCATAGCCAAGGCTATATTTTGGATGATGGAACCAACACAAATATACAGGGCGGAGACTTCTTTGAAGGATTGAATAAAGAAAATGCTGCCCAAACAATTAAAGTAAAGGCATCCATCATAGATAATCCAAGTACGATAGCTGCCGGTGGGACGAGCGGCAAATCTGGAGATAATCAAAATGCACAGAAGCTGGCTAATATAAAGAAACTAAGCTTCTCGGAGTATTCAATTTATAATGGGACGGAGACGAAGCCGGATACGCTGACTGGAAACATGGACAGCTATTATGCAGGCATCATCGGCAAGCTTGGGGTCGAGTCGAAAAGCGCCCAGCAGAATTTGAAGAATGCCTCGACAATTGCTGCTTCTGTCGAAGAACGCCGCCAGTCTGTCAGCGAAGTATCGCTTGATGAAGAAATGGTCAATATGATCAAATTCCAACATGCCTATAATGCAAGCGCGCGGAACATTACCATGATTGACGAAATGCTGGATAAGATTATCAATGGCATGGGCGTCGTCGGACGTTAAGGAGATGAAGAGGAATGCGTGTCACACAATCGATGATCAGCAATAACACGTTGCGCCATATTAGTGATAGCTACAGCAAATTGGCGCAATTGGATGAACAGATTTCAACGGGCAAGAAATTTTCCAAGCCTTCGGATGATCCTGTTGCCGCCATGCGCGCGATGGGATACCGCAGCGACTTGAATAATATCCAGCAGTACCAACAGAACATCGGTGAAGTGAAAACATGGGTGGACAGCACGGACGATGCCCTTAATCAAGCCGTGTTGGCATTGCAGAAAATCCGTGAATTGACAGTTGAAGCAAGCAACGGTTCACTGGAGAGCAATCAGCGTTCTTATGTCGCCACAGAGATTGAACAATTGAAAGAACAAATCGGCAATATTGCGGATACACAAATCGGCGGCAAATTTATTTTCAATGGTGTGAATACACAAAAAGCGCCTACTAAGGATGGGTTTTATGAAGGCAGCACGGATCAGCAATCGATTAATTTGGAAGTGTTCCCCGGTATCACATTACCTTTGAATACACCGGGAAAAGATTTATTCCAGGAGTTAACAGCAAACGGCGATAATGACCCATTGCAGAGCTTGATCAATGATTTAAAGGATACCAATTCCAGTGAATCGACTATAAGTGGTCATTTGTCTGAAATCGATAAGCAAATTGATAAGTTTCTAACCGCACGTGCAAATGTCGGGGCAAAGCAAAACAGGGTAGAGCTGATGGATGACCGTTTAAATAGCCAAGAAGTCATCTCCACTCAAATACTCTCTGATAATGAAAATGTGGAAGTGGAGAAAGTCATCATGGATTTGACCATGCAAGAAGCGGTACACCGGGCTGCTCTTGGAGTAGGTGCCAAGATCATGCAGCCATCGCTGATGGATTTCTTAAGATAAGCTATTCCAATGGGATAGCTTCTTTTTTCTATTAAAAGGGGAGAGGGAAGATGAGAATACCGCAAATTAGATTGGAATCTCAGTCAGCAATGATTTCTATCCAAACGAATGATGCAGAATTAGAGTTGCAACAGCCCCAAGCTGAACTGGACATTCAACAACCAAAAGCAGAGATGTCCCTCGAAAGGACTCCTGCCAGATTGACGATTGACCAAACAGCCGCCTGGGAAGCGATGGGCTTTAAATCAATCAGCCGCAGTTCGAAAGAGTATGCCACTAATGGGAAGCAGGAATTGATGGAAGGCATGGCCCGGCGGACGCAAGAAGGTGATGCGCTGATGAAAATAGAAAATGGCGGAAACCCCATTCAACAAATAGCTAAACAAAACAGCGAAAGGACTGAGATACAATTCAATATCGGATTCATTCCGCCTATCGGCAGTGTAAAACTGGAGTATGAACCGGCCAAAGTAGATATCGATTGGCAGATTCATAAACCGATTGTAAATGCAAAAACAAACAAGCCGATTGGCGATTATCGAAGTGGAAATGTGGATATTGATTTAAGACAAAAGAATTCGCTTACCATTGATTTTGTCAGCGAAGAAATATAATAAATGATAGATATGGAGGGGTTATATGAAAATTATGACCAAGTTTCACGGAGAACTGGAGATAGACCAGCAACAGTTGTGGCATTTCCAAAATGGCATCCCAGGATTTCCGGATGAACAGCAGTTTGCCTTGTATCCTTTAGGCGATAGTGATTTATCCGTTTTGCAATCTTTTCAGAATAAGAATGTAGCTTTTGTGGTGGCAGATCCATTCGTTTTTTTTGACCGTTATGATTTTGTATTGGAAGACTCGGTTCTGGAGCAGCTTGAAGTGGAAAATCGAAGCGATGTGATGGTAGCTGTCATTTTGACATTAGGAGAGACGATAGAAGAATCAACAGCAAACCTGCAGGCACCTGTTATTTTCAATCTGAAAAACCAGAAAGCAAAACAAGTTATTCTGCATGATACGCACTATATGACAAAACATCCATTAAACCAGCAAGAGGGGAAGGAGTAAAGCCATGTTAGTGCTGACAAGAAAAGCAGGGGAAACAATCGTGATCGGCGAAGGAATTGAAGTGACCGTATTGGAATCCAAAGGAGATCAAATCAAGCTCGGCATAAAAGCGCCTAGAAATGTAGAAATCCACCGGAAGGAAGTATTCGAAAGCATCCAGAATGAAAACAAAGCTGCACTATCCAGTGAAAATTTCATTTGGGATTTTATCGGCAAAGAAAAATAAGTATCAGAAAAATATTCTCTAAAACCTATTAAATTCCTTGCTTGCATGTCGATATAACTAATGTAAACGAAAGGCGTGAACGGCCGTCACCCTTTCAGCTCTATATAGTGTTCACAAGGACGTGAACCGACACATTCAAGGAGGAATTTGAAATGAGAATCAATCACAACATTGCGGCCCTTAACACGTACCGTCAAATGGGGAACGCACAAAACGCACAATCTAAAAATATGGAGAAATTGTCTTCTGGCCAACGAATTAACCGTGCCGGCGATGATGCTGCAGGTCTTGCAATCTCTGAAAAGATGCGCGGACAAATCCGTGGATTGGATATGGCTGCTAAAAACTCTCAAGATGGTATCTCAATGATCCAAACTGCTGAAGGTGCTTTGAACGAAACACACAGCATTCTTCAACGTATGCGTGAGTTGGCTACTCAATCTGCTAACGATACAAATACAAGCACTGATCGTGACGAAATTCAAAAAGAAATGAATCAATTGACTTCTGAAATTACACGTATCGGTAACACTACAGAATTTAACACTAAAAAGTTACTTGATGGCACTCAAGCTATTACTACTACTACAGGTGAGGACGGAACAGTTTCTACAACGGGTACTGGTGCTTCATTACAAATTGGGGCAAACAAAGGCCAACAATTTACTGTACAAATCAATGATATGCGTGCTCAAGCTTTAGGGGTGTCAGGCGTTACTGGTGGAGGAGATGCTAGCGAAGCTGGTGCAAAATTCGTTGCTGTTGCTAAAGGTGGATTAACTGACGTTAGTGCAACGGCTGGGACAGCAGAATATGCACTAGATTTATCGACTGCTGACAAAGCAAGTGCTGCTATTACAGTAATTGATTCCGCTATTAAATCAGTTTCTAGCGAGCGTTCTCGTCTTGGCGCTTACCAAAACCGCTTAGAGCACACAATCAATAACTTGAGCACATCTTCTGAAAACTTAACAGCTGCAGAATCACGTATCCGTGACGTAGATATGGCTAAAGAAATGATGGAACAAACTAAAAACTCTATCCTTCAACAAGCTTCTCAAGCTATGCTTGCTCAAGCTAACCAACAGCCACAAGGCGTTCTTCAATTGTTGAAATAATAAATATGGTTAAATTTAAAGGGATTCTAGTTTTAGGACTAGAGTCTCTTTTTTTATATCATAAGTTCCTTTTATAAATGAATTGCTCTTTTTTCATCAAAATATAAGCCTTATCTCCGATAAATAATATATAGAAATGTTTCGGAAGGAGCGTCTGGTATGTTAGACAAAGTTGGAAGTTCGGGATTTCAACCTCAAACAACAACTATACAACCACAGAATCAGACAGATCTTAATATAGGTAAACAAACAGAATTTGAGCAGCGAGAGAAGCAATTAAATAAGAAAGATTTAGAGAAAGTAATCAATGGGATGAATGAATTTCTTAAGCCATCTACCACCCATATTCAATTTCAGTATCATGAAAAACTTCAAGAATACTATGTAACGGTGGTAGATATTGATACCCAAGAAGTTGTGAAGGAAATCCCGTCTAAAAAGATGCTGGACATGCATGCGGAGATGACCGAGTTTCTTGGCGTGCTGGTGGATAAGAAAATTTGAGGGGGTAAATCTTTTGAGAGTTAGCGGCTTAGCAAGCGGTATGGATATAGACAGCATTGTGAAAGATATGATGAAGGCACAAAAAATGCCTTTAGATAAGTTGAAACAGCAAAAGCAAATACTGGAATGGCAACGTGATGATTATCGTTCAATGAATACATTGCTATTAGGTTTTCGTAGTGAACTTCTGAATATGAAGATGACATCGCAGTATCGTGTGAGAATGGTGAGCTCTTCAGATGAAAGTAAACTTACTGCAACTGCTTCGAATGCGGCTAGCCAAGGTACACATACTATATCAAAAGTAACTCAATTGGCTGCAGCAGAAGTCTTATTGAATAAAGATTCAATCAAGGCTAAGGATAAAGAGATTGATATAAATAAGAGTTTATATAATCAAAACAGTTTATTTGCTGTTCAATCAGATAGCGTTTGGAAAGACGGAGCTATCTTATCTAAAAATGTAACAACTAAGACAGCTACTGATATGGTGGATTTGGGTACAGATGCAAAAATTAATTACAACGAATTGAAATCCATGTCTATAAAAGTTGATGGAACTCAGTTTAAAGTTGTGACTCAAGCAGAGTTAGATGCTCGTGATGAAGGTTTTCAAAATCTGCAGAACGATGAGGTGTTGGTCGATCCTGATAAAGGTACTTTGAAATTTGGAAAGACTCTCAATGAAAATAGCAGTGTAAAAGTCAATTATATTGCCAACGAACGAACAGATAAACTTTCTTTAGGTAAATCGAACACTAAATGGACTTTGAACCAAGGGAGTATTAAGGAAGACAGTATTTCTTTTGTACTTAAAAAGAAAGTAGGGGATATCGAAGAGAAGCCTTCAAAAACGTATATTGTAACAGGGGATAAAATTGTTGCAAAGGGTGATTCAGAAGAGTTAGGCACAATAAATTTAGAAACTGGAGAAGTTACTTTTAATTCAAATATTCCTAGCTCTGATGAAAAAACAGTTTACTCATTAGAAGCAACTTATAAGCATAAATATACAACGTTCGATATTGATACTACAACTTCAACTGGTGATAAACATGAAAGCTTTCTTATCGGTGGGAATGATTCTTTAAGTACGGTAATGTCAACTGTCAATAATTCTAGTGTAGGCGTTAATATGTTCTACGATGACCATACCGGACAGATGTCTTTAACACGAAAAGAGACCGGTGACTTTAATAAAAATGGAAATGAAATCAAAACTACCGGTAATTTTATTAATAAAACACTTCGTTTTGGTCAAGGAACCGTGTCGGTCAGTGCTCAAAATGCTGAATTCACAATAAACGGCTTAAAAACGGAGAGATCGTCCAATACATTTGAAGTAAGCGGCGTTTCATTTACTCTAAAAGCAAAATTTGATGACTCTGTTACAATTGGCATAACGAATGATAGCACTAAAGTGTATGATAATATTAAAAAATTTGTTGATGATTACAATACAATGATCAGCAAAATACAAGATAAAGTAAATGAAAAAAGGAATAATGATTATAAGCCTTTAACAGATGATCAAAAAGAAAGCTTAAGCGATAAACAGCAAGATAAATGGGAAGAAATCGCTAAAACAGGTTTACTGCGAAACGATAATCTATTGAATAGTGCCCTTTCTGGCATGAGGAATGATTTTTATGGAACAGTCGTTAATAGTAGTATACCAGATGGATATAACCAGCTTTCGAAAATAGGCATAACGACAACTGCAAACTATCTTGAGGGTGGAAAACTAGAGATAAATGAAGCGAAGTTAAAAAAAGCAATCGAAGAAAACCCGGATGCTATTGAGCAACTCTTTCGAGGGGAAAACGGCATTGCACAGAAATTGACGGATACGGTCAATAAATCAATGGATATGTTGAAGGCAAAGGCTGGTAATTCCGCTTCCACTAATCAGACATTTGTGATTGGCCGAGATTTGGATGGGATTGATAAGCGTGTCGATACATTTGAAGACCGTATGAAAGACCTGGAAGACCGCTACTACCGCCAATTCACGGCGATGGAACAGGCGATCCAAAAGGCTAACAGCCAATCCAATTATCTTTACTCATTCTTTAGTAATGGAAATTAACAGGTATATATAAGGAGTGTCACAAACATGGCAGCAAATAATCCATACAAAACATACCAACAAAATTCGGTCACGACAGCGTCTCCGGCTGAGCTGACGCTGATGCTTTACAATGGTTGCCTGAAGTTCGTTGCAAAGGCAAAAGTCGCTATTTCACAAGGCCAGATTGAAGAGAAGAATACGAATATCCAAAAAGCGCAGAAGATCATCCGTGAGTTAATGGTGACATTGAATATGGATATGGAAGTCAGCCATAATATGATGACTCTCTATGAATTTATGAATCAGCGCTTAATGGATGCGAATATCAAAAATAGTAGTGCGCCTTTAGATGAAGTGGAAGGATTATTGGTGGATTTCCGCGATACATGGAAGCAGGTGATTCAAAAAAATCGCCAACAACAGCATACGGGTGGAATGGTCTGATGAGAGCCAGTCTGAAAGAATGTTATCGGCTGACGGCTGAGCTTCGGATGCTTACCCATATTCCTCAGAGCGATTTGACGGATGAACAGTACGATGAAATTAGCCGTTTGCTGGATCGCCGCCAGAAGGTATTGGATGATATTTTCCCGCCTTTTACAGATGATGAGATGAAAATTGGCGGAGTGGTCGTTTCGATCAATAAGGAAATTGATATGAAATTGGTAGAAATCAAACAGCAGTTGGCTTCGCAAATCCGCAGTGTGAAAAAGCAAGGGAATTCCACGAAAAAATACTTGGGCTATTTCCAAGGCGATGCCGGCAGTTATTTCTATGATAAACGAAACTAAGATGATTCCATTCCGGGTTCATCTTTTTTTGTGCAGTCTATCAATCTCCTTATCCTGAGAAGATTCTGTGAAGTTTTTTGTTCGCAATTCCGACAAATAAAATTAATGTTTCATAGAGGGTTTGGAAGGGGTATCATAGAATCTAGTAGGTATAGTTTTATTTATTAAAGGAGGACTCACTTATGGATTATAACATTCGTGGTGAAAACATTGAGGTAACTCCAGCTCTGCGCGAATACGTGGAGAAGAAAATTGGAAAATTGGAAAGATATTTTAACAACACATCTAATGCTACCGTATATGTAAACCTTAAGGTTTATAACGATAAGACATCTAAGGTTGAAGTCACTGTTCCAATGTCTAATCTTGTTCTTCGTGCAGAAGAAAGAAATGCAGATATGTATGCTGCGATTGATACAATCACCGATAAGCTTGAAAGACAGATCCGCAAGCATAAGACAAAGGTGAACCGTAAGTTCCGGACTACTGGAAGCACGGCTGACCTGTTTGACTTTACGCCGGAAGAGGGTACTCCGCAGGATGCTGTGGAAACAGAAGAGAATGACTTGGAAGTTGTGCGTAACAAACGCTTCGACTTAAAACCAATGGACAGTGAGGAAGCGATTCTTCAGATGAATCTGTTGGGCCATAATTTCTTCGTTTACACAAATGCTGAAACGGAAGTGACAAATGTGGTCTACAAGCGTAAGGATGGCCGTTACGGCTTAATTGAACCGAATTAAATAATATAAAACTAGACTGAAGATGCGGTTTTCCGCCAGCCATTCCGTGGTTGGCGGGAGCCGCATTTTTTAATGCCCTTTTGCCTGTCCGTCTTTAGGCGCAGTATCACCTGCTATGGATAAAGATCTTCTCCAACGAAGCCACTGCCATTTTCACATGCTTCCTTTTTGCTGTATCTCCATAGGTAATCTGTGTTATGCTGAAGTACTGGCCTTTTCTTTGCCGTTTTTTGTCGGAAATTGGCCCATCATAGAGATGAAAGAAGATGAAACTCTACCAGAGGGCAGTTGTACCGAACAAGTAGAAATGGTAATATTATAAAATGGATATTTCCAGAAAAGTGCCACGCTAAACGAGTGAAGCCATTTTTTCATGTTTTCGCTTTTGGTTGGCATGGCTTATATCATGAAAGAATCAAGTGGGAAGATAGACCTGTTAAGATCAGTTCTTTCCTATAGATAAGGGCCGCATGATCAATCGGAACTTAGTACGGGGCGATTTCCCCATTATGGAACGAAGGTTTACGTTATCACAAAACAGAGGAGCGTTTGTGACATGTTATCAATTTTAAATAAAGTGTTTGATTCAAATAAGAAAGAAGTAAAACGTCTGCAGAAGATGGCAGATCAAATAGATGGATTGGCTTCGCAAATGGAAGCTTTATCGGATGAGGAGCTTAAAGCGAAGACTCCTGAGTTCAAGGAACGCTACCAAAACGGCGAGACGCTTGACCAGTTGCTTCCTGAAGCTTTCGCTGTTGTCCGCGAGGCGTCAAAGCGTGTGCTTGGCATGTATCCGTTCAAGGTGCAGCTGATGGGTGGTATTGCCCTTCATGACGGCAATATTTCTGAGATGAAGACCGGGGAAGGTAAAACGCTGACGTCCACAATGCCGGTGTATTTAAATGCACTGTCCGGCAAAGGTGTCCATGTCATCACGGTCAATGATTATTTGGCTTCACGTGATGCCACTGAAATGGGCCAGTTGTATGAATTCCTTGGCTTGACAGTCGGTTTGAACACGAACGGGCTTAGCCGCGAAGAGAAACAGGAAGCGTACAATGCCGATATCACATACGGTACGAATAATGAGTTCGGCTTCGATTATCTGCGCGATAATATGGTGTTGTATAAAGAACAAATGGTACAGCGTCCGCTTCATTATGCCGTGATCGATGAAGTCGATAGCATCCTGATTGATGAAGCGCGTACGCCGCTGATCATTTCCGGAAGCGCCCAAAAATCGACTTCTTTGTATATCCAGGCGAATGGCTTCGTCCGTACGTTAACGAAAGAAACAGATTACACATATGATGAGAAGACGAAGAGTGTACAATTGACAGAAGAAGGAATTACGAAAGCAGAGCGCGCTTTCCGCATCGACAACTTGTTCGATATTTCCCATGTGTCATTGAACCACCATATCAATCAGGCGTTGAAAGCGCATGTGTCGATGCATAATGACGTCGACTATGTCGTGCAGGACGGCGAGATTGTCATCGTTGACCAATTTACCGGTCGTTTGATGAAAGGCCGCCGCTACAGTGACGGTTTGCATCAGGCGATTGAAGCGAAGGAAGGCCTGGAAATCCAGAACGAGAGCATGACGCTTGCAACAATCACTTTCCAGAACTATTTCCGTATGTATGAAAAGCTTGCCGGTATGACTGGTACGGCGAAGACAGAGGAAGAAGAATTCCGCAACATCTATAATATGAATGTTATCGTCATCCCGACGAACCGCGACATCATCCGTGACGACCGCGCTGACTTGATTTTCGCGTCCATGAGCGGCAAGTTCAATGCAGTGGCCGACGACATCCAGGAACGCCATGAAAAAGGGCAGCCTGTCCTTGTCGGTACCGTTGCAATCGAAACATCGGAATTGATTTCCCAATTGCTTTCAAAACGCAAGATCCCTCATAATGTCTTGAATGCGAAAAACCACTTCCGTGAAGCGGAAATCATCGCCGATGCCGGTAAGCAAGGATCCGTAACGATTGCGACGAACATGGCTGGCCGTGGTACGGATATCAAGCTTGGCGAAGGTGTTAAGGAGTTAGGCGGACTTGCTGTCATCGGTACGGAGCGCCATGAATCCAGACGGATCGATAATCAGCTCCGTGGACGGTCAGGACGTCAGGGAGACCCTGGTGTCACTCAATTCTATCTATCGATGGAAGATGAATTGATGCGCCGTTTCGGCAGTGATAATATGAAAAATATGATGGCCCGCCTTGGAATGGATGATACGCAGCCAATCCAGAGCAAGATGGTCACAAAAGCGGTTGAATCCGCGCAGAAACGGGTGGAAGGCAATAACTTCGATGCCCGTAAGCAATTGCTACAATATGATGATGTCTTGCGCCAACAGCGTGAAATCATCTATAACCAACGCTTCGAAGTGTTGGATAGCGAAAACCTGCGCGAAATCATCGAGAAGATGATCACCACTTCTGTTGAGCGCCAGATTGCGGCCTTTATCAGCGGTGATGAGGAAGAAAACTATAACCTCGAAGGAATCATTGATTATGTGGAAGGCAATCTCTTGCCGGAAGGAACGATTTCAGTTGACGATCTGAAAGGCAAAGAAGGCGACGAAATCAGCGAGTTTATCCTAGAAAAAGTCAAACAGCGTTATGATGAAAAAGAAGAGCAAATGTCATCTGAACAAATGCGCGAGTTTGAAAAAGTCATTCTTCTCCGTGCGGTCGACAGCAAATGGATGGACCATATCGACGCGATGGAACAATTGCGCCAAGGAATCCATCTCCGTGCTTACGGACAAATCGATCCGCTTAAGGAATACCAGCAGGAAGGGTTTGCGATGTTCGGCGACATGATTGCTGCCATTGAAGACGAAGTGGCCATGTATATTATGAAAGCGGAAATCCAAAACAACCTGGAGCGCCAAGAAGTGGCTAAAGGACAAGCCGTCCATCCGAAAGAAGACGGAGAAGAAGTGAAGAAAAAGCCGGTCCGCAAAAAGCAGGAAGTTGGGCGCAATGACCCATGCCCATGCGGCAGCGGCAAAAAATATAAAAACTGTCATGGCCGCGCGTAAGCCGGCATATGGACTATAAGGAAAGAGGAAGGGCCATCAAGCGCCTCCTCTTTTCGTTTGTCACATTACTACATTTTTGAGGTGAAGAGCATGGAATTAGCAGAAATCAGATCAGAGCTCGAAAAAACAGCTAAGAAATTAGCGGACTTTAGGGGGTCTCTTTGACTTAGAAGAGAAGGAAGCCCGCATTGCAGAATTAGACCATGAAATGACACATCCGGACTTCTGGAATGACCAGCAAGCGGCTCAGAGTGTCATCAATGAAGCGAACGGATTAAAGGAATTGGTGGAGAAATTCTACTCCATGAGTGAAACCCATGAAAACCTGGAAGTTACGTATGAACTATTGAAAGAAGAATACGATGAAGACCTTCAGGCCGAGTTGGAATCAGAAATCACCGAACTGACAAAAGAAATGAATGAGTACGAACTGCAGGCGCTATTGAGCGAACCGTATGACAAGAACAACGCCATCCTTGAATTGCATCCGGGTGCAGGCGGAACCGAGTCGCAGGACTGGGGCTCCATGCTGCTGCGCATGTATACACGCTGGGCGGAAAAGCAAGGCTTTAAAGTGGAGACGCTTGATTATCTTCCAGGCGATGAAGCCGGCATCAAGAGCGTTACGCTATTGATCAAAGGCCATAATGCTTACGGTTATCTGAAAGCGGAAAAAGGTGTACACCGCCTTGTCCGCATTTCGCCGTTCGATGCATCTGGACGCCGCCATACATCATTCGTTTCATGCGATGTCATGCCGGAATTGAATGACGATATCGATATCGAAATCCGTAGTGAAGATCTGAAAATCGACACATACCGTGCGAGCGGTGCCGGCGGACAGCATATCAATACGACCGACTCTGCGGTCCGTATCACACATTTGCCGACTGGCGTAGTCGTAACCTGCCAAAATGAACGTTCTCAGATCAAGAACCGTGAAAAAGCGATGAGTATGCTGAAAGCGAAGCTATATCAACGCCAAATCGAAGAACAACAGGCACAGCTGGATGAAATTCGCGGCGAAAAAAGCGACATCAGCTGGGGAAGCCAAATCCGTTCATATGTTTTCCACCCTTATTCCATGGTCAAGGACCACCGCACAGGGGCGGAAACAGGAAACGTACAGGCTGTCATGGATGGAGACATCAACAGCTTCATTGATGCCTATCTGCGTTCGAAACTGGCTGATTAATCAAGAGCTGCAAGGAATTTTCCTTGCAGTTTTTTTGCTTAAAAAGACCTTTTTTGTTTCTCAATCATAGCTGACGATAAAATAGTTATCATATATCGTAATTTAAACAAGGACTTCAAATTCATCGAAGTCCTTTTCTAATTGTAATATCAACAAAGATATCTAATATAGCCTTTAAAATAAGGTCAATGATTCCCCATTAAGTCGATTGATTGGAGCGGAAGGATGCGAAGACTCCTGCGGGATCAGCGGGACAGGTGAGATCCCACAGGCGCAAGGGCGCCGAGGAAGCTCACCGCCCGCCCCACGGAAAGTGAGCATCCTGGAGCGGAAATCAATCGCTGCTGACTACTTGTTCAATCTGGATTTTTGCCTTTCCATCTGGCTATCATAAAAGGAAACTCTTCTGACAACACTATAGAAAAAGAATATCAAACAAACGATTGATTTAATGCTTTACTACGTTATCTGGCTGTTATTTACAGGCTCTCAAGCGTGGTGCTATACTCTTGTTTGGTATTAGAAAATGATAGGGAAATACAGGATGTTTTTACAGTCGGAGGGTATCATGGTAGATAAAATGAAAGGTTCCATCAGAAATGCGGCCAGCCATGCCTGGTTTGATTATGTATATGTTATGGTCGGAGCAGCGGTAGTGGCTCTGTCTTTTAATGTGTTTCTATTGCCCAATCATATTGCTTCCGGAGGGACAAGCGGAATTTCCACGATCCTGCATGCGAAGTTCGGCTGGGAGCCGGCTTATGTGCAGTGGGCATTAAATATTCCGTTATTCATTGCTGGCGTGATTTTGCTCGGCAAGCAATTTGGCATCAAGACATTTGTCGGGACATGTTTTTTCCCGCTTGTCGTTTATTTAACAAAGGATTTGCAGCCGTGGACAACGGATGCGCTGCTTGGTTCGATTGTTGGCGGCATCGGTGTGGGGCTTGGGCTTGGCATCGTCTTTTTAGGGAAAGCCTCAACGGGAGGGACGGATTTAGCAGCCCAGATTGCCCATAAGTACACGCGGGTCTCGCTCGGTAAATGTGTGGCGCTGATTGACGGGCTGATTGTCATTTCCGCAAGTTTCGTATTCGATATCGAGCGCGGACTGTATGCGCTGATTGGCTTGTATGCGACCAGCAAGACGATTGATCTGGTACAGGTAGGGATGGATAACTCGAAGATGACCTTAATCATCACGAATAAAGAACAGGAAATGCGGGAAGCCATTTTCAATCGCATTAACCGCGGCGTCACCGAGCTTCACGGCAAAGGCGGCTACACGGAAACGGATAAGCCTGTGCTGATGTGTGTGGTCGACCAGTCGCAATTCACGAAATTGAAACAAGTGGCGCGAGAAGTTGATCCTCATGCGTTCGTTGTCGTCACGGATGCCCACGAGGTATTGGGGGAAGGTTTCAATCAAGCCTGAAATGGTATAATATAGTAACGGAAAATACTATATGGGCTATGGGGGTATATGTATGAACAAAAAGCTAATAGCGCTGTTCCTCGGAACTTCGCTTGTGCTGGCTGCTTGCGGCGGGGGAGACAAGTCGTCAGAAAACGGAGCGGACGATGGCAAGTCGTACGTGGATGACAGTGCGGGAGCGAAAATCTACAAACAGAATTGCATCAACTGCCACGGTGATAATCTTCAAGGCGTCAGCGGGCCGAATCTGCAGGAAGTAGGCGCCAAACAATCCAAGGATGATATTGAGAAGATTATTCTCGAAGGAAAAGGCGGCGGCATGCCTAAAGGTTTGGTAAAAGGCAAGGATGCCGAGACGGTGGCCCAGTGGCTGTCAGAAAAGAAGTAAAATGAAACCGATCAGGCTTTTATCACAGAGCAAAGGTTTTTTGAACAAGCTGAATCTTTAACGAGATTCGGCTTTTTATATGAAACGGGACGTTATTCCTATCAGTTTTTTTGGAAAAATAAGACAAAGTTACCGCAATTATCTGAAAATTAATGATTCATTTGAAATAAAAATGTAATATTATTTAAACTGTATTTGAATTTTGTAGATGATATAATGGCTTTGGGGAAAACGAGGAAATTTGTTGGAAATTGGAATTACCAAGTTGTTAATGTCGAAAGAAGCATAAAGAACAAACAATAGCGCCTTATTAAAAAAGGCATAGATATAGGTGGTTTTTTTTAATGATTGAAATGGTTGATGTAAACAAGACCTACTCGAACGGCGTCAAAGCCGTTAGCGGTATTAATGTAAAAATTAAAAAGGGTGAATTTGTTTACGTGGTAGGGCCAAGCGGCGCCGGTAAATCAACATTTATTAAAATGATGTACCGGGAAGAAAAGCCGACCAGCGGAACTATCTCGGTAAATGGCATTTCACTCGGGAAAATCCGCAATTCAAAAGTTCCAGTGTTCAGACGCAATATCGGCGTCGTTTTCCAGGACTTTAAATTATTGCCGAAACTCACAGTATATGAAAATGTAGCATTCGCTATGGAAGTAATCGAAATTAATCCCCAGAACATCAAACAGCGCGTCATGGAAGTGCTTGACCTTGTCGGCCTGAAGCACAAAGCGCGTATGTTTCCGACTGAATTGTCCGGAGGAGAGCAGCAGCGTGTATCGATTGCCCGCTCCATCGTCAACGATCCTAAAGTGGTGATCGCCGATGAGCCGACAGGAAACCTCGATCCGGAGACCTCATGGGAAATCATGAATATTTTTGAAGAAATCAATCGACGTGGCACAACAGTTGTGATGGCCACTCATAATAAAGAAATTGTAGACAATCTTCGACACCGCGTTATAGCGATCGAGGGTGGCACGATTATAAGAGACGAACAACGAGGTGACTACGGATATGAATATTAATAGTCTCTTTCGTCATTTTAGGGAAAGTTTCAAGAGCCTTGGGCGTAATGCCTGGATGACATTTGCATCCGCCAGTGCCGTAACGGTCACGCTTTTATTGGTTGGTGTATTTTTCGTTATCTTGATGAATATGAACAATATCGCCAAGAATGTTGAGAATGATGTAGAGATCCGCGTGCAAATCGATGCGGCTGCTAAGCAGGATGACATGGACAAGCTGGGCCAGCAGTTGAAAGATACCAATGCTGTCAAAACGGTCACCTTCTCCTCTAAAGAAGAAGAGTTGGAATCCATCGTCAAAAGCCTTGGCAAATCCTTCGCTTTGTTTGAACAGGACAATCCACTCCGCAATGTGTATGTTGTGAAAACGAAAACTCCTGAAGATGTAATCAAAGTGGCGCATAAGATCGAGAAGTATGATTATGTTGAAAAAGTAAAATACGGACAAGGAACAGTTGAAAAGCTATTTAATGTCATCAATGTTATGCGTAATATCGGGGTTGTATTGATTGTCGGCTTGCTGTTCACAGCGATGTTCCTAATCTCCAATACAATCAAGATTACGATTGTTGCAAGAAGAAATGAAATCGAAATTATGAGATTGGTAGGGGCATCAAACTCCTTCATCCGCTGGCCATTCTTCCTTGAAGGGCTGTGGCTTGGCATATTGGGATCCATCATCCCGATCATTCTGATTGCCACAACCTATCACAAGGTCATCGGCGTGGTCACAGACAGAAGCGATATCGGCTATCTGCAAATGTTGCCATTCAGCCCGTTCATCTACCAAGTATCAGGCGTTCTGCTCCTAATGGGCGCACTGATCGGCGTTTGGGGAAGCATGATGTCAGTACGCAAATTCTTAAAGGTATAAAGAAAAGCGGAAGTGACCGTTTAGCGACGTACAAACTGGACTGCTTCTCTTCGAAATAAAGGAAACACGAAGAACGTAGTGATTCGATGTTGACTTATTGAAGAGAGAAGTGGGAAGTTTGCTAGTCGCTGGTCACTGCAGCTAGACAATAAAGAAAAGCGGAAGTGACCGTTTAGCGACGTACAAACTGGAGCTAAACGGTTTCAATCGCTTATAAAATAAATGGTTAAGGTGGGTCGGCCTTTTATCGTCCGGCCTTTCCTATTTGTATGGACTTATGCCGTCTACACAGAGAAAACTAGATTAGAAGAGAAAGGTGATCGTGGAACATGTTAAAATCTAAGTTGCTTGTCCTGAACACAACGGTTGTTCTAGGTTTATCAAGTATTTTTGCAGCCAGTGGTGTCAGTGCGGAATCCATCTCAGATATGGAAAACAAGAAAAAGAAAATCCAAGATCAACGCTCTAATGTTCAATCGAATATTCAAAGTACAGACGCAAAGATTAAAGCGTTGCAAGACCAGCAAGCTAAAACAAAATCTGAGATGCAAAAAATTGATGAAGCCATTTCATCGACCAATGCAAAAATCACAGAGAAGAATGAAGAAATTACATCTACCAAAGCAGATATAGAAAAACTGAAAAAAGAAATCGAAGAGCTGAAAGAACGCATTGCCAAACGGAATGAAGTCCTTAAAAACCGCGCATTGACGTATCAGGAAAACGGCGGCAGCAACAGCTATCTTGAAGTAATCCTCGGCGCTTCCAGTTTCGGTGAATTTATTGAGCGCATCGGCGCCGTATCGACAATCATGGATGCCGATCAAGATTTAGTCAAACAGCATGAAGCGGACAAAGAAAAACTTGAAAGCAACCAGAAAAAAGTAGAAAGCAAGCTTGCTTCTTTGGAAAAGATGAGAAGCGAATTGCAATCCATGAAGGCTACGCTGTCTAAACAACGTGCCGAAAAAGACAAGCTGATGGGCCAATTAGAACATGACGAACATGAAGCTCATACATATAAAATGGACCTTCAAGAAGAAAATGATGTTCTAGCTTCCCAACACGATGCGATCAATAAAGCTATCGCCAACGAAAAAGCCCGTCAAGCAGAAGCAGCAAAAGCAGAAAGAGAGCGTCAAGCGGCATTGGAACGCGCCCGTCAAGAAGCAGCTAAAAAAGCGGCCAGCGGCGGTTCACATGTAAGTTCTCATTCTAGTTCAAATTCAAGCAGCTCAAATTCAAGCTCAAACTCAGGCAGCAGCCATAGCAGTGCACCAAGCACTAGCTCAACTCCTGGCATCTCTGCAGGCGCCTTTACAAGACCGGCTGTAGGCGTACTTTCATCCGGATTCGGCGGACGCTGGGGAGCGACCCACTTCGGTGTAGACATTGCCAACCCTGTTTCTGTGCCGATTGTAGCGGCAGCTGATGGTGTTGTGGCCCGTTCTTACTATTCTTCTTCATATGGCAACGCGGTATTCATTTCACATAGCATCAACGGCAAGCTATATACAACCGTTTATGCGCATATGAACAGCAGAAATGTCAGCACCGGCCAAACGGTATCCAAAGGGCAGCAAATCGGTATGATGGGCAACACCGGCCAATCAACAGGACAGCATTTGCATTTCGAATTGCATGAAGGCCCTTGGACTCCATCGAAGAGCGGAGCAATCAACCCGATCGGTATTGTGCCTCTATAAAAATGTATATCCTTTTATAGATACGCTTAAACGTGACAACAGACATCTCAATCGCGGGGTGTCTGTTTCCTTTTGCCGCAAAAACCGCTGATTTTACGTTGTCGCCCAGAGATGTTGCCGGTGGCGAGGTTCTTTTTTTGGAGGTTGGGCATAGAACTGATATGATTAATAAGGAGATCAAATATCTAGACGTAGAACTTAGGAACTATTTAGCCACTGTAGTAAGAAGGAGAGTGCAACAATGATTGTTTTAAAATCAAAAAATGAAATAGAAAATATGAGAAAAGCGGGAGAACTGCTTGCCTCTGTGCATGAAAAATTAAGAGAAATGATTAAGCCGGGAGTCAATACACAGCAAATTGAAGATTTCGTGGAAAAGTATCTGAAACAACATGGCGCTACAGCTGAACAAAAAGGGTACCAGGGTTATCCGTATGCGACTTGTGCATCTGTCAACGATGAAATCTGCCACGGCTTCCCTTCTAAAAAGCCATTGAAAGAAGGGGACATCGTCACAATCGATATGGTGGTCAACCTGAATGGTTTCTTGGCGGATTCTGCATGGACTTATCCAGTGGGCAAGGTTTCTGATGAAGTACAGGATCTTTTGGAAGTAACCGAGAAGTCTCTATACCTTGGCATTGAGCAAGCAGTTGTCGGCAATCGTGTCGGCGATATCGGCCATGCGATCCAGCAGTACGTAGAAAGCAAAGGATACTCAGTTGTGCGCGACTTTACAGGGCATGGAATCGGCAGAACCATCCATGAAGATCCGTATATCCCGCACTATGGCTTGCCTGGCAAAGGGCCTCGTTTAAAAGCGGGCATGGTCATCACAATTGAGCCAATGGTCAATACAGGCGGCTGGCAAGCAAAAATGGACGATAATGATTGGACTGCCCGCACAGTGGATGGCGGCCTTTCAGCCCAATATGAACATACACTTGCCATCACGGAAGACGGCCCTATCATTTTGACCAAGCAAAAAGGGTGACGATCAGACCAATGAAAGTTAAGGGAGAATCATCATAATTTCTCCCCGGCTCTCATACAACTTATAGTACGTACAAGGTATCACACATATATGTGCGATGCCTTTTTGTATAGGAGAGATGGGGAGAGGAGACAGTTATGAATAAAAAATGGGTCCTTCCTACGGCCATCACATTATCGCTCGGTGCAGGCGCCGCAGGTGGAATGGCGATCGGGCCGGACATATTCATGAAATGGAAAACGCCGACGGAGGATACAGAGAGGCGTCCTTCTGTAACCATGGAAGAAAAAGAGACAAGCGAGGACTTGGCCAAGGTCGGACAGGCCTATGATTTGATAAAGAACTATTATATAGAGGAAAAGAAAGACGCTGAACTTGTTTCGGGTGCCATTCAAGGAATGCTGGCCTCTTTGAAGGATCCTTATTCCGTTTATATGGATAAAGCGACGGCCAAGCAATTCAATGATTCACTCGATTCTTCCTTTGAAGGGATTGGGACGGAAATCGGCATGGAAGAGACTAAAGTAGTGATTGTATCGCCCTATAAGGATTCGCCAGCCGAAAAGGCCGGATTGAAGCCGAAGGACGAGATTGTTTCCGTGAATGGCGAAAGTGTGAAAGGGCTGAATGTCCAGGAAGTCTCCGTAAAGATCCGCGGGGAAAAAGGAACAAAGGTAAAACTTGAAATCAAACGGCCAGGCGTCAGCGAACCGATGATGTTCTCGATTAAGCGCGATGAGATACCGATTGAGACTGTCTTTTCTTCAGTAAAGGAAGAAGCGGGGAAAAAGGTAGGCTATATTGAAATCACCTCGTTCAGCCAGGATACCGGAAAAGCCTTCCGCAAACAGCTGAAGGCATTGGAATCCAAGAAAATAAAAGGGCTGATCGTGGATGTCCGCGGCAATCCAGGAGGGCTTTTGCCGGCTGTCCGGGAAGTCCTTAATGAACTGATCCCCGAAAATAAACCGCTTTTCCGCATCGAAGAACGAAACGGCAATCAAGAGGAAACCTACTCGAAACTCGAAAACAAGAAGGATTATAAGATAGCCGTCTTGATCGACAACGGCAGCGCCTCAGCTTCGGAAATCCTGGCCGCAGCCATGGAAGAAGCCGGGGGCTATCCATTAATCGGGGAAAAAACATTCGGCAAGGGGACCGTCCAGCAGGCGGTTGAAATGGATGACGGCAGCAATATTAAATTGACGCTCTACAAGTGGCTGACGCCGGACGGAAACTGGATCCATAAAAAAGGAATAAAGCCTACAATGGAAATCAAACAGCCAAAAATCTACCATACACAGCCCCTAAACGTCGAAAAACCATTGAAGCAGGATATGACAAACGAACAAGTCCAGCATGCGCAAGTCATCCTCAAAAGCCTAGGCTACGACCCAGGGCGCACAGACGGCTATTTTGACGTCAAAACCGAAACAGCCGTCCGCGCCTTCCAAAACGGAGAACACCTAAAAAACACAGGCACCATCAACCTAAAAACAGCCCAAGCCCTCGAACAAACCATAAACAAAGCCAAAAAAGACGACGAAAACGACATGCAACTACAAGCAGCTATCAGATACCTATTGGAATAAAGAAAAGCGGAAGCGACCGTTTAGAGATGTACAAACCGGAACAATTTTCCTGATATAAAGAAAACACGGTGAGGAAAGTAGCAAGGCTATAATAAAACAACCAATACTTTAGAACACAAAAAAAATCGGGCAGCTTTCGCCCGATTTTTTTAATGATAAAGTCCCTCCGTATAAACAGCAGTTATGGTTTTTGCGATTTCCTCGACGGTTCCTTGGTGCTCGTTCCGGACTATTTCCCATAGATACATTTCGTTCGTAAAGAACCAGCCCCTGGCAACAAGCGTGCGGTTTAGCCTGGCTTTAGCCAGTCCGTGTTTCTGGGCGAATGCGATGTCTAGGGAAATTCGCTGGATGAATTTTTCACGGATTGCTTTCCATTTGGTTGAAATCAATGGCGATATTCCAATGGCTTGTTCAAACAATTGCATCATACTCCGCTCGGTTTCGGCCATTTTTAAAAAAGCAGTCGCCTGCGAAAGAATGATGTACCCCGCTTCTTCCTTTGTGTTGGGGGAAAATGAAACCTCGGCAATATCATAGAATTTTTCCATAACGTCATCTATTAACACCATTAGAATTTCCTCTTTCCCTTCAAAATGAACATAAGCGGTTCCGTAGCCAACACCTGCCTTTTTAATCATTTGCGAAATCGTTGCTTTTTGAAAGCCTTCTTCTAAAAAAACGTCCCTGGCAGCCTCCAATAGCTTTTGCCTTGTCTTTATGGAACGTAAATGGCGTTTGTCGACTACATCCAGTTTCTCCTTCATTTCCTTATCCTCCTGTGCTCGCTATCATTAAGAATAGCTGAAAACAAGGGCAGCTACAAGATTATGAATTTTCTGAAAAGAATTATTGACACTATGTCATATTTATTGGTATATTTTTCAAAAGTAATAAAAGGGGGAATTTCATAATGGTGGCACCAACTGTGGAATATGCCAGGAAGCTGGACAAGGAGGACTCTTTAAGAAGGTTTCGTGAGGAGTTTTATCTCAATCCAGGTTCGATTTATATGGATGGAAACTCATTAGGCCTTCTTTCGAAGCGGGCTGAACGGACCTTGCGTGAATCGCTGGATGATTGGAAGGAGCATGGCATCGACGGCTGGACAAAGGGGAAACATCCATGGTTCGACCTTTCTAAGAGATTAGCAGGATTGTTGGCGCCGCTTGTAGGGGCATCTGCTGAAGAAGTGATTGTAACCGGTTCTACTACGGTAAATTTGCACCAATTAGC
Organism: Bacillus testis; assembly: GCF_001243895.1. Lineage (GTDB taxonomy): Bacteria > Bacillota > Bacilli > Bacillales > DSM-1321 > Bacillus_AD > Bacillus_AD testis. The sequence continues at coordinate 3,655,754 of NZ_LN851186.1, read as the reverse complement.
GGCTACATTTTATCAGCCGCAAGGAAAACGAACAAAAATTTTAGCTGATGAGCTGAATTTTCCTACAGATATTTATGCGCTAAAAAGCCAGCTCCATATGCGCGGATATAATCCGGATGAGCATCTGATCCGCGTAAAAAGCAGGGATGGGCGTGTCATTGAAGAGGAGGACATAATAGAAGCCATGACCGATGAGGTGGCTTTAGTGGTCCTTCCGACGGTCCAGTATCGCAGCGGGCAAATTCTTGATATGAAAAGGTTAACCGAAGAGGCACATAAACGTGGCATTTTAATTGGTTTTGATGGCTGCCATTCCGTCGGAGCAATTCCCCATGCTTTTTCGGAATGGAATGTGGATTTTGCATATTGGTGTAATTACAAATACCTGAACGGCGGACCGGGAAGTGTTGGTGGGCTATACGTAAACCGGAAACATTTTGGTAAGAATCCTGGTTTGGCCGGATGGTTTGGTTCACGTCCGGATAAACAATTTGATTTGGAGCATGCCTTTACGGCTGCGGAAGACGCCGGCGCCTATCAGATCGGCACACCGCATGTGTTAAGCATGGCACCGCTCCTTGGCTCTTTAGAAATTTTTGCGGAAGCTGGGATAGAAAATATCCGAAAAAAATCACTTGAGATCAATCAGTATTTGATGGAATTAATTGAAGGAGAGTTGGCGGACTTCGGGTTTGAAATAGGCAATCCGCTTGAGGATGCACGCCGTGGGGGTCACGTCTGCCTTGAACATCCGGAAGCAGTTCGTATTTGTAAGGCATTAAAAGAAAATGGCATTATTCCGGATTTTCGTGCGCCGAATGTCATCCGCCTTGCCCCGATTGCACTTTATACTTCATATGAAGACGTTTGGAACGTGGTGTGGATTTTGAAAGAAATTATGGTTGAAAAACAATATGAGAAGTTTGCGAAAGAGCGGGAAATTGTAGCTTAATTTGGATTCGCAGATAAGAAGTCCAAAACTATGGATTAGCACCCCGGCTCGATCAATAGCAAAAGCCTACGGGTACATGTATTATATACTTTAAATGTATAAAAAAGTTCCAACGAGGGAAAGGCGGGGACATATGGAGAATAAGGTGGAAAAGGGATTAAAACGGGAACTTAAAACAAAACAGCTAACGATGATTGCGATGGGTTGTGCGATCGGAACCGGACTGTTTCTAGGTAGCGGCTTGGCCATTAGTACAGCGGGGCCGGGTGTCCTGGTTAGCTATGCGGTCGGAGCGTTTATTATCCTCTTGCTTATGGGTTGTTTGGCGGAAATGACGGTTGCCCATCCTTCATCAGGAGCGTTCGGGCTAATCGCTGAAAAATACATCCATCCTCTGGCTGGCTATCTCGTCCGCTATTCGTACTGGATTGCCAACGTATTGGCGGTAGGAGTTGAAGTCAGTGCCATTGCCGTTTATATGAAATATTGGTTCCCGACCACTCCGGGAATCGTTTGGATTTTGTTGTTTGGAGCGGTGCTCATTTATGTGAATGCTACCAGTGTAAACACCTTTGCTACATTTGAATACTGGTTCTCGATGATTAAAATAAGTGCCATTCTCGGCTTTATTTTACTAGGTGCTTACGTCTTATTTGGATCATCCGGTGCATCGCACATTGGGCCTGGAAATTTAACGAATGATGGCGGATTTTTGCCGTTTGGCTTTAAAGGGGTTTGGGTTGCTATCTTTATTTCGCTATTTAGCTTTATAGGAACCGAACTGATTGCCGTAACGGCTGGCGAAGCGAAGGATCCTGATGTGGCGGTGCCCAAAGCATTGAAGGCAACCGTTTTCCGTCTGTCCACCTTTTATGTTTTGACGCTCGCCATCATGCTGATGATTGTACCATGGAAACAGGCTGGCATCGATCAAAGTCCATTTGTAAAGGTTATGGAGATATTGAATATCCCCGGTGCTTCTGGAATCATGAATTTCATTATTTTGACTGCGGCTTTATCGGCGATGAATAGCCAATTGTATGCTTCGACCAGAATGGTGTTTTCCTTATCGCAAGCAAAATTTGCACCAGCCGTTTTTGGAAAGGTGAGCAACAAGGGAGTTCCATTATCGGCGCTTTCCGTTTCTGCAGTAGGAATTATAGTCGCAGCAGTGGTCAGTGCCTTGTTCCCTGAAACCTCGTACGCTTTTATGATGGGAATCTCTATGTTCGGCGCCATATTTACATGGTTGATGGTGTTTATCTCGCATTTATTTTTCCGAAAAGCGTGGGAAAAATCAGGGGGCCGCAAGCTGCCGGTAAAAATGATCGGTTTTCCTTATTTGACTGTTCTGGGTGCTCTTCTGTTAGTGAGCCTGATGATCACGACCTGGTTTACATCGTTTAAAATTTTGCTTCAGTTCGGTATTCCGTGGCTGGTCTTTTTAACACTTGTCTATTTCTTTTTTCATAAAAAGAGAGTGGATATAGCTTCTCAGCAAGATACGATGATGAAAGATTGATTAGGGGGTCTTTAAAGTGGAAAACGTAGATAATAAAAATGTAGAAAAAGGCATTCAATTAGATTTTAGAAAAGATATGTCCTATGGTGATTATCTTCTTCTTGACCAACTTTTGTCGAGTCAGAACCGGCTTTCGGACCATCACGATGAAATGTTATTCATCATCATTCATCAAACGAGTGAGTTATGGATGAAGCTGATTTTGCATGAACTGAATGCGGCTATCTCTTGCATCCGCCAAAATGATTTGGAGCCGTCGTTTAAAATGCTGTCGCGGGTATCAAGAATCCAGCAGCAGTTGATTCAGTCATGGAGTGTCCTCTCAACGCTGACTCCGTCCGAATATATGCAGTTCCGTGATAAATTGGGCCATTCCTCAGGATTTCAATCCTATCAAAATCGCTTGATTGAGTTTGCCCTTGGCAACAAGAATGCTCGTTCTCTGGCAGTCTATCAGCATCAGACAGAGTTATACCCATTGATGGTGAAGGCCCTAAACGAACCGAGCATTTATGATGCGGCGATTTTTTCCCTTGCGGCGCATGGATTAAAGGTCGATGAACAAGCGCTGAACCGCGATTGGTCGCAAAACTATGAACTGAATGCGAGTGTTGAAGAGGCTTGGTTGACGGTGTACCGTAATCCGAAGCAATATTGGGATTTATATGAATTGGCGGAGAAGCTGGTCGATATCGGCAATCAGCAGCAGCTTTGGCGTTTTAATCATATGACGACAGTAGAAAGAATTATTGGCCATAAAACAGGAACAGGCGGCTCATCGGGAGTGACCTATTTAAAAAGAGTAATAGACCAACCATTTTTCCCGGAGCTGCTGAGTTTACGGACGAAGCTGTAGGGAGATATGCTTGGCATTCCTGGGGGAGGGGGCTGATTGAAAATGGATTTCGGGGAAATGGAGTCGGCAGGCTTATTCCCAAAAGAGGTTTTGGAAGACCTTCTTCCTATACATAAAGCTGTTCTGTTCCCTATAAAAACAAAAGGAGGCTTTTCAAATGAATCCTTGGATCGATATTTCGCAGCCGCTGGATCACCGCGTTGCTGTTTGGCCGGAGGACACCCCTTTTTCTTACCAAGTCAATTGGAGTAAAAAGGAAAGTGGTTCAGTCAATGTCGGGCAAATGACGATGAGCACCCATACTGGAACACATATTGATGCCCCGTTTCATTTTGATGATGATGGAAAGAAAGTCATCGAGCTTGATGTCAATTTATATATTGGCAGGGCCCGAATCATCCATTTGCCGAAATCGTCATCAATTGGAATAAAGGAATTAGCCGGAGTTGAACTAGACGGAGTAACCCGCCTGTTAATCCGGACAGGTGCATGGACGGATCGAAGTGTGTTTCCAACAGAGATCCCCGAGATTGAACCTGAGTTAGCGCCCTATTTAGAAAGAAAGGGAGTTCGCCTGCTTGGTCTCGACTTGCCATCTGTAGATCCTATTGATAGTAAAGAACTTGCGGCACATCATGAACTAACCCGGTTTGGAATTCATATTTTGGAAGGGTTGGTATTAGATCAAATTCATCCAGGTGACTATGAATTAGCAGCGCTTCCGCTTTCGCTTGTGGAAGCAGACGGGAGTCCGGTCCGTGCGGTAGTGCGAAGAGTATAGGGTATAAGAAATCTTAGTATGAAACTAAGAAAAAGATATATAAAGATTTTAATATGGCTTAAAGCCTCTCAGATGAGGGGCTTTTTTTCATGTAGAATGGGCCTTTCCGAAAAAGCGCTGTTTCCGCCATTCTTCTTATTGTCCAGAGGGATATCCCGTTTTTGTGATAGGCAGGCTGTAGCTTCTTTGATAGAATAGAAGTTAGCGTATTCCGTATTTTTTGAAAGGAAGTGTAAGTAGTGGATCATATTTGGGTGCAACAATTTTTATGGGGCTTCGGTAAACTGTTTATACATCCACTATTCTACTATTCTTTATTGCTTAGTTTGTTCATAGGCTACAGGAGAGTCAAGAAGGAACGGAAGGATTTCAAGATCCGGGTGGAAAGTGGATATTTTGAGCTGCGCAATTTGCTGCCGCTTGGGATTATCATTGGCCTTTCGCTTTCGGTAGTCAGCATAGTGACTGGGATGGTGATTCCGTTTGCTGCTGTTTTGGTGATCGGTATTGTAACAGTGCTGTTGAGCTTGACACTGAAGTTCAGATTGCTGTCTCCGGCTTACACGGTCGGCTTTTCGATTTTTATTCTTTTTTTCCTGCAGGGCCAAAAGATAGATGTTCCTTATCTCGGTAAGGCGCTTGAAGATATGTCTTCTTCTCTGTATCCGGCACTTGCCGTACTGCTGGCGCTTCTATTGGCGGCTGAAGGGCTGCTGATCAGACGTAATGCGGCCAGGGGCACTTCTCCGGAGTTGATTACATCGAATAGGGGGATGACGGTCGGTTCGCATGTGTCACGCCGCGTGTGGCTGATTCCGATGTTTCTTTTTATTCCGGGAGGGGAGCTGGCGGCTCCTTTTGAATGGTGGCCGGTTTTTGAAATAAGCGGTTCTGTCCATGTGACACCGATTCTTCTGCCTTTCCTGATCGGTTTTTCACAGCATGTGCACGGACGTTTGCCTGCTGAATCAATCAAGATGACAGGCGGCAGGGTGTTAATCCTGGCAATCGGCGTTCTAATGATCGCAGTAGCAAGCATTTGGCTTCCGATTCTCTCAATCGTGGCTGCTGCTGTAGCTATGCTGGGCAGAGAAAGCATCCACTATTTTGGAAAATTGTATGAGCAGCGTTTGCCATTTTATTTCTCCCGGCGGAAGCATGGCGTCCTGATCCTCGCAGTCATTCCATTTTCTCCAGCAGAAAAGATGGCTTTGCAAGTGGGGGAAATCATTACGAAAGTCAATGGAACTCCGGTCCATACGGAGCATGAATTATATGAGGCCCTTCAGTATAATCGGGCGTATTGCAAACTTGAAGTGCTCGACAGCGACGGGCAAATCCGCTTTGTACAGCGGGCGCTGTTCGAAGGCGAACATTATGAACTAGGCATCCTGTTTTTGCCGGAAGAAAGACAGGAGACGATCGCTTAGGCAGTGTGTAAAAGGGCTGTTTCCAAAACGGAAAAAGAAGAAATCTTTTTTCTGGTATAAAGACGTTATAGCCACAAACGGAGAGAAACTATAAGAAAACAATAAGGCATATCTGAGTGAGTTCAGATATGCCTTATTTGTTATTATATGCTTTCGTTCTTTGTGCTGTTTGCTTTTTTAGGCATGAAACATACGAAAATGAGTGCCACAAAAGATAGTACGAACATAAACAGATAGGCGTCGCCTGAGCCGAGGATTGAAGCTGATTTGGCCAGCTGTATGGCTGGCATATGTCTGTGTTCGGCAGCCAGCTCGGTGGCATGGGAAGTCGATTGAATGGTGAAAATCGTGATAACAACTGCGGTTCCAATAGCGCCTGCTAATTGGCGGACCGTGTTATTCACCGCTGAACCGTGGGAACCCAATTCTCTTGGTAAAGCGTTCAATCCTGCTGTGTTTAAAGGCATGGAAATGAAGCTTAAGCCGATACGCAGGATGATCGTACGAACCATTATATAAAGATACGTGGTGGATTCGGTCAAATCAATGACTGCCCCCATTGATACAATGATGAATAGTAAGCCTGTGATAAAGAGTGGTTTTGCCCCATATTTATCATACATTTTGCCGGTGACAGGCGATAAAAAAGCATTAATGATTGCTCCTGGCAATAAAAGCAGGCCTGCTTCAAATGCAGTGAAACCCTGTCCGTTTTGCAAGAAAATAGGCAATAGGATGAGGTCCGCATACATAATCATCGTGACAAGTATATTGATGATGGATGTAAGAGTGAACACCTTATACTTGAATACGGATAAATTCAATAATGGATCCTTGGACTTTACTTGGCGCAGACTGAATAGAGCCGTAACAATGATTCCAATAACAATGGTTGTCAAAACAATTGGATCGTCCCAGCCCTTACTTCCTGCACTGCTGAACCCGAATAACACACAGCCAAAGCCGATTGTGGATAGAAGGACACTGAGCATGTCTAATTTTGCTTTTGCTGTTTCGCCCACATTCATCAAGTATTTAAAGGCAAGTACAATGACGATTAGTGCAAGTGGAATCAGTCCAATGAACAGCCATCTCCATGAGACATAATCAATGACGAAGCCTGATAATGTCGGGGCGATGGCCGGAGCGAAAATGATGGCAAAGCCGATGATCCCCATCACGCTTCCACGTTTTTCGAGCGGGAACAAATATAAAATAACCGTCATCATCAGCGGCATAATGATTCCTGCCCCAATTCCCTGAATCATCCTTCCTGTAAGCAAGATGCCAAAATTCATAGCACCGGCACAGAGCGCGGAACCGATGAGCAAGAAGAACATTGAGCTGATAAAAAGCTGCCTAGTAGTAAAGCGTTTCATCAAAAATGCAGTAATTGGCACTAAAACTCCGTTCACAAGCATGAAGCCTGTCGAAATCCATTGCACAGTAGCGGCTTTCACATCAAATACATCCATAAAATTACTTAACGCTACATTCAATAATGTCTGGTTCAAAGTCGATAAGAAACAGCCGGCAACCAGGACTACTAATAAGATTTTTTTATTTCTTTCTGTTATTTCTTTCTGCATCCCTAAACCCCTTCATCCAAACTTGAATTATCGACATTATGTCGATAAAATCCATAGTAACAAACTATATTTCCCTTGACCATGAACAGTTTCTTTGAAAATGTTTGCTACTCGACACTGGAAAGAGACGGTGTTGCGAAAGTCCAAGGAAAATCTATAAAGGAGTATGAATATGTCTACACCAAAAAAAGACGATCCGCGTACCATCCGTTCAAGAGAAATGTTTAAAAATGCTGTCGTTTCTCTCTTATGCGAGGATCCTGTAATCTCCCATTTAACGGTTCGGAAAATTGCGGACAAAGCAGGTTTGAACCGGACTACCTTTTATTTGCACTATCAAGATATCGAAGATTTGCTGACGCAGATCACCGAGGGAATTTTAGAGGAGATTTCCACTAAGATTACTGATTTAATGCATCCTGATGATTTACCAGAAAAACAACAGCTGACACAATTGCTTGATTATTTATATATGCATCGACATTACTTGCATATTTTAATTAACATGGACCAATTAGAGGAACGATTATTCTTATTACTAAAGCAGCTGATTGAAAAGAGAAGAGCGAATATCGCGGACAAGTTGCCAGAGGATTATACAGCGGTTGAAATAAAAACAGCCTCATTGGTGGGCATCATTATGTGGTGGATCAGAAAGGGGCTGCATTTCAGTTCGGATTATATAGCCGAGCAAATTCATTTAATGTACAGGGTGAAATGGTTTTAGGATTTTAGCGTACTATTTTCCGAAAAATGGAGGTTCATAAGATTTGCGAATAGAGCGGAAGGCGGGAGCCCAGGGCTATTATGCCGGGGAGGCTCACCATCCGCGCCGATTTAATGTCAGGAAAGCTTACCCCAATCTTCCGCAAGCATGCCGTAGATTTCATGGTCGACAAAATGGTCGTAAAGAAACTCAGCCTGGCGCACGGTGCCTTCATGGACAAAATGCAGGCGTTCAGGGATTGCCCGGCTTTTTTTATTTCCTGAAGCGGCACGGATTTCGACCCGGTTTACATGCAATTCAGTGAAGGCATAGTCAACAAGAGCGGTGACTGCTTTTGTCATTAAACCTTTGCCCTGGTATGCTTCACCAAGCCAATAGCCGATGGAAACCGATCGATTGGCGCGGTTGATGAGGTGGTAGGAGGCCAGTCCGGCTATTTGTCCTTTATGGACGATGGCCGCGGTCAGACTTCGGTGATCCTCGTAATCACGTACACAAGAATCGATGAACCCTTTGGTATCGTCTATGGCCGCTGTGGCATCCACCCAGGGAAGCCAGTCGCGCAGATAGTCTCTGGAAGCATCCGTGATCCGGAACAATTCCTCTGCGTCTTCCCTCCTAATATCCCGCAATAACGTATCTTCGTCTAATTCAAAGCTGAACATCGTTTATCCCCCCATTTGTACATGTAATTACCATATTACGGAATTCAAGTCTCCTTGTATAGAAAAAGCATGAATCCATACAGAATTCATGCTTTTAGATACAGTTTCATTCTCGTGTTGAATACGGAGTCTTCTCATCATTTAAAAAGGGATTAATTCATGACCCATTTATCCTTCAAAAAGAAGATCCGGGCAATGAAGAAGATCACAAGCAGGCAAAGGATATTGCTGCCGAATGTCAGCAGGATATGGTTGTAATCGACGATGCCGAGAATGAGTTCTTTCAACAGGGCAAACAGGTTTAAGAATGGCGTAACAAAGTAGGAAGCTGTTAGTTCATTGATCCCGATGCTGGTCAAGAACATCATCGGAAAGACATTGAGTATCATGATCGGCGTGCTATAGCTTTGCGATTCTTTCACTGTTTTGGCGATTATGCTGGTCAATACTAAAAGGGATGCAAGGAATATGGCGTATACAATGGAAAGCAAGAGAGCAAGCAGGATGATAAAAGGCGTCTGGCTGCTGAAAGAGATGGAATCCTTCAGGTTGGTTGTGAAGAAGGCGATCTCTGCCGTAACAACTGCTAGTGTAACAAAGCCTGTGATAGCGCCGATTGTTGAGATGGTCATCCATTTTGCCAAAAGCAAGGTTGATCGGTTGACCGGTGTCATCAACAGGGCTTCCATTGTTTTTCTTTCTTTCTCTCCGGCGAACAAATCGGAAGCTGCCGGTCCGGAACCCACTCCGATGGCGAGTGCCAGAATCATCGGAATGAGCATGGCAATGAGATTAATCGCTGGTTTTTCGGCGGATAATTCTTTTGTCTGAAGCTGGATCGGCTGCAGGATGGAAGGGTCCATTCCTTGCTGCTGGAGCCTTTCAGAGACAATCTTCTTTTCGTAGGACGATAAGTGATTGCTGACAATGGTCATCAGATTGGCTCCATTTTGGCTGAATGAATCGCCCACAATCGAAGCTTCTGCTTTTTGGCCATCCTGCAAGCGGGAAAAAAAGCCGTCTTCAAGAAGGAGGGCAGCTTGCGCTTTTCCATCCTTCACGGTCCGTTCCGGGTGCTCAGAAGGAATCAGTTTGATTTGGCTGCCGGGAATCATTTTCTTTAGTTCATCTGTGCTTGCCGCTTTATTGACGGCCAATGTATAGGTGTCTTCTTTGCCATCGGATAGCAGGCTTTCGTAGAAGAGGGTCATTCCGGATACAATCAGGATCGGCAGCAATACGGATAGAAGAAGTGTCCGGCGGTCGCGGAAGCAGTCTTTGATTTCTTTTAGATAGATATTAAGAAGCATACGTTGTGTTCCCCTTTACTAATTTACTCATGAAAATATAGTTCAAGTCTTTGCTGCCTTCTTCTTGATAGAGGGCATCGAGATTGCCTTGGTATACCATTTCCCCTTTGTGCATCATAGCGACCGAATCGCACAACATGGCGACTTCTTCCATGATATGGCTTGAAAAGACGATGGTTTTATTTTCTCTTTTAAGCTGGTGAACGAGTTGGCGGAATACATTGGAAGAAGTGATATCAAGCCCGGTGGTCGGTTCATCAAAGAGAATCACATCCGGGTCATGAATCAAGGCGCGTGAGATGGCAACCTTTTGCCTCATCCCTTTCGAGAAGCCGCCCACTTTCCGGTCCAGATAATCCCTCATGCCGAACATGCGGGCCAGTTCATCGATCCGCACTTTCGTCTCATGCTTGCTCATGCCGTACAGCAAAGCGAAATAAGCCAGGTTTTCACGGGCGGTCAGCCGGTCGTACAGTCCAGTTTCGCCTCCGAATAAAACACCGATCCTTTTTTTGATTTCATTATGTTCTCGGACGGTATCATAGCCGCCGACAGTCACTGATCCTTCTGTCGGGGTCAGCAATGTGGAGATGGTGCGCAGCAAAGTGGTTTTTCCAGCGCCGTTTTCCCCCAGCAATCCGACTACCTGGCCTTTGGCGACTGTCAATGTGATCTGTTTTAAAGCAGTGATCGATTTCTTTTTATCTTTGAATATTTTGGTTACATCATGGATTTCAATCATTTCATCACCCTCATGGTTTGTTTTCTTGTGTTTAGCTTACTAAGAAAGGAAGGGTAAATCAGCAGGTATGTCGCGAAAATGCCATTTAATGTCGTAAAAGGGTCAAATTTACTATTATTAATGTTAAAATGGATGTATAAATGCAAGGATGGAGAGAGCGGAATGAGGGTAGGGCTGGTAGATGACCGGGAGATCGACTTGGATAAATTGAATGCCATCGTAGATGGGATGGATGGAGTGGAAGTGGTATTTTCTACCTTATCTGCGGAAGAAGCGTATGAGCAGATCAAAAAGGAAAGCATCGATCTGTTGATTGCCGATATTGAAATGCCGCATCTGTCGGGTTATGAGTTAGCCGATATTATCCATACACATGCGCTTCATATAGCCGTCATTTTTGTGACGGCAAACAGCGGCTATGCCGTCCATGCCTTTGAATTGAATGTCCACGATTATATTATGAAGCCTTATTCAAGGGAGCGGCTGACGAAATCGATCGCGAGGCTGCTTGAAAAAAAGTCATCCGCTGATATAGCGGGAAGGCTATACATCAAGCAAAAGAATGATATTCATATTTTGCAAAAGAAAGATATTATCTTTATCGAACGTTCAGGAAGGTCATCAACCATTCATACAAGAACGGGATCGATCAAAACCTATCTAACATTGAATGAGCTGGAAGGCGAACTGCGCGAACGAGATTTCCTCAGGTCGCACCGGTCATTCATCATCAATATTCATTATGTAAACCATTTCAGTTTGTATGCGAAAAATTCATATACAGTAACGTTCGAGGGAATCGAAGGGCAGGCCATGATTACAAAAGAAAAAGTAGATTTCCTCCAGGCCCATTTTTTCTAGAAGGAGAGTCAGTCATTGAATCGAAACATTGTATATTGGATTGGGGCAGCTCTGTTGATGGCTGCGCATCTTTATCTTCTGCTGCTGAACACGGACATCGGATTTCCTAGCCTTATTTCCATATTGATTGCGGTGGTTATTTGTACGCCGGCAGCGAGAAAAATCCCTTTACGAGCCGGGGCAGCAGGCGGACGGATGAATGGGCTGCTTGTTTTGGTGCAAGTGCTGTTGTTGGCTGCTGCCTGGCTTGCCAAGCCTACCCTTTTGGAGGCGCTATGGATCTTGGCGGCTGCAGGAATTGAATACAGCCGCATAAAGCAAGATAACGAGGCTTATGCCCTGCGCCGGGAAGTGGATCACATGAAGGAACAGCGTGAGCAAATGAATGAAACATTCCGCATTGTCCGAAGCGAACGCCATGATTTCCTCAAGCATGTCTCCGTCCTGCATATTCTTCTGGAAAAAGGAGAGGATGGCGAAGCCGGACGCTACTTAGGCGAGTTGGTGGAAAGCTATAAAAAAACCAATCTATCCATTAAGGGAGAAAAAGGGACGGTGGCAGCCATCCTCCATGATATGTACAGGCGGGGCACGGATAAAGGGATTGCAGTTCTCTATGATCTCGACTTGCCGTTATCTACGTTGCCGATGGATGATAAGGATTTAGTTGCGTTGCTTGGGAATGTATTGTCGAATAGCCTGGATGCCTGCGAGGAATGGCAGCATAAAAAAGGGGAACAAGCGACTGTTGTCCTGCAATTCTACAAACGGAGCGGCTTATACATCCTTACGTGCAAGAATGATAGCTTGCCAATCCCTGTACGGGTCGTTGATTCATTATTCCATTCATACGGCAACAGCACAAAGGGCGGGGACCATGAAGGGCTCGGTACGAAAATTATTCAAGATATCATCAGCAAGCACCATGGCCACCTTGATTTCGTCCATAGCCATGAACAGTTTACCTTGAAGCTGAAGCTTCCCGCAGTTGTCCGGGCAGGCAGCGGTGAAGGGTAGAAAGCGCGCTTGATCATTGGGCGCCTAAAATGGTTCTTTCTGGAGATGTATAAAAGATAGGTTCACGTGAAACTATGCCATTTTCCCCATTTGAAAAACGGATTCCTGTTGGAATTCCGTTTTTCTGCTAATCATTTTCTTTGTTTTTAAGGGAAAGATCATCCGTTAACTTGTCAGAGGGGATCCGCTTTAATCCAAGCAAAAAGGCTTTGCCGTCACTGGGCCGCCCATCGGCATAATGAACAGGAAACAGAGAGAAAAAGACAACATAGAAAGAAAAATAGATGAACTGGTACCAAAAAGTGGCTGGTTCCATGTAGTCCAGCTTAATTAGTCCATTCACAAGCAGAATGCTCACTATATTAAAGCAAGAACCTCCCAAAAAAATGAGTGAATTGCTCAGTTTCGTATCCCAACGCAGCTTCACAAATTCACAACCGCCATTCATGAAATAGAATTGGCGGACTTCAATATTCCAAAAGGAAAATAGTTTCTTGCCGAAACCCAATATGATTTTCTTTTCGCTTCCCCCGCTGATGGTAACGAAGAAAATATGGCCCGCCAAATGAATAATCGTCACAATCGGGAAGATCACAAAAAAAGAAATGATAAATTTAAATACGTCATCCCATCCAAACACAGTACCACTCCTTAACTGATTCACTATTTGTTGAGTGACATTCTGTACATGTACCCGGCACACGCCATTCATAACATCTATTTTTTTCCTGCCGATTGCAGATGCCGGCAAAAAGAAGTCATCCGCAGTTCATCCCCTTATATACTGATGGCAGAGAAATGGTATACTTGTGCTGTTAAGCGAGGTGTTGAAAATTGGCGAAAAGGGTGGAAGGAAAGCGAACCATGCCTTTGATGTTATCTCTTATTAGTTTCTTTCTGGCAGCCTTGCACGGATTTTTGATTTTGAATCAAGTGTATGGACAGATGCCCCGGTATTGGGTGGATGTTCTTTATATGCCAATTTCTATCATTGTGACGTTGTTAATGGTAGTGTCTTCGATCAGAGAGCGTCGCAGCCATCCCATCTATTTCATTTTGTTTTTGTTGATGGCGGTAATGGGCGGAGGTGCCTTTTTCTTCATTTATGTTTGGGTGATATGAGCATCCCGCAGCCTAGGTGGATAAAAGCAATAGGGTGAATGATTGATATTTTTCGACAATATTCAACTCAAAGCAGCTGCAATATGGTATTATTTTGTGCGAGATTATCTTTTTGGGGAGGGTAGATTATATGAAAAGACATTTTACAAAAAAGAAGCTTGCTCTTTTATGGAAGTTAACTAGGCCTCATACTTTAACTGCTTCGTTTGTGCCGGTTTTGATCGGGACGGCGGCAGCAAAATCTTATAGTAAGATTGACATTGGATTATTTATTGCCATGATGTTTGCTTGTTTATTTATCCAGATTGCTACCAATCTATTTAATGAATATTACGATTTTAAAAGAGGGCTTGATACGGAACATTCCGTCGGCATCGGCGGCGCCATTGTCCGCGAAGGCATGAAGCCGCGGACTGTCATGCAGATGGCGCTTGTTTGCTATGCGATCGCCTTGTTGATCGGCGTGTATATTTGCGCAAGCACAACTTGGTGGCTTGCATTGATCGGATTGATCGGAATGGCCATCGGCTACTTATACACTGGCGGACCGCTTCCAATCGCCTATACACCATTTGGGGAATTGTTCTCCGGATTGTGCATGGGATCTATGTTCATCCTGATTGCTTTTTACTTGCAGACAGGTTTCGTCAACGTACAAAGCATCCTTTTATCGCTTCCAATTGCCATATTGGTGGGTGCGATCAATTTATCGAACAATATCCGCGATATTGAGGAAGATACACTCGGAGGAAGAAAAACATTGGCCATCCTGATTGGAAGAAGAAATGCCGTCTATGTATTGGCTGTTTCTTTTGTACTCGCTTATCTGTGGGTTCTTGCTTTAGTGTTCACCAGCGTGGTCAGCCCTTGGACGCTATTTGTATTCCTCAGCATTCCGATACCGGTCAAAGCGGTGAAAGGTTTCTTAAGCGAAGGCGTGAAGATGAAAATGGGCACAGCTATGAAATCGACCGCACAAACCAATACAGTATTCGGATTATTATTGTCATTGGGTTTATTTTTAACTTAAGGAGAGTCCTTCGCTTCATTGAAGCGGGGGCTTTTTTAGGATTTCATGAATGGTTTGTAGTGAAAACAGCACTTCACAGAATCATTGATTGCTTGTATGTTATAACTTGAAGGACTATGGGGTATGTAATAGAAGAAGGAGAGTGAACAGAATGTTAATGTTTATCGGCACAGGCAGTGCTTTTAATACAGCATTGGGCAACAACAATGCATTCATCAAGAAAGGCAATGAGCTATTTTTGATCGATTGCGGCAGCACTAATTTCAGTCGGATCATGGAACGCGGCTTGCTGGAGGGGATTAAGAAGATCACATTGCTCCAGACACATCTGCATGCTGACCATGTGGGTTCGCTTGGCGATTTAGTCGGCTATTCGTACCATGTTATGAAGCCGCAGCAGACAACGAAAATAACGATTATCACGCCAAAGGCTTTGACGGAGGATGTGGCCGGCATTTTGCGAAGCGAAGGGATAAGCGATGATCAATACCACTCTATTGAAATCGATGAATCCTATACACCGGAAAACATGATGGGGATTACGTACATAAAGCCTTATTTGGTTACTCACGTCCCGACGTTGACCTGTTTTGCTTATCTTCTGGAAATCAACGGGAAAACCATCTACTACAGCGGAGACTGCAACATGATTCCGGATGACATTCTGTCCAAGCTTCTGACTGGCGAGATTGATTTGTTCTACCAGGATACAAGCAAAGCTGAAAATAAAGTGCATCTTACTCTGCAACAGCTCACGGAGAGCATTCCGGAAGAACACCGCCATAAAGTATACTGTATGCACTTGGATGAAACATTTGACCGCGAAGAAGCGGAAAATCTGGGCTTCCATGTGGTGGAATCCATTTAGTGCGATGATCCTTTGAACAAGCCTGTACGCAGGCTTGTTCTGTTATATAGACAACTATTCTGTGGCATTGTTGTTTTTCCAATTGTGTTAGCGAACGGACCCTTGCACTTTAATGTTTCATAATGGTGTCCGACATAATGTGTACTTCTTGAACTCTGCGAGATCTTATATTATGTAAGCCGTGGAGTTCTTTTCTATATGCCATCATTATTTTACAAATATGAAACCTGTTATTTTTAAAGAAAAAAGATTTAGTGCTAAACTATTACTAAGAAGATTACACAGGTAGCTGCCTATTTTCTGCATCAAGGAACTTGATTTCACTGTTTGCGAAATCAGCTATGATGGTTGGTCCGAAAGAATGGCAGGATCCTATAAACGTATCATTCGAGTATCCCTTTGCGAGGACTGGGTGGATTGGAAGATAGCTGCCGTGCAACTGTTTGCTTAGCAAGTATAGACCGATTGCAAACAAACTATGAGTGATGGCGAAACTGCGATTCTTCGGTACGCTACATTCAGGTCCCGTACGGCTACTGGCCTATTTATAGGCGCCAGTCATTCACCAGAAGGAACATTGAGGGAAATAAATCATTCTAAGATGATTCTTAGAAGGCAAGGAGGATTGCTTGAGTAATAGTGATATTTTCAAACTCATCCATACTGTAGAACTGTTCACTAATGAGGCTCTTATCAAATGGTCAAAGTCATTTCAATATAGCATAGGCATTTCACCTATCCTTGTCTTGTCGGAATTGCACCATAATGGTTCGTTGAAGCAATCTGTATTGGCCAATAAGCTGGGATATACGCCGGCATCGATTACCAATATTGCCAATAAGCTTATTAAAAATGGGCTGGCTATCAGGGAATATAATGAAGAAGATCGCCGGAATGTTTTCCTGACGATTACAGATCAAGGCGAAATGGTTCTGAAGAAAGCCCATGAAAAAGGCACAGAGCTACGGCGCCACTTGTTCGAAGCGTTGACGGAAGAAGAAGTGCACCAGTTTTTAGCAATTCACGAGAAATTACTGAAACATCTTGAGGAATAGGCTTTTTTCTCATTGCTGATAGACAAGGATAAAAAGGGAGGCTGCAACGAATAGGTTGCAGCCTCCCTTTTTTTGGCTTGCAGGCAATTATGCCATTTTGCGGCATGCTTCTGCGCAGGCTTTGCATGCTTTTGCACATGTTTGGCAATGCTCAACGTCATGTTTTGCGCATTCATCTCCGCATGCTTGGCAGATTTCTGCGCATAGTGAGCAGATTTGGGCTGCGAATGGGGAATGGCTTTGCATGGATTTAACGGCAAACGCACAGATATCGGCACATTCACGGTCCATGCGGATGCATTCGCTCATCATTTTGACATCTTCTTCTTTCAGGCATGCATCGAAGCAGACATTGCAGGCCTCCATGCAATCCTGGCATGCTTTTATACATTCTTCATAATTCATTCCTATTACCTCCAACGGTATATTTGTCCTACTGGTTATCTACCCTTGCTCCTGTTTATAAAACGGCGTATTTTCCGGTTAGGGAGAAAAGGATGTCGATTTTTTCATATTTCAGAGTTATAAGAGTTAAATATGCAATTTTTTGGCGAAATCGGTATAATGAATAGAGAATAGCAGGTCTGGTAATTAGATAAAGGTGGGTTACATGATGGCTTTAAACCAAGAAGTGCGGGATTATTTTTTTAATCTAAAGGATCAGATGACCGAAGAGTGGTATGACACATTGGAAGAGAAAGATCCCGATTCTGTGTATGCTTCGACCAATCCGGAAGTCATTCGCAACTTAAAACAGCAAAATACGGAGTTCAATGGATCGGTTTGCAATATGTTTATTGAGGATGAGGAAGAATTCTTTAAGGAATTCGACAAATGGATCTTAGCAGTTGCTAGGGATAATCAACATGCTGCGACACCCATTCATAATATACTTAGAGAATTTATGCGTGTGCGAGAGCAGTATATCCATTATTTGATGAAGTTTGTCGACGATACTCATGAGCAGGTGGATCGCTGTCAGGAAAATAGTTGGCTTAAACTCATAAACAGAGTTTTCGATATAACGATCACCAAGTTTGTTGAAGAATATTATAAGAATTCGAAAAAGTTATTGGCTGCCCAACAGGAAATGATTAATGAATTGAGCTCGCCGATTATTACCTTGAAGCACCAAACGGCCCTGCTTCCATTGGTAGGCGATATCGATACACAAAGAGCGCGTATTATTATGGAGAATACATTGCTGCAATGTGCAAAGAAAGAAGTCAACCATTTGTTCATTGATTTGTCAGGGGTCGTGATGGTCGATACAATGGTAGCCAATGAGATTTTCCAGCTTATTGAAGCATTGAAGCTGATCGGCGTACAATCGACACTGTCTGGCATCCGCCCGGAAATCGCGGTAACGGCTATGCAGCTGGGATTGTCCTTTGACACAGCCAACATTACTGCTACTTTAACTCAAGCCATCCTGAAGAACGAAGCGGAAGAACGAAGCAAATCCTAATCAAAAAAGCTGTCCGGCGTAAGCGGACAGCTTTTTTGATTGTATGTGAAAAGAAATGTGCGCCTTTCCTTAGAGTGGAATTGGCGACGGTTGTCTGCGGGTAAACGTATAGATTTCGGTGAATCCGCATTGTTTTGCCAGTTCATATGCTTCAGCAATATGGCTTCCGGTATCGTCTGCCTTATGCGAATCTGAACCGATGGTAAGGATTTTTCCTCCAAGTTCTTTGTATAGCGAAAGGATTTCCTTGCCTGGCATGGTTTTACGCATGCTGGTCCGAAGTCCAGAGGTGTTGATTTCAATGCCAATGCCGCGTTCGATGGCTTTCGACAGGATTTTGGCAATGGATTCTTTGTATTTATTGAAGTCATATATTTCATTCAAATCTCGATGCGTGTATCGTTTAATCAAATCAAGATGTGCGATGACATCGATATCCGCCTCGGAAACCATTTTGTAAAGCTCCTGGAAATACAGTTCATTGGCTCTTTCTCCATGCGCTTTAATGACAGCGCTCAGCTTGGTGCTTTGGATATTATGGACGGATCCCATAATGAAATCCAGAGGCAATGAATCAAGCGCTGCTTTAAATTCAGCTTTTCTTTCATGGGGTTCGCATAGTTCAATGCCGGCTTTGATGGTGAGTTCGCTTCCGAACAGGCTGCGGCATTGTTCAATATCTTTAAAATAAGAATCGAACTCCATATGGCCGTATGTCGGCACACGCGGGTTTACGGAATAATGTTCTGTAAAACAGATCTCGCGCACCCCTTTTTCGATGGCTGATTTACAAATCTCCTTCATATCAGCTTTGCTGTCATAAGAGTGATTCGAATGATGATGGTAATCCATTAAATACAAGTAAAACGCCTCCGGGTCCTTTTTAGCTGTTTCCTTAAAAAGGTAGTGTTTGTATACGAGCGGTAAATAAACAGGAAGTTGACCGTTGCAGCTAGTAGAAAACGGTCCTATTTATGAATTAATATAATAGTAAAATATCAATAAATAACGCAAATGAGTTATACTAATTTGTTGTTTCTTGAATACAATATGCATTATATGGGGAAAATAGACAGATGTCAAAGGGAAATGAGTTATACTAAAATGTTAGAAAGTTTTGTTAGAATAATGCCCCCTTTTTGCAAAAAAGTTGAATTCCTATAAGGGATGGAGTATCATTAAGACAAAATAATGATTCTGTGAAAAAGAGAGTAGCTGCCAAAAGAATGGAGCAAAGCGATCCGGGGATGGTGGAAGCCTGGAGGACGTTCGGCAGTGAAGCGCACTTTGGAGAAAGGTTCCTGAAAGCAGTAGGGAATCTCGGGGAAAAGACCTCGTTAACAAACAGAGCTGGTCCGATTCCGGACAATCAGAGTGGTACCGCGGGAATGCAAAACTCTCGTCTCTTTCAAATAGAGGCGGGAGTTTTTTTATTATATAAAGCGATAGTAAAAACCAGATAAAAAATGAAAGCGGAGGTTAAGAATATGAAATATGTAAATGAATTTGCGGAACAGCTGCACGCTGTCCTGCAAGAGGAATTAGAGCTGGATAAAATTGCGTCCCTTATTGAAAAGCCTAAATACAGCAACCAAGGAGATCTTTCTTTTCCGTGCTTTTCACTGGCGAAAATCAGAAAGGCAGCCCCTCAAAAGATTGCCCAGGATATAAGCGAAAAGCTACATTCACCATTGTTCGACAAAATTGAAGTAATGGGCGGCTACCTGAATGTGTTTTTGAATCAAAAGGCTGTGTCACAAGAAGTGGTGCAGGAAGTCCTCAAAGAAGGAAGCCGTTATGGCCGAAACAATGATGGAAAAGAAGGGGTGATCACAATTGATATGTCTTCCCCTAATATCGCCAAACCTTTTTCCATGGGCCATCTCCGTTCGACTGTCATCGGGAATGCCCTTGCTCTGATTGTTGAGAAAAATGGATACAAACCGGTCAAAATCAATCATTTAGGCGACTGGGGCACACAGTTCGGCAAACTGATCACCGCCTATAAATTATGGGGTTCCGAAGAAAAAGTAAGATCGAATCCAATCAAGGAATTGCTTGAGCTGTATGTCCGTTTCCATGAGGAAGCGGAAAAGAATCCGGCGCTAGAAGATGAAGGGCGCAGATGGTTTAAAGCCTTGGAAGACGGCGATCAAGAAGCGACTGAACTATGGAAATGGTTCCGTGAAGAATCATTGAAAGAGTTCGAGGAAATATACCAATTGCTGAATGTTTCTTTTGATTCTTATGCCGGAGAAGCCTTCTACAATGACAAAATGGACGCTGTCATTGAAATCCTTGACCAAAAAGGATTATTGACGCTTTCCGATTCAGCTTATGTAGTCAAGTTGGATGAAGAAGAGCTACCGCCATGCCTAATCCGTAAATCAGACGGAGCAACATTGTATGCGACACGTGATCTGGCAGCGGCAAAATACCGTAAAGACCATTATGATTTTGTGAAATCACTGTATGTGGTAGGGAACGAGCAGTCGCTTCACTTCAAGCAATTGAAAGCTGTACTAAGCAAAATGGGATATGCTTGGGCGGACGATATTTCCCATATTCCATTCGGCATGATGTTGAAGGACGGCAAGAAAATGTCCACTCGTAAGGGCAAAATCATTCTGTTGGAAAAAGTATTGAAAGAAACAATTGATATGGCTTTGAAAATCATCAACGAACGCAACCCTTCTTTGGAAAATAAAGAGGAAGTGGCAAAGCAAGTTGGTGTCGGCGCTGTTATTTTCCACGATTTGAAGAACTATCGCATGAATGATATCGAATTCTCGATGGAAGATATGCTTCGCTTCGAGGGAGAGACTGGCCCATATGTCCAATATACACATGCCCGTGCCTGCTCGTTGCTGCGCAAAGGCGGTTACAAGCCGGATGCATCTGTTGATGTAGCGCTTGAGGGCGACAGCGCTTGGGAAGTTGTGAAGACATTGGAAGAATTCCCGGTCATCGTCAGACGTGCACTCGACAAATATGATCCTTCCTTGATCGGGAAGTATGCCATCGACCTTGCGCAAAGCTTTAATAAATATTACGGTGAAGTGCGCATCCTAGAAGAGGATTCAGCAAAAGCTTCCCGTTTGGCACTCGTACATGCTGTAACGATCGTGCTTGCTGAAAGCTTACGTTTAGTAGGTCTGGAAGCGCCGCAAGAGATGTAAAATAGAAAACTTGGAAGCAAAACAGCTGGGATTTTAGCTCCCGGCTGTTTTTTATCGGAATAGGAATGGTTTTGATTATTCATAATCTGGGATGGAAATCTTTCTTTTTCTCATAAAATGGTTGCGGATTCAGGGCAAATTGAATACGATAAAAGCAGATATATGCATGGTTAATCATATATGCATATAAGAGTGGAAACCGTTTTACATGAGAAAGAGCGCCACAAATCGTGTAAGTCCGATGAACCTGTCCATACTAATGGATATGAGAAGACAGGAGCGATTGGGGCATTATTAAACGTAACGGCTGAAAATGATTAATTAGACAATAAACGGAAAGCAAGGTGAGCAAGATGAGTGAGGCAAAAATCCGGGAGAAAGAGAACCAGGTATTTCGCGTCCAGGGTTTTTCGTGCGCGGGTTGCGCCAAACGGTTTGAACAGAATGTCCAGCAGTTGGACGGTGTAGAAGAAGCAAAGGTGAACTTCGGTGCTTCCAAACTGACAGTAGTGGGCCATGTGGATCTACAAGAGCTTGAAAAAGCAGGATCCTTTGAAAAGCTGCAAATTGTCCCGGAAAAATCAAAAGTGGACATGCGGAAAAAATCCCTTTGGGAAGAGCATCGAACAACGATTATCGCCTTTTTATTCTTAGTGGCCGGATATGCTCTGCAATATACGATCGGAGAAAACCATCCAGTGACTGTCGGCGCTTTTATTGCCACGATTTTAATCGGGGGATTCTCTTTGTTCAGGATTGGCCTCAAGAATCTTATTCATCTTCAATTCGATATGAAAACCTTAATGACGATTGCCATCATTGGAGCGGCTATCATTGGCGAATGGAGTGAAGGAGCGGTCGTGATCATCCTTTTTGCCATCAGTGAAGCACTGGAAGGTTATTCGATGGATAAGGCACGTAAAAGCATTTCATCTCTTATGGATATTTCCCCTAAAACAGCCATCGTCCGCCGCAATGGAATGGAAGAAACGGTTTCGGTGGATGAAATTGTCCTGAATGACAGGATGATTGTGAAGCCAGGGCAAAAAATTGCCATGGACGGGGTGATTGTCAAAGGGCATTCGAGCGTGAATCAAGCAGCCATTACGGGAGAATCCTTGCCTGTCGAAAAAAAGCAGGATGATGAAGTATTTGCCGGAACGCTTAATGGTGAAGGCTTGCTTGAAGTCCAGGTGACCAAACTGGTCGATGACACGACAATCGCCAAAATGATCCACCTTGTCGAGGAAGCCCAAGCGGAAAAAGCGCCTTCCCAAGCGTTCGTCGATGTGTTTGCAAAGTATTATACGCCTGCCATCATTCTTGGGGCCGTTCTTGTCGCATTGCTGCCGCCTTTAGTGGCAGGAGCCAGCTGGAGCGAATGGGTGTATCAAGGATTGGCTGTTCTTGTGGTCGGCTGTCCGTGCGCGCTGGTCATTTCCACACCGGTAGCGATTGTGACGGCGATCGGGAACGCGGCGAAACAGGGCGTTCTGATTAAAGGGGGCATCCATCTTGAAAATGCCGGTAAATTAAAAGCCATCGCTTTTGATAAAACAGGCACTTTGACAAAAGGAATCCCTGCTGTCACTGATTATCAACCATTTGTGGAAAACCAAGAGGCTGTTTTCGCCAAAGTGACAGCTCTTGAGAATTATTCACAACATCCGTTGGCACGGGCATTCATCAGAAAAGCGGATGAAGAAGGGGTGGATTACCGTTCCTTTAAAATCGAGGATTATTCATCCATCGTCGGCAAGGGCATACAGGGCCGAGTGGATGGAGAAATGTATTATATCGGCAATCCGGCGTTATTCATCGATAAAGGGTTGATGGATCAGGATGCGGCCTTGCTTGGACAAATCCGCCAGCTGCAAAGCCAAGGGAAGACAGCGATGCTGGCAGGGAACAGTTCAGCTATTTTGGCATTGATCGCTGTGGCGGATGAAGTGCGCCCGGTTTCCAAACGAGTAATCGCCAAACTGAAGAAGCTTGGAATTGAGAAGAGCATTATGCTGACCGGTGATTCGGAAGCGGCGGCAAACGAAATAGGCAAACAAGTAGGCGTATCTGAGGTGGCAGCCGGCTTGCTCCCTGAAGATAAATTGGAGAAAATGAAACAGCTGCGCAACCAGTATGATCGTGTGGCGATGGTCGGAGATGGCGTGAACGATGCACCGGCATTGGCTGCGGCAACTACAGGGATTGCGATGGGCGGTGTCGGCTCGGATACAGCATTGGAAACGGCTGATATCGCACTGATGGGGGATGACTTGGAAAAGCTTCCTTACACCATTTCCCTCAGCCGGAAAGCGATGAATATCATCAAGCAAAATATCTCATTTGCAATCGGCATAAAAGTGGTGGCATTGTTGCTTGTTGTCCCTGGTTGGCTTACGTTATGGATTGCTATATTTGCCGACCTGGGCGCTACACTGATGGTTACATTAAATGCCTTGCGATTGTTGCGGGTCAAAAAATAATGGGGGAGGAAAAGCGGTCTGCTTTTCCTCTTTTTTTCAGCTGTCCAAAGCGGATGCGATCATCCAAAACAAGGAGAATGGGATTCTTTTTACATAGGCGAAGGCGATGCAGTATACTTTTGGTAATAACTAATGGACGGGAGCAAAATGTATGAGAATATTAGTGGTAGAAGATCATGAGTCACTATTGCATTCAATCAGGGATATATTGCAGAAGAGTTTTACAGTGGATATTGCCTCCACAGGCGAAGAAGGATATTTCCTCGCCCAGCAGAATATATATGATGCCATCATCCTGGATGTCATGCTGCCGGGGATGGATGGTTTTGATATATTGAAGAAGTTGAGGGAGGAGCATATCGAAACACCGACTATGTTCCTGACAGCCCGCGATTCATTGGAAGACAGAGTGAAGGGGCTGGATATCGGAGGAGATGATTATCTGGTCAAACCATTCCAGGCTCCGGAATTGGAAGCTCGGCTTCGGGCTTTGCTGCGCCGCAGCGGGGCATTTACGAATGAGCAGACCATCCGTTATAAGGGCATTGAGCTGCTTGGCAAGGAGAATGATATCAAGGTAGACGGCCATCCGGTTAAGCTGACCTTGAAGCAATATGAATTATTGGAGTTTTTTATCGGTAATGCCGGATCGATTCTGACTAGAGAGCAGATTTACGACCGGATATGGGGATATGACTCCGATACAACCATTGGAGTGGTGGAAGTGTTTACACATCATCTGCGGAAGAAGCTGGAGCCGTTCGGTTATGATAAAGACATTAAAACAGTGCGTGGCATCGGCTATATGCTTCAGAAGGAATAGGAGATAAGAGAATGTTCCAAAAAACCCGTATCAGGCTGACAATCCAGAACTCCATGATTTTGATTCTGGTTATCGGAGCAATTGCAGCGACTGTTTATTTCTATATGCAGATTCTTTTGTACAGCGATCTGGATAAAGATTTGGAAGATTTGATGGCCCAATGTGAAACAACCGTCAAAAAAGGGTATATCCCTGTAGAGGCTACATTGACCAAGCCTACATTTATCCAAGACCCCCGCGTGACGGTATTGCTTTGGGACGAAGAAGGCAAAATCATTCAATACGATGATGAAAATACGCTTTTTACAAAGTATCAATCTGATTTCAAACCGGGCCGCCCCCACCGCATTGAGGAAAAGACGGCGAAAGGCTATTACTTCCGGACCATCTCAGCCAACTTTTCGACCCAATATGGCGATGTGACTGTCCAGCTCGTAAGGAATGTCAATTCCGAGCAGGAAATGATTCAGCGTGTCGGGATGGTGTTGACGATCGGCACCTTGATAGGGGGCATTATGGCCGTCATCGCAGGATTTTACTTGGCAGGAGTTGCGCTTGTTCCGATCACTGAAGCGTGGAACAAGCAACAGCAGTTCGTTTCGGATGCATCCCATGAACTCAGGACGCCGCTTGCAGTGGTCCAGTCCCGGGCTGACCTGCTCCTGCGGACGCCATCTGCGACGATTGAAGAAAAAGCATTGGAAATCTCCGTTATATCGAAGGAAATCAGGCGGCTGACGAAGCTGGTCAATCATTTGCTATTGCTGGCGAGGGCAGACTCCAAAGCCATCAGTATCAATAAGACGGAATTCGACCTTGTCCATTTGTTGAAGGAAGTGCTGGGGAATTATATTGAATTGGCGGAAGTCCAGGGCAAAAAGATGGAGCTGAAAACAAAAGAAGAATCCTTGATGATGAAAGGCGATGAAGAACGCATCCACCAATTGATTGTCATCCTGTTGGACAACGCGCTTAAATTTACGGAAGACGGCGGCGAAATCATCATTCTCTGCAAGAAATCTTCGACCGGCATCGACCTTTCCATAGCGGATAACGGATCCGGCATTTCAAAAGAGGATCTCCCCCATATCTTCGACCGGTTCTATCAAGGCGAAAAGAGCAGGACAGCCGGCGGCGGAACAGGATTGGGGCTGTCGATCGCAAAATGGGTGGTCGATCAGCATAACGGCAAAATCAAAGTGAACAGCGAAGAAGGGAAAGGGACCATCATTAAAATCACCTTTCCTAAGTAGGGATTTGGCAAGTGTAAATATAAGCCAAATCATATGCGATATGATACAATCAGAATATCTCAAAACTGTTCTTTATATGATGAAATGAGCAAGGAGATGGTCATATGGGCTGGTATTTCTCAGCATTGCTGTTGCCGGCACTATTAGTCTATGTATTTTCCAAAGTCACTTATAATCCATATATAGGCCTAGCGCTGACAGTCGCTCTCATATCAGCATCCGCTTATGCGGGATATACCCATTCTTGGCCAATAATCATATTGGATGCCGTTTCCATCACGTTTGGCCTGTGGCTTTCCAAAAGATATACGAAACAACCGAATCGCAGAAGCACCTAGTTAAGGGTGCTTCTTTTTGTCCTCTTTTGAGTATCTATTTTTCTCTTCTTCATGCTTCTTCAGCTTAATTGCTTTTCTAATATAATACGAATGGACGTTCGCTTTTTTGTGGTTAGATTTCCTGTGTTTGTGGTAGAATGTCTATATAATCTGCAGTTCGTGCAAAATAGTAAGATGAAATGCAAGGTAGGAGGCCGGCGCACTTTATGAATGAATTTGAATTAGTTTCTAAGTATTCCCCTAGCGGAGATCAGCCTCAAGCCATCAAAGCGTTAGTGGAAGGGGTTAAGAGCGGCAAGAAACACCAGACGCTGCTTGGGGCTACCGGTACGGGGAAAACGTTCACCGTGTCGAATGTCATCAAGGAAGTCAATAAGCCAACGCTGGTGATCGCCCATAACAAAACGCTGGCTGGCCAGCTGTACAGTGAATTTAAAGAGTTTTTCCCAAACAATGCAGTTGAATATTTTGTGAGTTATTATGATTACTATCAACCCGAAGCCTATGTGCCGCAGACGGATACATTCATTGAGAAGGACGCCAGCATCAATGATGAAATAGATAAACTGCGGCACTCTGCGACCTCGGCTCTTTTTGAACGCAATGATGTCATCATTATAGCCAGTGTGTCCTGTATATACGGTTTGGGTTCTCCGGAAGAATACCGGGAAATGGTTGTTTCCCTGCGCACAGGGATGGAAATTGAACGTAATGCCCTCCTGCGCAAACTGGTCGATATCCAATACGAACGGAACGATATCGATTTCAAGCGGGGAACGTTCAGGGTAAGAGGGGATGTTGTGGAAATCTTTCCGGCATCCCGCGATGAACACTGCATCCGCGTTGAGTTTTTCGGTGATGAAATAGACCGCATCCGCGAGGTGGATGCCTTGACGGGCGAAGTGATCGGCGAACGGGACCATACGGCTATCTTCCCGGCTTCCCACTTCGTTACCCGGGAAGAAAAAATGAGAAAAGCCATTGAAAATATCGAAAAGGAACTCGAAGAGCAATTGGCCGTGTTCAGAGAAAACGGCAAGCTGCTGGAAGCGCAGCGCTTGGAGCAAAGAACGAGATACGACCTGGAAATGATGAGGGAAATGGGCTTCTGTTCGGGAATCGAGAACTACTCGCGCCATTTGACCCTGCGTCCGCCGGGTTCGACGCCGTATACATTGCTTGATTATTTTCCTGACGACTTCCTGTTGGTGATTGACGAGTCGCACGTGACGCTGCCTCAGATCCGCGGTATGTATAACGGCGACCAGGCGCGTAAGCAAGTGCTTGTCGACCACGGTTTCCGTCTGCCTTCAGCGCTTGATAACAGACCATTGCGCTTCGATGAGTTTAAGGAGAAGGTCGGGCAATCCATCTTCGTTTCAGCCACGCCGGGGCCATATGAGCTTGAGCATACGCCTGTCATGGTTGAACAGATCATCCGCCCGACCGGATTGCTCGATCCTACGATAGAGGTCCGTCCGATCAAAGGGCAAATTGATGACCTGATCGGCGAAATTCAAGAACAGGTCAAACGCAATGAACGCGTATTGATCACAACGCTCACGAAAAAGATGTCCGAGGATTTGACCGATTACCTGAAGGAAATCGGAATCAAGGTCCAGTATCTTCATTCGGAAGTCAAAACACTGGAACGGATCGAAATTATCCGCGAACTGCGGATGGGCAAATACGATGTACTGGTCGGAATCAACTTGCTTCGGGAAGGCCTCGACATTCCGGAAGTTTCTCTAATAGCGATACTGGATGCCGACAAGGAAGGCTTCTTGCGTTCGGAGCGCTCCCTGATCCAAACCATCGGCCGGGCAGCACGGAATGCGAACGGACGGGTCATCATGTATGCCGATAAAATTACCAACTCGATGGAATTGGCGATCAACGAAACAAAACGGCGCCGCTCCATCCAGGAAGAATATAATGAGAAACACCATATTAAGCCAATGACCATCCAGAAAGAAATTCGCGATAGCATCAGGGCCACCCATGCTGCAGAAGAACAGGAGAGCTATGATGCTGGACTGAAATTGGATCAATTAGATAAAAAACAACGGGAACAAGTAATTGCGGATATGGAAAAAGAAATGAAAGAAGCGGCAAAAGCCTTGAATTTTGAACGTGCCGCCGAATTGCGCGATCTTATTCTCGAGTTGAAATTGGAAGGGTGACGAACACATGGCGATGGAACGAATTGAAATCAAAGGAGCAAGGGTCAATAATCTGCAAAATATTGATGTAACGATCCCGCGGGATAAGCTGGTTGTCTTGACCGGATTATCCGGTTCGGGGAAATCTTCCCTTGCCTTTGACACCATTTATGCAGAAGGGCAGCGCCGCTATGTTGAGTCGTTATCAGCTTATGCGCGCCAATTCTTAGGCCAAATGGATAAGCCGGATGTGGATGCAATCGAAGGGTTGTCTCCCGCCATTTCCATTGACCAAAAGACGACGAGCCGGAATCCGCGTTCAACAGTAGGGACCGTAACGGAAATCTATGACTATTTGCGTCTGCTGTATGCGCGCGTCGGCCGGCCGACATGCCCGATTCACCATATTGAAATATCTTCGCAGACGATCGAGCAAATGGTCGACCGTATTATGGAATATCCGGAGAGAACAAAGCTGCAAGTATTGGCGCCTGTCATCTCCGGAAGAAAAGGGACGCATGCCAAAGTCTTTGAAGATATCAAAAAGCAAGGCTATGTACGCGTCCGTGTAGACGGGGATATATACGATGTCTCAGATGATATTGAGCTCGAAAAGAACAAAAAGCACGACATCGAGGTCATTATTGACCGTGTTGTACTCAAGGAAGGCGTAGAAGCCCGGCTTTCCGATTCATTGGAAAGTGCGCTTAAACTAGGCGGAGGAAGGGTCATCATTGATGTCATCGGCCAGGAAGAGCTGCTGTTCAGCGAACACCATGCCTGTCCGATCTGCGGTTTTTCGATAGATGAATTGGAGCCGCGCCTGTTTTCTTTTAATAGCCCATTCGGCGCCTGCCCAAGCTGTGACGGCCTGGGATCCAAGATGGAAGTCGATGTTGACCTTGTTATTCCGGATAAGAGCCTGAGCCTAAGGGAAAATGCCATTGCGCCTTGGGAACCGACAAGCTCGCAATACTATCCGACGCTGTTGGAAACCGTAGCGAACCATTACGGCATTGATATGGACACGCCTATAAAGGACCTCTCCCAGGATGAACTCGATAAGATCCTCTATGGATCGGGAAAGGATAAAATCTATTTCCGTTATGAAAATGAATTCGGCCAGGTAAGGGAGAATTACATGCAATTCGAAGGGGTCATCCACAATGTCGAACGCCGCTTCAAAGAAACAAGTTCGGATTATGTGCGAGAGCAGATGGAAAAGTATATGGCTGAACATAAATGCCCGACTTGCAAAGGATACCGCCTAAAGCAAGAAGCGCTTGCCGTACTGATCAATGGTGAGCATATTGGCAAAATTACGGCTCTTTCCATTGAGGATGCATTGGAATGGTTCGGGCATCTTGACCTCACAGAGAAGGAAGAGAAAATAGCTAAGCTGATCTTGCGGGAAATCAAAGAACGGCTAGGATTCCTTTCAAATGTCGGGCTGGAATACCTGACGCTGTCCCGTGCTGCCGGCACATTGTCGGGCGGGGAAGCACAGCGAATCCGCCTTGCCACTCAAATAGGATCGCGGTTAACGGGTGTTCTGTATATCCTCGATGAACCATCAATCGGCCTTCATCAGAGGGATAATGACCGGCTAATCAGCACCCTGCAAAATATGAGGGATATCGGCAACACATTGATTGTGGTCGAGCATGATGAGGATACGATGATGGCTGCGGATTATCTAATAGACGTTGGTCCGGGAGCTGGTATCCACGGAGGCCGGATCATTTCGGAAGGAACACCTGAACAAGTCATGAAGGATCCACATTCGCTTACCGGGCAATATCTGTCAGGCAAGAAGTTCATCCCTCTCCCTGAGGAAAGACGCAAACCGGACGGAAGATATATTGAAGTGCGCGGGGCAAAAGAGAATAACTTGAAGAATGTGAACGTGAAATTTCCATTGGGGACTTTTACAGCAGTCACTGGGGTTTCAGGTTCCGGCAAAAGTACGCTCGTAAATGAAATTCTCCATAAATCCCTTGCCCAAAAATTGAACCGTGCGAAAATCAAGCCGGGTGAACATAAAGAAATTAAAGGCATGGAGCATCTGGATAAAGTCATTGATATCGACCAATCGCCAATCGGCCGCACGCCAAGGTCCAATCCGGCCACTTATACCGGTGTGTTTGATGATATCCGCGATGTATATGCTTCCACCAATGAAGCCAAAGTCCGCGGGTATAAAAAAGGGCGTTTTTCTTTCAATGTCAAAGGCGGACGCTGTGAAGCATGCCGTGGCGACGGGATTATCAAGATCGAAATGCACTTTCTTCCCGATGTATATGTCCCATGCGAAGTCTGCCATGGAAAGAGATATAACCGGGAAACGCTTGAAGTGAAATATAAAGGAAAAAGCATTGCGGATGTATTGGATATGACTGTAGAAGACGCGGTGGTATTCTTTGAAAATATTCCGAAGATCAGCCGCAAGCTGCAGACCATTTATGATGTGGGCCTCGGGTATATCAAATTAGGACAACCCGCCACCACACTTTCCGGAGGGGAAGCGCAGCGTGTGAAGTTGGCTTCGGAACTCCACCGCCGTTCAACCGGCCGATCTTTCTATATATTGGATGAGCCGACAACAGGTCTGCATGTGGATGATATTTCCCGCTTATTGGTTGTCTTGCAGCGTTTGGTGGAAAACGGGGATACAGTCCTTGTTATCGAACATAATCTCGACGTCATTAAAGCGGCAGATTATATTATCGACTTAGGGCCGGAAGGCGGAGCAAAAGGCGGAACCATCATCGCCACTGGAACGCCTGAGGAAATAGTAAAAGTGAAAGAATCCTATACGGGTAAATATCTCAAGCCTATATTGGAACGTGACCGCAAGCGAATGAAGGATGCTGTCCGTGAAAAAACAAACGTATGATTGTATAAAGTGTTGATAGTAGGGGTCTTCATTCCCACACCTCTCATTAGTCTTCGTGCCAGTTCAAAGTGAGGATAACAAACAAAAAGCCGGATCCAAGCTGGATCCGGCTTTTTAACTCTTTTAAAAATCGCCGTTCACCTTATTCAGGCATTCTTTCATCATATCCATAAAGGCAACTCGATGCTCTTGGTCTGTAGAAATAACTCGATTAAGAACTTCTCCTTCAATAATCGTTAAATCACGGCCCAATGCTTTAGTGAACATATCCCGCAACTCAATTCTTGTTTCAACCTGTCCATCCATGTCCAAATCCTCCTTCGTTTCATTCATACTATACTCTAACCAATATGTGCCAAAGTAAAACAACTTCCCCTCAATTGTCGAAAAACTGTTCAGAAAAGCTGTGAAAAAAGGTTAGTGGAGATATTTCTTAGGAAATAATGTAGATAGGAACAACAATTTGTCAGGAAGCAGAGAACTTTGCGCGATGAAACTTTTCATGTATTTATACGTAGGTAGACATATAAGATGTTGGAAAGGAGGATAAACAAAGTGGAGACAAGAAAGATATTGGCAGCCCTCAGCTATTTTAGCGTTTTAGTAGCGCCGGTCATCATTCCTGTCATCATATGGTTGGCCAGTGACGATGGATTTGTCAAAAAACATGCCAAGTCAAGTTTGCTTTCGCATATTATTCCCTTGATTTTTATCCCTTTTCTAATAATGGGCATGTATTGGGACAGTTCCCATCCAGCAGATTTTCCTTGGTTTATCCTGGCGGTGGCGGTTATTGGCGGTCTTGTCAGTCTCGGGCTTTTAATCTGGAATCTGGTGCGAGGGGTTAAGCTGCTTCTATCAGAAAAATAATGGATGGAGGAATTAAACATGAATGAAGAAAAGAAACGGATCCTTAAACTGGTTGAAGAGGGAAAACTAACTTCGGCTGAGGCGCTAACATTGTTGGAATTATTGGACAAAGAGCAAAAACAATCAGAAGACAAGGAAAAAGAGATTATGAATGACGTTTCCACCTTTGTCATTCTCGATGAAGAAGAAAAAGAGCAGCAGCATACACAAAAGAAAGTAGCCTCGGCAAAAGACATGATTTTTGACTTTGTGGATCATCTATTCGCCAAAGTGAAGGATCTGGATATCAATTTTTCTAAAAATGTTGAAGTCTCACATATTTTTCATCAGACCGATGCACATTTCAAGGAATTTAATGTGGAAGTAGCCAATGGAAATGTGGAATTTATGTCTTGGGACCAGCCCGATGTCAAAGTGGAAGTAGAGGCGAAGGTGTATCGCACCGACGACCCTGCTGAAGCTAGAAAGACGCTTCTGGAGGAAATTTCGTTTGATGTAAAAGATTCGAAGATGTATTTTGTCGTTGGCCAAAAATGGATGAAAGTCAATAGCAGGATTTTCCTGCCGAAAGAAACATATGAAAAAGGGCGCATCCGGCTCTTTAATGGTTCAATCACTGGCGAATCCATAGCTGTTGAGAATCTAAAGGCTAAAACAGCCAACGGCAAAATCATTTTGTCCGCGGTAGAAGGAGAAGAAGCGGATCTCGAGACTGCCAACGGAAATATCGAATTGAACGGCAGCCATATTCGAAAAGTCAGCGGCGAAACACTGAACGGAGTCATCAAAAGCTCTGGTCGCTTCGTGTATGCCGGATTTGAAACATTCAACGGTGCGATCAATATTGATGGGTTCAATGAAGAGGCACAGTCCTTGCAAGTCAAATCGACAACCGGTTCCATCCAAGTTACCGTACCTGAAAAGTTGCCTGTAGAAGGAGAAGCCCGCGCTAATCTTGGCAGTTTACATGTTGATCTAAGGGGTATGAATATAGTAAACGAAAAATCAGAAGTCATTCAGAAAAACCTAAAATTCACTAATGATCAACCAGCAGAATTGACTATTTTTGCCGATTCCAAGACAGGAGGCATTTCCATTCTGCATGGATAGGAAGGGATGAAGGATTATGGCGCAAAAGAGGCTGAAGAGATCCCAAGAGAACAAGGTATTTCTAGGAGTACTCGGCGGCCTAGCCGAATATACAGGCATTCAAGCAACCGTTCTACGTATCCTTTTTGTGATTCTTTTATTTCCAAGCGGATTCACAGCGATTCTCATATACTTTTTGGCAGCTTTTCTAATGAAAAACGAAGAATGAATAAAGCAGGCGACCCCATTAACGGAGGTCGCCTGCTTTTATGATTGTTCGAAGATGATATAGGCCGGGTAGCCTTGTTTGGTTAATTTTTGGGCTAAGGCATCAGCGTTTTGCCGATTCCCGTATGCTCCAACCTGTACTTTATAAAGGCCTTTCGCCGCAGCTTTTTTTGGCAGGTTCATCTGTTGGGGACGGCTTAATGAAAAGGTACGGGCTATACCGGATGCAATGGCCTCTCCACATGTTTTTTGAAAAAGCGGGGAGCCGAGCAATTGCCGGTCGCCCTGGTTTGTCATGAATCCGCACTCCACTAACACTGCTGGCATCACCGTTTCGCGGAGCATATGAAAATCAGCTGTCTTGATCCCGCGATCCGGCAATCCAGCAGTAGCAATCAACTGATGGTGGATGTGTTCTGCCAGGGTCTTCGTTGCTGGACTATGCTTCAAGTAAACATAGGTTTCAATGCCGGTGGCCGGGTGCCACGCCTTGCCATTGCCGGCCGCATTCGAATGAATGGAAACCAAGCAATCCCCCTTGGCGGCATTTGCTTGCTTTGTGCGCGTCTGCAGAGGGACGTCCACTTTGTCATTATGCGTGAAAAGGATCTGTGTGTTGGCATACTGGGATAAAGCATCACGGGCATAATTGGCTATTGCGCGGTTGATGATATACTCCTTTAATCCATCGGGGCTCCTTTTTCCCGGCGTATCCATGCCATGCCCTGCATCCAAAATTATTTTCATGGGTTCCCTCCTTACACTTGTCCTACTAGTATATGCCTCTTTTTCCATAAAGGAGCGCGGGTTTTACATAAATCAGTTGAAAGAGCACAAAACCAACTGATATCCTTCAAGCCGCTCGCTTAGTAATGGATATGCAGGGGAATAAGGATATAATTTACTCTGCTTTTATTATCCTATTCCGCTAAAACTCCGGTGTTGGAGAGCGGTTAGAATAGACAAAAACCCCGCTTGGACAAGCGGGGTTTTAACGTTTTAACAGGTTATAAAAGCGGTAGCGGTCTGCCCTGAAGGAAGATTTAACATACTCGAACGGTTCGCCGTTTGTTAAGTAAGTGACCTGCATGATCCGCAGTACGGGGCTGCCTTCTTTAATCTGCAAATATTTCGCTTCATGTTTGCTGGCCGCTATTGCTTCTAGTTCCTGTCTTGCTTCATCGATTTTTAATTGTAATTCTTCTTCCACATAATGATAAATGGAATCTTTCGCTTGCTCTTCATCCAATCCCTTTGTCAGGGAACTCGGCATATAGGCTGTCTCAAGGGCCATAGGAACACCATCGGCCAGGCGGATCCGCTCGATTTTCAGAACGGTGCTGGTCGATGGGATATTCAATTTCCCGGCCACCAACTTGCCTGCGGGCACATGCTCATAGGAAAGAATTTTTGAACTGGGAGTGAAGCCTCTTTCCAGCATATGTTCGGAAAAGCTAGTCAATCCCTGTAAAACCTGGCTGACCTTTTGTTTGCTAACAAATGTGCCTGTTCCTTTTTTTCGGTAAAGGAATCCTTCATTCACAAGATTGGTCAGTGCTTGTCTGACTGTCATCCGGCTGATTTCGTATCGTTCAGCGAATTCCCGTTCGGAAGGAATAGCTTGATCAGGCTTTAAAAGCCCTGTTTCGATTTGTGTCTTGATTAGTTCCTCTAGCTGGTGATAAATAGGTACAGGTGATTTTTTATCAATCATTTGTTTCTGTAGCTCCTTGCATGTGACAGCTTATATTAATTGCAGAGCGTCCTTGTCGGCAATAATCGTCACTTTTTTGTGCAGTCTTAGAGCAGAAGCAGGGAAGTCCTCTGTAATTTCACCATAGACTAGTTTTTTCATAGCTTCCGCTTTTCCGGCGCCGGAAGCGAGCAGGATGATTTCCTTGCTGTCCATGATGCTTTGGATACCCATTGTGATGGCATGCGTAGGTACTTCATCGATTGAATGGAAGTATCTGGAGTTTGCTTCACGTGTGCTTTCTGCCAATTCAATCACGTGGGTCCGGCTATCGAAAGAAGTTCCAGGCTCATTGAACCCGATGTGGCCATTGTGCCCGATTCCAAGAATCTGAAGATCGATGCCGCCGATTTCCTTAATATGCTCTTCATATCGCTTAGCTTCTGCTTCCATATCGGAAACCATTCCATTAGGTACATTCGTGTTTTCTAAGTCGATATCAATGTGATTGAACAGTTTTTCTCTCATGAAAGTAAAATAACTGTTTTTGTCATTTCTGTCCAGCCCCATATATTCATCAAGGTTGACTGTGTTCACTTTTTCATATGAAGTGCCGTTTTCTTTGTGATCCTTGATAAATTCTTTATAAAGGCCTTCCGGTGTACTGCCTGTAGCTAACCCTAGTACGGCATCAGGCTTTTGCTGAACTTTCCCGATCACACGTTTAGCTGCAATCTTGCTCATGTCTTCGTAGTTTTCTGTACGGATGATTTCAAATAGCATAGTGTTCACCCTTTGTTGGTTTATTTTATTTGGTTTCATGTTGTTACTCACCCTTTTTATATGCGATTCGGCCGCGGCAAATAGTCATATCAATATCATTTTCTTTATCTAAAACAACCAGATCGGCATCTTTTCCGGAGGCGATGCTTCCCTTGCTGTCGAACATGCGGATTTGCTTCGCCGGATTTACAGACGCAAGCTTAATGACTTCCTGAAGATCCAATGATGTGAATTTCAACATGTTCTTCACGGAGTCAATCATTTTCAGGATGCTGCCTGCCAATGTTCCGTCATGCAATGTCGCTTTGCCGTCTTCGACAATGACCGGTTGGCCGCCTAATTCGTAATTGCCGTTTTTTAGGCATTTGGCACGCATGGAGTCAGTAATAAGCAAAGCGCCGTCTGTGCCCTTTAGGCGAACGGCCAGGTCGATCATTTCCGGACGGACATGGATGCCATCAGAAATCAGTTCCACTTTTAGTTCGTCAAATAACAGGGCAGCCCCGGCAGTTCCCGGCTCGCGGTGGTGCATGCCTTGCATGCCGTTGAACAGGTGGGTCACTTGAGTAGCGCCTGCTTCAACCGCTTCCTTCACTTGCTCATAATTAGCGCTTGTGTGGCCAATGCTGGCTGTCACATTGTTTTCAGCTAAATATTTGACGAATTCCATGCCATTTGGCATTTCAGGAGCGACCGTTACAAGCTTGATGCTATTGCCTGCTTCTTTTTGCCATTCTTTGAAGACTTCGATGCTTGGTTCAAGGATGTGCTCCTCTGGTTGAGCGCCTTTTTTGCTTGGGTTGATGAATGGGCCTTCCAGATGGACGCCGATTACTTGAGCCTCTGCTCTGCCGTTGTCTTTTTCCTGATAGGCGGCAGCGTTGCGGAGAGCTTGGACAATATTGCCTTTTTCCTGGGTCATGGTAGTGGCAAGAAAGCTTGTTGTGCCTTCTTTGGGCAGGTAGTGTGCCATGGTTTGAAGCGCTTCAGGCGTTCCATCCATCGTATCGGCACCGCCGGCTCCATGGATATGGACATCCACAAATCCGGGAACAATCTTAGTGCCTGCTTCCAATTCAATGACTTCCACATCTTGCAGTTTATGCTCATCAAGTTGGTCTAAGGGGCCAACTTCTGTTATTTTACCATCGGCAGTTAATACATAACCGTTCTGAATGATTTCGTTTTCCAAATATACATCTGCATTTTTTAAAAGGATACTCATGATGAACCTCCTTGGGGTTTCGATCTGTTTGTTTATATTCTATCTCTATCTTAACAGTACATACAACTAGTTGTCTATACCAGTGACTCGGAAAGGGCGAGAAAGTTAATCTCCATTCATCTGACTGGTGCTAGGATTTCCCTTTTCAAGCAAGAGTGAGGGCAATGCAGCTTAAGAGAAGTTCGGGCGATAGGAAGAATCCGATTCTTTCTATTTATAATGAACATTTCCGCCCCGTAAATATTCATTATCCACATCTACACGACCGAGCGTCCCGCTCTTTTTTCTGCAAACCCCCTATTTCTGCCTGTTTTTTTGTTTATACTAAAAGAAGCGCATGAACAGTATTTCAGTTCTTGCATAAAGCGTGATAAACTGAATGCAGCATCCTATATATGAAGGAGGACTTCTTTTGGCTAAGGTTCGTACAAAAGATATTTTAGAAAAATTCAATTTAGAGTTAATAAGTGGAGAAGAAGGAATTAATAGACCAATCTCAACGAGCGATCTTTCTAGACCAGGTATTGAAATGGCTGGTTTCTATGAATATTATCCAGCAGAGAGAATGCAATTACTGGGCAAAACAGAGTTGTCTTTTTTTGAAAAACTAAGCCCTCCAGAGCGGAAAACTCGTATGGACATGCTCTGCACAGATATAACTCCAGCGATTATCGTGACGCGGGACCAGGAAGTGCCTGAAGAATTAATTGAAGCTTCCAACCGGGAGGCTGTCCCTGTTTTACGATCTCCAATGAAGACAACCAGGCTGTTCAGCCGCCTGACAAATTATCTGGAGAGCAAGCTGGCGCCGACGACTGCCGTTCACGGGGTTCTTGTGGACATTTACGGCGTAGGTGTTTTGATCACTGGGAAAAGCGGAGTCGGGAAAAGTGAAACAGCGCTTGAATTGGTCAAACGCGGCCACCGGCTTGTAGCGGACGATTTGGTGGAAATCCGCCAAGAAGACCAAGATACCCTTGTAGGGGGAGCACCGGGATTGATCGAGCATTTATTGGAAATTAGAGGGCTGGGCATCATTAATGTCATGACTTTATTCGGTGCCGGCGCTGTATTGAGCCATAAGAAGATTTCATTGATCATTTCGCTTGAGCTCTGGGAAAAGAATAAACAATATGACCGTTTGGGGCTTGATGATGAAAAGCAGAAGATTATCGATACGGAGATTCCTCGTTTGACGATCCCAGTACGCCCAGGCCGGAATCTGGCTGTTATTATTGAAGTTGCTTCTATGAACTTCCGTTTGAAACGGATGGGATTGAATGCGGCTAAGCAATTTTCCAATAAGCTTTCCGAAGTCATTGTAGAAGGCGACCACTCCTGACGGGAAATGTGAGGAGAAAAAGGGGACAGGAAGAGAGGGAATAGAATGGAAACACAAATACAACCTATTAATCCGATAGCCTTGGATTTAGGGCCGATTGCTATCCATTGGTATGGAGTGATCATCGGCGTTGGTTTATTGCTTGGGCTATGGCTGGCACTTCGCGAATCGGATCGTCGGGGCCTGACGAAAGAAGTCTTTCTCGATATGATCTTGTTTGCTGTGCCGATCTCCATCATCTGCGCACGTATTTATTATGTGATTTTTGAATGGGATTATTATTCTGCCCATCCAGGCGATATCATCAAGATTTGGAATGGCGGCATCGCTATTCATGGCGCACTGATCGGTGCGGTGCTGACCGCAGTCGTTTTTTGCCGTATTCGAAAGATTTCTTTCTGGAAAATGGCCGATATAGCGGCGCCAAGCCTCCTGCTCGGACAAGCAATCGGCAGATGGGGGAATTTCATCAACCAAGAGGCGTTCGGCGGAGAGGTGTCCCGCAAATTCCTGGAAAATTTGATGATTCCCGATTGGATCATCAATCAGATGTATATTGATGGTGCTTATCACCATCCGACATTCTTGTATGAGTCTATATGGAATATCATCGGTGTCATTTTATTGCTATCGCTGCGCAAGGTAAACCTGCGCAGGGGAGAGATGTTCCTAACCTATTTAATTTGGTACAGCATCGGCCGTTACTTTATTGAAGGAATGCGGACGGACAGCCTGATGTTGACCAGCAATTTGCGCATGGCCCAGGTGATTTCGATCACACTGATCCTAGTAGCTGTTTTTACTTGGATTTTCAGAAGAGTGAAAGGATACAGCAATAAGCATTATTTAGACGAATAGGCACGATTGAAAGAAGAGAAAAGGCGGCTTTTCTCTTCTTTGTGCAGAGCGGGAAATTGAATAAGACTGCCAATTTAGCAGTATGGAATCCGAACAAATTGAAAGGACATAGGATGACCTGAATGAATACGAAGATTACGACACTTTTATTTGATTTAGATGGAACACTCATCAATACGAATGAGCTTATTATTGACTCTTTTTTACATACATTGGACAACTACTATCCAGGAAAATATACGCGCGAGGATGTGCTGCCTTTTATCGGTCCTCCGCTGTATGATACATTCCATTCAATCTCCCCTGAAAAAACCGAAGAGATGATTCTCCGTTACCGTTCATATAATCTGGAGCAGCATGATGTGCTGGTCAAAGAATATGATGGTGTCTATGAGGCGGTTAGGGCATTGAAGGATGCCGGCTTTAAGATGGGGATCGTCACCACTAAAGTGCGCAGGGTGGTTGAGAAGGGGATTGAGCTATGCCGCTTGGAGGGAATATTCGATTGCATCGTGACCCTGGATGATGTGCAACATGCTAAGCCGCATCCTGAGCCGATTCTGAAAGCGTTGCAAACGCTCAATTCCAAGCCGGAGGAAACCATTATGATCGGCGATAATCCGCAAGATATAATGGCCGCTAAAAATGCAGGCACCACAAGTGCAGGCGTCGAGTGGACAATCAAAGGCAAGGAGTATCTTCAGGGCTTTTCTCCTGATTATATGCTCCATGATATGAGAGACTTGATTGAGATTCTGAAAGTGAAGCAGCCATGAGGAACACCAAACGTTACCCTGTCGAAGGCGCTAATTCATTGTGGCATGTCTATAAGACTGTTCCGTTTTGGAAAGTGGTGCGGAATTTCATAGTGATCCAATTGGCGCGTTATACGCCTTTCCTTTCTGTGAAAAACTGGCTGTACCGCACATTTCTCGGAATGAAGGTTGGGGACCAGACTTCCTTTGCGCTGATGGTGATGCTTGATGTCATGTTCCCCGAAAAAATATCGGTGGGCACGAATACAGTGATTGGCTACAATACGACAATCCTGGCGCATGAGTATCTGATAAAAGAGTACAGGCTTGGCGAGGTGTACATCGGTAATGAAGTCATGATCGGGGCGAATTCCACCATTCTTCCCGGCATAACCATTGGTGATGGAGCCATTGTGGCAGCGGGCACCGTTGTCCATAAAAATGTGGCTCCAGGTACATTTGTCGGCGGGAATCCTATGAAACTCATTTATACAAAAGAAGAAATGATCGATAGGCAGAAAAATGATCCCCTATATGGAGCAGACAAGCAAAAGGCTGGGCAATAGCATGTCCAGCCTTTTCGTATAAAATTGTCTATTTCCTTGCCCGCAGGACACTATAATCCTTATCAGTTGCCATGCCAGCACGTTTTCCTCTTAACGCCTAGCCGATTTAATCAGAAGAATCACAGCCCCTACAACACTGATGGCCGCTAAAACGGCTGAAATCGAGAAGGCGCCCATGCTATAAATAAAGAGTACGAATGAACACGCTTCTATGATTACGATCACCAAACCCGATAAAAAACCTTTTTGGTCTTGTTTCCGTGCAGAAATGAACAAGTGTATCGTTATCAAATTTGCTAATACGATAATGGAAAAGGCGATTAAATAATCGAGTGAAAAAATGCTTGTTCCTTCCGCTGTATCAAATAGTGAAAACAGCGCTAGAGGAATAGCACCGATATTAATGACGATTAAAGCCAGAATCCAAATCATCCAATACATTGATTTTTTCATAGTATGTCCTCTCCTTTTTAATACGGTTCTATAATAGCACCGAAACTGGATGCTTTAATATAGTTTTCATCTATAAGCGATTGTAATTGCTGCTTATCCTCCACTACAACTACACCGATGATTTCAACGTTTTCCTCGGCCAGGGAAGCATGTCTTTTTTTAGGGCGTGGTTGAGATTTTCAAAGTCTTCTTTGTAAGATCGGCCCTTGCTTACTTCTATGGTTTCAATCTTCATTGCTCCTCCTTTCACATATATAACGAACAGGAATGGGAAAAGTGTACAGGTTTTTATACAAAAAATTAAAAGGGCAGGTCAAAACTTGTAGAGTTTCATTCATCCGCCGCCGGTTATTAGTTGAACCGATCGGATTTTACTCATGCTTGGACTCCCGCTAATACTGGAGTTTTAGCGCTAGTTAAATGGGATAACTTGACTTTAAGAGGCAAGGAGGTGTAAACTACAAATAATTTAAATATTTTAGTATATTAGCGAACTAAAGTATTGGAATATTCAAAAAGCATGTCCTATATCGAAAAGGGCAGGAAATGAGCAAATGAGCGGATTACTATTCTAAATGAAGTTGGTGGGAAAATGTCTGATCGATTTATGTTTGAAAAACCACTGGGTATGAGAGATACCATACCCGTGCTATATGAAGCGAAACAAAAAGTCCGCCAGGCTGTCCTTGCTGAAATGTCGGGCTGGGGCTACCGCATGATTGAAACGCCGGCCCTTGAATATTATGAAACAATCGGCGAAGCATCCGCCATAGAGGACCGGCAATTGTTCAAATTGCTGGACCAACAGGGATACACGTTGGTGCTGCGGCCGGATATGACAACACCGATTGCCAGGGTGGCAGCTTCCAAGCTGCTTGAGAAAACGATGCCGGTCAGACTTGCCTATGATGCCAAGGTTTATCGGGCCCAGCAAAGGGAAGGAGGCAAGCCGGCTGAGTTTGAACAAATCGGCGTAGAATGCATCGGCGATCCTTCCATTGGCGCCGATGCGGAAAGTATCAGTCTTTTAGTTTCTTCACTCCAAAAAATAGGTTTAGTAGATTTTAAGATATCAATCGGCCATATTGGCTTCGTGCAGGATTTTCTGGTAGATGTGCTGGGGACAGAAGCCAGGGCTGAGCAGTGCCGGACCTTCCTGGTCGGAAAAAATTATGTAGGCTTTCGTAAGCATATTGAAGAGCTGGCCTTATCGACGATCGACCGGGAGCGTCTATACAAATTGCTGGCGCTCCGCGGTTCCGGCGATATCCTCAAGGAAGGTTTAACATTGGCTGAAGGGGCAGGAAAGGCCGTGCAGGCAATCGAAGAATTGTCGCAGTTATGGGAACAGCTCCAAGTGCACGGCGTGGATGCATATGTTCAATTTGATTTGGCGCTTGTACCGGCTATGCATTATTACACGGGCCTTCTTTATGAGGTATACGCGGCCGGAGTGGGGATGCCAATCGGCAATGGAGGTAGATACGACCAGCTTCTC
The DNA here is from genome assembly GCF_001243895.1 of Bacillus testis. Lineage (GTDB taxonomy): Bacteria > Bacillota > Bacilli > Bacillales > DSM-1321 > Bacillus_AD > Bacillus_AD testis. Next base: position 3,613,265 of record NZ_LN851186.1, on the reverse strand, counting down.
AGCCGTTTCGGCAGGAATGCCCCCGCGACAGGATTCGCTCTTCTGGTGGATCGCTTGCTAGAAGCGCAAGGAGATTTATGGGTAGAACAGCCATCCAGCTGTGTCCTTTATAGCAAGGAACGCTTGGCGGAGGCGATCAGGCGCACAGAAGAGCTCAGGGGCGAAGGAATGGCAGTGGTGTTGCAGGATATAAGCAGTGTCAAGGAATTGGATGCTTTTACACGGACATTTCAGGATGTGGAATATTTGGTCGGCAGCAGAAAGGAGAGCTTGCTGTGAACGAAAGGATAACGATTGCTATGCCGAAGGGCCGAATATTTGAGGATGCTGTCCAGCTGCTCAAGAAAGCTGGTTTTCAGCTGCCGGATGAGTTTGATGAAAATCGGAAATTGACGCTGGAAGTGGAAGGAGAAAATCTGTCATTCATTTTAGCGAAACCGATGGATGTTGCTACCTATGTGGAGTATGGTGTGGCTGATCTGGGCATTGCCGGCAAGGATGTCATGATGGAAGAAGAAAGGGATGTATATGAGCTTTTGGATCTACAGATCAGCCCGTGCTATCTGGCGGTTGCTGGTTTGCCAGATACACGGCTGAATGATGTGGCTCCACGGATTGCGAGTAAATATCCCAATGTAGCGTCCGAGTATTTTCGAAAACAGGGCGAACAGGTTGAAATCATTAAATTAAACGGATCGATTGAACTCGGCCCGCTGATTGGATTGGCTGAGCGGATCGTCGATATTGTCAGCTCGGGAAGGACGCTCAAGGAAAATGGATTAGTGGAATATGAGAAAATTGCCGATGTGACGTCCAGGTTGATTGCGAATCCAGCGTCCTACCAGCTGAAGGAAAAACGGATAGCCGAAATTGTGGAACGGCTCGAGCAGGTAATCTGAAAAAGGGGGAAGTGTTGATGAGAATAGAGAGATGGTCAGCGGAGCTTTCGCTAAAGCGGTCTGTGGACGCCGGGACAGAAGAACAGCGGCAAATGGTCAAAACGATCATTGAAGACATCCGAAAAGGCGGGGACAAGGCTCTTGGTACATATACGAAACAATTGGATGGAGTGGAAGTGGATACAGCGGCTGTCAGTAAGAGAGAAATGGAAGAAGCGGTAGCCTCTCTGCCGGCGGAGACGCTGGAAATCCTGCAGGAAGCATGCGTACATATATCCAGTTTCCATGAGAAACAGCGGCGGAATTCCTGGCTCGATGTACAGGATTCAGGAACAATCCTTGGACAGAAGATTACGCCCCTGGATTCCGTCGGCGTCTATGTTCCCGGCGGTACGGCAGCCTATCCGTCATCCGTCTTAATGAATGTGCTGCCCGCAAAGATTGCCGGAGTCAAACGGATTGTCATGGTCAGCCCGCCAGGAAAGGACGGCAAAATTCCTCCAGCTGTCTTAGCAGCTGCATCCATAGCAGGGGTGACGGAGTGTTACCGGGCTGGAGGCGCCCAAGCGGTCGCTGCTTTGGCATATGGCACAGAAACAATTGCCCCGGTCGATAAAATTGTCGGTCCCGGAAACATCTATGTGGCTCTTGCCAAAAGGGAAGTCTTTGGAGATGTGGACATCGATATGATTGCCGGCCCAAGTGAAATTGCAGTGCTCGCAGATGAAACTGCCCGGCCTGATGAGGTGGCAGCCGACCTGCTGTCGCAGGCGGAGCATGATCCAATGGCTTGCGCCGTTCTTGTGACCCACTCAACACAATTGGCGGAAAAAGTGAACGAAGAGGTTGAACGGCAGCTCGCCAAGCTTCCGCGCAAAGAAATTGCTGCCCAATCAATTGAGCAGTACGGCAGAATCATTTTGACAGAGAATGTGGCCGCTTCTGTCGATGCAGTGAATAGGTTTGCACCGGAACATTTGGAAATCATGACAGCGGAGCCGATGGCCTTATTAGGAAAAATACGCCATGCCGGCGCCATTTTTCTTGGAAGGTACAGCTCCGAACCTGTTGGCGATTATTTTGCCGGTCCAAACCATGTATTGCCCACGAATGGCACGGCCCGTTTTTCAAGTCCGTTGAACGTCGATGATTTTCAGAAAAAATCGAGTGTCGTTATGTATAGTGAGGATGATTTCCGGCTAAATTCCGCTAAGATTGCGGCTTTCGCTAGACTTGAGGGATTAGAGGCACATGCACGGGCAATGGAGAGCAGAAAAAAGGATTGATGAAGGGGGAAAATAACATGGAAAGAAATGGGGAAGTAATCCGCAAAACCAATGAAACCGATATCGCATTAAAATTGGGGATAGACGGTGAAGGCCAGGCAAACCTTGATACGGGTGTGCCGTTCCTAAACCATATGCTCGATTTGTTTGCTAAGCACGGGCATTTTAATCTGGATATCCAAGCGGAGGGAGACACGGATATCGATGACCATCATACAACCGAAGACATTGGAATTTGTTTGGGCCAGGCTTTACTGCAAGGGCTCGGCGATAAAAAAGGGATTAAGCGGTATGGCAATGCGTTTGTGCCGATGGATGATGCTCTTGCCCAGGTGGCCATCGATGTAAGCAACCGGCCGCATCTCGAATTGCGCGGTTCTTGGCCATCGCAAAAGGTAGGCACATTTGACACAGAGCTTGTGCATGAATTCCTTTGGAAATTTGCGCTGGAGGCCCGTATAAACCTTCATGTAATCGTCCATTACGGAAACAATACGCATCATATTATTGAAGCGATTTTCAAGGCGCTGGCGCGTGCGTTGGACGAGGCGACGTTGATCGATCCCCGCGTAAAGGGCGTGCCTTCTTCGAAGGGAATGTTGTAAGATGATTGCCATTGTAGACTATGGTATGGGCAATTTGTTCAGTGTCTCCAAAGCACTTGAACGCCTTGGAACGCCTTATTTTATTTCTGATTCTGCCGAGGAGCTCGCCAAAGCGGATGGCCTCATCCTGCCCGGTGTTGGTTCTTTCAAGGATGCTATGCATTTATTGAAGCAAAATGGGCTGCATCTCTTTTTAAGGGAATATGCAGAAAGCGGAGCGCCTATATTGGGCATTTGCCTGGGGATGCAACTTCTCTTTGAAAAAAGTGAAGAAAATGGCATGACGGAAGGGCTTTCCTTGCTAAAAGGCAAGGTAGTGCGTTTTGCTGGGGAAGATCGCCAGGGCAATACGTATAAAGTGCCCCATATGGGCTGGAATGAGCTTGCTTTTTTGCGGCCGTCTCCCCTTATCTCTTCGTGCAAAGAAGGATATGTTTACTTCGTCCATTCTTTTTATGTTCAGTGCGGGAATGAAGAGGATGAATTGGCTACCGCCGATTATTTTGGCAAGGTACCGGCGATTGTTGGCCAAGGCAATATATACGGCATGCAGTTCCATCCGGAAAAAAGCGGCCAGCTCGGCATGGAACTGCTGAAGAATTACATCCGAATGGTGGAAGAAAGGGTGGCGGCATGAATAACTTCACACTCTATCCGGCAATTGATCTGCGCGGCGGCAAATGTGTGCGCCTATTGCAGGGAGATTATAATGAAGAAACGATTTATGGGGATAGCCCGTACGAGATGGCAAAGAGTTTCAGCGAACAAGGTGCCCAATGGATCCATATGGTCGATTTAGACGGAGCAAGGGCGGGGCATCCGGTCAATCACGACCATGTGATTGAGGTTGCCGAGCGTTTGCCTCTATCCGTTCAGGTAGGCGGCGGACTCCGGACAAAAGAGGATGTCGCTCTATACCTTGAAGCAGGGGTTGAGCGCGTTATTTTAGGAAGTGTGGCTGTTACGAACCCGCTTTTTGCTAAGGAGATGCTCGCCCTTTATCCCGGCCGCATTGTTATTGGGATTGACGCCAAAGATGGACGGGCGGCGACCCATGGCTGGCTGCAGACATCCTCTGCGAGCGCGGTTGAATTGGCCCAAGCCATGGTTGAATATGGAGCGGATACTTTTATTTTTACCGATATTGCAACTGATGGCACGCTGACAGGACCGAACGTGCAAGCGACAAGAGAGCTGGCGCAAGCAACAGGAGCATCTGTGATTGCATCTGGAGGCATCAGCAGTCTTGCCGATATAAGTCAGCTTGCCTCCCTGCAGTCAGCGGGCGTGACCGGAAGCATTGTAGGAAAAGCCCTTTATAGCGGACGGTTTTCGATCAGTGAAGCTTTGGCATGTGTAAAGGAGGAGAGCCAATGATCACCAAACGGATTATTCCATGTTTGGATGTGAAGGACGGCCGTGTAGTGAAAGGCGTTCAATTCATTTCTTTGCGCGATGCCGGCGATCCTGTTGAGCTTGCGGCTTTCTACGATGCGGAAGGAGCTGATGAATTGGTGTTTCTTGATATTTCCGCATCCCATGAAGGCCGGTCCACATTGGTCCACATGGTCGAAGAGACAGCTGCCAGTCTGGCTATTCCGTTCACGGTAGGCGGCGGCATCAATAGTTTAGAAGACATGAAAACCATTCTCCGGGCTGGAGCCGATAAAATCTCCGTCAATTCAGCGGCCGTCGCAAGACCGCAACTGATCAAAGAAGGCAGCAATTATTTTGGTTCGCAATGTGTGGTTGTTGCCATTGATGCCCGATATTCTTCTGAAGAAAAAAGATGGAAGGTCTATACCCACGGAGGACGGAAAGAGACAGAGCGGGATGCGGTAGAGTGGGCGAAAGAAGCCGAAGCCTTGGGGGCGGGCGAAATCCTGCTGACAAGTATGGATTGTGACGGAGAAAAGTCAGGATTTGACCTTTCTCTGACAAAGGCGGTATCAGAAGCGGTGCGGATCCCGGTCATTGCATCAGGAGGGGCCGGCCGCGCAGAAGATTTCAAGCATGTGTTCGAGGAGGGCAAAGCAGATGCCGCCCTCGCAGCAAGCATCTTTCATTATAAAGAAACATCCGTAAACCAAGTGAAAAAATATTTGCAGCAGGAAGGAGTGCATGTACGATGAATCCAGCACAATTGAACTATGATGAAAAGGGGCTTATTCCGGCCATTATCCAGGATGCCGATACAAAAGAAGTGCTTACGCTTGCCTATATGAATGAGGAATCCCTCACTAAATCTATTGAAAGCGGTGAAACTTGGCTTTTCAGCCGTTCACGGCAGCAATTATGGCATAAGGGGGAAACGAGCGGCCATACACAGCGCATTGTTTCCATCGTATATGATTGTGACCAGGACGCCTTGGTAGTAAAGGTTAAACCTAGTGGCCCGGCCTGCCATAACGGCACAATCTCTTGCTTCCAATCCACTTTGTTGGATAACGGCAAGGAAAATGGGCAGAAGCAGGATGCCGCTTTTTTATATGAATTAGAGCAAATCATCGCCCGAAGAGAAAAGGAACGGCCTGAAAAATCGTACACGACCTATCTGTTTACAGAGGGTGTCGATAAGATCCTTAAAAAGGTCGGTGAAGAAGCGGCAGAAGTGATTATTGCTGCCAAAAACCGCAGCCATGAAGAATTGAAATGGGAGAGCGCAGATCTGCTCTACCACTTGCTCGTATTGCTAAGAGAACAAGAATTGCCTTTAAGTGACGTGTTGGCCGTCCTTAAGGAAAGAGATAAAGGATAACAATGAAAAGCGGCTTCTTAGAGGCCGCTTTTCATTGTCTCGGGAATACATCTTTCATCGTGCCTCAGCCGTAACTGCCAGCAGAAATGCTTTTCATGCCATTTGTTGTTAAGCCTCCATTGTGTAATTGACCGTAAAAATATGGTATAATAGTATGGTTAATCAACTTTAAATGGAGGATTTCATGAGTAAAGACTCTAATATGCGACAAAAAGCAAAGATTTTGTCCTTTCACCCAACTGGAGAATACTATTTTAATAAAGGTCTAAAAGCCTATCACCAACGTGACTTATATAAATCGAAGAAGTATTTGGAAAGAGGATATGGCTTAGAGCCCCATGAACCGATGATTGCCTGCCAGCTTGCGATCGTCTGTACGGATTTGGGCGAATACAGTGCTTCCAATGCTATCTTAGAAACTATTATAACCAAATTAGATCCATATATGACGGAGTGCTATTATTTTCTTGCCAATAATTATGCGCATCTTGGGATGTTCAAAGAAGCCTACAAAAATGCCAAAGAGTATCTGAGCATTGATATGGAAGGCGATTTTGTGGATGACGCAGAAGACTTGCTTGATTTGATTACATTGGAGGATATTGAAACCGAAGAAAGCCTATTCGAGCAAGATTCGCTGATTAGCGAACAAGAGAGAGCAAGAGAGCTCTTGGAGGCGGGAGAATTCGCCAAAGCGATTGAGGTACTGAATGATACCATTGAAAATCATCCGGACTTTTGGTTTGCCTACAATAATTTGGCACTGGCGCAGTTTTATTTAGGAAAGAAACAGGATGCATTTGCCACTTTATACGGAGTGCTGGAGAAGAATCCAGGAAATCTGCATGCGCTTTGCAATTTAGTGGTCTTCCATTTTTATGAAAGAAATCAACAAGAAGTGGATGGACTGGTTAAGTCTCTCGAGAAAATCCGGCCTATACTGGCGGAACAGCAATATAAGCTCGGTGCTACATTTGCATTGGTCGGCCGTTATGATTTAGCTTATATGTGGCTGAAGCAGTTGCAAAAAAATGGCTTTGACGGCGATGAAACTTTCTACTACTGGCTGTCCACCTGTGCCTATCATCTCGGCAACGAATACAGCGCCAAAAAAGCGTGGAAGAAAGTGCTTGAATTCAATCCGAATAAACAAGGATTGGAGCCATGGGGAGAGCTCGTTACCAATATTGAAGGCTATGAGCACCAACTAGCTGTCGTTCTGAAAAAGCTGCAGAGCGAATATGTTGAGGAGCGCCTGTTTGGTTTATTCCTTTATAAGCATTGCATGCAAACAGATCGCCTGGTGGATCCCAGCGGGCTTGAGCACAAGGATGGCTGGAATGAATTGGAATTAGACTATCTGCAAGCGATCATGGAAGGGAATGTCGAACAGTCCGGCAGTGCTTTCATGGATGCGGCGGCTGAAGAGCTGTATAACCATCACCAGCCGATATCCACAGCGGAGGTTGGCCTGTATATCCTCTGGTTTTCTGTATACCTGGAGGCTTGGCAAATAGGATTCAAATTAATCAATCCGAAAGCCTGGGCAGCTGCTGTCGATTATGTCTGGAATTCAATCCGCAATCATCAGATTACGCAAAAAAATATTGCTGAAAAGTACGGCATTTCGGGCTCCACGCTGCAGAAATATATCAAGAATGTGAACAGCCTGCTTCGTTGAGCAGAAAAATGGACTGAAAATCCCTTGTTATATACGATTAAAGGTAGGAAATACTAAGGATTAAGCGTATAGTAAAGAGAACCTATATATGGAGCACACAGTAGAGGAGTGACAAGCATGTCTGAAGAAAAAATTTATGATGTTGTCATTATCGGCGCAGGCCCTGCAGGAATGACGGCAGCAGTTTATACATCGCGTGCCAATCTTTCAACTTTGATGATCGAAAGAGGAGTTCCGGGCGGCCAAATGGCCAATACCGAAGAGGTCGAAAACTACCCTGGCTATGAAAGCATACTGGGGCCGGAACTATCTACTAAAATGTTCGACCATGCCAAAAAATTCGGTGCTGAATATGCTTACGGTGATGTAAAAGGCATCATCGACCATAAAGAGTATAAAGAAATCGACTGCGGCAGCAAACAATACAAGGCAAGAGCCGTGATCATTACGGCTGGTGCCCAATACAAAAAAATCGGCGTACCCGGTGAAAAAGAGCTTGGCGGCCGCGGCGTTTCCTATTGTGCGGTTTGTGATGGCGCATTCTTCAAGAATAAAGAATTGGTTGTTGTCGGCGGCGGCGATTCAGCTGTTGAAGAAGGCGTATACTTAACCCGTTTCGCTTCTAAAGTGACCATTGTCCACAGAAGAGATCAACTAAGAGCGCAAAAAATTCTTCAAGACCGCGCATTTGCCAACGAAAAAGTTGATTTCATCTGGAACCATACCATTAAGGAAATCCACGAAAAAGACGGCAAGGTCGGCAGTGTAACGCTTGTATCCACAGTGACAGGCGAAGAGCAGGAATTCAAGACGGACGGCGTTTTCATCTATATTGGCATGCAGCCTTTGACTGGGCCGTTTGAATCCCTTGGAATCACGAATGAAAATGGCTATATTGTTACAAATGAAGGCATGGAAACACGTGTGGAAGGTGTATTTGCGGCTGGAGACATCCGTGAAAAGACACTTCGCCAAATCGTTACAGCAACAGGTGATGGAAGCATTGCTGCCCAGAATGCACAGCATTATGTGGAAGAATTAAAAGAAAAATTACAAAAAGCATAAAAGCTTTGGCGAAGTAATTTCCATTTAATTTTACTGTAACAAGTCTGAAATATGATTGGGTTATGATGGATAGGAATTGACCCCCCTTTTTAGAATTATTCGATGGGCACAGGTATATCCTGTGCCTTTTTGTATGGATAGGGAATTTCTGCTGAAATAGCCGCATTCCTTCGCTTCTATCTTCCTGGCATCCTTTCCCGTTCTTCCGAAAAGACAGGAGAAATAGTATAATGGATTGAATACGTTTCCTGAAATTAATTGAAACTTACTATATATAATATTCTGTTCCGCTACACTGCGAGGTGAAGAAAGTGCAACGTGTGACTAATTGTGTATTGAACAAGGATGGTCAAGTCCTTTTACTGCAAAAGCCGAGACGGGGCTGGTGGGTAGCGCCGGGCGGTAAAATGGAACCGGGTGAATCCGTTAAAGATTCATGTGTCCGTGAATTCAGGGAGGAGACTGGCATTTATATCAAAAATCCTACCTTAAAAGGAATCTTTACATTCATTATGAAAGATGGCGATCAGGTCCAATCTGAGTGGATGATGTTTACCTTCACGGCAGATCAATTTGACGGACAATACTTGGAAGAGAGTTCCGAAGGTAAGTTGGCTTGGAAGGATGCAGAAGAAATCAAGGATTTGCCGATGGCAGAAGGAGATTACCATATCCTTGACTATATGGTGCATGGCAACGGGCTTATTTATGGGACATTTACGTATACGCCCGACTTTCAGCTGTTGTCATACCGCCTTGATCCGAATTGATGCTCAAAACAACCACAGTAATGGTTAAAATTGAAATGGGGGCTGTACGAGTTGAGTATAGAACATAACAAGGATGCAAGTTTAGTCATTATTACGGGCATGTCGGGTGCTGGAAAAACGGTTGCAGTCCAAAGTTTTGAAGACCTTGGCTATTTTTGCGTGGATAATCTTCCACCGACCTTGCTGCCTAAGTTTCTGGAATTAATGAAGGAATCCGGCAACAAGATGAATAAAGTAGCATTGGTAATGGACCTGCGAGGCAGGGAGTTCTTTGACCACCTGGCGAAAGCATTGGATGATATGAGCGATTCAAGTGCAGTCAAGCCGCAGATTCTTTTCCTTGAAGCGGATGATTCCGCTCTCGTCCGCAGATATAAAGAAACTCGCCGGACTCATCCTTTGGCGCCTGCTGGCCTGCCGTTGGAAGGGATCAAGCTAGAGCGCAAATTTCTTCAAGACCTAAAGGGGCGCGCGCAAACGATTTACAATACTTCTAAGATGAAACCGAGAGAATTGCGTGAAAAGATTTTAAAGGAATTTTCGTCGAATAATCGTCCGCAATTCTCCGTGAATATTATGTCTTTCGGCTTTAAGCACGGCCTGCCGATCGATGCCGACACGGTCTTTGATGTCCGTTTCCTGCCGAATCCTTATTATATTGAATCGATGCGGCCTAAGACAGGAATGGATGAAGATGTGTCAAGCTATGTGCTGAAATGGAGCGAAACGACAAAGTTCCTTGAAAAAGTAACGGAGCTGCTTTCTTTTATGCTGCCTTATTATAAACGCGAAGGCAAAGCCCAGCTTGTCATCGCCATCGGCTGTACCGGGGGCCAACATCGTTCGGTCGCTATCGCTGAATACTTGGGCAAGTATTTTAAAGATGACTACCATACTGTTGTCACTCATCGGGACGCTAAGAACCAAAAAGGGATAGAGTCATGATTATCACTCAAAAACAACCGAAAATCGTTGTGATCGGCGGCGGAACAGGTTTGCCTGTATTGCTTCGCGGGCTGAAGCAATATCCGGTCGATATTACAGCGATTGTTACCGTGGCTGATGACGGAGGCAGTTCGGGGCGGATCAGGGATGAGCTGCATATCCCGCCTCCTGGAGATGTCAGAAATGTACTGGCTGCAATGTCCGATGTGGAACCTTTGGTTGAGCAAATGTTCCAGCATCGGTTTAGCCAGCACAATGAATTGTCGGGGCACTCCCTGGGAAATTTGATTATTGCGGCTATGACATCGATTACCGGAGATTTTGTCCACGCAATCAGAGAAATGAGCAAGTTCCTGAATGTTAGGGGAAGAGTGCTTCCTGCTGCCAATCAAAGCGTAGTGCTTAATGCCGAAATGGAAGATGGCAGCATAGTGACAGGAGAATCCAATATCCCGAATGCCAAGAAAAAAATTAAGCGGGTCTTCCTGACGCCGAGTGATGTGATGCCATTAGCCGAGACACTTAAAAGCATACGCGAGGCCGACTTAATCGTCATGGGGCCTGGGAGCTTATATACTAGTATCCTTCCGAACTTGCTTGTTCCGGCGCTGGGAGCGGAAGTTTGCAAGGCTAAAGCGAAAAAAGTGTATGTCTGCAACCTGATGACACAGGCTGGGGAAACATCGCATTTCTCTGCCAGCGACCATGTGAAAGCCATTTATGAACATTTAGGCTGTGCATTTATCGATACTATCCTGGTCAATAACGAAGAAGTTCCTCCCCAAATAAAGCTTCGCTACAAGGAAGAGTTGGCCCAGCCGGTCCATTTTGATGTGGCCAAATTGCTTGAGTTGGGGCTCGAGGTGGTCCAAGAACAAATTATGACATTTGAGCATGAATATATCCGCCACGATACCAAAAAAGTAGCCAATATCTTATACCGGCTGCTGGTGGATGAAACCAAGACGGCATTGGAATCGTAGATTATGTAAGAAGCTGATTATGCTATATCATTTCCTTAAACAAGTGAATGGTAATGGACGGGAGGTGAGAATGTGTCATTTGCTTCTGAGACAAAGAAAGAGCTAACCACACTGGATGTAAAGGAATGTTGCACGAAGACAGAACTGTCGGCATTGATTCGCATGAACGGATCGTTGTCTTTCTCCAACCGTAAATTGGTGATCGACGTGCAGACGGAGAATGCTGCCATTGCAAGACGGATCTACACCTTGCTCAAAAAGAACTATGACCTAAATGTCGAATTGCTGGTCCGCAAAAAAATGAAACTCAAAAAAAATAATATCTATATTGTCCGTTTTTCCGAAAGGGCGCAAGAAATTCTGATGGATCTGAAAATCCTTGGAGAGGGATTCACGATCATCCATGATATTTCTCCGGAATTGGTCAAAAAGAAATGCTGCAAAAGATCGTATCTCAGAGGGGCATTCTTGGCAGGGGGATCTGTCAACAATCCGGAAACTTCATCCTACCACCTGGAGATTTTTTCCCAATACAAGGAACATAATGACGCGTTATGCGAGTTGATGAATGCATTCGATCTCAAAGCAAAAACGCTTGAGAGAAAGAAGGGCTTTATTACGTATCTGAAGGAAGCCGAGAAAATATCGGAATTCTTGCGTATTGTAGGCGCGAATAATGCAATTATGCGATTCGAGGACGTCCGGATTCTGCGCGATATGAGAAACTCGGTCAATCGGCTTGTGAACTGTGAAACTGCCAATCTGAACAAGACGATCGGCGCTTCACTCCGCCAGGTTGAAAATATTCAATATATAGAAGAGACGGTAGGGCTTTCTGTTCTTCCGGATAAGCTCCGGGAAATCGCAGAGTTAAGGGTTGCCTATCAGGATGTAACACTAAAGGAATTGGGAGAGATGGTTTCCGGAGGCCAGGTCAGCAAATCAGGCATAAACCATCGGTTGCGTAAGATCGATGAAATCGCCGCCAAGCTGCGTGCCGGGGGTTCCATCCGTTAATGAAAACGGTAAAGGGAGAGAAAAGAGAATATGAGGGAAAAACAAGTGGAGGTCCGTTTGAAATCTGGCTTGCAAGCGCGGCCAGCAGCTTTATTTGTACAGGAAGCAACACAATTTTCAAGCGATGTATTCATTGAAAAAGACGGCCGGAAAGTAAATGCTAAGAGTATTATGGGCTTAATGAGCCTGGCTATAGGCAGCGGCACTGAAATCACATTGAGTGCAAACGGTAATGATGAAGACCGGGCTTTGGAATTCTTAGCGGATTTTGTTGAAAAAGAAAATGGATAAAAGCAATCGGACCCTATTCAGTGGTCCTTTTCTTTTTGTCCAATAACGAACGGGTTGGGCCGTATAAAAAGGGGAATGTTAAGGCAAGGTAAAGTTGAATGTATAACCATCTCTTCCGATTGATCCTCGTTTTCTCGTAGAAAAGCGAATCTGTTAGCGCCGGTTAGAAAAGCATAAAAAAACAGGGCATGTTGGTATGCCCTGTTTGAATGGATCTTATTTTTCAAGCTGATTGCGAGTGATGACTTGGTCGATCAAGCCGTATTCTTTCGCTTTTTCAGCTGGCATGAAGTTATCGCGCTCTGTATCTCTTTCGATTGTTTCAAGGTCTTGGCCGGTACGTTCTGCCAAAATCTTATTCAATTTGTCACGCAAGTAAAGGATGCGGCGTGCGGCAATTTCGATTTCAGTGGCTTGCCCTTGAGCTCCGCCAAGCGGTTGGTGAATCATCACTTCAGAGCTAGGCAACGCGTAGCGTTTACCTTTTTCGCCGGCAGCCAATAAGAATGCTCCCATAGAAGCTGCCATACCGATACAGATTGTAGAAACTTTTGGCTTGATGTACTGCATTGTATCGTAAATAGCCATTCCTGCAGTGATGCTTCCGCCAGGAGAGTTGATATAAATCGTGATGTCCTTTTCAGGGTTTTCTGCTTCTAGGAAAAGCAGCTGTGCTACGATTGAGTTGGCAACATTATCATCGATTTGGCTGCCAAGCATAATGATCCGGTCTTTCAACAGACGTGAATAAATATCATATGCACGTTCGCCGCGATTTGTTTGTTCAATAACTGTAGGTATTAAATTCATCGTATGGTTCCTCCTTGAATAGAGAATAATTGGATAACTCTCAACGTTTTCGTTGTAATTCTATGATACACTTTTTGGTCAATATAGGTCAAACGAATAAGACCAAAGAATGTAAAAACCAGTAAACCCTCGTTATGTAAATGCTTTTACCATCATACCCATATCGTCATTTTTTAAACGAAAAGGGCATTTCCATAAATAATTATTGCAATATGGGGTTATATATCCTATAATAAATAACAGACTGTTATACATACTATCTGCCCTCGTGGTGCAACGGATAGCACGTAAGATTCCGGTTCTTAAAATGGGGGTTCGATTCCCTCCGAGGGCGCTACTTGAAAAGCATCTACGCCAATTTATGGCGCAGATGCTTTTTTTATGCCAATCAATGATGGATTCAGAAGTTTCACTTTATTATTTATTTTTGGAGCTAATAACGATAAAATAGAAAGATAAGGAAGAAATGTAAAGAAGTTTAATTCTAGCCAATGTTGAATATACATTTAAGTAAGCGTTTACAACAATGAGTTCTTTTAAAGCTGCTTTTTAATCAGTTTTTATAAAAGGGGTTATTTCGAACAGGGGGGATCTACATGCATGCCAAAATTGGTTTATTCCAACAGCAGACGCTTAAACTGGCCATGACCCAAGAGCTTAGCCAAGCAATAGCTCTTCTTCAATATTCGTCACAGGAATTGTCTTCGTTTCTGGATGAACGCGCTACTGAAAATCCTCTGATTACCATCGAAAGCAGAGAAGCTGTTTTCGATGGACGAAAAGGTACGAATAAACAAATTGGCACCCAAACCAATAAAGGCAATTGGATCGAGCAGATCGGCTATGTGAATGACACGCTGGAGGATCATTTGCTGTCCCAGCTGCCGCCCGATTATTTTGGATCCAGGGAACGGAAACAATTCCTTCACTTGGTCAACTGCCTTGATGAGAATGGCTATTTGCGGGCTCCTTTGGAAGTCATCGCCGCACAAACCAACAGCTCTATGGAATCGCTACAGGAAATCTTCCATACCCTCCAGTCCCTTGAACCGGCGGGCGTAGGGGCAAGAAATCTCCAAGAGTGCCTTCATTTGCAATTAGTCCGCAAAGATGAACCGCTTGCTCTTGAAATCATTGATCATCACTTCGCCGCTTTCGCTGATAAGAAATGGAAGCCAATCGCCAAGGAGCTTGGTGTCTCGCTATCGGCCATCCAGGAAGTATTCGATTTAGTTCAATCACTTCATCCGCGGCCTGGCGCACTATTTGACCAAGAAAAGCCTGCATATATTGCGCCGGATGTGATTGTAGAAATAAAGGACAGCCAAATATCTGTTAAGATGGCGGATGACCACCTCAGCAGCATTACGTTCAATCAACAGTATTATCAACAAATGTCCAGCATCCATGATCAGCAGGTAAACCGTTTTATGCAGGATAAGTTTCATGAGTTCCAGTGGATTCAAAAAAGTATCCAGCAACGGAAAGAAACGATCCTTAAAGTGATGGGCATTATTGCCGAGAAACAAGTGGAATGCCTAGAGAAGGGTTTTGCCTATTTGAAACCGATGGCTATGAAAGAAGTCGCGGATGAACTGGATGTGCATGAATCAACTGTCAGCCGGGCTGTCAGGGATAAGTATGTACGGGTTCCTTTTGGGACGGTAGAAATGCGCGAATTTTTCACGGCAGGACTGCAATCTTTATCGACGAGCGATGTTTCTTCCAGAGAAGCCAAGAATGCCATTCAATCATTGGTGCAAGAAGAGGATAAGAAGAGGCCGCTCTCCGACCAGGATATTGCCGACCGATTAAGAAGCCAAAACAAAATCATCCTTTCGCGGAGAACGGTTGCCAAATATCGTGAACAGCTAAAAATCCCGTCTTCATCAAAGCGGAAAAGATTTTAAATAAGAAGAAAAGGTGAAAAAATGTCAGAGGAATTATTATTGTATTCGAGAGAAAATTGTCCATTATGTGATAAGGCGAAATCAGAGTTGGATGCAGTGGCAACGGAAACAGGCCTGGCATATACTGTCATAGACATACACAGTAATGATGAATTGCTTGAGATGTATAGCCTGATGATCCCGGTGGTAGTATATAAGGGAGAAACCGTACAATACGGGCAAGTGGACAAAGATAGCGTTCTCAATTATCTGAAAAGTGGAATTTAATTTATCAGACATTGTATAGTTGAAAAAAAAGGTTTCCCTTGTTAAAATACATGTATAGCAAGGGTGAATTTTTTTTGGATAAAGTGGGACAAAAAATGTCTAACCTGGACAAAAAATGTCCACGATAATTCTTAAAAGGGAGAATCCTCCATGGAAACATTATTAGACATCCAAAAAAGAATATTGCCGGACTTGCTGGAAGTTATGCAAAAGAGACATCAAATTCTGCATTACATACAATTCATGCAGCCCGTCGGAAGACGCAATCTCGCGCTAAGCCTGAACATGACCGAACGTGTTCTCCGCAGCGAGGTGGAATTCCTTAAGGCGCAGAATCTTCTCGAAATCCATAGCAGCGGAATGACGCTTTCGGAGGACGGAACCCACATCTTAGAAAAACTGGATAGTGTAATGAGAGAAATATCGGGTATAGACTCTTTAGAGAGAAAATTGCAGAGTCAACTCAATGTAAAAGAAGTAATCGTAGTCAACGGAAACAGTGATAGATCTCCCTGGGTTAAGAACGAGCTTGGAAGAGCCGGTGCAAGATGCATGAAAAAGAAATTAACAGGAGACAATATTATTGCTGTTACCGGAGGAACCACCATGGCTTCTGTTGCAGAGATGTTGAATCCAATGCCTGAAAGCAAAAATCTCTTATTTGTTCCAGCAAGAGGTGGTCTTGGAGAAGATGTCCAAAACCAAGCGAACACAATTGTGGCGAAGATGGCCAATAAAATGGGGTCCTCTTACCGGGTACTATATATACCCGACCAGATCAGCGATGAATCTTACGCCAGCATCATAAAAGAACCGTCAGTCAAGGAAGTGATCACCTTGATCCGGAAAAGCGATGTCGTTATCCACGGCATTGGCGAAGCTGATGCAATGGCTATTAGAAGGAACTCATCGGAAGCCATTCTGAGCAAGATACAAAGTGGCGATGCTTGTGGAGAAGCTTTTGGTTATTACTTTAATGAAGAAGGGCAGATTGTCCATAAAGTACAAACCATGGGACTTCAGTTGGATCACTTGAGCGAAGCAAAGGATGTCATAGCCGTAGCCGGAGGAACCTCGAAGGCAAAGGCGATCTCTGCATATATGAAGATTGCTCCATCAAACACAACATTGATCACTGATGAAGCATCCGCACTACAGTTATTAAAGGGATAACCCTTTTATATAAAAAATTTGCAGTTCCTAATTTAAAGGAGGAAAACTACTCATGACAGTAAAAGTAGGTATTAATGGATTTGGACGTATCGGACGTAACGTGTTCCGTGCAGCTCTAAAAAACCCAAACGTTGAGGTAGTAGCAATCAATGACTTAACAGATGCAAATATGCTTGCGCATCTTTTACAATACGATTCAGTTCACGGAACTCTTGCAGAAAAAGTAACTGTTGACGGCGACAGCATCGTAGTTGACGGCCACAAAGTAAAAGTTATCGCTGAACGCGATCCAGCTCAAATCGGTTGGGGAGAACTAGGCGTAGAAGTAGTAGTTGAATCTACTGGACGTTTCACTAAACGTGCTGACGCTGCTAAACACATCGAAGCAGGCGCTAAGAAAGTAATCATCTCTGCTCCAGCTAAAGACGAAGATATCACAATCGTTATGGGTGTTAACAACGAAGCTTACGATCCAGCTAAACACAACGTAATCTCTAACGCTTCTTGTACTACAAACTGCTTGGCTCCATTCGCTAAAGTTCTTAACGACAAGTTCGGAATCAAACGCGGTATGATGACTACAGTTCACTCTTACACAAATGACCAACAAATCCTTGACTTGCCACACAGCGACTACCGTCGTGCTCGTGCAGCAGCTGAAAGCATCATCCCAACAACTACTGGTGCTGCTAAAGCGGTTGCTCTTGTATTGCCTGAACTTAAAGGTAAATTGAACGGTATGGCTATGCGTGTACCAACTCCAAACGTATCAGTTGTTGACTTAGTTGCTGAGTTGGAAAAAGACGTTACTGCTGAAGAAGTAAACGCTGAGCTTAAAAAAGCTGCTGAAGGCGAATTGAAAGGCATTCTTGCTTACAACGAACTTCCACTAGTATCTCGCGACTACAACGGAGACACTGCTTCTTCTTCTGTAGACGGTCTATCTACAATGGTTATGGAAGGAAACATGGTTAAAGTACTTTCTTGGTACGATAACGAAACTGGTTACTCTAACCGCGTAGTTGACCTAGTTGACTACATCGCTTCAAAAGGACTTTAATTCTTAACACTCCTCTTATAGCGGATTGGACGCATGGGGATCGTGTGTCCAGCGTTTAGACGATAAGATAGAATTGGTAAAGGGGAGAGGGGAAAATGCCCCTCCCCCTTTATTTTTGTCCGGAACGGTCCGAGGAATGATGATCTCTTTTCACAGATTCCCCATATTCCTTTGCCAATCAATATGGGCAATAAATGGAAAGAACATGATTATTTTTAGGGTCGGCGGGAAAATCTACTGGTAACAGTATCTTTTTCCACTTTTTTATGACATTCTTTTATTAGGTAAGGGAGGTTCTTTTTCCATGAACAAAATGAGCATTAAAGACATCGATGTTAAAGGAAAACGCGTATTCTGCCGCGTTGACTTCAACGTACCGATGCAAAATGGACAAATTACAGACGATACGCGTGTACGCGCAGCATTGCCTACAATCCAGTACTTGATGGAACAAGGCGCAAAAGTGATCCTTGCTAGTCACATGGGTCGCCCAAAAGGACAAGTAAACGAAGAACTTCGTTTAACTCCTGTTGCTAAAAAATTAAGCGAGCTTCTTGGAAAAGAAGTAGCTAAAGCAGACGAAGCTTACGGCGACGCTGTAAAAGCTCAAATCGAAAAAATGAACGACGGCGATGTACTATTGCTTGAAAACGTTCGTTTCTATGCTGGAGAAGAAAAGAACGATCCAGAATTGGCTAAAGAATTCGCTTCATTGGCTGATATCTTCGTTAACGATGCTTTCGGTGCTGCTCACCGTGCACATGCATCTACTGAAGGGATTGCTAAATTAATCCCTGCTGTATCTGGTTTCTTGATGCAAAAAGAATTGGATGTATTAGGTAAAGCATTATCTAATCCAGAACGTCCTTTCACTGCCATCATCGGTGGCGCTAAAGTAAAAGACAAGATCGGCGTAATTGAAAACCTTCTTGAAAAAGTAGATAACCTGATCATCGGCGGAGGCTTGGCTTACACATTCATCAAAGCTCAAGGCTACGAAATCGGACAATCTCTACTAGAAGAAGATAAAATCGAACTTGCTAAAACATTCATGGCAAAAGCAAAAGAAAAAGGCGTTAACTTCTTGATGCCTGTTGATGCTGTCATCGCACCAGAATTCGGTGAGAATGTTGAAACAAAAGTAGTCGATATCGATGCCATCCCTGCTGACTGGCAAGCACTTGATATCGGACCTAAAACAGTTGAATTGTATGCAGACGCAATCAAAAAGTCTAAATTGGTTATCTGGAACGGACCAATGGGTGTATTCGAATTCGACAAGTTCGCTGGCGGCACAAAAGGTGTAGCTCAAGCACTTGCTGAATCTGATGCATACAGCGTAATCGGCGGTGGAGACTCAGCTGCAGCGGTTGAAAAATTCCACATGGCTGATAAGATGTCACATATCTCTACTGGCGGCGGCGCTTCACTAGAGTTCATGGAAGGCAAAGAACTTCCAGGCGTAGTGGCACTTAACGATAAGTAATTAAACACATGCCCGGAAAAGAAGCATGCCGTTCAAGGGCCCTGAATGGCATCTGAAAGACCGGAAAGCATGAGTGAAACTAGAGAGGATGGTACTTACATGCGTAAGCCAATTATCGCTGGTAACTGGAAAATGAATAAAACTCTTTCAGAAGCGAAAAGCTTTGTAGAAGAAGTAAAGAACTTAGTACCTTCTAATGAAGCAGTTGATTCTGTAGTATGTTCACCAGCACTATTCTTAGACCAACTTGTGCAAGCTACTAAAGGTACTAACCTTGCAATAGGCGCACAAAATATGCACTTCGAAGAAAACGGAGCTTTCACTGGCGAAATTTCACCGGTTGCTCTTGCTGATCTTGGTGTACAATATGTGATTCTTGGACATTCAGAACGCAGAGAAATGTTCAACGAAACAGATGAGTCAGTGAACAAAAAAACATTGGCTGCATTCAAACATAACTTAACTCCAATCGTTTGCTGCGGTGAAACATTGGAAGAACGCGAAAGCGGTAAAACAAATGAGCTTGTCGGCTCTCAAGTAGAAAAAGCGCTTGTTGGATTGACTCCTGAGCAAGTAAAACAAACAGTGATTGCTTATGAGCCTATCTGGGCAATCGGCACTGGTAAATCGTCTACTGCTCAAGATGCAAATGAAGTATGTGCGCACATTCGTTCAGTTGTTGCATCTCAATTCTCTCAAGACGTTGCTGACGCAATCCGCATCCAATACGGCGGAAGCGTTAAGCCGGAAAATATCAAAGAATACATGGCTCAACCTGATATCGACGGCGCATTAGTCGGCGGAGCAGCACTTGATCCAAAATCTTTCCTTCAATTGTTGGAGGCTGGTAAAAATGACTAAGGCACCTGTTGCATTAATCATCCTTGATGGTTTCGGACTTCGTGATGTGACACAAGGAAACGCTGTTGCACAAGCGAAGAAACCTAATTTCGACCGTTACTGGAACCAATACCCTCATGCTACTTTACGTGCTGACGGTGAATATGTTGGACTTCCAGAAGGCCAAATGGGTAACTCCGAAGTCGGCCACTTGAATATCGGTGCTGGACGCGTCGTATACCAAAGCTTGACTCGTGTGAACGTAGCAATCCGTGAAGGTGAATTCGATAAGAATGAAACATTTATGGCAGCTATGGACCACGTGAAGAAAACAGGCAAAGCCTTGCACTTATTTGGTCTATTATCAGATGGCGGCGTACATAGCCATATCGACCATTTATTCGCACTACTTAAGCTTGCTGCTAAAGAAGGCGTAAAAAATGTGTACGTGCATGCAATCCTTGACGGCCGTGATGTCGGTCCGCAAACTGCGAAGGAATACATTGAGCGTACAGAAGCGTTAATCAAAGAATTGGGTGTCGGCCAAATCGCTACAGTTTCCGGACGTTATTACAGCATGGACCGCGACCAACGCTGGGACCGTGTAGAAAAATCTTACCGCGCAATGGTGTACGGAGAAGGCCCAACCTACTCTACACCGCTTGAAGTCGTGGAAGATTCTTATAACAATGGAATCTTTGACGAATTCGTACTTCCTTCTGTTATCACTAAGGAAGACGGTTCACCGGTTGCAACGATCGAAGACGAAGATGCAGTGATCTTCTACAACTTCCGTCCTGACCGTGCCATCCAAATTTCCAATACATTCACGAACGAAGACTTCCGTTCATTCGACCGTGGAGAAAAAGCGCCGAAGAACCTATTCTTCGTCTGCTTCACTCACTTCTCTGAAACAGTTAAAGGGTATGTTGCATTCAAACCGACTAACCTGGATAACACAATCGGTGAAGTATTATCACAAAACAATCTTAAACAGCTTCGTATTGCTGAAACGGAAAAATATCCTCACGTTACGTTCTTCATGAGCGGTGGACGCGAAGAGAAATTCCCTGGCGAAGAGCGTATCCTGATCAACTCGCCTAAAGTTGCCACTTACGACTTGAAACCGGAAATGAGCGCTTACGAAGTGAAGGATGCATTGATGAAAGAAATCGCAGACGATAAATTCGATGCCATTCTCTTGAACTTTGCTAACCCTGATATGGTTGGACACTCAGGCATGCTTGAGCCAACAATCAAAGCAATCGAAACAGTCGACGAATGCTTAGGCGAAATCGTCGATGCCATTACAGCTAAAGGCGGCTATGCAATCATCACTGCCGACCACGGTAACTCAGATGAAGTAGTGACTCCGGAAGGCAATCCGATGACTGCACATACAACAAACCCAGTACCAGTAATCGTAACGAAGGACGGAATCACACTCCGCACTGACGGTAAACTGGCTGACTTAGCGCCAACAATGCTTGATTTGTTAAACGTAGATAAACCTGCCGAAATGACAGGATCTACTCTAATTAATAAATAATATTTGAACTATAAAGGAGATAATTTAAAATGCCATACATTCAATACGTATATGCACGTGAAGTTCTTGATTCCCGCGGTAACCCAACTGTAGAAGTAGAAGTAATGACTGAGTCTGGTTTCTTCGGACGCGCTCTAGTGCCATCTGGTGCATCAACTGGTGAATACGAAGCAGTTGAATTGCGTGACGGCGACAAATCACGCTACCTTGGAAAAGGTGTTCAAAAAGCAGTAGATAACGTAAACAACATCATTTCTGAAGCTGTAATCGGTATGGACGTTACTGACCAAGTTGGTATCGACCGCACAATGATCGCTTTAGACGGAACTGAAAACAAAGGTAAATTGGGCGCTAACGCTATCCTTGGTGTTTCTATGGCTGTTGCTCATGCTGCTGCTGATTCTGTAGGTCTTCCATTGTACCGTTACCTTGGCGGATTCAACGCTAAACAACTTCCAACTCCAATGATGAACATCATCAACGGTGGATCTCACGCTGACAACAACGTTGACTTCCAAGAATTCATGATCCTTCCTGTTGGAGCTCCAACTTTCAAAGAAGCGATCCGTATGGGTGCTGAAGTATTCCATGCTCTTAAAGCTGTTCTTCACGACAAAGGCCTTAACACAGCTGTAGGTGACGAAGGTGGATTCGCTCCAAACCTTGGTTCAAACCGTGAAGCTCTTGAAGTAATCATCGAAGCAATCAAAAAAGCTGGATACGAGCCTGGTAAAGACGTATTCCTAGGAATGGACGTTGCTTCTTCTGAATTCTACAACAAAGAAACTGGCAAATATGACTTGGCTGGCGAAGGCCGCACTGGTCTAACTTCTGAAGAGCTTGTAAGCTTCTACGAAGAACTTTGCAACGAATTCCCAATCATCTCTATCGAAGATGGTCTTGACGAAAACGACTGGGATGGCCACAAATTGTTGACTGAGCGCATCGGCGACAAAGTTCAACTTGTTGGTGACGACTTGTTCGTAACAAACACTAAAAAGCTTGCTGAAGGTATTGAAAAAGGAATCTCTAACTCAATCCTAATCAAAGTTAACCAAATCGGTACATTGACTGAAACATTCGATGCAATCGAAATGGCTAAACGCGCTGGTTACACTGCAGTTGTATCTCACCGCTCTGGTGAAACAGAAGATGCTACAATCGCTGACATCGCTGTTGCAACTAACGCAGGACAAATCAAAACTGGTTCTATGTCTCGTACAGACCGTATCGCTAAATACAACCAACTTCTTCGCATCGAAGACGAGCTTGGCGATTTAGCAATCTACGATGGTCTTAAATCTTTCTACAACATCAAACGCTAATTAGCTGTTGATGGAGTAGGCGATTTAAAGCCATACAATAAAAACCACCCTTTCATGTGTGAGAAATCCACATGAGAGGGTGGTTTTTTTTCGTATTCTCACCTTTATAGGCAAACAGCCATATGATATCGAATATTGATTAAGTATGTGTGGAGGGATTATGTTGAGACAAACGGATACAGTTCGTCAAATGGTAGATGCATTAGCCAATAGCTTATATGCAGAAGAAATGGTTTGTTCCATGGCATCGCAACTTCGTTATTTTCCGGAAACAGCCCAGTTAAATGGATTAGAGGAAACGCATGGTTCGCTGGTTCCAGCTTCGTACCATCGAGTTACTGCAGTGGGAACAGGGTACAGAATCTTACAGGGAGACAATGCCCCTACTCTCTGGAATGTAATCGAATATTGTATTCGTGAAGCACAGAAGATGGATGCAGCTACTAGAGTTGGGTTGAATAAAATGCTCGCGGCTGCTCCAGAAACGTATCGGGGGTTTGTAAATCAAATAATAGAATTTCAAAAAAATAAGGAGAATTATTTTCAAATGGCTAAGACTGCGTATGAGAGTATAAAAGGGCCGGTAAGATTATAGTCTGCTAAATACCCAACTTTTTGGCACCCCTGACTATATTTATTCAATCCCTATTTTTCAGAAAAGGCATCCTTCTTTCCTCCAAGGCAGGAAGCTTTTTCTTGGCCTAAAAGGTTGATAGAACGGGAACAAAAGAATGGGGTGATTAAGTATGCCGGAAGATGAGAAAATACTAGAAAGCTTTGCAAGTGACGGTGAACTATGGGTGAGAACGAAAAGCGGCTGGAGGCTGGAACACGATTCCGTAGATGACATTGCCTATGCCTTATCGCACCGAAAAGAAAGAGAAGCAGAGGAGAAAGCAAGGAAAGAGGAAGAGAAAAAACGCAAAGCCATAGAGGAACTGGAAGCAGCAAGACGAAAAGAAATACAACAAGCGAACAAGAAGAAAGGTGCAATCAGTAAAGCAAAGCGTGAAGCTAAGAAGAAACACATCAAGGAGGCTAGGGAGAAAGCGCATCAGGAACTGAAACAAAGAATCAAACAAGCAAAGCATAATTAAGCCATTGCGAATAGGCAATGGTTTAATTATGCTTATGAAATTCCTTTTTGATTTTAGCTTAAGCAATTAGGTTATTTATACGTGGGAGACAATTAATTCAATCTCTCCTTTTAGAGTGAAAGGACCAAAATCAGCCGGCAATAAGAAATGGTCTCCTTTCTTTATGTTATATTCCTGGCCATTATGGCAAAGTGTTCCTTCACCTTCAATCATGCTGCAAAGTAAAAATGGATTTGTTTGTTTAAAGGATGCCTGTCCTTTGATTTCCCATTTAGCTACAGAGAAGAATTCATTGTTCACAAAAGTGGTGATGGCTGCATCTTCTATTTGTTTTTTTTCATATGATAAGTGTGCCGGTGTGAAAGGAACGGTGATGACATCCTTCGATTTGTCCAAATGCAATCCTCTTTCATTTCCGGCAGCATCTTTGCGATTATAATCATAGAGGCGGTATGTGGTATCGGAATTTTGCTGTGTTTCTAACACCAATGTCCCCTTGCAAAGTGCATGCACGGTACCGCTTGGTACATAGAAAAAGTCCCCTTTTTTGATTTTGACAACACGAAGCAATCCGTCCCAGTTGCCCTCATCGATCATTTTCACTAATTCTTCTTTCGTTTGAGCATTATGTCCGAAAATCAATTCGGCGCCTTCTTCACAATCGATGATATACCAACACTCTGTTTTCCCCAGTTCGCCATTTTCGTGTTCTTTGGCATAAGCATCATCAGGATGTACCTGTACAGATAGATCATCATTAGCATCCAATATTTTTGTCAATAGCGGAAATGTTTCGCCTTTTAAATGGCCGAATAATTCTCGATGATCTTTCCATAAATCCGCTAATGATAATCCTTTATAAGAACCATTCTTTACAATGCTCGGCCCGTTTGGATGAGCGGAAAAAGCCCAGCATTCACCTGTTCGATTGGATGGAAGTTCATATCCGAATGCGGCTAATTTTGATCCTCCCCAAATTCGTTCTTGAAGTACGGGTTCAAAAAATAATGGTTCCATTGTTTTTTCCACTCCCTGAAGTATATTTTCTATGAATTGTATGATTTATAGACTTATACAAAATGATGGAAGTCTATCTCTAGAAACTATAAACCTGGTGGCCAGACCTCCACGTTGGACGATTTTTCCCGTTCCAAATGGCCCTAAGACTTCTTAAAAAGAATGAAAAGGAGAAGAAGTACAAATGTGGATCAACAACTTTTTCAGTAAAGTGATTGACTAAAACAACTGGTCTGTCGCCGTTTATAAAATCATTCATATCTCTTGCTGTCTTTTATTTCTGAATATGTCTCCTTCAACATGGATTGGTCACTGTCGTATACAATTATATATAAATTCAAATAAGTATATTAATTATTATATATTATATTTATATAAATTTTATAACAATAATTCATTCTATTTTATTTTAAAAATGAACTTACAAGGGGTATGTTTTTGTATAATATTTCCGATATACCTGTATTTTCTGATTTTAGCTGTTTATGATTAGTATATTGATAGAAGCAAGGGAGAGTGAAAAGTATGTTAAAGGCAGTATTGTTTGATTTGGACGATACATTACTGTGGGATCAAAAGAGCGTAAGTGAAGCATTCAAAGCTACATGCAGTTATGCGGCAGCCAAGTATGACATTTCAAGCAGCGCTTTGGAGGAAACTGTAAGAAAAGAAGCAAGGAAGCTATATGCTTCTTATGATACATATGAATTCACTCAAATGATTGGCATAAATCCTTTCGAGGGATTATGGGGGGATTTTGGCGATGGCCATCTGGAATTTCCGAAGATGAAGGAATTAGCGCCTGGCTATCGAAGAGATGCCTGGACGCATGGATTATTGGCATTGGGCATTGAGGATGAAGAACTGGGGAGGGAGTTGGCTGAACGGTTTCCGGCCGAGAGAAAAAAGAACCCGTATCTGTATGAAGAAAGCCTGCGCGTCCTTGAAGCCTTGAAAGGAAAGTATAAGTTGGTGCTGCTGACAAACGGGTCGCCGGAGCTGCAAAAAACCAAATTGTCGATTACGCCGGAGATTGCTCCATATTTCGATGAAATCATTATTTCTGGTGATTTTGGAAAAGGAAAACCGGACTCTTCCATCTTTGAATATGCACTGGAACAAATAGGTGTTGGGAAAGATGAAGCTCTTATGGTCGGCGATAATCTGATGACTGATATTTTGGGCTCCAATCGGGCCGGAATCCGAAATGTATGGGTCAACCGCCATCGCAAAGAACGGACCGAGGTAGAACCAACCTATGAAATCAAGCATCTCGAGGAATTGTATCCTCTTTTGGAAAGAATGTAAAAGGTATACTGAATGTTCGTTCTTGTAACCAGTGCAGAAACGAAAGAAGGCAGTTTAGGCAGAAGAGAAACAAAGATAGCCAAAAGCGATTCCTAAGCAGGGAATCGCTTTTTTAGAAAGATTGCATGCCCATTTCTGAAGATAGGAAAGATTCGACTTGCTGTTTGTGATGGCCGTCATGCCAAATGAACGAACATAGATAGCCATAAAGGGTGTGGGGTTGGCCGCTATATTCATCAATTGCTTCGCCATCCAATGTAAATGTTTCGAAAAAAGCTGGGTCTGGCTTGCGGCGAAGGGAAGCAATTAGTTTTTTTCTGCATTCCATTGTTTGCTTAATCAATTCTTCGGCGGTTATGCCGGAATGGCCATAGTCAGTAGCTATGTCATTCACTTCCTGAATGGATTTGCTGCGGACATCTGCATCCTGTTTCATCTGAGGAAGAATTTCATTGGCCACATATTCATCCCATAGCATGATGTGGGCTACTATTTGGGCGCAGGACCATTTTTCATCTGCAATCGGCTGAAGAAAATGGGCTTGATCCAACGTTTTTACATTTTCCACCCAAAGGATGGATTGGGCAAATTCATCTACGATTTCCTGGGGTTGTTTCATCTAGGCATCTCCTTTTGTTTTGGTTGGTATTATATTCTCTATCGCGGCAATAAATCCCTTTACTGTATAGTATTCTAAAGGAACAGAATTACGAGAAAACTGCGAGTGAGGTGTTATGACAGATGCTATATAAAAAGGTTAGTTACACGGTCGGATGGCTCGTTCATAATGCGTTGGGATCTGGATCGCTTTACGTATAAACAAGTAAAAGAAATTGTAACTAGAAAATATTTCGATTCATTGGCGGATGATTACCGTTACGAGATGCGTCCTTATATTAGCGGTTATCAAGACTCTTCAAATAGTACTCCCGTTTATTGTGGAGCTCTTAGGTGTATTTAAGGGAAGCGGACTAAGAATATTGAATTTAAATGTTCGGAGTTATTTGCTAGGAATATGGAATGGTTTAAAAACGTGCGCAATTTAACAGAAATTGATCATTTAAAATGAGGGAATTTTGTGGATCCGGATTAACCTGAATAAATAAAAGAAGAGCCGTTCCGATATCAGAATGGCTCTTCGTTATTGTGGTGCTTATTCACCTAGATCCACATTGTGGTACACTTGCTGAACATCTTCAAGGTCTTCAAGGGCATCAACCATTTTTTCGAATTGTGCCTGCGCGTCTTCAGGAAGCGTCATTTCATTCTGAGGAAGCATTGTTAATTCAGCTACTGTGAATTCTGTAACGCCAGCGTCTTTGAATGCTTGTTGGACAGCGTGGAATTGGTCTGGCTCCGCGTATACGATGATTGCATCATCTTCTTCAATGATATCGCGGACGTCAAGATCGGCTTCCATCAACAGTTCCAATACTTCATCAGCTGTTTTTCCTTCGATTCCGATAACGGCCGTTGCATCGAACATATAGGCAACAGATCCGCTCACGCCCATGTTCCCGCCATTTTTGCCGAAAGCAGCGCGGACATCGGAAGCTGTGCGGTTTACATTGTTTGTCAATGCGTCAACGATGACCATTGATCCGTTTGGCCCGAAGCCTTCATAGCGAAGTTCATCATAGTTTTCATCTGAACCGCCTTTTGCTTTTTCGATAGCGCGGTCAACGATGGCTTTTGGTACATTATATGTTTTGGCGCGTTCAAGGACGAATTTTAATGACTGATTCAATTCCGGATCAGGTTCACCTTGTTTGGCAGCCACGTAGATTTCACGGCCAAATTTGGCATAAATACGGCTAGTATTAGCATCTTTTGATGCTTTTTTCTCTTTAATATTGTTCCATTTACGGCCCATATTGTTCCACTCGCTTTCAAGAAGAATTCTGTATAAAAGGGATCAGGAAATAGCTCCCGCCCTCTTGGAAAAATAAATATAGGTAGTGCATTTTAGTAAAGTGTATAGTCGGCGGCTTTTATATAGCCCGACTTGTGCATACGCTCTATTATACCTTATTTGCATGGCTGTTTTCGAGTCTTACCGTGAAAAATTCCTACTTGCCAATATGTTGCCGCCTCCTAAGGAATGTAAACGGATGCAACGGAATAATACGTCCATCATTTTAGAAGCACTGTTTCAAATGGTGGGTGGAATTCAAAAATAGGAAAGCTTAATAGAATCGATTCAGTGCCAATGGAATGAATCCAACGATACTTATTTATCGACGCGAAAGGAAGAGTAAAAAGATGCCAGTCTTGATATAATGAGCTTAAATCATGAAAACAAATCAGAGGAGGACAGACCATGCTTGCCATTAAAATTCCGAAAGAGGAAAAAAAAGAGCTGATTGAAAGAATCCAGCATTATTTTTATATGGAAAGAGACGAAGAAATCGGGGATTTGGCTGCTGAACAGTTACTGGATTTCATGATGAAGCAGCTATCGCCTCATATTTATAATCAAGCTATACACGATGCCCAGAAAACAATAGAACAGAAGGTCATTTCGTTGGAGGATGATTTATATGCCCTTGTCCAACCGGTTCCATATAGGGATAGATAAAATAGAAATTCCTGTTCTGTAGGATAAGCTAAACCCCGATACTGCAGTAGCATCGGGGTTGAAATTGGCCAATAGATGGTCAATCACTTCGGCGGTCCCTCTTCATGGCAATTTGGTATTTCTCCATGAATACTCCGATCAGCATACTGGCCAAAAGAAACGGATAGAATTTTTGCATCATATATAATTGGGCATCCTTGGACCAGAAGGCGTGCAGGAAGGAAATGTCCTTCAGCATGGCGGATGCAATGATCATCAAGACATACAGTGTAAACCAAACGACAGACAGGATACTGCTTTCCAGGCGGGCATAGGCCGCTATCAATCCGATTAACAGAGCGAGCAATACTACAGATAGATAATTGGATGGCAGCATGAACGAATTGAATGTAATCGTTTCAGCAAGCATGGAAAAGAGCAACCCAAGAAGCAAACTCGAGAAGGCATATGCGACAAAGATAAGAGTCCGGTTAAAAACAGATTTAGATGCAACTAGTGTGACCGTGGCAATGATGATTATGATTGATTCTATAAAAGCATGTGTGTTCAGCCATAAAGCGATGACGCTAGCGGCTGCGGCTATACAAATAATGATATCTATTTTTTTGATCATATCGCTATACATATCTTCACGTCCTCTCCTACAGACATTATACCCTAACAATCCAATAAAAAATCGATCGCTCACAAAGGTTTTTAAAAGTTACAAAGAAAGTGAATAGTAAGAGTTCAGAAAACAGGCAGAGCCGAAATAGATTGTGAATTTGGAAATGGTATGGTACATTATTTATAATGTTGCATTAATGTAGGAGGTGGACTGCGTGAATACGTTTCTCACAGTTCTTCTAGTAATTGTCAGTATAGCGCTCATAGTGGTTGTTATACTTCAATCTGGTAAGAGTGCGGGGCTTTCCGGAGCAATTTCCGGCGGCGCGGAGCAATTATTCGGTAAACAAAAAGCGCGCGGTATCGATTTGGTTCTTCACAGAATTACAATTGTATTGTCTGTGTTGTTTTTTGCGCTTACGATAGGACTATCTTATTTGAATTTGTAAGATCGGGTCGAAAGCCAGCGGAAGCTGGTTTTTTTATGTTCTTAGGTAGGAGATGCTTTGTTTTTTCCCTATTTGTTTCTTTTGGAGACTATAAAGGGGTTCGTTGTCGGAACAAGAAGTATAGGATGTTGCCCAACCTAGACCGCATTTTCTGGATAAAATCTATGATGGCCAAAAGATAATGCTGCCTGAAATCTTGGCCGGGAAAAAGGAATAAAGATCGAGTAAAGAAGCCTCTGAAATTAGGCTTCTTTTTTAGTGTGAATGAAAGAGCCGGTTGTTATGAAAAATTCATATCTCTATGTCTACTTTGTGAAGGTATCCAGCTCTTAATCATTTCTTAACAAACTCCTTCTATGTTGAATGATATAGACATTGTTTGTAAAAAGGGGTGGGATGTATGAATAAAAATGTCCTGTATTCGATTGTTTCAATAGCCGGCACTATCATTTTGGGCTTTGCTATCATGATTATGTTCATCCACGTGCCTGACGGAGGGCCAAGCAGAAAAACGACTGTTTCATCTGGGGAGAATATGCCTATCAAGACAAAAGCGACGGCCGCCAGTACGGCAGATATCGTGGAGGCGAAGTTTAAGGATTTTATGCCTCCGAGTTTGGACGATGTGCCAGCAGGGGAGAAGGGCGAGCAAATCAAGCATGGCTATAAATATTTGTCAGAAACAGCGACCACGCTAGATGGATATGTGGGAAATTCGCTATCGTGCACCAGTTGCCATGCCAACGGCGGCAATGGTCCTGAATTGGATTTAATCGGCATTACGAAGACTTATCCTGCGTATAATGCCAGAGCAGGAAAAGAAGTCAGCATTGAAGATCGGATAAATGGCTGCTTCCGCCGCAGCATGAATGGAAAGCCATTGTTAAAAGACGGCTCTGAAATGAAGGCGATGGTTGCTTATTTAGATTACATCTCATCAAATGTTCCGACAGGCATCAAAGAAAGACCATGGGCAGCATTGGATAAAATCGATGGAGATATTACGCAAGTGAATACAGACAGAGGAAGGGACATCTACCAAAAAGCCTGCATCACTTGCCATGGCGAAAATGGGGAAGGCAACAATAATGGTCTTGCCGTGTTTGGGGATAACTCCTATAATATCGGCGCCGGAATGGGCAGAATCAGAACAGCTGCTGCATTTATCAAGGACTTTATGCCGAAGGCTGCAACCGGCGGTATCGAACCGGGGACCTTGACGCGTCAGGAAGCGCTTGACGTGGCTGCCTATATTAATGCTCAGGCAAGACCGGATTTCCTGGATAAAATATACGATTGGCCAAAAGGTGATGCGCCGGATGATGCCGCCTACGAAACATTGGCTCAAAAGAAAAAATGAAACCCAAAAGGGATGCTGTCTCGGCATTCCTTTTTCAATTTTTCTAGGATGTTTGAATGTGTCGCCTGTGATATGCTAGTGCTAATCGAATAGCCAGTTTTTTGTAAGGGGGGAGTCTGATGAATGACCATCTACGGGGGAAAAGCATCCTGATTGTCGAGGATGACAGCCAAGTACGCAATCTGATGAAAGTCCATTTGGAAAAGGCCGGATTTGAAGTAATGGAGGCGGAGGATAGCAAGTCAGCCCGCAGGCATTATCTGAAGTATGATCCCTGTTTTGTTATACTTGATCTCATTCTGCCTGATGAAGATGGAAACAGTCTATGCCAGTGGATGCGCTCGGAGCTGAACAGTAATGTGCCGATCATGATTGTGAGCGCAGATAGCTGTGAAGAAAGCCGAATCAAGGGTCTCCGGCAAGGAGCCGATGATTTTTTGCCTAAACCATTCAGTCTCGGCGAGTTAGTGGCCAGGGTGGAAACCATTCTTAGGCGGACTGCGAATAGATGCAGTAAAATCAGTTTTCGCGGACTGACGATCAAGCCGATTAAAAGGGAAGTTCGCTATGAGGACAACATTCTTGATTTGACGCTGTTTGAATATAAATTATTGCTTTATCTGATGCAGCATGCGAACCAAATCCTATCTAGGGAGCAGATTATCAATAAAATGTATGAAAATGGCGAAAAACAAGTAAGCGATCGAACAGTCGATGTACATGTCACTCATTTAAGGAACAAGATTGGCCGGCATAGCGATTATACATTTATTGAAACGGTCCGGGGATTGGGGTATCGTTTCCTCGGCTAATGTGATCATTCCTTTTCCATAGCATAATCAGAGGAAGTTTGTTTAAATAAGAAGATACGTACGAATACTTACTGTTTGCAACTTGAATAACGCACAGGATGAGGGAGAGTAATGGAGAATGAAGATTAAAAAACCTGAGCCGTTCACTTTTGAAGGCGGAAAGAGAGCGGTTTTATTATTGCATGGATTCACGGGCAATTCATCTGATGTACGGATGCTTGGAAGATATCTTCAGGACAGAGGGTATACGAGCCATGCCCCGCATTATAAGGGCCACGGCGTTCCTCCGGAGGAATTGGTTAGCACTGGGCCGAAAGACTGGTGGAAAGATGTCTTGATGGGCTATGATCACTTGAAGCGGATGGGCCATAATGAAATTGCAGTGGCCGGATTATCGCTTGGGGGCGTATTTTCTTTAAAATTAGGTTACACTGTACCTATTAAGGGAATTATACCAATGTGTGCGCCTATGTCTTTCAAAAGTAAGGAGAAGATGTACGAAGGAGTCCTTGCTTACGCCCGCGAGTATAAGAAACGTGAAGGAAAGACGCCTGAACAGATTGAGCAAGAGATGATGAAGTTTGCGCCGATGGATACACTGGAGGCTTTGCAGAATCTAATCGCTTCCGTCCGGGAATCCGTTCCTGAGATCACCGTTCCAACATTCGTGGTACAAGGAGCTAAGGACAATGTGATTAACACAGACAGCGCAAATATCATATATAATGAAGTAAATAGCAATAAAAAAGAAATCAAATGGTATGAAGAATCTGGACATGTTATTACGCTTGATAAAGAAAAAGAACAGCTCCATAGCGATGTGTTTAATTTCCTAGAGCAATTAGACTGGAAGGAATAGCTTTTACCCTTGAATAGGGAGGTTGTTATATTAATGGAAGAGAATATTCGATATTACTATGATCGGTTGCTGCAATTCATGAAAGAAGAATCGTACAAACCGATGACTGTACAAGAATTAGAAAAAGAGTTGGATATTGAAGAATCGGACGATTTCAAAAGCTTCGTCAAAGCACTAGTCAAAATGGAAGAAAAGGGCCAAGTTGTCCGCACAAGAAGCAACCGCTACGGTTTGCCTGAAAAAATGAATTTAGTGCGGGGCAAGTTGATTGCGCATGCAAAAGGCTTTGCTTTCGTTACACCCGAAGAGCCGGGTATGGATGATATTTTTATCCCGCCGCATGAAACAAAGAATGCGATGCATGGGGATCTTGTTTTGGTGCGCATTTCCTCTGAAAGCTCAGGGTCCCGCAGAGAAGGGGCAGTTGAAAAAATCATCGAGCATGGGTTGACCCAATTGGTAGGGACTTATGTGGAAAGCAAACATTTTGGCTTTGTCATTCCTGATGATAAGAAGGTAGTCAACGATATTTTCATTCCAAAGTCTGCAAGAATGGGAGCGGTTGACGGCCATAAAGTGGTTGTTCATTTAACTGCTTATCCAGAGGGACGGGCGAGCGCCGAAGGGGAAGTCATTGAGATCCTCGGCCATAAAAACGATCCGGGTGTCGATATTTTGTCCGTCATCCACAGCCATGGATTGCCATTGGAGTTCCCAGAGGACGTGCTTAAGCAAGCGGAGGCAACGCCTGAAACGATATCCGAGCAGGATTTGGAAAACCGCCGCGATTTACGTGACCAAGTCATTGTCACAATTGATGGTGCAGATGCGAAAGACCTGGATGATGCAGTTACCGTTACTCATTTGGATAACGGCAACTACAAATTGGGCGTTCATATTGCCGATGTCAGCCATTATGTGACAGAAGGCAGCCCAATCGATCGTGAAGCATATGACCGTGGGACAAGTGTCTATTTAGTAGACCGCGTTATCCCGATGATTCCCCATCGCTTATCAAATGGAATCTGTTCATTGAATCCGCGAGTAGACCGCCTGACCCTTTCCTGCGAAATGGAAATCGACCCTTCCGGTAAAGTGGTCAATCACGACATTTTCCAAAGCGTCATTAAAACAACGGAAAGAATGACCTATTCGGATGTGAATAAGATTCTTGTTGATCAGGATGAGGAGCTGCGCGAGCGTTATGAAAAGACAGTTCCCATGTTTGAAGAAATGGAAAAACTTGCTCAAATCCTTCGCGATAAGAGAATGCAGCGTGGGGCCATCGACTTTGATTTTAAGGAATCAAAAGTATTGGTGGACGAAGAAGGACATCCGACAGACGTCGTGCTGCGCGAGCGCTCCGTTGCTGAAAAGCTAATTGAGGAGTTCATGCTTGTTGCCAATGAAACAGTGGCTGAGCATTTCCACTGGATGAACGTACCATTCCTTTACCGGATCCATGAAGATCCAAAAGAAGAAAAGCTTCAACGTTTCTTTGAGTTCATTACAAATTTCGGCTATGTCGTGAAAGGAAAGGCCAATGACGTCCACCCGCGCGCCCTTCAGGAAATCATTGAAGCGGTGGAAGGAAAACCGGAAGAGATGGTCATCTCCACGGTCATGCTGCGTTCTATGCAACAGGCCAAATATGATCCGGCAAGCCTCGGGCATTTTGGATTGTCAACGGATTTCTACACGCATTTTACATCGCCGATCAGACGTTATCCGGACCTGATTGTCCACCGCCTGATCCGGACGTATTTGATCGAAGGAAAAATAGACAATGCAACGAAAGAAAAATGGGCAGCGTTGATGCCGGAAATCGCTGACCATACCTCTAAGCGTGAACGCCGTGCAGTCGATGCAGAACGTGAAACAGACGATCTGAAGAAAACGGAGTTCATGCTGGATAAAGTGGGCGAAGAATACGATGGCATTATTTCTTCTGTCACGAATTTCGGTATGTTCGTTGAATTAGAGAATACAATCGAGGGCCTTGTCCATGTGTCGGCAATGAATGACGATTATTATCGTTTCGATGAACGCCATCTGGCCATGATCGGCGAACGTACAGCCAAGGTATTCCGCATTGGTGACGAAATCCGCGTCAAGGTAACTAACGTCAATAAAGATGAACGGGCCATCGATTTTGAAGTGGCAGGCATGAAGAGCAACCGCCGCCGAGATAACCGTGAACAAAAGGTTTTCAAAGCGGGAAGCAGAGGCCGCAACACATCCCGTTCCAGATCGGGCGACTCTTCTGGCAAAGATGACCGTCCGTATAGCAAGAACAAAAGAAAGAAAAACGGCTCCGGCAAAGCAAATGGAAAGCCGAAAAAAGACGGCAAGGGAAAGAACGGCAAGAAGTTCTTCGAGAATGCCCCTAAAAGCAAGCGGAAGAAAAAGTCCAAACGAGGCTAATAGCAGCGAGAGCCTTCCAAGAAGGCTCTCCTTCCGTTATGATAAGGGAGAGGCGGTACTCCTGTCCTGCAAGGCCCTTAAAGAACGGGCATAAACGGAGTACCAACAAAGAGAGAACTGTTACTGGAGTTTGGAGGAATGCTGTATGGCTAAAGGTATGGGAAAGCAAGTAGCACAGAATAAAAAAGCATATCATGATTATTTTATCGAGGACACATATGAAGCCGGCATCGTTTTGCAAGGGACTGAAATCAAGTCTATACGTAACGCCCGGCTGAATCTAAAGGATTCCCACGCCCGCATCCAAAACGGGGAAGTCTATCTGTACAATATGCACATCTCCCCATATGAGCAGGGAAACCGCTATAACCATGATCCGCTTCGTCCGCGCAAGCTGCTTTTACATAAGCGGGAAATCAGCAAACTGATCGGAGAAACAAAGGAATCAGGATACACACTGGTGCCATTGAAAGTATATTTGAAGAACGGGTTTGCCAAAGTATTGATCGGACTTGGAAAAGGGAAGAAACAATACGACAAGCGCGAAGACCTTAAACGCAAAGAAGCAAAGCGTGATATCGAGCGTGCTTTCCGCGACCGCCAAAAGATGTAAGATGTTTAGGCGGCTGTAATACGGGGTATAGTGCAGTTATAACAGCAAATGGGATGTCGGCTAGTTGGTTCCAGCTCCTGCAAGAACTGACAATTGCAATTCATCCCCTATATGTTATAATGTCTGTACAGAATGATAATTGAATAAGAGCTGCAACAGCTCGCTATTCACTTTCGTTCGTTCCTTTTCTTATACGGGGACGTTACGGATTCGACAGGGGTAGTTTGAGCTTAAGTTGCGAGTCGAGGGGATCGGCCTCGTTAAAACGTCAAAGCCTATAACTGGCAAACAACAAAACAACTTCGCACTAGCTGCTTAATAACAGTCTAATGCGGTTCCTCCCTCCATCGCCCATGTGGTAGGGTAAGGGACTCAACTTTAGTGGGCTACGCCGGATTCCACCGTCTGAGGAAGAAGGAAGAGAACAATCAGACTAGCGATGCGGAAGCCTGTCGATTGGCCGAAGCATTGGCGAAATGCCAATAAATCGACTACACTCGTAGAAGCTTAAGTGGCAATATTTCTGGACGTGGGTTCGACTCCCACCGTCTCCATAGCCCAGTGATATCAAGGGTGTGGAGGTAAGTGGCAACACTTTGGTAACACTAAAGAAAGAGGCGCTAGCCCTTTAAAGGGGCTAGCGCCTTTATTTGTGATTTTTGCTAAAAAGGATGGAACCGGTCTGTTTTCTTACAATAAGTAGCGACTATCATACATTTTTCTCTTTTTTAATGTCGAAACTTGCATGACTAATGTCCTTGAATATAATACGAAAGTACCTATTATAATTAACTGAAAATTGTTAAAATTCAACTAACACCTTGTTTTGGCTAATAAAAACCTGACAGGAGGGAAAGGAAATGAAGAAATCTGTACGTTTATTTCCGCATCAGGTAGAAGAAGTAGTCATGGCAATATCGGAGGTACCAGAAGGGCTAGAACTTATTCAGACGCCCTATTTTTGGGAGAAATCAAAAGGAAAGGGAATGGTTGTCGCTATTTTGGATACAGGTTGTGATTTGGAACATCCCGACCTGAAAGACCGTATTATTGGTGGAAGGAATTTTACAGATGATGACTCAGGCAGGGCTGATTTATTTAAGGACTATAATGGCCACGGTACGCATGTTGCCGGGACGGTCGCAGCCACAGAGAATGGCACTGGTGTCGTCGGGGTAGCGCCGGAAGCAAGCTTGCTTATTGTGAAAGTGCTTGATAAAAATGGTTCCGGCACATACGATTCCGTCATTCAAGGCATCCAATATGCAGTGGAACAAAGGGCGGATATTATTTCAATGAGCCTGGGAGGGCCAGAAGACATGCCTGAACTTCATCAAGCAATCAAAGAAGCGGTGGACCAAGGAATCCTTGTGGTATGTGCAGCTGGAAACGGAGGAGATGGAGATCCAGAGACGGAAGAACTCGACTATCCTGGCTGCTATAACGAGGTTATTTCAGTCGGTGCTGTCGATTTTGACAGACGTTCATCAAGGTTCAGCAACTCCAATAATGAGCTTGACCTTGTCGCACCCGGCGAAAAAATCCGTTCGACTTATTTAAACGGGAAATATGCGACCCTGAGCGGGACTTCCATGGCTACCCCGCATGTTTCCGGTGCTTTGGCACTGTTGAAGCAGTATGCGAATGAAAGCTTTGGCAGACAATTGACTGAAGCAGAGCTATATGCACAGCTTATTAAAAGGACCATTCCCCTGGGCTATTCACCAAGGCTTATAGGGAATGGTCTATTATATTTATCCGTAGACCGTTATCTGGAACAGCTGGCAACAGAAAAAATAGACGGTCTGTATGTAAAGGCTGAATGAGACAAGTTGAACTTTGGCTACACTTTAAAGTAACAGGGGTACAGAAAATAAAAGGCATGCGACGGCGCTGGGTGGTATGTTCCCGTTTTTTCTAGTTTAGAAAAAAGGAGGTGACATATCCATGCAATACCTCCAATCCATTTTAGAGAGTTCCATAATGGTTTTTTTCACGACTCTTGCCTCTGCTATTGCGTATCGCATAGCAAACACCAAGAAAACAAACAAAAGCAAGACCACCCGTAGCCGAAAAAGACGGAAAGGTGGCACTTGATTGGAAAAGCATAAGCCCCTAAGAATAAGAAGCCGGGATAGTCAAGGAGAAGCCGCTCCTTGGCTATTTCTGCTTTTTAATTATATTATCCTTTTATTCCCTATTTTTCAAGCAAATGCATCTTCTGTTGCCAAATCGTAACAATATAGACAAGAAAAGAAACTAAATCATTTTTATTTACAAATAAGAAAGAATATACTATATTTTAATTCTGGTTTTTAACATACAAAAGGGGGATTTTGAAGATTGAAAAAAACGTTCTCAATTTTATTATCATCAGTGTTGCTTGCAGGAACAATTGGAGCGATTGCTTACGATAAAGCCGATGCTAAAACGAAGGCTAAGACGGAGCATAAGGCTAAGGAAGAAAGAGTGATTCCTTATCCAAAGGGGTATAATCTGACAGAAGGGGCAGCGGGATATGCCTTAAAGGGAAATCATAAAAATTCTCCATACTTCTCTACGGTGGATTATTACAATGCCAAATCGACGAAGAGCCGTATGATCCTTGAGAAATTTAAAACGTATCAGCAGACAAAGGAGTATTCTTGCGGACCAGCATCTGCTCTGATGGTACTGAACCATAATAATGTAAAGAAATATGATGAGTTGCAAATCGCTAAGATGATGAAATCTCATGTTGACATAGATGGAGACAATACAGCTGAAAAAGGTGTGGCCAATGAACGCGGGGAATGGGGCACAAGCACCGACCGCATGGTATCCTTCTTTAAGCAAATCGGCTGGAATGTAAAATCTAGCCTTGATACACAGAAAAGTGATGGTACAACTTTTGCTTCGCCGGATGAATTCAAAACATTTGTCCTACACAATTTAAAGCAAAAAACACCGGTTATGGTGGAATGGTCCGACTGGGGAGCACATTGGCAGGTAGTCATCGGCTATGACAATATGGGTACTCCTGATTTCATAGGAGATGACGTGTTGATCCTTGCTGACCCATACGATACTTCTGACCATAAACAGGATGGTTATTACACATTCAATATGGAACGATTCTTCTATATGTGGCATGACGACCGTGTAATGCCTGAATCGCAAAGCAACCAGCAATGGATTGTGGCAACGCCAAAAAATAAATAAATGCAAAAAGTGCCTTATCAGTAAGGCGCTTTTTTTATGGCTGCATCGCTCACATTTCATTTGGCGGACAACTAGTGCGGAATGGGGAAATAATAGAGACCTTTTATTTCTTACCTTTTTAAAAGAAACTTAAGAAATTCTTAAACTTTGTCTGTTAGAATGAAGGCTATCATGGGCGAATGATGCGGGCATGCTCTTATTGTGGCTGTCTTTTCTAATTATTGCTATGTTTGTTTCATCCATTGAGGCTTTCCTGCATTTCTGTTAAAGTGATAGAAGTTAGTGACAATAGAAGAAGAAAGGCATGCACTGAGTAAGAAGATGCCGGGGATCACAGTAAATGAACCGGCACGTGATGGATGATGGATGAATACAAAAATGTTGCCTTGTTTAGCTTATTTTTCTATTTGATTTTTTCATCGCAGCGTATTAATCTCTTATCCTATGGTGTATATAGATAGAAAGATAGCCAACTTGCCGTGGCGATTTCATGGCATCTCATAAAGAAACCACCGATTCAATTTCTGTTGTAGAGGAGGATCATTACAGTGAAAAAGTTCTTATCGAAGGACAAATTTTCAACCGCCAGCATTTCATTGATCGCTTTGGCGATTATCATGCTATGGATTAAAACATATATAACCTATAAAGTAAGCTTTGATATTGATATCGAAAATGGCATGCAGGAATTCATCCTGTTCATTAACCCGTTATGCTTTTTAATGTTCATTTTCGGATTCGGCCTTTTCATGAAGGATAAACGCAGGCCGACTTATATATTCGCGGTAAGTTTGATCGTTTCTGCCATTCTTTACGGAAACGTCGTTTATTACCGGGAATTCACAGACTTCCTGACCATTCCATTATTGAAGCAGACAAGCAATATGGGGGATTTAGGATCAAGTATCCTGACATTAATGTCCCCATGGGATATCCTGTTCTTCGTCGACCTTCTAATCTTGGGATTAGTGATGAAGTTCAAACCGTCATTTGTCGTGAATAAAACCTATTCGAAAGTGAACCGCCGTGTTTATTTTCTGCTGGTTGTGGCAATCGGGTTCTTCAACTTGGGATTGGCGGAAACAGAACGCCCAGAGCTTCTGACGCGTACTTTTGACCGTGAAATGCTTGTAAAGAATATCGGAACATATAACTATCACTTATATGATGCTTATTTAGCGACAAAAACATCCGCACAACGAGCATTGGCGGATGGCAGTGAGCTGGCGGAAATCGAGAATTACTCGAATGCCAATTACAAAGAGCCGAACAAAGAAACATTCGGTATCGCTAAAAACAAAAACGTTATTCTGGTCAGCTTGGAAAGCTTGCAGAATTTTGTGATCAACAATACCCTTTATGGCGAAGAGATTACGCCATTCCTGAATAAATTCATTAAAGAAAGTTATTACTTCGATAACTTCTATCATCAAGTTGGGCAAGGAAAGACATCCGACTCAGAATTCCTTTTGGAAAACTCGCTTTATCCGATCGGACGCGGTTCGGTATTCTTTACCCATTCGCAAAATGAATATACGACCTTCGCTGAAACGTTGCGCGCCAAAGGCTACTCAACAGCAGCTTTGCATGCGAATAATAAAAGTTTTTGGAACCGTGACGTGATGTACAAGGCTCTTGGCTATGATCGTTACTACAATATTGATGATTATGATGTAAATGAACAAAATTCAGTGGGTTGGGGATTAAAGGACAAGGATTTCTTAAAACAATCCATCGCCCATCTGAAGGAATTGGAAGCGAAAGGCTCTCCTTTCTATGCGAAGTTCATTACATTGACAAACCATCATCCATATACACTGGGTGAGGAAGATGCCACAATCGGCAAGTTCGACTCCAATTCGAAGACGTTGAATAATTACTTCCAAACTGTCCGTTACATGGATGAAGCGATTGAACAGTTCATTAATGATTTGAAGACAGAAGGATTATATGATAATTCCATTATCGTTATGTATGGAGACCATTATGGTATTTCTGAAAACCATAACGTAGCAATGGCGAAGTATTTGAATAAAGATAGCATTACTGCTTTCGATTCAGCGCAACTGCAAAAAGTGCCGTTGATTATTCATGTGCCTGGCCAAAAAGGCCAAGTGATCTCCAAAGTGTCCGGCCAAATCGATTTGAAGCCAACGCTCCTAGATCTGCTTGGCATCGATTCTAAAGGAAGCATTCAGCTCGGTTCCGACATCTTCTCAAACGATAAACTGGAATTCACTGTATTCCGTGATGGAAGCTTCATTACCAAGGATTATGTTTATACAAGCGAAACCTTGTACGATAAAGCAACAGGAGAAGTGATCCCTGATAAATCCGTTGCTAAGCCTTATATAGACAAAGCCCAGCAAGAACTGGAATACTCGGATAAAATCATCTATGGCGATTTGCTCCGTTTCATTGAGTCAGGGCAAAAGAAATAAAGGAAACCCCGCAGCTGATTGCCTGCGGGGTTATTTTGATGCCGTTCTAACTTCCATTCAAAAGATGCGTGAAGAAGCGGGCTAGGGAAATCAAGAGGTTGTAACAATCCGATTGGCGATTGGTAGGGGATGAAAATCTTCCTGGCCCTCAAAGTTTCACTCTTCATCTTCAGGAAGGTTGGTTCCATTTGTCTACTCATCTGAAGAAGCTTCATCGTTCGCGTCTTCGGTAACATCTTCGTTGTTGTATGCAGCTGGATCATCCGATTCTTCAGGAAGGGAGTCACTTTCTGCGGGATCCTCATTGTCCTCTTCATCAAAAGTGGGATGATCGGACGGAAGCTGATATGAGTCTTCTTCATCTGTATATTCATCCTCATAGCCAGTTTCGTCACTATATTCACTTTCATAGCTGGACTCATCCCCGTACTCGTCTTCTTCGCCATATTCATCATTGTAGGATCCGCCGTCAAAATAGGAATCGCTTCCGTAAAGATTCTGATAATAATAGTCGCCTGCTTCATTATAGAAAAGATCTAGGATAGCTTGTTCACTCATTGGATTGTTTACCCATGCATTTACAGTATCCATCACTTTGTAAAGAGGAATACTGAAACCAATATTGGATTCAGCCGTCACTTTTGCTGAATTAATGGCGACAACCTTTTCGGTCAGCTCATCCAGTAGAGGGCCTCCGCTGCTTCCAGGGGCAATTGGTGCAGTGATTTGGTATATTTCATCATATGTATGAGGCTCGATGATGAATGAGCGATCAACACCGCTGATATTCCCCAGGGTAGCTGTATTTTCTAA
Source organism: Bacillus testis (assembly GCF_001243895.1). Lineage (GTDB taxonomy): Bacteria > Bacillota > Bacilli > Bacillales > DSM-1321 > Bacillus_AD > Bacillus_AD testis. The sequence continues at coordinate 3,570,967 of NZ_LN851186.1, read as the reverse complement.
GCCAAGAGGGCTTCCAAGTGCAATGACCTTGTCGCCGAGGCTTTCTTTTTTGGCCACTTCAAGAGTCAAAGGAGTGCGGCCTGCCAATGCTTCTACACGAATGACTGCAATATCGACATCGTTGCTATAGCCAATGACTGTTCCACTATATTCTTCCCCATTGTTAGTGCGAATGGTAGCTTTCGTACTGCCTTCGACTACGTGGGCATTTGTAAGAACGTCACCATTCCGATTGATCAGAAATCCTGAACCTTGGCCAAGTTCATTCACAATAGTAAAGACCTTCGGCAAAGAATCGTTAATGATTTCAGATACTTTTTTAGAAGGCTTCTTTTTAATGGCAGGAGCACTCTGTGCCATTTTTGGGGGAGCTGCTTTCGTTACAATAGCAACTTTCTGTTTTGGATCATGTTTTAATTCGCCGGAATGCTGTAGCGGTTCCTGGCTATAGTAAAGATATACGGTATAGGTAATAATAGATAGGCATATAACGGATAAAAATGTAGCGAAAACAACCAGCGCTTTATTCTTTTTATGTTTCACCTTGTTTCCGCAATGGGGACAGTATTTCGAGCCTTGAGGCGCAGGGTTTCCACATTTTGAACAGTACATAAGACTCACTCCTATAAGGGACTTTTTTACTGTTATAGTTTAATAGACTTTGGTATATTTTACAAATAAAAAAAGAAAAATGTAGAAGAAGGCCTAATATAATCCTTTTTATCGAAGCCACCGCAAACGCCGCCAATAATATTGCCATAATAAAAAAGGGACGCAAAGGTTTTTCCTTTGTGTCCCTTAGTAATGGGTTGTGAGGGGATCGAACCCACGACCCGCTGATTAAGAGTCAGCTGCTCTACCAACTGAGCTAACAACCCGTCATGTGATTAACTTATGTACTTATTATAATTCAATAGTTTATAAAAGAAAAGCGATTTGCTCAAACGTTTTGAAAGATTTGAAAATAGGAATAAAAATAAAAACAGCTTAGCATAAAAAGCTAAGCTGTTGAGTGGTTCAACTAATAATCAGTGGGGATGAAAGAATCCCAGTGATTAAAGTTTCACCTTATCCCATTCCAACTGGCGCTAAAACTCTCACTTTAACACGGAAGTGAAGACTAAGAAGTGTTAAGTGTGAGATCAAGCGCCAGTAAGAATCCGATTGGTTCAACTAATAATCAGTGGGGATGAAAGAACCCCCCACTGATTAAAGTTTCACCTTATAAGCCGATTATAGCCATGTGTTCTTTAAGGATCTGTTCAGAATGACGGAATTTTTCCATTTCATCCTCTGTCAGCCGAAGTTCAACAACTTCCTTTACACCAGAACGGGTGATGATGGCTGGAACCCCCATGCAGACATCTTTCATACCGTATTCTCCATCAAGGACCGTCGATACGGCGATGATTTTGTAATCATCGTTAAAGATGGAACGAGTGATATAGGCGATGGCATTACCGATGCCGTAATAAGTGGTTCCTTTGCGGTTCAGGATTTCGAATCCTGCTTTGCGGACCTGGTCGGTGATTTCATCCAAATCGATGCCGCTGTATTTTTCTTTATGTTCCTCTAAAATTTGCATAAATGGCTTTCCGCCGATTGTCAAATGGGACCATGCAACGAACTGGGAATCACCATGCTCACCCATTGTATAGCCTTGAATACTGCGAGGGTCCACATCGATATGCTCGGAAAGAATGGACTTCAAGCGAGAGGAATCCAAAGAAGTACCTGTTCCCAATACCTGATTTCTTGGCAGCCCTGATTCTTTCCAAATTAAGTATGTGATGATATCGACTGGATTGGAAGCAACGAGGAAAATACCGGAGAAACCTGTTTTCATTACTTCGTGGACGATGGATTTAGCGATTTTCGCAGAAATCTCCAATGTATCAAGGCGTGTTTGGCCGGGTTTTGGCGGTCCACCAGCTGTCACGATGATTATGTCCATATTTTTGCAGTCTTCATACGAACCAAGACGGACCTTGGTTCTTGAGGTGGTGAAATCCACACAATGCTGAAGATCCATCACTTCACCGTATGCCCTTTCTCTATTAACGTCAATAAGAACCAATTCATCTACAATATTTTGGTTCACGATTGAGTAACCGGCTGATGCGCCTACAAAACCTGTACCGATGATGGCTACTTTCCTGGTTGAACAGATCATATGTATCCTCCTGTTTGAAAAATGAATGATTGTGTTGATAAACTTTTTTCCTGTACTAATGAACGCTCAGACTTCCGCTTCAAAGGGCGAGAGGATGTTAAGCGACCGTAAAGAACCTAAGTGGTTCATAGTGATTTATGGGGGATATCCCCCTTGGTCTTTTTATAAAAGTAGTGAACATATAAGTGAATTATAAAATGGACGGTGTGAAGGTGAGAATAGTTTTAACCAGACATTTTTTCTTTATGGCGATTCTTTGGACGAAGTCTGATTTATGGTAATTTTCAAAGTGGCTCAGTGGCTTAAGTAAACGTCTCTTTTATTGGAGAGCTGTTTATCCATTCCTGTTTAAAATGGACGATGAAAGTTTTTGCCGTTCTGATTTGGGCATGGCCATCTATAACTTCTGGGGTTGGGAAGGAGAAGGAGGAGAGACTTTTTAAGTCCTTTCCTCTATCGTTCAATAAACCATTCGTTCCTTGCCCTGTTTCATTGGCCTGGTAGTCGATTCTGCTAACGCTCCGCAAAATTTTTTCGCTTCCGTAATAAGATAGCCCCATCCGCAGCTTATATCCAACAGTTTCTTTCCTTTCTTAACATTCAGTTTGTGAAGAATATGGCGGATTCTATTCGTTTGCCGCATGTGGCAATCTTAAGAAGCCAGAAGATACGCTGAAAGATGTAAGGACAAAAACAGGCTGCTTTACTTAAAAGTCAATTTGGAGCTCTCGGTTATATCAGCTTCCAAAACATCTGTAATCATCTTCAAGGCAAAATCATTCTCTTTCTTTGTATTAGAAGCTATGCAGTCTGCTGGGACGAATATGTTATATTCACGCATATATGCTTCATCGGCGCTGAAGAGGACGCAAATATTCCCTGCTATTCCTGTAAGGATCACATTTTTGGCTTCAAGCTGATGAAGGAGTGTATTCAACGCTGTTTCGTAAAAAGCAGAGTGCTTAGGTTTAATTAGAAAATAATCATCCTCATCCGGTGTTATTTCATCCAGTATGTCTTCATTCTGCTCATTTTTGCAGAATTCGATGATTTTTTTGTAATTGGCCTGCCACATATAATAATGGTCGTTGACATAAATGACAGGTATGCCCTCTTCCTTCGCTTTTTTCTTTAAGTCTTTCAGAGGTTTAATGATGTTTTTTGTATGCTCAAGTAATTGATCGCCTCCGGGGAAATCGAAATTATTGATCATATCGATAATGATTAATGCGTAAGGATGTTGATGCTTTAAAGAATTTGGTGCTGGCATCGTGATTCCTCCTTTTAAAGAACTTTTTAGTTATTACATACCGCATTTGGCCGCTGATAAACCTAGAGGAAAACCTGATCGGTCATCGGTGTCAGATGAATTGGAATGGAAAATTTTAGAGAGGATATTTAGGGGGTATGATTCCATACTAATCTGTGTAACGAGATTACTCTTCAAGGAGGCGTCATCATATGACAGTCATTAATAATGTGAAAACCACTCTTGCTGGGTTAAAAACAGCTCAGGCCAGCTTTGAAACATTTGCTTTGAGCACAGATAACCAAGAAGCCAAGCAATTGTACCAGAATGCCGCTGCCCAAACACAGTCAATTGTGGATTCACTATCTCCACGTGTGGAACAAATGGAACAAGAAGAGCCTCAATACAAGCAATAAGCAGGAAGGGTTGGTTAAAGCAACCAACCCTTTCTTCCATTACATACAAAGTGCGAAGTCAAAGAAGTAGAAGCGGGAGATCAAGCATCCGTAAGAACGCGACAATTGGCGGGAGATGAATGCCCCCATCGATAAACGTTTCACTTTGTATAAGAAAGCAATTTCATCCATAAAGGGAGTGCCGATATGGCTAACAGCAAAAAGAAAAAACTTACACCAACCCAACAGGAATATCAAGAACTGCAAAGCCAATTGGAGTTAAAGCGGCCCGTATTAAAAAATTGCATGAGAGCCTTTTGGGTAGGGGGCTTAATCTGTTTGATCGGGCAAATCCTAGAATTTTTCTATATCTACTTTTTTAATTTCACCGAACAGACTGCAGGCAGTCCTACAGTAGGGACTTTCGTTTTCATTGCCATGCTTTTAACCGGTTTTGGAGGTTATGACCGCCTTGCCCAGTATGGCGGCGCCGGTACGGCTGTGCCTGTGACAGGCTTTGGAAATGCGATCATTTCTGCATCCATTGAACATCGACGGGAAGGGCTTGTGCTGGGGGTTGGCGGCAATATGTTCAAATTGGCGGGATCTGTTATCGTCTTTGGCGTATTTTCAGCTTTTGTAGTTGCCCTTATAAGAACGCTTATAGTCAAGTGGGGTGGTTTTTAATGCTTAAGGGTCATCGTACATGGGTGTTTGACCATAAGCCGGTCATCCTTTCCACAGGTACAGTAGGAGGGCCGTTTGAAGCAAAGGGAGCGCTGGCCGAGGATTTCGATTTATTGCATGAAGATACATGGCTGTTGCAGGATTCCTATGAAAAAGCGCAGCGGGTGCTTCTTGAAGAAGCTTCCAAAAAGGCAATTGAAAAAGCGAGCCTTCAAAAGGAACAGATTAAGTTCTTTTTCGGAGGGGATCTCATTAATCAGATTACGCCTACCAGCTTCGCTATGAGGACACTCGGCATTCCGTACTTTGGCTTATTCGGTGCTTGCTCTACGTCGATGGAGGGATTGGCCTTAGCAGCTTATATCGTTGACACAAAAGGCGCTGATTACATATTGACCGGAGCTTCCAGCCATAATTCGGCTGCAGAAAAACAATTTCGCTATCCGACCGAGTATGGCGGCCAAAAGCCTCCGACAGCGCAATGGACCGTAACAGGGGCAGGGGCAGCAGTCATCGGACAAAGCGGTAAAGGGCCGAAAGTGACCTCGGCCACGATCGGCCGTGTCATAGACATGGGATTAACCGATCCATTCAATATGGGAGGCGCCATGGCGCCAGCAGCTGTAGATACGATCGAATCCCATTTGAATGAGCGTCAAATTGACCCTTCTTATTATGACTATATTGTCACTGGAGATCTGGGGACAATCGGGCAAGATGTGTCGCTCGCTTTGTTTGAAAAACATGGAATCCCTATAAGTAAAGAGCAATTTAAGGATTGCGGCCTGATGATCTATAGGCAAGGGCAGCCGGTTCTTGCGGGGGCGAGCGGGCCAGGATGCTCGGCAACGGTTGTTTACGGCCATTTATTGAACGCCATGAAAAGAGGAGAGTTCAAAAGAATGCTGGTAGTGGCCACAGGGGCATTGCTTTCTCCGCTATCCTTCCAACAGAATGAGACCATTCCATGCATCGCCCATGCAGTTTCAATCGAAATGGATGGCTAAAGAGATCGAAAAGGAGGTTGTCAAATGACTGTTGCGTCGGAAGTGAAACAATGCTTAGCCAGTATGAAGGGAATTGAATCGAGTCTTTCAACATTGGCCCTCACCATGGTGGATCCCCAATCAAAAAAGGCATTGGAGGATTCAAGGCAGCTTGTCGGTGAAGCCATACTGGAGCTGAGTGAGCGGATTGGTGTACTTGAAAGGGAAGAACTGCAATACAAAGGGTTTTAAAGGCAAGGAGGTGCAGTCATGCCGGATTGGTTAGTTGTTATTGTAAGGTCGATTATTTTCCTTGTTGCGCTTTTCCTGATAACCAAAATGCTCGGAAAGAAACAAATTGCCCAGCTTTCTTTCTTTGAGTATGTAACGGGAATAACCATCGGGAACATTGGGGCTGAGGTGGTAACCGGATTGGAGCAAAGCGTCGGTCTGGGATTGTTGGCTTTGGTTGCCACAGCCATCCTTCCATTTATAGTAGGGTTCATTTCGTTAAAAAGCAAAACCTTCCGAAATTTTGTGGAAGGTAAAGGGACTGTATTCATTCAAGATGGGAAAATTTTAGAAGAGAATCTGAAGAAAGAGCGTTTTTCCACAGATGAATTGTTGGAGATGCTCAGAAAAAAAAGTGTATTTTCAACTGCTGATGTAGAATTTGCTGTCTTAGAACATACAGGTGATTTAAACGTTTTGCTAAAGAAAGAGAATCAACCTTTAACCCCTAAAGATATCAATATGCTAGTCCCAAATGAAAAGGAACCGCAGACGGTTATCATGGACGGCAAATTGCTGGATGAGCCATTAGCAACGTTGGGTCGAAGCAGGGCGTGGCTGCAAACAGAGCTTGAGAAGTTGGGAGTTACCCTTGAGAATGTATTTCTTGGGCAAATCGATTCGTATGGAGAGCTGACAGTGGATTTGTTTGATGACCAGCTGAAAGTGGCATCACCGCAAGGAAGGCCTCTATTGTATGCAACCATGAAAAAATGCCAGGCGGATTTGGAACTTTTTGCGCTGGGAACAGATGACCCGGAAGCAAAACAAATGTACGAAAAAAATAGCGAGAAATTGCAACAAGCCATCGACCATGTGGCTTATATTCTAAAAAGCTGATGGTGACAGGCCGTCGCAAATTCCGCATACTAATTTTAAAAATACTGTAAAGAAACTGTATGGACGAGATTCTTTACAGTTTCTTTATTTTGAGTTGGCAGTTGGATCGAAATGCGTGGCAATCTTCAGCATATCGATTGGATTAGTGACGCCAAAAATAGAATAGACTGTTTTTCCTTCTTGCCAGGTTACTTTATTAGTAGCAGATTTGGATGCTTCTACATCAGCTTTGACTGAACCGTATTGATGCGGGGCAGGCAGTGAATTCTTTTCCAAATAGGAAACGATTTGTTTGGCTAGCGGTGTATAATCGCTGTTTCCTTCTATATTGGAAGCGTGTACGGATAAATACCATCGCCCTTCATGCCAATTGAGCCATTTGTTTCCCGCGCCGGCTTCTGGAAATCCTTTAATGCCCGATCCCAATTGAATAGGGGGGTTGCCTGTATTGATTTCTTTAGGAGACATATAACCGACCGCTTCCTGCGCCTGCTGGACAGTATTATATTGGCGGACTTCCACAGTAGCAATAGGGTGGGCAATTTGGACAATATTCAATTTCTTATGATTGACCGGAATGCTAGTATCGGTTTCGAAGAAAATGACTCTATACATTTGTTTATCCGAAACAGTGGCGGCACTCAAATGTTTTTTGGCATTCGTCAACGGCAGTTCCTTTGGCAGCTTTGGTTCCAAATTGCTGGAAATTTGTTTCTTGGTCTCGGCAATCACTTCTTTTTGCGTCACATTCGTTTGGGTGTTGTTTTGGTAACCTGAAGGGTTTGTTGCTGAGCTCCCTGCATCTTTTGTTCCATTATTGCTATGATCGTCCGAGGTCTGCGGTTTCGATGATGAATGGCCGTTGGAATTGGTTTCGGTAGGAGTTGTGGTTGAATCCTGTTGTTGTTTCTCTTGTGTGGAGGTGCCTGCTGTTGTTGTTTCTTCCTTGTTGGTACAAGCAGACAATGCCAGCAATGATAATAGTGCAGCTAAGTAAATGGTTTTCTTCATGATTATTCACCTCTCTTTGCTTATTCCCGTTAAAAATTAGAAAAAACGTCATTATCTATTCGTTTAGTATATTTTAGATAAAAATACCAAAATATATAACTTTAAGCAATAACAACCATATTCGTTATCATCTGCATGAAGATTACGAAAGTCAAGTTAGAATCATCTAAAAATGTACAAAAAAATAGCGGAAGCCCACCCGATATGACGTTTTCTCTTTATACAGTATTGCGGCCACAAGCAAAATGATTGGACAGATAAAGGGAAAATTTGATTGATGGGAGTTTTTGCGCCAGTTAGAAAATAATCTCCATCCAAAAGGGTGGAGATTATTCATTCATGAGAAGTTTAGATGACGTACTCATATACACTTATAAAATGGGCCAGGCTGCCGAGCAAAATAAAGATATGGAATATTTCATGAAAGCCAAGATGTTTGAATTCTAAAAATGCCGGCTTCAGTGCATAAATGATACCGCCTATTGTGTAGATGATCCCTCCGCCAATCAATAGGTAGAGACCTTCTTTGCTGAGGGCTTGGGACAGTGGCTTGGCGGCCAGAATGATGATCCACCCCATTGCTATATATAAAACGGTCGATAACCAACGAGGACAAGAGAACCATAGAAGTTTAAACAATACACCGCTCACAGCAATAAGTGTAATCAATCCAAATAGAAACCAACCGATTAAACCATGAAGGGAAATCAAACAAAAAGGGGCATACGAACCGGCAATTAAAATAAAAATCATGGAATGGTCCAGTTTTCTTAACCAGGCAATGACTGTATCTTTGGCAACAACTAAATGGTAGGTTGCTGAGGCGGCATAGAGGAGAATGAGGCTGATGCCGAAAATGATGACAGCTGACAGTTGAAGCACGGTCGAGTGGCCAGCAGCAGCTTTGATCGTCATGGCCAGCAACCCGATAAAGGAAAAAATAGCACCCGCCAAATGCGTAAACCCGTTGATGGGTTCCCTGATATACATATTCATTTTAGTAATCTCCTTTGTTAAACATGTAGTTTTTATAACTACATATAATTATATGTATGAATCGAAATGTAGTCAATGTTTATATTTACTTTTATTTTTCCCTCCTATAAACTGAAATGTAAGGAGATTGCAAAGGCAGGTAACTACTTTATGATGGAGAACAAAACAGAGTATATAACGAAAAGTGTCCAAGAACCGTTGCTTAAATCGGAAGATATACCGGATATCGATTTATACATGGACCAGGTTATTCAATTATTTGAACAAAAATTTGGGAGCACTAAACGCCACGAAGAAGACAAAATTTTGACCAAAACAATGATCAATAATTATGCGAAGGGTAAATTATTCTTTCCAATCAAAAACAAAAAATATTCCAAGAACCATCTCATCTTAATTTCCCTGATCTATCAATTGAAAGGGATTCTTTCCATAAATGATATTAAAGATACATTGAGTGCGCTTAATAAGGAAGTGACCGAGACAAATCGCTCATTGGAGTCCTTTTATGAATCCTATCTGGCTGTACAGACAAAGAACGCAGAACATTTTAAAGAAGAAGCGGCTTTGATAGACATAGAAGCAGCTGAGGAAATGCAGCCTAAGGATAAAGAGTTGGAGCCGATTCTGAAAATCGCCTCTATGATCCATATGAGCCAAATGTACAAAAAGGCAGCAGAAACATTGATTGACGAACTAAAACTAGAAGCAGACCAAAAAGGGTAACCAATACCTGCTGTTTTGATCCCATTCTAACTGGCGTTATGACTCCCGCTTCATCATATGTAAGTGGGAGATTAAGCGCCAGTAAGAATGATAAACGCAGACTATAAAAAGAAGTAATCTATTAAGCAAACATCTTTTCTAATAGGGGAAGCGTATGCGAAGAGAAAAATGGGCAAATAGCTTTACGTCAGGCATGTGTAGGTATAAGCTAAAGGTAGGATTAATTATTTGAATATATTTAACTGATTTTACTTTCAAAATGTTTTTCTAGAATAATTTTTGGGTATGGATAAACGACCATTTCTTAAAAAGAGTAAAAGCTTTTTGATTGTAGAAAACTGTTTTTTAATTTATTATTTCTTTTGACTATTTATAGTTTGAAAAATTTTCTTGAATGTATGTCTTCAAGAACTAAATGAATGGCTTGAAGGCGGGGGACCTTTTAATACCCCAAAAAATAAGTAGAACTACTTATTAGTAAAGGAGAATTGGATATGTCAGAAACAGTCACTCAACCAAAGTCTGAACAAGAAGTGGAACAAAAAACTTCAAATCAAGAACAGCAAGACGTTATCGATCAGCTATTACAACCCGAGGTTCAACAATCATTGACTGCGTTAGTAGAGCAGTTGCCGAAATTGACTGAGCTTATGGACATGTTGACTAAGTCTTATGACTTCGTACAAGCAGTAGCGAAAGACGAAACGTTAAAGAGCGATACTGTCGGTGCCATCACTGAAATTGTGGAACCTGTCAAAAATTCCGTGAAGAAAGTGGCAGCTACAGCAATCGAAGCTAAAGACCGTGCTGAGGCAAGCTCTGAAGTTGTAGGTCTTTTTGGTCTGTTAAAAATGATCAAAGATCCACAAGCTCAGAAACTATTCCGTTTCTTGAATGCTTATCTTCAAATCAACGCAGAAAAAAGCAGCAAGTAATTAGGTCTTTTTTAACAATCTATTAGCGAGGACGGAGGATTATACTATGTCAAAACATATTGTCATATTAGGTGCTGGTTACGGCGGTTTGTTATCCGCTTTAACTGTGCGTAAATATTTAAGCAAAGAAGAAGCAAAAGTAACTCTAGTGAACCAATATCCAACTCACCAAATCATCACAGAGCTGCACAGATTGGCAGGGGGCACCATTTCTGAAGAAGCTGTGACTATGCCATTGGAAAAATTGTTGAAAGGCAAAGATGTGGATCTTAAGATCACTAAAGTGGAATCTTTCAACGTAAACGATAAAAAAGTGAAACTTGCTGACGGCAATATCCTTACTTATGATGCATTGGTAGTGGGATTGGGAAGCAAAACAGCTTACTTCGGCATTCCAGGGCTTGAAGAGTTCAGCTTCGTGTTGAAATCAGCTGCTGATGCTAAGAAAATCTACAACCATATTGAATCTCATATCCGTGAGTATTCAAAAACAAGAAAACCGGAAGATGCTACCATCCTTATCGGCGGAGGCGGTTTGACTGGAATCGAGCTTGTGGGCGAGATTGCGGACAATATGCCTAAAGTGGCCAAACAGTATGGCGTAGATCCAAAAGAATTGAAAATCATGCTTGTTGAAGCTGGTCCGAAGGTAATGCCTATGCTTCCTGACCACTTAATCGAGCGTGCAATGTCCAGCCTTGAAAAACGCGGTGTTCAGTTCATCACTGGGGTACCGGTTACAGGCGTTAAAAACAACGAAATCGATCTTAAAAACGGCGAAAAAATCGTTGCTAATACATTCGTATGGACAGGCGGCGTACAAGGCCTTCCAATGATTGAAGAATCAGGGCTTGAAGTGAACCGTGGACGGGCTACAGTGAATGAATTCCTGCAATCTACATCCCATAAAGATGTATTTGTTGTCGGCGACAGTGCAGTAGTCTTCAAAGAAGACGGCAGACCACAACCGCCTACAGCGCAAATCGCATGGCAAATGGGTGAACTTGTTGGCTACAACCTGTTCGCTTACTTGATGAATAAAGACATGGAAGTATTTAATCCGGTTAACTCTGGTACACTTGCAAGTTTAGGACGCAAGGATGCAGTTGCTTCTGTCGGCGCAAGCAATACGTCTCTTAAAGGCTTGCCTGCATCTATGATGAAAGAAGCAAGTAATATCCGTTATTTGTCCCATATTAAGGCGTTATTTGCGCTAGCTTATTAATCTATTGAATGAATCACTGGAAAGTCCCAGCAATTTGGCTGGGACTCTTTTTTTATGCAGTAAAAGATGGATTTCGCCTAGAAATTAGTTTAAAGGTAAAATTTTTATCGCTAAACTTTTTTATATATTAGTATAGTTATTTGATGATAAGAACTGGACAATGGACATGCTGTGAGACTTTATGGCTTACACCGCCAAGCACCATTTCTTTTATGTTTCCGAGTCCACGGCTTCCGATGACAACCAAGTCGGCTTGCTCTTGTTCCGCCAGTTGTATAATCTGTTCGGCTGGATCGCCTTCCACGTATTTGGCTGAAGGAGTGAATCCCTCTTCCTCGGCCTTCTGCTTTGCTTGTTTGAGGATTTTTTCACCGGCTGTACGCACAGCATCGTACACATTCTCAGCTGAGGGGATAATCATTGTCGGGGGCATAACAACGCTCCTACCTACATGGACAAGCAGCAGGTCGGCCTGTTGCCACTTAGCAAGCGATAACGCCGTGTCCAGAGCTTTGTCACTCATAGGCGAACCATCTATGGCTACCAAAATCTTATTAAACATTCCTTTTTCCTCCCAACTATGTAAAAGCCATATAATTGTATACCCTTTCGGCAAATCACGAAAACGCATTGACGATTGAATCTATATGGCAAAATAATAAAGAAATATCCATTTGTAGAACAATAAGTATGAAGGATCACCTGGCCTAATTGAAGGAGCTGAAAAGAAAAAATAGTTTGTATGCATATTATTTCCTATGAAAGAATATAGAGCGTATAATAGGTTGGAGTCTTTTTTGAACGAAAACGAAGAAAGGAGAGTGGAGGCCGTGTTAAAGGATGATATCGGTTTTATGGCAACAACCACTGCGAAGATGCTTAAAGCCTTCATCAGCCAGGAATTAAAGTCTTACCATATAACAAGTGAGCAATGGACAGTGCTCAAGCAATTATCCTTTGTCGGTGATTTGAATCAAAAAGAATTAGCGATTCGGACGGATAAGGATCAGGCAACATTGACCAAAATACTGGATTTGCTTGAACAGCGGAATCTGTTAGCCCGGAAGGCAAATCCGCATGACCGGCGTTCTTACCTAGTTGAAATAACAGAGCAGGGCAAGCAGGTGGTGGATGAGGTTCTTCCCTTCATTGAAAACCTGTACCAGTCGATTTTGGCTGGAATATCTGAGGAACAGCTACATGATTTCACCTGCGTCCTCGAACAAATGAAGAATAATATTGAACAAATGAAAAGTTGATTATGAATTCATACATTTATGAAAGAAGGATTTGGATTGGAACAACACGAAATATCGAAACTATGGACGTGGCAGTATATTGTCACGATAGGAACTACTTTTTTATTTTTTCTTAGTTTTCAAGCCTTATTGGGAGGTTTTCCGGTATATGTGACGGAGATCAGCGGCAATCCGTCAAAAGGGGGAATAATGACCACGGCGTTTATGTTGGCCGCTATTGTCTCACGGCCCTTCGTGGGAACACTCATTCAAAAATTTAATATGAAGGTGACGTTGATTGCCGCTCTAATTCTCGGAATCGCAACGATTATCATTAGCTTTGGCAAGGAAGCGTATATGCTTCTAGTGGCAATCCGGATTGTCCAAGGGTTATTATTCGGCATTATAACAACGTTGCTCGCCACAATGGCCACTAATTTAATTCCAATCGACCGTATCGGTGAAGGAATCGGCTATTTTGGGCTGGCGACAAGCTTAGGGACCACATTTGGCCCGATGATTGCCATCTCTATTCTCCATACTTTTCCTTTCAAGAATCTCTTGCTGTTTATCATCCTGATCACATGCGTTACCACAATCGGAAGCATTTTTATTAAAAGTGAAAAGAAGGAAATGGTTGCTGCTTCGGCACACAAAGTTGAAAAGCAATCATTCTGGAGCAACGCATTCGATAAAAGAGCGCTATTGCCAGGTATTTTAGTTTGTCTATTCTATATTACTTTCTCGGGAACGGTTAATTTCATTGACGGTCTGGGAACAGAAAATCACCTTGGCGGAAAGGTTTCACTCTTTTTCTTGATCGTGGCAGGTATGCTTGTGCTGACACGGCCGTTTTCAGGCAGAATCTATGATCGGTGGGGCCATAAATACTTGGTATACCCGGCAGGTGTATTAGGTGTAGTTGGGTTGATTACCTTATCATTCTCGCACCATATTACGATTTTGTTTATTGCTGCCGTCTTGTACGGGATTGCCTATGGCGTTATGCAGCCGACCATGCAGGCTTGGGCAGTAAGCCGTGTAGGACATGGCAAGGCTGGGACAGCCAATGCGATGACCTTGAACTTCATGGATCTTGGCATGGCGATTGGTGCCGCTACTCTTGGCCGAGTGGCAGCAGGAGTCGGTTACAATGAGATGTTCGGTTTATCAAGCATCCTTGTGGCAGCTATGCTCGTTTTTTATTTACTCCGCAAAAAAGAACAGAAAACGGTGTTCGCTGAGAATATAAAATCAGCTTAAACATCTGTTCTTGACTTTAATTAGGCAACTAAAAAGGCATACCCTATTTTATATGACAAATAGGTTATGCCTTTTTTTAATGTGAAACATCTGTCTGTTGCAGCCTAGAATACTGGATAAGGCACTCTAATGCAGCTTGTTAAAATGCCGTTTCATAGGAGTACAGGAAAATGTATATGCTGCTCTTCTTTAAACCTTCATTTATCAATCAATTGCTAGTAGAAATAAAATAGCATCTATCCAAAAGCTATGTACACTCTAATCAGGATTCAAACAAAGATTGATTCTACTAGCATAGAAAAGAGAAGCTATAAGTGCGCGGCTTCTCTCTTTTCTGGTTCATTCCCCGATATAGAGCATTTCATCGTACACGAGATTTTCTCTTAGTTTGGAAGCGGTATTGGCCGTGATTTTTTTATCTTCAATCATATTTTCAATAATATCCCGTCCTATTTGTGTTGCCCGCAAATGGGCGCGGTTTAGTTGCATTTGATAGTTGCCGTCTTTATCCTTGCGCAGAGTCATCTGTTTAAGGAATCGATTGTAGCGCTGCATGACCAGAATGGCCTCCTGGCGGTTTTCATCGGTCATTTTCTTTTTAATGAAAGATACAGCGCCTCTGGCCGCCATGATTTGGGCAAAGCGGATGCTTCGAATCTCCTCGCTATATTTGTTCAGTGTATTCTTGACTTTTGTTTCATACCCCTTTTTCCATTTCCGGTTAATCCGGCGTTTGAACACCCAGAGAAGGAAAATGGATTTCAACTTCCGCATTGGCGATTTTTGCAGGAACTGAGTCGTTTTGGTCAGGTACACCGTATAAATCTTCAAAACAGAGGCAGAAATGCGTCCGTCCTCCACCAAGTTTTTGACAATTTCCAGTTCCTTCTCGGAAGCTTCAAATGTTAATTCCTTAATAATCTTTTGGTCCGGAGCTTTAGCAGGGCCGGATTCCATATCAATCATTTTTTGATGCAGTTCCCGGATCACTTGTTGCACGGCCATATTAGATCCATCTTTGGTTTCACTGGCGAGTTGATTGATGGTGGCCTTGATCATGGTTTTAAAGGCATCGTCAGTATCCAAGTATTTGCCTTTCACCGTGTTTTCCTTTACAGCCAGCAGTGGCAGGATCAAAGTAGCTGCGAGCAAGCTGATCAATATGACGCCGGCCACAATGAACATAACGATGTTCCGCATTGGAAACTCATGGCCGTTTGGCAGAATGAACGGTATGGAAAGGGCAGTGGCCAAGGAAATGGTTCCGTGTATGCCTGAAATAGCTGTCACAAATGCATAGCGGCCGCGCGATACAGGTTCGCTTCCCTCATCGTAATCCACAGCCACTTGACTAAGGTTGATGAAAAACAGTTCGAGCGGCGGTTTTCTTTCTTTAATGAAAATACCGTGGAGCATATACACCCACAGGTAGCGCAAAATGAATAATCCAATAGCAATCAGGAAAGTAATTCCTATGATGACACCCATCGTTATTTCCGGATCTCTTTTTAGCCCCGTATATACTGAAGGCAGCATAAAGCCAAGCAGGGTGAAAACCAGTCCGTTCAAGACAAAGGATACGACAGACCAGAAATGGTCATTGATGAATTGCAGCTTGGTGGTTGTACGCTGAAGACGGTCCTTTTCGATGCCGTGAATAATTCCAGCTGCCACAACTGCCAAAATCCCTGAAACACCAATCTCTTCTGCGAGAAAATAAATGAAGAAAGGCGTGATGAATTGGATCACAATCATCATAGTGATTTCTTCAAGGCCCAAGTTGCGGATAGCCAGGCGGAATTTTACAATCAGATAGCCTAGTAATAGCCCGAGAAGAAGGCCGCCTAAAGAGACGAACAGAAAGTTCAGGCTGGCTTCCTTAATTGAAAAGACGCCTGTCAATGCAGCGGCCAATGCCATTTTGAAGGCTACGATGCCAGCCGCATCATTCAAAAGGGACTCGCCTTCAAGAATAGGCATAATATTGCCGGGGAGCTTGAGTCCATTTGTGATGGATTTAACTGCAACATTATCAGTCGGTGTAATGATGGCCGCAAGTGCAAATGCCACAGCCATTGGCATTTCGGGTATCAGTATATGGATCAAATATCCGCCAGCGAATACGGTAAAGAAAACTAGCCCGAATGCAAGAAGGAGGATGGGCGACTTCAAATTCCAAAATTCTCTGCGCGAAATATGGTTCCCCTCACTGAACAGCAAGGGAGCGATGATACAAATCATAAAGATTTCAGGATCAAAATCTAATTCAGTGGGCACCGGCGACAAAGATAGGATGACGCCTATTCCAATCTGAAAAAGAGCGAGCGGCACTTTAGGCCATTTGTTGCTCAAGAGGTTGGATAAAATAATAGCAACAAATAAACCCAGAAGTGTAATTAAAAAAGACATACAAAATCCTCCTTGGTTTTTATAAAAAATAGCTGATTGTAAATGGAACGATTATATGTAAAGGTTTAATATGTGTAACTTTTAATGGGAGGAGATTTTTCATTCATTCCACCGTGGTTATTCGTGGAACCAACCTACGTTCTTGCTACAAACTTAACCTCCCAAGTGCGCTTCTTCGAATTTCTCTTGTAGAAGCGAGATTTTAGCGACATTTTGAATGGGATATAATAGATTGTTTAAAGAATCACATATTTATATACCCAAAAAGTGTAAAATTTAATACGGAGATGATGGGTCAAATTTATTCATTTGATGAAAAAGAAGTTAAAAATAGTAGAAAAACTCTAACTATATAGTATACCAGTTTACAACAGATAGTAAAGAAAAGGGTTTAGATAAAAATGGTATCCATTGGAATTCTGTGCTCAAAGAAGATAAGACTGCCTTGGAGAGTAGAAATTTGATTGTTAGGAAGAGTTTATGTTATTTTGAAATAATAAAGGGTATAGCTTATATAGTATGGTACATATCCAATCAAAAAGGACAACGATGACCTTAAAAGGGGGAAAATGAGATGTTCCATCTATTTAACAGTTTTCATGCCAGCTCTTGGGCTATTCTGCTGGTTGCTTTCTTTTTGACCTATTTCCTAGAAAACAAAAAGATCATGAGCATCATTTTGCGTTTGTTTTATGTGGTAATGCTGGTATCCGGAATTGGAATGCTGACAATCATGGAATTTCCGATGCACTTTGTTGTTAAAGGCATTTTGGCGATTCTATTGATTGGATTAATGGAAATGCTGTTGGCACGCCAGAAAAAGCAAAGCTCGTCTCCTCTTGTGCTTTGGATTCTTTTCATTATTGATCTGATTTTGATCATTCTGCTGGGATACAAAGTGATCTCACTGTAAAAGGGTGAAAGGGATTGCCTATTTTTAACGGCAATCCTTTTTTGCTGCCCTGTAAGCAATCTTAGTTTCAAATAAATAGGGCATGGGTATATTGAAATCATCATTAGACGTTAATCAATTAAGGGGTATGGGACAAATGAATAGTGCAATAAGCATAAAAGGCGAAATGATGGCGCTTCGTAATTTTGAAGAAGCCGCAGACAGTATTATAAAGATGATGAGTTTATTTATTGATATAAATTCCTTGTTTATTGCAAAGAATGACAACGTGACAAACCATATTGTCAAAGCGTTGAATCAGGAAGAGATTTTGATTTCGGCAGGAGAGGAGTTGCCGTTCAAAGAAACGTTTTGCAAATTAAGCGTCGACTTCGGCAGGGATATTCTCATCATACCGGACATCAACCAAAGCGAACTGGCATGCCATTTGGATGTCACCCGCCGTTTAGGCGGAGGATGTTTTATCGGTATTCCGATTTATTATAAGAATGGAGAAAACTATGGTACGATTTGCGGGCTCGATTCGAGGCCGTTTGAGTTTACGGATAAGCACGTAGAACTCTTTAAATCAATGGCCAAGGTGTTATCTTATGTCTTAGAATTGGATAAGGCAAACCGTGAAATCCAGCATCTTTCCGCTCCGTTTGTTCCTATTACGAAAGGGGTCGCAGTGCTTCCGATTATTGGCGAAATGGATGATAAGCGTGTGGAATCCATCATTGCGCTAGCTTTGTCAAAGAGCCAGGAACTGGAGTTGGATTATCTGATTATTGATCTTTCCGGGATTTCACAAATCCATACGCAGACTAGTGACTCTTTATTAAAAATGGTCTCGCTGCTTCAATTGATCGGCGTAGAACCTCTGTTGACCGGGATACATCCATCAATGGCTTTGGATGCTGTCAAAGAGGATATACACTTAGGGGATATTCTTATAGAAGCCAATCTTGAACAGGCCCTTATACGCCTGGGCTTCAGTCTAGTCAAACGTTAGCATTCCATACATATCCGAACATGCTGGTTACGGCATGTTCTTTTTGCATATACAAGGGTTTTACATAGTAATAGCGAATGTAACTAATATAGGAACCGATTTAAGGCTACTATGAAATTAGATTGAGGGGGGAAAGCTCCGTGGAAGAAAAGATTATCCAACTATCTAATGACTATCAACATGCCGGCGGTATACATATCTTTTTTAATTCGTACAATACGGAACGTTACTTGGACATTGCAACAGACTATGTGAAAGTGGGGATCAAACAGGATAAGTATGTCATGCTGATTGAAAATGAGCGTATCTATCCGCTGCTCCTGCAAAAATTAAAGAAGGCGCTGAACCCTGCACAACTTGAAAGAATTCATTATATTAATAGCTTTGATTTTTATTTATACAAAAAGAATTTTCATCCCTCCACAGTAGTGGATTATTTCCTGCAAAAGCTGGCGCCTTATGTAGAAAAAAATGCAGCCATATGCTCGTGGGGGCATATCGAATGGAACGATAATCATAAAATGGTTGCGGTCGTCAGGGAGTACGAAGAAAAAGTAGAGAAGTTGGTTAATGACCTGGACATTATGGCCGTATGCGCCTACGACGGGGTAAGATTGCCCGCTCAACTGAAAAAAACGTTGCTTAACTGCCATAATGTCTACATGACAGATGATGATTTAATCTATCCTATTCGAACGGGCACTAAGAATTTTACTTCTAAAGATGCATGAAGACAAAAACATCCGGGCGGTCCAACTACTAATCGGCGGAGAATGAATACCCCCTGCTGTTTAACGTTTCACTTTATAGAATAATTAAATGAATCGTGCTATTCTAAAGGTAGTTTACATATTTTGCATAAACAACCAGATCGTGAAGGGAAGAAATTCATATGAAACAAAAAGTAATCGTTTACAAAAAAGTGCCGGCGGAAGTACTCGCCATGCTGGAGAAAGACTATGAAGTTGTTTACTTTGAACGCTTGGATGAATCTAATCAGGCTGACTTCTTAGCGGAATTAAAAAATGCGCATGCATTGCTTGGGGCTGATCTACCTGTTAATGAAGAACTTCTTAACGCTGCTCCTCAGCTAAAAATAGTCAGCAATATTTCTGTAGGCTACGATAATTTGGACCTGCCGGCAATGACAGAGCGTGGAGTGATGGCTACAAACACGCCGGATGTCCTGAACGATACGACAGCCGATACTATTTTTGGATTATTGCTTTCGGCTGGACGCAGATTGCCAGAGCTTGACCAGTATGTCAAAACGGGTAAATGGAAGGGTTCAGTGGAAGAAGAGATGTTTGGCTTTGATGTGCATCATAAAATATTAGGCATTATTGGGATGGGCGGAATTGGAGGGGCTATCGCCAAACGCGCCCATCTGGGATTCGATATGAAAATCCTTTATCATAACCGGTCACGCAATGAAGAAGCAGAAAAGAAATACGGCGCCGTTTATTGTGGATTGGATGAGCTTCTGGCGAAATCTGATTATGTATGTTTAATGACGCCGCTTACTCCGCAAACGGAGAGAATGATAGGTGAGCGGGAATTCAATTTAATGAAGCCTACTGCTATATTCATCAACGGATCGCGGGGGAAAACAATTGATGAACAAGCGTTAATCCATGCACTTCAACAACAAAAAATAGCCGCAGCGGGCCTAGATGTCTTCGAACAGGAACCGGTTAACCCGGATAACCCGTTGCTTGGCATGAAAAATGTCGTTACTCTTCCTCATATTGGCTCAGCCACGGCCGAAACACGCACCGCCATGAGCAGGATGGCCGCAGAAAGTGTGATCGCTGCTTTAGAGGGAAAATGTCCGCCACGTATCTTGAATGAAGGGGCGTATAAAGGATCATAGAGGCTTGGAAATTCTAGTATCAATCATAAGCTGCATTCCGAATTGTTCATTCAATGACTCGGGATGCAGCTTTTTGTAATGTATTTAAACAACGGCATAAGCAATAAAATGGCTCGAATATCATTTAGGGTGTATACTATGAGTATACTTTATATATTAGGGGTATACATTACATGAAAGAAAATATTATCGCCTTACATCAGAAAAATATTGCAAAGGGGGCTGAGCATTTATTTTTGGATAAAGGATTCAATCTAACATCAATCAGTGATATTTCCGAAACCTCTGGCTATAGTCGCAGAACCATCTATAAGTATTTTGAAAGCAAAGAAGAGATTCTATATTATCTCATTATAGAAGGCCTTGACCATCTCGTTCAAAGCATTGGCGATGCGATTGATTCTGAACAAAATTTCTTGAAAAGATATGAAGCTATCTGTGCATGTATGCTTTTCTATTACGAAAATTATGCCATATCAGCACAGTCGGTTAATCGGTTCCAGAGTAATGCGCCATTAAACATGACAACATCTGTAGAACGGATCTTTGCACTGGGAGTAAAGATAAATGAATACTTATCGATCTGGATAGAGCAAGGAAAAGAAGAGGGGATTTTAAAGGAATCCTTGGATGTCATGCCGACCGTATACATTTTATCAACCAATCTAAATGCCCTTTTTGAACTGGTCACCACAAAAGGAACCTATTTATTTGCCTCTCTTCATATGACAAAAGAACAGTTTTTATCTTATGGATACACGATGAATTTAAATAGCCTATTAAAGGAGCCTACAAAATGAAACAAAATGAGTCCAGTATGACTTCCCTAATCTCAAGTTTTAGTCGAGCCTATCATAGTGAAAATGATACACCTGTCATATTCGATGACTATTTAGCTAAAGAGTTGATTTCTGCTGAAGAATATAATCAAATTAAACAATTTATGGTTAATGGATTTTCGTTTTTTGCACCAGAATTAGCGGGGGAAATGAAGACGAACGATGATAAATTAAGATGGATCGTCCAAACACAGCTAGCTCCTACGCCGCTTGCACGAGCCGCTTATACAGAAAGAGTGATTCTCAATGAGAAAACATTAGGCTTAAAGCAATATGTTATTTTAGGTGCTGGCATGGATACGTTCGCATTCAGAAAAGGTGAAGGGCTTTCTATATTTGAAGTTGATCATCCAAATACACAACAGTTCAAACTTAGCCGGATTCAAAAAGCAGGTTGGGAAATGCCGAGCAATCTAAAAATGGCCGCAGTTGATTTTCAGAAAGACAATTTACAAGAAGCGCTTTTACAGGCTGGGTTTGATCCAAAAGCCAAAACGGTATTCAGTCTTTTAGGTGTTTCTTATTATTTAAACAAAGAAGAGTTTAAGAAGCTGTTAGGGCATTTGGAAGAATTGATGATTGAAGGCAGTTCCATCATTTTTGACTATGCAGATGAAGAACTGTTTCAGTCCGACGTTAAGCGAGTGCAAAATATGGTGGCGATGGCAAAGCAAAGCGGTGAATCTATGAAATCCGTTTTTTCTATAAAGGAACTTGAAAGAATGCTCCAAGATTCCAGCTTGTTAATATATGAACATTTATCCCCAGAGTTGATCCAAGAAGCGTTCTTCTCAGATAGAAAAGACGATCTAAGCGCTTTTGAACATATACATTACGTACATGCAGTGTACAAGTAAAACGTTTCCATATTTATCGGATACCATTTTTTCACGTTGCTGAAATAAAAAGTTAGCCATATGTACCTGTTGACTTGCGATCTCATGAAACGAAACCTGTTTAGGTATTGAGTCATCTATCTTATCATACGTCTATTTTCTAAAAGGTGGTTGTTTTTAAATAAGGTGAGTGATTGATCATAAAGTTGATTGATAGGAGCAGAAGGTGCGAGACTCCTGCGGGATGAGCGGGACAGGTGAGACCCCACAGGCGATTTGCGCCGAGGAGGCTCACCGCCCGCCCCGCGGAAAGCGAGCATCCTGGAGCGGATATCAATCGTCGCTTGTACCTTGGCTCTTTTTTTACTTTTTCAAAAGGAAGTATTGAAGCCGTTTTTCTATTTTATTTATTGAAAAGATTGTTTTTCAACACTGAAAAAAAAACCTGATTTCAACTAAGAAATCAGGTTTTTTCATGTTATAAGGTAGATTCATCCTTATTTCATGGAAACTGGTTCTTTGATGTATTGTGATTCGAAATCGTAGATTTTTTCTACGTAGATTTGGTGCCAAATCATATAGACAAGGATTGTCCAGATTTTGCGGCTATTGTCGCGTTTGTTTGCGCAATGTTCTTCCAACAAGTGAAGGACTTCTTGTTTATTGAATACATCGTCTGTTTGGCTTGTTTTGATGATATTGACAGCCCAATCGTGCATTTCATCTTTCAGCCAGTGGCGGATCGGAACAGGGAAACCTAATTTCTTTCTGTTCAATACATGTTCCGGCACAATGCCTTCTGCTGCTTTACGCAAGATATACTTAGTCGTATTGTGGGCGATTTTTTCTTTTGTATGGATTTTGGCCGCTACATTGAATACTTCTTTATCCAGGAACGGAACGCGAAGTTCAAGTGAGTTCGCCATTGTCATTTTATCGGCTTTTACAAGGATGTCCCCGCGCAGCCAAGTGTGGATGTCCAGATGCTGCATTTTTGTAACGGCATCGTATCCTTTTGATTCATTGTAAATAGGTGCTGTGACTGTTTGGTAGCCAAGGTTCGGCAAGTAATTTTTAAGAAGGGCTTTCTTTTCATTCTCTTCAAACATTTTCGCGTTGCCGATGTACCGTTCTTCCAATGGAGTGACGCCGCGTTCAATGAAGCTTTTTCCTTTGACGCCATCAGGCAGCAAGTGGCTGAATGCTTTTAAGGTACTCTTGACAGGGCCAGGGATTTTATTGAACATGCTTAGTGATTCTGGCTCGCGGTAAATATTGTATCCGCCGAACAATTCATCGGCTCCTTCACCGGACAGGACAACTGTTACATGCTTTCTTGCTTCACGCGCTACGAAATATAAAGGAATGGCAGCAGGATCGGCCAATGGGTCATCCATATGCCAAATGATCTTAGGCAGTTCCTTCATATATTCCTCAGGTGAAATGACATACGAGATATTTTCCAGGCCAAGCGCATCCGCTGTTTCTTTTGCGACATCAATTTCACTGAATCCATCTCTTTCGAAACCGACAGAGAATGTCTTTAAGTTAGGGTTGACCTGTTTGGCAAGCGACACGATGATGCTTGAATCGATTCCGCCTGACAAGAAAGAACCGACAGGCACGTCACTGCGCATATGCATGTTGACTGAATCCATTAATACGTTTTGGATTTCAGTGATCAATTGAGATTCAGATGTGTTTTGGATATGGAAGTTTGGTTTCCAGTAAGGCTTGATTTCCATCTTGCTGCCCGGTTTCTTCGTGAAGTAATGGCCCGGTGTAAGTTTTTTAACACCTTCTGTCATGGTGTCAGGTTCCGGAACGAACTGGAAGCTTAGGTAATGCTGCAATGACTTGTAATCCACATCGCCTTCCATCGCCATCATGATACTTTTCTTTTCGGAAGCGAAATAAGTTTCCCCATCCTTTTCAGCATAGAAGAATGGCTTGATGCCGAACGGATCTCTTGCTCCGAATAACGTTTCTTCCTGCTTGTCCCAGATCATGAAAGCAAACATTCCGCGAAGTTTTTTCACTGCTTCTTCCTTCAGTGAGCTGAAAAGGGCAATGATGACTTCTGTATCTGATTCTGTGGCGAATTCAAAGCCTTGTGCCTGAAGTTCACTTTTTAATTCCAGATAGTTATAGATCTCGCCGTTGAAGATAATCCAATAGCGTTCATTCTCATATGAAAGCGGCTGATGACCGCTTTCCAGACCAATGATGCTCAAGCGTCTGAAACCAAAGCTAATATGGTCATCAAAGAAAAAACCGTCGTCATCGGGTCCTCTATGTGTAATAATGGCGTTCATATCTTTTAATGTATTTTCGATATTAGGGTTCTTGTCATTATGAATACATCCTACAAATCCACACACGTATATCACCAACCTAGTTGTTTTTCAAATTTATTTTTCCTGATCAAACAATTGGTATGGACTGAGGTCCGAAACCAATATTTAATTTTACCACAAAATGATATAAAAACCTTCATTCAAATTAGTTTTAGGCAATCAACTGCAAATATACTTGCTATTAGAAAAATATAACAAAAAAAGAAAGCGGGGGATAGAGGGGAAAAAGAGGGAATTCAAGGCAAAAGCACTGCATACCTAAAATGCAGTGCTGATCAGGGAATGCGTCGCCTCAATTTGGCCTGAAAATATCAAAAAGCCAAGCAAAAGCAGCAACATGCCAGTAACAAATGTTATTTTGCCGAGATGGCGGTTAATGAAGCGGATGGCATCCATGGATGTTGCCGATAAGATAGAGAAAATGAAAAAAGGGACGGCTATTCCCAAGGCAAACACGGCAAGCAATGCGGCGCCTGCAGTCCATGAAGCGGATGCAGCGGCAAGAAGCAATATGCTAATGGATAACAGTCCAGTCCCCGGAGTCCATTGCATGGAAAATAGCATGCCGGACAAAAAGCTGCCGAAGATGCCTTTGGAAGAAAAGGCGGCCAATTTTTTTCGGCCCTTCATAAATAACTTTACGTTCAACAGGCCAGTCAATAAAAAGCCGAATATAATCAATGCCAAACCGGATGTTTTAAGTGAAGGATCGCGCACTTCAAAAAATAGATTGCCGATCCAACCGGCTATTCCCCCAAGGATCATCAAGCAAATCAGGTAGCCAAGCAGAAATAGTCCGGTATGAAAAGCAACTTTGCCCCTGCTGCCGCCCATTTTTGCCGGACCTGCGCCTTTGCCTATCAATTGGGCTATATAAGCAGGCAAAAGCGGAAACATGCAAGTTGAAAAGAAGAGACTGATTCCTGCTGCAAAAACAATAAGAAATTCTATATAAACCATTTATTAATCCTACTTTCCGAATATCAAACCTATTGAATCCTTCGTACGTTCCTTTTTCCTAAGTGTATTATATTCAACCGTAAACTCAAGAAAAATGATTCAGCATCCTGCAGGCGGACAATAGGAGAGATTGTTTCTAGCCAGAATGTAGGGATGGATAATATGGATGAAAGATCCACTACCAATAACCTATTAATATGATAATTAAATCTATATATGGGAAAATAAAGAAATAAAAGATTGTTTAATAAAAGCTCTTCCGCTAAAATGAAGATAGCATTTTTTGTCAACTTATGGCGAATGGAGAGTCATTATGAACAGGACCGATTTACGGAAACGCAAACGAAGGAAAAAGCTGATTGTCATCTATACTGTTTTCATTTTGTTTGCGCTAGTAGTTATGCCCGGCTCTTATTTTGCATGGGACTACTACACAAGCTATAGCAAGGCAGTGGAGGAATCTCCCGTTACTAAAGAACCTGTCACTTTTAAAGGCGAGGAACCTGTTGCCGGCAAGGTGAATATTTTGCTTGTCGGGGTGGACACAAGAAAAGAAGGAGAAGCATCCAATTCAGATTCAATGATGATTGCCCAATACGACAGTGAGACAAAAAAAGCCAAAATTGTGTCTTTGATGCGTGACATGTTCGTTGGCATTCCCGGCAAATCGGATAAATATAGATTGAACGCCGCCTATTTAATGGGCGGGGGGAAGGATGGCGCCGAATTATTAAGGCAAACGATTAAACAAAACTTCGATGTTGATTTGAATTACTATGCCATCATCGATTTTATGGGATTCAGCAAGGCGATCGACCAGGCCTTTCCTGAAGGAATAGAAATAAATGTGGAGCAGCAGATGTCAGAGGGAATCGGCATGACGCTTAAGCCAGGCCTTCAACGTTTGCACGGAAAAGAATTATTGGCATATTCCCGGTTCAGAAAAGATGCCCAAAGCGATTTTGGGCGTGTTAAGCGGCAACAAGAAGTCATTGATGCAATCAGTGAGGAACTGAATAGCTTTCATGGTGTGACAAAGCTGCCTGGTATGATTGGGACAGTTTTGCCCTATATATCCACCAACTATGACACAACCAAGATCCTTTCGGTGCTATCCTCCTTTTTACTGAGCGGCGCCCATCAACGTATTGAAAAATTGACCATCCCGATCGATGGGAGCTTTGAAGATGAATTGGTGAATAAAGCGTGGGTACTGCAAATAGATGTAGAAAAAAACAAAGAAGCACTAAATGAGTTTTTAAATGGAGCTTAAGAAAAAAACTGTTGCCAGCATGGCAGCAGTTTTTTTGTCATAAACGGTATAAGTCTTTCAATAAAGATTGCAATTCCAGGGCGGCCCCGTCTTTTTGCAGATTCGCGGCCATACCCTGGATAACGGGGCCGCGGGGGTCAGGCCGATTCACTTCTTCCTCGAGGACTTCAAGTGTAATGAGGGTATCCTTTTGCTCGCTATATGTAGCTTTTGCTGATTGTATGGCTTCCTGTACGATTCTCAATTGCTGATATTCTTCAGTTTGGAAAGGGCATTTGAATAACGGAAGGATATCTTCTTCCCGGATGACGATGGATTCATTGCCTTTTTCAAAACCGGCTGCCAGGCTATCGCTGCGTTTCAGGATAAATCGTGCCAGCTCATAGAGATCCATCTTCTGCGTGTTGTGGATCAATAACTCTAAGTAAGATTGGGACAGGCTTTGGACCAAAAGTGTAAACGACCAGATGTTTTCCCCGACTTGTCCACCGTAAATATCATTCAAGGCATCCTTCAGCGTATAGGTTACATCGGAACGGATTTTACCAATCAATTCCCCTATCTCTTTATTAAAAGGAATGGCGCTTTCCCTGGCATACATAACAAGGAAATCCTTCGAGTCAAGGAATCCTCGGTATTGCGTGACCATTTGCTCGATGAACAGCTCTCTTGGCGAAAGATGTCTTGATTTCAGGTTTAGGATTTCTTGGTGAAATGTTTTATAATGATGCATGAAGATGCGGTACAATAGATTTTCTTTTGATTTATAGTATAGATAGAAGGAACCCTTGCTGATTTCCGCTTCAGTAGCGATTTCTTGTATGGAAGTGGCAGAAAAACCTTTTTGGGCAAATAACTTCATGGCAGCATCCATTATTAATTTTTCTTTTTCTTTCATTCCCTCAACTCCATTAAATGTGAATGTTGGATCGTTTACTTCATTAAGTGACCGGTCAGTCATTATGCAGAGGTGATGTTCTCTTTTGAAAAAGAGTTGCTGCGAGTCAGTTGGAAAAGGTAAACGTATCTAATGAATAGCCTTATTATATCAACTGTTTGCCAGAAAATCACTAGAAACAAAAAGAGAAAGCTCTGTTTTTGAATTATTTAGAACCGACCGGCAATTCATTCTTTTTTGTTTGACGCTGAATGACTGGTCAATTAATATTAATAGTAATTAGGGCTCTATGGCCAAACTTAAAAAACAAAGGGTGTCGAGATGAACAAGATAATTGGCTTTACGTTGAAGAATAAGCTGGCGATGTGGCTGATCACCATTATTGTCGTAGCCGCCGGGCTCTATTCAGGAATGAAGATGAAAATGGAAAGCATACCGGATATCAGTGTGCCAGTATTGAGCATTACAACAGTCTACCCGGGGGCAACTCCGACTCAGGTAGATGAAAAGGTAACACAGCCGGTCGATCAAATCGTCCGCAATTTAAGCGGAGTTAAAAATGTAACAGCTACATCCTACCAAAATGCATCCTCCATACAAATCGAATATGAGTATGGAAAGAACATGGATGATGCGAAAAATGAGGTGAAGGAAGCCCTTGAAGGTGTGACTTTGCCTGATGATGTAGAAAAATCCAAAATCGATAAAGTGAATATCAACGCATTCCCGATTCTTTCATTGAGTATCGCTAATGAAAAAGAATCTTTGGCTGAATTGACTGAAGACGTTGAGGATGACATTGCTCCAGCCCTTGAAGGAGTGGAAGGCGTTTCGTCTGTGCAAATCTCCGGCCAGCAGGTTGATCAAGTTGAATTGAAGTTCAACGATGAGAAGATGAAAGAATTGGGCCTAGAACAGGAAACGGTCGAGAATATCATCAAGGCATCCAACATCCATGCCCCGCTCGGCCTTTATACGTTCAAGGACAAAGAGAAAGCCGTTCAAGTGGAAGGCAATATTATTTCTTTGAACGATTTGAAGAATCTTGAAATACCTGCTGTCCCTTCTTCAGAAGAGGAGTCGGGCCAATCTGCTGATAGCCAATCCTCTAACGGCGAGCAAACAGGCATGCAGGCGGATTCTGCCCAATCGCAGGGCGCTTCATCACAAGGAGCCGGTCAACAAGCAGCAGCTGCCGCTGGAATCCCGACAGTTAAGTTAAGTGAAATTGCCGATATTCAAGAGGTTGGCAAGGCTGAATCTGTTTCAAGAACAAATGGAAAAGAGTCCATCGGTATTTCAATCGTGAAAGCAGTGGATGCCAACACGGTTGACGTAGCGAATGCTGTCAAAGATAAAATCAAAGACTTTGAAAAAGACTATGACGGCTTGGAAATCGTAACCGCATTTGACCAAGCGACTCCAATTGAGGATTCGGTTGAAACGATGCTGAGCAAGGCGGTCTTCGGCGCTATCTTCGCTATGCTGATCATCCTTCTGTTCCTAAGGGACTTTAAGTCTACGATTATATCGGTCGTATCCATACCGTTGTCATTGCTGATTGCGGTCCTTCTGCTTAAACAGATGGACATCACGCTTAATATGATGACGTTGGGAGCCATGACAGTTGCAATCGGACGTGTGGTCGATGACTCGATTGTTGTTATTGAGAATATTTATAGAAGAATGTCGGATAAGGATGAGCCGCTGAAGGGCGGAGAGCTAATCAAATCAGCTACTAAAGAAATGTTCATCCCGATTATGTCCTCGACCATTGTGACGATTGCTGTCTTTCTTCCGCTTGGCCTAGTCAGCGGAATGGTCGGAGAACTATTCATGCCATTTGCATTAACAATGGTGTTTGCGTTACTTGCTTCTTTGCTTGTGGCTATCACAATTGTTCCGATGATGGCTCACATCATGTTCAAAAAAGGCGTCAAAGTTAAAGAAAAAAGCAAAGAGCATAAGCATGGACGCCTGGCGGGCGCTTATAAGCGTACGCTGAATTGGGCGCTGAACCATAAAATCATTACCAGCGCCATTGCTGTGCTTCTGTTGGTCGGCAGTTTGGCTTTAACTCCGCTGATCGGTGTCAGCTTCCTGTCCATGGGAGATGACAAAATGATGATTGCGACCTTCAAGCCGGAACCTGGCGTCACAATGGAAGAAACAGAAAAAATCGTTACGGAAGCTGAAAAATCTCTCCTTGACCGAAAACACGTCAAAATGGTCCAATTATCGCTTGGAGCAGGAAGCCCGATGAGTATGGGTGATTCAAACAGTGCCATGTTCTTTGTCAATTATGAAGATGACACACCGGATTTTGACCAAGAAAAAGAAAAGGTAATTAAAAAGCTTCAATCAATGACCGGCAAAGGCGAATGGAAATCGCAGGATTTCTCAGCAACCGGAAGCAGCAATAAAATTGAACTGCAAGTATTCGCCAAAAATATGAAAGACCTTGAGAAAACAGTAAACAAAGTTGAAAAAGTCATGAAAGAAAACAATGACTTGAAGAAGATCGACTCAAGTCTGGCAAACACGTATGATGAATACACATTTGTTGCCGATCAAGAGAAATTGAGCAAAACTGGATTGACAGCGGCACAGATCTCCATGGCCCTTGCACCTGGCAAGCAGCCTCCTGTACTGACAACAATCCAAAAAGACGGGAAAGATTTGAAAGTCTATGTCCAGGCTGAAAAATCCACATATAACTCGATAGAAGATATGGAGAATAAGACATTGATGTCCCCTCTTGGCGTCCCTGTGAAAATCAAAGATGTCGCCAAAGTGGAAAATGGCAAAACATCCGATACGGTTTCGCGCTATAACGGAAAAATTTACGCAAGCGTAAGCGGAGAATTGAAGGGAAGCGATGTTTCTTCCGTATCGCAAGACTTGCAGAAGAAAGTGGATAAACTGGATAAACCAGCAGGATCAAGTATTAAGATGGCTGGTGTGACAGCAGATGTGAAGGAATCGTTCACTCAGCTGGGATTAGCAATGCTGGCTGCCATAGCGATTGTGTACCTTGTATTAGTCATCACTTTCGGTGGTGGATTAGCGCCATTCGCTATCTTGTTCTCATTGCCATTCACTGTCATTGGGGCGTTGGTGGCCTTGCTTATTGCAGGGGAAACAATCTCTGTATCGGCTCTAATGGGGGCATTGATGTTGATTGGTATCGTAGTGACCAATGCGATCGTACTGATTGACCGTGTTATTCATAAAGAAAACGAAGGCTGGGATACACGGGAAGCCATTTTGGATGCCGGTGCAACGCGTTTGCGCCCAATTCTGATGACCGCCATCGCAACGATCGGTGCATTGCTTCCGCTGGCATTCGGTTTGGAAGGAAGCGGCATTATTTCGAAAAGCTTGGGTGTAACCGTCATCGGCGGATTGATTTCATCTACGCTGCTGACCCTTCTGATTGTGCCGATTGTTTATGAAACAATTTCGAAGATCATTCATAGAAAATCACGTAAAAAGCAACAAAAACAGGCTGTATCTAGAGAAATATAAAACAACAAAAGGCCCGATCCTCACTTAGAGAGATCGGGCTTTTTTAGTATAGTGAAGTAATTTTGGCATTGAACTTAAATCTTCTTTTCGAAAATGTATGAACTGAAGAATGTTATGCCCATTTATCAATTGCTGCATTGTTTCAAGAATAATGTAGCGACGATTGATATCCGCTCCAGGATGCTCGCTTTCCGCGGGGCGGGCGGTGATCCCGCAGGAGTCTTCGCACCTTCCGCTTCTATCAATCAATCTAGTATCAATCAGGTTTGTACAGTATTAAAACCAGAATGAACTTTTTATTAAAATCAATATATTTCTTAAAACCTTTATCAACGGTGAACTTCTATACCATGTCAGACATTATAGAAGGTTAAATTAAAGAAGATAGGTGAGTATTAGAAAATATGCTTTATCTGTCCTCTCTTTGTACAACAAATGGCCTCATTTACTACAACAACCAAAATATTTGTTGTTGTGCTAACGCCCCCGTTCGTATTATAAGGTTAGCCAATGTTATTGGTTGACCTTTTTATTTAGGTTCTAGAATACTAATGGTAGCTGGGGTAGAACGACCGCCCCCGTGGGATTTTAATCCCGATAACTAAACCGTTCGCCCCCTACTTATAGAAACATGATTGAAGCTGGTTGGGACTTAGATCTCGTATAACAAGCGAAGCTATGACACTATAAGGAGCCATTTAGGGGTTACCAGCTAATTCATTGATGAGGAGGAGATATCATGAATCCAGTCATTGGTCTGGATGTCGCAAAAGGAGAAAGTCAGGTTCAAGCATTCTTGGAGAAAAAGAAACCATACAAAAAGAGCTTTAAAGTCGCACATACACTGGATGGATTACAGGAATTACACGCCTTTATCAAAGAAGTGGAAGAACAATCAGGTTCACAGCCACCCATTGTTTTGGAATCTACGGGACATTATCACCTGCCTGTCGTTCAGTATTTTGAAAAAAGAGGATACCTGTTAATCGTTGTGAATCCACTCATTTCTTACAAAGCGAAAAGTTCGAGTTTACGCAAAGTCAAAACAGACATAATTGATGCTCACCATCTCTGCGAGCTGTATTACAAAGAGGATTTAGAGCCCTATAAAAAGCGTGGCATTCAGCTTTTGAACTTGCGTAATCTGACGAGACAGCACGAGAATTTGACGGGTATGTTTGTCCAAGCTAAGCTACAATTTCAATCTGTGCTGGATCAAGTATTTCCTGAGTATGTAGGTGTGTTCGGAGAATTGTACTCGGATGTCTCTTTACGTACTTTATCAACCTTTCCAACCTCTAAAAAAGTGTTGGAAGCTGGTGAAGAGACCCTTACCGTGAAGATTCATGAACTGTGCAAGAGCCGATCTCAGAAATGGGCCAGTAATCAAGCGAATAAGCTCATACAAGCAGCTAATCGAAATCCGTTTCAGCAGACCCTGTATCATAGCCATCTGATTAGTTTAGAGATGCTTATTAACATTCTTCTTGAATATAAAAAGCATCTATCCGTACTTGAAGAAGAGATAGATGCCTTAGCAAAAAATATAGAAGAATATAAGATTATCCAATCCATTCCTGGTATCGGCGAAAAAATCGCGGCCACGATTATTTCCGAGATTGGAGAAATAGATCGGTTTAATCACCCTAAAAAGTTAGTAGCCTTTGCGGGAATTGACCCCAGTGTATTCGAGTCTGGTACCTTCAAGGGTACCAAGAATCACATCACGAAAAGGGGTTCCAGCAGGCTACGGCATGCCTTATTCACAGCTGTCCGTTGCGCCATTCGAGATGCCCGTAAAACTAGAACGACCAAAGAACTCATCCCTCGAAATAAGAGATTACGTGAGTTTTACGACAAAAAGCGAGACGAGGGAAAACCTTATCGAGTAGCCATTATTGCCTGTGCTAATAAGCTTTTACATTGGATTTACGCTCTTTTGAAAACCAAAACAACCTTCCAAGATGTTGCTTAAAATAAATTTTCACATATCTTCAAGGAACTTCCATCTTGTTGGAGGAAGTTTATTTGTCATGCCTTATTTTCAGTATAGCATGCTTACATTATATTTTTGAGTGAAATGATTGACAAACTATTAGCTGGTTTAATTTAAGTACACTTTTTCACAAACTTACTTCATTCATTATTGGAATACTGCCCCTTTGCTACAATAAGGAATTCAACGCAAAAAGGCATTAACCCTTCCTGAAGCTATACCCTCGTTGGTTCTGTCGGAAAAATTAAAATATTTTAGACATAAAATACTCGTTATAAAATTCATCATTGATTAGCAACGAATTTCTTTTAATACCTTCTATTTCAAATCCACTTTTCTGGTATAAAGAAATACCAGCTTCGTTTTGAGTGACAACTGTTAGCTCTAATCTTGATATATTAGAGTGTCTTGCCCACTCTTCTAATTTTTGAAATAAACTTGTACCTATACCACGACCTCTGTACTTTTCTAAAATACCAACCACGAGATATGCAGAGTGCTTTGTTCTCTTTACGTTACCACCAATAGCTATCAAATAGCCAACAATTTCTCCCTCTTCTTGTTCTGCAACAAATATTGTTGAATTACTTTGTTTCTTGATGAGTTCTAATTGTTTACGTTGTTGTTCAGGAGTGGTTTTTCTTTCTCCTGCTTCCATAAGCATAAACTTAGCTTCAGATTCAACTTGCTTAACGAGACATATAAATTTTTCGGCATCCAAGGGTTGTATCTCTCTAATTAACATTATTAAATCCCCCAATAATCAATTTCCAAAATTATAAACTATGTTTGTTAAACTAAACTGCCCCTTTACCACCATAAGGAGTTCAACATAAAAGGGCATTAATCCTACTTGAATCAAGGCCCTGATAAAAGCCCCCTTCTCATTAAGTAGGGGCTTTAATTTACTTATTTCATCCATAAAACTATATAAGGAAAAGAATAGTAATAAACAGTTCCTAAGCTTAGTAAAAGGAAACTATATTTCACGATTTTATTCTTTATAAGAAGCGCTAGAACACTGGCGATTATAGGTAAGAATACAACGAAAAATTGGAAAGTCATATTATTGACTGGTGAATAGGAATAAAGAAAACTAAACAAATGGAACAACGCTAAGATAATCCAGATAAATATCACAAATACTAACGATATCACTGATTTTTTATTCAAAACTCTCTCCTTCTATTCTATAAAGTAAGAATCTATTTTTTGTACTTGAATTTCTGGTCCTTTTTTAATTAAGCATTTTAAATTCCCTTCAGAGGATGATTATTAATAAGGTATTCTATTTGTATTATCTAAAGTCCTTCTTGAGCTAAACTGCTTCTTTTCTGCCATAAGAGTTCAACAATTAATCCTTCTTGGATCAACGCCCTCGATAGAGACATAACAAGATCAAGACTGCTCATTAGTAGCCTTGATCTTCAGCTTTAACCTCCATTAGTTCAATAAGTTCAAAAAACGTTAATTAATTTCTGATTAACGTATCCTATGAGTGGTGCATTTATTTCTTGATAACTTTTATTAAAAAATAAATTATTCCGACTGTAACAGCAAGGGAAAACAAAAAAAGTATGTTAGCCATATTATATTAACTTTCCCCCTTAAAAAGTTATGAAAGTTATCTATTCTATCGTTTAACTTCTTTATCTTCCCTAAGAAGTTAAACAGAAAGGGAGTTAATCTCTCTTGGTTCAACGCTCCCGCATACTATATTATACCTTATTTTACCTTTTGTGTATAGATTAGTAATTCCACTAACCTGCCCCGATAGTGACACAACAAAAAAGACTGCTCATTAGCAGCCTTGCTCTTCAGCTGTAACCCCAGATAGTTCAACAAAGGCTAGTTGTTGTATTCATCAGCATTAATTATTTTATATAACTTAACGAATTCTTCAGAGATAGAAATAAAATGGTTATTCTCGCTGTTACTCAAGCCTCTTAGCACACCATCGATCTTTCCGATTAATTGAGGTTTTTTCTCACCTATTTCCCACGAGAACAATTCATCATCAGAATTATAACGATCAAAAAAATAAGCATAATTTCCTCTAACACATAGAGCCTGAGAACCATATAATTTTTGGGGAACTTTATAATAATTTATAGCTTTAGTTTCAGGATAAATCTGTATTAAACAAAAGTTAGAATAGGGGAATAGCCAAACAGAGGACGCTTTCCCTTTGCAAATAGCATAACAATCGGATATAGATGGTCTAATCGTTAAATCGGAATGATACCTAAAAACAGCCTTACCAGTAAAATCGAATAAAACCAAACCCTCTGTTGATATTCCATTTCCAAAAACGCCTTCATCAAAATAACTTATCCAAATACCTTCCTTACCAATTTCAATGTCCTCAATGCCATCTCCACCGTTAAATGAAACAAGAATTTTCCCAGCCAAATTCAAGATAAAAACATTATCCAAATCATTTTCATTTCTTGAATCAGCAATAAGTAGAGTATTTTTATCAATCCATCTTACAATTGAATATTGCAATTTAAAAGGAATGGTTAGAAAATCATTTTCATTCAAAAGTATCATTAACTGTCGTTTTACTTTTAAAACAACCGCTACTCCTAAATTGTCTTTCCAATCCGCATCAATGATTTTATAAGAATCGAGGTTAGACGCTTCTTTTGAAAATACAATTTGGTCAAGTATATCTATACAAATACCCCCTTTACACCACAATTGGAATTTATTTTCATTGTTATCATAACATATTCTTCTTTAACTAAACTGCCCCATTAGCAGCATAAAAAAAGGAACTGCGATATTGTTCCCAAATTCATTAAACCATCCGATAATTGAATGGATTTATACACAAAATATTTCCATGTAAGACTTTACAAAATTGTATTTCATTAGTATTTTCAAATGTATAATTATAATTTTCAAAATCAATAAAATATCTTGAGGTCTATATTTAAAAGGGAGGACATTATGCTAAACGCCTTTAAGAAACCTTATATCTTTCCTATTATAATGTTTATTGGAAGTTTACTTTATTCAATTGTGCATAGTGTTTGGGTTATAGCGCTGTCATCCGCAGTACTAATAATTGTTGGAATACTTAATGATAAAAAAAGTCTAAAAAATATTTTCTTTGCAATTGTGGGTTATCTCCTAATATTGTTAGTAATTTCAGTAATTTTCTTTAGATATTAATTTTATTGGGTCTCTTCTTGTGAAAGCCTTCTAAATATGTTTTGTCAGTAATTCAATATTACTTGCCCATATCTCTTCTTGAGTTAACCTGCCACTTCGTACAATAACCAATTATAGCAAATTAGCTTTAAAATATAGATTTGTTCCCTTCCACCTTTATTTAACAACAACTAAAAAACTCCATTTTGAAAAAAGATTGATCAAAATGGAGTTTCTCTTTTTAACTTATTGTAAGTCTCTCTGTTAATCTGCTAAATAGTAGTCTTTAAACAGTGAAATTCGGAAGAGAATTACGCAATACATCAACAACTTGCTGTAATTGCGCTAATTTTTCCTCATCTGATAAATTCGTTGTACCACCGATAGAGCCAATTCGAAGACATACAGGACCAAGAGTTAACCGAATTGCGCCTAATAAAACTACCGTTGACGTACAAGGAATGTTTACACATAGCAAATCACCATTCTCACAAACAGTGCCGTCTGGACAAGTAGGGCATTCAGCTTGTTGTATCTCTACTTTGTGTTTGTGTACCATAAATTAGAACCTCCTTTCTCTAAAGATATAATAAAATATGCTAGAAGGAGCTTATATGAAAGGGAAGTATGCCTTTTTTTGGTTAAAATAGGTGTTTGTTATTTTATTAATCTTTCTTCTAATGGCAAAAAAGAAGCCATTTCTTCTTCACTTCATTTCTCTTTTACACTTTTAAGATAGT
This sequence comes from Bacillus testis, assembly GCF_001243895.1. Classification (GTDB taxonomy): domain Bacteria; phylum Bacillota; class Bacilli; order Bacillales; family DSM-1321; genus Bacillus_AD; species Bacillus_AD testis. Next base: position 3,534,177 of record NZ_LN851186.1, on the reverse strand, counting down.
CAGATGGGGCAAACTGAATATTTATCATTAGAAACGTTCCATATCATTTGCTTCTTATTTTATCTGTAAGAAAGAAGAGGAAGAGATCGTGCAACCATCTGATTAAAATCCGAGAATGGCTAGAGGAAGAAGAAACTATGGGGTGATTCTATATCTCTTTTTTAGGTGTTGTTTCAACTGTTTTATAAAGTTTTTTTATAAAAGGGAAGAGATTAACTAGAAGATGATTGATAGGTATCGGATTTGGGCAGATACAGAAGCAGAAGGTAGAAGACTCCCACGGGATCAGGGGGACAGTCGAGACCCCGTAGGTGCTAAAGGCGCCGAGTATGCTCGACGCCCGCTCAGTGGAAAGCGAGCATCCTGAAGCGGGTATTTGCACCTCCCATTTATGTTTTGGTGTTCACATCATCGCCGGGATTTCAAAAATTGCTCTGTTTTTTCGATCAGTGCATTGTAATAGGATGGCTGATGCTGCACAAAATCCTGTTTGCCAATGTTGCTGGCATAAGGAGTCTGTTTGCCTCCTGTTTGCTGGACAAATCCTTGTACCTTAATTGTTTCTGCCTTACCCGTCCACAAATCCCGGAAATCTTTGAAACGGGCCGTTACAATCCCCGCAACTTCCTCTTCTTGTAAACGGAAATGCGGCACTTCCCCGTAACATGGATAGAGAAAGACATGGCTAAGTTCTTTGTCGATAAATTCCGGGCCTTCGATCACGTTTTCTAAGATGCCTAAAGGAATGCAGTCATCCAAGGCAATATCGATGCCCAATTCTTCATGTACCTCCCTCAGTCCATCTTCGGGAGCCTCATTCGCGAGCAGATGGCCGGCTGCTGTAATATCAAGCAAACCTTTGTAATCCTTCTTCCATTGGCTTCTTATCTGTAAATAAATCACATCTGTCTCTTGGATGCGGCCGATTATCCAGCAATGGAAGGTTTCGTGCCAAAGGCCCTGCCGGTGGATATCAGCCCTGGTCCCAGTCCCGATGGCTTCTCTCTGATCGTTAAAGATTCTTAATAATTCACTTTCCATAATAAAGCCTCCCAATAGGTGGATGATTTAACGTAAATGTTAAATAGTCTATATCTACAATATATAAACAGCCTGCTTTTTTAAAGGAATGTACAGGAAGTTTACAGAATATAAAATCATTTACATTTTTATATTATTTTGGTAAAATAAGTAATTGATAGACTGAAGTAAAATACATATAGTGCGATATTAGCCAACAATAAGGTAGATAAGTAATCTTAGCTCAACGATTAAACAAGTAGCTCCACAAAAAATCCCAGTATACGGAATGCCTCTTGTATTAATTTCTGAATAATGAATCTTATTAAACGGTAGAAGTGATAAAAGCTTGAATAAGAAGCATACCATATCAATAGGGACAGAGACAGGGGGAACAGAATGATTGAATTTCAAAGCGTCAATAAGTTTTATGGTGAATTTCAAGTATTGAAAGATATTAATCTTACAATCCAAAAAGGGGAGGTCGTCGTGATCATCGGCCCCTCGGGATCAGGAAAAAGCACGCTTCTGCGCTGCATCAACCATTTAGAAACGATTTCGACCGGAAGCCTGCGCGTCAATGGAATTGCTCTGAATGATAAAAAGACAAATATCAATGAACTCAGGAAGAATATTGGTATGGTATTTCAGCATTTTTATTTATACCCTCACAAGACTGTTCTGCAGAATATCACCTTGGCCCCTATGAAAGTTTTAGGAAAATCTAAGGAGGAAGCGGAAAAAGTTGCGCACGCTTATCTTAAAAAGGTAGGAATCCCTGACAAAGCGGATGCCTATCCATCCCAGCTTTCAGGCGGCCAACAACAACGTGTCGCAATTGCAAGGGGACTAGCGATGAATCCGGAAATCATGTTGTTTGACGAGCCAACTTCCGCACTCGATCCGGAAATGATTGGTGAAGTCCTTGATGTCATGAAATCGTTGGCGAAGGAAGGGATGACCATGGTCGTGGTGACTCACGAAATGGGCTTTGCCAAGGAAGTGGCTGACCGGATCATTTTCATCGATCAAGGCCAGATACTGGAAGATGCAATACCGGCCGAGTTTTATTCGAATCCCAAGGAAGAAAGGGCACGATTATTCCTCAGCCGTATTTTAAATCATTAATCAAAAGTAAGGGGGATTCTATGAAATTATCAAAGAAATTAATCTCATTGTTTTTAGTTTCAATGCTGGCGGTTATAATGCTGGCGGCCTGCGGTGCTGCAAAGGACGAGAGCAGTGGCGACAAAAAAGACGCGAAAAGCGGCAAAACCATTACGTTCGGAGTGAAAAATGATACACGCTTATTTGGTCTGAAAGATCCTGCATCTGGTGAAGTGGAAGGGTTTGATATTGATATTGCCAATGAATTGGCAAAACGGATGTATGGCGATGACACCAAAGTCAATTTAAAAGAAGTTACCTCCAAAACCCGTATTCCCATGCTGAAAAACGGATCTATCGATGCCATAATTGCGACAATGACGATTACGGAAGAACGGAAAAAAGAAGTGGACTTCTCGGATGTTTATTTTGAGGCTGGCCAATCCCTTCTGGTGAAAAAAGGAAGCAAGATTAAGAGCATTAAAGATTTGAACAAAGATACAACTGTTCTTGCAGTTAAAGGGTCAACATCCACCCAAAATATCCGTGAAAAAGCCAAGGATGCACCAGTTCTGGAATTCGAGAACTATGCAGAAGCATTCACAGCCCTGAAAGCAGGCAAAGGGGATACGCTTACGACAGATAATTCCATCCTTTACGGAATGGCTGACGAAGACAATAAATATCAAGTGGTGGGCGGAACGTTCACCGATGAACCGTATGGAATTGCCGTGAAAAAAGGAAACAAGGAATTGTTGGATAAAATCAATAAAGCGCTTAAAGACATGAAAGACGATGGCACATACGATGAAATCTACAAAAAATGGATCAAAATAGATTCTTCGAAATAAGGAAAGGCTGTGCCCAGCCGGATTGATTTCCGGCTGGGCATTTTCGGATAGCAGGAAAGAACGTGATCCGAATAGAGCTTTTTTGTGTACATGCAATACGGATACCGAATAGATGAGGCATGTCCACGTTGGGTAAAGGAGTGAAGAGATTGATTGATTTTTCAGTGCTGACAGATAACATTGATACCTATTTAGAAGGATTTCTATACACCCTGAGGGCAAGTGTTACTGCGTTAATATGCAGTTTTATACTTGGTGCCCTGCTGGCTATTTTCAGAATTGCACCTATTAAGGCGCTCAATTGGATAGGTACTGCATATGTCGAGTTCTTCCGGAATATTCCGTTGTTAATTATCGTATTTTTCATTTATATCGGACTGCCGACCGTTGGGATTGAATTGAATGGATTCATATCCGGAACCATCGGTTTGACCATCTATACATCGGCTTTCATTGCAGAAGCCATCAGGGCAGGCATTATGGCAGTCCCTAAAGGACAAATGGAAGCGGCCAGGTCATCCGGCCTTTCCTATAATCAGGCGATGAGGATGATCATATTGCCGCAGGCCATCAAAATTGTCATTCCATCTCTTGGCAACCAGTTCCTTAATCTAGTCAAGAACTCCTCCATCCTTACAGTAGTGGCGGGGCTTGATTTGATGTATGCCGGAGATATGATTGCCGCTTCCACCTTCAAGACAATCGATACGTATATTTTTGTTGGGATGTTCTATCTCATCTTGACAATTCCCTTAAACTACATGGTGATCTATCTGGAGAACCGCTTTGCGAGAAAAGGGGTGTGAATGAATGGATTTTGCAGGAGCTTTTACAGCAAGTAATTTTATGTTTTTGTTGGAGGGATTCGGTGTAACATTAAAGATTGCTTTGATTTCAATCGTGCTAAGTTTTCTTATTGGCGGGGTTGTGGCAATCCTAAGGTATGCGAAGATACCGGTGGTGTCCCAATTGCTGGCGATCGTTGTGGATATCATTAGGAATCTTCCGTTGCTGTTAATCATTTTGTTTATCTATTTGGGGCTGCCCGAAGTGCTTGGATATAGCCTGGACATTACATTTGCGGCAATCACTGCACTAACAGTCTTTGAGTCAGCCATGATTTCAGAGGTAGTCAGAAGTGGCTTGAACAGCATAGAAAAAGGACAAATCGAAGCAGGACGCTCTTCGGGACTCTCGTATATACAGACGCTTTGGCATATTATCTTGCCGCAGGCGCTGCGAAGAATGGTGCCGCCGATTGTTTCCCAATTCATTTCTTTATTGAAAGATACATCATTGGCTGTCGTCATTGCTTTGCCGGAATTAACGCATCATGCACAGATTATTAATGCGCGGAATACACATTATGTCATCCCAATCTTCTTGTTGGTTATGGTTATGTATTTTGCCGTCAATTTCGCCCTGTCTTTATTGGCGCGGCGCCTGGAATTAAAAACAGGGTAAACTGAGTTTTCATCGGCAGGTGTAATCATTCCCAGCTTATCTTCTTCGTCTTTATTCTCGAATAGGTTATAATGGGATAAACATGGAGCCGGGTTTCAGACTGTAGGCAACCTTTTTAAAAGAAGAGGATGTTTACAGTTTTTTTGTGTTCCCCGTCTGATTTTCCGTTCCGATTTACATAGAACGGATGAAAGGATGTTCGGGCTATGTGCAATCCCTATGGTTGTGGCATAAGCATATAATGTGTATTTTCATACCCTTAAGGGTATAATACTATTCAATGAACGATTCCTTATTTGGTAAGGGGCTGATATAATGACATATATTTTTATTTTTATCGGATTGGCCATTCTGTTCCTGTTATATTCTAGATATATGCCGGTAGCAGGAGTCCGTTGCAAAAGCTTAAAAGCAATCATGCAGGAACCTGCAAAGGTCGTAGTGGATTTGAGGGATTATAATGTTTCTTCTCGCTCGCCGCTGAATGGGACCATTAATATACCGGTTGCTTATATAAAAAGGCACTACCATGATATACCTAATAAGCAAGTCCATGTAGTAGCAACAGATCGCATTGAGAAGAATATGGGGATAAGACTTTTGCGCAAAGAAGGTATTCAAGTGGTATCTTATTCGCTTGAAGGTTGTCCGTGCGGTAAAAATCTAGTCTCATTAGGAGGTTAAATGAATAATGGAATACGATAATTCTGTAAAAAATCGCGTAAAACGAATCGAAGGCCAGCTGCGCGGAATCCTGCGCATGATGGATGAAAATAAAGATTGTAAAGAAGTTATCACGCAGTTATCCGCTACACGTTCAGCGATCGACCGTACGATTGGCGTTGTGGTCAGCTCCAACCTAGTAGAATGTGTCCAGAACGCAGAAGCCAAAGGAACTGACACGGAATCTTTAGTGAAAGAAGCGGTAAATTTATTAGTCAAAAGCAGATAAGAGGGTACGCTCTCCTTATCTGCTTTTTATTTTGTTCAAACATGCAGCGGCATAAAGCCAAGCTGGATCATTTTTTTATCGGAGCACATGATTGGACAACTAATACCCCTGATGGTATTCTTGGTATATCCCATAAAGCATTCCGGAGAGAAAAGCCGGAGAGCAATGGAGGCGGCCGGCGTGAACCAAGAAATGAGGATGAGCGCAGGCGCGGGGATTATATAGTGAGGAGTGAGCAAAGTGGCAATTAAAGCAGATGTTGTATTGGATGCAAAAGGTCTTGCATGCCCGATGCCAATCGTCAGAACAAAAAAAGCAATGTCAGACTTGGCAAGCGGCCAAGTTTTGCAAGTAGAGGCAACCGATAAAGGCTCAAAAGCTGATTTGAAAGCTTGGGCTGAAAGCACTGGACATCAATATATCGGTACTCTTGAGGAAGATGGGGTGCTGAAGCATTATATCCGCAAATCATCCACCGATGAGAAAACGGAGAAAAAATATCCGCATGTCATCCCAAATGAAGAACTTCAGGAGAAGATCGACAAAGGGGAACCTATGACGATCCTTGATGTCAGAGAAGAAGCAGAGTATGCATTCCAGCATATTCCGAATGCAGTGTCCATTCCACTTGGAGAATTGGATGAAAAAATGGATGAGCTGGACAAGGATGGCCAGATCTATGTAGTGTGCAGAACAGGCAACCGCAGTGATATGGCTGCGTCAAAACTGGCTGCAAAAGGATTCAGCCATGTAGTGAATGTCGTTCCTGGCATGAGCAAATGGCAAAATAAACAATAAAAAATTATCGATTGATAGGAGAAATGGGAAATGAATAAAAAAGTAGCAATTATCGCAAGCAATGGCGGATTATTTGATGCATATAAAGTGTTTAACATCGCTACAGCTGCAGCAGCAACAGATCAAGAAGTAGCCGTCTTCTTTACATTTGAAGGACTTAATTTAATCCATAAGGAAGCGTATAAGCAATTGCCGATGCCTGAAGGCAAGGAACATTTTGCGGAAGGCTTCAAAAAAGCAAACGTTCCGGCAATCCCTGAATTGGTAGCCATGGCACAGGAAATGGGCGTTAAGTTCATTGGTTGCCAAATGACAATGGACGTTATGGGATTGGCTAAAGAAGATTTTGTAGATGGAATTGAAGTCGGCGGAGCCGTCACTTTCTTAGATTTCGCCAAGGATGCAGATGTAACGTTAACATTCTGATTCGTTACAGCCCGTCCTTGACGGGTTTTTTTAGAAAAAAATATACTCCGGGGGGTAAAATGAATGAGTTTTAAAGCAATGACTGCAAGTGAAGTAACCAAAAAAGTATTTAATCAGGATACACTCTTTATCCTGGATGTTCGGAATACAGATGCATTTAATGATTGGAAAATTGAAGGAAAACATTTTGACTATCTAAACATTCCATATTTTGATCTTTTGGACGGCGTAGAAAGCATACTTGATCAGCTGCCAAAGGATAAAGACATATTGGTTGTTTGCGCTAAAGAGGGTTCATCCCTCATGGTGGCTGAAATGCTGTCGGATGCAGGATTGGATGTTTCATATCTGAAAGGCGGAATGAAAGCTTGGAGCGAGCATCTTGAACCTGTCAAAATCGGCGATTTGAAAGATGGGGGCGAATTGTACCAGTTTGTCCGCATCGGAAAAGGATGTTTATCTTATATGGCCATATCGGATGGAGAGGCCGCCATTATAGATGCAACCCGCATGATTGACGTCTTTCTCGATTTTGCCAAGGAAAAGAACGCAACTATTAAACATGTATTTGACACACATTTGCATGCCGACCATATTTCCGGAGGCAGAAAAATCGCCGAAGCAACTGGCGCGGCTTATTGGTTGCCGCCTAAGGACGCGGAGGAAGTGGTTTTTGCATATAACCGCTTGGAGGACGGCAATGATCTAACGATCGGCCACACGGATATCCATATCCATGCTTTATATTCACCAGGACACACAATCGGCTCCACATCTTTCATTATCGATGGCCGCTATTTATTATCAGGCGACATTTTATTCATTGATTCAATCGGCAGACCTGATTTAGCCGGATTGGCTGAAGACTGGGTCGGCGATTTGAGAGAAACACTGTACAGCCGCTATAAAGAATTATCGGATGAGTTAATCGTCCTGCCAGCCCATTTCATGATCATTGATGAATTGAATGAAGACGGTTCTGTGGGCAAAAAACTGGGTGAATTGTTCAAGAAAAACCACGGATTGAACATTCAAGATGAAGCTGAGTTCAGAAAACTAGTAACGGAAAATCTTCCGCCTCAGCCTAATGCCTACCAGAATATCCGCCAGACAAATATGGGCAAGCAAACTCCTGATGAAGAAGAACAGGGTGAGATGGAAATCGGGCCAAACCGATGCGCAGTCCGTTAATCCGCTTATGCCAGAATAATAAAAAAGAGATTGAAAGGTTGATATAATATATGTTGAAGGCAGATAAGATCGTAGATGCAAAAGGACTGGCATGTCCTATGCCGATCGTCCGCACTAAAAAAGCAATGGATGGATTGGAAAGCGGCCAAATGCTAGAGGTCCAGACAACAGACAAGGGCGCTAAAAATGATTTAACCGCTTGGGCAAAATCATCAGGCCATGAATTGGTGGATTCTTCCGAACAGGATGGCATCCTCACGTTTTGGATCCGAAAAGGAGAATAAACACAAAAGCGAAAGAGGAAAGAGCATCGCTAAGGTGTTATTTCCTCTTGAAGGAGGAGAAACACCTTGAGCATAGGATTCATTGCGGCGCTTGCCGCCATTGGTTTTATTGGTTCATTCATATCGGGCATGGTAGGTGTCGGCGGGGCTATCATAATGTATCCCTTATTATTGTATATTGTGCCAATGCTTGGATTTTCAGGCTTTTCAGCGCATGAAGTCTCTGGAATCAGTGCGTTCCAGGTAGTTTTCAGTACACTGGCAGGGGTATGGGCATACCGTAAAAGCGACTATCTGAATAAGACATTGATCATTTATATGGGGACTGCCGTATTGCTGGGCAGCTTCATCGGCGGGTTTGGTTCCCAGGCCATGACGGAATCATCAGTTAATTTTGTATATGCCATTTTGGCTACAATTGCGACAATCATGATGTTTATCCCCAAAAAAGGGATCGATGATTTGCCTGCTGACCAAGTATCATTCAATAAATGGGTAGCTGCTTCATTGGCGTTGGTTGTTGGTATAGCCGGCGGTATAGTTGGAGCTGCCGGTTCATTCATTCTTGTGCCAATCATGCTCGTCGTCTTAAAAATCCCAACCCGTATGACGATTGCTACATCATTGGCTATCGCCTTTATTTCATCAATCGGCACCTCGGTAGGGAAGGTAATGACGGGCCAGGTATTATACGGTCCTGCATTGGTATTAATCATTGTCAGCCTTATTGCATCGCAATTGGGTGCAAAGGCGGGCCAAAAGATGAATACCAAAATACTGCAGGGAATCCTGGCTGTCCTTATTATGGCGACAGCAGTCAAAATATGGCTTGAATTCTTGTAAACTAGGATCAATTGAAGCCATTTAACGGAATTAAGACAAAAGCAGGGAGGCAATCCTTGCTTTTTTGTTTTGATTTTTGGCAGCTTCTTATACAAAAGGAATTTCCCATAGCCAAGGTTTTCACTTTATAATAAGAGATGAAAGAGCATGAAAAGGAAAGTGATTCAATTTTGGGAGTTCTGCGTGAGTATAAGAGCAAGATATACGGGAAGAAAATCGTGATAACCGGCACGCTTTCCAAACCCCGGCGGATGGTGGCAGCAGACATTCATCATAAAGGCGGCTTGCTTCAAGGAGCTGTTACCGCTCAAACGGACTTTCTAGTGGTTGGAGAAAGATTCGGCAATACAAAAATATCAGCTGCATTCAAATTTGGCACCTATACAATTACGGAAAAAGAATTTATGGAGATGCTGCGGGAGGACGCAGATTGAGATAATGGCCATATGAAAAAGGGCAACCTTAAAAGAGTTGCCCTTTTTCATATGGTGTTTTTCTCCTATCAATAAAGGATTGATGAGGAAAAATAAGACCCACCGATTAAAGTTCACTTTATGAGCGGCAGGCTTCGATGTATTTCTCTAATAGATGCCGCATATCTTCATCAGTTTCATATAGCTCTTCAGGGTGGAATTGCAGGCCGAGCACAAATTGGCTTGGATCTTTCCACTCGATTGCTTCAATTACTCCATCGGGCGCCGTCGCTGCTATACGGCAGGAATCCGCTACGTCTTTTACTGCCTGGTGATGTTTGCTGTTCACTTTCGCTGTGGAGCTTCCAAGTAACTCATGCAACAAGGTGCCTTCTTTTATTTGTATTTCATGGGTTGGTTTTTTTCTTGAAATGTCTTGGTTATGCTGTACTTTACGATGATTTCGTTCTATGTCCTGCACCATTGACCCGCCGAGTGCCGTATTTAACGTTCCGAGTCCGCGGCAAGTACCGATAATAGGAATTTTCTTTTGCATGGCGAATTCAACCAATGTTTGCTCCATTTGATCACGTTGAATATTGACCATTTTCAGCAAGTCGGATGGTTGTTCGTCATAGTACATCGGGGAAACGTCTTCTCCGCTTGTGAGGAATAATCCATCACATAGGTCAATGCTTTCCCTTGCTGTTTCTTCGTCACCCACAGGAATGACGATTGGCAGCCCGCCAACGTCAGCGATGGCCTTAGCGTATTGATGGTTGACCTGGACGCATGGATTTGTTTCCCCAAGTATTTCTATGTCCAGTACAGAACTGGTGATGCCGATAATTGGTCGATTTTTTTTCATATTGCTGTCTCCTTACACGTTTAGTTATCTTTCTATACCCTTCTGCAGGGACTTGATAATCACAAGCGGGCTTTTGAAACGGTTGAAATTATTTGTATTGGTGTATAAAAGTGTCAAAAAAGCTGTTGGATTTATGCTTTCGAGTGTAAACATTTGTTTGTGCCATGTTTTTTTAGTATTACTAATAAGGGAACAAATCAATTAAAGGGGATTGTGAACGTGAGAAAATGGATAGAAAAAGGATTCAGTTCATATTGGAATCCTTATTGGGCAATTGGCATTGCAGGTGTTCTTAGTGCTGTGTATTTTGGGCTCACTAAAACAGTCTGGGCTGTCACTGGCGAATTCACTCGTTTTGGGGGGCATATCCTTCAGTGGTTCGGCGTGGATATTTCGGATTGGGGTTATTATAACTTGATTAAAATGCAGGGGACGACATTTTCCCGAAGTGATGGCTGGATTGTCTGGGGAATGTTTATAGGAGCACTCATTACCATTTTATTAAGCAATAATTTTAAGATACGGATTCCAAAACAGAAACGCCGCTTAATTCAGGCATTAATTGGAGGCATCATTGCCGGCTTTGGTGCCCGGTTAGCGCTTGGTTGTAATTTGGCTGCCTTTTTTACAGGGGTACCGCAATTTTCGTTTCATTCATGGATTTTCATGATTGCGACTGCCATAGGCACATATTTCGGATTTAAAATAGTCAGCACGAAATGGTGGAAAGGCAAACCGGTGCTGCTTAAAGGGAATCCGGTTTCAATGAAGAAAAAAGATGCCTATATTCAGCCTTATTTAGGAATTATCATTGCTGTCTTGTATGCGATATTGATTATTTACTTTTTTGCTGCAGGAAAAACGGTATTGGGAATCGCTGCATTATTCGGCGCTGCATTCGGTATTTTGATCGAAAGAGGCCAGATTTGCTTTACGTCTGCTTTTCGTGATCTCTGGGTCAGCGGTCGGGCAACGATGACTAAGGCGATTGCCGTGGGCATGTTTGTAAGCACCATCGCGACTTTTATTATCATTATGTATTATGGGCTGGAGCCGATTACAAAAATCGCTGCTCCAAGTACGTTTATCGGCGGCCTGCTGTTTGGCCTCGGAATTGTGCTGGCCGGAGGATGCGAAACAGGGATGATGTATCGAATGATGGAAGGCCAAGTGCTTTATGTGGTCGTTTTCATCGGAAATGTCATCGGTGCTACATTCCTTGCTTATGCATGGGATCATTTAGGTGTGTTCCATGCGCTCGTCGAAAGTGGAAAACCGATTAACCTCCTTGATCAACTAGGATCATATCCCGCCTTGCTTGCTACGCTTTTACTGCTGGTATTGTGGTTTGCTGTCGCCCGTTATTGGGAGAAACATTATCGTTTTGGGACAGGTTTTAAGAAAGAGGGGAATAAAACAGTATGAAAATCGATTATACGTTGGATTTGCGCGGTGAGCCTTGTCCATTTCCTGTCATATATGCATTGGAAGTATTAAAAGATATGCAGAAGGGGGAAGTGCTTCAAGTGGTCGCCGATTGTCCGGCTTCATTCCGCAATGTGCCTGAGGAAGTCACAAAGCATGGCTACCGCTTGGTTGAAGAGCCTGTCAAGAATGGGCAGGATTTGTATTTTTATATTTCGGCCTAAATGAATATCGAAAAAGCCCGCCTGGTCCAGGCGGGCTTTTTAATGGAAAAACACTATTAAATAGTTGCGATTTGGTCTGCAGGAATCGCAATTCCTAAGCCTTCGGCAACACGGGTGCCGTATTCAGGGTCGGCTTTATAGAAATGCTCTACTTGGCGGACTTTAATGTCTTCCTTAGTGACCAGCTGCAAGGATGCCACAATATTTTTTACTAGGCGGGCGCGTTCGTCCTCAGAAAGAAGGCGGTACAGATCGCCGGCTTGTGTGTAATGGTCATTATGGTCATAAGGAACGCTGTCTGTCATCCCCTCTACGTGAATGGCAGGGCGTTTATATTCAGCAGACTCCTGCGGGCCGCTGAAACTGTTTGGTTCATAGTAGACCGAACGGCCGCCATTATCATCCGCGCGCATAGCGCCATCCCGGTAATAATTGTTCACTTGGCTGATCGGGCGGTTGATCGGCAACGTATTGTGATTGGCCCCTACACGGTAACGGTGGGCATCTGCATAGGCGAACAGGCGGCCTTGCAGCATTTTATCCGGAGAGACATCGATTCCCGGCACCAGTGTTCCCGGCGAGAATGTAGCTTGCTCAACTTCGGTAAAATAGTTTTCAGGATTGCGGTCCAGCACCATTCTTCCGACCTCAATAAGCGGGTAGTCTTTTTGCGACCATACTTTAGTCACGTCGAAAGGATCGAAGCGATATGTATTCGCATCCTCGAAAGGCATGATTTGGACGCACAGCTTCCATGAAGGATAATCCCCGTTTTCAATACTGTTGAAAAGGTCTTCCGTATGGTAGTCCGGATGATCGCCGGCAATTTTGGCGGCTAAATCGACATCCAGATTCTTGACGCCTTGCTCTGTCTTGAAATGATATTTAATCCATACCCCTTGGCCGGCGGCATTTACCCATTGGTATGTATGGCTGCCGTAACCATTCATATGGCGCATCGATGCCGGAATGCCGCGGTCGGACATCAGAATGGTCACTTGGTGGAGGGATTCAGGCGACAATGACCAGAAATCCCAGACGGCTGTCGGGTTTTTAAGATGCGTTCGCGGATCTCTCTTTTGTGTATGGATAAAATCAGGGAATTTAATGGCATCGCGGATAAAGAAGACCGGCGTGTTATTGCCGACAAGGTCATAGTTGCCTTCTTCCGTATAAAACTTCACAGCAAATCCGCGCGGGTCGCGGACTGTATCGGATGATCCGAGCTCTCCTGCCACAGTTGAAAAGCGGGCAAACAATGGCGTACGCTTTCCTACTTCAGATAAGAATGCCGCTTTTGTATAAGCAGTCACATCATTCGTAACTTCGAAATAGCCGTGGGCGCCTGCACCCTTTGCATGTACCACGCGCTCCGGCACACGTTCTCTATTAAAATGGGCCAGCTTCTCAAGCAAGTGGACATCTTGGATGAGGGTAGGGCCTCTTGAACCTGCTGTTATTGAATGTTGATTATCGCCAACTGGGGCTCCCCAGCTTGTGGTTAATTGTTTATTCTTCTCCATAGTAGCCTCCTTGTTCGTATCTATCTTTTTGATAGATTAAATAATAACAGATTTAAAAATATAATCAATACTTTTTTATAATAATTATAAATAAGGAAAAATTGTTGGATAGGAAGAAAGGATGTGAGATTGTGAATTATATATGTTTTATGGGCTTTGTGGACTTATTTAGGGAGAAAAGATATGGAGGGAAAGAGAGGCTGTTTTTCGACAAAAAAATAACCACTTGAGAAAATTGTCACATTTTCTCAAGTGGTTGTGATGTTTATACAGACATATTTCGTTCTTTTGGTTCTGTTTTTGCTTTTGATGGCCAGAAGCTCCATTTGCCAAGAAGGAGAATAATGGCTGGCACAAGCATGGATCGGACTAAGAAGGTATCCATCAGGACGCCTATAGCCACCATGAAACCGAACATAAATAATTCCTGGATCGGCTGGGTGGTCAAAACGGCGAAAGTGGCAGCTAAGATTAGGCCTGCCGAAGAAATAACACCGCCTGTCTTGCCGATGCCCCGATGCACTGCTTCTTTAAGGGAAAAGGAGCCGAGCTCTTCCTTGATGCGCGAAATGAGCATGATATTATAATCGACTCCGAGCGCCACTAAGAAGACAAAGGTATAAAGCGGAATCCGGAAGCTCATGGCATCATATCCGAAGAAGTGGTCAAAGATCCACATACCTAAACCGAGTGCTGCAAAATAGGACAGCAGAATCGTCGCCATCATATAAATCGGTGCAATGATCGAGCGTGTCTGCAATCCTAGCATGACCATGATGAAGAGGGTCACAAGGACTACGACGACGATGGTATCGCGGTTATTGGCTTTATTCAGGTCAGCTTGTTTAGCTGTCTCTCCGGTGAAATAAAGATGATACTCTCCCTTAGTCCCACTGTTTTTCAGCATATCCGTTCTATCGCTATTTAATCGGTCCATCGTATCAATGGCATCAAGTGTATAAGGGTTATCTTTCAGGATCATCTGTAAGGTAACGGCTTTGCCATTATCTGATGCATTTGCCTGATAGTTTTGCGCAATGGTTTTGCTTGAAGGCGTAATACTCTCCACACCTTTTTGTGCTTCTAATTCCTGGGCGATGGCGGTCAGTTTGCCTGCATCCAATTGTTCATCCGATGTGATAAGAACAGTTGTCGGCGCCAGGCTTCCCGGTGAATACTTATCTTCCAGGATTTCAAATCCTTCACGTGATTCCATATCGCTTGGGAAAGACTTCAATAGATTGAAAGAGTACTTGATATTGAATGTATTCAACGAAAAGACCACTAGGATCAGAGTAAGGACAGCAATAATCGTTTTGGGGCGGCGGGAAACAAATACGCCAATCTTATCCCAAATAGGCTGTTTGGCTTTCTCCTTCGCATCTTGTTTCGGAATAAACGGCCAGAAGGCTTTTTTGCCGAACAGGGTGAACAGGGCAGGCACCAGCGTCAGGCCGCCAAGCAAAATAATGATCATGGCTGTCGAGAAAATAGGCGCAAAATTCCTATAGCCGGCATCGGAGGCGAAGAAAAGCATCAGCATTGCTACAAAAACGGTGCTGCCGCTAAAGAAAATAGGCTCCGATACAGCCTTCATGGCTTGATACATGCTCTCATATTTATTCTCTTGCGTCTTTAATTCTTCGCGGAAACGGGCGAAGACAAATAAAGAATAATCAGTCAATGCCGCAAAGAGAAGAATAGACATAATCGATAAAGATTGCTGGTCAAGATGGACACCTGCTTTTCCCATCAGCCCAAGCACGCGCTCGACTACCAGATAGACAATACCGCATGCAAGCAGCGGAATGACCGCGAGCAACGGAGAGTGGTAGATAAGGATCAGCAATACCAGAATGATGGCTACTGTCGCAAGGATCAGCACAACATCCGCGTTTGAAAATAGCTGGACAGAATCGGATGCAATCGCGGCAGGCCCAGTCATTTTTATCTTAATAGGATCTGAGACAGATTGTTTAATATCTTTTTTCAATTGGTCCAGTACAGACGTGATTTTTTTTGATTCCAATCCGGATTTCAATGTAATCGGCAGCGTTAAGCTGGTGCCGTCTTCAGAAAGGAGCGCTGCCTGGGCCTGGGGAGGCAACTGGTACAGCGGTAAAACTTCTTTCACATTTTTCGAATGGTTCTCGCTTATGTTTTTTGAGGCATCGGCAATTTGCTGTAATTGCTCTTTTGTCAATTTTTCAGCGGAAGTGAAGACCGCAATGGCAGGCGTCCCATCATCTTCTTTAAAATAGCGGTCCATTTCTTTTTGGGCTTTTTCAGATAAGGCGCTCTGCGGCAGGCCGCTGCTATTTCCTTTGGAAATTTCATCTTTTGCCTTCGGTGCTGTGACTGACAGAATAATGACAGCCAGAATCCATACAGAAATGATGATGCTGATTCCTTTTTTGGATCGGGTGGCTGTGGCCATCCATTTAAACATAGCTTGAAAACCTCCTTCATTTTTTTATTTCCGACACAACTGTCGATAATAGTCAGAACTATTGCATAATTCTATTTAAGTATGTCACACCATAAGAAAAGGCGTCAATTATTTACAACTGACACCATTTAAGATAAAATCCATTATTTCTTCAAGACGCTCTTCCTCCGTCTGGTTCCGGAAATTGGGGATTTGGATTAAGTTAAAAATGACATAGGAAATAAAAACAGTATTCGCTTCCTTTTTGATCATGCCGGCTTCTTTTGCCTGTTGGATCAGTAAGAGGCTATCGCTGTAGATTTCTTTAGAAACTTCACGAACCACCTGAATTTTATTCGAATAAGCCCCTTTTTCCTCCATTTGCTCAAGCATCTTAATAACCAGCTGGATGTGGGAATACTTGAGGAATACACGGATAAATTCACGGAATTTGGCCTGGATATCCTCGATTTGCATGATGTCCTGGCTTTCTTTGACTCGTTCATAAGCGAATCCATGCAAATAGGCGATAATGAGTTCATCTTTATTGGGATAATATTCGTAAATCGTACTTCTGCCCACAGATAATCTTTCTGCCAATAATCCGAAGGTAAAAGCATTATATCCTTTCTCAAGGAGTAATCCTTCGGTTGCTTTCATCAGAGCATGATGGTCAAGCTTTTTTTTCCTGGCCATAAGCAAGAACCCTCCCTTCCTAAGATGTTACTATACTATTCTAATTGGATCGGGGGTGGATGAAACCGCCGCCAATCAAAGTTTCACTTTATTATGACACGAAAGAGAAGCAATGGCTATCTGTTGGATGCATGCCCGGATCTCATAGTTAATGAATAGCGGAATGGAGGGGACTTTCTGGAGGGCAACAGTTGCGCGTGTCTCTGCTTGTTTGCCGTTTGTGTTTTTGGTATAGTTTGTATATTGAATTGTGAGAATTATAGAGTAAGATTAGCTTTCTAGGGTTCCGCAGCGTCTGGCTGGGCTGGTCCGAGAGAAAGCCGCAACCCCTTGGCGGGATTGTGACACGGAAGGATAAAAGCCTGGGAGAAAAGCATGTATGCTTCATTCTCCCAGGCTTTTTTTGAATGGCACAAGAGAAGCTGAAAATAAAGCAAAGGAGAGGAAATCGGATGAATAAACATTGGATGAAAGTCTTTGTGGCAGCCATTTTTGAAGTTGCTTGGGTAGTCGGCTTAAAGCATAGTCAGAATGCATGGGAATGGACGGGTACAGCTATAGCGATTGCAGTCAGCTTTTATTTAATGATTATGGCGGGGAAAGATCTTCCTGTCGGTACGGTCTATGCTGTATTTGTTGGGCTTGGGACAGCCGGTACTGTCGTTTCAGGGATTCTTTTTTTCGGTGAGCCTTTCAGTGTTGCCAAGATTCTACTGATCATTGTTTTGCTGGCAGGCGTAGTCGGGCTAAAAATGGTAAGTGACGGGAAATCAGAGGAAGGGAGCGAATCCTGATGGCTTGGATATATTTAGTGATTGCCGGGCTGTTCGAGATGACAGGGGTCCTTAGTATCAATTTGTTTCATAAAAGAAAAGATATATTGTCTATTTTTTTGATGCTGGGAACATTTGCGGGAAGTTTTTTATTCCTGGCATTGGCGATGAAGGATTTGCCGATGGGAACGGCTTATGCCATCTGGACGGGCATCGGTGCATCGGGCGGTGCGATCATTGGAATGGTTTGGTTCGGTGAATCGAAGGACTGGAAACGTCTTTTGTTTATAACAATGGTCCTTGCCGCGGCAGTCGGCCTTAAACTTACTGCTTAATATTTACTATATTATTATAACGTACCTGCTATTGCAGGTACGTACGTTTATATCCAGCCGAATGCCTTCTCTACATCTGTATCCATCACAAATACCTCGATCCGTTCTCCGGTCTTCGTGCTGATGTCGCTATGGCTGGATTGGACAGTACAGTTGGTATATCTTTCGACGATTTCTTCGAAGTTTTCACTATACATTTCCCTGAGGATCTGCCGTGCCTGTTTGACGAGCTTTCTGCCATTATGCTGCTTGACCAAGTGTTTTTCCTCAATGGTGAGCACTCCTTTGAAACGGACAATGATCATATCACCCACAATATAGGTTTTGGTTTCCTGGGGCCCTCTTCCAATCAAATCGCGCTGCAGTTTGATGAATGCTTCACTTAGCTCGCTTTCGAGTTTTTTCTTCGTAATGGCCATAATGATTCCTCACTTATATAAAAATATATAGCATTAAAGCGTATAATCACCTGAGTAGTCGCGCTTTGCATGTTTTAATGTTCGAATGATTATGCACACCGTTCATTTTTACCACGTTATCCCCAAATTTAAAAATGTTGAAAATAGGAGTAAAAACAAGGAATAATAAGCATTATGATAATTTCTATGAAAAAATCATCTTTTATGGATGTTTTTACCTGTATTTAGCCTTATTTTATTGTTTGCACAAAGCGTAATAGCAAGGTAAGATGAATTCAAATTTAATTCGGCTTAATCTCTTAATCGAGAACGGAGGAACCAATCTTTTGGGGTTAATTTTGCAGACATGCAGAAGGGATGAGAAAACTCTTTCGCCATCCTACCCGTCAGCTAACTTCGTCGGCTAAAGCGAAGGAGGTCATAAAGACCGCCTGATCAAGGGGCCTTTTTTGTGCGATTTTTTAGGTGCGCAGAGAAAGGGCAGCTTGAATGATGATGTAGGTCTTTTTGTTTTGCCTATATGTAAAAGAAAAAGGAAAATGGAAGACGGAACGCAAAGAGGGCAAAAGCTTGCTGGGCGTTAAGTAGGCCAATATATACTTTTTCTCCAAAAACACTTAAACGCGGAAAGGGAATGCTCCCTAATTTTATTTTTCTGTGCTTTAAGAAAAGGAGATAAGTATGTATTGGCCTTTTATTTTGCCTTTAAGAAGGAGGAAAGCCCGGACGGAATTCAACTGTTTCGATGAAATTTCCAGATGAAATGGAGGTGTTTAGGAATGATGGATGTATGGATGGTAGGCTTAGTCGCTATTTCCTCCTTGTTGATGGCGGGCCTGATTGTCTGGGCGGATAAAGAAATCGAAAAAAGGGGTGGGCAATAATGATGTTCTTCTTGTTGGCAATGGGCATATGCGTTTCCTTGTACTTATTGTATGCGTTATGCAATCCGGAAAAATTTTAATTTCGTAGGGGGATGGAAGGGTGTTAATGAGTATCGTTTCCATAATTGTTTCACTGGTCATCATCGGCTTGATGGTAAAGCCGACGGGGGTGTATCTAGCAAGTGTGTTTGGTGATAAACCAACAAAGCTTGATCGTATTTTTGGAGGATTTGAACATGTATTGTATCGCATATCGGGGGTCAAAAAAGAAAATCAAAGTTGGAAATTATATGCATTATCTTTTCTTTTAGTGAATGTTGCAACTTTGCTTATGGCCTATTTGGTTTTTAGATTTCAAGGCGTACTCCCGCTAAATCCAAGTCATATTAGGGGGATGGAGTCATCACTAGCATTCAACACAGCCATTTCATTCATGGCCAACACGAATCTTCAGCATTACAGCGGAGAAACGGGATTGTCTTATTTATCCCAAATGATCGGCATCGTCTTTTTGATGTTTATTTCGCCGGCAACCGCACTGGCAGCGGTGATGGCCATTATAAGAGGCTTGGCGGGTAAAAATGTCGGCAATTTCTTTGTGGATCTCACGAGAAGCTTAACGCGCGTTTTCCTGCCGATTGCTTTTGTGTCTGGCTTGGTATTTGTCTTTCTTGGTGTGCCGCAGACGCTTGATGCGACGGCGGAGGCCACGACAGTGACGGGAGAGCAGCAACAAATTGCACGTGGACCGGTAGCTGCATTCCTAGCGATTAAAGAAGTCGGCAATAATGGCGGAGGGTTCTTTGGCGCCAATTCAACTCATCCCTTCGAAAATCCGGGCGGGATCAGTAATTTTCTGCAAATCTGGCTGATGATGCTTCTGCCAACAGCGCTTCCGTTCGCATACGGCAAGATGGTCGGCAACAGAAAACAGGGCCGAATCCTGTTCACGATCATGGCTGTGATGTTTGCTATTATGCTCGTTGTTTCGCTCACTTCCGAATTCAATGGCAGCTCTGTGCTCCAGAGCCTAGGCATGAAAGATGGATTGGGCAGCATGGAAGGGAAGGAAACGCGTATCGGTGTAGGGGATTCAGCTTTTTATTCTGTCGTCACGACGGCTGCCGAAACAGGAGCGGTCAATACGATGCATGATACATTGACACCGATCGGCGGTATGGTCACGCTGATGAATATGATGCTTAACACCGTATTCGGCGGTGTTGGGGCCGGGTTTATCAATGTGTTGATGTATTGTTTGGTTGCCGTTTTCTTGTCAGGGCTAATGGTGGGAAGAACACCGGAATTCTTGGGCAAGAAAGTGGAAGGATGTGAAATGAAAATCATAGCAGTTACATTACTGATCCATCCTTTACTCATTCTAGGCGCTTCAGCCATCGCGCTTTGGACTCCTTTGGGCAGCGAAAGCATTTCCAATCCCGGTTTCCATGGCCTGACGCAAATTGTCTATGAATACACGTCCTCGGCAGCCAATAATGGCTCTGGCTTCGAGGGGCTGGGGGATGCCACGCTGTTCTGGAATATTTCAACCGGATTGGTCATGTTCTTTGGCCGTTGCTTCAGCATCATCGCCATGATTGCCGTTGCCGGGTCGTTGGCCAAAAAGCAAGTTGTTCCAGAGACAATCGGAACTTTCCGGACAGATACTTCATTGTTTGGAGGCATATTGTTGGGGTCCATCCTCATTGTCGGTGCGTTGACGTTTTTCCCGACATTAGTACTGGGCCCTGTTGCTGAATTTTTAACACTTTGATAATGGAGGAAGGAAGAAAATGGGCGAAACAGCAGTAAAAAAACACGGATATCCTGATGCTGTGCATCAAGATGCCGGCCTGGGCACTCAGGCGAAGCAGAAGAATATGATGCCTCATCCGCTAAAGGAGCCGAAACAAAAAGGATTAATCGGAAATGCCATTAAGCAAGCTTTTGTCAAATTAAATCCGGCTACAATGGTTAAAAATCCGATTATGTTCGTTGTAGAAATTGGGTTCGTCATAACACTCTTCCTTTCATTCATGCCAGGATTGTTTGGAGGAAATTCAGACATTTGGTTTAATGTGACGGTTACCTTCATCCTGCTATTCACCATTCTATTTGCCAACTTTGCTGAAAGCTTGGCAGAAGGAAGAGGCAAAGCGCAAGCCGATTCGTTAAAGAAATCTAAACAAGAAACGACAGCTAATCTCTTAAAAAACGGCCAGATTGTAACTGTATCTTCGACCACCCTTAAAAAGGGCGATATAGTGGTCGTTTCGCAGGGAGAAATGATTCCGGGGGATGGCGAAATAATAGAAGGCCTGGCATCGATCGATGAATCGGCAATCACTGGCGAATCAGCGCCTGTTATTAAGGAAAGCGGCGGCGATTTCAGTTCGGTTACTGGCGGCACGAAGGTAATCTCAGACAGTATTACCGTACAAATCACTAACGATTCAGGCGATTCCTTTCTGGAACGGATGATTTCGCTAGTCGAGGGAGCCGCGCGGAAAAAAACGCCTAATGAAGTAGCCTTAAACACGGTATTGACCGCATTGACCTTGATTTTTATGATTGTCGTCATGGCTTTGCCACTGTTTACGGATTATTTAGGATTCGCGATTGAATTGCCAGTATTGATTGCCCTTCTTGTTTGTTTGATTCCAACAACGATTGGCGGCCTTCTGTCCGCTATCGGCATTGCCGGCATGGACAGGGTGACGCAGTTCAATGTCATCGCGATGTCCGGGAAGGCGGTGGAAGCAGCCGGGGATATTCACACTATTATTCTTGATAAGACGGGAACGATTACGTTCGGCAATCGTATGGCAAGTGATTTTTTGGCTGTCGGCGGTTGCTCAAAAGAAGAATTGCATTTTTGGAGTGCAATTGCATCCGAGTATGATGATACACCAGAAGGCAAGTCGGTTGTTTCACTTGTCGGACAATTGGGGACAGTGGCGGACAGAAGCATCATAAAAGAGGCGGAAATGATAGAATTTCGGGCAGAGACAAGGATGAGTGGCCTTAACTTAAAAGACGGAAGGGCTGTCCGTAAAGGGGCCGTAGAGGCGATTAAACAATGGGTAATGCAGCAAAATGGATCTTTACCATCCGATTTGGATGAGAAAACGAATAGAATCTCGGAAAAAGGGGGAACCCCGCTTGCTGTAGCTGTGGACGGCCGTATTCTTGGTTTAATTTATTTGAAGGATACAGTGAAACCCGGTATGAAAGAGCGTTTCGATCAACTGCGGAGAATGGGCATCAAAACAGTCATGTGCACGGGGGACAATCCAGTCACAGCAGCAACGATTGCCAGAGAAGCAGGCGTTGATGAATTTGTCGCTGAATGCAAACCGGAGAACAAAATTGCGGTCATTAAAGAAGAGCAAAGCCAAGGGAAGCTTGTTGCCATGACAGGGGACGGTACCAATGATGCACCTGCTTTGGCGCAGGCGGATGTTGGCCTGGCGATGAATTCGGGAACCACCGCAGCAAAGGAAGCCGCCAATATGATTGATCTGGATTCTGACCCTACTAAGATCATTGAAGTGGTAGGGATAGGGAAACAACTGCTTATGACCCGGGGGGCATTGACAACATTCAGTATTGCTAATGATGTAGCGAAATATTTTGCTATTATCCCAGCTATGTTCATGATTGCCATCCCTCAAATGAGCGCTCTCAATATCATGCAGCTGAGTTCGCCAATGTCGGCTATTTTATCGGCCTTGGTGTTCAACGCGATTATCATTCCGTTGCTGATCCCTTTAGCCATGAAAGGGATTGCCTACAAACCAATGAGTTCGAACGCATTGCTTGGCAGGAATTTAAGCGTGTATGGGCTCGGCGGGATTCTTGCCCCTTTTGTGGGCATTAAAATAATCGATGTCATACTCGGTGTATTTATATGAACCAATTCAATGAAGGAAAGAGGGAGTATGTCTAGTGAAAGAATTGCGATTGTTGACAGTTCCGGTTCTGCGGTTCAGTGTTGTTGTGATGATAGTATGCGGATTGATCTATCCACTTGTCTCCACGGTGATTGCACAAGCGTTCATGCCTTATAAAGCGAATGGAAGTATGATAGAAGACAGCGAGGGGAATATTGTGGGCTCTGAATGGATCGGCCAAAAAGTAACAGATCCGAACTATTTCCAAGGACGGATTTCGAGTGTAGAGTACAACGGAACTGGCTCAGGAAGCAACAACTATGCCCCGTCTAATCCTGACCTCAAGAAACGGGTGCAAGAGTCTATCATTCAATGGGGAAAACAAAACCCTACGGTTCCTGTATCAGAAGTGCCGGCTGACTTACTGACTAATTCCGGTTCAGGTATAGATCCGCATATATCACCGGAAGGAGCCTACGTGCAGATTGACCGAATTTCCGAAAGGGGAGGAATCAGTAAATCGGTGCTGAAAAAACTGGTCAAGGAACATACAAAAGGAAGAGAGTTGGGCTTGTTCGGGCAAGAACGGGTCAATGTTTTGAAATTGAATCTCGCCTTAAAGGAGCTTTATAAATAAGAGGCTGGACCCAAGAGTGGATCGACCAAGCTTTTTCAAGCGGGTGTTAATAAGACGAAAATACGGGGGTTAAAGGGTGTCAAGAATCGCTGTTCTTGACGCCTTTTGAGCAGTTGGAAAGGAGAAGAAAATGGCAGCTGACCATTACTATTCACGCCGAAAGACACCAGAACAGATCTTGGATGAGTTACATAATGAACATAGAGGAAAAATGAAGCTTTATATTGGAGCAGCACCAGGTGTGGGGAAAACCTATAAAATGCTGCTGGATGCCCATGATGCCAGAAAAGAAGGAAAGGATATCGTCATTGGCTTGGTGGAAACGCATGGACGGCACGAAACTGTGGAGCAATTGAAAGATTTAGAATGCATTCCTCTAAAACAAATCACTTACAAAAGCCGGACATTCGGTGAGTGCAATATCGAAGAAATCCTTAAACGCCAGCCGGGCATCGCAATCGTAGATGAATTGGCCCACAGCAATATTAAAGGAAGTAAGAACCGTAAACGATATCAGGATGTCGAAGATCTTTTGGAGTCAGGCATAGATGTATGGTGTGCAGTCAATATCCAGCATATTGAGAGTGTGAATGATATTGTCAAACAAATTACAGGCATCTCTATTCGTGAGAGAGTGCCGGATTATTTCATCCAAAAAGCAGACGAAATCCAATTGATTGATGCCAGCCCGGAAACGTTGCGCAAACGACTGGCAGAGGGAAAAATCTATAAACCGGACAAAATCGAGCAAGCCCTCCAGCATTTCTTCAAACAATCCAATCTATCTGCACTGAGAGAATTAGTGTTACGCGAAGTGGCCAATGATATGGATGAAAAAATCCATTCTGATTTTGAGAAGGAAGAAGGCCCGTTAGGAGTATATGACCGTATAATGGTGTGCGTGCATTACGGACCCACTGCCGAAAAGTTGATCCGGAGGGGATATCGGATGGCACATCGTATGAAAGCTGAATTATATATACTCCATATTGCATCAGAAAAAGAGCCATTCTACTCGGCGGAGAAACAACAGAAGATAAAGCGCTGGAAAGCATTGGCGGATGAATTTAATGCCCATTTTATTATTGAAGAGAGAGGGAAGAGTAAGCCGGCGGACATCATCGTCTCGATTGCCAAAAAATATCGGATTACGCAAATCATACTTGGGCAGTCAGCGAGGACACGATGGGATGAAGTAAGGAAAGGATCAATCGTGAACAGCATTATGAGGAATGCCAGAAATATAGACATCACCATTGTCAGCGATGGAAGATAAAGATTATTGGAAACGCCCGAATTGAAAAAGATGCTTCCTTATTCGGAAACATCTCAACGGAAAAAATAATGTTGTTGGCTGCTCTTTTATTCAACATACGTTCCACCTATTTAAAATGATTAGAACTATAACAAAAATAATCAAAGTAGATAGAGAGATTAATGGAAACAAAAGAGTTAGTAATACGCTGGACCAAATGGATGCGATTTTTAGAGTTATGAGGGAATTGGGTAGGCTGGATATCCACTGCTGAAGTTGACCAGTTTTACGAAAGGTACTGAAAGCTGTTTTATCTCTATTTTTCACTTATTTTCTCTTCTCCGATTCTTTTTCTCCATATACAAAAAAGCACCCTATAGAATAGCCACTTTTCAAAGTATCTATTCTATAGGGTACAGTTTAGGCTTTCTATTCCTCTTTTTTTGTAGGCATTTAAATCTTTTTCAGCACGCGTGCAGGATTCCCTCCTACAACGGTTGATGGCGGTACATCTTTCGTCACTACAGCGCCGGAGGCAATGACAGCGTTGTCTCCAATGGTCACTCCAGGATTGATGATGCATCCGCCGCCGAGCCATACATGGTTGCCAATCGTCACCGGTTTGCCGAATTCAAAACCGGATGCACGTTCCTTGGCATCCAATGGATGGGTTGCTGTGTAAATATGCACCCCGGGACCGAGCATGCAATGATCACCGAATGTTACTGGGCAGACATCCAGAATGACACAGTTAAAATTAGCAAAGAAAAAATCGCCTGTATGGATGTTGTAGCCATAATCACAGCGAAAATCTGGCTCGATCGTTAGATGTTTTCCTGCTTTGCCCAATAAAAATGCCAAAATGTTTTGGCGTGCCTCGGTATCCGTTTCTTTCGATGTATTGTACAGCCGAGTCAGCTTCCTTGCGTGTTCCCGGTCTGAACAAAGTTGCGGATCGTTAGATTGATACATTTCGCCTGCAATCATTTTTTCTTTTTCAGATTTCATCTAAACGCCTCCTGTGTTGGAATGGTCATTTACCTTAGCTGCTCTTCTTGATTGACGTTAATATTTACCAATATTATAATAAATCCAAAGAATGAAGTAAACGTTTACGTAAAAAGAGGTGGAGAAATGGGCGTTACGATCAAAGAGGTAGCACAACATGCGGGCGTATCGATTGCTACGGTCTCCCGCATATTGAATGACCGCCCGGGCTTTAAGCCAGCCACGAAGCAAAAAGTGCTGGAGGCGATTGATGAACTTGGCTACCGTCCCAATGCTTTAGCAAGAGGGCTGGTCAATAAAAGGACCAAGACAATCGGTGTTATATTCCCTACTGTATCTTCGATGTTCTCGGCGGAAATTCTTCGCGGGGTCGAAGAGGCTGTCCATGCAGCAGGTTGGAGTGCCATTGTATGCAATACGGATAGCTCTACAGAAAAAACGCTGCAATATTTGGAGTTGCTAATCGAAAAACGAGTGGAAGGAATCCTTTTTGTCAGTGATCTGTTCACCGCACAATATGAGGAATGTATCCATCAGGCAAGTGTGCCAGCCGTGCTTGTGTCTACCATTTCATACAGCGGGCTTCCATATGTAAAAGTCGACGACCGAATGGCGGCGTTCTCTGCGACAGACTACTTGATCAAGCAGGGGCACAGGAAAATATGCATAGTCAATGGCGGGAAGGAGGATGCGATTGCAGGCATCCCGCGTATGGAAGGATACAAACAGGCATTCAGGCACCATGGCTTGGCGTTTGAACCTGAATGGCTGATTTATAGTGGAGATTTCAGTTTCCAATCGGGCAGATCCGTTTACGAACAGGTGATTAATAGCGGAACGACTGCGGTTTTTGCTTGCAGCGACGAGCTGGCTGCCGGGATTTTGTCAGAGGCGCACCGGCATTCGGTGGCTGTGCCTGAAGAATTATCCGTGATGGGATATGATAATCTGCTGATTGCAGAAATGGCGATTCCGCCGCTTACGACTGTGAGCCAGCCCTTGTTTGAAATGGGAAAAAAGGCGGTGGGTATGTTGTTCCAGGTGATGGATGGATCTACATGCGTTCCAAATTGCGTGATGCCCCATCAGATCATCAGCAGAGAATCGGTTTTGAGGCTAATAACGTAAACGTTTACGAAGAAAGGGTGGGACGAATGGAGAAAACATGGTGGAAAGAAGCTGTCGTATATCAAATCTACCCCCGTAGCTTTAAAGATAGCAATGGGGATGGAATCGGAGACCTTAAAGGCATTTTATCCAAACTTGATTACATAAAAAAACTGGGCGTGGATGTCATTTGGCTCTCGCCAGTCTATGCCTCTCCGAATGATGACAACGGGTATGATATAAGTGATTATTACAGCATCATGGAGGAATTCGGGACGATGGCCGAAATGGAGGAGCTGATTCGCCGGGCACATGAAATAGGCTTGAAGATTGTGATGGACCTGGTTGTCAATCATACTTCGGATGAGCATCAATGGTTCAAGGAAAGTTCGTCCAATGAAAATTCAGATAAGCGCGATTATTACATATGGAAAGAAGCGGTTGACGGCCGTGAGCCGACCAATTGGGAATCGATTTTTAAAGGCTCTGCCTGGGAGTGGAATGAGGCTACGGGCGATTATTATCTGCACCTGTTTAGCAAGAAACAGCCGGACTTGAATTGGGAAAATCCTGAACTGCGCCAAGACATATATCGGATGATGCGTTGGTGGCTGAATAAAGGCATTGATGGTTTCAGAATGGATGTAATCAATATGATTTCAAAAGACAATGCCTATCCGGATGGCCCTTGTCCAGAAGGCCAGCGCTATGGCGATGGTTCCGCCTTTTTCATGAATGGGCCGAAAATCCACGAATATCTGCAGGAAATGAACCGGGAAGTATTATCGAAGTACGATATTATGACGGTCGGAGAAACGCCTGGTGTAACACCAGAAGATGCCGTGCTTTATACCGGCGGCAAGCGGCATGAGTTGAATATGGTCTTCCAATTCGAACATATGGGGCTCGGTGACGGTCCTGACGGTAAATGGAACAATGGCCCGTGGGAATTGAAAGAACTTAAGAGGATTCTTGCGAAATGGCAGACGGGGTTGCATCACGATGGATGGAATAGCCTCTATTGGGATAACCATGACCAGCCGCGGGCCGTTTCGCGATTCGGCCATGATGGGAAATACCGTAAGGAGAGCGCCAAAATGTTGGCGGCTTGCCTGCATATGATGCAGGGGACCCCCTATATTTATCAAGGGGAAGAATTGGGGATGACAAATGTCGCTTTTGATGCGCTGGACCAGTATAAAGATATTGAGACATTGAATGCGTATCGGGATTTGGTTGAAGGCAAGGGCTGGACACACGAAAAGATGATGAGCGCCATCCATGCAAGAGGACGGGATAACGCCAGAACGCCAATCCAATGGGATGATTCGCCAAATGCCGGCTTTACAAACGGAACACCTTGGATTGAAGTAAATCCTAATTATCAAGAGATAAATGTAAAGCAAGCATTAGAAGATAAAAACTCTGTCTTTTATGCTTACCAGAAATTAATTCAGCTGAGGAAGCAGCATGACATTATTGTATATGGGGATTTCCAACTTGTTGCTGAAGATGACGAGCAGGTATTTGCCTACAAGCGTTGTTTGGGGGATGAAACGTTATTGGCTATTTGCCATTTCTCGGATGAACAGTCGGAGTTCGTATTTCCGGGAGAATTGGAGGGGAGAAAAGGCGAATTGCTCTTCTCAAATTACGAAAGCGCTCTCTGTGACGGAAGCGCGGCTGTTTTGCGACCATTTGAGTGCCTTGTCTATTTATACCGTTCATAATCTGAAGGCTCCTGTTAAGCACGGGGGCCTTTCTTTTTGTATGCTTATAGATGATTACCCTGTTAAAAGGGGATATATCATAGATATCATCAGAATTGGGGGGTTACGTTATGAATGAGAAAAAGATTGTAGGCGAGAAAGCAGCCGAATATATAAAAGAAGGCATGGTTGTAGGGCTTGGCACCGGATCCACTGTCTATTACACTCTGCAAAAATTAGGGATGATGGTTCAGGAAGGATTGAAGGTGCAGGGTGTTCCAACCTCCCAAGCGACG
The DNA here is from genome assembly GCF_001243895.1 of Bacillus testis. GTDB lineage: Bacteria > Bacillota > Bacilli > Bacillales > DSM-1321 > Bacillus_AD > Bacillus_AD testis. The sequence continues at coordinate 3,505,348 of NZ_LN851186.1, read as the reverse complement.
GAAAGTATCGCTCGGCAGTTGGGCATTCCTTTATTAGACGTGGATAAGGTCGATAGGATTGATCTTGCGATTGATGGGGCTGACGAAGTGGACCCTGCCCTTCGGTTGATCAAAGGGGGAGGCGGAGCATTGTTGAGAGAAAAAATCATTGCCCACACAGCCGACCGCTTCATTGTTGTTGCCGATTCAACAAAATGTGTCCCTAAATTAGGCGCATTTCCTTTGCCAGTCGAAGTAGTTCAGTTCGGATACAATCTTACGGCACAAAAAATAGAGGGGTTAGGCGGCAAATGCCGGATGCGGATGGCTGGTGATAAGCCATTTATCAGCGACAATGGCCATTTTATTTTTGACTGCATCTTTAACGAGCTAAATCCTTCTGCATTGGGATCAGCCTTAAATCATATTCCAGGCGTAGTGGAAAACGGCCTGTTCGTCGATATGGCGGATAGGGTGATCACTATGAAAAATGAACAGGTAATCTTGTTGGGGGAATAATTAATACAGATTGTTATGCGGGAGTGCAACAAGTATCCTGAAAAAGAGAGGGAAAAAGGAAAATATGTTGTATTCTTCTTTTGTTTCCTATCTTTTGCTGATGGACCGGTTTATGGAACGCAAATGAAGGAAGAGGGGTTAAAATGAGTGAATGTTCATAAATTCCTTATAAATCCAATGTTTGTTAACATATTCACAATTTCGACACATATTGCTTGACTCTTAATTTAATAAGTTTTACCATGGTTACATTAAGTAACCTAAACATGATGGATAACTCATGAATATGAATGCCAACTGTTACAATTTGAATATCGATTGTATTGTAACAAGTCCATTTATCTAGTAAAGGGGTACTATGCACGATGCGTAAGCGTCAGGTATGGATAAAGGGAGGTTCTAAAATGGAGTCGATGAGTTTTGTGTTATTTGGGGCAACCGGGGATTTGGCAAAAAGAAAAATTTTTCCGGCTCTTTATAATTTATATATTGAGAAAAAAATGCCTCAATCGATTTCAATAACAGGATTAGGGAGAGGGAATCTGACTAACGAAGATTTCCGGTCGCATGTTAAGGAATCATTGTATACATTTTCAAGAAGAAAACCGGAAAGCGATGCTGAACTGACTGATTTTTTGGAGTCCTTCCAATACGGTCAATTCGATGCCACTCAACCAGAGGATTACAAGAAGCTTCTCAAATTGGTTGAGAAACGTGAGCAAGAACTTGGTTTAGCGCAAAACAGAATGTTCTATCTTTCAGTTGCACCAGAATTTTTCGATGTAATTGCCTTTGGCATTAAGGAAAGCGGTTTGGGATCAGTGAGTGGCTGGAAACGGTTAGTCATCGAGAAACCATTTGGCCATGATGTGAAGTCAGCACGTGAACTGAATGAAAAATTGAGCAATGCCTTTGAAGAAGAAGAGATTTATCGAATTGACCATTATTTGGGCAAATCGATGGTTCAGAATCTTGATGCTTTGGAGTTTGCTAATCCGATTCTTCATACTCTTTGGAATAACCACCATATTTCGAATGTGCAGATTACAGCAAGCGAAGTCGTCGGTGTAGAAGAACGGGCAGGCTATTATGACCATACCGGAGCTATCCGTGACATGTTCCAAAATCATATGCTTCAAATGCTGATGATGACTGCCATGCACTTGCCAAGTACAATCAATGCGAATAACATCCGAGAGGAAAAACGCAAGGTCATGGAAGCTGTTCGGCCGCTGAACATCGATGATGTGAAGCATAATGTCATCCGTGGGCAATATTCTGCCGGAGAGCTAGACGGAAAAAAACTTCCTGGTTATTTGGATGAACCGGGCATTTTAGAAACATCTAAGAATGATACATTTATTGCTGCTCGGTTATGGATCGACAATCCATTCTGGAAAGGCGTTCCTTTCTATATCCGCACCGGCAAAAGAATGAAGGAAAAAGCAACACGAATTGTCATAGAGTTCAAGAATACGTCAAAAGAGTTATACGACAAGCAAAAGCAACAGGTTTCGCCTAATCTATTAATCATAGAGATTTCGCCGAACGAAAACGTCACTTTCCAACTCAACAGCAAAAACCCGCTAAAAGGCGGCCAAATCGAGCCCGTACAAATGAACTTTCTGTCAGAGCAAAAGGATGTTCCTGAAGCTTATGAACGTTTGATAGGAGATGCATTGAACGGAGATTCTACGTTTTTTGCCCATTGGAAAGAGGTTGAACTTGCTTGGGAATGGGTACAACCAATATTGGATGCCTTCAGAGAAAATAAAGTGCCGCTCCACAAATATCCAGCGGGATCAAATGGTCCGGCCGAAGCCTATGCATTGCTTGAACAATCAGGTTTTACATGGTGGCTTGACCCTGAAGAAGAAGAAAAAGAATCTACATTAAAATTACAAGCTTAACCCACAATAGAGAGCTCAGAGGAGGAATATGCAAATGAGTCATAAAATCGACACATTAGCAGTTAATGCAATCAGAACGTTATCTATAGATGCAATCAACAAAGCCAATTCAGGCCATCCAGGCCTTCCAATGGGTGCTGCACCAATGGCTTACGCTCTATGGGCAAACCATTACAAACATAATCCTGAAAACGGCAAATGGTTCGACCGCGACCGCTTCGTCCTTTCAGCAGGCCATGGTTCAGCTATGCTTTATAGCTTGCTTCATCTTTCCGGCTATGATGTAACATTGGATGACTTGAAGAATTTCCGCCAGTTGAACAGTAAAACACCTGGACATCCAGAATTTGGACATACAGATGGAGTAGATGCGACTACAGGCCCTCTTGGACAAGGGATTTCCAATGCAGTCGGAATGGCAATGGCAGAAGCACACTTGGCAGCACAATTCAATAAAGATGGATTCCCTGTCATCGACCATTACACATATGCGCTAGTAGGCGACGGCGACTTGATGGAAGGTGTTGCTTATGAAGCAATGTCAATGGCTGGACACATGAAATTGGGCAAATTGATTGCCTTGTATGACTCAAACAGCATTTCTCTTGATGGAGAATTGAACTTCTCATTCTCTGAAGATATTAAGAAAAGAGCAGAATCTGCACATTGGCAGCATATCCTTGTTGAAGAAGGAAATGACGTTGAAGCAATCGCTAAAGCAATTGAAGAAGCAAAACAAAATACAGAACAACCTACATTGATTGAAGTCAAAACAATCATTGGATTCGGTAGCGAAAAAGTAGCCGGCACTAACAAAGCGCACGGTGCGCCAATTGGAGTGGAAGAAGCAGTCGCTGTTAAAAGAGCATACGGCTGGGACTACGGCGAAGATTTCTATGTGCCTGAAGAAGTAAAAGCGCATTTTGAGGAATTAAAACAAAAAGGCATTAAAGAAGAAAACAGCTGGAAAGAACTTTTCAATGCTTATAAAGAAAAATATCCTGAATTGGCTGAGGAGCTGCAGAATGCAATCGATGGCAAAGCATTGATTGAAGCGAGCGACCTGCTTACATTCTCAACTGATAAAGCCGTTTCTACTCGTGTGGCAAGCGGAAACAGCATCAATCACTATGTGAAGAAAGTACCTGCCATGTTCGGAGGAAGTGCCGATCTATCAGGTTCAACAATGACTGATATTAAAGGTGAAGACCGATTTGCCTTCGATTCATATGCAGGCAAAAAGGTGTACTTCGGTGTTCGTGAACATGCAATGGGTGCAGCCGGTAATGGTATGGCTCAACATGGCGGTGTTAAACCATTCGTCAGCACATTCTTTGTGTTCAATGACTACCTACGTCCATCTATCCGTTTGGCAGCCTTGCAAAAATTGCCTGTAACCTATGTGTTTACACATGATTCAATCGCAGTCGGTGAAGACGGCCCTACACATGAACCAGTTGAACAATTGGCAGCCTTGCGTGCAATTCCTGGCTTAACTGTGATCCGCCCTTCTGATGCGAATGAAACAGCAAATGCTTGGGCATATGCACTTAAACAAACTGAAGGACCGATTGCGCTTGTATTGACTCGCCAAAACTTGCCTGTATTAGAAAAAACAGCAGGAAATATCGATGACCTAAAACTAGGTGCATATGTAATGGAAGAAACAAATGCACAACCTGACGCAATCTTAATCGCAACAGGTTCAGAAGTTTCACTTGCATTAAAAGCAAAAGCTGAATTGGAAAAAGACAATATGTCTATCCGCGTAGTGGCAATGCCTAGCTGGGAATTGTTCGAGCAACAATCAAAAGAATATAAGGAACAAATCCTTCCTAGAGCCATCAAAAACCGCTTAAGCATTGAAATGGGCATATCACTTGGCTGGGAACGCTATATCGGCTTAGATGGCGTCAGCTTGTCAATCAATACATTCGGTGCTTCTGGTAAAGGCAATGAAGTAATGGAATACTTCGGCTTTACTGTTGACAAAGTTGTCAGCGCAACAAAAGAATTAGTTCAAGGTTAAGCACAGTTCCCGCGTTTTGCGGGACTGTTTCAATAGATATAAATTAATGGTTTTTGATAATAGGAGGAGATTGGTTTGAAAATCGGGTTAATCGGCCTTGGCAAAATGGGGATGAACCTTGGCCAAAATATGTTGGACCACAAACATGAAGTGGTCGCTTTCGACGTAAACAGCGACGCAATCAAACAAATGGAAGGCTACGGCGCAACAGGAGCTTCAACATTGAAAGAACTTGCTGAAAAGCTAGAACAGCCACGTGTGTTATGGGTGATGGTACCTCATCAGGTGGTAGATTCCGTCATTGACGAAATCACACCATTCCTAGCTAAAGGCGATATCATCATTGAAGCTGGAAACTCTCATTATAAAGAATCCATCCGCCGTTATGAATTATTGAAAGAAAAAGGAATCCACTTCATGGATGCCGGTACTTCTGGCGGCACAAGCGGCGCACGCAACGGTGCATGCTATATGGTCGGTGGAGATCCTGAGGCTTGGGAAGTTGTTGAACCTGTATTTGCTGATACAGCCGTAGAAAAAGGCTATCTATACGCAGGTCCAGCCGGAAGCGGACATTACTTGAAAATGGTCCACAATGGTGTGGAATACGGTATGATGGCTGCAATCGGTGAAGGATTCGAATTATTGGAAAAGAGCCAATTCGATTATGATTTCGAAAAAGTGGCCCGTGTCTGGAACAATGGTTCCGTCATCCGTTCATGGTTAATGGAACTTACAGAAAGTGCATTCTCCAAAGACGCTAAGCTGGATGCTATTAAAGGTGTTATGCACTCTTCAGGAGAAGGAAAATGGACTCTTGAATCAGCATTGGATCTGCAAACAGCAACTCCAGTGATCGCTATGTCCTTATTGATGAGATATCGTTCCCTTGAGGATGATACATTCACCGGTAAAGTTGTCGCTGCACTACGCAATGAGTTCGGCGGACATGCTGTAGAAAGCAAATAATCTAACAAAAAAACGGAGGTCATTATAAATGAAATTCTTTATTGATACTGCAAACATGGATGATATTAAAAAAGCGTACAAAATGGGTGTATTGAACGGTGTAACAACAAACCCTTCATTAGTAGCTAAAGAAGGCGTGAAATTCGAAGACCGCATCGAAGAAATTCTGCTAGCAGTTCCTGATGTAGAATCTGTTTCTGCTGAAGTAACTCCTGATGCCATTACTGCTGAACAAATGATGGCTGAAGCCGATGAATTAATCAAAATCAACAATGGAGATAAAAGAGTAACAATCAAAGTGCCAATGACTGAAGCTGGTTTAGAAACAACTCGTTACCTAGCTAAAAAAGGCGTTAAAGTGAATGTGACATTGATCTTCACTGTAAACCAAGCCTTATTGGCAGCTCGCGCAGGCGCTAGCTATGTTTCTCCATTCTTGGGAAGATTGGATGATATCTCTGAAGACGGCGTTCTATTAGTTTCTAAGATTGCTGAGCTATTCCGAATCCACAACATCGATTCTCAAATTATCGCAGCATCTGTCAGACATCCGGACCATGTAACTCGTGTAGCAATGGCTGGCGCTGATATTGCAACCATTCCATTCAAAGTCATTCAACAATTGACTAAACACCCATTAACAGACCAAGGTATCGAAAAATTCGCTGCTGATTGGACAAAGGCTGTTAAATAATAAAGGATCAATAAGAGACTGCTAGGCTCCGGACAACGTTGTTTGTCCGTTGCCTTTAAGCAGTTTTTTCAGTAAGAGTGATTTTTGTTGATCGGCAGGGAGGATGTTCCTTCCAATCAAAGTTTTGCTTTATACGAAAGGGGATTGTTTCGTTTGTCTATTTCACTGAATTATTCGAATGTTTTACCGTTCATGAATCAGCAAGAGGTTGATAATCTTGGTGATTTTGTTGAAGTTGCACATCATATGCTGCATGAACATAAAGGGCCCGGCTCCGATTTTCACGGCTGGGTAGACCTTCCGACTGAATATGACAAAGAGGAATTCAGCCGTATCAAGAAAGCTGCTGAAAGAATCCGCAGCCATTCAGATGCTTTGGTTGTCATCGGAATCGGCGGTTCATATTTAGGGGCTCGCGCAGCGATTGAAGCTCTTTCTCATTCTTTCCATAACCAAATGGAAGGCACAACTGAGGTCTATTTCGCTGGCCAAAATATCAGCTCAACCTATCTTTCACATTTGATGGAAGTGTTGGAAGGGAAAGATATTTCGGTAAATGTGATCTCTAAATCAGGAACAACAACAGAACCGGCACTTGCATTCCGCATTTTCCGCGAATACATGGAAAAGAAATATGGCAAAGAAGAAGCGAAAAAACGGATTTTCGCTACAACTGACCGGGAAAAAGGCGCCTTAAAACAACTGGCTGACGAAGAAGGCTATGAAACATTCGTCATTCCTGATGATGTCGGCGGCCGATATTCTGTTCTTACAGCAGTTGGATTATTGCCGATCGCAGTTTCTGGATTGGATATCGATGAAATGATGAAAGGCGCAGCAGCTGCAGCGGCTAAATATAATGATCCTAAATTGGCAACAAATGAAAGTTACCAATATGCGGCTGTGCGAAATGCATTATACCGCAAAGGCAAAAACATTGAATTGCTCGTGAATTATGAACCAGCTCTTCATTATGTATCAGAATGGTGGAAACAGCTATTCGGCGAAAGTGAAGGGAAAGACCAAAAAGGATTGTTCCCTGCTTCTGTCGATTTCTCGACTGACTTGCACTCTATGGGACAATACGTACAAGAAGGACGCAGAGACCTGATTGAAACAGTAGTACAAGTCAAGAAACCAAAAGTGGAAATGACTGTTCAAGAAGACGCTGCAAACTTGGATGGCCTAAATTTCTTATCTGGCAAAACATTGGATGAAATTAACAAAAAAGCATTCCAAGGCACTGTTTTGGCCCATGTGGACGGCAATGTGCCGAATATAATCGTAGAGTTAGACGAACTTACTGAGTATACATTTGGCGAGATGGTTTATTTCTTCGAAAAAGCATGCGGCATCAGCGGTTTATTGATGGGTGTTAATCCATTCGACCAACCTGGTGTGGAAGCTTACAAAAAGAATATGTTCGCTTTGCTCGGAAAGCCTGGCTATGAAAGTGAAAAAGAAGCATTAATGAAACGTCTATAATTAAGAACGAGCATCCGAGCCTTCGCATGAAGGAAAGGATGCTTGTTTTATACTTGCAAAAGAAAGAAGGGGTATATATGAATTTGCTTGATGCAAAAGTCATCAAAACAGCATACGGACTGGAAACATATATAGATGCGGAGAAAAATATCGAAGTCGTTGATGTAAAGTTGCCTGATGAACAACAGGATAAATACCGCATAAAAATCGGTATTCAATATTATCTATTAAGAGAAGATAAGGATCTATATGAATCCCATGATTATGAAAGCCAGATGAATTATTTCTGGATGGCAATGGATAAAGAATTAAGCGGTCTAGAGTTATTGGAACCTACCACAGAAAACTTATTTGCGGTGAAGGATAAAGGAGAACGAGATGCAACTAAGCAGATGATCAGTGAGTGGATGATCCATACAAATGCTTTTAAGCAAGGAATTTTGCGCGCTATGGAAGAAATGAAGCAGGAACAGTCGCCAGAGAAAACAAAAATGGCAGCTTTTATGAAAGAGCTGTTGAAACTGAACGATGAACATGTCGAAAAAGCACCATTGATTAAATGCAGTTAATAAGGTGGATAACTTGTGCTTACACATAATCTATAGAGAGAGCCTACTACCATGGAGATGCTGTCGTATTCCGGTTAGTGAGGCTCTTTTTCATATTCTGGGGAAGTGTTCGCTTTCCGCTGGCCGAGCGGCAAGTGCTCCTTGGGGACGTGGCTTTTGCGGGTTCCATCTTTTGGTCGGGGGGTATAAAGAGTAAAAGATGGCTGATTTTTACACAGTTAGTAAAGCGTTTACAATTATTTTTTTGCTGCAATCATTTATGATATATTTACCGGGTGAACGGTTTTGCAAAATATAATACTAAAACTTTGGCATTGGTGAGGATTTTTATTCATCTTTCACCGATGATTAGTTGAACAATTGGATTCTAACTGTCGCTTGATTGTCTTTATCTTCACTCCCATGTTGGAGTAGGAATCTTGCGCCAGGCAGAACGGCTTACATAGTTACTCAATGAAAGGTGAGGTGATGAGTTATGGCCGATGATCAAACATTCGGGAAATTATGTAAGAAAAAAGAGCAGTCATTCAATTTGATAGGAAAGAAATGGATCATATCCATTATCCACACTTTAATGGAGAAACCTAAAAGATTCAGTGAAATTCATGCTTATATTCCGGATTTAAGCAAAAAAATGCTGAATGAACGAATGAAGGAACTGGAAGATCACGGTATAGTGGAGCGCGATGTCATCTCGGAGCGACCTTTGCGGACAGAGTATACATTGACTGCCAAGGGTTTAGGTTTAGGGCAGGCGTTAAAGTCTATTGAGGATTGGGCGGATGAATGGTGGTAACCAGCAGTCTTTAGCAGAGGCTAGGGGGCTTCACCTTTTTCTCTACGATAAGTCAATATGGGCTCTCTTTCGTTCGCTGTGTTTCCTTTATCTCAGGGAAAGCGCTTCAGTCCCTACGCCTCTAAACGGGTGTTCTCCGTTTTTCGGTGTTGTCTAGCTCCAACGGTCAGCGCCTAGCAAACTTCACTCTTTTCCCTACGATAAGTCAACATCAGCTCTCTTTGTTCGCTGTGTTTCCTTTATCTCAGGAAAAGCGCTCCAGTTTGTACGGCGCTAAACGACCGTTTCCGCTTTTCGGTGTTGTCTAGCTGCAGTGACCAGGGACTAGCAAACTTCGGGTTTTTCTCTACGATAAGTCATCATCAGCTCTCTTCGTTCGCTGTGTTTCCTTTATCTCAAGAAAATCCCTCCAGTTTGTACGTCCCTAAACGGTCACTTCCGCTTTTCGGTGATGTCTAGCTCCGAACACCCAGCGGCTAGGGGACTTCACCCTTTTCTTCTACGATAAGTCAACATCAGCTCTCTGCGTTCGCTGTGTTTCCTTTATCTCAAAGAGAAAGGGCTCCAGTCCCTACACCGCTAAACGGGTGTTCTCCGCTTTTCGGTGTTGTCTAGCTCCAACGGTCAGCGCCTAGCAAACTTCACTCTTTTCCCTACGATAAGTCAACATCAGCTCTCTTCGTTCGCTGTGTTTCCTTTATCTCAGGAAAAGCGCTCCAGTTTGTACGGCGCTAAACGACCGTTTCCGCTTTTCGGTGATGTCTAGCTGCAGTGACTAGGGACTAGCAAACTTCGCACCTTTCTTCTACGATAAGTCAACATCGGCTCGTATCCTCGCCGTGTTTCCTTTATCTCAAAGAAAAGGTACTCCAGTTTGTACGTCCCTAAACGGTCACTTCCGCTTTTCGGTGATGTCTAGCTCCGAACACCCAGAGGCTAGGGGACTTCACCCTTTTCTTCTACGATAAGTCAACATCAGCTCTCTTCGTTCGCTGTGTTTCCTTTATCTCAAAGAGAAAGGGCTCCAGTCCCTACACCGCTAAACGGGTGTTCTCCGCTTTTCGGTGTTCAAGGTTGTGATTTTTGTGCTTTACAGTATAATTAAAAGGTGTTCTTTTTTTATTTAAGAATGCTTTTTTTGAATCAAATCTATAAAGGGGAATATGACGTGCAACCAGTTAAATTACGTTCATCTAGAATAGACTACACTTTGTTCTTGATTTTATTTCTCCTTTTCCTGAGCAGTTGCATCGCAATTTACAGTGCACAAACGAGCGGACAATACGGAGGAAATTTTCTCGTTAAACAAGTTGTATGGTATATAGTCGGAGGTCTGATCATTTTTGGTGTCATTAGGCTGGATTCCGATCAACTGAAAAAAATATCCTGGTATGCTTATGGCTTCGGCTTGCTGTTGCTTTTTGCCTTGGTTATAGCTCCGGAAAGCCTGGCTCCGACCATTAATGGCGCGAAAAGCTGGTTCAGATTTCCTGCATTGGGATCCTTGCAGCCTTCTGAATTTATGAAGGTGTTCCTAGTGCTCGCGTTGGCGAATGTGGTGACAACCCATCATGCCAAGAATATGGTGAAAACCATTCATTCGGATATCTGGCTTTTAATCAAAATAGGCTTGGTTACTGGAGCTCCTTTATTTCTTGTCATGCTGCAGCCAGACTTGGGAACTTCCTTGGTATTGCTTGCAATCATGGTGGGTGTTATTTTTGTATCAGGCATCTCTTGGAAAATCCTTGTGCCGATTTTTTCGGGCATTACCGTATTTGCCGGCACGATTTTGGCTTTAGTTATCTGGGCGCCGGATGTTCTGGAAAAGTATTTAGGAGTAAAATCGTATCAGTTTAATAGAATTTATTCTTGGTTGGATCCATACAATAATCAGGATTCCACCGGTTATCAGTTGATGAAATCCCTGCTTGCCATCGGCTCCGGCCAAACAACGGGCAAGGGTGTGGGAAACAGTGAAGTTTATTTGCCTGAAAGCCAGACTGACTTTATTTTCAGTGTAATCGGCGAGGAGTTCGGCTTTGTTGGCACAAGTATTATTGTCAGCCTATTCTTCCTATTGATTTACCATATCATTAAGATTGCGATGAATACGAAGAATCATTTCTATACGTATATCTGCGTAGGGATTATCTCAATGATCACCTTCCATGTATTTCAGAATATCGGCATGACCATTGGATTATTGCCTATAACAGGTATTCCGTTGCCATTCATCAGTTATGGAGGAAGTTCATTGCTCGGTAATATGCTGGGAATGGGGCTTATCTTTAGCATCGGATACCATTATAAGAACTATATGTTTTCAACAGAAAAATAATTGCATTCCCTGCTATTAATCAAAAAAAGGCCCTTTTGAGGAGCCTTTTTTTTGATCTTACTGCAGACCATTTCCGAAGGGAAATTGATTTTTATAGCCTGTAAATTGTTGATGGGATTGGGCCAAGGATTGGGCTTCCGCTTTTTCCAAGCCATACCATCCCTTTTTGAACATTAGATCGTATACATTTCGTTGCGCATGAGAGGACTCTGTGAACGAAGTGAAAATATCTTCATATAAGCCTTTATGGCTTGCTTCATGCATGGCTGTGCTGTAGGAGTTTGTGATATACTTCTCAGTTGCAAGCATGTCATTCAAATAATCACGGTCATTCATAGCTGGAGTTTCTGGTTGCTGCGTTTTTGGATTTTGTATTTTTGAATTCATAGTCTCTCCACCTTTTAATGGGAAATGGATGGCTGGGATGGCTGTGATCCCAAACCTAGATGTTGAAGGAAGCGATCATATTGCTGTTCATGCATTTTTCCCAACGCAGTGATTGCTTGTTTAATTTCTTCGTCTTGGCAGTTCATTGCAAATAGGGCCGCTTTTTTGGCAATAATCAGATTCCAATTCATCATATCTGTCAAATATAGAGCGTCCTTAGAGGTGATGACAGCGGGGGGTTCCTGAAAAATTGCTTGGGTGTTATTTATCTGCTGATTCTGGTTCAACTGTTCCATTGTTAACCCTCCTTATAAAAAGATCATTTTTAGTTTTTGTTTGATTGAGTTAAATATACATCTGGAGAGTCCATGCTGGGTTCTTTCAGCGTTGCCCTTGAAGTGGTTGCTGTGAAAATATTTTTAAAATTGTAATGGTAAATTATTGCGAAAATTTCCAAAATCTCTTATTATGAACATATAAGATTTTTTATCCAAAATTTTTTTACGTGAAAAATGAATGAATATTCATTCAAACGTACAAAGGGGGACATTGTGTTGGTACGAAACATTCATAAAGCGGCGGTATTAGGTTCAGGAGTCATGGGTGCCGGTATTGCTGCACATCTTGCCAACGTTGGGATTCCTACATTGCTGCTTGATATTGTGCCGCGTGAATTGACGGATGCGGAAAAGCAAAAAGGACTTACATTGGAAGATGCACAAGTCAGAAATCGGATTCCAGCTGCGAATCTGCAAAAATTATTGAAACAAAAACCTGCACCTCTTGCAGTTAAAAAAAATATTGATCTGCTTCAAGTAGGCAACTTCGAAGACGATATGAAGCGTCTGGCCGAGGTTGATTGGGTCATAGAGGTAGTCGTTGAGAACCTGGATGTAAAGAGAAGCGTATTTGAACAAGTAGACCAACACCGCAAACCGGGAAGCATTGTTTCCTCCAATACGTCCGGCATCTCAGTTGAAGCAATGGTTGAAGGGCGCTCTGAGGACTTCAAAAAGCATTTCCTCGGTACGCATTTCTTCAATCCTCCCCGTTATCTGAAATTATTGGAAGTCATTCCAACACAATATACAGACAGTGACGTTCTGTCTTTTATGAAAACATTCGGCGAAGATGTACTCGGCAAAGGGGTCGTTATCGCGAAGGATACGCCTAACTTTATTGCGAACCGCATCGGCACATATGGTCTGCTTGTCACCGTGCAGGAAATGCTTAAAGGCGGCTACAGCATTGGTGAAGTGGACTCTGTAACAGGCCCAGTCATCGGCAGACCATCAAGCGCAACCTTCAGAACATTGGATGTTGTCGGCCTTGATACATTCGCCCATGTTGCCAAGAATGTCTATGATCAAGTGGATGGTGAAGAGAAAAAAGTATTTGAAATCCCGCCGTTTATCCGAAAAATGCTTGATAAAGGTTGGTATGGAGCTAAGTCAGGCCAAGGTTTCTTCCTGAAAAAAGGAAAAGAAATCCTCGAACTCAATCCAGAAACAATGGAATACCAAGAACGCAAAAAATTTAAATCAGCATCCCTGCAGGCTGTCAAACAACAAAAAGGATTAGCGAATAAATTGAAAACGCTTTTATATAGTGAAGACCAAGTAGGAACCTTACTTTGGAATATCACAAGCCCTGTCCTTCTTTATTCGGCACAGTTGCACGGTGAAATTGCCGATACCATCCAAGCGATTGATGAAGCAATGAAATGGGGCTTCGGCTGGCAGCAAGGCCCATTCGAAATGTGGGACAGCATCGGTGTCGCAAAAGCGGTAGAGCGAATGAAGGCGGAAGGAAAGCAAGTGCCTGAATGGGTTGAAAACATGTTGGCAGCAGGCAATGCTTCCTTCTACAAAGAAGAAGACGGCCATTTGTTCTATTACCATAACGGTGAATATAAGCAAGTCGTCGAAAACCCGAAAAATATCAACTTGAAACAGCTTAAGAAACAAAAAGGCGTCATCAAGAAGAATAGTGGGGCGAGCCTTATTGATTTAGGTGACGGCGTTGCGCTGCTTGAATTCCACTCACAGAACAATGCGATCGGCATGGACATTATCCAAATGATCAATTTTGCGGTTGATGAAGTTGAAAAGAATTATAAGGGATTAGTCATCGGCAACCAGGGCAAGAACTTCTGTGTGGGTGCAAACCTAGCCATGATGCTGATGGAAGCACAGGATGACAATATGATGGAAATCCAAATGGTCGTCAGCCAATTCCAAAAAGCAATGTTGAAAATAAAATACAGTTCTAAACCGGTCGTGGCAGCGCCATTCTCCATGACACTGGGCGGCGGTGCGGAAGTATGCCTTCCGGCAGCGCGCATTCAAGCATCACCGGAAGCCTATATCGGCCTTGTGGAACCGGGCGTTGGCTTAATCCCTGGCGGAGGCGGCAGCAAAGAACTTTATATTAAGCATATCGAAGCTTTGCCAAAAGGCGTTGACTTCGATATCCAAAAGGTGGCTAATAAGGTTTTTGAAATGGTCGCCACCGCTAAAGTTTCTACATCTGGCGAGGAAGCGCGGGAAATGGGCTTCCTGAATAATAGCGACAAAGTAAGCGTCAATCCGGACCATCTTTTATACGATGCGAAACAGACTGTGTTGTCCATGCATGCAGAAGGATATTCCGGCCGTATCCGCAGCAAGGTGCCGGTTGTCGGAGAAACAGGTTATGCAGCTCTGTTGCTTGGAGCTCAAGCTATGAAACTGTCAGGATTCATTTCTGATTATGATATGAAGATTGCCGAAAAATTAGCATTCGTTATTGCTGGAGGAAAGGTTCCGTATGGCACAGTAGTGGACGAAGAGTACTTACTGGATTTGGAACTGCAAGCTTTCGTGAGCTTGATCCAACAGCCTAAGACCCAGGCGAGAATGCAAAATATGCTTGTTAAAGGTAAGCCGTTGCGTAACTAATCAATAGCGGAAATGAGGAGGTTCGACATGAGAGAAGCGGTAATTGTAGCAGGTGCGAGAACACCGATCGGGAAAGCGAAGAAAGGGACGCTTGCCCATGTGCGTCCTGATGACATGGGAGCATTGGTTGTAAAGGAAACGTTGAAGCGTGCAGGCAATTATGAAGGAAATATCGATGATCTAATTATCGGATGTGCGATGCCGGAAGCGGAACAAGGATTAAATATGGCAAGAAATATCGGTGCATTGGCTGGATTGCCGGATACGGTGCCGGCCATTACCATCAACCGGTATTGCTCCAGCGGCCTTCAATCGATTGCATATGGAGCTGAGCGCATTATGCTAGGCCAAAGTGACACGATTATCGCAGGCGGCGCTGAATCGATGAGCCTTGTGCCGATGATGGGCCATGTGACCCGTCCTAATCTAACGCTAGCTCAAAATGCTCCAGAGTATTATATGGGAATGGGGCATACAGCCGAGGAAGTAGCTAAAAAGTTTGGCATTTCCCGTGAAGATCAAGATGCATTTGCGGTGAGAAGCCATCAAAAAGCTGCTGCAGCCATTAAAGCAGGGAAATTCACAGATGAAATTGTACCGGTGGATGTTACGATGCGATCTGTCGGCAGTGACCATAAACTGAAGGAAAAGAACATTCAGTTCTCCATAGACGAGGGCGTTCGCCCGGATACCAGCGTCGAGGGATTAGCTCGCTTGCGTCCGGCCTTTTCTATGACAGGCAGCGTCACAGCGGGGAATGCTTCCCAAACAAGTGACGGAGCAGCTGCAGTAATGGTCATGGATGGCGAAAAAGCGAGTTCGTTGGGAATGAAGCCAATGGGCAAGTTCCGTTCTTTCGCTGTTGCTGGTGTACCGCCTGAAATCATGGGGATCGGGCCAGTGGCTGCCATTCCGAAAGCACTGAAGCTTGCGGGACTGGAATTATCCGATATCGGTTTATTCGAATTGAATGAGGCATTCGCTTCCCAATCGATCCAGGTTATCAGAGAGCTGGGCATCGATGAGGAAAAAGTGAATGTGAATGGCGGCGCGATCGCTTTAGGGCACCCGCTTGGATGTACAGGGGCCAAACTGACGTTGACTTTGCTGCATGAAATGAAACGCAGAAACCAACAGTTCGGTATTGTCACGATGTGTATCGGCGGAGGCATGGGAGCTGCCGGAGTATTCGAATTGATGGCTTAATCCATAGTCAGGGACAAATATAAACAAAATGAACAGGGAGGCTTTTCTAATGTCAAACACTACTTCAAATATTATTAAGGGCGGAAGTTTCATCATTGAGGATGTGGAACTGGATCGCGTGTTCACACCGGAAGATTTTACAGAAGAGCAAAAAATGATCGCTAAAACGACAGAAGATTATGTGAACAAAAGTGTCGTACCGGTCATTGATAAATTGGAAAACCATGAATTTGAAAATTCTGTCCGTTTATTGAAAGAAGCGGGAGAACTTGGCTTACTGGGTGCCGATGTTCCTGAAGAGTACGGCGGATTGGGATTGGATAAAATCAGTTCTGCTTTAATCGCTGAAAAAATGGCGCGTGCAGGCGGTTTCTCCATCACGCACGGGGCACATGTTGGGATTGGCTCATTGCCGATCGTTCTCTTCGGAAACGAAGAACAAAAACAAAAATATTTGCCTTTATTGGCCACCGGTGAAAAGTTGGCTGCTTATGCCTTGACTGAACCAAGTTCCGGTTCCGATGCATTAGGCGCAAAAACAACAGCAAAATTGAACAGTGAAGGAACACATTATGTGCTTAACGGGGAAAAACAATGGATTACCAATGCCGGATTTGCTGACGTATTTGTTGTCTATGCAAAAGTGGATGGCGACAAATTCTCTGCATTTATCGTAGAACGCGATTTTCCAGGTGTATCTACCGGTGCGGAAGAAAAGAAAATGGGGATCAAAAGCTCTTCCACACGTACATTGATCTTGGAAGATGCCCAAGTCCCTGTTGAAAATCTATTGGGTGAAGTGGGCCGCGGACATGTCATCGCCTTCAATATCCTGAATATCGGACGCTATAAATTGGGTGTGGGCGCTGTCGGCGCTTCTAAGCGGGCCTTCGAAGTGGCGGTTTCTTATACCAATCAACGCCAACAATTCAAAACACCGATTTCATCTTTTAACCTGACAAAAGAAAAGCTCGCAACGATGGCTTCCAAAATGTATGCAGCTGAAAGTTCTGTATACCGGACTGTAGGATTGTTTGATGACCGTATGGGTATGCTGTCGGCTGAAGAGGCTAAAGACGGCAAAGAAGTAGCGAAATCGATTGCTGAGTACGCCATCGAGTGCTCCATGAATAAATTCTTCGCTACGGAAGTATTGGATTATGTAGCCGATGAGGGCGTTCAGTTGCACGGTGGATACGGCTTCATGGCTGAATATGAAATCGAAAGAATTTACCGTGATTCCCGCATCAACCGGATTTTTGAAGGAACAAACGAAATCAACCGCTTCCTAGTTCCGGGTACATTGCTTCGCAAAGCAATGAAAGGCGAGCTTCCACTTCTTCAAAAGGCAATGGCCCTTCAGGAAGAATTGATGATGCTTATGCCGGAAGAATCAGGTGACGAAGCGCTTGCCCAAGAAAAAATGCTTGTGAAGAACGCAAAGAAAATCGGCTTGTTGGCAGCTGGATTGGCTGCTCAAAAATACGGAAACAACCTGAATGACGAGCAGGAAATCCTAGTGAATATCGCTGATATCGCCTCATTGGCATATGCAATGGAATCAGCTGTATTGCGCACAGAAAAATCGATTAAAAGAGTTGGCGAAGAGAAGAGCAAGCAAAAATTATTGTATACTCAAATTTTCTGCCAAGAAGCATTCGCCTTGATCGAACAGCACGCAAAAGAAACATTGATTGCAACAGAAGAAGGCGACACACTCCGTGTCATGATTTCTGCGCTTCGAAAATTGGCGCGCTTCACGCCAATCAATGTAATCAGCAAGAAACGGGAAGCTTCAGTAGCCTTGATCGAAGCTGAAAAATATACTGTCTAAATCGACAATCGAACCCTGTGATGAATAGGAGCCGCCATTGATGGCGGCTCCATTTTTACTAATTGGCACTGCCAGTATGAAGCCGGTTGATTCAATAATCAGTAGTGGAATGATTGAAGACAACCTGAGTAAAGTTTCACTTTAGAGGGAGGCAAGGCTATCAGATGGATACAGGATTCGAGGCTCGTTAAAGGAAACAAAACCTTTGTACTTTTTTAAAAGATTATGTATTCTAAGAGAAGGTGATGAATATGCAGTTGGTCATGTATTGGTATCCAAAATGCGGTACCTGCCGCAATGCAAAGAAGTGGCTGGAAAGCCATGATTTGCCTTTTAGAGAGATACATATAGTGGACAATCCCCCTTCCAAGAATGAGCTGAAAGATCTTCATCTAAAGAGTGGATTGGAATTGAAGAAATTTTTCAACACGAGTGGCCAAAAATATCGGGAACTCGGTTTGAAGGATGTGCTTAAGGACGCGAGTGAGGATGAAATGTTGGAACTGCTGGCATCCGATGGCATGCTGATTAAACGCCCGATTGTAACGGATGGCAAACATGTCACACTCGGTTTTAAGGAAGAACAGTTCCAGGAAGTTTGGCTATAGGCGCTTACATGTTTTTTAGTAGGCATGATTTATAGATGGAACCATACAAACATATATAGTGGAGGGATTTTTGATGGCAAACACACCAAAGGATTTGCGTTATTCAGAAGAACATGAATGGGTAAAAACAGAAGGTGATAAACTTCGCATCGGCATCACTGATTTTGCGCAATCAGAGCTTGGCGACATCGTATTCGTTGAGCTGCCGGAAGTAGGCACCAGCATTTCAGCTGATGAGCCTTTCGGAAGCGTTGAATCTGTTAAGACCGTTTCCGAATTATACGCACCTGTATCCGGTAAAATTGTTGAAGTGAACGAGGATTTGGACGATAATCCGGAATATGTGAATGAATCTTCCTATGATAAGGCTTGGATGATTGTCATTGAGCCAAGCGATGCATCTGAAATCGAAAACTTGATGACAGCTGAACAATATGAGGAAATGATCAACGAAGAGTAAGGTCTTCTCGAAAAAGTAGAGGCTGCAATAATGCAGCTTCTTTTTTTTCCTTTTCTTAAATGGGAGCTCATCCTCCTGCTTAGAGCACCGCTTATCATGCAAATAGATAATTAGCCTGTTTTCGGATATGTTATGTTTAAGGAATCTTTGCTGTTCGATTCTCTTGGCTTTTGAATCGGTAGCGGTCCGGCCTTAACAGAATAGGATTATAACGATGTGTTTAGCCAAGCGTCAGGTGCAGATCGATTAAATGCATTTGCCGGCATGTTTTCACTTCATAATAGACTGAAAAAGGTGATGATATTGGGTGATGTTCAGACAGAAAAAGTCCTGGTGGTTGAAGGGTCGTCCGATCGGAAAAAAGTTCAAAAAATATTGAATGAAGAGGTGGACATCCTTTGCACGAACGGGACGATTTCTTATCAGAAAATGGATTCTTTTGTAGATGAACTCTACGACAAAGATGTCTATATTCTGACGGATAGCGACGAATCCGGTGACAAACTGAGAAAACAATTCAAGCGGGAGATTCCCAATGCGCGCCACCTCTATATAGATAGAACATACAGGGAAGTGGCGGCGGCCCCTGATTATCATATTGCGGCGGTGTTGCTGGGGGCCAATTTTGCGATCCACACGGAATATTTATATAAAGGATGAAGGTAGAAATGGAAGAATGGAATGGGGAAGAACTGCAGAAGCGGATTGATGGCGGAGACCGGTTCTGCCTCTACATGTACACGCCATTATGCGGTACTTGCCAAGTGGCATCTAAAATGCTGTTGGTCATTGAAGAATTGCTCCCTGATGCAGCCATTGGTAAAAGCAATGCCAATTATATTGAACAGACAGCCCTTAAGTATCAGGTGGAAAGCGTTCCGTGCCTGTTGTTTTTTAAACATGGAGAGCTGACGGATAAATTGTACGCCTTTCAGTCTGTTCCATACTTGTTGGAACGTCTGAAAAAGCATTTTGCAGAGGAAGTCTGAATAATCGACATCGCTGAAATACTTGTCGAGCGTTTATTAAAGGTTTTATGGTGCCAACGTTGTATTTCTTTTATAAAGAGGACTGGAAAGGAGTGGCGGCGTTGGACCATATTTTACAATCAATGATGCATACATTGGAGGAGAGGCAGCAGCTGCATGTTTTACTGAGGAAGGCCCACACAATGGTTGTTTTTTCGTCTGAAACAGGAAAGTGGCATCTCTTTCTTTCAAATAGAGAGGTTCATACACATTATACGGATAAAGGTACCTATCGGGTTTCCATTATAGGGGAAGAAGAAGATCTCCTTAAAATTATCAAGGGAACAGCATCTCTGCGGCAGCTGCAGAAACAGAACAAAGTGAAGCTGCAGGGAAATTACCGCCAGATTCTGTTGTTGGAAGCAATCCTTTTACTAAGCTCTGAACGAGAAGTAGTTTGATTATTTTAAATTTTAAAAATAAAGCATTGACTTATACGGATGGAAAGTGATATATTTCCATTTAAGTTGATGAAATAAATCAGAATTATCTTATCAAGAGTGGTGGAGGGAGCGGCCCTGTGAAGCCCGGCAACCGGCATGGATATGCACGGTGCCAAATCCAGCGGAATGAATAGTTCCGCAAAGATGAGAAGATCGTACGTCAGGGCTTCTTCTCTTTGAAGAAGCTTTTTGTCATGGACAAAAGAGAGAGGGTTAGGGAGGAAAAACGGATGAGCGATAAAAAGTATCGGTTTGAAACAGTAAGTATACATGGCGGCTTGCGGGCCGATCCAGTAACGGGAGCTCGTTCTGCCCCCATTTATCAAAGCAATGCCTATTTATTCAAGGACAGCGAACATGCGGCTAATCTTTTTGGGCTCAAGGAACCCGGATATATCTATTCTAGAATCCACAATCCGACCGTCTCTGTGTTTGAAGAACGTATGGCACAGCTGGAAGGCGGAATAGGCGCATTGGGCGTATCTAGCGGCATGGCTGCTATTACGCTGGCCATCCTTAATATTGCCGGAGCCGGCGATGAAATCGTAGCAGCTTCTAATTTGTATGGAGGAACATTCAACCTCCTGGCCAATACACTTCCCAAATATGGCATAAAAGCTAAGTTGGTCGAGCCTGATCAGCCGGAAAATTTCCGCTCTGCCATCACGCCGAAGACGAAAGCCATTTTTGCTGAAACAATAGGGAATCCAAGCCTTCATGTCCTGGATATTGAGAAAGTGGCAGAAATCGCTCACGAGAATGGGATTCCACTAATTGTTGATAATACTCTTGCCACGCCATATCTCTGCAAGCCGATTGATTTTGGTGCGGATATTGTTGTCCATTCCGCGACTAAGTGGCTGCTTGGCAATGGCACAACGCTTGGAGGAATCATAGTGGACGGCGGAAAATTTGACTGGGGCTCTGGCAAGTTTCCTGGCTTTACTACCCCAGATCCAAGCTATCATGACATGGTGTTTGCCGAAACGCATGGCGAAGCCGCCTATATCGTAAAGGCAAGAGTACAATTGCTGCGTGATTTGGGTCCGGCGCTGTCCCCTTTCAATGCCTTTCAATTTACGTTGGGATTGGAGACCTTGCATGTAAGAATGAAAGAGCATGTAGCCAATACAAAACGAATCGTCGAATATTTAAAAGGCCACCCCGCAGTCGAGTGGGTTCTTTATCCAGGGGACAGCGGCCACCCGAATAAAGCGCTGGCGGACCATTACCTGCCAAAAGGAGCGGGAGCAGTTGTTGTATTCGGCATAGAGGGAGGAAGAGAAGCGGGAGCAGCCCTTATTAATTCGATCCAGTTGTGGAGCCATGTGGCCAATGTGGGAGATGCCAAAAGCCTGATCATCCATCCGGCGTCCACTACCCACCAGCAACTGGGCGAGGAAGAACTGAAGCTTTCCGGAGTAAGCGAGGATCTAGTCCGTTTATCGATTGGAATCGAACATGTCGACGATTTGATTGAAGAACTGGAAAAGGCCATTGAAGCAGCAACGGGCAAGACATCAGTGCCAAATGAAGTCCTATTAACAGACTAAAAAAGCATATGGCATGCCAAAAGCTTCATTGACAGTATTTTTATATAATGATAGAATCACATTAACTTATTCATTGTAAACAATTAAATTAAATAAATATTGCGAAGCTCTTATCAAGAGAGGTGGAGGGATGTGCCCGATGAAACCCGGCAACCGTCAAAATATTTTTGAAATGGTGCCAATTCACACAAAGCAAAAATGCTTTGGTAGATGAGAGAAAGGTCCCTGTTTCTATTCATGCCTTTCTGCTCATTTTTGCAGAAAGGCTTTTATTATTTTAGAGAAACATTTTAAGGGAATGTGAGTAGTTACAAAGAGGTGATTGATCATGATAAAAATAGATAACGTAACAAAGATATTCACGGGTAAATCCGGTTCTTCATTAAAGGCTGTTGATTCAGTATCAATCGATATTGACGCTGGCGAGATATTTGGGGTCATCGGATACAGCGGCGCCGGGAAAAGTACACTGATCCGGATGTTGAATGGCTTGGAAGTGCCTACAGAAGGAAGTATAACGGTTGGGGAGCACATCATTTCATCAGCGAAAGGAGCACAACTTCGAAAAGCAAGGCATGAAATTGGAATGATCTTTCAGCATTTCAACTTATTATGGTCCAGAACGGTCCGCGAAAATATCGCTTTTCCGCTTGAAATTGCCGGTGTTCCTGCAAAGCAGCGCTTGGCGCGTGTCGATGAGCTGATCAGTCTTGTAGGCCTTGAAGGCAGAGGAGATGCCTATCCTTCGCAGTTAAGTGGAGGGCAGAAACAGCGTGTTGGCATAGCCCGCGCTTTGGCCAATAATCCCAAAGTGCTTTTATGCGATGAAGCAACTTCGGCTCTTGATCCGCAAACAACCGATAGTATCCTCGAATTATTGGTCGATATTAATCAGAAATTGAATTTAACGATTGTTCTCATCACTCATGAAATGCATGTCATCCAAAAAATCTGCCATCGGGTAGCGGTGATGGAAGCTGGCCGGGTTGTGGAATTGGGCGATGTGCTGGATGTCTTCAAAAATCCTCAGGCGCCGATCACCAAACGGTTTGTTGAGCAATTGACCGATCCGGAAGACACACAGGAGGCAATTGATAACTTATTGAAAAAATTCCCTTCGGGGCATGTGGTGAAGCTTACGTTTGTCGGCGATGATACAGATCAGCCTGTGGTGAGCCAGTTAATCCGCGAGTTCGCTTTTGATATTAACATCATCGAGGGAAAAATTGCCCAGACACAGAAAGGATCGTATGGAACACTGTTCCTGCATATAGACGGAAGTGCTCCCGAACTGCAGCAGGCTATTGACTTCCTGCAAAAACGTAGAGTGGGCGTGGAGGTGATTACACATGAATGATTCATTTTTTCAGAACTTGGATTGGGATGTGATGTGGGAGGCAACATATGAAACACTGTTCATGTCCGCAATCTCGTTATTATTCGTATTTATAGTAGGAGTCGCTTTAGGGCTGATTTTATTTTTAACATCAAAAGGAAATTTGTGGCAAAATCGGCTGGTTTACGGAATTGTCGGTGCTTACGTGAATATATTCCGAAGCATACCGTTCATTATATTGATTGTCCTTTTAATCCCATTCACAAAATCATTGATGGGAACAATGATTGGGGCCAAGGCTGCGCTTCCCGCTCTGATCATCGGAACAGCCCCTTTTTATGCGCGGATGGTTGAAATTGCTCTCCGTGAAATAGATAAGGGTGTCATTGAAGCAGCAAAAGCGATGGGTGCCAAAACAAGTACAATCATATGGAGTGTCTTATTGCCTGAAGCCAAACCGGCCATCATTTCAGGCATTACCGTAACAGCAATTGCCTTGATTGGATCCACAGCCATGGCAGGTGTCGTCGGTGCGGGCGGCCTGGGTAATGTGGCTTACCTTGAAGGATATCAACGAGGCCAATCAGATGTAACCCTGGTGGCGACAGTCATCACATTGGTGATTGTCTTCATCGTTCAGTTTATCGGTGATTTCTTCACTCGTATAACAGATAAAAGATAAAGGAGAGAATAAAATGAAGAAACGCATTAGTTTACTATTTGTTCTAGCTTTAACTCTATTGTTGGCAGCATGCGGTACAAGTGACAAAGATGATAAATCTTCATCAGGTGACAATCCTAAGTTGACTGTCGGAGCCACAAACGTGCCTCATGCCGAAATTCTTGAAGAAGCAAAACCGTTGCTTGAGAAAAAAGGAATCGATCTGAAAATCGTTAAGTACAATGATTATGTAATGCCGAATAAAGCATTGGCTGAAAAAGATTTGGATGCCAACTACTTCCAACACATCCCATATCTTGAGCTTCAAAATAAAGAAAACAATTACGGCTTTGTCAATGCAGGCGGTATCCATATTGAACCGATCGGCATCTATTCTAAAAAATATAAGAAGCTGACAGATTTGCCGAAAGGCGCTGAAATCATCATGAGTTCTTCAGTAGCCGACCACGGCCGCGTTTTATCGTTACTGGAAGCTAAAGGATTGATCAAGCTAAAAGAGGGTATTGATAAAACCGCTGCAACGGTGAAGGATATTGTCGACAATCCAAAAAAACTTAAGTTCAAAACAGACATCGATGCACCACTTTTAACACAGGTCTATAAGAATGACGAAGGCGACGCTGTTGCCATCAACAGCAACTTTGCAATTGATGGCGGGCTAAACCCGCTTAAAGACTCCATTGCCATTGAAGGATCTGAATCTCCATACGTAAATGTGATTGCTGTCCGTAAAGAAGACAAAGACAATAAAGATATTCAAACGCTGGTGGATGTTCTTCATTCAAAGGAAATCCAAGACTTCATTAAAGATAAATATAAAGGTGCAGTAGTGCCTGTATCCGAATAAGCAGTTAAGGGATCCGGTTGTCCGGGTCTCTTTTTTTAGAGTAAAATAGGCCTCTATTCTCATTTGAATAACAATCATTCTCAATGTGGTGATTGCTGTCCGCTTTTCATATGGGATGCTTTGGATGCTTATATGGAAGGATTCACGAGTATATGTAAGGCCTAGTATTTATTTTTCCTGCTATTCATGCTCAAGATGATTAGCTTCCGTATATGCGGGTATATACAGTTTGTAGGCAACATGAATAAAGTGTTATCCTAATAAACGACAAAGCGTTAGGAGCTAACGCATAAAAGAAAGGATTGGTTCATTATTAACTCTCATGAGTTGGATTTGAATGTGACAAGTGAAATGGAAAAGGCGATGCAATCTTCTCACGGAGTAGGCTATGACGTTTACAGCCGGAACTTGGACGTAAGGATGCGTGTTGAGAGAAAGAGAGAAAGAAGCTACGCTCAAAGTCATCAAATCTTGAATGAATACAGTCGGCGGGTATTTAAATAAGTTGGAGAAAAAAACCAGATGCTTTTATTATCTGGTTTTTTTACTTCTTGCGCATAATGGAGTAGTATACATATAGAAGAAAAAATAAAAGTATGTTAATCGGCCTGGGAACACTGGCAGAATATGCACTATCGGCACAGTGATTAAGAAGGCATAATTAGTTGATTCTACTTTTCATTTGTTATAATATTGTAATGAGAATAAAGTGAGAATAAGTTTTTGAAATATATTTACTATATATGACATTGTTGGAGGTATAAATATGACACGTTCTACATTGAAAGTGAAAGATCTGCACGTTGCCATCGAGGATAAGGAAATCCTAAAAGGGGTAGACCTTGAAGTTAGCGGCGGAGAAATCCATGTAATCATGGGACCGAACGGAACTGGTAAATCTACCTTATCATCTGCTATTATGGGGCATCCTAAATATGAAGTTACAAGTGGAAGCGTTACATTAGATGGCGAAGACGTATTGGAAATGGAAGTTGACGAGCGCGCTCAAGCAGGCTTGTTTCTTGCTATGCAATACCCAAGTGAAATCTCCGGCGTAACCAATGCTGACTTCTTGCGTTCCGCAATCAACAGCCGCCGTGAAGAAGGCGATGAGATTTCCCTCATGAAATTCATCCGCGAAATGGACAAGAAAATGGAATTCCTTGAAATGGATCCAGATATGGCCCAACGTTATTTGAATGAAGGTTTCTCAGGCGGAGAGAAAAAACGTAATGAAATCCTTCAATTAATGATGATTAAACCGAAGATTGCCATCCTTGACGAAATCGACTCCGGTTTAGACATCGATGCTCTAAAAGTTGTTTCTAAGGGCGTAAATGAAATGCGCAGCGAAGATTTCGGATGCTTGATTATCACCCACTATCAACGCCTGTTGAACTATATCACTCCTGATTACATCCACGTTATGATGCAAGGCCGCATCGTTAAATCAGGCGGTCCAGAACTTGCACAACGTCTGGAAGCTGAAGGATATGACTGGATCAAGAAAGAACTAGGTATTGAAGAAGACGAAACTGAAGGCCAAGAAGCGTAAGTGCTGGGGGGATTTCGATGACTACAGAATTGAAACTATCAATTGGAAAAGACGCGGTCAGCGCTTATTCCAAACAAAATAATGAACCGTCATGGCTTACGGAATTACGAGAAGATGCTTTCGAAAAAGCAGCTTCTCTAGAAATGCCGAAGCCTGACAAGACCAAGATCAATAGCTGGAACTTTACGGACTTTCCTGCACACGCAGTCGAAAGCTCTGTCTATGGTTCAATCGATGAATTGCCTGCGGATGTAAAAAACATCGTCGGCACAAACGAGAACCATAATGTATATATTCAACGCAACAATACACCAGCATTTTCTTCTGTGTCGGATAAATTGAAGGAACAAGGTGTGATTTTCACTGATATATTTACTGCAGCAAGAGAGCACAGCGATTTGCTGCAAAAATATTTCATGACAAAAGCCATTAAAGTTGATGAGCATCGTTTGACTGCTCTACATGCTGCATTAATGAACGGGGGGGCTTTCATTTACGTTCCTAAAAACGTAGAAGTGAAGGAACCTTTACAGGCTATTTTTATCCGCGACAACCAGGAAGCTTCTCTATTCAACCACGTACTGATTGTGGCTGAGGAAAGCAGCCAGGTGACATATGTAGAGAATTACTTCTCCACTGTGGAAGGCGCAGGATTGGTTAATATCGCTTCTGAAGTGATTGCCGGCGATAATGCGAAAATTGTTTACGGAGCGGTTGATACATTAACCAAAGATGTTGTAACCTATGTAAACCGACGCGGTGTGGCAGCTGCAAATGCAAAAATCGAGTGGGCATTAGGTTTGATGAATGATGGAGATACCATTTCCGAAAACATTACGAACCTGGTCGGTGATGGTTCACATGCTGATTCGAAGACGGTTGTAGTCGGACGCGGCGAACAAAAACAGAATTTCACAACAAGCATTGTCCACTGGGGCAAGAATTCTGAAGGCTATATTCTGAAGCATGGTGTAATGAAGGACAGTGCTTCATCCATCTTCAACGGAATCGGCAAGATTGAGCATGGCGCAACCAAGGCGAATGCCGAACAGGAATCACGTGTCCTAATGTTGAGCGAAAAGGCGCGCGGAGACGCCAACCCAGCCCTTTTGATCGATGAGGATGATGTAACGGCAGGCCATGCAGCATCTGTTGGGCGTGTAGACCCTGTCCAACTATACTATCTAATGAGCCGAGGCATTCCAAAAGCGGAAGCTGAACGCTTAATTATTCACGGATTCCTTGCACCGGTTGTCAACCAGCTTCCAATTGAAGAAGTGAAGAAACAATTGGTCGAGGTAATTGAAAGGAAAGTTCGATAATATGAACCCAAGTGAAATTCGTAAGCAGTTTCCGATTCTTGATCAAGAAGTCAATGGAGAGCCGTTGGTGTATTTGGATTCAGCAGCGACTTCACAAAAGCCTCAATCAGTGATCGATACTATCGACCAATATTATGAAGGTTACAACTCTAATGTCCACAGGGGTGTCCATACCCTTGGGACAAGAGCTACAGACGGATATGAAGGCGCCCGGGAAAAGGTGCGCAAATTCATAAACGCAGCTTCAACTGAAGAAATTATCTTTACAAAAGGAACGACTGCTTCCCTTAACCTAGTGGCTGCCAGCTACGGCCGGTCCACTATAAAAAAAGGGGACGAAATCGTTATTTCCCAAATGGAACACCACAGCAATATCATCCCATGGCAACAGTTGGCCCTGCAGACAGGTGCCACGCTGAAGTATATTCCATTGCAGGAGGATGGCACCATTTCCCTTGAGGAAGTGAAGAAGACCATTTCTCCAGCAACCAAGATTGTATCGATGGCCCATGTATCGAATGTACTGGGTGTCATCAACCCAATCAAGGAAGTTGCCGAGATTGCCCATGAAAATGGGGCAGTTATGGTAGTGGACGGCGCACAGGGAGCTCCACACATCAAAATGGATGTACAGGATATAAACTGTGATTTCTATGCCTTTTCCGGCCATAAAATGTGCGGGCCTACCGGTATAGGTGTTCTTTACGGGAAAAAAGAATTGCTTGAAGAGATGCCTCCAATTGAATTTGGCGGAGAAATGATTGATTTCGTTGATCTGTATGATTCAACATGGAAGGAACTCCCTTGGAAATTCGAAGGCGGGACACCAATCATTGCAGGGGCGATCGGATTGGGTGCAGCCATTGATTTCCTTGAAAGCATTGGGCTAGATGAAATTGAAAAGCATGAACATAAACTGGCTGATTATGCGTTGAAGCGGATGTCTGAAATTGAAGGCATCACCATCTACGGGCCTAAGGATAGTTCGCAACGGGCAGGTGTCATTACCTTTAACCTGGAGGATGTCCATCCGCATGACGTCGCAACTGTGCTGGATGCGGAAGGCATTGCCATCCGGGCCGGACACCATTGTGCGCAGCCTTTGATGAGATGGTTGAAAGCTTCGGCAACAGCAAGAGCCAGCTTTTATCTTTACAATACAGAAGAAGATATTGATAAGCTCGTAGAGGGGCTTATCAAAACAAAGGAGTATTTCTCTAATGTCTTTTAGTAATTTAGATAATCTTTATCGCCAGGTCATTATGGATCACTATAAGAATCCCCGCAATAAGGGATCTTTGGATGAAGGCAGCCTGACAATCGATATGAATAACCCTACGTGCGGCGACCGTATCCATCTTACTTTAAAAGTAGAGGACGGCAAGGTGGCTGATGCCAAGTTCGACGGAGAAGGCTGTTCAATCTCGATGTCATCGGCTTCCATGATGACTCAGGCGATTAAAGGCAAAGATATTGAAACGGCGCTTCATATGTCTGAATCCTTCTCTGATATGATGCAAGGAAAAGACTATAAGTTTGAAGAAGATGATCTTGAAGATATAGAAGCATTGCAGGGAGTCTCTAAGTTTCCAGCCCGTATCAAGTGTGCGACACTTGCTTGGAAGGCGATGGAAAAAGGTTTGAAAGAGCAATAAGATTATCAGCATCCATCTAGGAAAGGAAAGAACAATGTTTCCAGGATGGACTGTGAAATGGAGGGATTCGTCCAATGGCAAAAAAAATGCCAGAAATCGGTGATTATAAATACGGATTTTCCGACCGTGACGTTAGTATTTTCCGTTCGAAGCGCGGACTTACGAAAGAGATTGTTGAAGAAATCTCAAAAATGAAGAATGAACCTCAATGGATGCTTGATTTCCGTTTGAAATCATTGGAGTACTTTTATAAAATGCCTATGCCGCAATGGGGCGGGGATTTATCCGGTTTGAATTTCGATGAGATTACGTATTACGTTAAGCCATCTGAGAAATCGGAAAAATCTTGGGATGAAGTGCCTGATGAAATCAAGCAAACATTCGATAAACTGGGCATTCCGGAAGCAGAGCAAAAATACCTTGCCGGCGTATCTGCCCAATACGAATCTGAAGTTGTCTATCATAACATGAAGGAAGAGCTTGAAGAACAAGGAATCATCTTCAAGGATACAGACTCCGCTCTCCGCGAAAACGAAGATATTTTCCGCGAGCATTGGGCGACTGTCATTCCGCCAACGGATAACAAGTTCGCAGCGCTTAACTCAGCAGTTTGGTCAGGCGGATCTTTCATTTATGTGCCTAAGGGCGTGAAATTGGATACGCCGCTGCAAGCATACTTCCGTATCAACTCTGAAAACATGGGCCAATTCGAGCGTACGCTGATCATCGTTGATGAAGGAGCAAGCGTGCATTATGTAGAAGGATGTACAGCTCCTGTATATACAACAAATTCATTGCATAGTGCTGTAGTTGAGATCATCATCAAGAAGGATGCATACTGCCGCTATACAACCATCCAAAACTGGGCAAATAACGTATATAATCTCGTTACGAAGCGTGCAACATGTGATGCAAACGCAACAATGGAATGGATTGACGGAAATATCGGTTCTAAATTGACGATGAAATATCCAGCTGTTCTTCTTAAAGGCGAAGGGGCAAGAGGTTTAACATTATCTATTGCGATTGCCGGCAAAGGGCAACACCAGGATGCTGGTGCTAAAATGATCCATTTGGCGCCAAATACATCTTCAACGATTGTATCCAAATCCATCTCCAAGCATGGCGGAAAAGTAACGTACCGCGGAATCGTTCACTTTGGACGCAAAGCGGATGGAGCTCGTTCCAACATTGAATGTGATACATTGATTATGGATAATCAATCAACTTCTGATACGATTCCTTATAATGAAATCCTGAATGATAATATCTCTTTGGAACATGAAGCAAAAGTTTCGAAGGTTTCTGAAGAGCAATTATTCTATTTGATGAGCCGAGGCATTTCAGAGCAAGAAGCGACTGAAATGATCGTTATGGGCTTCATCGAGCCATTCACTAAAGAACTTCCAATGGAATATGCAGTTGAAATGAACCGCTTGATTAAATTCGAGATGGAAGGTTCTATTGGATAATTTGATTTTAACCACGAAAAGGCATATGAAATGTTTTCATTTCATATGCCTTTTTTTTCGTGCTAACAAGTGTTAAGAATTGGAGATCAATCTACTGTAAGAATCCGGTTGGTTCAACTAGCGGGTGGTGAGGGACAATTCTCGCCGACCAAAGAAAATAGGACCTTAAAAAGTCTGCTTATTTCTTTAATACTCTAAATGCTCTTCTTATCTTTCTGGCAAATTCCAGTGGCGGCTCAATGGATTCAAAGTGCATATACATGGCACGCGGGTGGTCGAATAGCCAGTGGTTATGAACAGCGGTTACAATAATGTCCATTTTTCGCAGTTCAGTCAATAAAGGATTGATTTCTGATTGCAAAAGAACCGTTTCCCCTAAATTCAAAGCATTTCCCTGACGGTCCAATTGCTCAAATGAAAAAAATTGAGGATTGACCAACGGAGACTTTGTATGGCGTCCGAGAATCTTGAAGTCTATATTGCGAAATTTTTGTACTAAACAAACCCCATTTCGATCCAGGCTTCCTTGCCCGCCGAGTATTCTAGCAAATTCTTGGCAAAGTTGATTTTTAGAGCTCATTCTGCCCATTCCTTTCTGTCGTACACTTGAAGAAAATAATATCCTCTGCTTTTTAGCATATGCTAGTCCAATCACTTTTGTTTAGAGGGAAAGGGCCCTTTTTCCTAAGTAAGGATTTAAAATTACGAAGCGCAGGATTTGAGCTTTCTGATTTTTCCTATGATAAAATGACAGTAATAGAGGATAGGAAGTGATTAGGGATGATCTATATTGGTGTGACAGGTTGGGGAGACCATGAATTCCTTTATGGACATAAACTTCCTGCCCGAGACCGGTTAAAGGGATATGCTGAGCATTTTCCCATCGTTGAGGTGGATACAGCTTTCTATGCCATTCAACCCCGAAGAAACAGTGAAAAGTGGATCCGTGAAACGCCTGATGGTTTCCAATTTATCGTTAAGGCTTATCAAGGGATGACGGGCCATAGCAGAGGGAAAATTCCTTTTGACAGCAAAGAAGCTATGTTTGCGGCTTTTAGGGAATCCCTGCTTCCTTATATAGAGAATGATTGCCTTGCGATGGTCTTGTTCCAGTTTCCGCCTTGGTTTCAATGCACTAAGGAAAATGTCACTTATTTAAGATGGTGCAAATTGCAAATGGGGGATATTCCCCTAGCGCTTGAATTCAGAAACCAGACTTGGTTCAGTGAAGAATACCGCGATAAGACGCTTCAGTTTATGAGGGAAGAGGGCTGGATTCATTGTATTTGCGATGAACCCCAGGCAGGTGAGGGATCGGTTCCACTTGTTTTACAGGCAACCGATAGGGGCAAAGCCTTTATCCGCATGCATGGCCGCAATGTTTACGGTTGGAATAAGCCTGCTAACGGGGAGAATTGGCGGGCTGTCCGTTTCTTATATAAATATAATGAAAAAGAACTTCAAGAATGGAAGGAATATCTCCAACTGCTGCAAAACCAAACGAATGATATCTACATGGTTTTTAACAATAATTCTGGAGGGGACGCGGCGTTAAATGCCAAACAGATGATTGACATGCTGGGCATTACCTATACACAGCTGGCCCCCAGACAATTGGACTTATTCTAGAAAAACAGGGCGTGAAACAAACGTTTGATTTTACACCTGACTGCTTTCAGTGTTTCAGCAGGATGAAAAGAGGAGGAAATGATGGAGGAAACGATACATTTATATCATATTAATGATCTTCACAGCCATTTTCAGCATTGGTTACAAATAAAGAATTTCATTTCTGAGAGAAAAAAGCTGCATAGAGAGATGGATGAGGAAAGCATCATATTTGACTTGGGCGACCACGCAGACCGTTTCCACCCATATACGGAAGCCTTACTCGGTAAAGGGAATGTTAAATTGCTTAATGAATTAGGCTGCCAATATGCAACGATCGGCAATAATGAGGGTATTACTTTTCCTTATGACGTGCTGGACCATCTATACGATGAAGCGGCGTTTGAAGTCATTGTAGCCAATCTTTATGGAAAAGACGGAAAGCGTCCTCGATGGGCGCACCCTTATAGCATCCATCAAACCAAAAAAGGGAACAAAGTTGCAATAATCGGAGCGACTGCTAATTTTAAAGCATTTTACGAAGTATTGGGCTGGCAGATCACAGAACCAATTGAAGAAATCGCGAGGGCAGTCGAAGCGGTCAAAGAAGAGTGTGACTTGATTGTTTTACTCTCCCATTTGGGTTTGGAAACCGATGAACAGATTGCGGAAAGCCTTCCTGCTATTGATGTGATATTGGGCGCCCATACACACCATATTCTCCACAAAGGAAAGATGGTGGGCCGGACACTTTTATGTGGAGCCGGCAAAGGAGGCACATATGTAGGCCATGTGGAAATCGGCCTATATGGCCAAGGAAGCCCAGAGCTAAAGACGAGCCTGTATGATATGAATAACCAACCGCCTGCCGAGGGAACGGACGATTTCTTGTCCGGCTTGGAAGAAGTAGGCCAACAAGGATTATCAACAGTCGTATGCACACTTCCTGAACCGATTGAATCGGCGTGGTTTGATCCTTCCCCGCTTGCCCAATTGCTTGCAGATACATTGCGTGAATGGTGTCAGGCAGATTGCGCGATATTGAATGCCGGCCTGCTCTTGGATGGTTTGGAAGCGGGACCCGTAACGATGCTGGATCTTCATAGAATCTGTCCGCATCCCATTAATCCCTGCTTAGTCGAATTGACTGGCCAGGAATTAAAAGAGATTATTATTCAATCCAGGGATCCGGAGTGGCCGCATATGCCTGTTAAGGGGTTCGGCTTCAGGGGAAGTGTCATGGGGAACATGGCCTATAGCCAAATTAGCGTGCCAGACCGCCATCATATATACATTGCCGGTAAGGAACTAATGCCTAAACAGATGTATAAACTGGCAATACCCGATATGTTTACATTTGGATTTTTCTTCCCTAGCATCAAAAGGAACAACACAAAAAAGTATTATCTTCCCGAATTTTTGAGAGACCTGCTTGGGTTTAAACTGGCTGAGCTCTATCCGGATTCGTAGGAAGGACGACAATCACCCCTTCCTTTGCCTAAGCATATGGTATTGGGTAAGGAAAGGGAGGATGTAGATGGTTGAGTTAAAACCGATCCAAATTGATGGTCGGACTTTTACAGCAGTTACGGTTCAACTGCCTAAAACGAATTTGTTAATGATCACATCTGATAAAGGGTATATTATGTGCGGTGCTTTGGATGTTGCCTTGTTGAATGAAAAACTGAAAGACCGGGGCATCGTAGCCGGAAGGGCAGTCGGTGTCAAAACGTTGCAGGAACTGCTGGATGCTCCGCTTGAATCGATTACGGCAGGCGCCGAAGAACTGGGCGTCACCAAGGGGATGTCAGGAAAAGACGCTTTATTATATATGTAAACAATACCGCCGCTATTAGGCGGTTTCTTTGTGTTTAAAAAGCTTAACTACGTTTTAACAGATTTAGTGATTGCTAGCGGATGGCAATCATTGCATACTAATGCCAAATTAGCAACAATCCTCACTGATTAAAGTTACACTTTATTAAAAATTTAATCGTTTTTTAGACTCATATTTTGTATAATATTTTTATTATTACAATAATTAGTATTTGTGCATTTCTTTCTCAGTTAGATGATGAAGTGAAACGTTGATAGGTGAAAGGGCTCGGTCATCCCCTGCTATCAATAGTTGAACCAATCGGACGTTGAGGCAAAAACGTGGGTGGAAGCATTCCATTGAAGTGAATGGCAAACCGAATCGTACCATAGGAGAATATCATGCGACTAATATCTACAGAGTATTTAAACCCGGGGAATATATTGGGTAAAACCATTTATAACGGTAGTAAACATGTGCTTTTACAAGAGGGTATAGCGTTAAACGAACGAATGATTGCCAGGTTGAAGGAACTGGGCATCCCATTCGTTTATATAGAAGATTCTTTAACGGAAGGCATAGAAGCAAAGAGTACGATTTCGGAACAAACAAGAGCTGAATCCATTGCGACCATCCAAAAGGCGTTTATGGAAATTGGGGAGCAGGAGTCTTTGATCAACAGTTCCTTTGTCATAGAAAAAGCAGCCAAAAAGCTTGGCGCGCTCATTAGGAATATTATGTCGGAAATTAAAAGCAACGACAATTTGCTGACGATTCTTTCCGATATGTATATACATGATAGCTACATTTTTATCCATTCCTTTCATGTGACGCTGTATTCACTAGCAATCGGCATGCAGCTGAATCTTTCGCAAAAACAATTGGAAATACTGGGTATGGGCAGTATCTTGCATGATGTGGGAAAGACGAAAATCCCACTTGATATTCTTCTGAAACCAGGCCGGTTAACCGAGCTTGAATATGAGGAAATAAAAAAACATGCCGAGCATGGCTTTCATATCTTGAAGAAAGCCGGTACAGTCCCTCTTTTAGTAGCGCATTGTGCATTCCAGCATCATGAACGCCTGAACGGATCCGGCTATCCGCGCGGCCTTATAGGAAGCGAAATCCATTATTACGGCAAAATTATTGCGGTAGCGGATGTCTTTGATGCGGTGACTTCGAATCGGGTCTATCGCAAAGCGATGCTGCCTCATGAAGGCTTAGAAATCCTTTATTCAGGATCAGGGTCTCTATTCGACCAGAAAATTGTAGAGGCTTTTCGAAAATCGGTCGCCATTTATCCAATCGGGCTGACGGTTGTGCTGAACGACGGCCGGATAGGAGTCGTGTCCCGGCAAAACGTCGGAGTCAGCGACCGGCCGGTGGTAAGGATTATCGAAGAAAACAATAAGATCGTCACAGAGGTTTATGAGGTCGATCTTTTGAAAAAGATGGATGTACTAATTGTGGATTGTGATAAAACATTGTTGTCCAAATGAAGCGGATTTTGATCGGCCAGGATTCTTGTTTCCGCCGGTCAGTCATTGAACTGGCGCTATTCTTCTCTTGCCATTTTTATATCGCTTTGATATATTAGAATAATAATAACATAAAAACTATCACCGCATGGGGTAGAGGATGCAGAACTGAAGAGTAGAATGTGTGAGGATGACAACGATGACCACATTCGAAAGGCTGTTTTGCCGAAGTGGTGTGACAGAGTCGGCTGTCCACTGCTGGGGCTGTTCTAAAGAAGAGCAGCACTGTCATCATAAGGTTGGCTTATGATGGGGAGCTACAGAGCGATGGGACGATCACATACATTACCTAAAAAGTAATGAAAGGTTGTTTTCTATCCTTTCATTACTTTTTTTATTTGTCCGGCCAGGTTAACTCCTCTTGCCCTTTAGGTAACTCTTAAAGGAGAGATGAAGGATGGAAAATACAGTTTATACGCTAATCCCGCCTATTTTGGCATTGGTCATGGTCCTTTTGACCAGACGCGTGATTTTGTCCTTGGCTGTGGGAAGTATATCTGCAGCTTTATTGCTGGCAGATTTTCAGCCAACGAAAGCCTTGTCCATTATTGGCAACACAATGATCGATTTATTTATTAGTGAAGGGACCTTAAATACAAGCAAGGTATATCTCCTGTTCTTTCTGCTCATCCTTGGCTGCATTACTGCATTTGTCACCATATCGGGAGGAAGCCGGGCTTTTGGAGAATGGGCATTGAAAAGAGTGAAGACACGGACAGGAGCCCAATTAACCGCTGGCATTCTCGGAATTGTTATATTTATCGATGATTATTTCAACAGTTTGGCTGTCGGCCAAATATCAAGGCCGCTGACGGACCGCAACCGTGTTTCCCGCGCCAAACTGGCTTATATTATCGATTCAACGGCAGCGCCGGTGTGTGTCATTTCACCGATTTCTAGTTGGGGAGCCTATATCATTGCCATCATGGCGCCTATATTGGCTGCCAATTCATTGGATATCAGCGGTTTTACGGCATTCGTCCAAATGATTCCTCTGAACTTTTATGTGTGGGCTTCCTTATTGCTTGTATTCTTTACTTCCTGGAAGAATATTAACTTTGGCAGCATGCACATCCATGAAGAGCGTGCCCGTTTGACAGGAGTGGTGATGAACCCGGATAAACAGGCGCCGGGAGAATTGAAAAGCGATCTCCCCATGAGCAAGCATGGTTCGGTCTATGATTTGCTGGTTCCGATCGGTTCATTGGTTGCCGGAACTGTGGCTGCTATGCTGTGGACGGGAAGCAAGGCAGTGGAAGGGCAAGCTACCGTGCTGCAGATGTTTGAAAATACGGACGTCCCTACCTCTTTATTTTACGGAGGGTTGTTCGGGTTGGTTGTAACGGCTCTATTATTCCTGCGCCAGGTCTTTGTTAAAAAAGCGCTTCGTCCCGGTTTGGGATGGATGGGGATACGCGAGGGAATCCAGTCGATGCTTCCAGCAGTCTATATTTTGGTGTGCGCATGGATTATTGTGGATTTAGTGGGTGCACTGCAAACGGGGGCTTACCTGGCAGGATTGGTTGAAAAAATGGAGTTGAGTGCCGACTTTATTCCATTCATCCTATTTGTAATTGCCGGGTTGATGGCTTTATCGACAGGCACTTCCTGGGGGTCTTTCGGCATTCTGCTTCCGTTGGCGGGGGATATTGTGGCAACGATGGATTCTTCGCTCCTATTGCCGTCCTTGGCAGCAGTTCTTGCCGGGGCTGTTTTTGGAGACCATTGTTCGCCTATTTCCGATACGACGATCCTTTCATCCACAGGAGCCGGCTGCCATCATATGGACCATGTTTTGACCCAGCTTCCGTATGCTCTTGTGGCAGCATGCGCATCATCTGTGGGATATTTGGTCTTGGGCTTCACGAACCAAGTGTTACTATCATTCGTTGCGGCAGCGGCCGTCCTGTTTACAGTCCTAATTGTTGTTTCCCTGCGCCAGAGAAGTACAGAGTTGGCGATGAGTGATTCATTGGATAATGATTTTTAAATAAACGGGCTTCCTAATTGGATGCCCGTTTTATTCTCTGTTAAATGCGCTAAAGCTTCCGTTTTACAGAGGAGTGAAGACAAAGAAGTGATTTGGGAAACCCCCACCGATTAAGGTTTCACTTTATCGTTTTGTCCGTTTTTCTAGTCGTTCCCACACTTTTAGATGATAGTAAGGATCAAAGCTCCACTCAATGCGGCCGTTATCCTTATACATGCCAAAGTGAAGATGGGGAGGAAACTTGCCGCTTGTTCCGGGTGGCCCATAGCCAGTACTGCCGACACTGCCGATGACCATGCCTGGTTCCACAATCTGCCCAACTTCCAAGCCTTTTGCAAACCCATTCAAGTGGGCGTAATAATGGTACGTATTATTGATATCCCGTATTCCGATGCGCCAGCCGCCGTAACGGTTCCAGCCTTTTATTTCTATAATGCCGTATGATGTCGACCGCACCGGTACGCCATACCCGGCAAAGATATCGGTTCCTTCGTGAGTCCGCCTGCCGCCCCATCCTCTTGCGGTGCCCCATGTGCTTCTATAGCTATACGTCGAGTTAATCGGGACAGGAAAGGCTTTTTTATTGAGTGATATGGTGCCATATTTTTTGAAGAGCTTGGCGTTACCCATGACAATCCCAACTGCTTTATCTCGGTTATAGTATTTCCAGAGGGCAATCCTGAGATTATCATCATTGGTTCCGAACCTTGCCAGATAATCTGCCATTGAGACAAGTGCATCAAAATCGTTGTTGGCATCTGCTTTCCCATCGCCATTGCCATCCTTGCCCATGCCTTCGAAAAAGGCAATGCGTGCCGGGTTTGTATCAAATGGATTGGGATTCATCACGCCGCTCCACTTTTCGGAAGAATACAGGATTCCGATCAGCCCTTTGGAGTCAGGCAAGTCGCTTCTCGTATTTCGGACACTATGTTCATATTGGTCGATGGCAGCTATGTAATACCATGGGATTTGATAGCTTGCTTCGATTTGTTTATACATGGCCATTCTGGCGGCATCAGGAGAAGAGGAAGATGACGCCGTAGCTGCTTCCGGGCTGAACAGGATACAAGACAGTAAAAAAATGAAGGTGCATACTCTTGCAGTCAGCATCCCTTTCACTCCTTCCTTAAAAATCTCTATTGGTAGTGTGCGATGAACAGGCGTAATTACTAGTATTAATTATTGGTAAAACGGTGCCAAATGCTTGGACACAATAATTTCAATATGTTACATTTACTACAAATCCTGTATTTTTTTATAAGATTGGAGCTGACTTTTTTGGGCAACAAAAATACTGAATATCTCCGCAAACCTGAATGGCTGAAAATTAAGTTAAATACCAATGAGAACTACACCGGGCTGAAAAAGATGATGAGGGAAAAAAATCTCCATACAGTCTGTGAAGAGGCAAAATGCCCTAATATCCATGAATGCTGGGCTGTGCGGAGAACCGCTACCTTTATGATTCTTGGATCTATTTGTACGAGAGCATGCCGCTTTTGCGCTGTTAAGACAGGCTTGCCGACGGAATTGGATTTGGCGGAACCGGAACGCGTAGCAGATTCAGTGGTTCAAATGAATTTAAAACATGTGGTTGTAACCGCTGTCGCACGGGATGATTTGAAGGACGGAGGAGCCGGCGTATTCGCTGAGACAGTCCATGCAATCCGAAGAAAAAATCCGTTTACCACGATTGAAGTCCTACCTTCTGATATGGGGGGAGATTACGATAATATAAAGACATTGATGGATGCTCGTCCTGACATTCTCAACCATAACATCGAAACAGTGCGCCGGCTATCAAACCGTGTACGCGCCAGAGCAAAGTACGACCGTTCGCTTGAATTGCTTCAACGTGCAAAGGATCTTCAGCCTGATATCCCGACTAAGTCGAGCTTGATGGTGGGGTTGGGAGAGACTTTTGAGGAAATTATTGAAACCATGGATGATTTAAGAGCCCATGATGTGGATATTATGACCATTGGACAGTATCTGCAGCCAAGCAAAAAACATCTTCCAGTGCTCAAATACTATAGCCCGCAGGAGTTTCAGGAACTTAAAGAGATAGCAATGTCAAAAGGGTTCTCGCATTGTGAAGCAGGTCCTCTTGTCCGTTCATCTTACCATGCTGACGAACAGGTGAATGCTGCCGCAAAAATGAAACATGAAAACGGCGAGAAAGCCGTGGCAGGGCGTTAAAATGGATGGCTGGCAGCGGAAGTTTTTACGCTGTCTGTCGTTAAAGATATGAGCTTGGGCGTTTGGGCCGTATACTCTGTACGCGCGCTTTTGTTATAACAGAAACAGAAGCTGTTTTTTTGAGGGCAATGTTGAGTTATAATGAAGCAAGGATGATCGTCGAGGTGAGGAGAAAATGGTTACAATCAATAATGTGGAATATGAGTTGGTTGAAGATTACCGCAATGGCTATAATGAAGAAGCCTTTAAAGGGCGCTACAGCGAGATTTTGAATAAATACGATTACGTTGTCGGCGACTGGGGATATGGACAGCTTCGCCTGCGCGGCTTTTTTGATGACCAAAACCAGAAGTCCTCATATGATACGAAAATCAGTACATTGTCTGAGTACTTATATGAATACTGCAATTTTGGCTGCCCTTATTTTGTTGTTAAAAAGGTAAAAAAAGGATAGCTTGAACAGAAAGAAACCCATGAATCGTGTGGGTTTCTTTTTGCTTTCTATCGGCCCAGTACAAATAGTGGACAACCTCAACTCCCTAAATGATTTGTTCCAGAAATCCCCGTAGTTCTTCCGCTTGCTGGGCAGTGAGGGAATAGGCGGATTCCAAATAGCCTTCTTCTTCAAGGTCATCACTGCCGAGTATGGCAAAAGTATTGCTTTGCATATCAAGCACCAACTGCTTGCCAAAAAAACGATCCGAAGAAATAATTGCCAGATCAAAGCGTTGGCTGTCCCCGACAAAGCTGACAAATCTCGTATTCGTTGTTTCTTTATAATCATATAAATAGAAGATATCTTCCATGCAAGACCGCTCCTTTTATCCGTAATAAAATGAAATGGTGGGTTAATACAGGCTGGCCGCCGAGCCCTAAGTTCTTATTGCCGCTCAAATCTCCCACTTACCCTTTTCGTCACCTTTATTTTTTGATTCTTACCTATTCTACCAGTTTTCGGGCGAAAAGATTAAATAATCCAATTATTTTAAACCGTTGGTATATTTTTACCTTACTTCTGTCTTTCGTGATAAAATAAAATGGAACTTTAATCGGCGGGGCTTTCAATCATCCCCCACCAATTAGCAGTTGAACCAATCGGGTTCTTACTGGCGCGTGGCCATCCACTTGCCATTTTTGTCTTCACTTTCGTGTTGAAGTGGAGTCTTAGCGCCAGTTAGAAGGGGATAAAGGGAACAATTATTTAATGACAGTGGCTGAAGGGCTTCCTGCCGGAAAGTAGGGTGGAAGCACGGCACTTTGAAATGAAGGGAAGAAGAGATATGTACTTCGTTGACCGGCAAAAAATTGAGATAAACCTGCAGTGTATGGAAAAATACAGTAAGTTATACCAAGAAGAAAGCAACTGGGAAAATCCGATCCAGCTCTTGGCTTTAGAACGGATTGCCCATGTGATGACGGATTGTGTCCTTGATGTAGGCAATGCCATTATCGATGGCTTTATTATGAGAGACCCTGGCAGCTATGATGATATTATTGATATCCTCCTTGATGAAAAAGTGATAACAGAGGAATTGGAAAAACAATTCAAAGCAATTCTGCCTATCCGAAAAATGATTGTCCAAGATTATCTTGAAATGGACCATGAAAAAGTAAAAGAAACCTGGAACGTAAACTTTTCAGCTTATCTAGCCTTCCCGCATGCAGTCAGAGAATATTTGAAGAATGAGTTGGGACCGGTTACGGCCTTTAAACCAGAGCATTAAAGCGATACTTTAATCGCAGAGGCTTTATTCGTTGAAACAACCTTAGTTCTTACTGTTGTTCGCCAGTTAGAACGGGAAAAGGAAAGCGGTTACGTTCGCTGAGCTGTCTGTTTGTGGCTGACATGAAATATAAGGGAATTGATTTTTTGCCCCAATATGCTTGTGTAATAACGCTGTATGCCTTAAAGTCTAAAGTGTCCGGTCTTTTTTGATTGACAATAGAGGACAAGCATCATAGGAATTATTCGGCTTAAAAGACAGGTTATGATCCTTTTCGATTCTGCTTTCTTTATAGGAATGGATGAGAAGAGCGAAGCCTGGATAAGTTGAATACGTTATTTTAGAGTTTGGGGTGAACTACAAATGTCAGACTACATTCAGATGTTTATAGACTTTTTTCATCAATTTGGCTATTTTGGCGTTCTTTTAGCGTTATGTTTTGAATTTATACCTGCAGAAATCGTTTTGCCACTCGCTGGCTATGGCGTTTCGGAAGGCAAGTTCAACATCCATCTGCTGGCATTGGCGGGCACCATCGGCGGAACAATCGGGCCGATTACATTGTATGCATTGGGCCGATACGGCGGAAGGCCATTGGTGGAGAAATACGGAAAATACTTTTTGGTCTCAGAAAAACAAATCGCCGCATCAGACCGTTTCTTTGAAAAATATGGACCTGGCGTTGCTTTCTTTGCCCGTTTCCTTCCGGTTGTACGG
Source organism: Bacillus testis (assembly GCF_001243895.1). Classification (GTDB taxonomy): domain Bacteria; phylum Bacillota; class Bacilli; order Bacillales; family DSM-1321; genus Bacillus_AD; species Bacillus_AD testis. Next base: position 3,463,132 of record NZ_LN851186.1, on the reverse strand, counting down.
ACGGCTATCTCCATTCCATGCGGGATGACAAAAATGAGCCTTATGAAATTCAGTGTGTATACATTCATAGCGATGTATCCAATCACGTATTTCTATCTTTACCTAGGTATGAAGCTGGGGGAAAATTGGGAGCAGGCAGGCGCGATGTTCGATCAATATGCCTTTCCTATTGCCGGTGCAGCCGTGTTATTGATCGGTTGCTATGTCGCATATAGGCAATTTGCCGGCAATAAACAGAAAGCGGAAAAAATTCGCAACTAAATAGGTATGAAAGGATGCCCGCAAAGCATCCTTTCTTTTTTTGCAGGGGCCAATCGTCTGTGATAAAGTATTCTAGAATAAGGAAGAGAACTGAAAGTCAACATGTATTGGAGTGGTCGGATTGAAGCAGTATAAAGGATTTTTAATTGATTTGGATGGCACGATGTATAAAGGGACCGAAAAAATCGAAGAGGCCGGACAATTTGTCCATGAACTCAAAAGAAGAGGATTGCCTTATCTTTTTGTAACCAATAATTCTTCCCGGACACCGGCTCAAGTAGCAGAAAAGCTTCGGGCATTCGATATCCCGACAGAAGATGAACAGGTTTTCACAACAAGCCAAGCAACAGCGAATTATTTGTATTCAATTAAACCGAATGCAACAATCTATCTGATTGGCGAAGAAGGAATTCGCCATGCGCTTCAGGAGAAGGGCTTTACTTTTGTGGAGGAAAATCCTGATTTTGTGGTGACGGGCATCGACCGAGAGATCACGTACGAAAAATTGGCGAAGGCTTGTCTGGGAGTGAGAGCCGGAGCAACCTTCATAGCTACAAATGGTGATATAGCTATCCCGACAGAAAGAGGTTTATTGCCTGGTGCCGGTTCATTGACGGCCGTTGTGTCGGTTTCAACAGGGGTCTCGCCGGTTTTCATCGGCAAACCGGAAAGCATTATTATGGAACAAGCCCAGGAAGTACTCGGTGTCGATAAAGAATATACCCTTATGGTCGGAGACAATTATGATACTGATATCATGGCCGGTATGAAAGCCGGACTGGATACATTGCTCGTGCATACTGGCGTAACAACGCCTGAGTTGTTGCTCGGTTATAAGGACCAGCCAACCCATGTATTGCCTTCGCTGGATCAATGGAAATTTGAATAAGAAAAAGATAAACGCCCCGCTTCGAGAACAGCGGGGCGTTTTGTTTTATTCAACATGCTCAGATCGGTGCGCAAGCCTGCTGGAGGCTGCTGCTGCAATAGCACCGACAATGTCATCCAGAAAGGTGTGGCATTCTCCGCTGGACTTGTCATTCAGCTTTTTAAGGATGCCCGGTTTTTGTTTGTCTATATATCCGTAATTGGTAAATCCGATGCTGCCATAAACATTTACGATAGAAAAAGCGAGAATTTCATCGACGCCATATAGGCTCTCATCTATAGCAATAGTTGATTGCAAAGGTTCATCTAGCAGTTTTTTCTCAGCCAGAATATCTAATTGAATGCCAGTAAGAATGGCGTTTTGGACTTCCCGTTTAGACAGGACCCTTTCGACATTCTCCAAACAGTCTTCCATTGATAGATTTTCGTGATACGCCTTTTGCAAATACATCACAAGCTCGGCGATGTCTGTGACAGTAACGCCGCGCTCCTGTAGCCATTTGCGGGCAGTTTGTTCCGATAGATTGTTTTGTTCCTTCAGCATATTCATTCACCTTTTCTCATGTAGTCGCATTTTCTGCCGGTTAACGCAGGATCTTTCAATCGTTACTGTATGGTATGCGCCCGCCCCGGATTCGTCTACTTTTTTTCTTGCGCAGAGCTTTCGTTGTTTCTTCGCCGGAAAATGCGTATGGACGGGCAGTATTTCATATATATAGTGTAGGATGCACGGAAAGGCTGTTGATTACTACATAAAGAGGAGTGTTTATGATGCTTGAAGACGTGGTGTACCAGAACTATGGACTGGTCATGGAAAGACAGGAAACGAAGGGCCCTTACCGCCAATTCTTTTCGGGAGATGCTTTATTCACCATTGTCCCCATAGATGAACTGGAAGAACAGGAATTGGTTGAGCGGCTGCGAATGTCAGAATTTATGCAGCAGCAGGGCGACCATTTTGTCTCTTCGTTTGTCATGTCAAATGAGCAAACTTATTTATCGGAGGTGGATGAAACATTATTCGTTTTATTGGCCAATTATCATTTACAAGAGCCAAGGGATTATAAGATGGGCAGTAAACTGGCAAAGTTCCACCATAGGGCCAGGCAATATCCTGATCAAGTCACGGCCTGCAACCGGATCGGACAATGGAAGGGGCTATGGGAGGAGCGGTTGGATGCTGTTGAAAGAGCATGGAGGGAGAAGCTGCATGCCCACCCCTCGAATGAGTTTGAAACATTATTTGTTGAATCCTTTCCGTACTATCTTGCGCTTGGAGAAAACGCAATCCAATATTTAGTGGACAGTGAGCTAGATGACGAGCCTTCGCCATGGGATGCCGGAACCATCTGCCACGATCGGTTTTATACTGACACTTGGAGTGGAGATTATTTAGTGAAGAATCCGTTCGATTGGGTATTCGACCACCACAGCAGGGATTTGGGGGAATGGGTGCGGGAAAATTTCCATCGATACCCGCAGACCTACCAACCTTCTATGGTGCAATTCCTGCAAGAATATCAGCAAGGACTTCCCTTGTCAGGGTTCTCCTGGCGTTTACTGTATGCCCGGCTTCTCTTTCCTGTCCACTACTTGGAGTGCGTAGAGAATTATTTTTCCGGCGGAACGGAGAGCAATCAAAGAAAAAGAGAGGAGACATTGGAGAAATGCCTTGAGCAATCGCACTATTATGAGGATTTCCTAAAGCAATTCCATGAACTAAATGGAGTTCCTCTTACACATCTCAAGATTCCCAGAGTGGATTGGCTTTAAATATTCAAAGAAAATCTCCTGTTTATATATTGAAATCTGGTACAATAATTGCAATCCAATAATATTCTGTTATTTTTGACTATTGAAAATAATAGTCGGAAAGTCTATAATGTCTTTTATATAAAAACAAATGTATATGAGGAGAGAACAAACGAGAGGGGAATAACGATGGATGCAATCTCAATTGGCTTGTTGGGGCTAGGGACAGTTGGCTCCGGTGTGGTGAAAATCGTCGAGAACCACCAGGATAAACTGATGCACCAAATTGGCTGCCCAGTCAGGATTAATAAGATACTGGTGAAGAATATCGAGAAGGAAAGAGACGTGCATGTTGACCCGGCGTTATTGACGGATTCCCCGGATGATATTTTAGAGAATCCCGATATCAATATAATTATTGAAGTGATGGGGGGCGTCGAAGAGACAAGGAAATATCTGCTCAGGGCCGTGCGGAACAAAAAGCATGTCGTGACAGCAAACAAAGACCTAATGGCGCTGTATGGACCTGAATTGTTAGCTGAGGCGACCCGCAATAAATGTGATCTTTTCTACGAAGCGAGTGTTGCAGGCGGTATCCCGATCCTGCGGGGGCTGGTGGATGGTCTGGCGTCCGACCGTATCACCAAAATGATGGGAATTGTGAATGGGACTACTAATTTCATCCTGACCAAAATGAGCAAGTCTGGAAGCCCATATGAAGAAGCCCTGGCGCAGGCACAGCAATTGGGCTACGCGGAAAGCGATCCGACAGCCGATGTGGAAGGATTGGATGCTGCTAGGAAGATGGCCATTCTTGCCACGCTCGGCTTTTCGATGAATATTGATCTTGATGATGTCAGCTGTGAAGGCATTACTCATATAACAGAAGAAGATATTGATTACAGCAAGCAACTGGGATATACAATGAAATTGATCGGCATAGCGGACCGCGTTGGCGAAAAGGTGGAAGTGAGCGTACAGCCGGCGTTGCTGAATGAAACGCACCCGCTTGCGGCAGTCAATGACGAATATAATGCCGTCTATGTTTACGGAGAGGCAGTGGGAGAAACGATGTTCTACGGACCAGGTGCCGGCAGCCTTCCAACTGCCACAGCCATTGTGTCCGATTTGGTGGGCGTCATGAAAAATATGCGCCTTCATATAAATGGGCGAAGCGCTGGGGCACCCCAATATGAAAAAAACCTAAAAAATGAGGATGAAATTTTTGCTAAACACTTCCTGCGCCTTCATGTAAAAGATGAAATCGGCGTGTTTGCAACGATTACCACCCTATTTGCACAGCATTCGATTTCCTTTGAAAAAATCCTGCAGCTGCCATTGGCTGAAAAAGGACATGCTGAAATTGTGCTGGTAACCCACCGGGCATCGCTGAAGAACTTCCATACTATTCTTCAGCAGCTTCGTGACAATGAACTGGTATTGGAAATAAAAAGTACATACAGAGTCGAAGGAGATGACAAGAAATGAGTTGGAAAGGACTATTGGCTGAGTACACGGAATTTTTGCCGATTACCGAACGCACGCCGAAGCTTACCTTGCTGGAAGGAAACACACCGCTTCTGCATTGCGGGAACTTATCGGAAGAATGGGGCATCAACCTCCACGTGAAGTATGAAGGCGCTAATCCAACCGGTTCCTTCAAAGACAGAGGCATGGTCATGGCCGTGGCAAAAGCAGTGGAGGATGGCAGTGAAGCGATTATCTGTGCTTCCACCGGCAATACGTCTGCCGCTGCTGCCGCCTATGCCGCCCGATTGGGCATACGTTGTATTGTCGTCATACCGGACGGGAAGATTGCGATGGGCAAATTGGCGCAAGCTGTCATGTATGGAGCCGAAATCGTAGCCATTGACGGGAACTTTGACCATGCGCTTAAAATCGTCCGTAGCATATCAGAACAATCGGCTATTTCTTTGGTGAACTCAGTCAACCCTTACCGGATCGAAGGACAAAAGACAGCGGCTTTTGAAATCTGCGATGCGCTCGGTCAAGCTCCCGATGTTCTGGCGATTCCTGTAGGCAATGCCGGCAACATTACAGCTTATTGGAAGGGGTTCAAGGAATACCACGAAAAGAAAGGTATGAAGCTCCCTGAGATGAGAGGGTTTGAAGCGGAAGGAGCCGCTGCTATCGTCCATGGCCGTATTTTTGAAGAGCCGGAAACAATCGCAACCGCCATCCGCATCGGCAATCCTGCCAGCTGGCAATATGCTGTTGAAGCAGCTTCGGAATCCCATGGGAAAATAGATGAAGTTTCAGATGAAGAGATTTTGTCCGCCTACCGTTTATTGGCCAGAAGAGAGGGAATCTTTGCCGAGCCGGGATCCTGTGCAAGCATTGCGGGAGTGATCAAGCAGTTGAAGAGCGGTGAAATAAAGAAAGGCAGCACCGTTGTAGCAATCTTGACAGGCAATGGATTGAAAGATCCTGCCACTGCCGTTGAATATGGGGACATTAAACCAATCTTGCTGCCGGCTGACGAACAGGCAATCATCCAGCATCTGAATGGCGTTGCATACGTATGACAGAAGATATAATGTTCCGCATAAAAGTCCCGGCAAGCACGGCAAATCTCGGGCCAGGATTTGATTCCATTGGTTTAGCGCTTTCATTGTATTTGACTGTGGAGGTCTATGAGAGCAATAGATGGGTTGTCGAACCTATGACAGAGGAAATGGCTGCATTTCCTCGGGATGAGAATCACTTTATTATTCAAGTAGCTTTGAAAACAGCTGCCAAATATGGCGTTGAGCTTGCGCCATGCCGGTTGAAAATCACAAGTGAGATCCCTTTGGCACGTGGGCTGGGCAGCAGTGCGGCAGCCATTGTGGCCGGTATTCAGTTAGCGGATACCCTTAGGGGCCTTCATTTATCCCCGGAAGAAAAGGTTCGGTTATCTTCTTTGGAAGAGGGGCATCCGGATAATGCCGGCGCTTCAGTGACAGGAGGGCTGGTAGTGGGGCAACATGATCAGGAACATACTCGCCTTCTTTCTTTTTCATTGCCAAACATTGGGGTTGTCGCTGTCATTCCTCCCTATGAGCTAATGACCAGCGATTCCCGTGACGTTCTCCCGGTTGTTCTTGACTATAGAGAAGCTGTGCGTGCAAGCGCAATCGCCAATACATTCCTGGCTGCCCTGCTATCAGGCAACTTTACGGCAGCCGGAGAAATGATGAAAATGGATCGTTTCCATCAGCCTTACCGACGCAAGCTTGTACCACTGCTGGAACAGGCAGAAGCTACGGCAGAGAAAGCTGGAGCCTTTGGAACAGCTTTAAGCGGTGCCGGGCCAAGTGTGGTTTCGTTCGCCGAGGAAGAACGCATTCCTTTTTTGGTGAGGGAGCTGCAACAGTCATTCCCGGATTGCCAAGTGAAACATGTGCCTATTGATGAAGAAGGATGCACCGTCAGCCATGCTCAAACGATGAAAATGCAAAGCTAAGCGACTGCAAGTTTGCTTAGCTTTTTGCCGTTGCTAGTGGGCAGTAATGTTCCGAGATTACGTTTTCTTCAAAAAGAAAATGCCCAGTGAAATCACTGAGCATCCATAATCATTTATTAGAAAACTTGTTCCACTTCTACTACACCGGGTACTTCTTCAAGAAGAGCACGCTCGATTCCAGCTTTTAGTGTGATAGTAGAACTTGGGCAGCTGCCGCATGCACCAAGCAAACGAAGTTTTACAATTCCATCTTCTACATCCACAAGTTCACAGTCTCCCCCATCACGAAGCAAGAAGGGGCGAAGTTTATCCAGTACTTCTTGAACTTGGCCGAACATAGCTTGTTCAGACATATCATCGACTCCTTTCTATATCTATACATATTATAATCACCATAAGCTAAAAAATCCATTAAGTATTCTCACTTTCGGAAAAGATTGGTTTCCATTACAATAACAAGGAAAGAAAAGAAAGGGGATTGTTACATGACTGCATCGCCTGTTGAAATTATTGTATACGGAGCGGAACAAATCTGTGCCAGCTGCGTCAATTTGCCTTCATCAAAAGATACATATGAATGGCTGGAGGCCGCTCTTGAGCGCAAATTCACCGGCCAGCCTTTTTCTGTCACGTATGTGGATATATATAGCGAACAAGACGAAAAAGAAAAGGCAGATTTCAGTGCGAAAATCATCGAGGAAGACCTCTTTTATCCGGTTGTGGTCATTAAAGGGGAAATCGTGGGCGAAGGGAATCCAAAGCTGAAAGACATTGTCAGGGAAATGGAACAGTATGGCTACCGTGTAAGCCAGTAGAAATGCGTGTAAAGGAATCTTTAATGCTTGTATGTAAGCGTAAACAAGTGGGGGAGAGTCCATAAAAAGACGTGGATTGTAGACTGGATCCTAGAGAGCAGCAATTTTAAAGTTGCTGCTCTCTAGGATCCTTTTTGTCTGATGAGAAGAACAGTCAGCTAACGGATCATTCTCTTGTAAAAGCGATAGGTTATCATGAAAAATAACGGGATACTGATTCTATCCTATTCTAACTGGCGCTAAGACTGGCACTTCCCACCAGAGCGACGAAAGGAGATTAAGCACCAACAAGAACCCGATTAGTTAACTTAAGATTGTCGGAAGGTGAATAAACCCCCTACCGGTCAACGTTTCACTTTATTTTTAACGGGTAGAAAGAAATATAAATTAAAACAAAGAGGTGAATATCGTGAACCATATCAAAGCACTAGTAATTAAGTTTTTGATGATTGCAGTTGTGGTAGGCATTATAATGACAGGAATATACGATGTTGCTTTTGGCGACTCCATGTGGATCAGTCTTGTGTTAACGATCGGAGCTTATTTAATTGGTGACCTGCTGATCTTTCGTGGTACAGCAAACAAACAACAGCAAAGCACGAGAAATATGATAGCAACCATATCTGATCTAATCTTGGCTTTTGTGATTATTTGGTTAATGGGCCTTGGATTAGACGTATCATTAGATAACGAAGATTTAATAATTGCTTCCATTATCTCTGCTGTCATTATTGGATTGGGCGAGTTTTTCTTCCACAAATATTTAGATCGTAATGTTTTTAATACAAAGGTTGAGTAACGTATAAAATATGAATTTGTAAAAAGATGAGCAAATCAAAAAAGCCCCCTCACTCAATGTACTGCACCCCAAAAGTTAGAGTTGAAAATCTAACTTTTGGGGTGTTTATTTATGGCTAAATATAGTGAAACCTTTAAATTAATGGTTGTGAAAGAATATTTAGAAGGAAAACTGGGATATACGCTTTTAGCTCAGAAACATGGATTACCGTGTAGTACACCGATTAAAAGGTGGGTGAAAAACTATGAGAAATTTGGTGAAGATGGATTAAGAAGAAAGACAAAAAAGAGCATTTATCCTGTTCAATTCAAGCTGGATGTATTAAGCTTTATGCAAAGAACAGGTTCTTCAGAAACAGAAACAGCCCTGCACTTCGGGATCACGAATCCTCCTATGATTGCTTCGTGGAAGAAGGCT
>NZ_LN851186.1:3450455-3453288 GCF_001243895.1 Bacillus testis | reverse complement strand
AAGTTAGAGTTGAAAATCTAACTTTTGGGGTGTTTATTTATGGCTAAATATAGTGAAACCTTTAAATTAATGGTTGTGAAAGAATATTTAGAAGGAAAACTGGGATATACGCTTTTAGCTCAGAAACATGGATTACCGTGTAGTACACCGATTAAAAGGTGGGTGAAAAACTATGAGAAATTTGGTGAAGATGGATTAAGAAGAAAGACAAAAAAGAGCATTTATCCTGTTCAATTCAAGCTGGATGTATTAAGCTTTATGCAAAGAACAGGTTCTTCAGAAACAGAAACAGCCCTGCACTTCGGGATCACGAATCCTCCTATGATTGCTTCGTGGAAGAAGGCTTTTCATGAGGGTGGGACTGAAGCCCTGGATAAACCGAAAGGACGGCCTCCAATGTCTGATAAAGCGAAGAATAAGAAAACAAATAAACGGTCAGAACAACATGAAATGACCTACGAACAACAATTGGAACGTGAAAATGAACTGCTTCGTTTGGAGGTTGATTACCTAAAAAAGTTGAGAGCTTTTCGGATAGATCCGGACGGTTATCTCGAAAAGCACAAGCAGCGTTATCATACGAACTCAAAGAAAAATACCGATTAAAAGATGTGTTATGTAGGGTGAATCTACCTGAAGCCACTTATCATTATCATATAAAAAAGATGAAGGAAGAGAATCCGGATCAAGAACTTGAAGTGTGTATTCAAGCCATTTTTGAAGAGAACAATGGCAATTACGGATACCGTCGAATCCACCTGGAATTGAGAAACAGGGGGATCCTGGTAAATCATAAAAAGGTGCAGCGCCTCATGAAGAAACAAGGGCTTAAAGGAGATAAATTCAGAAGGAAATCGCGTCGGTACAGCTCATACAAAGGGAACGTCGGGACAATAGCTAAGAACCGCATCCACCGACGTTTTTACACGAATGTGTGTCATCAAAAATTGACCACTGATATCACAGAGTTCAAGTGTAAAGAGGGTGTAAAACTGTATTTAAACCCTATTATGGATTTATTCAATGGTGAAATTCTTTCGTATGGAATAGGGCCGCGTCCAACCTTAGAGCTTGCCCTCCAGCCTCTTGAGAAAGCACTGGATATCGTGAAAGATTCTCCCTATAGAACAACCGTTCATTCCGATCAGGGATGGCACTATCAACATAAAAAATGGGTCAAAACCCTCCAGAAGAACAAGGTATTCCAAAGTATGTCCCGGAAAGGGAACTGTTTGGATAATTCACCGATGGAAAACTTTTTCGGATTACTCAAACAAGAGATGTATTATGGAGAAGCTCTGTGTACGTATGAGGATCTTAAAGAGAAGATTGAAACCTATATTCATTATTATAATAACAAGCGAATTAAACAAAAATTAGCTGGCATGAGCCCGGTTCAATACCGTCTTCACGCCAGCCAATTTGGAATGGTAATACTAAACTAGACACTTTTTTTAAGGTGTGTTTCTTTAAACTGAACGGGACTTAAATATCCCAATGTTTCGTGAATTCTGAAATGGTTAAACCAATGGACATAATCATATAGTTCAGAACGTAACTGTTCGAGTGTTTCAAATGTTCGTCCTCTCACAAACTCTGTTTTTAAGATTTTGTAAGTCGCTTCTGCCACTGCGTTATCATAGGGACATCCTTTCATACTTAATGACCGCTTAATTTCAAACGTTTCAAGCGTTTCATCCAAATGCTTATTTTTGAATTCGCTGCCTCGGTCTGTATGAAATAAGGTGATCAATCGCAGATCATGTTGCACAGTAGACAGTGCTTTACTCACCAGTTTGGCATCTTTTTTCGGTCCTACACTGTGTCCAATCAACTCACGGTTATATAAATCAATCAATAAGCAGATATAGTTCCAGGAATCCTTGACACGTACATACGTCAGGTCACTCACAACGACAGCCAGTTCTTCTTTTTGATGAAAGGACCTGTCTAACTCGTTGCTCACTTTTTCCTCATTACAGCTTGCTTTATGGGGTTTAAACTGGGCTAATGTATAAGACGATATCAATCCTTCTTCCTTCATAATCCGTCCGATTCGGCGGCGGGACACACAATGGCCTTGCTTTTTTAATTCGATCTTAATCTTGCGCGCTCCATAGTTCTGGCGGCTTTTCTGAAAGATTTCAATGATCAGTGACCGAATACGCTCTTCCTGCTGATTATCCTGTATTTTCGCTTCATAATAATAAGAAGAACGGGAAATGTTGAGGACGATGCACATTGCTGATACCGAGTATTTGTGACGGTTATTTCGAATCACTTTTACTTTCGTCCCATGATCAGCGCGGCTTGCTTTAAAATGTCATTTTCCATTTGTAGCTGTTTCAGTTCTTTGCGTATCTTCATTAATTCAGTTTGTTCAGGTGTACGATTGTCTGCTTCCTTAAAGGAACCAGCCGTTCTGCTTTGCTTCACCCACTTATCTAGGGCAGACGGGGTTAGCTCATATTCAGCGATAATCTCTTTTCGTGGTTTTCCATTCTCATATAGTAATACAATTTGTTTCTTGAAATCTTCTGTAAATGTTCGTCTCGATCTGGTCATATACAACGCTCCTTAACTAAATAGGTAATGGCAGACTTGTTAAATAGAGTGTTCACCCCGTCACTTGACATGGAGCCTCTACTGGCATGGTTGAAAAGCCAGACTGCCAGTTTATCAAACTGGCAAGCCACGTCAGGCTACCATGCCAGAACCTCCATATAAAGTGACTAGTACAGCTTTTTCCATCTTATAGGGAAGCTATACTCAAAATGAGGATTTTGTCCGCCACACCTTAATTTTTTTGTCCAGTTAAGTGTTGCCTATCCAT
>NZ_LN851186.1:3347881-3449979 GCF_001243895.1 Bacillus testis | reverse complement strand
TGGAATGGTAACACTAAACTAGACACTTTTTTTAAGGTGTGTTTCTTTAAACTGAACGGGACTTAAATATCCCAATGTTTCGTGAATTCTGAAATGGTTAAACCAATGGACATAATCATATAGTTCAGAACGTAACTGTTCGAGTGTTTCAAATGTTCGTCCTCTCACAAACTCTGTTTTTAAGATTTTGTAAGTCGCTTCTGCCACTGCGTTATCATAGGGACATCCTTTCATACTTAATGACCGCTTAATTTCAAAAGTTTCAAGCGTTTCATCCAAATGCTTATTTTTAAATTCGCTGCCTCGGTCTGTATGAAATAAGGTGATCAATCGCAGATCATGTTGCACAGTAGACAGTGCTTTACTCACCAGTTTGGCATCTTTTTTCGGTCCTACACTGTGTCCAATCAACTCACGGTTATATAAATCAATCAATAAGCAGATATAGTTCCAGGAATCCTTGACACGTACATACGTCAGGTCACTGACAACGACAGCCAGCTCTTCTTGTTGGTGAAAGCTCCGATCTAACTCGTTACCCACTTTTTCTTCGTTACATTGGGCTTTATGGGGTTTGAACTGGGCTAATGTATAAGACGATATCAATCCTTCTTCCTTCATAATCCGTCCGATTCGGCGGCGGGACACACGATGGTCTTGCTTTTTCAATTCAATCTTAATCTTGCGCGCTCCATAGTTCTGGCGGCTTTTCTGAAAGATTTCAATGATCAGTGACCGAATACGCTCTTCCTGCTGATTATCCTGTATTTTCGCTTCATAATAATAAGAAGAACGGGAAATGTTGAGGACGATGCACATTGCTGATACCGAGTATTTGTGACGGTTATTTCGAATCACTTTTACTTTCGTCCCATGATCAGCGCGGCTTGCTTTAAAATGTCATTTTCCATTTGTAGCTGTTTCAGTTCTTTGCGTATCTTCATTAATTCAGTTTGTTCAGGTGTACGATTGTCTGCTTCCTTAAAGGAACCAGCCGTTCTGCTTTGCTTCACCCACTTATCTAGGGCAGACGGGGTCAGCTCATATTCAGCGATAATCTCTTTTCGTGGTTTTCCATTCTCATATAGTAATACAATTTGTTTCTTGAAATCTTCGGTAAATGTTCGTCTCGATCTGGTCATATACAACGCTCCTTAACTGAATAGGTAATGGCAGACTTGTTAAATAGAGTGTTCACACCGTCACTTGACATGGAGCCTCTACTGGCATGGCTGAAAAGCCAGACTGCCAGTTTATCAAACTGGCAAGCCACGTCAGGCTACCATGCCAGAACCTCCATATAAAGTGACTAGTACAGCTTTTTCCATCTTATAAGGAAGCTATACTCAAAATGAGGATTTTGTCCGCCACACCTTAATTTTTTTGTCCAGTTAAGTGTTGCCTATCCAATTAGTTGCTTAATATAAAACTCTAACTTTTGGGGGTCACCTCATTTTTTATGTCCTTTTTTCTTACCGGGGGGTCAGAAAATTAAAGGAGATGAGTTGAATGGAGGAAGGCGCATTGCTAATCCAAGCCAGCAATTTAGAAATTGTCCAAGCATATCTATTCGGGAACGTGAAATATTTGGATCTGCTAGTTATCGCAGTTATATGCGATATTTTTACAGGGGTCCTTGTAGCCATTAAGGAAAAACGTTTGAGAAGCAGGACGGCTTTTTATGGATATGCTCGTAAACTGGGCATTTTCATTATCATTATCTTGGCAAATATCATCGATAAAATAATGGGGCTGAATGGATCGATCGCATTTGTGACGGTCCTTTTTTATATTGCCAATGAAGGATTGTCCATCTTAGAAAATCTTGCGATAGTCGGGCTTAAAATACCGTCTGTCATCACAGAAAAATTGCACGTTATTGAATCAGAACCAGATAAAAAGGAGGAAAAATAATATGGTAAAAATCTTTCTAGATCCAGGACACGGTGGCAGCGACCCAGGTGCAGTAGGTAACGGTATTCAGGAGAAAGACATCACTCTGGCGATTGCCACGCGTATCAAAAATCTCCTGGCTAAATATAATGTGGAAGTAAAAATGAGCCGGACCAGCGACACGTTCCCATCTCTCTCTGACCGTACTAATGCGGCGAATGCTTGGGGAGCTACATTCTTCATGTCCGTCCACGTAAACTCTGGCGGTGGGACGGGCTTTGAAACTTTTGTTTATCCAGGCAGCGGGGCGCCAACTACAACCTATCAAAATTTGATCCATGCCGAAATCATGAAGCTGCTTGATTTTAATGACCGTGGCAAAAAACAATCCAACCTGCATGTGCTGCGTGAATCTAATATGCCGGCCATATTAACAGAGAATGGCTTTATTGATAACGCTACAGATGCGGCAAAGCTTAAGAATGGAGCATATCTGGATAAAATCGCTCAGGGCCATGTGAACGGTCTAGTGAAAGCTTTTGGCCTGACTCTTAAGAACATAGCAGTTTCTGAGGAAGAGGCTGCTGACAATAAGCTATATCGTGTAACCACAGGAACCTTTAAAGATGTAGATAGTCAAAAGCAAGCCATTAAAAACTTGCTTACACTGTTTAAAAATGCCTATCCATACGATACAAATGGGCTGCGGGCAATCACTGGCACCTTCGTTGGCAAAGCTTCAGCTGAGACGGCCGCGGCTAAGATCAAAGCCAAATTTGGCTATCTCACATATATAAAAGCAGAGTAACAAAGCAAAAGCCCTTCCTTAATTGGAGGGGCCTTATTAAGAAGAACTTATACATCAAATTCAAGCGTGGGGCTGGCTTTTTAAATAAAGGTTGGTTTAAAGATGGGAACGGCCTAGATAATAATTACACGATAAAAATGGGGTTAAAGTTAAGGATAAAAAAATACACTATTATTTTCGTAATATTTACTTTTGTAATCTATAGTGATACTCTATCAATATGAATTGTAAAAAAATGTAAAGGGGGTTTGTATTGTATGTTGAAGTTTAAGAGTGTCCTATTTTTAAGTGCAGTAATCTTATTGTTTTCTCTTTTTATGGTTAACACTAATTCTTTCGCATCTGAGCAATCTAGTAATGGAGAGACCTCAGTATCTAGTAGTATTAAATCTGATGACTCTCAATCGTCGGAGGAAGAGGAAAATAACTCGGAAGATCCATCGGTAGAGGTAACCGGATTAGTTGGTGGAGGAGTATTAAAATGTGAAGGTGATGGATATGCTGCAGCATTATGTAATATTAGTTTAACTTCAGTTGAGCCTCTTTCATATGGTAACATTACAATCACATATTACAAGGTAGAAAGTAATGGCTCTCTAACAAACGTTGGTTACCATATTCTTGAACATTATCCTCAAGGAAGTAGTCATTCTTTTTATGACCAAGATTCAAAAATATTGCCTGGTGGCGGAAAATATCAGGCAAAAGCTACGGGTTGGTTGGAAACAAGTTATGGTAAGTCATTGACTGTTAGTAGTATATGGTCAACAAAATTCACAGTTGAAAATTAAACTCTTGGAAATTGGTAATAAGTTTATTAAGTAAAGTATCTATTGAACGTTCGAGGTGTTGAATGGAAATATTAATCAAACAATATATGGGCAGCCCTTCTAATTATGAAGTTTACCTTAATAATAATGATGAGGTTTTAACTTCGGTTAAAGGGTTGAGCTTTTTAGAAGTAGTACTTAGAATAAATTACTTAATCAAAGAGAACAAAGTATCAACATCAGATTTGATAAAGTATAAATTTTATAATAATTCAAGTGAAGAAGTCCTTAACAATCAAATATCAGTAAGTCAATTTATAAAAAGAAA
Source organism: Bacillus testis (assembly GCF_001243895.1). GTDB lineage: Bacteria > Bacillota > Bacilli > Bacillales > DSM-1321 > Bacillus_AD > Bacillus_AD testis. Next base: position 3,446,180 of record NZ_LN851186.1, on the reverse strand, counting down.
CTAAAAATAACCTGATGTCCACTTACAACTAATGTCTTGAAAAAAGCCCTTCCGAAATTGGATGGGCTTTACTTCTTTTTCTTTCTTTAGCCCCTTTACTTTTATTTATATCAGAATAATTTAGGTAATTTGTAGTATTTTTTCTTTTTTGTAAATCTGAACAATATTGTTTTAAAAAAATAAAGTAACATTTAAATATTTTAGGAAGAAGGAGGCAACTTAAAATTTGTTATTATGCGTGTAACGGAGCGATTTAACAGCATAAGATTTTGCTAAAAAAGAAGAAGCCCCTGATATCATTCTCTTTCTTTTACATATTTATAAGTTTATTTCAACTTATGTATTTATAAGTATTTTTTAGATAAATAGAGTAATATAAAGGATATAGATAAATATTTTGGGAATTTAACTTTATTAAAAGTATATGAACATTTTTGTAAAATAGAAATAACTGTTACCATAAAGAAGGAAACGTTCCAATAACATCCAAGGGAGAGGTTGAAAAATGAAAAAAGTTTTAAAAAGTTTGATTGCTGCTGCTTTTTTATTCATCTTTACTGGTAGTGCATTCTCACTTAATGCAAGTGCTGCAACAGAAAGTCTAGATCAAATATTAAAAAGTAAAGGCTATTCTGATGAAGAAATTAGCATGATGTCTGATATTGTTAAAGAAAGACAGGCTAATTCAAAAAATAAACGAGCTGATTATAGTCTTGAAGTTACTGAATACTATAACAGCCCTGACGGTAAAAAATACGAAGTTACAGACAAAAACAGAGAACAAATTAGACAAATTATGGCGAGAGATATGCAAAATTATGCAAATAAAAATGGAATCTCAGTAATGTATTTACCATCACCGATTAGCGGAATAGCTCCTCTTTCTGCTGGAGATTCATACCAAGACAGTAAATTATCTGTTTCTGCAATGGTTGATAAAGTACCATCAAGTAATCCAACAAAGGAATATCAATATAAAGCAATGATGGATTTTTATTGGAATGCAGTACCTTCGATTGCTTTAACAGATACTATGGCCTTATCATGGGATAGAAATTTCACAGGATTAGCTAGTACATTAGACGGGTACCATACTACTCCAACTACCATGAATGTGTAATGCAAAATAAAAGTGCAGACTTGTGCAACGTTTTTGTACAGAGTCTAGCACTTTTTTTAGTGCCATAAAAAAAAGACTTGCCAGTCACCCCAAGTCCCTCTACTGTATAGGTGTCTAATCAAACAGTGGAGGTAAGAAAGGATGCTAGCAATGTCTGAGGTTCATTGTATCAAATTAATGAGAAATCAAAAAGGGTTATCTATTTCCAAAATCGCAAAAACCATGAATATCAATTGGCGGACCGCAAAAAAATATGCGGATAAAGATCAGGTACCCACTTCTAAAATTCAATCTAAAAAAGGAATGATGTATGAAGAACGTTGGGGAGAGATGGTATGTGATTGGTTGGAAGAAGATGCTCGCTTAAAAAAGAAACTTCGTAGAACAAATAAACAACTTTTTCAAGAATTATTGAAGTATGGCTTTCCCGGTTCTTATCGAACCGTTTGCCAATTTATTTCGGATTGGAGGGCGACTGAAGAGAGTCAAAAGGATAAAGGATATGAGCGATTGAATCATCCAATTGGAGAAGCTCAGGTTGATTTTGGAATCATGGAGGCTGTGCTGGAGGGGGAAATAGTCGATATACATGCATTAATTATGTCTTTCCCCTATAGTAATGTGGCTTTCTCTGTCCCACTTCCTTCAGAAAATCAAGAATGCTTTTTAAGTGGATTAAAGCAATTGTTTGAACAAGCAGGTGGCGTACCAAAAAGTATACGAATTGATAATCTAACGCCAGCTGTCAAAAAAGTAAGGGATTCAAATGGAGAAGCTCAATTAACAGATGAATTGATGGCTTTTCAAAACCATTATGGATTTGACGTACAAGTATGTAATCCCCGAAGTGGACATGAAAAAGGAAGCGTGGAAAGAAAGGTTGGTTATATACGATACAACTTTTTTAGCGTCCCTCCAGTAATAAAGGATTTTGATGACTTGACTGAACAATTAAAAGAAGTATTACAGAAAGATCGACAAAGAGAACATTATAAGAAACAAGAATCAATAGAGTATCTGTGGGAAGAAGAACAAAAGAAGTTATATAAGCTGCCAGAAGAAGATTATCCTGTGTTTAAGGAAACATTGATTAAAGTAAATAAATACAATGAATTCAAATTGGATCAACATCTTATTCATATTCCTAAAGCCAAAAATTATTATCCTTTATACTGTATTCTATATTGGGATCAATATCGGATTGTGACCGGTAATGGAGAAATATTACTAACGGACTTCCGTCCGTACATGAAGAAGAGAAGATTAATCCCATGGAGTGACATATTGAAAGATTGGATGCATAAACCGCGTGTTATTGGACATTCACGATATAAGGAATACTTACCGGCTAGGATTCGTGAGTATCTTTTGGTTCCCTCATTAGCTATTCGTAAACAACGAATCAATGAAATAATTAGTCTGTTATTACAGCATGATATGAAAGAAATTGAAGAACATTTTTATGAGTATATTGGCCAACGGGATAACGAAATCAATCATCCTTATGAAGTGGAGTGGTCTAGCTATGATGCTTTACAACCTACTCCGGAAGGAGTGCAACAAGAGTGAATGAGGCCATTTTAAAGTTATGTAGGCAATTAAAATTGCCTTATATGGCAGAAGGATATGAAGACATTCCTTTTACGACTCGGGAAGAATTCATTTATCACCTTTTATTAAAAGAACAAGTCGGAAGAGAACAAGCAAAAGCGATAAGAAATATAAAAAAAGCTCGTTTTATTGATCATAAAGTATTAGAGACCTATCAATGGCACAAGGATATCCATTTACCGGCCCATCTGACAAAAGAGGAACTAATGGATCTATCATTTGTTTCGAGGAAAGAAAATGTGATTCTAGTAGGAGCTCCTGGAACAGGGAAAACCCACTTAGCTTCCGCCTTAGGTAGACGTGCGTGCGAAAAAGGATATGATGTGAGATTTTATAGGGTATCTCATTTAGTAGAGGAATTAGAGAAAACGTTAGCAAATGGTCGATTTGCTTCTTTCCGACGAAAATTAGAGAAAGTAGATGTATTGATATTAGATGAAATGGGCTATGTCCCTTTTGGCACAGAAGGTGCCGAATTACTGTTTCAACTCATTTCAGAGTGCTATGAACAAAAAAGTTTAATTATTACTTCTAACTTGGAGTTTAGCCAATGGAATCGAATCTTTTCCGATTCCCGATTAACAGCAGCTTTAGTAGATCGTTTAATTCATCACGCTCATATTGTTTCATATACCGGAAGTAGTTTCCGTTTGGCTAATGCCTTATCAAAAAAAGCATAAAAAATACTGGGTGGCAATACTCTGTATTTTCCGCTGCAATACTCTGCACTTTTTTCTTGCAAAATACAACGAATCACAGAATGGACCTTAGCCAAGAGTTATACGGAATTGTTGGTGAATACTTCTTAGGGAAATCAACGTGGCAAGCAGGAGGAATTTCACAAGATATAAGAGTCCCAATAAGTAAAAATGGATTAACATCAAAATTTCAAGGTAAATATGTCCACGTATTAATTCCTTTTACCGGTAGTGTTAGTCTAGGACCAGCATCTGTTGATGTTCCTTCAGCTTGGTCAACTCAAGAATTTGTATTAGATTTCAACTTAAAAATTGGTTCATAAACAATAAGATAATTTATAAGGGTAACTATTATAGTTGCCCTTATAAATATTTAATCCCTAGTGAACGTTTAAAATATGTAACTTGAATAATAAAAAAAAATTGCCCATCTCGTAAATAGAAGGGCTTTTTTATTTATTGACAGCTATTATAATAATTAAGTGAAATATAGTATGTTTATCTTACATTTAATTATATTTAGTAGATTTACCAAGGAGGTATAAAATAACTTGAAGAGAATATTTATTGCCACTTCTTTTGTGTTAATTTTTTTAATTTGTTTTTCTATGTTTATCGTTAAGAGCTATACCATTGAAAATAATAATCAAGATATTCAAAAAAGTTTAACTGAATGGGAGAAGAAAAATGATTCAACAAAAACAGATATAAAAAAGATAGATAAAATAATCGATGTACCTAATGTAAAAGAAGAAAACCCAAAATTATTAAAAGTTGTTCAATTAGGTGATTCAAATATCTATGTAGCACACTATCTACTAAGAGATCAAACAGCATTTGCTGTAATGAAAAAAGGGTTAAATGGAAAATTAAAAATAAAATTTAGTAAAACTGGTAGTAGTAGGCCTATGTATGATTCATACGATAGTATTAAAACAAATAAGGGTTATTTTTTGGTAATTAGCGGAAAAAAAGAAAATAATATTAAAAATATAAACGCTAAAATCCATGATATTGATATGAATTATAAGTTAAAAATCCCGGATGATAAGTATTACTTAATAGTTAAGAAAATGCCTGAAAGTATTAAAAAGAGACCAAACGTAGAATTACTTTTTTAACTTGAGAATAAAGTAGTAAAATATAAATAAGATCAAAAAATTGCCCTCTCAATGTGAGAAGGGCATTCTTCTTGTTCAATTGTTCAATGCTACTTCACAGTTAGAATTTGAGTCTTTTCCTTATTCCGTAGCTTTTTTGATTTCATACTTTGCTTCAGTATAAGTTACCGGTGTTTTAGAAGGATTGTTATCTTCAAACTGAACGGCAGCAATTGTATAATTACCCGGCTTTAAAAAATTGCCTTCTAATCCTTCTGAACTTTGAGTTAAACTTGCGTATTGCTCTGTATGGTGATGTTTTTTATTGATATAAACAAAAGTTTCTTTATCTCCCTGAAAGTTCTCGTAATCAACTCCGATACTTTCTGATAAGGAATCTTTGTTTACAAATAAAACTGGAACGTTACCATCCTTTGAATTGCCGGCAGGTGTGCTAACAGTTATAGTTGCATTCCCAATTGGTTTAGTGTTTTCAGGAAAAGGAATTTTACTATCTTCATCCTTACTATTTTGCTTGTTTTCTACTTTTGAATCAGTTGCTTTTTCCTTTGTCTCTTCTCCATCACAGGCAGCAAGAGCAGTAGCAATAATAATAGTCATGCATAGAAGTAATAATTTACTCTTCATTCTTTCTCCTCCCATTCATACAGATCATCTACTTTAACCCCTAATATATCGGCAAGATCGAATAACTCTTTAACGCTAGGAAAGCTTTTTCCAGTACACCAATTTGATATGGTGTTAGGTGTTTTTTCGTAGCGATTGCTCAGAGCTATCCTTGTGTATCCTGCCTTATTCATCAGCCAACCGATATTTACCTTTTTTAGTTCCTTCATTTACATCACCCTATGTATATTTCTCTATACAAGCTATAATTCCTTTTCGTGTCAATTACATCGTTGTTAATCCAAATTAAATTTTGCTGTACACGCATTAAATTAGGCCGGTATCCATACATTGAAGTATACAAAGAAAAGGGAGCGTGAAGCGAATGCTATTAGTGGGGGCATTTGGAGCAACAATGTTGGGAATCAGTTTATTGGAAAGCTCAGGCATGGAAATTAACCACGGCCTTTTGACTTTAACCATGGAAACGGCAAAAATCGGAGGACTTATTTATTTGATCAAAATGGCAGCTGGGATGTTCCTTTAATTGATTACACAATTCAATTATTTGAAAATTTCGCTCTCGCGTATGACGGGAATGGAAAGGTGGGGAGATCAGTATCTGTCGAAGGTAAAATGTAAGGCTTAGTACAAGATCAATCTAGTGGTATATAAAGGACTGTAAATTACATTGTAAATTACAGCTGATGAAAATTACCTTGAACACTACAAGGAGGATTACAATGATAGAAATCTTAGCTTTGCCGGTGCTTGCCCTTACAGCAGCGCTTGTCCCAAAACGGAGGATGAAGGACAAGGTAAAGATCCAACAGGTCTTTGAGAATCGTGGGCTTGGCATAAAAAAAGATGATGAAATGCTATATCCGATCCTGCTCAATGATACCCACAAGGATACACACTCCACTTATATTTACTCACTTCCACTCGGCTTATCCTCAGACCATTTCGAAGCACTCCTGCCGGCGATTGAAGAAGGAATCAATAAAGACTGTGCCACTGAGTTTGCGGACGGCGTAATGAAGCTGAAGGCATATAGGGAGGCCTTACCTAAGAGCTGGAATTATGATGATGGATTACTGCGACCAGGTAAGTGGCTGGTGCCGATCGGCAAAAACCAAGAAGGGATCCTTTACCACGATTTTGAAAAATACCCTCACATGCTTGTGGGCGGCGTTACCCGGTTCGGCAAGACGGTTTTCATCAAAGAAGCTTTCTACACACTTTTGTTAAACCAAATGGAACATGCCGAATTTTATTTTTTGGACCTTAAAGGCGGCTTGGAGTTTGGGAAGTATATCGGCCTGCCTCAAGTGAAAGGAGTGGCTGCTGATCTATATGGATCGGTTGAGCTTCTGTCCACCATTCACGAGGATTTAAAACGGCGAGAAAAGCTGTTCAGAAAGAACGGCTACACCAATATTATCGATACGCCAATCAAAAAACGCACCTTTATTATTGTCGATGAGGGTGCCGAATTGTCGCCAAACCTTTTAACAGGGGAACTAAAGAAATACGCTAATTACTGCCAGCAGACGTTATCTGAGATAGCGCGAATTGGCGAAGGTATTGGGTACCGAATGCTTTTCTGTACGCAGTATCCCGTGAAAGAAGCCGTGCCTATGCAGATAAAAATGAATATTGTCGCCAGATTATCCTTTATAGCTGCAGCACAAATATCCAGCCGTGTGATTTTAGACGAAAACGGGGCAGAGGAACTGCCAGCCATCCCCGGACGCGCCATTTATAAGGTTGAGAAAAAGCGCACTGTCCAGGTGCCGTATATCACCGATAAATACATGTTTGAGAAAATGGGGGAGAGAGAACATGACATCCTTAATGCAGCAGTCCCGAACGGAGATGTTGTTAACGACGATAGACCAGTTGGGTATGGCCACGATCAGGCATCTTCGTGGAATACACGATCTTAAGAGCTACCGGAATGCCTGTTTCGCACTGAAGAAGATTGAGCCATACACATCGACAACCTTCTATAATAAAGAGAAAGTATTTTATCTGAATCGGGCGGGGCGGTCATTAATCGGATCATATAGGGAAGTGAAGAAATCATCCAACATGGAACATACCCTTTTGAGGAACGATGCCTATCTATATTTAAGATGCCCCGTTGACTGGCAAATTGAATCTGTATTGGAGTACACGGTAGAGCAACCGAAGACCCTTGGGATTATCATAAAGGGCATGTCTGTTACATCTAAGCATAGAATTGTGGCAGATGCCATTTATAGAAGGAACGGGTATTCGCATGTGGTAGAAATCGATAACACGCGTGATATGAAGGACAATCGGAAGAAGCTGCAGGAATACAAGGAGTGCTTTAAGCAGCTGGACACACCGAGACTTGAAATCTTCACGACTACTCTGGATCGTAAGCGGAAATTTGAAAAGTGGCTGCTGGAGTTTAAGTTGAGGGGAGAAGTGGTTTTATTGGTTCTTTTTCAAGTGTTGGGGTAGAGAACATTTCTCTGCCCCTTTATCCTACTGAATTGCCTATTGATTTATAGTGGTGATGCAGGAGGATTCGCGCCCTAAAACGAGCGAAGTTCCGGAACCCAAAGGCATTCCGTTTCATGACCTTTGTCAAGTTGTTCAACCCTTCCACAAACCCATTGGAGTACCCAAATTCAAAACGGTTAAGGATTTCCGTTTCCCAATTTCGATAGGTCTGGACGGTTTTCACGAACTCAGGAATCCTGCTTTCTTCCACCTTTTCATAAAACGCATGCAGCGCTTCTTTTGTCTTCTCGATATGGCCTGGCCCCCGCCGTTTGGCTTCGTTAAACCACTCATAAAAGGCCTCTTTCAACCCATACGCTATTTTTAATTCAGGGGACAGCGCAAAGTATCTTTCCAGATACCATTTATCTGTTTTTGTAAGCTTGTGGGAAGCTTTATGAAAGACGTAACGGACCTTCTTACACTTTTTACGGTCGTATGCATGCCACTCGTTTTGTTCCCTCACACGGATCTTGTCGAGCGCCCAATTCATATACCGGACGAAATGAAACCCATCCGCCACGATCACAGGACCGTCCAAGGCCTGTTTGACAGCTGCCTTGAAGGCGTGGCTCATATCCATGACAACCACTTCCACCTTGGCCCCATGTTTCCGCAAGTACTCTTTAATTGTGTCTTTCCGTCTGTTTGGCAGGATGTCGATCGGTTCGCGGGTCACGGCATTGGCAATGATCAATTGATATTTTTCCTTTCCGGAATCCCCTTTGAATTCGTCGATGGCAATCGCTTTGGGCAAGGCCTTCTCTCCCTTGATTGATTGGGGGATAATCCGGTCAAAACGCCGTATGATCGTACTGACGGATGTATGGTATTGGGCCGCAATTTCGGTGAATGTCTTGGCTTTGACGGTACGGATCTGGACCTGTTGATTCCATTCCTTCGAATGGTGTTGATACCTCTCCACAAAAGGATTTTCCTCATAGAAACGTTTCCCGCACAAGCAGGCATATCTCCTTTTCCGATAGATAATCATGGTGGGGCGTTCCGCCATTTTCAGATGCTTAATCTTTTGGATACGGTAGTCATGGACACGCTTGGTCTCCTTCGAACAGGAAGGGCAGGCATGGTCCTTAATCGGCATTTCAATATATATTTGGTAGATTCCTTCATTGATGTCGGTTTTGATGATGGTTGCCCCTTCAAGTCCGGGCAGAATCATGTTAAAATGCAAGAGCACACATCTCCTTTTCTATCTTGTTTCTCGTCAATTCAAGTATAAGAAATTAGGAGCTTGTGTGCTCTTTTTTTGCCCATTTTTAAGTGGACACCCCAACATTTAGTATAGAACCAAAGTTTTTCGTATCTGAATGAAGTGGAAAAGCGGGTAGTTTTATCCATAGTACTAATTAATAGTTGCGTTATCAACTATTTATAATTATATTAATATAGTGTTTGAGGAACCGACATACGATATTAAATCCATAAAAACCGCCTAAATAGTTGCGCTAACAACTGTTTTTAATCAAATTTTTCCATGAAAGGTAACCAGACAATATGAATAACAACCACGATGAGAAGATGGGACGTTATATTGCACAAATTTATTGCAAAGGTTCAGCGATTATTTCTAAAGAGCTTCAGGAATTCGGAATTGGCTCCGGACAATACAGGTTTCTTTTGCAGCTTTACCGCCAGGACGGCATCAGTCAAGAGGAGCTATCGAAGCTGCTTTTAGTGGACAAAGCGACCGTCGCCAGAGCAATGAAAAAATTAGAAGAGGAGAACTTAGTTTATCGGGTTCGTGATCAAAAAGATAATCGCTATTATAAAGTTTTTATTACAGAAAAAGCATTGGACATTAAAGAAGAAGTATTTAATAAAGTTCATGCTTGGGACGAAACCATCAAACAGAGTTTAACTAAAGAAGAAGAAGCACAAATGATTTATTTATTGCAAAAAATCACGAATAGCTTAATGAGAGGAGAAAACAATTGNGGTTCTTTTTCAAGTGTTGGGGTAGAGAACATTTCTCTGCCCCTTTATCCTAATGAATTGCCTATTGATTTATAGTGGTGATGCAGGAGGATTCGTGCCCTAAAACGAGCGAAGTTCCTGAACCCAAAGGCATTCCGTTTCATGACCTTTGTCAAGTTGTTCAACCCTTCCACAAACCCATTGGAGTACCCAAATTCAAAACGGTTAAGGATTTCCGTTTCCCAATTTCGATAGGTCTGGACGGTTTTCACGAACTCAGGAATCCTGCTTTCTTCCACCTTTTCATAAAACGCATGCAGCGCTTCTTTTGTCTTCTCGATATGGCCTGGCCCCCGCCGTTTGGCTTCGTTAAACCACTCATAAAAGGCCTCTTTCAACCCATACGCTATTTTTAATTCAGGGGACAGCGCAAAGTATCTTTCCAGATACCATTTATCTGTTTTTGTAAGCTTGTGGGAAGCTTTATGAAAGACGTAACGGACCTTCTTACACTTTTTACGGTCGTATGCATGCCACTCGTTTTGTTCCCTCACACGGATCTTGTCGAGCGCCCAATTCATATACCGGACGAAATGAAACCCATCCGCCACAATCACAGGACCGTCCAAGGCCTGTTTGACAGCTGCCTTGAAGGCGTGGCTCATATCCATGACAACCACTTCCACCTTGGCCCCATGTTTCCGCAAGTACTCTTTAATTGTGTCTTTCCGTCTGTTTGGCAAGATGTCGATCGGTTCGCGGGTCACAGCGTTGGCAATGATCAATTGATATTTTTCCTTTCCGGAATCCCCTTTGAATTCGTCGATGGCAATCGCTTTGGGCAATGCCTTCTCTCCCTTGATTGATTGGGGGATAATCCGGTCAAAACGCCGTATGATCGTACTGACGGATGTATGGTATTGAGCCGCAATTTCGGTGAATGTCTTGGCTTTGACGGTACGAATCTGGACCTGTTGATTCCATTCCTTCGAATGGTGTTGATACCTCTCCACAAAAGGATTTTCCTCATAGAAACGTTTCCCGCACAAGCAGGCATATCTCCTTTTCCGATAGATAATCATGGTGGGGCGTTCCGCCATTTTCAGATGCTTAATCTTTTGGATACGGTAGTCATGGACACGCTTGGTCTCCTTCGAACAGGAAGGGCAGGCATGGTCCTTAATCGGCATTTCAATATATATTTGGTAGATTCCTTCATTGATGTCGGTTTTGATGATGGTTGCCCCTTCAAGTCCGGGCAGAATCATGTTAAAATGCAAGAGCACACATCTCCTTTTCTATCTTGTTTCTCGTCAATTCAAGTATAAGAAATTAGGAGCTTGTGTGCTCTTTTTTTGCCCATTTTTAAGTGGACACCCCAACATTTAGTATAGAACCAAAGTTTTTCGTATCTGAATGAAGTGGAAAAGCGGGTAGTTTTATCCATAGTACTAATTAATAGTTGCGTTATCAACTATTTATAATTATATTAATATAGTGTTTGAGGAACCGACATACGATATTAAATCCATAAAAACCGCCTAAATAGTTGCGCTAACAACTGTTTTTAATCAAATTTTTCCATGAAAGGTAACCAGACAATATGAATAACAACCACGATGAGAAGATGGGACGTTATATTGCACAAATTTATTGCAAAGGTTCAGCGATTATTTCTAAAGAGCTTCAGGAATTCGGAATTGGCTCCGGACAATACAGGTTTCTTTTGCAGCTTTACCGCCAGGACGGCATCAGTCAAGAGGAGCTATCGAAGCTGCTTTTAGTGGACAAAGCGACCGTCGCCAGAGCAATGAAAAAATTAGAAGAGGAGAACTTAGTTTATCGGGTTCGTGATCAAAAAGATAATCGCTATTATAAAGTTTTTATTACAGAAAAAGCATTGGACATTAAAGAAGAAGTATTTAATAAAGTTCATGCTTGGGACGAAACCATCAAACAGAGTTTAACTAAAGAAGAAGAAGCACAAATGATTTATTTATTGCAAAAAATCACGAATAGCTTAATGAGAGGAGAAAACAATTGATTAATCAAAACGTATTAGGTACAGAATCAATAGCAAAACTACTAATGAAGTATTCGATTCCTGCCATAATCGGAATGATTGTGAATGCACTATACAATATTGTCGATCGTGTTTTTATTGGGCATATCCCTGATGTCGGTTCAATGGCAATTACAGGTGNGGTTCTTTTTCAAGTGTTGGGGTAGAGAACATTTCTCTGCCCCTTTATCCTAATGAATTGCCTATTGATTTATAGTGGTGATGCAGGAGGATTCGTGCCCTAAAACGAGCGAAGTTCCTGAACCCAAAGGCATTCCGTTTCATGACCTTTGTCAAGTTGTTCAACCCTTCCACAAACCCATTGGAGTACCCAAATTCAAAACGGTTAAGGATTTCCGTTTCCCAATTTCGATAGGTCTGGACGGTTTTCACGAACTCAGGAATCCTGCTTTCTTCCACCTTTTCATAAAACGCATGCAGCGCTTCTTTTGTCTTCTCGATATGGCCTGGCCCCCGCCGTTTGGCTTCGTTAAACCACTCATAAAAGGCCTCTTTCAACCCATACGCTATTTTTAATTCAGGGGACAGCGCAAAGTATCTTTCCAGATACCATTTATCTGTTTTTGTAAGCTTGTGGGAAGCTTTATGAAAGACGTAACGGACCTTCTTACACTTTTTACGGTCGTATGCATGCCACTCGTTTTGTTCCCTCACACGGATCTTGTCGAGCGCCCAATTCATATACCGGACGAAATGAAACCCATCCGCCACGATCACAGGACCGTCCAAGGCCTGTTTGACAGCTGCCTTGAAGGCGTGGCTCATATCCATGACAACCACTTCCACCTTGGCCCCATGTTTCCGCAAGTACTCTTTAATTGTGTCTTTCCGTCTGTTTGGCAGGATGTCGATCGGTTCGCGGGTCACGGCATTGGCAATGATCAATTGATATTTTTCCTTTCCGGAATCCCCTTTGAATTCGTCGATGGCAATCGCTTTGGGCAAGGCCTTCTCTCCCTTGATTGATTGGGGGATAATCCGGTCAAAACGCCGTATGATCGTACTGACGGATGTATGGTATTGGGCCGCAATTTCGGTGAATGTCTTGGCTTTGACGGTACGAATCTGGACCTGTTGATTCCATTCCTTCGAATGGTGTTGATACCTCTCCACAAAAGGATTTTCCTCATAGAAACGTTTCCCGCACAAGCAGGCATATCTCCTTTTCCGATAGATAATCATGGTGGGGCGTTCCGCCATTTTCAGATGCTTAATCTTTTGGATACGGTAGTCATGGACACGCTTGGTCTCCTTCGAACAGGAAGGGCAGGCATGGTCCTTAATCGGCATTTCAATATATATTTGGTAGATTCCTTCATTGATGTCGGTTTTGATGATGGTTGCCCCTTCAAGTCCGGGCAGAATCATGTTAAAATGCAAGAGCACACATCTCCTTTTCTATCTTGTTTCTCGTCAATTCAAGTATAAGAAATTAGGAGCTTGTGTGCTCTTTTTTTGCCCATTTTTAAGTGGACACCCCAACATTTAGTATAGAACCGTTTTATTTAAGGAGGTATAACAAAAGACGGGTAAAAAACCCGCCTAAAGCCCGCCTGAAACTAAATCTATTTCAATATATTTCAATGAGTTAATTTTTCCCTAACACTTATATATCAACGTTTTAGAGTCATTTCAATCTGTAAAAATCCATCAGCCGTTATGGTATTTGTACATCCACAGGATGCCGGACTTAAGGAGGCGGGCTACCCGTCCTGTTATCGGGCGGTCAGCAACAAGCCCGAAGCCCTGTTTCTTGCCCAGTGAGCCCAATGTCCCTTTTAGCTTAATCGGAGGGAAACTTTCAGGCAGCGGTTCGTTCTTCCATTTCTTTTCGAGTACTTCTACAATCTGCTCGGCTTGGCCCTCAGCCAATTGCGCACTTGGGGCATAATCCAGGCTGGCACAGTCGCCTACAACGAACACATTGTCATAGCCAGGTATAAAATGCTGCGGAGTCAGCTTGATGCGGTTCTGTTTATCCTTCTCGACAGGGAGTTCCCTTACAACGCGGCTAGGTTGAATCCCGGCTGTCCATACGATCACATCACTTTGGATGCGGTCTTGGTGGTTATATAAATAATGTTCTTCCACTGCTGTTATATTAGAGTGGTTGATTACTTCCACATTATGTTTTTTGAACCAATTTTCTATATAGGTGCTAAGCTTTGGCGAGAATGATGAAAGGATATGCTCGCCGCGGTCAAAGATCCTAATTGAAAGATCAGGGCGGCTCTCTATCAGTTCACTCGCAAGTTCCACTCCGCTCAGTCCGGCTCCGACGATACTGACAGTGGCTCCCTTGCCTAGATTATTCAATGCTTGATAAGTACGACGGGCTTGGTGGATTGTCTGGATGCTGTAAGTCAGTTCTTTAGCTCCTGGTACATTATGGTATTTATCCACACATCCTAGACCGATGATCAAGTCATCATAATGGATTGATTCTCCATCCTCTAAGGTGATAGTGGCTTCATCAAGTGAAATGGCCGTAACATTGCCTGCCTTATAAGTAAGGCGGGGATGTTCCGGAAAAGAAACACGGACATGTTGGTCGGAGATGGTGCCTGCAGCAAGTGCGTAGTGTTCTGTTTTCAGACTATGATATGGGTTGCGGTCTATTAGTGTAATCGATCTATCTTCGGGGAGGTTGTTTGGCAATAATCGGTTCAGCGCCTTCATTCCGCCATATCCCCCGCCCAAAATAACTAGTTTTTTCATCACATATATCCCCTTTGTTTATGCTGGATTGCTAGTTTTTGTACTGATGGTGATGAGTCTTATTCTACGTTGGAAGGCAATCGTATTATTGAGATGTTTATCCCAGAACATCAGCAGAAATAACCCGACTATTGTCTTCCATACCATAGGCTAGTATATCGAAAATGTGTCAAAACTACAACAATATTATGAAATATCAAACATAACACGATTCACCTGGTGTAAAATAATCTTTAGATTTAGTAAAAAACGTACTTCTGGATTTTGGGAAACAGAGAGGTGAAAAGGATGATTAGACCGGTTGTTGAATTTTGTGTAAGTAATCTGGCAAACGGATCCTATCCAGCACTGGAAAAGCTAGAGAATGATTCTACTATAGATATCCTTGAATATGGCTGTTTGAACCATTGCGGTATATGCGATCAACAGATGTATGCATTGGTGAACGGAGAAATGATTACGGGTGAAAATCCAAGTGAGCTGGTGGATCGTATATATGAATTCATCGAAGAAAATCTGATCTACTAAAAAAGCACAAGAGATTCTTGTGTTTTTTGTTTGGCAATTGTTTTTAAACGCTAGGAACTTTATTTCTCGTTTCTCTGATTGTAAGCCAGCGATCCTTGGCCATCTCGATGATGCCGGTTTCCATAGTATACTTTTGCTTTTCGATGACCTTTGAGAGAAACATTGTCGCTTCTTCTAACTTGCCGCATCGATAAGCGATTTCTCCCAACAAATATAATAGGCGCGTCTCAGACATGCTGGTACTGCTGAAATCCCCTGTTGAATAACTTTCCTTATATTCGTGAAGCGCTGCCGACAGAAAACGGTTCTCTTGTTCTGTATTTAGGTTCATCCTGTACAGCCAGGCCATCCTCATTGATATGCCTGCAAGGATAATATGTTTTTCCTTTTTAAGAGAGCCAGTATAGAAGGCTAGTTTCAGTGTTTTAATGGCTTCTGTTGCAGTTCTTTCCTTTCCAAAATTATGGGGTACCCAACGGTCGCAGATATTTGATTGAATTTTTTCCTTTACGCCGGGCGCAAAAAAAGGACTGAAATCCTCCGAATAGGAATACCCACAGTGCGGGCAAACAAAAATGTGGTAAAGCAGCCCGTTTTCTGAGCCGGGCTTATATATAGGGCAAAAATCGGTATCGTATTTTTCTACTTTAATGAATTTGGATCTAATTTTATAGGTGGTAAAAGGTGTTCGGCACATGTGGCAAGTTTGTTTATGTTCATATAATGGAGGAATCTGTTCCAAAGTGATGCCTTCTTCCTGGATAATATTTCTTGATATTGTAATTATACAAGAAATATATGTAAAATAGGTAAAAAGTTCTGGTTATTTTATCATGCTTAATATTTTTCCGACATGTTAAGTAGCAGTGAAGCTATGTGGAGGACTGCCAGGATCGGTCAGGAAGAAATCCAGAAAAGTTGAGCAAAAGCGGCTCTTTTGTATATACTTATAAAGAGTTAGAATGCTTCCCACAGTTAAAATAGGAGGTTCATAAGATGGAACAATTGATTACAATTACAGAGTCAGCGGCACTTCAAATAAAAGATATGATGAAAAATAATGAGGAGGAAGGTTCCCTTTTGCGCGTAGCAGTCCATGGCGGCGGCTGCAGCGGCCTATCGTATGGGTTAGGTTTCGCGCTTGAAGTCAACGAAGATGATATGAAAATTGAACAGCACGGCATTGAAATCGTTATCGATCAAGAAAGTGCTGCCGTGCTTAAAGGCACAGTGATTGATTACAAGCAGTCCATGATGGGCGGCGGCTTCATCATCGATAATCCCAACGCAATCGCCTCTTGCGGCTGTGGTTCTTCCTTCAGAACAGCAACAAATGCCGGCAAGCCTGAGGAATGTTAAATAAGCGGTTGAACCTGAATGACAAAAGCCCTCTCGGTAGCTAATAACAACCGAGAGGGCTTTTTATAGGTCATTAATAAAGAACTTGAGGAGAAACGCTCCAGTTTGTACGTCGCTAAACGGGCGTTCTCCGCTTTTCNTCCCCTGTTGAATAACTTTCCTTATATTCGTGAAGCGCTGCCGACAGAAAACGGTTCTCTTGTTCTGTATTTAGGTTCATCCTGTACAGCCAGGCCATCCTCATTGATATGCCTGCAAGGATAATATGTTTTTCCTTTTTAAGAGAGCCAGTATAGAAGGCTAGTTTCAGTGTTTTAATGGCTTCTGTTGCAGTTCTTTCCTTTCCAAAATTATGGGGTACCCAACGGTCGCAGATATTTGATTGAATTTTTTCCTTTACGCCGGGCGCAAAAAAAGGACTGAAATCCTCCGAATAGGAATACCCACAGTGCGGGCAAACAAAAATGTGGTAAAGCAGCCCGTTTTCTGAGCCGGGCTTATATATAGGGCAAAAATCGGTATCGTATTTTTCTACTTTAATGAATTTGGATCTAATTTTATAGGTGGTAAAAGGTGTTCGGCACATGTGGCAAGTTTGTTTATGTTCATATAATGGAGGAATCTGTTCCAAAGTGATGCCTTCTTCCTGGATAATATTTCTTGATATTGTAATTATACAAGAAATATATGTAAAATAGGTAAAAAGTTCTGGTTATTTTATCATGCTTAATATTTTTCCGACATGTTAAGTAGCAGTGAAGCTATGTGGAGGACTGCCAGGATCGGTCAGGAAGAAATCCAGAAAAGTTGAGCAAAAGCGGCTCTTTTGTATATACTTATAAAGAGTTAGAATGCTTCCCACAGTTAAAATAGGAGGTTCATAAGATGGAACAATTGATTACAATTACAGAGTCAGCGGCACTTCAAATAAAAGATATGATGAAAAATAATGAGGAGGAAGGTTCCCTTTTGCGCGTAGCAGTCCATGGCGGCGGCTGCAGCGGCCTATCGTATGGGTTAGGTTTCGCGCTTGAAGTCAACGAAGATGATATGAAAATTGAACAGCACGGCATTGAAATCGTTATCGATCAAGAAAGTGCTGCCGTGCTTAAAGGCACAGTGATTGATTACAAGCAGTCCATGATGGGCGGCGGCTTCATCATCGATAATCCCAACGCAATCGCCTCTTGCGGCTGTGGTTCTTCCTTCAGAACAGCAACAAATGCCGGCAAGCCTGAGGAATGTTAAATAAGCGGTTGAACCTGAATGACAAAAGCCCTCTCGGTAGCTAATAACAACCGAGAGGGCTTTTTATAGGTCATTAATAAAGAACTTGAGGAGAAACGCTCCAGTTTGTACGTCGCTAAACGGGCGTTCTCCGCTTTTCTCTTCTACGATAAGTCAACTATGAAATGCTGAACCGGTCTGCTTACCCCCGACAAGCATAAGAACCCTCTCTACAGGAAACATGGGTTTCGTTTCCGAAAGAGAGGGGCTTATGACTCGAGGGGGTGACCGGTGAAGCTAGACACATCGGCTCGTACCTCGCCGTGTTTCCTTTATCTCAAAGAAGAAACACTCCAGTCCCTACGCCGCTAACCGGCGACTTTCCGCTTTTCTATCTGTCTAGCTGCAAACGCCCAGCGACTAGCAAACTTCACGTTTCTCTCTTCAATAAGTCAACATCGGTTCGTACCTCACCGTGTTTCCTATATTTTGAGGAGAAACGCTCCAGTTTGTACGTCGCTAAACGGGCGTTCTCCGCTTTTCTATAGTTTCATGGCTGTGCTGTGCATTGGTTGTACGCGGGCTTTTGGATCGATATAGGATTTGGCGTTGTTGACGGCTGTTGGAGCTTCGCCGAATCCGGTTGCGATTAGTTTAACCTTGCCGTCATATGTGCAAATGTCGCCTGCTGCATAGATGCCTGGAATGTTTGTTTCCATTTTGGAATTGACAACGATGGAGTTTTTTTCAATTTCCAATCCCCAGTCTTTGATTGGTCCCAGTGAGGAGACGAAGCCGAAGTTGACGATCAGTGAATCGATTTCAATCGTTTCTTTTTCTCCGTTATCAGGGTTTTCAAGAACAATTTGCGTGATTTTTTCATCATCGCCCAGTATTTCTGCAGGAACAAATGGCGTTTTGACATGCACCTTTGAAGCATGCAATTTTTCGACGCTATGTTCATGGGCACGGAATTTATCGCGTCGATGGACGATATAGACTTCTTTGGCGATGTCTTCAAGCATCAAGACCCAGTCTACTGCTGAATCTCCGCCTCCGCAAATCACTACCCTTTTGCCAGCAAAGCTGTTTAAATCATCGATGAAGTAGTGAAGATTTGATTTTTCATACTTGGAGGCTCCTTCAAGCTCAAGGCGACGCGGCTGGAATGCGCCGTTCCCGGCAGTGATAATCAATGCCTTTGTATAGTGCACCTCTTTATCAGTTGTCAGTTTCAGGGTTCCATCGGCTTGGGTTTCAACATTTTGCAATGTTTCCTCCAAAGCAATGACAGGGTTGAACATTTTCATTTGTTCTTTTAGATTGTCCACTAATTCCTGTGCTCGGATTGTGGGAAATCCTGCAACGTCCAATATATGTTTTTCGGGGTATAAAGCCGTTAATTGTCCCCCCAGTTGAGGAAGGCTTTCAATTATTTTAACAGAGGCTTGTCGCATTCCTCCATAAAAAGCAGTAAACATCCCAGTAGGGCCGCCGCCCAAAATAGTTATATCAAATACTTGTTTTTCCTCACTCACAACATTTCCCCCTTTGTGATATAGACATCATGTTTTATCTATTTTAACACACACATATATGTTATCCCCTAATAATACGCAGTTTTTCGGAAATTTCAAAGAAATTAATAGAATATTCAGCTAATTAAATACGTGTATTCGCTTTCTTCAATAGAAAGAAACATAATAGTGTGCTAGTAGGAATTTGCTTGAAAACTAGGTGGAAAGGAGATAATATAATTGAAGTCAGATTGTTAACATTCTGTGTCAAAAAATAAATTTTATACGTATGTATATTTACGTGAAAAAATTCACAATATTTGTGGATTTTATGAAATGATGATTGATCATCTGCTGCGTTTCGCCTGAAATAGCAGCGGACCATTTATAACTTTTTAAAGGTGGATGTATGCTCGTGAATAAACCAAAAATCGTTATACTCGGTGCTGGGTATGCCGGACTTACAACAGTAGCGCGTCTGCAAAAGTCGATTAGTGCGTCTGAAGCGGAAATAATCTTAATTAACAAAAATGATTACCACTATGAAACAACATGGCTTCATGAAGCTTCTGTCGGTACACTTCATCATGATCGTGCGCGTTATGAAATCGCATCTGTTATTAAGAAAAACAAGGTAACGTTCATTAAAGATGATGTGGTTGAAATTAAAAAAGACGAACAAAAAGTCATCCTTGCGAACAGTGAAGTGGCATATGATTATCTTGTTGTTGCAATCGGTGCGGTTCCTGAGACATTTGGAATCAAAGGACTCAACGAATATGCCTTTATGATTACAAACATTAATGGCGCCCGTAAAATCCGTGAACATATTGAATCTCAATTTGCTAAGTACCATGACAAAGACAAGAAGGATCCTTATATCACGATTGTGGTAGGTGGAGCTGGCTTTACGGGTATCGAATTCCTGGGTGAACTTGTGAATCGCGTACCTGAGCTCTGCAAGGAATATGACGTCGATCCTGCCAATGTAAAAATACTTTGCGTGGAAGCAGCGCCGACTGTATTGCCAGGCTTTGATGAAGAACTGGTTGACTATGCAGTAAAACTGTTGAAGAAAAAAGGTGTTGAGTTCCATATCGGCACAGCAATCAAAGAATGCACTGAAACAGGCATCATTGTCAGCAAAGGAGAAGAAACAGAGGAAATTCCTGCAGGAACAGTCATTTGGGCTGCTGGTGTGAGAGGAAATCCAATCGTCGAAAATGGCGGGATTGAGACAACGAGAGGCCGTGTCAAAGTGGACAAGGACCTGCGTGCTCCAGGAGAGTCCAATATCTTTGTCATCGGGGATAGTTCATTGGTGATCAATGAAGAGAATAATCGCCCTTATCCTCCGACTGCCCAAATCGCGATGCAGCAGGCAGATACATGCGCAAAGAATGTAAAAGCCTTGCTGCGTGGGGAACAACACCTTGCTGCGTTCAAACCGGACATTAAAGGAAGTGTTTGTTCGTTGGGTGAGCATGATGCAATCGGCCTGGTTTTCGGCAAGAAATTAATGGGAACCCCTGCTTCATTGATGAAGAAGGTCATTGATAACCGTGCTTTATTCATGGTAGGTGGAGCTCCTTTAGTAGTGAAAAAAGGTAAATTTAATATATTATAATAGATAGAAACAACTTAAAGCGCCCACTGCCAGCAGCAGGGCGCTTTTTCTTCAATAACAGGAGGGATAAAATGGGGGAACGTTGTCAAAACGTATGGCTGGCTGTAGCAGGATTGGTTATCAATAAAGATGGGGATTGGCTAGTCGTGAAGAAGAAATATGGCGGCCTGGAGGGGAAATGGTCGCTGCCTGCCGGATTTGTAAAGTATGATGAGACGGTGGATGAAGCTGTGGTCAGAGAGGTGCTTGAAGAGACAGGGATCCATACAGAAGTGAAATGCTTGTTGGGCCTGAGAAGCGGTGTATTATCATCAGGAGTAAGCGACAATATGCTTATATTTCTTCTGGAGCCCTTAAACGATCAACCTGTCGCCCAGGAAAAGGAATTAATGGCAGCGGCTTTTATGGCGCCAGAAGATTTAAAGAAAGACCGTGACTGTTCTGTTCTTCTGATTGCTTTAATGGGTGAAAAGAATTTGAAGGGCCAATTATTGAACGACCGCATGGATCCGGGGAAACAATTCGGCTATCTTTCTTATAAGGTTTTTTTATCGGATTCTAACTGACGTTAAAACTCAGGCTTCAACCTGGGAGTGAAGACAAGAAGGATAAACGGGAGAGCAAACGCCCATAAGAAGCCGAACGGTCACCTAACAATCGGGGCGAGGAATGGAACCCTTTTTTATAAGAAAGGGATATAAAGAGCAAATAGAAGAATAGGATTGATGTATTCGCTTTCATAAGGGTATTTCGGATAATGCGGATGTTTAAATTATTAGAATTTTCTGTTATATTTAAGCCAGATATTCCATTACCTAAAGGAGCGAATGAATATGAATGCAACTGAAAGTAGAATGTGTGACTATTGTTCAGGCCATGGGTATACGAATTTATTGGTAGGCGGGACAGAAACCTGCTTATGCTGCCAGGGAACCGGTATAGAAAAAGATTAAAACTCCTTTCTCAGGAGTTTTTTATTTCTTAATATTTCTTTATCTTACATTTATTGGTTGACTGTATTTTCTTCATTCAGTAAACTTAAGATGATGCTCCAAAGGAGGAATAGAATCCATGCCTTTAACTGTACCCACACTCATTTTATCGATTATATTATTTTTTGTACTTTTCTTTGGAATCGGTTTTTTGCTTAATATGCTTTTTAGGGCTTCATGGATTATGGCCATCCTTTTTCCGCTTGTAGCCCTCTATATGATCAATAATATCAAATTGATTCATTATGTAACACAGCCTGGTTCGGCGTTTTCGCATCTCGGCGACCGGCTTGCAGGGATTGCTGTACCGGACATCCTTGTTTTAGGATGCGGGTTTCTTGGTGCTGTAGCATCCGGGTTTACGATGAAAACACTGCGAAAAAAAGGGTATCAAATGTTTTGATACAAGCTGTGGCCTATGTGCCGCAGCTTTTTTTGTGGGCTAAGCCCCCCGCTTCAACAAAAAAGTGAAGATAAAGAAGTGTGAGACTTAGCACTAGTAAGAACACGATCAAAGTTTTGCTTTATCTTTTGTTTTGCACGGGCGGCCAAGTCCGCTTTGTATAGATCTTTTCGGATTGGACAGAATAGAATCCGAGAGGAGCGATCAATAGATGAAGAGAAAGCTAATGATAAAAAAAGCGGTGCTGGCCCTGTTGGTTTTAGGAGCGCTACAGTCAACGTATTCCCAATTGACAGGTGTTAAAGCAAGCCAACTTATTCCCAGCAAAGATGATGACGTATTTTCCAGGCATGTTTATATGGACATGAGGTCTTTGCATGTTTCACGCCCGACGACTACTTTGTCATCACAGACGGAAATGGCCGAACCTAAATCGATTGAATCCATGTTGGCGGATAACCAATATGAGAAAGTCCGGGTGATGGCGACTGGCTATACGGCAGGCGTTGAGTCAACTGGAAAACATAAGAACGACCCATCCTATGGAATTACATATTCAGGCGTAAAAGTGAAAAGAGATTTGTATAGTACAATTGCGGCCGATCTTTCTATTTATCCTATCGGGACCATCCTTTTTATCCCGGGCTATGGATATGGCGTAGTGGCGGATAAAGGGGGAGCCATAAAAGGCCATCATCTTGATTTGTACTATGAAAACGTGGAAGATGTCTATGCACAATGGGGCAAGAAGTATGTCGATGTTTATATTGTCTCCAAAGGCAATGGAAAGCTGACAGAAGCAGAATTGACGGCCCTTAATGAAAATAAAGACATGCAAGTGTTCCGCGAACAGTTCACATCGAGCCAAAAGAAATAAAATATACATCAAAAGGGCCATTTATCCTTTCAGGACATGGCCCTTTTCACATTCAATAAACGAAATAATGCAGAAAAATTGAGATCAGAATGCCTGTGATGGCACCGAAAAAAACCTCGATTGGCTTATGACCCAATAATTCTTTTAACTGTTTTTGTTTTTGCTGATTTTCTTGATGGGGCCATTTCTTCGCTTCATTAACAAAAAGGGTGAAATCGTGGACCAGTTGGTTTAAAACCGCTGCTTGTTCACCGGCTTGGCGGCGTACGCCTTTAGCATCGAACATGGTAATGACAGCAAATATGACAGCTATAGCAAATAGGGGCGATTGCAGCCCGCTTTCGTAGGCTATAGCCGTGGCAAGGGCGGTGACTGCAGCGGAATGAGAACTGGGCATGCCGCCCGTGCTTGTCAATAAGGACCAATCAATCCGGCGTGTGGCCAGGAAGGTGATTGGCACTTTTACGAATTGGGCGAAAAAGATGGCCACGAATGCAGATACCAACGGAAAGTTCTGGAATATTGCCATTTCATCAACCTCTCTCTGATTGTTTAGAGATTATTTTGACTTTTACAAACCTTTTAGGGGCAGTATAAAATGAGTGTGTGCGGTTCAGTTCATTAAGGCAAGAACTGCCTATATATATCTTCTCATATTGGCGGTTTTTTATCGACAGAGAAGATGGTAATGGATCTGTTAAATGAAATAGTAGATAGATTCAATAATTGAAGGAGGAACCAAATGGTTACATTAAAACAAAAGTGGAACCCGGACATCGAACTGGAATGTTTGGTGGTGGGCGTGCACTTTCCTGGGTTTATGTTAAAAGGGGCAGTATCAGCGCTTGATGACGAATTGAATGGTAAAATAACGGAATTGCTCAGAAGCAATGATATTTCTCCCAAAAAGAAAAGCATAACAGTCATCCCGACTTTTGGACAAGTCAAAACAAAAAGAATCCTATTTGTTGGTCTTGGCAAAGAGAAAACGGTAGCGGAAGAAGATTGGAAAGAAGGCCTTGCCAAAGCGTTTCGCAAAGTGAAGGAAATGCGATTGTCTTCTGTTGCAGTCGATTTGGAATCATTAAGCGGCCAGCTAGACCCTGAACGTGCAGCTTCTCTTTTGGGAGAAGTGTATATGGAATCATTGTATACCCTTCAGACATATAAACGGAAACCGAATAAACCGATTGTACATATAGAGAAGATGTATTTGTACAGTGAATATGACAGTGTAAAGATACAGAAGTCCATCGATAAAGGATTTGTTTATGGGAAGAGCACTAATTACGCCCGCACCCTTGTGAACATGCCGCCCAACCTGCTGACTGCGCCTGTGCTGGCTGATTATGCTCAGAAGCTGGGCGATACATACGGTATGGAAGTGGAAATTCTGGATAAAACGCAAATGGAGGAACTTGGAATGGGTGCGTTGTTGGCCGTTAACCAAGGTTCCACTGAGCCTCCGGCCATGATTGTTCTGAAATACCAAGGGAAAGACGAGTGGAAAGATGTCATCGCTTTAGTCGGAAAAGGAGTGACATATGATACGGGCGGTTATTCGTTAAAGCCGAGGGACGGCCTGATCGGGATGAAAGGCGATATGGGGGGCGCTGCGGCAGTTCTTGGTGCCATGCAGATTATAGGAGAAATGAAGCCGGCCCAAAACGTGGTGGCAGTTATTGCTTCGACGGATAATATGATTAGTGCAGCTGCTTTTAAGCCGGACGATGTCATTACTTCATTAAGCGGCAAAACAATAGAGGTCCTTAATACAGACGCTGAAGGAAGGCTGGCCTTAGCGGACGCAGTAACGTATTCAAAACAGCACGGTGCTGATTATATTGTTGATATAGCTACATTGACAGGTGGCGTCGTTGTGGCGCTCGGAAAAGAGATGACAGGCGCTTTTACCAATAACGAACAACTCCTTAAACAGGTCCAGGCAGCTTCACTCATGACTGGGGAACCAATGTGGCAGCTTCCGATTACCAAGAAAGACCGTGAACGGGTAAAGAACAGTTTGATGGCCGATTTGAATAACTCTCCAGGGCGTGAAGGGCATGCGATCATGGGCGCTGCTTTTGTAGGTGAATTTACCGAAGGAACGCCATGGGTCCATTTGGATATAGCCGGAACATCAATGACTAAACAGCCGAATGAACAACAGACATATGGAGCAACGGGAGTGATGGTGAAAACGCTGGCACAGCTTGTACTAGATTTTGTACCATTCAGTTAACCCATTTTTCATCAATGCTGGATTGCTGCCCAAGCCAAATCGGACGATTGAACATATGCAATAGGGTAAGGCCTAAAGAAGGAGTGATCCTATGTATCATGTTCGCAGGTCCGGCCCATACGGAAAAGGGTATGGTGGCCCTGGGCCGGGCGGCAATCCATTTTTCTTCGGCGGTGGTTTTGGCGCCCCATTTTTGGGAGGGGTAATAGGCGGCCTCGTAGGCAGTGCCCTTGTGCGGCCCCGTCCTCCCTATGCACCGGTATATGGAGGGAACTATTCTCCCTTCCAGTCCGCCCCTGGTTATCCGTACGGCGGAGGCTACTACTATTACTAAGAAAACAGCCCTCTTTTTTGCAAGAGGGCTGTTTTCTTATGTCCTTCTCATTTTCTTTCCTGAATCGGATATCCTTTTTTATGAAAAGGTTCTATTTTTATATCCAGAGGATCAGCACTTTTTTCATCAGGTGCAATAGCAAAAGATTAAGGCTGTCAAATTGGCGGTCTTTTTTTGCTAGAAAGCTTTGTATATTTATGGAGTAAACAAAAGGGGATAAAATATTGGTTGCCATTAACAAGCAAGTAATATAGATGATGTGCCTCCGATATATTTTATGATAAAGCTTCCGCAAGAATTGATTAAAGGGCACCTGTAGTATAATGGAGGTACATCTGGGATAAAGGCTAAAAACAAAAAGAGGAGGATGGAAAATGAATCTGGAAAACACGTTAATCCATGCGTTGGGCATGGAGATTACTAGTCTCGAAAAAGGGAAGGTAATCGCGACAATGCCTGTGAATGACCGAACTCGCCAGCCATTTGGTTTGTTGCATGGAGGGGCGTCTGTCGCTCTTGCGGAAACGGTGGCAAGCATCGGCGCATTACAATTGGTCGATCAAGAAAAAGAAGCGGCAGTCGGGCTGGAGATCAATGCCAACCATATCCGTGGCAAGAGAGACGGAATCGTTACAGCGCATGGGTCTTTGCTTCACCAAGGGCGTACAACTCAAATCTGGGAGATACGTATTGTCGATGAACAAGACAAGCTGATCTGCATGTCAAGATGCACCATGGCAGTCATTAAAAAATAGGCTCTGTTACATTTTAATATTGATATTGCATAAAAATAAAAGGAACCTTAATAAATTGGGGTTCCTCTATTCCTGTTACCTAACGTTTCCTGATCATTTAAGTGTAATTTTTCACGATCTTTATTTGTAAAAGAACCTCTTTAGGTGATTTAGATAAGATTTTTTGCAAATCCAATACTTTTTTCTACATAACCCATATTTTTATAAAATCTATGTGCTTGCACTCTTTCTGGCCGATTTCCGCTATTTAATCCGATTCCAGTAGCCCCAATTCTTCTTGCCCAACTTTCTGCCCCCTCTAAAAGTTTTTTCCCTATCCCCTTACTACGATAATGAGAATCTACAACAAGGGCTACAATACGAACATAGAAGCCATCCATCTCATAATAGTATTCTTTAATCATTCCAATCATCCCAACTACTTTGCCTTCATAAGAAGCTAGTATGGTACGATAATCAGGACTTGACTCAATATTACTAAAGCGTGTTTTCATATTTTCAATTGTAGTAGGATAACCAAGTTGTTCAATCAATGAAGTTAATTCCTCAATATCATTTATTGTTGCGTCTCTGATTTCCATTTTTAAATCCCCCTAAATTTTTACCGTCATATCGTTGCCGACCATTATATTTTCCGAATCGGCCTACGTGTTCAGATGAACCATGAGGGCACTCAAATCTTTCATTGATGCGAGTTTCTCTTATTTTATTTATTAAATGACAACCAGTAGAGAAAGAAGGTTCAACATATCGTTTAACCCATTGGTATCTTATTTCTTTTTTAGTATGGGGTAATTAAATACAAAAAAGTTGTTAAACGAGAGCCAAAAGGCCGCGCGGGTTGGCGGCCGCTCTTAGGGAAGTTCTATTTGGCGCTAAGTCAAGATGTTTGTACGGAAAAGAGATCTTTCAGCTTTTTCGTGTGGATGGAATCAGGGGCCAGTTCGATCATCTTGTTGCGCAATGTGCATAATAATGGAGCTTCGAGCTGAGCTACCTTCCCGATCATCCACGAGTCCTTGACTACTTTTCGTGTCCGGTCCATCCTGATTTTTTCATATTCAAGGAATGCCTGCCTGATTTCTTGTTGGCGATCAAAACATAGAGCCAAAATCAAGGCGTCTTCAAGTGCCTGGCAGGCTCCTTGTGCCATATTGGGCGTGGTGGCATGCGCTGCATCCCCTATAAGCAGAATCCGCTGAAAGGCGAATTGCTTGATGGGAGGCAAATCATAGATATTCCGATAAAAGATGTCAACTTGTTCGGTTTTATCTAGTAAAACAGGTATCGGTTCATGGTAATCTATGAAATGGTAACAAAGATCTTCCTTGCTCCAATATCTTAATTCCTCATTATGTTCGTGGCAATTCTTCAGGGCATACCAATATATGCGATCCTGTGCCAATGGGACAATGCCAAATCTTCCTTTAGGCCCCCATGTTTCTGTAAAACGCTTAGCGATGTGAGCCGGACAGTGCCGGACAATTCCCCTCCAGCAAGCATAGCCGGCAAAGCGAACAGAATGTCCAGGAAGCAAAGTCTCTCTGATCGTTGAAAAGATCCCATCACTGGCAATCATATAATCGGTTTCTGCACAGGTACCGTCTTCAAATGCCAGCCTTACATGATCGCCATCCTGCTTGAAGTGAATCAATTTCTTTTGGTAGACAATGGTGCCTGCTGCCAAGGCGGCAGACAGAATCCGGACGAGTTCAGAACGCAAGACGAATGTATACGGGACATCTTGCTCATTCTCTATAGATGCAGCTTTGTCAACTGCTTCCCTTTTTCCGTTAAAATCGAACAAAATTTTTCTGTCCAACCGATTTCCCGGATGGCATCGCCAAGCTGCAAAAAATCCAGTGCAACCATTGCGTTAGCACCCAGAATGATACCGGCTCCCAACTCAATGGTTTTCTCTTGCTTTTCATAAAGAGTGACAGAATAACCCAGCTTCTGTAAAGCGAGGGCCACCCCCAACCCTCCGATGCCTCCGCCTATCACTGCAATACGCTTATTCACGTGTATTCCCCCTCTATCCCCTTTCTCTTACTATAGCGCTTCAAAAAGAGAAAAAAAGTTAACATTAAGGGAACTTTTTACATCTATTGGCATTTGACACGATCATTCCGACATTTTTAGGAAGAAAAAAAGCTAGGAATTAATCCCTAGCTTTTTTTGCGGCCCGTTCACGTGCTGTCTTTAAATCATCGCGGCATGTCTGGCCGCATACTTTTACACCGGTATTATATGCAGCTCTGCTGATCAGGTGGCCTGATACAGGAGCTGTAAAGAAGATGAAGAAGATCCCGAGCAAAACCCGAGAATTGAAATGGCCGTGCGCACCGTAAAAGTAAATGAAGGTTCCGAGCAAAATGCTCATAATCCCGAGTGTGGCGCTTTTTGAAGCGGCATGGTTGCGTGTATATATATCAGGCAGCCTGATCAATCCGAAGGCGGTCACCATTGACAGGAATGCACCTAAAAGGATGAAGATGGCGGCTATGATTTTACTTATTTCGATCATATTCGATAATTTCCCCCTTCTCCAAGTATTTGGCGAAAGCAATCGTGCCGATGAAGGCAAGGATGCCGAGCAGCAGGATTACCTCGAGGAAGGCATATGTGTCAAGTAGGATTGAAATCAAAGCGATAACAGCAATCAAGTTGATCCCCATTGCGTCCAACGCAATCACCCGGTCGGGGATGGATGGCCCTTTAATAACGCGATAGAGAAGGGCAAGCATGGAAAGCGAGATGCAGGCCAAGGCTATTAAAATAATAATTTGGAACATTATCTGCTCACCTCCATAATTGCTTTCTCAAGTGTATTTTTAATGCCGGCCACTTCTGCTTTCATATCCTCTAAATGCATGGCATGGATGTAAAGCGTAGAGTTATCCTCCGAGACTTCGATGACAAGCGTACCCGGTGTTAACGTGATCAGATTAGAGAGAAGGGTGATTTCCCAATCAGTCTTCAACTCGGTCTCCAAGGCAAAAATGCCAGGCTGGATATCGAGCTTCGGCTTCAAGATGACCTTTAAAACGGCAATGTTCGAAAGGATCAGTGCCTTGAAGAAGGTAAAGATCAGCTTAATGACTGCCACGACTCGAATCAAATAAAAGCTGGACCGGAAAAAACGCCGGAAGCTGTACAGAATCAGCAAGCCAAGCAGATACCCGGCAACGAACGAGGATGGCTGCGATGAAGTCGACAGGAACATCCAGATGAAGGCCAGGAATACATTCAATAGTATTTGAAATGCCATTAGTCCATTACTCCTTTAACACCGCATTTATATATAAATCCGGATTCATTAATGTTTCAGTGGCTTGGGAAAGGTAAGGGAATATTCCTTCCAATCCTGAACCAATCGCAAGTGACACGGCCACCAGAACCATGGCAGGCCCTGCCATGCTGTACAATGAACGGGCGGGCATTTCAAATGCTTTCTTAGGTGTGCCCCAAAACCCGTGGATAAAAATCTTCATGACGGAATAAAGGACGAACAGACTGGATGCAATGACGATGAAAGTGCCGATGTAGGCTTTGGCTTCGATTGAACCTTGAATAATCAGCAATTTTCCCGGGAAACCGCTGAGAGGCGGAATGCCAGCCAAGGAAATGGCGGCAAGGAAGAATGTCCAGCCGACCCATGGATAGGCTTTGATTAATCCGCCCATTTCGCGCAAATCGTTCGTCCCTGTAATTTTGGCCATAATTCCGACAAGCAGGAACAATGCCGCCTTAATAATCATATCGTGTACGAGATACAGCAAGGCGCCCATTGTGCCAGCATCATTGTTCAATGAGATGCCGAAGACAATGACACCGACCGCGATCACAATATTGTAGATGATGATTTTTTTGATATCCCAATATGCAATTGCCCCAATGACCCCCACGACAATGGATAGCAGGCCAATGGCCCCAAGGAATGCATGCGTGTAACTGACATCATGAGTAAAGATCAGTGTATACGTGCGGAAAATCGAGTAGATTCCCACCTTTGTCAATAACGCTCCGAATAAAGCAAGCACTGGCGCCGGAGCTGCGTAATATGAACCTGGCAGCCAAAAGAATAACGGAAAGACGGCGCCCTTTAGACCGAATACAATCATCAGTAGGACAGCGATGACTGTCAGAATGCCAGGCTGTCCCGATTCAGCCACGCGGCTTGCGATATGCGCCATATTAAGCGTACCGACAATCGAATACAGATAAGCCACAGCTATAACAAAAATGGCTGAAGAAATGACATTGACCAAAATATATTTAAGTGTTTCGCGCAATTGGACTTTCGTGCCTCCGAGCACAAGCAGCACATAGGAAGCCATCAGCATTACTTCAAAGAAAACGAACAGGTTGAAAATATCGCCTGTCAGGAATGCTCCGTTTACGCCGACAATCAAGAAATGGAAGACGGCATAATAATAGAATTTTTCCCGTTCAAGCCCGATTGATTTCGTTGAATAGATGCTGACGCAATAAGCGATGATGTTGGTTGTAAGGACCAATAAGGAAGACAGCATATCCGCGGCAATCGTGATGCCGAACGGAGCTTTCCAGTTGCTTACATCAAGTGTCAGCATGCCGCTTTCAGCGACCTGTTGGATTAAATAAAGGCTGATTCCTATTCCGATTGCGAATGAAATGACTGACAGCATACGCTGCACTTTCACATTGCGGAAGAAAAGCAGGAGAATGCCAGTCAGGAGAGGCAATAGAACAGGGAAAAGCACGATGTTATGACTATTCATTCGATTCGCTTCCTCTCAATAGATCCATATTATCTGTTCCCAGTTCCTGATACGCTCTGTAAGCCAATACAAGAAAATAGGAGGTAACACCGAAGCTGATGACAATAGAAGTGAGGATCAATGCTTGCGGAAGCGGATCGACGTATGATTTGGCGTGTTCGCCAAGAAGCGGAACCGCTCCACGTTTCAATCCTCCCATTGTCAATATTAGTAAATGGGCTCCGTGGCTCAATAAGCCGGTACCAATAATGATGCGCAAGATACTTTTTGAAAGCATAAGGTAGGTTGCGCAAGTAAACAGAATACCAATGATAAACGCCATTAAGATTTCCATTATTCACTCTCCCCTATACTTTGGATAATGGTCATCGTAACGCCCACAACAACCAGGTAAACGCCCAGGTCGAATAATGTGGCTGTATGCAGAGACGTCTTCCCGATGATCGGCAACTGATAGTAGCTGTAAAAATGGGTCAGGAACGGTTTTCCAATCAAAACCGGAAATAATCCGGTAAAGGAGGAAACCAGTAACCCGGACCCGATGAGATAGCGATAATTGATGGGTACGATTTTTTTTGCCGTCTTTAAGTCGAAGGCAATCATGATCAAAACAATGGCTGCCGATGTAATCAGTCCGCCGACGAAGCCGCCGCCGGCAAAATAATGGCCGGAGAAGAACAGGCGGACGGCAAACATGATGATGATGAATACGGCAACTTTTGTGGCTGTCTGTAAAATGATATCATTTGTTTTCATTCGCTTTTTTCCCTCCCCGTTTGGTCAGCCGAAGTTTAATCATACTGTAGATGCCGATTGCCGCAATGCCAAGGACAGTGATTTCGAACATTGTATCAAGGCCACGGTAATCCACTAATGTAACGTTAACGACGTTTTTCCCGCCTGCTTCTGTATAGGCGGTATCCAGATAGTATTTAGAAATCGTGTCAAATAACTTGGTGCTGTGGGCCGATAAGGCAATCAGCGTAACCACTGTCCCAACCCCAAGAGAAATCAGCAGATTGGTGCCGCGGAATTTTAACCGTTCTTCTTTACGGAACTTCTTCGGCAAATGATAGAAGCACAATAAGAAAAGTGCTGTAGAGACAGTTTCGACAACCAGCTGGGTCAGAGCCAAGTCAGGCGCTCTGAATAAAACAAAAAATAAAGAAACGGTATAGCCCACTGATCCTAGGACGATAATGGACGTTAACCGGGATTTTACAAACAGAATAGATACAGCGCCAATAGCAATGACGGCAGCAAGAACGACTTCATAGAAGCCGATCGGGGCTGTATCGATGGTACTGTAGTTGAACGCATTCTTCAGGTAGATGGTAAATCCTAACGATCCAATGAAGAAAATGAAAATATAGACTAAATAGTTTCTGATGAAACCTGTCATAAACAGCTTTACCAGATTGAACGAGCCGTTTTCCATGGCAGGGAGCGCATGGTCGTATAAATTCGTAAATGAAAGCTTCTCCGGAAACGCTTTGTAGAGGCCTTTCCATTTTGGCCACAGTACATAAAGAAGCAGGCCGACGGCAATAATGCCAATCGTCATAAACAATGCCGGCGTTGCTCCGTGCCAGAAGGCAATATGCAGCTCATAGTCTGCAGGCAAGACATCTCCAAGAACAGACGCGGCTGCAGGTTTGATGAGCGTTTCAGTCAACATGTTCGGGAATAATCCGAAGAGGATGACCAACAATGCCAAAATGATTGGTGAGAGCAGCATACCGAAAGGTGCTTCATGCGGTTTTTTCGGCAATTTCTCCGGTTGGTACTTCCCTGTAAATGTCTTAAACACAACCATCATACTGTAGACAAAGGTAAATACGCTGGCAATCCAGGCCAGTACCGGGAAGAGCGAACCCCATGTCGACATATTGAATAAATCGAGCGACAGAACAGATACCATGCTTTCCAGGAACATTTCTTTACTTAGGAATCCATTGAAAGGCGGCAATCCGGCCATTGAAAATGTTCCGATAACGGCAATGGTAAAGGTGATAGGCATAAACGACATTAGTCCGCCCAGTTTGCGGATATCACGCGTACCTGTCTCATGGTCGACAATCCCGACCATCATAAACAGGCTGCCTTTAAATGTAGCATGATTGATCAAATGGAAAATAGCTGCCATAGTCGCAGCAATGTAGATATTTTCATTGCCTAGCTGTGGATAATGGACAGCTGCTGCTCCTACGCCCAACAATGACATAATGAGCCCAAGCTGGGAAACGGTAGAATAAGCTAGTATCCCTTTCAAATCTGTTTGCCGGATGGCATTGAAGGAGCCCCACAATAAAGTCAAAAGCCCGATGCCGCCGACAAGCCAGAGCCAAACGCCGGATTGGGCAAATAGTGGGCTTAGGCGGGCAACTAGATAAATACCAGCTTTAACCATTGTGGCCGAATGCAGATATGCACTGACAGGAGTCGGCGCTTCCATTGCATCAGGAAGCCAAATATGGAACGGAAATTGTGCGGATTTTGTAAAAGCACCAAGCAGAACCAACAGCATGGCAGCAAGGAATAACGGGTGATCCACAATTGTTCCGGCTTGCGCGATCAATCCACGGATGCTGAATGTTCCTCCCATGATGTATAGCATAACAATCGCACCAAGCATGCTGAGGCCGCCAAACACAGTGATCAGCATGGATTTTTGTGCTCCATATCGTGAGCGTTCGCGGTTGTGCCAATAGCCAATCAGCAGGAAGGAAGACAGGCTTGTGAACTCCCAGAACATATACAGAACTATCAGGTTATCGGATAAGACAACTCCAAGCATAGCTCCCATGAACAATAGCAAATATACATAGAAATTATGTAGTTGTTCTTTTTTCTTAGATAAGTAAAAGATGGAGTACAGGACGACCAAAGAGCCGATTCCTGTGATCAGCAGGGCGAATAACAAGGATAGTCCATCAATAATCGTGGTGAAATTGATATTGAGTGATGGAATCCATTTCAACGTTTCCTTGATTTCTTGTCCTTGCCGGACTGCGGGAATTTTCAGGAAAAAATAAGAAAACAATACAACTGGCAGAGCAAGTACGAACCAGCCCGTGTGGACACGGCGGAACAGTTTGTACAGTACAGGTATTATGACAGCTAACAGAAAGGGCGAAAGGATGGCCCAATGAAGCAATGACATATGATCCCTCCCTTTTTTTGTGTAAGTATAGTTGCATGAAAAGGCCCTATTGGATTCCTTAATAGGGCCAATTATGCATTCATACGAATAAAAAACCTTTTTCCTAGTATTTCCGAAACGGTACAAATACATGAAAGAAAGGTTCAAAAGTAAAATAGCAGTTTCCCGTTTTTTTGTAAATGGAAGTCCTTGCATGGCTGCATATGCTATTATTATAGCTCAAATAATACGCTTATGCATGGCTCCAATGGGAATCAACCGAGCTTCACCTTTTGCTAATAAATAAGAAGAAACACATCAAAATAGCTCCATAAATTTTTATGAAAATGTTGAAAATGTGATAAAAGAAAGGCTAATGCAGGTCGATTAAATAGAAGGAATTGGTTAATTACTCAGAGCCATTCATCTTTTTAGAACGGAAAAGAAGTGGGGGATGGATAGAAATGGTACAATGATTATTATGCATGGGCATTGATTGTGGAAATTCAATCACAACATACTAACATCTCTAAGAGGATGAATGATGAAAAATACATATTTCACAGGCTATTTTCCGTTTATATCAATCGTGTTATTCAGCTTATCCTATTCACTTTTTGCCCAGAAATGGGCCATTCGCCAGTTCGTCGCATTTGGCTTATATGATGGGCTGCTTTCTTTCTTTTCAAGTGGAGGTATAAGACTGACGGTGCTTTTGCTCATATTTTTCATGGTACTAGCTGCTTTAAAGCTGATTTCGGATACAGTTATCCGATTATCGATGCTGCTTTTTTCAAAAGACCATGAAGGAGCCGTATTGAAGAGTGCCCGGATGGGATCGGTTATCTTTCTTTTCGGAGGAGGGGCTTCTTTGTTGTGCAGCTTCTCTATCCTGGCGATCACTCTTGTTTTTTTCATAACAACCATGTCGGCATTCATTTATTTTGTTTATCAGGCAGGTTCTTATATGACGACAGCAGGCCTCTTTGGCATGGTTTCCTTTCTGGTGCTTTTCTGGAGCAGTCTGCTCACTGTGACTGCTTTTGCCATCTTAAAGCTGTACAATGGCTTGGCTGCCAGTATACCAGTTTAAAGCCGCCAATATCACAAGCTTTGCACCGGAATGCGACAAGGCGATCATAGCCATTGGATCAGGCCAAAGAAGCTGGGGGAAGATAGATCATCCAACAGCTTCTTTAATGTATTTCTGACATGATAGCTTTCCAGACGGCCAGGTGGGGCGCTTTTGTATATTGAAGGCTGCCTGGGCTGTCTTTTCCTACCCAAACGCCAGCGGTATAATGTTTGTCCAGACCGACCATCCATAAATCTTTATAATCGTTGGTTGTTCCCGTTTTTCCTCCAATATAGCCGGCACTCGGAATATTCGCTTTTACAGCCGTTCCTTCTGTCATGGGACTGTGTAAAAGGGTCCGCATTTTTTGCAGTGTCTTATC
This sequence comes from Bacillus testis, assembly GCF_001243895.1. GTDB lineage: Bacteria > Bacillota > Bacilli > Bacillales > DSM-1321 > Bacillus_AD > Bacillus_AD testis. The sequence continues at coordinate 3,410,530 of NZ_LN851186.1, read as the reverse complement.
GGACCAAACACGCGTCCTTGGTTTATGCCAAGAATAAAGGGTATGGCCAGAAGAATCCTTCACATACTTGATCGCGACAGGCTGCTGATAGGAACCATCGGCGAAAGAGGTATAGGCGCTGGTCAATTCCAGCGGGCTCATGCCGTACGTGAAACCGCCGATTGCTGCAGGAAGGGCATAATCTGCGGCAGTTATTTTCTTGAAACGGAAGGCATTTAAATAGGCAAAACTTTTTTGGATTCCTGCTTTCTGGAACAGGCGAACAGCCGGCGTGTTGTATGAATGCGCAAAAGCCTGTCTGATGGTGACATATCCATAACGGGCATGATTGTAATTTTCCGGGCAGTAGCTTTTGCTGCAAAAGGGCCCTGCATTGATAAGTTCATCGATTCCTGCTCCTGTCAGCTCTAGGTAAGGGGCGTATACCAATAGCGGCTTGATTGCCGATCCCGGCTGCCGATAACTTTGGTATCCGCGATGGAAAGAATATTTTTTATACTCTTTTGCCCCAGTCAAAGAGACAAGCTCATGCGTATCATGTAATATGACCGCAGTGGCACCTTCCGTTTCTTTGTCGGGGAGATAGGTCTGCAAAGCATTCTGGGCCCGTGTTTGAATCCTTTGATCCAACGAAGTATAAATGGAAACGCCAGAAGCCAGCACGTCCTTCACTCGTATGTCCAATCTCTTTTCCGCCTTTGCCCGGATTTGCAAATCATTGCTATTCAGAGCTTGGGTAAAACCTTCTTGGTCGGCGACAAGCTGCTTGAATTCTCTTTCCACGTAGGCGGCATAGTCAGGATAGAGATCGACAATGGTACCCTTTTTTAAATGGATGGGAGAGGCTGCAATAGCACTGCCTTGTTGTTTGGTCAGTTTGTTTTGCTGGACCAGCTGGTTTATAAGCCGTTCCTGGCGATGTTTGGCCTGTTCCGGATGACGGAAAGGGTCGTAAAGAGAAGGATTATTCGGTATGGCTGCAAGCAGGATGATTTGCGCAGGAGAAAGTTTGCCCGCTGTCGTATCAAAATAATAGCGTGCCGCTGCTTCTATCCCATAGACACTATTATCGAAATAAATTGCATTTATATATTGTTCCAGTATTTGATTTTTTGAATATCGTTTTTCTATTTGATAGGCGTATAAAAGTTCCGAGAATTTCCTGTTGTATGTTTTTTCCTGAGTCAGATAAAGATTTCGTGCCAATTGCTGTGTAATCGTGCTCCCGCCTTCTTCAATGGAATTGTGTCTGGCGTTTTCAATGAATGCCCTGGCAATAGCGCTAACATCTACACCATCGTGCTTAAAGAAAGAGCGGTCTTCGGAAACGACAAAAGTGTCCTTAGCCAACTGCGGAATTTTTGCGAAAGGAAGGTAGATTCTTGTTTCGCCGGTTGAAATGGCCGAAAACGTTGTACCGTCATCGCTTTTAATCATACTCAATGTAGATAAGGGATTTGCAGATAACCGCACTTTATCCTCAATCATTGAGGTAACGGGAATAACATTTTCCCATTCAACGTGAAATAATTGAACAACCAAAATGAATAGAGGGAGCATAAGTATAACCATCAGATAGCCGAAAAACGTCCGCATCCATTGACTCTCCTTTAACCAGCGTTAATAAGGATCGGCGACGCTAAAAGAAAAGCATCCCTTCCTTATTTGTCGGCCTTCTGGCGAGGATGTTTAAGTACGATGGACAAGTTTATTCTATTCAATCTAGCGTTAAGAGTTCGGGTTGGTTCCACAAATGATCAGCGGATGCGGCAATGGTCAAAGTTTCACTTTACCGCTGCTGAAGAGCAGAAGAGAGAAAAACCGCTTTCATAAAATAGCGGTTTTTGCAGGAAGAATCTGATATACTACTCTAAAAGTAAACCAGTACATTAAAATGACCAGGCAGGAGGGGGAAAACTTGGAGAGTAACCAGCAATATTTGTTTATTGATTTTGAGTTTACGATGCCGGAAGCCAAAATGAAAACGGAAGGCTTCTATCCGGAGATTATAGAGGTCGGTTTAATCTCTGTGTTGAATGAAGAAATACAGCATACATTGTCTGCTTATGTGAAGCCGCAACGGTTTCCCATTCTTTCCGAACGGTGCAAGAATTTCCTTGGGATCAGCCAGCAAAAGGTGGATGAAGGAATTGCCTTTGAAGAATTGGTTAAACAACTGAAGGATAGTGAACTCAAGGATAAGACAAGCCATATTGTCACCTGGGGCAATATGGATATGAAGGTCCTAAGGCAGAATTGCCAGGCCAATCATATTGCGTTTCCTTTTAAGGGAGAGTTTATCGATTTGTCGATGGAATACAAGCGTTTTTTTGGAGACCAGAATCAGACGGGCCTATGGAAGGCTGTAAAAGCCTATGGCAAGGATGGGGTTGGCAGCCATCACCGCGCTTTGGATGATGCGATGACAACCTATAATATTTGTAAGCTCGTGGATAACGATAAAAAATATATGAATAATTATGAGCCTACGACGATAGGGGATATGATTGATATATCCGGAGTATGGGATAAATTTGCATAAAACAGCCAAATCTTTGTTCAAGATTTGGCTGTTTTATTTTTAGAAAATAACCTTATTTAAAATAATCTTTCTCCAATTCTGCTGCCGCTGCCTTACTGTATGCGGTCCATTCATCATTGCCTTCTTGGAGAGAATCTTTTAGTTGTTCAAATGCTGCTTTCAAAGACTCTTTGTAGTCAGGCACTTCACCGTCATAGGGCTTTACAAGATTTTTTGGGGCGTTGATCTGTTCGCGGTAGGCAAGAGCTTTGCGGATATGGAACATTGCGACATCCACTTGCTTTGGGTTATGCAAGTCGCCCTGCATCGGGTGTTTCAGGACAGCAGCAATTCTAACCAAGTAACTTTGTTCAGTCACTGCGGTGATCTCCCCTATGTATTTGCCTGTTTTATTCAGTACTGTGACAGTAGAACCTACTTGCAGTTCAGACATTGATTTACCATCCTCTCTTCTTCCATTCCATTATTCCTTTATCATACAAAAACAAGGAGATGAATGGCAATTTTTAAGAGTTTCATTGCTAAAAAGGAGAAACGGAGGACGAAAATGGAAAATATAGCTTGTGGGAAGGGGGGATGTTCATCTATTATGGCGATAGAGATTCCCTATCTGAGGGTGTTTGAAGGAGGAAAAAAGGATGAAGAAAAAAGTTTACATAGTGCTCATTGGCCTTTTACTGGTCCTAGCCGGCTGTACCAAGGATAAAAGTGAGCCTAAAAAAGAAGCGGAAAAGAACAGTTCTAAGCAGGAACAAGCCGCACCGGCAAACTTGGAGGGCTACCCTCAGTTCTCTGGTATTTCGGAGGACGAGGACGTAGTCATCATGCATTTGAACAATGGCGATATCAAGATTAAATTATTTCCTGCATACGCACCAAAAACGGTCGAAAATTTTATGAAGCATGCAGAAGATGGCTATTATAACGGGCTTACCTTCCATCGTGTGATCAATGACTTTATGATCCAGGGCGGAGACCCTAAAGGGAACGGTACGGGTGGTGAGAGCATCTGGGGCAAGCCGTTTGAGGATGAGTTTTCCGACAAGCTGTTCAACGTGAGGGGAGCACTGTCGATGGCTAATGCAGGGCCAAATACGAATGGCAGTCAGTTCTTTATTGTACAGGCTCCTGCCATAGATGATTCTTGGGTTTCCAAGATGAAAGAAGCCGGTTATCCTGAGCCAATTATTAAAGCGTACCAGGACCAAGGAGGCACCCCTTATCTGGATCAGCATCATACCGTCTTCGGACAAGTGGTAGAGGGGATGGAAACAGTGGATGCAATCGCCCAAATGGACGTCGGTCAGGATGACAAGCCAAAAAAGGATGTTGTGATTAAAAGTATAGAGATCGTTCAAAAAGCAAAATAATGAAACCTTGTAACAAGCTTTATGAACGTCAATGCGCTCTATTTTTAAAACTGTTATAATATGTAATAACAGGATAAGAAAGGATGCGTTTTCCGTGAGTTTCTTTACTAACAGTGTAATTGGCCTGTTTCTTTATTTTCCTAAAGATAAGCGTGAGTATATACCTGCAGGCATTACATTCGCTCTTTTTTTGGCCGCAGCCATCGTGACAATGATCTTAATCATCAGGCATTCGAGAAAGGAAGAAGCCAACATGAAAGAGATTGAACAGACTTTAATCGAGACCGAAACAAAGCACAGCAATAGGTAGTCCATGGTATAAAAGATGCTTCCTTGGGCAAAATAACCATTAAATTGTCTGATGGAGGCATCTGTAATGAGAATAGCATTGTTCTTGGCTTGTATCATGATATTATTAGCGGGCTGTGCAGAGAAAAAACCTACAAATCTAACCGTTAAAATGTATAATCGATCTGGAGATCAATTGGGGGATATCAAGCTTGCCCAGCAAAGCAAAGGCTTGGAGGTGGATATTGATCTTGAAGGCCTGCCGCCAGGGAACCATGCAATCCATTTTCATAATAAGGGTTCATGCAAAGCCCCTGATTTTAAATCGGCCGGCGATCATTTCAATCCCGATAGCAAGGAACATGGCTTAATGAATGAAAAGGGCGCCCATATCGGTGATCTGCCCAATATTACCGTCGATGATAAAGGAAAGGCTAAAGTGACGCTTCAATCGGAAGCAACACTTAAGAGTAATCGGAATAGCCTGTTGACGCGGGATGGAACAAGCATCGTTATACATAGCAAGCAGGATAACGGTATGACCCAGCCCGCCGGCGATTCCGGTGAGCGGATTGCATGCGGGGTAGTCAGCAAAGAAAAGAAAGCTAAATAAGTTTCGTAAAAAAAAGCATCGCCATTCCGGATAGGAGGCGGTGCTTTTGGGTCTTTCTGAAGCAACAAAGGGTTGTCAGTCTGCCTTTAAAGCAGCATAGATTCTTTGGAGTCCATCGTTTAATGTTTTGGTGGTGCAGCCTATGTTTAGCCTAATAAACCCCTCTCCGCCAGGCCCATAGCTTTTCCCTGGCGAAACCGCGATTTTGCCTTTTTTAATTAAACGTGTTTGCAATTCTTCATCAGAAAGGCCTAAGGCTCTGCAGTCAATCCATACCAGATAGGAAGCTTGGGGAGCGAGGACTTTAATATCCGGCATTTTTTCCGCGAAGAATGCTTGGACGGTTTCGGCATGTTGCTGTAAATAAACAACCAACGCATCAAGCCACGGTTTTCCGCTCGTGTAAGCAGCTTTGATTACTTCGAATGCGAACAGATTCAATCCGTGAAAAGCAAGTCTGTGCTGTGTTGCATCTATGGCGGCCAATAACTCTTCGTTTTCACAAATGATGATGGAAGCCTGGATGCCGGCTACATTGAATGTTTTGCTCGGCGCCATGAAGGTAACGGTTCTTTTGGCAATCTCTTTGCCCAATGAAGCGATTGGATAATGTTTAGCACCGGGCAGGCAAAGATCTGCATGGATTTCATCGGAGAGAATAATCACATCGTATTTAACGCATAGCTCTCCGATTTGCTGCAGGTCAGAAGCGCTCCAGACAATGCCTCCTGGATTATGCGGGCTGCACAACAGCAAGATTTTGACGCCATCTTTTAATTTTGCTTCCAAATCCTCGAAATTGATCTTAAGCTTGCCGTTTGTATAGGTTAACGGGCTTGTCACGAGTTCGCGGTTATTATTTTTGACCGTATCGAAAAAGGGCGTGTAGACAGGTGTATGAATCAATATTTTGTCCCCAGGCTCAGAGAGGGCCAGGATGCTCATCGTGAAGCCGGAAACCACTCCCGGGCTGAAAGAGATGGCTTGCTTGGATACATTCCAACCATATACATCTTTTAACCAGTGGATAACGCTGTCATATACTTCTTTTGTCGCCCCTGTATATCCGTATACGGGGTGCTGGGCACGTTTTACGAGTGCATCTGTGATTTCTTGGGGAGAGGCGAAATCAGTATCCGCCACCCACATCGGCAATAACTCAGAACCGCCGAAACGTTCGTCGGCAAAGTCCCATTTAAGAGAAGCTGTATTCCTTCTGTTTATTTCTTCATCAAAATTCCAATCACTCATTATTCCTTCACCTTCTATGTTTATATTTGTCGGGAACAAGAACAAGGGTGTTCCCGGTCATTTGCCAGCTATCCTATGAACTATTCCCAAAGAGCAATTCCTCAGTATTCCCTTCCCTATTAATCGATTGAATAATCAAAGAAACAGCCAGGCCGGGACCTCATTCTTCTATTGTAGCGGATAAGAAAAAGGGGTGCCTGTTTATTTTGAATATTTGAGCATTTCGATTCATTCTAGCTGTCCCATACTTAACACGAGGAGGGAATGGAAGGTCAAGCGCCAGTAAGAACTTTGTTCAACGCGCCTGATCGGCGGAAGTTCTAGCTAGGAACATAGAAAGAAATCAGCCACTCCGCTAAAAAAATCCATTATCATCTATTTTGAAACTTGCTATAATAGGAATGTTTCCACACTAATCGGTTAGTTATATGTTTGTAAAAATAATAGACTATTAGTAATTTTTTCTAATAAGCATATCTCACTAGGAGGGTATTTATGCACTTAAACACAACGGAATTGCGGGCATTGCAGCTCATTGAGAATAATGGTCGGCTGGAAACGGCAGATTTGGCGAAAATGGTCGACATTACTGAATCGGAGTTGGAAGCAACTCTCAAGAAATTAGAGGATATGAAAGTCATCGTACGCTATATGACAATCATCAACTGGGCAAAAGTAGATGAGCACCATGGAGTGACAGCGATGATTGATGTAAAGGTGACTCCAAAGCGGGGCGTCGGCTTTGATGAGGTGGCCAAGCGAATCTATCGGTTCAAAGAAGTCCAATCCGTCTATTTGATGTCGGGCGCTTATGATTTGTCCGTTACGATTGAAGGGAAAACAATGAATGAAGTAGCGAGCTTTGTATCAGATAAGCTGTCAACGCTGGATTCTGTCATTTCAACAACCACTCATTTTATATTGAAAAAATACAAACATGATGGAACGATTTTTGAGCAGGGCGATGAAGACAAAAGGATTGTGGTATCACCATGAGTGGGACGAAATACTTATCGAGAACCGTCCAGGAAATGAAGCCGTCAGGCATACGTAAGTTTTTTGATTTAGCAGCGACTATGGAAGGCGTCGTTTCTCTAGGCGTCGGCGAACCGGATTTTGTGACTTCGTGGTCGGCAAGGGAGGCAGCCATTGCTTCATTGGAGCAAGGTTTTACTTCTTACACGGCCAATGCAGGTTTACTGGAATTGAGGAATGAAATTTCAAAATATATGAACAATTCATTCGGGCTTCATTACGATCCTGGGCATGAAATCATCGTGACTGTCGGAGCCAGCCAAGCACTTGATATTGCGCTGCGTGCCATTATTAACCCAGGCGATGAAGTTATAGTGGTAGAACCATCCTTTGTCGCATACGCACCACTCGTAGAGCTCGCTGGAGGTGTGCCGGTCCGTTTATCGACTAAGAAAGAAAACGGGTTTAAATTGACGGCTGCAGAGCTTGAAGAGGCCATCACGAATCGGACAAAGGCACTATTAATCTGTTCACCAAACAATCCGACCGGCACACAATTGGCCGGTAGTGATCTTCGTGAATTATCAGAAGTAATTATTAAGCATGACCTGGTTGTATTGTCGGACGAAATCTATGCGGAACTAGCCTATGATGAGCCGTTCACAAGTTTTGCAAGCATGCCTAATATGAGAGAACGTACAATTGTGATCAATGGCTTCTCTAAAGGTTTTGCCATGACGGGCTGGAGGCTCGGTTTTGTCTGTGCGCCGCGAGTGTGGAGTGAAGCAATGCTTAAAATCCATCAATACGCGATGATGTGTGCACCTTCTATGTCACAGTTTGCTGCGCTGGAAGCCTTAAAAAATGGCATGCAGGATGTCGAGGACATGCGTAACAGCTATCGTGCGCGCCGCAATTATATTGTCCATTCATTTAATGAACTTGGTTTGGACTGCCATACACCGGGGGGCGCTTTTTATGCATTTCCCTCTATTGAAAGTACAGGTTTGACATCCGAGCAATTTGCAGAAAAGCTCCTTATAGAGGAAAAAGTGGCTGTAGTGCCCGGTAATGTATTCGGTAGCAGCGGTGAAGGGCATGTCCGCGCTTCCTATGCTTCATCGTTGGAGCAGTTACAGGAGGCGGTCAAACGGATTGGCAGGTTCCTCGAGAACTATCGCTAAGAGCGCCAATTAAAGATAAGGCCGGATTGCCGTTTTTGATGGCAAAAAAAACGGACAAAACAGTGGCTGTTTTGTCCGTTAAAAGGGGGGAATACTTGAAAACAACGCCTATTGTCATGTTTGGGGGTACATGGCAACAAAGCTGATTGTTTTCTTTACTAATCAAAAGGATTAGTAGAAAGCCTTCCTTTATCAGTATGGCCCCCTATTTATTATTCTATACATCAAATGTGAGTCTATATACAAAAAAGGGTAGGGGAGAGAAAAGATGACGCAGAAAAAGTTATTGGGGATTGCCGGCCTTGGCTGGATGTTCGACGCCATGGATGTAGGAATCCTCTCCTTTGTGCTTGCTGCTCTAGCGAAAGAATGGGGGCTGTCGGCCGGGCAAATCGGGTTTGCCGGCAGCATCAATTCCATTGGGATGATGGTTGGCGCGTTTTTATTCGGTCTGATGGCAGACAGAAAAGGACGAAAAACGGTATTTATTATCACTTTATTGCTTTTTTCTATTGGAAGCGGATTATCCGCTCTTGCAACGTCCTTTGGTTTATTTTTATGTTTAAGGTTTTTAATTGGCATGGGGCTTGGCGGTGAGTTGCCTGTTGCCTCCACGCTCGTTTCCGAAACAGTGGCTGCCCATGAAAGAGGACGGATTATCGTGCTGCTGGAAAGTTTTTGGGCAGGAGGCTGGATTCTTGCTGCGCTCCTTTCCTATTTTGTCATCCCGTCTTATGGATGGCGTGCTGCCATGATGATTTGTACAATCCCGGCGTTTTATGCTCTATATTTACGGATGGGCCTCCCGGATTCACCGCAATTTCAAAAAGCAGAAAAAAGAAAGGTCAGCATCTTTACCCAAGTGGTTGAAGTGTGGGGTAAACCATACAGAAAGAAAACAGCCATGCTATGGATCCTATGGTTTTGTGTGGTCTTTTCATACTATGGCATGTTTCTTTGGCTGCCGAGCGTCATGGTTATGAAAGGATATAGCTTAATCAAAAGTTTTGAGTATGTCCTCATCATGACACTAGCGCAGCTGCCTGGTTATTTTTCGGTTGCCTGGTTGATTGAGAAAGCCGGCAGGAAATTTGTGCTGATCGTCTATTTGGTCGGAACCGCCATAAGCGCCTATTTCTTTGGAAATGCAGATTCCTTGAATGTATTGGTCATTTCGGGAGCGTTTCTGTCATTCTTTAATCTCGGAGCTTGGGGTGCTCTATATGCATATACGCCGGAGCAATATCCGGGCATCATGCGGGGGGCTGGATCGGGCATGGCTGCAGGTGCCGGCCGTTTTGGCGGGATTTTCGGCCCATTGTTGATCGGCTCTCTAGTGGCAAAGGGTACTTCTACAAGCAGTATATTTCTTATTTTTTGCGTAGCTATATTGATCGGGGCACTAGCTGTGATGGTATTGGGGACCGAAACCAAGCAACAGGAGCTGCAATAACGTTAAAAGCCGCCAGCATCGGGCAATCGTTTGCTGGCGGCTTTTTTTGCCTAAATGGTTTTGTGGTATTGTGCGTCTGCCAGTTCGGTTGCCGGCACATCCAAAGCCGTGGATAATTTCATCAGTGTCTGCACATTAGGGATTAGGGTTCCCTTTTCATATTCTTCAATGGTCTTGGTGCCGCACCGTACTTTTAATGCTAATTCCTGTACGCTGATTGCTTTTTCTTCGCGGTATTTATAAATTTTACGGCCAATCTCAGACATTATCCCACCCCCTTTTTTTTGGAAACCTGTCTATCAAATCTTTTTGTTTGTTCCATTATTTCGATAATTAAAGTATACCAGTGAAAAAATGCCAATGGAGAAAGAAAAGTGAACATTCCGTGTGCGTGTTTATAAATTGCATGTTTAGGAAACATCTAAAGAAAAGAATTTGGCAAGGGAGCTTTTTGTAAAAAGACAGTTCCTATGCTATAATATATAATTGTGTAAAAATGACTAAAAATAATGAAGCAATATAGGAGTGTTTATATGTCTACAAAGTATGAAGTAGGTTCAGTTTTAACAGGTACAGTTAAAGGAATTCAGCCTTATGGTGCGTTCGTTGCACTTGATGAGAATACACAAGGATTAGTCCACATTTCAGAAGTAACACACGGTTATGTTAAAGATGTAAACGACTATCTTAAAATTGGCGATGAAGTACAAGTAAAAGTTCTTTCAGTTGATGAAAAAGCAGGCAAAATCAGCTTATCAATCCGTGCTACTCAAGAAGCGCCAGCACAACAAGAACGTACTAAAGCACCAGCTAAAAAGCGTCAAGCCGCTGTTGTTTCTACTTCCGCTCCTGAAGAAGGATTCAACACACTTAAAGATAAGCTTCAAGAATGGATCGAGCAATCAGATCGTCAAGATCTTATCAAAAAATAATCTTGCTAAAAAGGCCGGCGAATCATTTCGCCGGCCTTTTTATGCCATTAGCTAACATTGTAACAAACAGTAGAACCACCGCTATGCTTCGAAAAAAACAGAAAGAAAATAAGGCATTTTCCTTTTCTTTTTTGAATTGTATGTTATCTTAATGGTATGATTTACAAATTTTTAAGAAATATTTTTGAAAGCGCTTTACTAATGGTGCGGTCGATACATGTTTCTTAATGGTAATGCTAAAGCATGAACAAGATGATCATTGCCGGTAAGGTGATGACAACTCAGAATGAAAGAAGGCGAAAGCGGGAGAAAATCATTGGCGAAAAATGACTGGCAACTGTCTCATTCTCTGCCGAGTATCAGTTCGGAAGCATAAGATGCCCGTTGTGGAAGGTTCAATGCGTGATTCTTTCAGTTATCTGATAAACGAGCTGAACAAAATTAGAAATCTGCCGATTAAAGAAGTGCGGGGCATCAATTTGGCCAAGAAATGTCTATACGCCTTGCACAGCCCCTGACAAAAGAGGAATTTGATTGGGCTGTTGCATATCAAAAAAAGTACTAGCGAAACAAAGGAGAAGAGTTAACAAATGGGAGCAACTGCGGTAAAACGAAACCAACAAAAAGCGAACCAGGAAGAAGCAACGAATCTTTTGACCTCTACACAAATCGTCATTCATGAAGCGTTAAGCAAACTGGGCTTTTCGGATGAAATGTATGAATTGCTGAAGGAGCCGCTGCGCATGCTGACAGTGCGGATGCCTGTGCGCATGGATGATGGCAGCATTAAGGTCTTCACTGGCTATCGTGCCCAGCATAATGATGCTGTAGGCCCTACAAAGGGTGGCGTGCGATTCCATCCAGAAGTGGATGAAGAGGAAGTGAAGGCGCTGTCCATGTGGATGAGCTTGAAGTGCGGCATTGTGAATCTGCCCTATGGCGGCGGAAAAGGCGGAATCATATGCGATCCCCGCACTATGTCTATGGGTGAGCTTGAAAGACTGAGCCGTGCGTATGTTCGAGCCATCTCTCAAATTGTTGGACCTACCAAAGATATCCCGGCTCCGGATGTATATACGAACTCACAAATCATGGCTTGGATGATGGATGAATACAGTCATCTTAGAGAGTATGATTCACCTGGTTTCATTACAGGTAAACCGCTTGTGCTCGGCGGTTCACAGGGGCGTGAAAAAGCAACTGCACAGGGAGTGACCATTTGTATCAGAGAAGCGGCGAAGCAAAAAGGATTAGAGCTTAAAGGAGCGCGCGTCATTGTTCAGGGATTCGGCAATGCCGGCAGCTTTCTGGCTAAGTTCATGCACGAGGCGGGTGCTAAGGTAGTCGGCATTTCCGATGCATATGGAGCGCTTTATGACCGCAAAGGCTTGGATATAGATTATTTATTAGACCGCCGGGACAGCTTTGGGACAGTCACGACTTTATTTGAAAACACGATAACAAATGAAGAATTATTGGAAATGGAATGCGATATTTTAGTGCCGGCAGCTATTTCCAATCAGATTACAGCCCATAATGCACACGCAATCAAAGCGCCAATTGTGGTGGAAGCGGCAAACGGACCGACTACGCTGGAAGCGACAAAAATCCTGACGGACCGCGGCATTTTACTGGTGCCGGACGTCTTGGCCAGTGCCGGCGGTGTAACGGTATCCTATTTTGAATGGGTCCAAAACAACCAAGGTTATTACTGGACCGAAGAAGAAGTAAACGAAAAGCTGGAAAAGGTTCTCGTTCAGGCGTTCAATAATGTACATCAATTATCACAGGCAAGAAGCATCGATATGCGATTGGCGGCTTATATGATCGGCGCCCGCAGAATGGCTGAAGCTTCCAAGTTCAGAGGATGGGTATAATAATAAAGTGAAACGAATCGTCTTCTTGCTGGCACTTTGACCTGCCAAATGGATAAACGCCCGATTATAGCCTGTTGAAATAGCAAAAGGAAAAAAACCGCCCAGGGTGATGGGCGGTTTTTTGATGGGAAAATTTTTAGCTCTTAACGGACAGGTTTTGTTTCCGGATTGGATTCCAATTGTTCGTTTGGCTTGAAAAGAAGCCCGAGATTCACTAAGCCGGCAATACCGACTATGCCATAGATAATCCGGGAAAAGGCGCTTCCTTGACCTCCGAAAATGGCAGCTACAAGGTCAAACTGGAAGAAGCCAATAAGTCCCCAATTGATGGCGCCGATAATAGTGAGAACAAGTGCAGTGCGTTGAATTCCGCTCATGGGGTTACCTCCTTAAGAAAAGATATTTCACCTTTATAGCTTGAGTAGAAAAACCAAAAGTATACACGCAGCGGGCGCCGTATTATTTGCCATCATAGGAGATATATGTTGAAATGAAAATGGAGGCGATGAACAATGAATTCTTTTACATATAGAAATCCCGTCAAATTAATATTTGGCAAGGACTCAGTCCAACAATTGAAAAATGAAGTTCCTAATTATGGAACAAAAATATTAATTGTATATGGTGGGGGAAGCATCAAGAAAAACGGCCTTTATGACCAAGTGACTGGCATACTGAAAGAACTGAACGCCGAAATATTTGAGCTATCCGGAGTCGAACCGAACCCAAGAATCTCTTCTGTCCGCAAAGGCGTTGATATCTGTAAAAAAGAAGGCATAGAGTTTGTCTTGGCAATCGGCGGCGGTAGTGTTATTGATTGTACAAAAGCAATTGTGGCAGGCGCTAAATATGAAGGCGATGCCTGGGATATCGTCCTGAAAAAAGTACAGGTGAAGGAAGCCCTTCCTTTCGGGACAGTGTTGACAATTGCAGCGACCGGCTCTGAAATGAATTCAGGTTCTGTCATCACAAACCTGGAAACAAAAGAAAAATACTCTTGGGGAAGCCCTTTAACATATCCGGCTTTTTCAATTCTTGATCCGCAGAATACATTTTCGGTTCCATTGAACCAGACTATTTATGGCATGGTCGACATGATGTCGCATGTATATGAACAATATTTCCATCAAACAGAGAATTCGCCATTGCAGGACCGCATGTGTGAAGGAGTATTGCAGACGGTCATTGAAACAGCTCCTAAGTTAATTGAAGACTTGAATAATTATGAACTGCGGGAAACCATCCTTTATTCAGGCACTATTGCCTTGAATGGTTATTTATCAATGGGTGTCGCATCCGATTGGGCCACACACAATATTGAGCATGCCGTATCGGCCGTCCATGACATCCCTCATGCAGGTGGCTTGGCGATCCTGTTCCCTAATTGGATGGAGCATACAATGCATGAACGGATCGAGCGTTTTGTACAATTGGCTGTGCGTGTATGGGGAGTCGATCCAGCAGGCAAAAGCAATGAGGAAATTGCCCGTGAAGGAATTGAAAAGCTGCGGGAATTCTGGAAGAGCCTTGGAGCGCCGTCACGTTTGGCAGATTACAACATAGGCGAAGATTCCATTCCTTTAATAACAGAAAAAGCAATGGCGAAAGGCGAGTTCGGCAATTTCAAAAAGTTGAACAGCGAAGACGTCACAGCTATCCTAAAAGCATCTTTATAAAGTGGAAATTTGATTGGTGGGGTTTTTATTCTTTCCCCACCGATCAGTAGTTGAACCAATTTTAGTTCTTGCTGCCGTTTTCTCTCCCGCTTTATTTCCCATGTGGGGAGTCTTCACGCCAGTTAGAATGAAAAAAACGACCTGGGAAGGTTGTTTTTTTTATGCCTGGATACGAAAAAAAGCATTATTCTATTTTCTAGTGATTGCGTATAACGACAATTATGTTACGAAACAATAGTAAGAGACTGGAATTATGCCAGGTTGTCTTGATTATCTAAAGCGGTTTCGTTAAAGTGGAAGATGTAAATTGAAAATTGGAGGCAAAGATATGACACATATTGGTTTTGATTATTCAACAGCGCTAACTTTTTTTGGTGAGCATGAAATTACATATTTGAAAAGCGCAGTGGCTGCCGCTCATCAGGCATTGCATGAAGGAACCGGGGCAGGGAACGACTTCCTAGGTTGGATCGACCTTCCTACCTCTTACGATAAAGAAGAATTCTCCCGTATCCAAAAAGCCGCAAAGAAAATCCAAAGCGATTCTGATATCCTATTGGTGATCGGGATCGGCGGTTCTTACCTGGGTGCGCGTGCCGCAATCGAAATGCTTCAGCACAGCTTTTACAACGCGTTGACAAAAGAACAAAGAAAGACACCACAAGTTGTTTTCGTAGGAAACAATATCAGTTCCACTTATATAACAGACTTGATGGATCTGCTTAAGGACAAAGACTTCTCAATCAATGTTATTTCTAAATCAGGCACTACAACGGAGCCGGCACTTGCTTTCCGTATTTTCCGCAAACTATTGGAAGATAAATATGGAAAAGAAGAAGCCCGTACGCGCATTTATGCAACTACAGATAAAGCACGTGGAGCGCTTAAGTCAGTGGCTGATGAAGAAGGCTATGAAACCTTCGTCATTGCAGATGACATCGGCGGACGCTTTTCTGTCCTGACAGCTGTAGGGTTATTGCCAATCGCTGTAACTGGAGCTGACATCCAGGCGATCATGGACGGAGCAAAAGCGGCGCAAAATGACTTCAGCACACCAGACCTTGAGAAGAATATTGCTTATCAATATGCAACTGTCCGCAACGTATTGTATAACAAAGGGTATACAATCGAAATGTTGATCAACTATGAGCCAGGCCTTCAGTATTTCTCTGAGTGGTGGAAACAATTATTCGGTGAAAGTGAAGGGAAAGACCAAAAAGGCATCTATCCTTCTTCCGCAAACTTCTCTACAGATCTACACTCTTTAGGTCAATATGTGCAAGAAGGACGCCGTGACTTGTTCGAAACAATCGTTAAAGTCGACAAGGCTCGCCATGAATTGACAATTGAACTTGAAGAGAATGATGGAGACGGATTGAACTATCTTGCAGGACAAACAGTTGACTTTGTGAATAACAAAGCATTCCAAGGAACTCTTCTTGCTCATACAGACGGCGGAGTACCGAACTTGGTCGTTACAATCCCGGCAATGGATGCCTATACATTCGGTTACCTAGTGTACTTCTTCGAAAAAGCATGTGCTATAAGCGGCTACCTACTTGGCGTCAACCCATTTGACCAGCCAGGAGTCGAAGCGTATAAAGTAAATATGTTCGCCCTTCTTGGCAAACCTGGTTTTGAAGAGAAGAAAGCAGAGCTTGAAAAACGCTTAAAATAAAAGTGTTTAAATACGAATCATAAAATGCAAGCATGGCTGATTGGCCAACCTTTTTATAGAGGTGGCGCCAGCCATGCTTTTTTTGTTTTTTCATCCATACTATATGGCTTCAGTGCTATTAAATGCCTTTGCCTATTTTTGTGTATCTAGGTGTTTGTACAAACGACTTTCTTGGAATGACATTATATATATAATAAATCCAACTAAAGGAGAAGATGACATGTCGTTTAAAAATTGTTACTGCGAATTCAGCCCATGTCGTTGCCGAAAAAAGAAATATCGTGTAGATTCTTGCAGCTATTTCAGCAGTTCTAGCTATTTCAGCAGTTCTAGTTATTGCTGCAGTTCTAGTTACGATAGCAGTTCTAACTATGACAGCAGTTCTAGCTATGACAGCAGCTGCAGCTATGACAGCAGTCCTAGCTATGACAGTAGCTCCCACCGTGAATCTCCAAGCAGTTCATCAAAACGTTCTGAAAGCAGTTCAAGCGGATCAAACAATCATTCAGAAAACAGCAGCTCATTTTCCGGCGGAGACAGAGAAAGCAGAATGCAGGCCAATATGGCATTCGGATCGCTCTATAACTCGGCAGCTAATCCTCTTGTTCCGGCAGTAGCGCTAGCCGCCTTACCTAACTCAATCTCACAGGGAACGATCGTTGATTTTCCACAAGTGGGCCCTTTCTTGGGCACCATCCCTAACCCTGCATCCAATTCCCTTACTGTCATCTCATCAGGTATCTATGATCTTTCATTCTCCTTGACCGTCAGCTTATTCACTACAGCCCTGCCAGCTGTAGGTACTCCAGATTTGATCTCATGCAGCATCTATGTGAATGATATTCTTGACCCAATTAGCACCGTAACAATCTCCAGCGATACTGTAGGAAATACAGTTTCCACATTAACTAAATCTATTCATCGTTTTCTGAATAAAGGAGATGTTGTGACTGTTCGCTGCAGTGCTGTGTCCTTAACAGAAAACACATCTACTGCTGCGTATGGAGGCTCATCTCTAGTAGTGAAAGAAATTCTGAAGACACGTTCCTTGCCGGCTTTGAACAGTTTGTCATTAGACGATGGTTTGAATATGGACAATGGATTTACCGGCACTCCAACAGGTTTAAATATAGGAGAGTAAAGTGAAGCCTCCCCCGCTATAGGCGGGTTTTTTTATTTTGGGAAGAAATACAAGATTATATGCCGGAGACAGGGAAAACCTAAAGCCGAGGAGTGAATCAAAATGATAGAAATTCCGACAAGATTGACTGGTAAAACATTTGCCTTGGCTTCTCTGGAAACTTGTTTGCGGGCGCTTGGATATACCCTTGGCGGGAATTGGGAGTATGACCATGGGTATTTTGATTATAAAATAGCGGATCTTCCCGGCTATACGTTTCTTCGGCTTCCTATCTATGCTTACCAATGTGACTTGGATGAAAAAGGCGCTTCTGTCCGCCTTGGCACTCCGTTCATACTTGCGCATCAATACCAGCCCGGCATTGATGGGAGTTATTCGAAACCAAGCACTCTGACGGCAGTTTTCAATCAATTTGCCGAGCCAATAGAAAAGGATGCTACTGTGCAAGATGAATATGTCATTTTGGGGAAAGCTTTGGTGCAGGAACTGGAGCGCCTCCTGCTGTAAAAATAGCCTGCGTGTAGCGGTTTTATTGACACGTGGGCTCTTCTCCTGTTAATAATTGCACCATGCGTTCACCGGCAAAAACATTTGTTTGGATAATCTCATCTGCCCCTGCCCGTTTGGCATTCTCGACTTGTTCTGCAGTCAGAATCTCTATGCATGCATAGATCGATGGATTCAATCCTTTGCAGGCAATCAACGTCAGAATGGAAAACATATCAGTCTGGAATTCACGCTGCCTGAAATCAGCGGTTATCAATATTTTTTTTGCGTTTTGTATACAGGCGTGTTTTAAAACTTCATCCTCAGTCGCTTTTCCATGGAGGAAATGGAACCTGAACTGAGTATCGGGATGCTTTTTTAAGGATTGGTCGATAAGTACAATCGGGGTTTTATCCTTTTTTTTTCGCAAGGATGCGATTATATTTTTCGACCGTTCGTTCCAGCCGACAATGATGTAATGTCCTTCGCCATTAAAAGCTTGTGTACCGCGCAAAAAACTTTCCTCCGATTGAACTGCCGATTTAGCTAATACAGCGAAATAAGATGTAACAAAGCCTGCACCAGTTAGAATCAGCATCATTCCTATGATTTTGCCGGATGGCGTTTTCGGCACAAAGTCACCGTATCCTACAGTGGAAGTGGTGATGATCGCCCACCATATGCCGTCCAGAAGTGTTGGGAAAGTAAAGGGCTCAATCAAAGTGATCGCAATGCCAAAAAAACTGACCAATAAAAAGACGATGATGATAAGCCGGCCAAGACGGGGAATTTTTGAAAAGAAGGCTCTAAAATGATGGTTCATCCCTCTCACCTTATCTAAATGATTTTTTGTCCTCTTCTAACCAACGCTTAGAATTCTGTTTCACCAGATGTGTGAAATGGAAAAAGTGTAAGTTGGAAATCAAGCGATAGAAAGAATGCGGGTTAGTTCAACAAATGACTGGTTGGCAGAAACCCTAGCAATCAAAGTTTCACGTTACTAGTATGTACATAAAAAAGAAAATGAACCTGTTGGACTTCTGACTGGCGCTAAGATTCCCCTCCACAGAGCAGTCTCTGTTGCTGCGTTGAATATAATGATGCTATCATTGGGAATAAGTCGTTTTAATGAGTTTAGTTGTTAATGCGGCTTTTTTGATCCATAACTGGCGCTAAAACGCCCGCTTCAACACGGAAGTGAAGATAAAGAAGCATAGGCAGGAGATCAAGAGTTAGTTAGAATCCAATTAAAGTTTCACTTTATGGATGTAAGGAGTGATCATGATGCCTTCACAAGAATCAATTCTGTTACATACTGAAGCATACGTAAAAGAAGAATTGGCCGGAGAGCCGAGCGGGCATGACTGGTGGCATATCCATCGCGTAAGGCAAACTGCGCTGGCCATTGCTGAAGCAGAAAGGGCAGATGCCTTTATTTGCGAAATGAGCGCATTGCTGCATGATCTTGCCGATGAAAAATTGAATGACAGTAAAGAAGCGGGCATGGAAAAAGTTCATGAGTGGTTATGTTCACAAGATGTTGACCCTGAGTCCAGAAAACATATAGAAATGATTATTTCCACGATGTCATATGCAGGCGGCAACGGGCCTGCCATGGAAACAATCGAAGGCAAGGTTGTGCAGGACGCCGATCGGCTTGATGCCATTGGTGCCATCGGCATTGCGAGAGCTTTTGCGTATGGCGGAGCTAAAGGGCATATCCTCCATGATCCGGACAGTTCTCCAAGGGAGATAACAACAGCCGAGGAATACCGGACAAAACCCGCTACTGCCATTAATCATTTTTATGAAAAGCTGTTCAAACTGAAAGATTTAATGAATACCTCTTTTGGACGGAAAATAGCTGAAAGAAGGACTGAACGGATGCATGTTTTCTTAGAAGCGTTCTATGCAGAGTGGGAAGGCCGGCAATAGAGACAGGCATAATAGAAAAACTATTTTCTTGAATCCTGCTCCTAATAAGAGGAAAGGCGGAATGGCTGACCCTTTCTTGGGAACGTAAATTGGTGTAAAACAAAATACAATATAAATAGCAGTGGGATAAAGTTTACATGATATATTCCCATTCGTTTCTTCTTAAAAGAGGATATGTATGGCTTCTTGCCCCATGACGGCAGCAATGTTGCGGGTGAGAAATCATTCATTGGGCTAACTGGCAATAAAGAACCCCGATCCATTTTGGTGATCGGGGTTCTTAGCTTTAGGAGTTGATTTCAGAAGAGATCAGCAAGGCAAATGCCTGCGCTCCTGTTTTTGTTAGATGGATACCATCATTGGCAAAGTACTCATTATGCCCAGTGCTGCTGTCAAACCAATCGACAAGCGAGACGTTATCATGCGAAGACGCAGCGGACGATAGGGAATCATTGACGATGCTTTCCCATGGTCTGGGCACACGCGCATTAATTAGTACAATATGTTTGTCTTTGCCGATCGCATCTAGCAGGCTGCTTAATTGTTTACTGTTGAAAGCGCCGTTTGAACCTAATCCAATGATAATCGTATCGCCCAGCTTTCCATCGCGTTTCATTTGTTCCACTATCGATTCAGCCTGGTGCATCTGTCTGCCGACTTTGGCATCGATGATGATGTTTGGAAAATGTTCCTTTAGAAAAGGGGCAGCATCAATCATGACCGAGTCGCCGATGACGCTGACCATTTTAAGGCTATGTTTAACCTGGTTTTTCTCCGGCTGCTTGCCTTCAGATGGTTTTGTTTGGGATGGCGGGCTGTTATGGTCGCCAACCTGCATATTGGCCGTCTGTGTGTTATGTTGCTCAACGATTGCTTCTGTTTTTTTGTGGCTGGCCAGATCCTTGTCTTGGTTTTCAGGAGTGGATGCCAACCCTATTGATGAAATACAAATGGCGATTAATCCGCATCCAAGCGCAATCCAGCGGCTGGTTGCAACGGCCTTCCATTGGATTTGCCCTGACCGGACCTTTTTCGAGATTCTTCCGATTGCACCGTGTCTAATCGGATTTTCGATATACCGGTAAGATAACTCAGCGATTGCGACGGTGAGCGCCATTTGCGCCAACATACGGAGTGGATGGGCTGAGCCGGTATCCACTTGCTGGGTGGTCAACAAGATAATCGGATAATGCCATAAATAGATACCGTACGACCGCATGCCAATCCATTTCAATGGTTTAAAGCTCATATAGGTTGCCAATTTGCTGCTCGGATGTACAAGTACAGCTATCAGGATGGCAGTGAGTAAAGAAAGCAGCACCATTCCTCCCCGATAAAGAAAGCTATTGTACTCATTTGACAGAACCATCATAAGCAAAATGGAAGCAAGGGCAACGCCGCCTATGATATCCATTGAAAAGCGGATTTTTTTTGGCAATGCCCGCGATAATTTATGGCTGGGCCAAACCATGGCCAATGCCGCGCCAATTAATAAAGAAAACGCTCTTGTGTCCGTTCCGTAGTAGATGCGGCTTGGATCGACCGTCGGGCTGTACAAGATGGCCATTGCCAAAGCGGATGCAAATGCTGCCGTTAATGTGATGACTAACCGCTGCTTCTTTTTCAACTTGAAGAAAAAAGCTCCGAATATCAATAGTGGCCAGACAATATAGAACTGTTCTTCGACTGCTAAGGACCAAAAATGCGTCAAAAGCGATGGTGTACCCATACTTTCAAAATAGGATAAATCTTGGAAGATGTACCACCAGTTGCTGTAATAAAAGACTGCCGGCAAGAAATCATCTCTCAACTTCGCCAAGAAGGATTGGTCGAACAGAGTAACCCAGGCAGTCACCGCGAATAACATAGTGAACATGGCGGGCAGCAATCTTCTTGCTCTCCGGATCCAGAAGTTTTTTAAATCGATGCGTTGGGTCCGGTCCCACTCGATCAATAATAAATTTGTAATTAGATAACCTGATAAAACAAAGAAAATGGTTACACCCAACAAACCGCCGGATGCCCATTTGAAATTCAAATGATAAGCGATAACCGCGAGCACTGCAATGGCTCGCAATCCATCCAGGCCAGGGATATAACGGCTATGCTCTCTTTTTTTCTTAACCATGAGTATTGCCTCTCATGAAGATAAGCTGTTTCATTGAATCATTGTTTGCATGCGTTTTTTGATTTTTCATAGCTGATCCTTCCATTCTATTAAAAAAATAAATTGTCATTGGAATCCATCTAAAATACCACATAATGTATAGGGATCGTATTACGGTTTCGTTACATTTATTTAAACGATGCAAAAAGTATATAAGTTGTGTTTTTTTTATGTTTTTTATGTCCGTTTTAAGTCACTGCCTATTTTGCTTTACACTTGCCCTAACCATTAGGGGGAGTGGATAATTTACATAAACTTCTGAATGTTATACTATTTAGGTAAGTCTATTTCCCATCATAAAAAAATATTGGAAAATGCAGTATATATACTAAGTAAAAAGAAATTTACCAGTATTGTAAAGCGATATGTTCATGAATTTCTATTTGAGGCAAGAAGTAGGAGGAAAAAACTATTTTTATATAGTTCCTATTGACTGAACATTAATTTATTTCAGTTGATTGAATGAGTATGGGGAGCGCATTTGGGAGGGATTTTCCTGCCAAGAAGGCTGTAGCCGGGAATTTTGGTATATGAACACATGAGGAGTGTTGGAGAGTGGTTAAAAATGAAATATTCTCTTGGATTAAATCAATTGTATTCGCATTGGTTATTGTTTTTGTCTGCCGGCAATTTCTGTTTACGCCGGTTACCGTTTCAGGCGAAAGTATGATGCCGACATTTGAAGACCATAATAAAGTGATTGTCAGCAAGATCAGTAAAATTAAGCGATTTGATGTCGTCGTTTTTAAAAGTCCCGAATCGGACGACAATTATATAAAGAGAGTAATCGGTCTGCCTGGCGATACGATAAAGGTAAAAGGAGATGTTCTCTATATTAATGGCCGAGCCTATGAAGAACCTTATCTTAATCAATATAAAGAGGCTCTTCCAATAGGTACGCACTTAACGGACGATTTTACCCTTGCCGAAAAAACGGGTAAAACACAAGTTCCTGAAGGCACCATATTTGTTATGGGGGACAATCGAAGAAACAGCAATGACAGCCGGATGTTCGGCTTTATTTCCGACAAAGCGGTGATGGGCGAAGTGAAGTTCCGGTTCTTTCCTTTTGATGAAATGGGAAACCCCGAATAGAGTGGTACCTTAATCCATTTGGAGTTCCTGTGAAGGATCTTGGCATTTCATATGAATAGCAGAAAAACCAAATAGGGTGAGGAGAGAACTAGAATCTTCAAGAATGGGAAAGGCGCTTAGGTCGCCTTTTTTGTTTGTTCTCTAAATCAATAGGGTCGTTTTAAAAAATCTCAATCTTTAAATGTGTAAAACTAGTCACAACCATCGATGGGATGGTAATATAATGTAGCAAGTGTATTAATCCTATAAGTTTTATTGGTATTGTTAAACTTGTTTACACAATTTAAGGAGGTAATGGAATGACAGGCTATGCTATTTTAAATATTGTTATTATGGTCATCCTATTGGCAGTGCTGGTATATATGCAGAAAAAACATGTGTCCTTCACCAAACGTGTATTTACTGCTTTGGGGATCGGGATTGTGTTCGGTTTATTTTTGCAATATGTCTACGAACCGCAGTCAAAGGCGGTTACTGAAGCGGTAGACTGGTTCAGTATCGTCGGGAGCGGCTATGTGAAATTCCTGCAGATGATTGTTATGCCATTGGTATTCATATCAATTGTTTCTGCTTTCACTCGTTTGAAACTTACGACGAATATCGGCAAAATTGCCATTTTGATTATAGGTATCTTATTAGGGACGACAGCGATTGCTGCTGCTGTAGGGATTGCGTCTGCTAATATCTTTCACTTAGAAGCTGTGCAAATCCAGCAGGGAGATGCAGAGCTTGAAAGGGCAAATCAGCTGAAAGAAACATACGGGACAGTCGATGGCAAGACAATGCCGCAACAGATTCTTGAATTGATCCCTTCAAATCCGTTCCTTGATTTTACTGGCGCCCGTCCAACTTCTACGATTTCTGTCGTCATCTTTGCTGCCTTCATCGGCATCGCCTTTTTGGGTGTCAGACGGAAACAGCCGGAGCATGCAGAGTTCTTTGGGAAAATTGTTGATACGTTCTATAGCATCATTATGAGAATTGTTACACTGATTTTGCGTTTGACTCCATATGGGATTCTCGCCATTATGACTAAAACAGTTGCGACAACCGATATTGATTCGATCGTTAAACTCGGTAAGTTTGTAGGGGCATCTTATGCTGCGATTATTACGATGTTCATCGTACATCTAATTCTCTTGGCGCTAGGTGGATTGAATCCCTATATTTATGCCAAGAAAGCATTCCCTGTCCTATCATTTGCATTTACTTCGAGAACAAGCGCCGGTGCGTTGCCATTGAATGTAAAGACACAGAAACAACTCGGCGTTTCGGATGGCATTGCCAATTTTGCCGGATCATTCGGATTATCGATCGGCCAAAACGGTTGTGCAGGTTTATATCCGGCGATGCTTGCAGTCATGATCGCCCCTACTCAGGGCATTGATCCGATGACACCTTCCTTCATCGCCTCATTGATTGTCATTGTCGCCATCAGTTCATTTGGTGTTGCCGGCGTGGGAGGCGGAGCTACATTCGCAGCCATTTTGGTCCTTTCGGCCATGAACCTGCCAATTGCTCTTGCCGGGCTGCTGATTTCGGTTGAACCATTAATCGATATGGGCCGGACCGCTCTGAATGTCAGCGGAAGTATGACATCCGGTATACTGACCAGCCGGATCATCGGCGACTTGGATACAACACAATATACGGATCAAACCACTAAACTTGAAGCTGAAATGTAAGCGAGAAGAACTGTCTGTTAATGGACAGTTCTTTTTTTATCTAATTGGCGCTAAGACATTCACTTTAAAACGGGTGTAAAGGTGAAGAATGATAAAGTGGGTGTTCAAACTCCAGTAAGAATCCGATTCGTTCAACCATTAAGCTATAATGGAAGGAAAGTGTAATTTGAACAAACAAAGGGGGCTTGATTCATGAAAAAAGAGTTGATCCATACGTACCGAACATTGGCGGACACCTATGCTAACGAAGAGATTGAAGATAATCTGTACAATATATTGTATGAACGGCCGGCTATGATGAAGTTGGTGCCGGAAAATCTTGATGGCTGCGCCGTTTTGGATGCAGGCTGTTCGGCAGGGTGGTATTTAGAAGAAATGCTAAAGAGAGGGGCGGACGTATCCGGTCTCGATCTTAATGAAAAAATGGTGGAGCTTTCAAAGGAAAGATTGGGGGATCAAGCGGATATCCGCTGTCTTGATTTAGAGAAACAACTGCCATACGAAGACCATTCATTCGATTTGATTGTCAGTTCGTTAACGCTGCACTATCTTAAGGATTGGGCGTTCACTTTCCGGGAATTCCATCGGGTCATGAAGCCAGGGGGAATGCTTCTTTTTTCGGTTCATCATCCTTTTAGTGATTTCACGTTATTCAAAAGGGAAGATTATTTCAAAAGAGAACTTTTAAATGATGTTTGGGAGAAGAAGGCCGGTAAAGTGGAGATCCAATTTTACCGCAGGCCCCTTGAAGAAATAGTGGGCCATGTAACCGACCAATTCCTGTTAGATGCTTTGGTTGAACCGCGGCCATTGCCTGAGATGAAGCGATACAGTGAGAAGGCATTCCATTTCCTCAATAAGAATCCTCACTTTCTGATTGTCCAAGCAAAAAAATGTAAAGCTGAATAATTGTCTGGATACTGCTCCTAATGCCGGGGCAGTTTTTTTATTGTTTTTTTGGAAGAAATGCCGCAAACCTTGGCGATTAAAGGTTTCAAGAGCCGCGAGTCGTGTTGGAAAGTGTCTGTCTAAAGTGTCCGGAACGGCTTTTGCATAAATAATAGACAGAGCAACTATTAAAAAAAGGATGTGAATAGGATGGACCTCGATACAAGCATAATCGGCCTGCAGGGGGACATGTTCGTTGTTGAAGTGGAAAAAGGCCATATTAAACGGTTCGCACAGGCCATTGGCGACGATAACCCTTTGTATACGGATGAAGAGTTTGCTAAACAAACCCCTTATGGCGGCTTGATTGCACCGCCGTCATTCCCAATCGCCTTGGCAGCAGGCGATAAAGGAATCGAACTTAATTTAGATGAAAAACGAATGCTGCATGGAGAGCAGGAGTTTATTTATACAAGGCCGATCCGCCCGGGAGATGTCTTGCACTGTCAGATGAAAGTAGCAGATTTTTATGAAAAAGAGGGGAAAAGCGGCAAGATGCAGTTCCTTGTGCTGGATACGGAGATGAAGGATAAAGAAGGAAATATGGTTGTTGTCAGCCGCACGAACATCGTATATAGACCAGCAGCTATTTAATGAAAGGAGGCAGGAAGTATGATCGGCCAATATGAAAAATTGAAAGAAGGCCAACAGTTAGAGAGGCTTCAAAAAAAGGCAGTAACGAAAGTCCAATTAGTTAAATATGCCGGTGCCTCGGGGGATTTCAACCCTCTACATACCGATGATGCATTTGCCCAAAGCATTGGCATGAGCGGTGTAATAGCGCATGGCATGCTTATAATGGGCTTTCTGGGGGAGTATGTCATGAAATTGGCGGGCACGGATGCTGAGGTCCATACCTTTAATATGCGGTTTGGCGCCATGACGAGGCCTGGAGACAGCATTTTCTGTGATGGGACGGTGGAAGAACTGTTCGAGGAAGATGGGCGGCGGTATGTGCGCTTGCTTCTGAAGGCAACAAAAGAAGAAGGCATCACAGTAGGCACAGGAAAAGCAGTACTTCGTTTTTTTTAAAACAATAGAGGAGGACCACTGATGCAAAATATAAAAGATCAGTATGCCATAGTTGGAGTGGGGGAAAGTAAACGGTCCAAGAATTCGGGCACTACTCCCTTGCATTTAGCGTTGGATGCAGCAAGAGCGGCAATCGCGGATGCCGGCATTTCAGCGAAAGAGATAGATGGCTTCATGAGCTATTCCGAAAATGACTCATGTACATCCCATCAGCTGGCGACCTATTTAGGCGTTCGGCCTGCTTACGTAAAGGATATTTCAGGAGGCGGCAGCAGTACGGAAATGTTGATTGCGGATGCAATCGGCTTAATTGAGACAGGCCAGGTCAATACGGTATTGATTTTCCGGGCAATGAATGGCCGATCCGGCGTACGGATGGGCGGTGGAGGCTGGGATGCCAATATGCTCCAGGGTGCCTTTGAAGGCGGAAGCTTTCTTATTCCTTACGGAGCAGGAGGACCGGGTCAATGGTTCGGATTGTTTGCCACTCGGCATATGCATGAAACTGGCTTAACGAAGGAACACCTCGGCCATGTCTGCACTAGCTTTTATGAGCATGCACAGCGTAATCCTAAAGCATTTTTCTATGGCAAGCCGCTGACGATGGAGGAATATCTTGAAACGCCAACGTTAAGCTATCCATTCAATAAGCATGATTTCTGCCTCGAATCGGATGAAGCGAATGCCATTATCGTAACGTCAGCGGAAAGGGCAAAAGACTGTAAATCCAGACCTGT
Source organism: Bacillus testis (assembly GCF_001243895.1). Classification (GTDB taxonomy): domain Bacteria; phylum Bacillota; class Bacilli; order Bacillales; family DSM-1321; genus Bacillus_AD; species Bacillus_AD testis. Next base: position 3,383,465 of record NZ_LN851186.1, on the reverse strand, counting down.
TTATATTATGGGCATGGCTGCACGCCAATGTGTTTCACATGCACACTACTGGGCCAATGTGAATGAAGTGGCATCCGATTATGTGGCTCCTCAGCTCTACAAAAACGCAGGCGTTAAGCCGGAAGATATTCAAGTTGCTTCCATCTATGACTGTTATAGCTGGGTAGTGTTAAGGCAATTAGAGGCATATGGATTGGCCCCGCGCGGAGAGGTAGGGGATTTTGTGGCTGCCGGCAATCTGCGGATGGGCGGAAAACTGCCGTCCAATACGGCGGGAGGCATGCTGTCTGAAGGATATACACACGGCATGAACAATGTACTTGAGATCGTTAGGCAAATCAGACATGAGTACGAAGGGACAGACCGCCAAGTGGAAGGGTGCGAAATCGGCATCTGCACTGGCTGGGCGGGCCCTGATATAGCAGGTGCTATGATTCTACGAAATTAGGAGGGAACAAGATGAGTTACCAAAAACCGATACCGTTAAAAACACCTGACAACAGTCCGTATTGGGATGCTGCAGACCGCCATGAATTGCATTTGCAAAAATGCAACAGTTGCCAAGCCTATTCACATCCGCCAGGCCCGGCTTGCGCCAAGTGTGGAAGTACCGATCTGAGTTGGGAAAAGATCGGCAGCGAGATAACAGGGACATTATATTCCTATGTTGTTTCCTACAGGCCTTTCCTTCCAGGTTTCCAGGACGACCTGCCATTGACCATCGCCATTGTGGAACTCGATCAAGTGCCATCTGTCAAACTGATCGGCAATATCCTTGATAGCGATCCTGAGCAATTGAAGATTGGCATGCCGCTTCGCATGGTTTGGGAGGATATCACGGAAGAGAGGGCTTTGCCGCAGTGGAAGTTGGCTTAAAGAGTCTGTTTTCCTCCAATGGATTTCAGAACGCAAAGAAATTGAATCGCTCTAAATAGGGAGGGGAAAGCAATGGATTTTTCATTTACAGAAAAGGAAGAAGCGTTTCGCCAAGAGTTAAGGACATGGCTTGAGGATAATCTGCCGAGCGGCTGGCTAGAAGGCGAGCGTGCATTAGATAAAGCAAGCGATGAATATCCTGCATTCTTGCGCAACTGGCAGAAGAAATTATATGAAGGGGGTTGGGCAGCGATTGCCTGGCCGAAAGAATACGGTGGGCGGAATGCCACACTGATGGAGGAGATTATCTACCAGCAGGAGATGGTCAGAGTACAGGCCCCGCCCCTCATCAATTACGTGGGTATCCATATGGTTGCACCTACGTTAATGCAGATTGGGACAGAAGAACAGAAGAAAAAGTATATCGAAAAAATTCTTACAGGAGAAGAAGTATGGTGCCAAGGGTATTCCGAGCCGAATGCCGGTTCCGATTTGACGGCTATCCAGACGACAGCTGTCAAGGATGGCGACCGATGGATCTTGAACGGGCAAAAGGTGTGGACTTCCTATGGCCACTTGGCTGATCGCTGTTTTGTTTTAGCGCGCACGAGCAACCAGGAAAAACGCCACAAAGGAATCACGGTCTTCCTCCTGGATATGCATCAAAGCGGTGTAGAGACGCGCCCGATTATCCAAATGGACGGCGAACATGATTTCAATGAAGTATATCTTAATGATGCTGTTGCATATGACGCCGATATTGTCGGCGAGGTGGACGAGGGCTGGAGAGTCACAATCGCTTTGCTGATGCATGAACGGACAGGGATAGGCGGCCAGGTTTTCACGCTGGAAAAGCAGTTCAATGATCTAGCCGATTCAGCCCGACAGTTGCGGATTGACGGCAAGCCTGCATTTAAAGACCCTTTTGTGAGGCAGAAAATGGTCGAACTATACAGCAAGACAAGAGGTTCCTTACTGAATTATTACCGCAATTTAACCAAAACGTTGAAAAACGGACACCCAGGCCCGGAAGGATCGATGGACAAACTGATGGTCAGCGAATTGACCCAGGAAGTACTCAGTTATGCCGTGTCCTTACAAGGGCATCAAGGCATGCTGTGGAAAAAAGATGCCATTATGGATCCATCCTGGCAAGATACTTATCTCTATTCATTTGGTATGACGATTGGCGGCGGAACGAGTGAAGTACAGAAAAATACCATTGGCGAGCGTATTTTAGGATTGCCGAAGGATTTGGGACGTTAGTCATAAGGAGGTGCTTAGGAAAAATGGATTTTTCATTGAATCAGGAACAAGAAATGTTTCGTGGATACGTCCGTAAATATTTGGATGGAGCGGGGCAGACTAAAGTTGCAAGAGACTGGGCTAAGGGAAATATAGATTCATTTAATAAAGCGATGGCAGGTTTGAGTGAGCTTGGATGCATGGGTATTACCATCTCCGAACAATACGAAGGGCTTGGGCTGAGTTCCTTGGATTTGGTACCGGTCCTCGAGGAAATGGGAAGAGCGTTGTTTCCCGGCGTGTATATGGAGACGATGGCTTTTGCCGTCCCGTTGCTGGAGAAGTATGGAACTGAAGAACAGAAGGAACAATATCTTCCTGAAATTGCTTCCGGAAGCAAAACAGTGACGCTGGCATGGCTGGAAGAAGGCAAGAGCTATGGCATTGAAAATCTTGGCTTCCAGGCCCTTCGGGAAGGTGACCATTACACGCTGGATGGCATCAAAACAATGGTTCCTAATGGAAGTTTGACAGACTATCTTATTTTGCTTGCCCGCAGTGAAGAAGGACCGTCTTTCTTTATTGTAGAACAGGAACAATTGACGGCAGTATACGATCAACAGTCCTTTGATCAATCGAGCCTTCTTTCCCAAATTACCTGCAGGAATGTGACAATTCCATTGAACCGATTGATTGGCACGGAAGGCAGGGGTGGAGAAATGCTCGAAGAAGGGTTGCTGCATATCAATGCTGCCTTGTGTTCTTATATGGTCGGAGCTATGGACCATATTGTATCGATGGCAGCAGAGTATGCGAAAATCCGTGTCCAATTCGGCCAGCAAATCGGACGATTCCAAGCCATCAAACATCGGATTGTCGATATGAAATTGGCATTAGAGACAGCCCGTTCTTTAAGCTACTATGCAAACTGGGCTTTAGACAATAATGCGGAAGACCGATCTGCTGCCATCTATAGCGCACGCGCTTATATTTCAGAAGCGTTTATCGCTTCCTCGGCAGCCAATGTCCAAATCCATGGAGGAATTGGTGTTACAGAAGAATTGGACTGCCATCTATTTGTCAAAAGAGCCCGCTATTATGAGAGTTATCTAGGAACTGTCAGAGAGAACAGAGAAAAAGCAGCGCTTGCGTTGAACTGGTAATCAGACAAATCTTCTTTATTCTATATCCGCTAAAAACTATGGTTTTCCCCGCCATAGTTTTTTTTGCGTGTCCAGATGATGAATGAACAGGTATATAACTGAAATATCAGATATTTTGAAAGTTGCAGTTGAATAAAAAGTATGTAAAGGTTTATCATTGAAATAATGGAAAGTGATGGAAGGGTGATGGGATGTTGAAAACAACAAAAGCGATTGATGTAGCATTGTTAAATATACTCACTCTATATAAAGAAGAAACGATTTTTAAAGCGGTCCATTTATTCCGGCAACATCATTGCGATGCTTTGCCGATTATAGATGAAAATGGCAAATTATGCGGTATTTTCACTCGCTCTAATATTTATAACGTCCTGCTGTCGGGATTTGATTTGCAACGTCCTGTAAGCGATGTCATGGTTAGCGATGTATTCGCTTTATCCTATAATGATGAGATTGATATCAGCCTTTCACTGGGAAGCCCGAAAGGCCAGGTTGTCATCGTTGATGATGATTACCGCCCTATTGGCATGATTAATAAAAGCACTGCATTCCAAACGCTGCTCAGCCAGTCGAATGCTCTTGCCTCTAATTTAAGCTCGCTGGTAGAAACAATGGAAGACGGAGTTATCAATGTCAATGAAGACGGGACCATTCAAGTGTTTAATGCAGCTGCGGCAGAAATGCTCGAAGTGGAAGCCAAGGACATGATCGGCAAATCCATTGATGATTTGTTCCCTTCACTAGGAATTGCTGGTGTCCTTTCCGACGGCCAGTCTATATTTGGGCAGCGATGTACGGTCGGGGAGCATATCTTTTTGGTTCATTGCAGAATGGTGGACGGTCCTCATGGCTGGTTCGGCGCAGTGGCCATCCTGCAGGATATGACTAAGCTGGAATTGCTCACAAATGAACTACAGAGTGTCCAGCAATTGAACACAACGCTCGATACGGTGCTTGAACTGGCCTATGATGGAATAGTTGTTGTGAATAAAGAAGGCAATATTACCATGATTAACAGCAATATGTGCCATTTCCTTGGAGTGGAGACAGGGGAAGCGATAGGGAGGTCCATACGTGAGCTGCGCCCGGACAGCCATCTGATGAATGTCTTGGAAACAGGCCTGGCAGACATCAATGATATTCAGATGATCAGGGGCACCCGTTACACGGTTACATGCCTGCCATTGGTTGAGAATGGACAGGCTGTGGGAGCAGTTGAGAAAGTAACCTTCCACCACATTAAAGAATTGAAAAAATTGGTAGAAAAAATGGAATCGTTGGAAAAGGAAATCACTTATTTTCGCCAAGAGGCCAGACAATCCAATTATGCCAAATATACCTTTAAGCATATTGTATCTGTAAATCCCAAGGTAGATCTAGCTAAAAAAGAAGCGATGAGAGTGGCCCAGGCGAACCTTCCCGTTGTCATTCTGGGACCGAGCGGGACTGGGAAAGAGCTCTTTGCGCACAGTATACATAATGCCAGCCCGAGAAGAGCAGCCCCATTTATTAAAGTAAATTGTGCAGCGATTCCTGAAGAACTGATGGAATCTGAATTTTTTGGCTATGAAGAAGGCGCCTTTACGGGGGCCAAGAAGAAAGGCAAGCCCGGTAAGTTTGAATTGGCGAACGGCGGCACCCTTTTTCTTGATGAAATAGGCGATATGTCACCAGCTTTGCAGGTAAAGCTGCTTCGCGTCCTGCAAGACGGCGAGTTTGAAAGAGTAGGAGGCATAGATCCTATTAAGGTAAATGTGAGAATTATTGCAGCGACTAATACCCAGTTGGAGGACAAGGTCCGATCGGGAGAGTTTCGCCTGGATCTCTATTACCGCATCAATGTATTTTCCATTACTATTCCGCCGCTTTCAGAACGAAAGGATGATATCCCTCATCTGGCCAAGATGTTCATCAACAAATTCAGTTCAGAGCTGGGCATTCGTGTGACCGGCATCGAAAAAGAAGCGATGGATGCCCTGACAGCGCATGAATGGCCCGGCAACGTTCGGGAACTTGAAAATGTGATTCGCCGGGCCGTCTATCTGTTAGAAGGCGAACAAATTAAATTGAAGGATCTGCCTGAGCATATCTCGCATATGACCGTCCCTTATGCAAAACTGACCACTGCCATTGAGGCCGAAGAAGCAGAATATATACCGATTCTTTCTGAAGGAGAGCCAGAAGTAGCTGGATCAAGTTTGGAAGATCGGGAAAGACAGCTTATTATCGGTACGCTGCAACAAACCAATGGGAACCGCTCTAAAGCGGCTAAGCTAATGGGAATGGGCCGGTCGACTTTATATGAAAAAATGAATCGGCTTGGCATACCGACTGCCAAGGAAGCAAAAACTAGAGTCAAAAGCACATAGCCAAATTGGTCTATGTGCTTTTTCATTGTCTGTTGGTCTTATGCGAGGAAGAGACTAGCTTGGAAACTTTGATAGGTGAGAGATCCATCTATTATCCACGCTTATCCATCTGCGCTCATTTGTATTATATGCGTTTCCCCATAATAATTAAATCCCTTTCGACGCCATCTAATTCGGCTACTCTCGGAAGCAAACCCCATTTTTCAAACGAAAAACGTTCAAACAAAAGGATACTCGGGCGGTTGTGGCCGAATATGAATCCGAGCAATGTTTGTATCCCTAAAGAAGGCGAGGCTTCCAGTGCCTGTTGAAGCATCATGCTTCCGAGTCCCTGTCCGCGGAAATGTTCATGTAAATAGATGCTCACTTCGGCTGTGCCTTGATACGCTGGCCGGCCATAAAAAGATTGAAAGCTGATCCATCCGCAAATCTCGCCCTGGTATCGGGCAATCCATAGCGGCCGGTTCTCTGGGTTGTGTTCATGAAACCAGGGAATTCGGCTTTCAACGGTAACAGGCTCTAAATCGGCTGTCACTAATCGGGAAGGAATTGTTGAATTATAGATATCTATGATGATCGGTAAATCATTAAGTGTGGCATCTGCAAATTCTATTTGTGCTGACATAGAAGGTTCACTTCCTGCTCATTCAATTTTTGGATGATTTTAATTTTACTCTCTACATCCCTTGCTTTCTAGTGAAAAAGCTCATCGCGCATAGATCATGCTCGTTTTCTGATCAATGATTGTATCAATAGGCTTAAAAAAGGACAGATAGGGTATTGCTAGAAAAGAATTAATCAGTCAATTGCAGAAACTATTTATTTTTCTCTCCTCATATAGAGTTTCTACCTTTGTAAAGGCAGGAGCTAACCTTTTAACTTTTTATCTAAAACGAAGTTTCTTTTAGAAGGAAGGGGGGAATAAACAATATAGTTGAATAATTAATCGTAATTAATTCGAATAGAGTAATAATTTACTGGGAAGAGAGAGGGATTTATATGGAGGGTATATTGTTTGCGTTATTGCCGGCTCTGACGTGGGGCAGTTTGGTACTCGTCAGTGAAAAGTTGGGTGGTAACTCGTATTCCCAAACCCTGGGAATTACATCCGGGGCTTTTTTATTTGCTATTGTAATGTATTTTATCAAGCAGCCTCAATTGGATGCGACCATTTGGATTGTAGGCATCATTTCCGGTGCAGGCTGGGCAGTCGGCCAGCTTAACCAGTTTAATAGTGTGAAACAAGTTGGTGTAGCGAAAACGGTCCCGATTTCCACAGGACTGCAATTGTTGGGTACTAGTTTCTTTGGTGTCGTTGTTTTCAAGGAATGGACGGACACAACGACAGTCATCCTGGGCATCCTCGCACTGCTTTGTATCATTGCCGGTGTTATTCTGACGGGCTTTCAGCAGGGCAGTGAAGAGGGGGAAAAAGGGAACGCCAAAAAAGGAGCCATGTTCCTGTTCATTTCAACAATTGGTTATGTTCTTTATGTTGTCATTGTAAGATGGTTTGATATTAATGGCTGGGCCGCCATTCTGCCGCAGGCAATCGGTATGTTCATAACAGCCTTTATTTTGTCGCTTAAAAAGAAACCATTCAATAAATACGCATTGCGAAACGTTATTACGGGAATTATGTGGGCAATCGGTAATATCGGGCTGTTATTGGCAAATCCCAGAGTGGGAGTTGCCATTGGCTTCTCATTTGCGCAAATGGGTATCGTGATCTCTACACTCGGCGGAATCTTCTTGTTGGGTGAAAAGAAATCAAAGAAACAACTGACGTTTATCATCATTGGCTGTGCGCTTGTTATTGCAGGCGGTGTATTGTTGGGCTTTACAAAAAGATCATAAAAAGGAGAGAGCATTATGTATGAAGATTTAAAAGGAAAAGTAGTTATTATTACAGGTGCTGGTACAGGATTGGGGAAAGCGATGGCTAAACGTTTCGGCAAGGAACAGGCAAAGGTGGTCATTGGTTATCATGAGAATAACCAGGATTTTCAAGATATAATTGAGTATATTGAATCAAACGGCGGACAAGCGGCAGCTTTCAAAGTGGATGTGACAAAAGAAGATGAAGTAAAATCCATGATTTCATTTGCGGCTAAAACTTTTGGATCTGTGGATGTTATGGTTAACAATGCTGGTATGGAAAATGAGGTTCCTTCAGATCAGCTGCCTCTTGAAGATTGGCAAAAAGTCATTGATGTAAACTTAACAGGCATGTTCCTTGGAAGCAGGGAAGCAATTAAATATATGCTTGAGCATGATATAAAAGGGGCAGTTGTTAATATGGCTTCTGTCCACGACCGTATTCCATGGCCGCATTTCGCTCACTATGCAGCCAGCAAAGGTGGCGTAAAGATGCTCTCTGAAACATTGGCGTTGGAATATGCTCCTAAAGGCATCAGAGTGAACAATATCTCTCCGGGAGCCATCGATACGCCAATCAATGCGGAAAAATTCGAAGATCCAGAAGCAAAACAAGGAGTAATAGATTTAATCCCAATGGGCTATATCGGTAAACCAGAGCAAGTTGCAGCTTGTGCTGTATGGTTGGCATCAGAGGAAGCCAGCTATGTTACGGGCAATACCATCTATCCGGATGGAGCTATGACAAAATACCCAGGTTTCCAAGCCGGCAGAGGTTAATAGAAAAATAATAAATGAAACTTTGAAAGGTGGGGGATTCCTCACCTTTCGTTAATTGAACCAATCGGATTCTTATTAGCGCTTGATCCCACTTATACTTTTCTTTTTACGTATCTTTTGCAGTGGGAGTCCTAGCACTGGTCCCAAGGAGATAAAAAGCACCCATTCCGAAATGCCCCTCTATTGTTGAACATTTGTCCAACAATTAGGGTACACTTCACGAGGGGTGTCTTTTTTAGTTTCTGATTATCTGAATGCTATGCTTGATTGGTCCTACTGATCCCGATTTTTTGATGATAACATGCCAGTGGCCTGAGTTCGGAGCTGGTATTCTCATGGTGTTCTGATCTGTATGGCCACCATAATATCTGAATTTAGAGCCCTTAAGGTAATTGGCATAATTTTTATCATCCATCAGCATAACGAGAGCTGGGCGGTCTAATTTAATGACCACTGAATCCCACATGCTTAGCTCAATTTGATAATCTGAATGATTCATATTACTCACTCCTTAAGAACTATTTTACGACATAAACCCTCTTAATTCCTCCTAAAGTCCTAAAATATTTTGTAAGTTCCTATTTTTAAAAAAATGGGTTATACGAAAGAAAGATTCCACTTTACTGAATCCGATGCAATACATACTTTTCAAAAAGCCTGGATAAGCAGGGAGACATTCATCCCCTACTATCGGGATAAAGGCAATCCAAAACAAAAAACAAGAGCTTTTTTAAAAAGCTGGTTATGAAAAGGGAGATCGAATCATAGATGTAAGTAAGAAGGTACTGTCCCAAGTTGCCGCTTATCAATTCGAGCGGGCAATAGAGAGGTGAAAGGCCGGAGCAGAGAACAGTAGAGGTCTTTCTTTTTAATAACGGAAGCTAGGAAAGGTGGAGGCTATATAGAAGGAAAAAAGTTTACGAGAATTAAGATAGAATGATTTGGGCCATTTTTAAGATGTTGCTGCAACGCTGCTCTGCAACTGTTGCTAAGGTATCAGCATTTAGTGGTCTGTTTACTCATGCTTTTAGTGATCAAGGACGAGCAACTGGAAGAAGGGGACTATGGAAGCTGTTTTTTCATTCAAGGAGGTAAACGATGGATAAGATACATGAAAAATATAAAATCCAGCCAATGTATATCGATGGCTGCTGGATAGGGCATGAGAGTGAACACCTCACGGAAGTGAATAATCCGGCCACAGGCGAAATACTTGCTGCTGTCCCGACTGGTGGAGCAGTGGAAGCAAAGCAAGCAGTCGATGCCGCTTACAGGGCTTTTCCTCTGTGGTCCCAAAAAACGGCAGATGAACGCTTCGCTATTATGATCAAATGGTTTGCCCTTATTCAGGAACATAAGGAGGAAATGGCTGAAATCATGACAAAGGAGCAAGGGAAGCCATTCAAAGAAGCTCTTGGTGAAGTGGGGTACGCAAACAGTTTTATCTCTTGGTATGCAGAGGAAGGAAAGCGCATATATGGTGAAAGCATCCCTGCTTCGCATAAAGATAAACGCATCTTTGTCAGAAAAGAACCAGTGGGCGTAGTGGCAGCCCTCACTCCTTGGAACTTTCCTGCAGCCATGATCACGCGCAAAGTTGGGCCTGCCCTTGCGGCTGGTTGCACTGTTGTAGTGAAACCAGCCTCGCAGACACCCCTTACAGCCTTGAAAATGGCGGAACTGGCCCATCAGGCAGGCATTCCTCCCGGCGTCATCAATGTCGTCACTGGGAGATCTTCTGAAATCGGTGAGAGCTGGCTGAAGGATTCCCGCGTCCGCAAGATTACTTTCACAGGTTCTACGGCGGTGGGGAAAACACTTATGAGGGGAGCAGCAGAAACCGTCAAAAAAATATCGCTGGAACTTGGCGGCAATGCCCCTTTTATTATCCTTAAGGATGCCGATCTGAAAAAGGCGGCAAAGGGGGTGGTCCAGTCTAAATTCAGGAATGCCGGCCAAACATGCATCTGCACAAACCGTATCTACGTTCAGGAAGAGGTGGCCGCTTCCTTCACTGAATGGTTTATCAAAGAACTGCAGCAGCTGAAGGTCGGCAATGGGATGGATGAGGGCGTCGACATCGGGCCGATGATCGATATGGACGCAAAGGAAAAGGTGAAAGAGTTTATGGAAGATGCGCTTGATAAAGGAGCGGCCATATCCTACCAAAGCAAGGAAGAACTGGCAGCGGACTGTTGTTTCTTCCCGCCGACCATTTTAACAGGCGCCAGCGAGGATATGCTTTGCATGAAAGAGGAGATTTTCGGCCCTATTGCCCCTATTGCAGCGTTTAAACATATTGAAGAAGTAATCGAACGTGCTAACGACTCCCTTTATGGATTGGCTGCATATGTCTATTCCGAAAATATTTCGAACGCCCTTAAAGTAACGGAAGCATTAGAATATGGCATTATCGGTTTAAATGATGCCCTTCCATCCGTAGCCCAGGCTCCTTTTGGAGGTTATAAAGAGAGCGGCCTCGGCCGTGAAGGCGGCCATCATGGAATCGATGAATTTTTGGAAGTGAAGTTCATTTCTCTGGGGCTGTAGGTGTACTACAAGCGGAAGCGCCTGATAAGGAGAAGTGACGATGGCATGTCATATTGTAAATGAAAAGAAGTGCATCACTAATGATCCAGTGATGCACTTCTTGTTCATTTATAACTGGCCTTAAGACTCCTGCTTCAACATAAGAGCAAAGATGAAGAAGTGCGAGTGGGCCAGTTAGAATCCGATTGGTTCAATTGATAATCAGCGGAGGATGAATGAACCCCCACCGATTAAAATGTCACTTTAGGTTTCTAACTCTGCTTGCTTGCGTGCATTCAGCAATTTGATCATGCTTAAAATAATCGTTTTGCAGACAGCATAAGTTGGCACTGCCAGTACCATTCCGATGACTCCGGCAATATTGCCGGCGACAAGAAGCATCACAATGACGGTAACAGGGTGAATATCAAGGGTTTTGCCGAGAATCAATGGAGACAGGAAGTTCCCTTCTAGCTGCTGGGCGATTGTGATGACAATGACAACCAGCACTGCCTGGAAAGGAGAATCAAATAAGGCTACAATCACTGCCGGCGCGCCCCCAAGAATGGGGCCAACATATGGGATGATATTCGTTACAGCGACAATCAACGCCATGACAAGAGCATAGGGAACGTCAATAATCAGGAATCCGATCAGGGACAGGATACCCACACAGCAGGCAACAGTAACTTGGCCACTGATATAGTTGGATAAAGTTGTTCCTACGTCTTCAATGATTTTTAATCCCTCTCTACGGTAGGAACCGGGTATAAACTTCGCCAACGCTACCGGAAGGCGATGGCCATCTTTGAACATGTAAAACAGCAAGACAGGAACTGTGACAATCGTAATCGTTGCATTTGTCACGAAGCCAAAGATGCCGAACACGCCATTGGTGATTTTACCGGGCAGTGTATTCATGAATTCCGTCAGTTTATGTTGGAAGGTTTCCAGAGAAATATAGTCATTCGCTAAAAGCGTCTGGATGTCTTTGGAATCGGTCAATCTATCAAAGAATTGTTCAATCTGTTTGCCGTAAACAGGAATAGCTTCAATAAAAGCAGAAATCTGCTTCGTAATGATTGGCACAATATTGCCTATCACTAGGGAAATCAACGCAATCACAAGGACATATAGTAAAATGATGGCGATAATCCTAGGCAGCTTCAGCCATTTCTGCAATATTTTCAGGACAGGGTTGAAAATGAAAAATAGAAATCCTGAAATCAATAAAGGGAAGAACAGCGTAGAGAAAAAGATGCCGATCGGTTCGAGCAGGAAGGATATTTTGGTAGATACAAAAATAATCGTCAATAAAATGAGAATTTGTAAAGACCAATTCTTAAATTTACCGCTGGACAAAATGCAATCACCTCAATTTTCAAAAGTGCCACGTTAGAGCATATGCACATAACCAGTATGGACAAGCATATGGTTATTTAATAGCTGTTATGACTTATTCCTTATTGTAAGCCGAGAAACAAAAGAAAGATAGGGGATTTTTTGTAATGGCCGACATAATAGGGCATGTAGAAGTTTTCAGACTTTATTATTCTATGATTAAAGACGTGGTTACCGGGTAAACACATAGTATAACCAAAAAAAAGAAAGAGGGATGTTCATATTATGGGTAAAAAGATTGCAACTGTTCTAACAAACTATTTCGAAGACGTTGAGTATACTCAACCTGCGGAAGCATTTAAAAAAGAGGGCCATGAGGTTGTAACAATAGAAAAAGAAGCAGGAGCAACAGTCAAAGGCAAACAGGGTGAAGCAGAAGTGAAAATAGACAAAGGAATCGATGACGTAAAAGCGGAAGATTTCGATGCTTTGTTCATTCCAGGAGGTTTCTCCCCTGACCAATTGCGCGGAGATGAACGCTTTGTGAAATTCGCTAAATCATTTGCGGATGCTAATAAACCAATCTTCGCAATTTGCCATGGTCCACAATTGCTAATCACTGCTGAAGTGCTTAATGGCAAAAAAGCGACTGGCTACCACTCCATCGCGGTAGATATGAAAAATGCCGGCGTTAACTTCGAGGATCAAGAAGTAGTAGTTGACGATCAATTGGTTACAAGCCGCCAACCAGATGATATTCCTGCCTTTAATCGGGAAGCGTTGGCTGTGTTAGCTAAATAAGAATGAGAAATTGAAAAGAGGAAGCGGCCGCCGCTTCCTCTTTTTGCCGTAGCAAATGCTTTTTGGTTGTTTAGTAAAAAAGGGGCTTCCCGCTGTCTTTAAGCGTGGAGCCCCTTTGTCATTTAACTGGCGCTAAGACTTCTACTTCAACACGGAAGTGCTGACAAAGAAGTGTATGTGGGAGAGCGCGCACCAGTAAGAATCCGATTGGTTCAACGAATAATCGGTGGGAGATGAATGCCCCCGCCGATTAGTGTTCACTTTATGGTTTTAAAACAACCTTGATACATTCATCTTGTTTTTCATTAAAAATTTTATATGCATTACTGGCATCCTCTAAAGGAATTTTGTGGGATATGATCTCAGTTGGGTCAATTTTTCCTTCAGAGATCATTTTGAAAAGTTTCGGCATATAGTGGATGACTGGTGCTTGCCCCATTGTCAACGTTATATTCCGTTCAAATAGGCTGCCAAGAGGGAACATATTATACATTGAACCATATACGCCGGTTAATTGGATCGTACCAAATTTGCGGACCGAATTTATTCCGATCTTGATTGGGCTCAATGTCCCTCCTTGGAGCTTAAGTTTTTGTTCAACGGCTTCGAGAGGGCTTTTCTTTCCATCCATTCCTACGCAATCAATGACCACATCCGCGCCTCCATGCGTTGTTTCTTTGATGAAAGCGCCTGTATCGCTGTAATCCTCGAAATTGATTGCTTCCACATTGTTCATTTTTTTGGCATGCTCAAGACGGTAAGGGACGCGGTCTACTGCGATGACACGCTTCGCTCCCTTCATCCAAGCAAATTTTTGGGTCATTAATCCAACGGGGCCGCACCCTAGGACAACGACCGTGTCACCTGGTTTCATGCCTGAATTTTCAACACTCCAATAAGCGGTTGGAAGAACGTCGGATAAAAATAATACCGCCTCATCTTCAAGTTCACAGGATTCAGGAATAACGAAAGGCATAAAGTTTCCATAAGGAACGCGCAAATATTCGGCTTGTCCTCCTGGATAATTGCCGTAGCGCTCCGTAAAACCAAAATAGCCGCCTGTATCTATTTCCGGTTTGGACTTGTTCGAATTATCACATTGGCTTTCCATATCATGGGTGCAGTAGTAGCAATGTCCGCAGGATACGTTGAATGGAAGAACGATGCGGTCGCCCTTTTTGACTTTGGTGACTTCGGGTCCGACTTCTTCAACAATTCCCATGGGTTCGTGGCCGATGACATAATCTTTATGGGCAGGGATGGCCCCTTGATAAATATGGAGATCAGAGCCGCATATAGCCGTGGATGTGATACGGACAATGATGTCATCCTTCTTCTGTAATTTGGGATCTTCGACTTCTTTTACTTGAATATCTTTTGCTCCTTGGAACGTGACAGCTTTCATTAAGATCCTCCTCAGTGGTATATATATTCGTTATGTCCCTTTAGTTAACGAATATACCCGGAATCAGAAGGCGCCTAAACATTCTAATATAAAAAAAGATGGCCCTACAATGCTGGTAACAGGTTCTCTTTTCGGGTGCAAATTATCAAATAACGAAACAAATAGGGTATGAAATCGCTATTGATTTCGCACCCTATTTTTATTGATATAACAGGATGTACCCTTTTTTAGTACATCAATTTGCATAGCAATTCGCATTCTTTATTGTTGATAGGTTTTATAGTAAATATGTAAAGTTTTATATATAGTATGACAAGTTTTATTTGCATTGCGAATTGTATATGATATTCTATCCTTAATAAAGGAAAGAAGTCGTTTTAAAGGAAAGGAGTTGTTTTAATTGAATAAAGAGGAAATTTTGAAAAAAAGCCGACTTGAAAATGAAAATATGGATGAACGAGAACGAAAAATAGATGAATATTCTGTTTATCAAGGGATGATAGGGATATTTATATTAGTATTTTTATACCTATTCTTCAAAGTGTTTACGAACCAGCCAGTAACAGATATGCTTTCTATTTTGACAGCTAATCTTACTGTTATATCATTTTATAAGTATAAAAGAATACCAGATAAAAAATTTTTTCTTATAAATACAATTATGGGAGCAATCACAACGGTTGGATTCATTACAGCTTATGTGATTGGGGTGATTTAAAAGTAATGAATGAAAATTTGATTTTAAAGAATAGATTAAAAGTTGCAAGAGCAGAAAAAAACCTATCCCAAGGAGATTTAGCTAAGATAGTCGGTGTATCTCGTCAAACAATTAGTTCAATTGAAACTGGTCAATTTAGTCCCACAGCAAAATTGGCATTAATCTTATGTATTGCTCTGGATAAAAAATTTGAAGATATGTTTTATTTTGATTAGGAATGTATAAAAAGCAGAGTTATTATATGTAAATAACTCTGCTTTTTCATGTACTATTTTAGGTGTTTTTTCTATTTTTGCACCTCAAAAGAGAACCCGTTAATAATGCTGATGGCCATCCTTTTTCAATATCTTATTATCCCGTTTTCACTGGCCACTTCAGCCTGAGAGTAAATCTAGTGATCGGTTGGGAGTGAATGAACCCCAAGCCCAATCTAAGTTTCACTTTATCTTTTGTAATTCAGGTCTTTGAACAATTGATCCAGTTCTTTTGGCGTCAGGTCGCGCCATTGACCGACTTTAAGGCCGTCAAGACGAATATTCATAATACGTATCCGTTGCAGACTTTTTACCTCGTAGCCCAATGCTGCACACATCCGGCGGATCTGCCGGTTCAAACCTTGTGTCAAAATGATTTTAAAAACATATTTGGACATTTGGACAACCTTGCAGGGCAGTGTTTTTGTATCCAGGATCTCCACGCCGCTTGCCATTTGTTTGAGAAACTGGGCAGTGATCGGTTTATTAACTGTAACGATATATTCTTTTTCATGCTTATTTTCAGCCCGCAATATTTCGTTTACAATATCTCCGTCATTGGTCATAAGAATCAAGCCCTCTGATTCTTTATCGAGACGGCCAATATGGAAGATGCGCAATGGATGGTTGACAAAATCGACAATATTGCCTTTTATATGTCTTTCTGTAGTTGAAGTGATCCCGACCGGCTTGTTAAGGGCTATATAAACAAGCTGCTTCTCCGTCTTAATTGGTTTGCCGTCGACTCGGACATCATCCCCTTCTTCCACGCGGCTTCCCAGCTCGGCAATGGCCCCATTTATGGTTACTCGCCGTTCGGCAATCAATTTGTCTGCCCCGCGTCTGGAAGTTATTCCTGATTCACCGATAAATTTATTAATTCGCAACAATAAGCACACCTTTAATCTTTAGTTTTGTGTACTTAAGATAACGTAAAAAGAACAGAAAGTAAAATAGGAATGCTATTTGAGAAATGTAATGATTATGGTAAGATAACGACAAAATAATAAAGATCAATAAAAGCGGTCCGTGACAGGAGGAAAAAAGATGCCTCAAATCCGTTTTAGAGGAATTTCGGTAGAACAGATAAAAGAAATCAGTAAACCATTAGTAGAGGAATTGGCTAAGTTGTGCGAGTGCGGTACAGACAATTTTACTTTGGAATGCGTGCATTCAACGTACATCTTTGATGGCCAAACAACGGAGATGTATCCGTTTATTGAAGTAGAATGGTTTGAAAGGGGACGGAAGGTAAGAGATGCCTTCGCCGGTATCCTTACAAAGCATGTTCTAGGCTTAGGAATGGAAGAAGTAGAAGTTGCCTTCAATATTTATCGGGAGGAAGGCTACTATATGAATGGAGAAAGCTGCGCCGAATAGTGATGGATGCGCTTATCAAAATGGCCTATGCCCACTTGGCGGTGCATGGGCTTTTTTGTATTCCGAGGATATTTCAAATAACTCCTATATTGGGATTATAGAGTGAAACTTTAATCAGTCCCACACAACTAAGTAAAATTACCATATTCAGCGATTAGCCATTATAATAAGGATTGGGAAGAATGACATCTTGTGCCAATATTGATGGAACGCCGTATGCGCTGAAAGGCGCCCGTACGGTGTCAGCCCAGTGTGAACTGGGAATGGCATGGATTTAACCGTGTTGCATACCAATGATACCCATGCAAATCTGGATGGGATCGCACGCACCATCTCGGCCATCAAACAGCAAAGAGAGGAACACCCTAATAACGTTCTCTTGAGTGCCGGTGATGTTTTCTCTGGAACATTATATTTCAATAAGTTCAAGGGACAGGCTGATCTCGACTTCATGAAACTGGCTAAATATGATGCCATGACATTCGGAAACCATGAATTTGACGAGGGGTCTAAAACGCTTGTGGAATTTGTGAAGAAGGCCTCATTCCCGTTTGTCAGTGCTAATGTCGACTTTGCCAAAGATGAATTAATGAAGCCATACTTTCATCGAACATATACGTCTTCACCGCAAAATGGCCAGATTTATAATGGCATCGTGAAAACAATCAATGGCCAAAAAGTCGGCATATTCGGTTTGACAACTGCAGAAACAGCCACTATTTCAAGCCCTGGCAGTATCGCTTTTGAAGACTATATTGATGCGGCAAAAAAATCCGTTGCAGTATTCGAGGAACAAGGCATCAATAAAATCATTGCTGTTAACCATATCGGTTATAAGGATGGCGGCGGCGACAATGATTCTATCCTAGCTAATAGAGTGGAAGGGATTGATATCATTGTAGGAGGCCATGACCATTATAAGATGTCTGAGCCGGATGTCGTGAAGCATTTCGCTGCGCCTACTGTCATCGTGCAGGCAAACGAATACAATAAGTATCTCGGAACGCTGAATGTCACATTTGATGGCAAAGGTGTCATCACCAAGCATGACGGTAAGCTGATTGAAATCGATGCCAAAGATGAGAAAGGCAATTACATCATCCAGGAGGACAAGGAAGCGGCTGACCTGTTAAATTCAACATACAAACCGGCTGTTGACGAGATGAAAAAGCAAATTGTCGCCAAATCCTCCGTTGATTTGATTGGCGGCAACCCGCCTGCCCGGACGATGGAAACCAATCTAGGAGACTTGATTGCAGATGGCATGTTGGCCAAAGCCAAAACCATCAATAAGGATACGGTCATTGCCCTGCAAAACGGCGGCGGTGTCCGTACGACAATCCCAGCCGGAAATATCTCGATCGCAGATGTTTTGACTGTACTGCCATTCGGGAATGCGCTCGGCTTGGTTGAATTGTCCGGAACTGAACTAAAAGGCATTTTAGAGCGCAGTGTCAAATCAGCGCCTGCTGCCGATGGAGGATTCCTTCAAGTAGCAGGGGTGAAATACCAATATGACAGCTCGAAGCCGGCGGGAAGCCGTGTCGTATCCGTGAATATCATAAAAGACGGCAAAGAGACGCCGTTGGTAGATACGGAAAAATATATGGTGGCGACAAATGTATTCACGGCCCGCGGAGGGGATGACTATCCAATCCTCAAAAAAGCATACGAAGAGGGACGTGTAAGTGAACCTGGTTTTGTTGATTGGGAGATATTCTCTGACTATCTGAAGGCACAACCAAATCAAACGATCTCTCCTGAAGTTGAAGGAAGAATCGTCGACATAGCTAAGAAGTAATCAGCTCATTCAATAATAAAACCAGTTTACGAAAATAGGGGGATTCACGAAATGTCTAAACAAAGAAAAACACAGCGCACATTTATCGCAACTGCTGCAGCGACTGCAATTGCTGCGTCTGCAATCGCACCGGCTGTATCGGCTTCTTCATCTTTTACAGACGTAGCGCCAAAATATAAAGAAGCAATAGATTTTATGGTTTCTAAAGGAGCCAAAGGAATCAATGCTACGACGTTCGGTACGGACAAAGAGATCACCCGTGCAGATGCAGCTATTATCTTGGCAAAGGTATTGGGCTTGGATACCGAAAAAGCGCCTGCCTCAGGGTTTACTGATGTGCCAAAACGCGCGGTTACATATGTAAACGCTATCAAGAAAGCGGGCATCACGTCAGGAAAAACGAAAACAGCATTTGGCAGCCATGCCCCCATTACCCGCGGCGAACTCGCTGTTTGGATCCAAATAGCTTATTCCCTAAAAGGCCAAAGCAGTAACGCATTCACCGATGTGAGTGCAAAATATACAGAAGCTGTTTCAGCACTGATTGCCCATAAAATTGCGAACGGGCTGACAATATCGAAATTCGGTACAGGCCAAAATGTAAAACGAGGCGATTTTGCCTTAATGCTTCATAAAGCCGACGCAACCAAAAAGACTCCTAAACACAATTAAACGAAACGTTGCTTTATAAGCCGTCAGAAACGGTGAAATAAGCGGAGAAGCCTTTCTCTAACTGCTGCTTCGATATGGAGGGTGAAAGTCTCTCCCTTGCCCAATAGCTAAAATGGCAAGAGCCTGATCCTCCTGCATCCAGTGATGCTCTGACAGGCTGAAGGGATGAAGTCAGGTAAAGACGTACCCGGACTTTCCGGGGCGGGGTTCCATAAAAGGCGGCTATGGCTAGGAAACGAATCCGCAAAAAAGCAGGATAAGATAATGAATGATATGGAATTGCCAGGAGTTTATCATTCATCCGCCTATATGAAATCATAGGCTGGGATTCCGGACAATTGGCTATTAAACGGAATCTGTTTATGCTGGATAGCGGAAGCCTAAGGCTGTCAAAGAGAGGGATAGAAGCAGTGGAACGTTTGAAGTTCTGCATGTGGAGGCTTGTCAGGGCTTTTGAAGCATGCGGAATGGCTGCGCATCTGTAGTAGTGTTGATCATCCGCCGCTATGATCGCTGTGGCAACATGGCGAGAGGACAAAACGGATGGGAACGAAGAGATGCAATCAATCTTGGCATAGATAAAATTCTTCCCAAAGAATTGAACTCTACTCTGTAAAATGAAGGACAAGTGAATGTACCTGCCTTTTTAGTAGCAGAGTAGACTTTCGTCTTTAATATCTAAAAAACAATATATTCACTACAGTTGAATATAGAAAAGAATTGGGTGAAAAAGGTGGGCAGGTTGACTTTTAATGAAGCTATAAAGAGTTCATTTGTGTTAGTAGGATATAGTGCAGCAGGAAAATGGAGTGGAGATATTGTTCATCCGATTCCAGAACTGTGGGAAAGATCATATAAATGTATTAGTGAAAAAAATGCAGATAGAATCGTTGGAGTTTGTCTTCCTCCAAGAAGCGATCATTATTTCTATACCTGTGGAATGGAAATAGAGTCTGTAGATTTCCATAAAGTTGAACAAGGAATGACTTTACATACTTTTCCTACACAAAAATATGTCGTATTTAAACATATTGGTCACTCTAAGGAAATTCCAAATACTTACGCCTTATTATGGGACACATTTGATAATGAAGGATATAAAATGAAAGAAGGAATGCCTGAAATTGAGATAGTACACGCTAATATGTATGGAAAAGAAGAAACAAATGAATATGAAATGGAAATTTGGATACCTGTTGAATAATAAGTAGAGCCTTTTCAGCTAACGGGTGCTAGAGCAGAAGAGCAAGGCTGCTAATGAGCAGTCTTTTTTTGTTAGGTCACTATTGGGGCAGAAGAGTTGAAGAAGAAAATGATTTATTTGAACAAAGGGGATGTTCTTTTAGTGAAACAAATATATGCATTTGAACAAAAGAAGAATACGAAAAATATCAAGATCCTATACAACGATTCAGTAAAGAATTGAATGAATACCAAAAAATACTTGAACAAGAATATGCTTTGGTGGATATACCTAAAGGGATTTTGTGGACAACTAAAGAATTAGCAACTACTATTTTCTCTGTGATACCTATACCAGCCTACACCAATAAAGATTTAATTTATATGACACCTGATATAGAAAGCTGGCAGCAAATTTTTATAAAACAATTAGAGGGAAAAAACTTCCTAATGTACAAAGATTTTATGAAAGCTGTACAGAGAAAGAAATGCTTATTATATTAGCACACGAACTTACCCACCATTCTGATTTATTCTTAGATGATTTTGATGATGAAAGGGAAGATGGTATATGGTTTGAGGAGGGTATGTGTTTTTATTTGCCCAGAAAAATATTGTTAAATGAAAAGGAATTCAATGAAATAACATATGTAGAAACAGAGTTATTTGAAACTTTTAAAGATGAATATGGAAATCATTCATTGGATGACTTTGGTACTAGTTCATATCAAGGTAGTCTATCAGGTATTATGTTTGATTATTGGCGTAGTTATCTTGCTGTAAAATTTTTAGTAGAAGTAAGTGCTAATAACGATGTGAAGTTAGTTTTTGAAGAATATCATAAATGGGACCAAGAAGGTAGAAAAGTATCCTTAGCGGAGTATTTTGATATAAATTCCTTATTCAAGTAACAGGGGCAATCGTTTAATAAGATTGGCGTATTACTTCCTTTCTATTTGTCTATACTGATAAAAATAGAGGAGGAGAGTAATAGGATGATATTATCTGAAGCCTGGAATTTATATAAAGCTGACAAACAGATTCAAGGATATTCACCCCAGACGTTGAAAGCATATAATGTTCAATTAAAGTTGTTAATCCGACACCTCGGTGATCTTCCTCTTGATGAGATAACCACCGATTCATTAAAACTATACCTTGGAAATGTTGCTGATCAATTAAAGGCTGCTAGCTTGAGTCATAGGATTCGCTTTATATAATCGCTGTTTAGGTGGGCCCAGGACGAAAATGTTCTGAATGGTAATCCAGCGTCAAAAATTAAGGAACCCAAATTGGATATTCGAATACCAAAGTTTTTATCTGAAGTGGAAATTGAACATTTAAGAGAAGCTTGTCAAACTCCTTTAGAAAATGCATTATTTGAATTTATGTATTCAACTGGTTGTCGAATTGGAGAAGCCGTGACGCTCAATCGACAATCCATTCATTTTTCTAATCAGTCCTTAATTGTCTTAGGGAAGGGAAATAAAGAAAGAGAAGTTTATTTCAATACCAGGTGTGATATCTGGTTGAAGCGGTATTTGGACGAGAGAACAGATGATCAAGAAGCATTATTTGTAACGGTCCGTGCTCCACATCGAATGAGCATACCCCAAATGAGATATGTCATTAAACAGATATCTAAAAGATCGGGCATTAATAAAAATATTCATCCCCATCAGTTGAGACACAGCTATGCTACTACATTATTGAATAACGGAGCACCTCTAGAAGTCATTCAGAACTTGATGGGACACGAGAAGAGCGAAACAACGAAAATTTACGCCTATTTAAGTGGGACACTGCGCCGTGAGCTATATAAAAAGTATTTCTGATGAACAGTGGCATTGATTCAAGAAGGATTAATGCCTTTTTGTGTTGAACTCCTTATAAAGGTAACGGGCAGTTTAGCTCTAGAAGAAAATGCTAAAATAGAGGGTGAAAGGTGATGAAAAGTAAATGAATGAATTTCCAGAAGAATACGATCTTCTTTCGTTGTTTGAGTCTGAGCCTACCTTTTTGGACACTCCTTCAAATAATTTTCTATTTTATTACAATGAAGCAACCTATCAATTTTCTAATGGAGAGGAAGATTTTATTGTTAAACTTTGTCCTTCATATGGTGATGTGAGTATTCAAGTGAATCAACGGATTTCGAGGCGATTAATATCTCATTTGGATTTTAAACGAATAAATAAATTTGAAATTACAGCAGACAAAAAAGATACTTCGAGTATATTATTAACCATTTTAGATGAGGATTTTAAACAAATAATTGAAATTGATTTTAAACCAATCTTTAAACTTATTTTTAGCGAAGAGTGCATTCGGTAAAAGCAGTCATTACTGCACTAAAGATACAATAGCATAAAAACAGAACGGTCAGTTAGATGGCTTTTTTATTCTGCTAACAGGGGTGTTGATCCAAGAAGGATTAATGCCCTTTTATATTGAAAGCCTTAATGTAGAAACGTGGCAGGTTAGCTTAATAAGAAAGTGTTGTAGTAAATGAGGCCATTTGTTGTACAAAAAGAGGATAGATAGAGCATATTTTCTTCTGCTCATCTATCCTCTTTCATTTAACCTTCTATAATGTCTGACATTGTATAGAAATTCACTGTTGATAAAGGTTTTAAGAAATATATTGACTTTTAATAAAAAATGGTAGTTCCTTTTTATGTTTACAGAGGATAAATAAGATAAAATTTTCTATCAATTATGAAATTAGTAATTGACATTCACTATAGACGGGATAATAATATGAAAGGGAATGATAATTATTATCATTTAGAATATTAAAACGACAACTGAAAGGATGATGGCATTGTATAAAAAATGGAGTCTATTGCTTTTATGTTGTCTGTTTTACATGGCAATGGGGTCTTTTGGAGCAGCCTCCGCCAAAGAAAGCAACACAGCGCGGTCAGCCGAAAACCTTCTGCCCCCTCTTGAGGAAATGAAGGCAGAAGCTAAAACCGGCGATCTTGAAGGCGCGAACCTTTCTTTTTCGGCTTATAAGCAGCTTTTACTGCAAAAGAAAAACGATATACGTGAAGATTCTCCAGAAGCGCTCAGCAGCATCCAGACAGCAACTGCATCCCTTTCTCTGTCGCTGCTGAACGGTGAAGATGACCAATTGCTACAGGATATAGAAATCCTCACAGCTACCATCGAACAGTATAGCAACGGATCCTTGCAGACGGATCCCAATAAAATAGAAAAAACAAATTTGGCAGCTTATATTGCTTTATTGAAAGAAACAAGGAAGTCTCTAGAGAATGGGGATATAGCAAAAGCACAGGTCCAGGTTGGCGACTTAACACAGCAATGGCTTGGTGTAGAAGGGGATGTCGTCAGCCAGTCGCAGTCTGTTTATAATGATTCGGAAAAAAATTTAGTTTTGCTTGCTGATTACGTCAAGAACCGTGCAACGATTGATAAAGCAGTCCATATTTTGGACAAAATGGCCGTTAATCTGGAACCGCTTCAAAAAGATTCTTACGGCATGTGGGATGCCGCCTTTATCCCAATCCGCGAGGGCGTGGAAGCATTGCTTGTGATCGGCGCTTTGTTGACTGTGACTAAAAAGTCGAAGGTCCCGAACGGAAAGCGGTGGGTATGGGGAGGCACTTTGGTTGGCGTCATAGCCAGCATAGCTATCGGGTTTGTTGTTACATACTTCCTGTCTGCTATTGCTTTTGGAAAAAACAATTTCCTGCTTAATGGCTGGTCAGGTGTGATTGCGGCAGCCATGCTTTTGTATGTAAGCTACTGGCTGCACAGAAATACCTATGTAAAGCAGTGGAACCAATACATTAAAGGAAAGACTGAGAGTGCTCTAGGGAGCGGCAAAATGCTGTCATTTGCCTTTTTGGCATTCTTGGCAATTTTGAGGGAAGGGATGGAAACAGTTATCTTTCTAATCGGAATGGTCAATAGAATGGAAATGAGCACTTTTATAACAGGGATTCTAACAGGATTCGGAATTTTGGTTATCATTGGTTTCATCATGTTGAAACTGGGGGCTTCTCTCCCGCTTAAACCGTTCTTTCTGGTATCAAGTATAGTTGTCTTCTATCTGTGCCTTAAGTTCCTCGGTTCAGGCATCCATAGTCTGCAGCTTGCAGGTTTATTGGATTCCACAGTCAATGAAAGCCTCCCGACGATTGCTTTCTTAGGCGTATATCCGTCTTGGTACAGCACTTTGCCACAAGTGATTGTAGTGGCGGCAGCCATAGCTATTGTTGGAAAAAAATATATTCATAAACAATCAACA
This sequence comes from Bacillus testis, assembly GCF_001243895.1. GTDB lineage: Bacteria > Bacillota > Bacilli > Bacillales > DSM-1321 > Bacillus_AD > Bacillus_AD testis. Next base: position 3,358,795 of record NZ_LN851186.1, on the reverse strand, counting down.
GAAAAACGTACAGGGGGATCTTATTCATGAACGTATACCGCAATTCTATGAAGGCATTCGCGCTTTCATCACTTCTATTGGTACCTGCTCTAGCCGGATGTTCGGATGATGCCGGCAAAAAAGAAGAAAAAACAGAGCAAAACACAGCAAAAACTACAAACAAAGATATAAAGCAAACAGCCCAGTCATTAAAAAAAATGGTGAAGACACTTGATGGTACAATAGAGGCTGCTGATCAGAAAAAATCAAAAGAAGCAGCTGAGACATTAAATAATGAATGGCTTGCAAAGGAAAATAATATTCGGGAAACCTACCCGCTTTTGTACACGGAAGTGGAAAAATACATGCAGCCTCTATATATGGAAGCAACAAAAGAGAAGCCTGACCAAAGCAAAATGAAGGATCTTTCCGGACAATTGGATACAGCGTTGGACAAACTGGCCAATGCAAAAGAATCTGAAGAAAAATCATCCGAAGCTTTAACTAAAGCGGTTAGTGATTATAAGCAATATGTAGATGAACAAATGAATCTATTAGTGGCATCAACCAAATCATTTGTCGACAGTGTGAAAGCGAAGGACAGTGAAAAAGCTAAACAATATTATGTCGAGTCGCGCACCTATTATGAACGAGTAGAACCAATCGCAGAAAGTTTTGGCGACCTGGATCCTAAAATTGATGCGCGTGAAGGAGATGTAGAGGCCTCTGAATGGGGAGGCTTCCACCGTATCGAAAAGGCACTATGGCAAAATGAAAATCTGGAACCTATGGCAAAAGTGGCGGATACACTAAACGCTGATGTGCTGACACTGCAGCAAAAGGTAAAAGATATCCAATTAAAACCTACACAAATTGTCGCAGGCTCCATGGAGCTGATCAATGAGGCGGCCATCTCTAAAATTACAGGTGAAGAAGAGCATTATTCACATGTAGACCTTATGGATCTGGCGGCGAATGTCGACGGATCACAAGCTGTATACCATGCGATCCTGCCGGCATTGAATGCAAAGGATCCTGAGTTATCCAGCAAACTTGATCAACAGTTCAATACACTGAACACAGCTTTGGCTCAATACCGTAAAAATGACCAATTCATTTTGTATACAGAATTAACAAAAGAGCAAGTTCGCGATTTAAGCCAAAAGCTAGGCGTGCTTGCTGAATATATGGGCAAAACCGCACAAATTCTACAATAAAGGACTGAGGAAACATGTCGGCTGAGAAAACCACCTCCAAGAAAATGACAAGACGGGAAATGCTTAAGATGTCGGCCTTTGCCGGAGCAGGGGCCATAATCGGAGCCAGCGGTTTAGGAGCAGTGACTGCTTTATCTGATCATCTGATGCCTAGTTCGAAAAAAGCTGCGGCTTCGGGAGAAAACGATCACCGTGTTCCATTCTATGGCGACCATCAGTCCGGCATCGTGACCCCTCAGCAAACGAGTGCTTATCTTGCTGCATTTACGATCACGGCGACCAAGAAGGAAGAAATAATCGCTTTATTTAAGGATTGGACCCATCTGGCCGAAATGCTCTCCAAGGGAGAAGTAAAACAAGAGGACCATGCCAATGATTTTATTCCGCCGAGCGACACGGGTGAATCAGCTGGTCTTGGCGCATCCAATTTGACCATTACGTTTGGAATCGGGCCAACTTTCTTTATGAAAAACGGTGTCGACCGATTCGGACTGGCCGCAAAGAAGCCAAAGTATTTGCTCGAAATCCCTGCAATGCGGGGAGACAGCCTGCAGGAACCGTTCATTGGAGGGGACCTTTGCATACAGGCCTGTGCCGATGATCAGCAAGTAGCATTCCATGCAATCCGCAATATGATCAAGGCGGCATCCGGCACTGCAGATATTCTGTGGCTACAATCTGGCTTCATCAATGGAGCAAAAGGAGAGACGCCACGCAATCTATTCGGATTTAAAGACGGTACTGCAAACGTTTCTCACAAGGAGACAAACAGACTGAAACAAATTGTCTGGGCAGATGAAGGAGAGCCGGCATGGATGAAAGGCGGATCCTATATGGCATACCGTAAAATCATGATGATGATCGAAATATGGGACCGTACCTCGCTCAAAAGCCAGGAGGATACGTTTGGCCGAAAGAAAGACAGCGGTGCAGGCTATGGAAAAGTGAAGGAACATGATGCTGTTGATACCACACAGATGCCGATTGGCGCCCATACACGTGTAGCCAGGGAAACGGGCCGGGAAATTTATCGCCGGGCTTATTCTTATACGGATGGCATCGATACGTTGACCGGCAATATGAATTCCGGCCTGATGTTCATCTCTTTCCAAAAGAATCCGGCTAAGCAATTTGTGCCTATGCTGAAAAAACTGGCTGAGACAGATGCTCTGAATGAATATATCAAACATGTCGGCAGCGCTATGTTCGCCTGTCCCCGCGGCGTGCGGAAAGGCGAATACCTTGCTCAGGATTTATTTAAATGAATAGTGAACGAAAAAGCGGCATCCTGGTTATATAAAAGGATACCGCTTTTTTTGTTTGGTTTAGCGTAGGTATGGAGGGAAATAAATAAAGGAAAGAAGTGAATGAAAGAAAGTGAGGGGGTGGAGGTCATGAGTGAAAAGGAAAATACGAAGAAGAATCAAGCGGCCGTTTATGATCAATCGGTTCAGATGAGCAAGGAAGAAAGAAAACAATGGTTCAAGAACCAATGGAAAAAAGGGGATCCTATCCTGAAGGGAATCATGGATGAAGTAAAAAAAGACCGTAAATAGAAAGACAATCGATCAGGTGTAAGATCATTCTAAGTTGCGCTAAAACGCCCACTTGAATGCGGGAGTAAAGACAAAGAAATGAAGTGGAAAATCAAGCTTCAGTAAGAATCCGATTGGTTCGGTGGGGGATAAATACCCCCACCGATAAAAGGTTCACTTTATCCTTCTACGACGGGTTGAATTGCCTGGTCGAGGGATTGTAGCTGCTGGACAAACGTCTTTTTCCATATATGATAGGCGATTAAGGCAAGAATGCTGAGTCCGCAAATGCCAAGCAGCAGCCAAGAAGGCATTTTTTCTAATAAACTGCCGAATAGGATATATCCAAGGGGCGTCATCGCGGTCGCACCTGTTTCCAGGAGAGAATTCACACGGCCCCGATACTGGTCGGGCACATGCTTTTGCATGAGGACGCCGATTGGCATATTCACGATCATCAACAAAATGGAAAGGATAAAGACCAACGAAATTAAGTAAATAAATACCGTTGTGTTAGAGAGGCTTTGAAAGGCGGATAAAGATGGAAGCCCCATCAAGATCAATAGGATGGATAAACCTGCAATTCCACCTAAAATGCCGATATCCTTCCGTTTCATTTCCGGACGGGTGGACATGAAAATCGCCATTAACATGAAGCCGACGGAAAACGATCCTTCAATGATACCGAATTGGGTGGAACTCATATGGCGAATGGTCAGGACTAAATACGGCATGGCAACCGGAAAGACAGCGAACCAAAAGTTAATCCAAATAGAAATGCTAATCAGTTGTTTGATGAATGGCTGTGTTCTTACATAGGCCAATCCGGATTTTAAATCCGCCAAAACGCTGGATGTCTGTTCTTGATCACGCGGTTCGGCAAAGAGATTATACTGGATAAAGACACTGGCAATAGCAGAGACCAAAAAAGTGAACATATTAATCACCATAAAATCATGGAGAGGCAAGATGCCGAATAGAATGCCGCCGAGCACCGGGCCAAGAATGGTGGAAAGAGATGAAACGGCTTGATTAAGCGACATCGCTTTTTGAATATGGTCGGGGCCGACTGTGTTATGGACAGCCGATACCACAGCAGAAGAATAAAAAACATTCAGTATATTTAGAATAAATGTTGATAAGTAAAGCACCCAAATATCCTGTGATACAAAGGTGAACAGCGCTAAAATAACGCCGATCCAAACAGCGCAGGCAAAATCGGAAAATATAATGATTTTTTTCCGATCCCAGCGATCGCTCAGTGTTCCAGCAATCGGCGATAGGAGTACCCTTGGCAGCGTGCTCAGTAATAGGGTTATGGCGAAATTCAGGCTGGAGCCTGTTTCGGCCAGGATATAGAGCCCCACGGTAAAACTAAAAATAGAAGAACCAAGCACTGCTGTCAACTTGCCTGTCATAAACAGGATTAGATTCTTTTTTATGGCCTGTTCCATTCATCTTCCTCCTCTATGGGCACCTTCTTAAATATGCAGTTAATCTCATAAGATGTCCTTTCCTGATTATTTCTCAGGGTTTTTTCGACAAAGCGCTCCAATAAACTGTCAAATTGTTTATTAAATTCTTCTAGTTCTTCCTCGGACAGTGAAATATAGGACCTTCTGCATTGTTGTATTTCTAAGTAGTCCTGCGGTTCATCCTTTAAGCGGAAATGTGTAGCGAGGGGGCGGTAATATTTTTCCACGATCCCTTTATTCATTTTTGTTTCTTCGATGTGGAGGATGCCGCCATTGTATAACTGCTGGATATGGTAATGGATGCTGCCCGGGCTTTTCCCAAGCTCGTCTGCTACTTGCTTGGCTGTCATCGCCTTTTCGGCAAGCAGATAAAGTATTTTTACACGCAGCGGCGAGGAGACCAGTTTTTGTTGGACAAGATCGATATCCATAATCTTAGGGGTTAGTTTCATATTTCCACTTCTTTCTGTTCACTCTGTCAATTATTGAACTAAAGTTATTGTACATTCTAATTTTTTAGAACACAACCATAATTTGGCATTTTTGTCCTAGTATGCATAGTGATCAAAAAAACATCCACCGACATATTAGTCAATGGATGCAGGTACTCATCTATTCTTTTACATACAGTTTTTTAAGCATTGTTTTTATTCAGTTGCTTGTCTTGCCTCTGTCATCTGTTTCCAAACAGACCCTTTTGCCGCTTCTCCGTTTTCAATCCGGTCGATTGCCATTTTAACCTGTAGGGCGACTTCGAATTCGGGATCATTTTCGGCTGCGTGCAGTTGCGGCAATACGCGCTCGTCCCCTAATTCATACAAAAACATTGCTGCACGCCAGCGAACAATTTTACTTTTGTCCTGCAAACTTTTGGCCATTTCATCCATTGCCTGTGGAAATCCAAGGTCGGACAAACAATCGCCTGCTGTTCTGCGGACGGAAGGATTTTTGTCATTCAATCCTTTATAAAGAGCGGGCAGCACTTTTTCATCCTCAATCATTCCAAGATACACGACAGCTAGCCGGCGTATGGAGGTTTTAGGATCGTTCAAGGCTTTTTCAAGAAGTCCGATATCTTCGCTTGTCGGATCTTCCATTTGATCCAATGCCATATAGCGTTTTTCCCAATCATCGGCCTCAAGCATCTCTTCTGTCAATTTGATTTTTGGCTTTCGTGTGTGGTTCTTTTGGGAAGCGGATTGCTGCTGGGTTTCCTTGACAAGGGAATCAAGTCTCTCTTGAGGGTAGGTGGCCAAAATTTCTTCTTCAATTTCTTTGCCTATGGCTTCCATATCGCCGTACCGAACGCCATAATCTACCCATTTCCGTGACATAACAACATTATCATCAGGCTTTTGGGAGGCGCCGATTGCGTCTATAAATTGTTTTGGGAGGGCAAAACGCTTCTCAGCAGTTCCATCATTCAGCTTTATTTGCATGGGGATGCCCTTGAATTGCTGGACTAGGACATTCACTTCTCCATAGTGTTCAAGCATGTCATTGCTGCCTTCGCTGGAAGCTCCCTCTTCACCGAAGACACGGCGGACACTGATTAAGAGGTCTTTCCAGTCATATTTTGGATTGCGTTCGACAGCAAGAAAGTCGGCAACATGGTATACGCCTTTAATTCCTTCAATCTCAAGGATCTCCCGGATAAGCTGGGGAGCATGTTCGGCCTGACCGCTTTTGTAATTATTGCTTTTTCCGGCAGGCAGCTCTTCTGTTAGGTTTATTTTCATGGTATTGGGGCTCGGGGTAGGTTCGATCGAGTTGATATTCATCACGGTACACTCCTTTTTCATGCATCAAGTCAATATAGCTTCATCTTACATAAGTCTAATTGAAGAAATCAAACCGGGAGCTTACAGATAAAGCGAAACTTTGACCGGTGAGGGTTTTCATTCCTCCCACAAATCATATTAGATGAACCAATTTGGAACGGAATAAAAGCAGCAGACATAAACATACCCCGGATGATAGAAATTCCAGGGTACACCAATCTAGATGGATGAATAGTCAGCAACGGAGCCATCTTTTCGTAATAAGCATCTCTTTCCGCTTGTTCGGCGTCTTTATCGAAAGGTGTCGTTTGGGTTTTAGAAGCAGGAATTACCACGTACAATGCAGTTTAGCACGAGGGGTACTGGGTATTATTTCTATATGAAATATAGATCGCTATTTAAAGATAAGCGCTTATTTAAAGAGAGGGAGGAAAACAAATGTATAAATCAGTGTTTGGCGTGTATGAAACGGGTTCTGAAGTGAAGAAAGTGATTACGGCTCTAATTCAAAAAGGGTATGAAGAAGATGAAATTACAGTGGTTGCTGATCGCGAAGACAGACTCGCTTTCACCCATTACCATCCGACAGATGTAAATAGGGTCACGAATTCAGAAGAAAACGAAACGTTCATGGATAAATTCATTTCGTTCTTTACGGATGATGAAACGCATATCGTCGAAGAAAAGTTGGAATCGTACGGATTGTCAAAAGAAGAACGGGATGTTTATTTGAGAGATATCGAACATGGGCGAATCCTTGTTTTAATAGATGATAAAAGACAGAGACAGCTTGCTTATGCAGAACGGAATGTGCCGCTAACAACTACAGAAGAATATGATACGCTCGGCAACCATAATCCTGATCCCAATCTTTTTGCCCAGAGGGATGAAACGTTGGAGAACCTTGATTTTGACAGCAGACAAGAGCTGTTGAGGAAGAGTGCCGAAGAGGAGCTGCGGCACCCGCATTCGAAGGGCCAATCAGGACAGCATGAACAACTTTCTTGGGATACGGATGGCCAAGGATTGCATGGCAACCGTCATGGAGACCAAAAGCCAAATACCCATGCTACCGGAAGCGTAATAATGACTTTAGGAGAATTACATGAACGCCAACAAAGGGGGAACGATCCGGCAAGAAACGGCATCATGGAAGAACAATCGCTGACAGAAAATGAAAGACGGGCGGCAGTCGATTTGACTAAAGATACAAATTCAGCTAGGAAAGAATGACTGAGGGCTGATTTAAGCACAGGCTCTCCTAAAAAGAAACCTATTGAAAAAGCAAAGCGTTCTTCATCGCTTTGCTTTTTTACTTGCTATCCTCTGTGCTTCTTCGGCGTTTGTTAAGATTTAAAATAAACGGTGTAGCCGAATTCCTTTTCTAGGATGCTTTTCGCCTTGTTGGCCGACTCTGCCGTAGTGAATATTCCTGTTGTAATGCGCAGTCCGTTTTTATTGTAAGGGTAGATGATCCATCCAGTTTTTTTGCTCACTGCTTCAATCGCTGCTTTTTGTGAAGCTTGGTCAGTAAAAGTTCCAGTCACTAACCGATAATATTTTGCCTTATTGCCGTTGTTATATCCGCTTTCTCTATCTTTGTCAGCTGCCCCTGAATTGCTGCTGGCATGTCCAGAGTCAGTGAAGATTTTCACCATTTTGCTCACCTCTACATAGTGTATGATTTGAAAAGGACAAGTGTGATTTAGCTATGAGATGTAATGCTTTGGCCAAAAATAATATATATATAAAATAAAAAAGCCTTAGAACCAATCGGTTCTAAGGCTTAAGTGATGGAGAATAGGGGGCTCGAACCCCTGACCTCTACGCTGCCAGCGTAGCGCTCTCCCAGCTGAGCTAATCCCCCGGGATAAAACTAGATTACCTCTCTAATTTTATCCAAAAAACTATTTTTGTCAATAAAAAAATCAAAAATATTATAGATCCTGCAATTCTACTGCTTTGATGCCTTCAATTTGTTTAATGCTTTCGTATACTTCCACTGTTTTTTTCAGGCGATGCACGGTGGCTGTAATTTGTATAAGGTGGCTTTTCTCTAAATCACGGATTTTTAGAGTTTTAATATGGATATGTTTTGCTTTAATACTCTCGACAATATTCGTGATCTTCTCGTGTTCTTCTACTTTTAATTGGATCAACAATACTTTATGCCGCAATTGTTTAGGACCGATATAATTCATGATCAAGGGCACTAGATCAACAGAAATAATAATCAGGCACACTACCGCAATTGCTTCCACAAAGAAACCTGCCCCCACCGCAATCCCGATGCCGGCAGCTCCCCAAATGATGGCAGCCGTTGTCAGTCCGGAAATGCTGTCGTTTTCCCGTCTCAGTATAACCCCCGCGCCAAGGAATCCAATTCCGGAAACGATTTGGGCAGCAAGACGGAGTGGGTCAAACGATATGTTGACATTGCTCTGTGCGGGAGTGATATATGTAGTATCGATGGATACAATGGTTAGCAAGCAGCTTACAATGGAAATAACGAGACTGGTCTTTAGTCCGACAGGTTTTCTTTTAATTTGTCTTTCCATACCGATGATCATTCCAAGAACAGCTGTCAATCCAAGTTTGAAAAGAATATCTAAACGGGTGTGAAAGGCAAATAGGTTTTCTATCATGTCCATTGGGCCATCTCCTTCCTTGAGGTGAAATCCTTGTTTATGTACAGACTTATAGATTATTTGTTTACTATATTCACTGTCTGTAAACATGGAAAAGATTATTAATTCTTTAAGCGTTGTTTTTCTGAGGGCAGGTGTTTTTGGCTTTTTAAACAGTGACTTATGGGTCAGATCAAGAGTAGAATGGTTTTTATATAGATTATGATAGATTGAGGAGGAAGCGATGGAGAAACCAAAATACAATCCATATTTTTTATTAGCGATAGGGGTTTTTTCTGTCTCCACGTCAGCTATTTTCGTAAAATTATCCACAGCACCATCCGGGGTGATTGCTTTCTATCGCTTGTTCTTTTCGGTGGTCGTTATGCTACCGATTTTTGTGTGGAAATGCAGGCCTGAGCTGAAGCGTATTACAAAGCGGGATTGGTTGTTAATGGCGGCAGCGGGGATCTTTTTAGCTTTTCATTTCATTTTATGGTTTGAATCTTTGCGGTATACATCCGTAGCGAGTTCGACCGTACTCGTCACCATTCAGCCATTATTCGCATTCGTAGGGGCTTTCCTCTTTTTTAAGGAAAGTATATCGATGAAAGGGATAATTAGTGGGCTCATCGCCATAGCGGGTAGTTTCATCATTAGTTGGGGAGACTTTAAGATAAGTGGAATGGCATTATTTGGTGATGTCCTGGCGTTGATTGCTTGTGGTCTTATAACAGCATATCTTTTAATAGGGCAGGATGTCAGACGAAGAATAACATTGGTTGCATATACGTTTCTTGTTTATAGTGCGAGCTCTATCGTCCTGTTCTTGTATGTGTTGATTCGAAAACAGCCATTATTACATTATCCTGTAAGCGACTGGATGTATTTCTTATTGCTTGCACTTATACCTACGCTGCTTGGCCATACATTGTTCAATTGGTCTGTACGTTGGATTTCTGCTACAACCATTTCTATGGCAATTCTTCTAGAACCAATAGGGGCAGCGATTCTTGCCTACTTTGTTTTAGATGAAACAGTGGCCATCACCCAAGCAATAGGAGGGATTATTGTCATAGCAGGTTTGTGTTTATTTTTAATAGATGAAAGAAGTGTAAAAACGAAAGCAGGGAAAATACGGTCATAAGCAGGCAGCCAATCACTGGCTGCCTGTGTTTATAGGAATAAAGGCAAATTTTGTCTTTGGAAGTTTTAGCGCTCGCTAGAATGGGTAAAATAAGTTTTTGAAAAAAATTTTAAGAAACTATTGCACAATCGTGATTATCGTGATAAATTATATCTTGTCGCTGAGATGAAACAAGGCGGCAATCAAAAAATAACTTTTTCAAAAAAGTTATTGACACCGATTTAACGAGGTGTTATATTAATAAAGTCGCTCGGTTGAGTGATTTGAAAAAGAAATAAAAAAGTTGTTGACAAGAAAAACTTATTTCGATATAATGAAATAGTTGTTTCTAACAAATGGNAGATGAGATTTCCCATAGCGTCAAGCTAGTAAGACCCCTGAGAGATGATCAGGTTGATAGGTTCGAGATGGAAGTGTGGCGACACATGGAGTTGACGAATACTAATCGGTCGAGGACTTAACCTAATTATAAAGCGAAGGCGACTGTCCAGCTTTGACGGCGTTGGAGGGTTGACACTACAAATCCCGGTTTTGGATTTGCAGTGGCGAACCGAAACGACCGAAAAGCTAGGAGCCGTAGCTAGATTGAGTGTTTGAACAAAAATCTTACCCCTTCCGTTATCTAGTTTTGAAGGAATAAATTTCTTCTTGAAATTATTTGGACAAGCAGATATAATAATACTTGTCTCAAATGAATGTCTGGTAATGATGGCGAAGAGGTCACACCCGTTCCCATTCCGAACACGGAAGTTAAGCTCTTCAGCGCCGATGGTAGTTGGGGGCTTCCCCCTGCGAGAGTAGGACGTTGCCAGGCAATAAATGGAGGATTAGCTCAGCTGGGAGAGCATCTGCCTTACAAGCAGAGGGTCGGCGGTTCGATCCCGTCATCCTCCACCATATTTTCCTTATAAGATGCCGGTGTAGCTCAGTTGGTAGAGCAACTGACTTGTAATCAGTAGGTCGGGGGTTCGACTCCTCTTGCCGGCACCATCTTTCTTATGAAAGAGAGCCATTAGCTCAGTTGGTAGAGCATCTGACTTTTAATCAGAGGGTCGAAGGTTCGAATCCTTCATGGCTCACCATTCAGATTTGCGGGTGTGGCGGAATTGGCAGACGCACCAGACTTAGGATCTGGCGCCTTACGGCGTGGGGG
>NZ_LN851186.1:1811851-3344351 GCF_001243895.1 Bacillus testis | reverse complement strand
TAAGTGCTGAAAGCATCTAAGCATGAAGCCCCCCTCAAGATGAGATTTCCCATAGCGTCAAGCTAGTAAGACCCCTGAGAGATGATCAGGTTGATAGGTTCGAGATGGAAGTGTGGCGACACATGGAGTTGACGAATACTAATCGGTCGAGGACTTAACCTAATTAATATGTTTGGACACATGATTTACCCTTCCGTTATCTAGTTTTGAAGGAATAAATTTCTTCTTGAAATTATTTGGGCAAGCAGATATAATGATATCTGTCTCAAATGAATGTCTGGTAATGATGGCGAAGAGGTCACACCCGTTCCCATTCCGAACACGGAAGTTAAGCTCTTCAGCGCCGATGGTAGTTGGGGGCTTCCCCCTGCGAGAGTAGGACGTTGCCAGGCAATCTAGATGGCCCGTTGGTCAAGCGGTTAAGACACCGCCCTTTCACGGCGGTAACACGGGTTCGAATCCCGTACGGGTCACCACTTTTCATATGGAGGATTAGCTCAGCTGGGAGAGCATCTGCCTTACAAGCAGAGGGTCGGCGGTTCGATCCCGTCATCCTCCACCATATTTTTCTTACATGCCGGTGTAGCTCAGTTGGTAGAGCAACTGACTTGTAATCAGTAGGTCGGGGGTTCGACTCCTCTTGCCGGCACCATCTTTCTTTTAATAGAGAGCCATTAGCTCAGTTGGTAGAGCATCTGACTTTTAATCAGAGGGTCGAAGGTTCGAATCCTTCATGGCTCACCATTCAGATTTGCGGGTGTGGCGGAATTGGCAGACGCACCAGACTTAGGATCTGGCGCCTTACGGCGTGGGGGTTCAAGTCCCTTCACCCGCACCATATGCGGAAGTAGTTCAGTGGTAGAATACAACCTTGCCAAGGTTGGGGTCGCGGGTTCGAATCCCGTCTTCCGCTCCATTATTTTCGCCGGGGTGGCGGAACTGGCAGACGCACAGGACTTAAAATCCTGCGGTAGGTGACTACCGTACCGGTTCGATTCCGGTCCTCGGCACCATTAGAAATCTTATATGCGCCCGTAGCTCAATTGGATAGAGCGTCTGACTACGGATCAGAAGGTTATGGGTTCGACTCCTTTCGGGCGCGCCATATTATTTTCATCATTGCGGGAAGTAGCTCAGCTTGGTAGAGCACTTGGTTTGGGACCAAGGGGTCGCAGGTTCGAATCCTGTCTTCCCGACCATTACATATCTTTTTGAATGGGGCCTTAGCTCAGCTGGGAGAGCGCCTGCCTTGCACGCAGGAGGTCAGCGGTTCGATCCCGCTAGGCTCCACCATTATATTCAACTATTATTCCTTATTATTTTGGCGGTGTAGCTCAGCTGGCTAGAGCGTACGGTTCATACCCGTGAGGTCGGGGGTTCGATCCCCTCCGCCGCTACCAAAATTAAGGACCTTTAGCTCAGCTGGTTAGAGCAGACGGCTCATAACCGTCCGGTCGTAGGTTCGAGTCCTACAAGGTCCACCATATTTTTCATTCCGGAGGTATACCCAAGTTCGGCTGAAGGGATCGGTCTTGAAAACCGACAGGGGCTTAACGGCTCGCGGGGGTTCGAATCCCTCTACCTCCTCCATTTATTTTTTAGAAATAGTCTTATCGTCGCGGGGTGGAGCAGTCTGGTAGCTCGTCGGGCTCATAACCCGAAGGTCGCAGGTTCAAATCCTGTCCCCGCAATTATGATGGTCCCGTGGTGTAGCGGTTAACATGCCTGCCTGTCACGCAGGAGATCGCGGGTTCGATTCCCGTCGGGACCGCCATTTTTAATTAGAGTAAGCAAACAAATTGTTGAATTGGCTCAGTAGCTCAGTCGGTAGAGCAAAGGACTGAAAATCCTTGTGTCGGCGGTTCGATTCCGTCCTGAGCCACCATTTCTAAAATGATAACGGCGATTGTGGCGAAGTGGTTAACGCATCGGATTGTGGTTCCGACATTCGTGGGTTCGATTCCCATCAGTCGCCCCATTATATTTGCGGGTGTAGTTTAGTGGTAAAACCTCAGCCTTCCAAGCTGATGATGAGGGTTCGATTCCCTTCACCCGCTCCAAATTAAATGGGCCTATAGCTCAGCTGGTTAGAGCGCACGCCTGATAAGCGTGAGGTCGGTGGTTCGAGTCCACTTAGGCCCACCATTTATTCCGCAGTAGCTCAGTGGTAGAGCACTCGGCTGTTAACCGAGCGGTCGTAGGTTCGAATCCTACCTGCGGAGCCATTTTTATATTGTGGGGAAGTACTCAAGAGGCTGAAGAGGCGCCCCTGCTAAGGGTGTAGGTCGCGTAAGCGGCGCGAGGGTTCAAATCCCTCCTTCTCCGCCATAACGGCCCGTTGGTCAAGCGGTTAAGACACCGCCCTTTCACGGCGGTAACACGGGTTCGAATCCCGTACGGGTCATCATTTAAACATGCAGATGTTCATTCTGCATGTTTTTTTCTTTTCCAAAAAATCACGTAGTATCCATCACTTCTATTGTTTACAATTATTGTAAATGACACAAGAGATGAATGATTCCATGGATCACAGTGTCACTTTATTTATTGTTATTCTATATTGAATCGATAAGGAGGAGACAGGGTGTGAGCTATTAGGTAAGAAGGATCATCCAATGGATAACAAAAGAAGAATGGATGATATCTTTTTTACAAACTGGAGTGCCTAGAATGCCTGATTGGTGAATCTATGCTGGCTGTCCAAAATAAAGTATGGGATATGCTGCATGGAAAGACTGTTCCTACGCAGATTGGCGATGTGGATGTCGTGTATTTTGATCAGGTTGCCGTTGATGATGAATTCGAGAGAAGATATGAAGAACGTTTGCATTCTTTGAAGCCTGTCACCCTTGAAGTGTTAAAAATCAAACGGTCACTGCAGTAGCTGTCCGACTCGGTGCGGATGGCCAGTTTCAATGGACAGCGCCCAATGGCTAGGAAGATCTTTTACATATGTATGTACGGCCGACACTCATTGCTATAGAGAACCTCTATGTATGGGATGTATTTAATAGAAGGAAACAAGAAAAGAATTGGAAGGCTAAGTGGAATCAAGGTCACTTTTTTCGGATGAGCCTTCTTTATACTATTAAAAAGGAGCAAAGCCGATAAAAATCAGCATTGCTCCTTTTTGAGTGCATTATTTGGTTTTGCCCGTATAACTGTCTCTTTTTTTATAAGGGATATCACCGAGAGGGGATTCTAAATTCTCTTCATCCAGGTCTTCTTCATAGTCGTTATATTGCTTAGATTGATACGTTTTTACTTGGCTGCCTTTTATATCGGTGGCTGCAAAGGATTCGTAGTCTTCCGTAAATCCTTCCTTCTCTTCATCGTCATCATACAGATCATTGTAGGATTTTTTTTCTTGCATAAAATCTGCAGGGGTCTCAGAGGTGCCATACCGCGCTACGTCATCAAAGCTTTCTATATCATCTGTAATGGCTTTATCGTGCTTCGTTTCGAATGAGTCGTACTCCGGTTCCTTACGGGCGAGAATCGTTTCTTCGACAGGCCGATCATTAGCAGTGGTTCGATCAGGTGTATCATTAACACAATAGAGCGTATAAGGGATGGCTTCCAACCGTTCATAAGGTATATCCTTTCCGCAGACTTTACATTTTCCGTAAGTGCCGTCTTCCATAGCTTGCAAAGCCTCGTCTATCTTTTCCATTTCATTCGAAATATGGTCATTAAGAGCATAGTCTGTTGCCCGGTCAGCTAATTCTGTACCAAGATCTGCGGGATGGTTATCGTAGGAAGATAGTTCATCCACAGAGTCGGTTAAACTAATATTATTATCTTTATCTTCATTATTTTGAATGGTATGGTTTTCTTCCTCTTTCATGATTAATAACTGTTTTTTTAGAGAATCTATTTGTTTGGATGTGAGCATGGTAATCTTCCTCCTCATGGCGCTTCAATCTAGATAGATAAGCGATCGCCGCCATTTATTATTTGTTTTTTCTCTACTTTTACCCAAATGAGCTGTCTCGAAACTACTATGGCTATCGCAGAAGATAATCTATAAAACAGGCAGCAATGGATAGCCGAATAAGAAAGAAAGATGAAGTTTATTCCGCTATTCTGGCAACTTTGGTTTTATTAGATGAAAAGAGATACCATACAGTGTAAAATAAGAGTGTAACTATTTTTTGGCAAATGAGCTGAGAATTTTAAACAAATGTCCCTAAGAAGGTAGCAGATTATTACATTATTTCAAGCTGTTTCGTGAAAGTGTGAACAAAGGGTTTGAATAATTGACACAAATGATTTATCAGGTGTATCTTTAAATAGGTTTAATGGCACGTTAAGAATGAATTAAAAAGGGGGTATATCTATGGCAATCGGTTTAGAGTCACACACTCTGGAAGGGCTGCAAAAAAGTTTGCGAAAAGCGAATGAAACAAAAAAAGAGATCATGTTCAGTACAGTGGTGAAAGTGAATGATATAAGCCCCCTTTCTTTATATACAGCAGGAAGAGACTTATTTATTGGTGAACGATTCTTTTGGCAGGAGCCTACTGAAGGAATGGCTTTCACAGGACTTGGAAAAATTAGTAAACTTCAGGCAAAAGCAGACCAGCACCGTTACTTGTCTATAGAATCGCAATGGAAGAAGATATTATCGGAAGCGGTCATCGTCCAGGATGAAAAGCAGGCAGGAACAGGGCCTTTATTATTTGGGGGATTTTCTTTTGACTGTGAAAAGAGCCAGTCTTCTTTATGGGACCGTTTTGGCGATAACTTTTTTTATGTTCCCCAATATATGCTGACTTCGGCCAAAGGAGGAAGCTATTTAACAATCAATACAATTTGTTCTCCAGGCGACGATATGACTCATTTAGTGGATGTCATCAAACAAGGAGAGGAATTGGCATCTGTTAGTGGAAATCCTCAGCTGTATGAAGATAATCTCCTGCTTGCCACCAATGAAGTTGAACCTGAAGAGTGGAAGCAAACAGTCCGAAATGCTGTTAAGACATTGCAGGCTGGGACAATGGATAAGGTAGTACTTGCAAGAGAACGGCGTCTTTCCTTCAAGAAGAAGATTGTATCGGAATTTGTTTTGGCAAAATTGCAAAAACAACAGGGGACAAGCTTTATTTTCAGTTTGGAATCCGGCGATAATTGCTTTATCGGCGCTACTCCAGAAAGACTTGTAAAGAAACAGGGGCCGATGCTTCTTTCTACATGCCTTGCCGGCTCAATCGCGAGAGGTGCATCCGAGAAAGAGGATGCTTCATTAGGAAGTGAACTGTTGAGTGATCCCAAGAACCTGAGGGAGCACCAATATGTTGTTTCTATGATCCGTAAGGCGCTGGAAGAAGTATGTATGACAGTCAATGTTCCTTCACAACCGGAATTGATGAAATTGAAATTCATCCAGCATTTATATACACCAGTCACTGCTGTTTGCTTGCCAAAGACTTCTTTGCTTGGCGTGGTTGAAAAGTTGCATCCAACTCCAGCTCTAGGGGGATTGCCACAGCAGCAGGCCGTGAAATGGATTCGGGAACATGAACGTTTGGAAAGAGGGCTTTACGGCGGGCCGCTCGGTTGGATAGATGCAGACGGCAATGGGGAATTCGCAGTGGCATTAAGATCTGGATTGCTGCAGGACAATGAAGCATCATTGTTTGCTGGCTGCGGAATCGTTGCGGATTCTGTTGCCGAAGAAGAGTACAAGGAAACAGAGATTAAATTCAAGCCTATGATTAATGCATTGGGAGGAGCTATACAATGAACCATCAAGAAATACTCACGGTGTATACATCTGCATTTGTGGATGAACTGGCACGAATGAAAGTGAAGCATGCAGTTATAAGCCCGGGATCGCGCTCGACCCCAATCAGTTTATTATTCACGAAACACCCTGATATTAACATACATATCAATATAGACGAACGGTCAGCAGGCTTTTACGCCTTGGGGATTGCCAAGGCTTCGAGGGAGCCTGTTGCCTTAGTGTGCACATCAGGCACGGCAGCCGCCAATTACTATCCTGCTGTTGTAGAGGCTTATTACTCAAGAGTTCCCTTGATTGTCATCACAGCCGACCGTCCGCATGAGCTGAGGGATGTTGGCGCTCCCCAGGCAATTGACCAGCTGCAATTATATGGCCGTTTTGCTAAATGGTTTTGTGAAATGTCCTTGCCGGGTAACAGAGAGGAAGATATACGGTATGTGCGCAATATTGCCAAGAGAGCAAGCGCGACAGCTAAAGAAAACCCTGCTGGCCCCGTCCATCTAAACTTCCCGGTAAGAGAGCCTTTGCTGCCGGATATGCAGCATGATTATTTTACGCAGCTACGCTGTGAAAATATACAAGGGAATATTCTTGAAAGCGGTATCTTGACACTCACGGACAGTAGCAGAGAGAAAATTCTGTCCCAATTGAGCGGAAAAGAACGAGGGCTGATTGTGGTGGGCGAAGGTGAAGGGACTGAGTTTGCTGCAGAAGTGAAAAAGCTGGCTGAAACACTGCAATATCCGATTTTGGCCGATCCTCTGTCCCAGTTGCGGACCGCCGGGGACTCAGCCTATATAGTCGACTGTTATGATACTTTCCTGCGTGTCGAGGAAGCGGCAGAGTTTTTGAAGCCGGAAATCATTATACGACTTGGAGCTATGCCTGTTTCGAAGCCTCTTCTTCTCTTTATGAAAGCCGCACAAACTGCCACTCATATAGTAGTGGATGGAGGCAGCGGATGGCGGGAACCGACAGGAATGGGTACCTATATGGTCCATTGCGATGAAACAGCTTTTTGCCGGGATATCAGTGGGCATCTTGCCGACAATGAACCGAGCGAATGGATCAGTACATGGCAGACGCTGAATGCAGTTAGTAAAAATGTGTTACAAACCCTCAATGAGGTGCAACAGTTAGATGAAGGAAAAGTGTTTTTGCAGTTGAATGAACTTCTTCCGGCCGGTGCTGCCTTATTTGTAGGGAATTCCATGCCAATCAGAGATTGTGACACCTTCTTCCACAACCGAGAATCCAACGTCCGCATTTTGGCCAACAGGGGAGCAAATGGAATTGATGGTGTTGTTTCTACTGCTATTGGCGTATCCGTCCATGGACAGCCGACGGTTCTGGTGATCGGGGATTTGAGCTTTTTCCATGATATGAATGGCCTCATGGCAGCCAAACTTCTACAGCGGGATATCACCATTGTTATTGTGAATAATGATGGTGGCGGGATCTTTTCTTTTTTACCGCAGTCAAGCGAAAGAGAATATTTCGAGATGCTGTTTGGAACACCGCATGGGCTAGACTTTTCACATGCTATTGCAATGTACGGAGGGCAGTTTAGCCGGGTTAAAGATTGGGAGCAATTCCGGAAAGCAATGGCCGAGTCTTTAGAAAACAAAGGATTGAATGTGGTGGAAGTAGTGACAAACAGACAGGAAAATGTCGATAATCATCGTAAACTGTGGAATGTTGTTTCCCAGGAAATAAAAGAAGTGATTGAAGGGAAGAAGAATGTTCTTAAACGCTCGTAATGCGCGTTACTATGTAGAAATATGCGGCACAGGGGAACCGTTGCTTTTCTTGCACGGCTTCACTGGCGACCATTCAACCTGGAATGCGGTCGCTGATGCATTAAAAGAGAATTATCAAGTGATCACTCTTGACATATTGGGACATGGCCGAAGCGATTGCCCCAGTGATGCTGCACGCTATGCAATGGAAGAGGTTTGTGCTGACATCGCTGTAATCCTTGACCAGTTGTCAGTGGGAAAAGTGCATGTTATTGGTTATTCCATGGGAGGAAGATTGGCCCTTAGTTTTGCCATCTTGTATAGCGAATATGTGAAATCGGCCAATCTGGAAAGCGCGTCACCGGGCTTGGCGACTGCTGATGAACGAGAGAAGCGCCGCATGAATGACCGGCATCTGGCAAATGAAATTGAGCAGAATGGATTAGAGGCTTTTGTCGATCACTGGGAAAACATTCCCCTTTTTGCTTCCCAAAGAAATCTGCCAGCTGAAGAGCGCCTGGCAATCCGGAAACAACGATTGTCCAATTCAACAATCGGGCTTGGCAATAGTTTGCGGGGAATGGGAACGGGCATGCAGCCTTCTTGGTGGGAGGCATTGGAACAAATAGATAAGCCGGTTCTTCTATTGTCTGGCGAGCTAGATCTTAAATTCCGCGAAATAAGCAAACGAATGCATGAAAGGCTGCCAAATAGCGAACAAAAGGTTATTTTGGGGGTTGGCCATGCAATTCATGTGGAGAATTCCGCAATCTTTGGTAAAATAGTAAGTGAATTTGTAGAAAAATGGAGGGGTTAATAGATGGCATTCAATTGGGTAACAGAACGCAATTACGAAGATATCTTATATGAGACATACAATGGCATCGCTAAGATAACCATCAACCGTCCGGAAGTACGCAATGCATTCCGTCCGAAAACGGTTATGGAACTAATGGATGCATTTGCATGTGCTCGGGATGACGCAAAAATCGGCGCAATCATTTTGACGGGTGCCGGCGACAAAGCATTTTGTTCAGGAGGAGACCAAAAAGTCCGCGGCAACGGCGGATATGTTGGTGATGATCAAATTCCCCGCCTGAATGTATTGGATTTGCAGCATCTAATCCGTGTAACACCTAAACCAGTCGTGGCAATGGTAGCAGGTTATGCAATCGGCGGAGGCCATGTTTTACATATTGTTTGTGATCTGACAATCGCAGCCGACAATGCTGTGTTTGGACAGACCGGCCCTAAAGTCGGCAGCTTTGATGGCGGATATGGAGCAGGTTATCTTGCCCGCATCGTAGGCCATAAAAAAGCGCGTGAAATTTGGTATCTGTGCCGCCAGTACAATGCACAGGAAGCACTCGACATGGGCTTGGTCAATACAGTTGTTCCGTTGGAAGAACTTGAAGCTGAGACGGTGAAATGGTGTGAAGAAATGCTTAAGAAGAGTCCTATGGCCCTACGCTTCCTGAAAGCGGCTTTCAATGCCGACACAGACGGTTTAGCAGGTATTCAGCAATTTGCGGGCGATGCAACGCTCTTGTATTACACAACAGACGAAGCGAAAGAAGGAAGAGATGCGTTTAAAGAAAAACGTAACCCAGACTTCGGCCAATTCCCTAGATTCCCTTAATGTTTTCTAAAAATAAACAAAAGCTTGGCAAAATATTTTTGTCAGGCTTTTTCTTTAGTATAAAGGACAGGATTACTTCTGTCTGAGAAATTTTTGTGAAAAGAGAGATGAAAATGTTTGGATAATCAGGAATTAATGCCAAATTGGCTGATCAAAAGGGCATTTTTGTCGCCTGACCGCAAAGCCGTAGAGATAGAAGGCCAATCATACACCTTTGCCCAATTGTTGGATCTGGCCCTGCAAATGGCAGGGAGGTTTCATACGATTGGTATTCAAAAAGGTGATACCATTGGCATTTTACAGCATAATTCAATGAAATTGATTGTAACGATCCATGCTTTAATGCAGAGTGGTACAAAAATCGTTTTTTACAACACACGCTTATCCGCCGAAGAACTTGCCTATCAATTTGAAGATTCCGGAATGGATTGGTTGGTCAGCTCGCAGGTATTCAATGAAACATTGGCGAAAAGCGGATTGGCTAAAGAGAAAATCATCTTTACAGAGTCTGTCGATGACATAAAGGAAAGCATGGATTTCCAGCCGGTAGAAGATTTTAACCTGCAAGAGACTGCGACAATCATGTATACCTCAGGCACGACGGGACGGCCTAAAGGAGTCATGCAATCATTCGGGAATCATTGGTGGAGCGCGATGGGCTCAATGTTGAATTTAGGTTTGCAGGAAGAGGATACATGGCTGTGTGCAGTTCCTCTCTTCCATATCAGCGGTTTATCGATTCTCATGAGAAGCGTTATTTATGGAATGACTGTCCAGGTACATCCTCAGTTTGATGTGAAAAAAGTGAATAAAGCCATCTTGGACGGGAAAATCGCGATTATGTCGGTTGTTTCCAATATGCTGAACCGGCTGATGGACGATCTAGGAGAAAGGACTTATCCTAAGGCCTTTCGCTGTATGCTTCTTGGCGGTGGGCCAGCGCCTTTAAGTCTCCTGGAAACGTGTAAAAGCCGGGAAGTCCCTATCTATCAAACATATGGAATGACAGAGACATCATCCCAAATTGCAACTCTTTCGCCGGAATACAGCCTTGCTAAGTTAGGTTCGGCCGGTAAGGCATTGTTTCCTTCCCAATTAAAGGTTGTCCATGAAGGAAAACCGGCGGCGCCTTTGATAACAGGTGAAATTTATGTAAAAGGCCCTAATGTGACCAAGGGGTATGCCCACCGGGAACAAGCAACAAAAGAAGCGTTCGAGAACGGCTGGTTGAAGACAGGCGACTTGGGTTATTTGGATGAGGAAGGATTTCTCTTTGTTGTGGATCGTCGTTCGGATCTCATTATTTCCGGCGGTGAAAATGTGTATCCAGCTGAAATAGAAAGTGCTTTAATGAAGCATGAAGCGGTATATGAAGCTGGCGTTACGGGAGTGCCGGATGAGCGATGGGGGCAGGTTCCTATTGCATTTGTTGTGTCCAAAAACCAACATCTGAAAACCGGTGAGCTTCTCGAATTCTGCCAAAGCCGCCTAGCTTCCTATAAGGTTCCGAAAGAAATTCACTTAGTCGATGATCTCCCAAGAAACGCCTCCAATAAATTGCTTCGACGGCAATTGGTGAAACTTCTCCGCTAAGGAAGTGAAAAAGATGAAGCTATCATCTGTAACTCTGTATTTGATCAGTTCGGATTTAAAAAGGCCTTTCCATAATGCTCTCGGCATGCTGAAAAAGAGGGAAGCAATCATCGTAGAAGTAAAAGATGAAAATGGCATCAGCGGCTGGGGTGAAGTGGTGGCTTTTTCAACACCTTGGTATACGGAAGAAACAATCTTTACCTCTCTATATACGTTAAAGACATTTCTTATTCCGTTGCTAAAAGAGCACCCTCATTTAAACCATCCTGCAGAGTTAGCTTCCCTATTCGCCGGCGTCCGGGGACACCATATGGCGAAGTCGGGGCTTGAAGGGGCCATTTGGGATTTATATAGCCGACGAATGAAACAGCCCTTATCGATTATTGTCGGCGGAACCCGTGCAAGCATTGAAGCGGGGATTGTTATTGCCTCTGATCGGATTGAAAGCGCCCTCGAGCAACTGAAGGAATATAAAGCAGAAGGATATAAAAGATTCAAGCTGAAGATTAATCGAAAGAATGTCTTATCGTTCCTGGATGCAATCAGGGCGGATCATCCAGATGTTCCATTAATGGCAGATGCCAATTCATCATTCACACTGGATGATCTTCCATTATTGCGCCAACTTGATCAGTACAAGCTGTTGATGATTGAACAGCCTTTTAGTTATGAAGATTTGGCCGATCATAGACTGCTTCAGGCTGAAATAAAGACACCCGTTTGCCTGGATGAAAGCATAACTTCCTATAACGCGGCCCGGAATGCTGTAGCTCTCGGAAGCTGTGAAATCATTTCTGTAAAAATGGGCAGAATGGGAGGATGGCAGCAAGCTCTTCAGCTGCATTCATTTGCCCAGGAAGCGAATATCCGGCTTTGGTGTGGAGGTATGATCGAATTCGGCATTTCTAAAGCACATAATATTGCCTTATCATCATTGCCGGGCTTTACGTTGCCGGGAGATTTTTCTCCATCGGAACATTATTGGGAGCATGATATCCTGACAGAGCCCATTACAGTAAAAAACGGCGAAATAGAAGTGAGTAAACAACCGGGCATAGGATATGAAGTGGATCGATATCGGCTTAAACAGTTGACCGATTATACGGAAATGATTTCTTTACAATAGAAATGTAAGAAATAGGCGAAAGCTTCTTTGAAGATTATGGAATATATTGTATGATAATGGAAAGACAAACATGGCGGGAGAGAGAGCGGTGGATAACAATAAACCCTATTTGATTGCGAAAATTTTACTAGAGCGGGCCATGCCTCTTGACGTTGTGGCAGCCATTACCTTAATCGATAAAGAAGAATTACTCCAATTATTTGCAAATGAATCTTAATTATAGAAGCAAAAAACAGGCGCAGTGTGCCTGTTTTTTGCTTTTTAAGCCCAGGCTTTTAAAAATGCCATAGGTTGTTGAAGAAATCAAGAATGAGGGGATTATTTGCTCTCAAGTGGGTTGTGAATGCCATATGCTTGGGGCATTCTCCAGTTTTACGTTAAAATTCTTCCTTCGGGCGAAATGTATGGCATCCGGTATGGCTGCTTGAATGTGCTCGTTCATCCGGAGAGTAGACTTCCACTAAAATATTTTTTGCTCCGCAATGGTTGCCGTGTTTCCAATAAAAGCATGTATTGACGCCGCATTTTACATCTTTAGCCATAAAAAAATCATCCTCCTTAGCCCTAGTTTAGGCAAAGAGGATGATTTGCATGAATGGTAATAATGGTCAGCTTAATAAAGCGCTGTTTTTAAAGTCTCCAGATTTTGATGCATAATGCTCATATAATCTTTTTTCTGTTCGATGTCCTTTTCGGTCAAAACAGATAGGTTATGCAGATGCAAAGCTTTCGCGTCTATTTCTTTTTGAATGATTTTAGTCAGGTTCGAAGGGATATTTTGTTCAAAGAGCACATAGTTAATATTATGTTCCTTTGCTGTTTCCATAATGCCCTTCAAAGCCTTTTGCGAAGGCTCACTGGAGCTGGAAATGCCTGAGACGGCGATTTGCTTCAGGCCATACCTTTTTTCCCAATAGCCATATGCAGCATGGGAAACAATGATTTCTTTTTTAGGCGCTTTTTCAATAACAGCTGCGTATTCTTTATCAAGTTCGTTCAATTCGTTTACGACCTTATCGTAAGATTCTTCAAAGTATTGCTTTTGATCTGGTTTTTGTTCAGCCAACTGATTTTTAATTTCTGTAGCCATATCGACCATTAAGGATGGATCCAGCCAGACATGCGGATTAATATCTCCGTGGTCATGGCCGTCTTCCTCGTGTTTGTGGTCCTCACCATCGTGGTCATGGTCTTCATCGCCATGTTCGTGGGCATCCTGAAGTTTGCTATGGTCGATTTTTTCACCGACTGCATCCATTGTGACGCCTTCTTTAGTAAGAATCGGCTTCGCTTTTGTAACAAATCCCTCCAGATGGTGGCCGATGTAGAAGAAGTTATCCGCCTGTGCCATCGATATCAAATCCTTTTGTGATGGTTCAAAAGAGTGCTCATCAGCGCCTGGCGGGTAGACTGATTTAACATCCACGTAAGGTCCGCCAATCTGCTCCGTCAAGTATTGGAGCGGGTAAACGGTCGTATAAACCGATAATTTTTCCTTATCTTGCTTGCTTGTAGATTCGTCTTTATTGCCGCAACCGGAAAGAAAGGCTGCGAATATAAGTACAAAGGCAAAAATCTGTTTTTTATACATAGGGCTCTCCTTATTAATCGTAGTTATTACGATTTATATGATATAAAAACGGAATGATTCCGATTTAACTTATTGTATATTAACGTAAATAAAACACGAAATCAATAGTTTCGTGCTTTATTATTCCGTCATATGATAAAAAGTATTAGTGTTCCTTCTTCTCTTTTTCCGGCACAAGGTCTACACCGCCGGGATGGAACGGGTGGCATTTAGCGATTCGCTTTATGGTCAGCCAGCCGCCTTTCAGCGCCCCAAAGCGTTTAATGGCTTCCATTCCGTACGCTGAGCAAGTGGGATAAAAGCGGCAGGTAGGGGGCTTAAGGGGAGAGATGCATTTGCGGTAAAATTGTATAATAAGCAGCATGATTTTCTGCATAATCAATCATCCTTTTCAGATCCGTTGCAATACTTTCTTTTTCATTATACACCTAGTAGGTGCATAGACATAATACTATGCAAACGGATGGAAAATGTAAAAAAGACTGAAAAGAAGAATAATTAGGTATATGATAGAAGCATATCAATCAGAAGGAGTGAATGTAATGCCATCAGTTGAAAGTTTTGAATTGGATCATACTGCAGTTAAAGCCCCTTATGTCAGACATTGCGGTGTCCATAAAGTAGGCACCGACGGAGTGGTCAATAAATTCGATATCCGTTTTTGCCAGCCTAATAAGGAAGCGATGGAGCCAGGCGCGATTCATACACTGGAGCATCTATTGGCTTATAATATTCGCAAGCATTCTGAGCAATATAATCATTGGGATGTAATCGATATTTCACCGATGGGTTGCCAGACAGGATTTTATCTAGTGGTAAGCGGAGAACCTACTGTATCGGAAATTATCGATGTCATGGAAAATACCATGCTGGACGGCATAAAGGTAATTGAAATTCCGGCAGCCAATGAAAAACAATGCGGGCAGGCCAAATTGCACAATCTTGAAGGTGCCAAAAAGATTATGGAAAAGTGGTTGTCCCATTCACGAGAAGAACTCCACGAAGTATTTGCATAGTAAAACAAGCAGGCCGCGAATAGCGGCTTTGCCTGTTTACTGGTCGTTCTTCGTATCTTCATGACGGCGGGGGTCTTTGGGAAGAGGGTCAATCGTGTGTTTGTATTGATAGGCTTTTGAAGTGGTTAAAGCGCTTACGATGATGACGATTATACAGATAATAATACAGAAGATCATAATACCGAACACCATATGGATAAACCTCCATTTTTTAACTTCTACAGCCATTGTAACATGAAAAAGGTTTATTGCTTTATCCTCTGGGGAAAAAGATGAGTAAGAATAATGAAGAACCAGAGGAGGAATTTAAAATGGCTAATAAAGATTTAGTTCAATTAATCAATCAGGAAGTGTCCAATTTCAGTGTCCTTTTTACAAAGCTACATAACTATCATTGGTATGTAAAAGGGCCGCATTTCTTCGAATTACATATCAAATTGGAAGAACTATATAACGAAGCATCAGCTAATCTTGACGAGTTGGCGGAGCGTCTGTTGGCATTGGATGAAAAGCCGGTTGCCACAATGAAAGAACATTTGGAGTTATCAACGCTTGATGAAGCAAAAGGCAGCGAAAAAACAGATAAAATGATCCAACAGGTAATCGAAGACTTCAAAAAAGTAAGCGGTGAATTGCGTGACGGCATTAAGCTTGCTGATGAAGAAGGGGATCCGGTTACATCTGACATGCTAAGCAATATGAGTGAAAGCCTTGATAAGCATTGCTGGATGTTGCGTGCTTACTTGGATTAAGGATTCGACAGATGAAAAGCTTTGCCGATTGGGCAAAGCTTTTTTTGTGCAGAAAAATACAGGCGAATGAAGCATTCGCCTGTATTTTATTCTCAATGAAGGTACCGATAAGAATGATTGAAGCTTTTATTTTTGGCCGGAACTGATTCGACACCGGCAAATTTTCCTTTCAATGTTTCCATTATGTACAAACCGAAGAAACTTCTGAGTTCCACTTCATCCATATCCAATATATGATCAAGAATTTCTTTATGGTCGAGCTGTTCAAGGACGGCCAGGGTAAGAATGTCGATATCTTCATCATCTCCGGTCAGCTTCGTGCGGTAATGCTCGAATAAATCTTCGACTAATTTCATGACGGATTCCTCCCTTTTCTTAAAATGGATGAATGCCAGATACAAAATCGGCTATACTTCTCATGCAAAAGAGTGAATTAGTTACGTCCCATGCTTGTATCTTTTTACATCATTCTCTTTTTGTTTTACCCCTTTTTCGTTGTTTTAACCAAATTCCTTTTATAGTAGGGTCCGTGATTCAACAGGTATAGTAGAAGGCTTGTGGAGACATCTGTCTTCCGGCAAATGTCTCTGTACTTTCGGAACAATTGCCAGATGATGGGGTCTTACAGCAAGTGGCTATTAACGGCGGAGACAAGCGCCAATAAGAGCTTGAAGTCGTTTAACGAATGATAATGGGGAAATGAACACCCATTGGTTAAAGTATCCCTTAATTGTCTTCCGCTCAATCGTTACAGTACAATTGATATAGTTTTAATGCTTATGTTCCTTCTGAAACTGACTACACCAAACGGACAGAAGACCATTTACATATAGAAAAGAGGAAGTTGCATGGAGAAAACATTCAGGGATTCAGTGGGAAAGAAAATATGGTTTTCGACCGACTACCATCCCTTTTCAGATCAGCCTCAGCATGTCATCGTTATTCTGCACTACAAGACCGGCTGGATTATGACTAACCACAGTAAGAGAGGGTTGGAATTTCCTGGCGGCAAGAAGGAAGAGGGCGAAAGCATCAAGCAAACCGCCATTAGGGAAACATGGGAAGAAACAGGAGCCGTCATCTCCAATCTCTCCTATATAGCCCAATATCGGTTCTTTATGGATGGGCAGGAATGTGTGAAAGACGTTTACTTTGCTGAAGCGGATGCTCTTCAAGAAAAGGAAGATTATCTTGAAACGAAAGGCGCCGTGGTCATCGAACAGCTTCCGCAGCATTTTATGGGGGAAGAGTTCAGTTTCATCATGCAGGATACGGTCATGAAAGAATGCCTGGACATTGTGAAAGGCTTATATGTGAGGGAAGGGTGACAGACGGTTAAGGACATCCACTATTCGGATGCCCTTAAGCCACTTACCGTTTAACTAGTTTTTTTTCAAGGAAGCCGACCAGCTGATACATGATCGTTGCAAAAATCGCAATCAACAAAAGCGCCATCAGTACTAATGTAAAATTGAATACTTGGAAACCATAGATAATCAGATAACCAAGACCTTTGGAAGACACGAGAAATTCCCCTACAATAACGCCTACCCATGAAAGTCCGACATTTACTTTTAACGTTGAAATGATGGTAGGCATGGATGACGGCAAAATGGCTTCCCGAAAAGTCTGAAACCTGGTGGCGCCGAATGTCTGCAGCACTTTCAAGTAATTGGGGTCCACTTCTTTGAATGACGTATAGACAACGATTGTAGTAATGATCACTGATATAATGGCTCCCATTGCAATAATGGAAGGAAAACCAGGCCCCATGGCTACAATCAGGATTGGCCCTAACGCTACTTTGGGCATTGCGTTCAGAATCACAAGATAGGGATCAAGGATTTTTTGTAAGAAAGGCGACCACCAAAGAATGGCTGCCAACAATGTCCCCAGCAGTGTACCTAGCAAAAAGCCGGCAATGGTTTCTGTTAATGTGACAACCCCGTTGCTGATCAGCGTCCCATCGCCAATCTTTTCTATGAACAGAGATCCAATCTGTGCCGGTGAACTAAAGATGAGGGGATCAATCCACTCCAGTCTGCTAGTCAGCTCCCAAATTCCAAAGAAGAACACAAATATGAGAAGCTGATAGATTCTCACCATTTTCTTTTCTTTCACTAATGCCTTTTTATAGGAATCATGCAGCTCTTTAATGTTTAGCGCCAGGTTCTTCAATGGTTTCGAACTCCTTCCAAATGGTTTGGAATAAATCAGTATAGAGTGGATGGTTCCTTGACTCAAAAGGAGGGAGGCTGCGAAGCTCCTGGGGTACTTGATAGGTTTTATAGAGTCTTCCCGGCTTGGCGGCAAACAGATAGATACGGTCGCTCATGGCGATGGCTTCACCGATATCATGGGTGACCAGCACAGCTGTTTTATTAAAACGTTTCAATGTGGTGAAGACTAAATCTTCCAGTTTTAATTTGGTTACGTAATCTAAAGCAGAAAAAGGTTCATCCAGCAGCAAAAGTTTGGGATTGGTCGCCAGCGTCCTGACCAGGGCGACTCTTTGGCGCATCCCTCCAGAAAGCTGATTCGGGAATTGGTCTTCCACCTGTGGCAGACCAATGTCATTTAAAAGCTTAAGAGCGCTGATTTCAGCTGATGCCTTCTCGTTTTTGCCCAGTTTTAATCCGAGCAATATATTTTCCCGGATTGTTTTCCAAGGAAATAGATAATCCTGCTGCAGCATATAGCCGATGTCCTGCTTCTTGGAAGGATGATACACCTCACCTTCCAGAAGCGTCTGGCCTTCGGTCGGCTTTATGAGACCGGCGATGATAGATAATAGGGTTGTTTTTCCACAGCCGCTTGGTCCTAAAAAAGAGATGAATTCCCCTTCCTCGGCGGAAAGGGAAATATCTTCAATGGCGAGAGTGCTGGCAGCAGGAGTGAAATAAACATGATGGATATTTTCCACAGATAAAAAACTCATTGCCCATTCTCCTTACTTGGAAGAGGAGCTTTTAGCCAGTTCTGTATTCACCAATTTTTTGTATGATGCATCTTTTGGCAATTCTCCTGCTTCTTTCATGATGGATTTTAGATTTTCCCATTCTTTTTTATCCAGAATGGGATCAGTGGCGTAGGCGCCTTCTTGTTTGTAGCGGTCAACAACCGTTGCAATGATGTCTGGGTCGCTGTCTTTGAAATAGGGTTGAATAACAGCGGCAGTTTCCTCTGGTTTATGCGTGTTTACCCAGTCTTGGGCTTTTTTGATGGCATTCGTGAACTTCTGGACAGTCTGTTTGTTTTTCTTTAGATAGCTGCTTTTCGTCATATAGGAGGTATAAGGCACTTTGCCCGATTCTGTTCCGAAAGAAGCGACGATATAGCCTTTGCCTTCTTTTTCGAAGATACTGGCCTGCGGTTCAAACAATTGGACGTAGTCACCTGTGCCTGATAGGAAGGCATTCGCTATATTGGCAAAATCGATATTCTGGATGAGCTTCAAGTCTTTATGGGGATCGATGCCGTGCTGCTTCAAGACATATTCGCCGACCATCTGCGGCATGCCGCCTTTGCGCTGGCCAAGGAACTCGCTGCCCTTCAGTTGCTCCCATTTGAATTGATCCATTTTTGTGCGGGAAACTAAAAAGGTGCCGTCGGCTTGGGTTAGTTGGGCAAAGTTAATGACCGTATCTTTGGTTCCCTGGGCATCGACATAAATGCTTGTTTCGGAGCCGACCAATGCAATATCCGTTCCGCCGGCTAATAATGTAGTCATCGTTTTATCTCCGCCCCATGTAGTCGCCAGGGTAACCTTGAGCCCTTCATCTTCGAAAAAACCTTTTTCAAGAGCTACATATTGAGGGGCATAAAAAATAGAACGTGTGACCTCCGCCACTTTCACTTTGACTTCTGCTTCTTCTTTTTTGCCGCAGCCGGCAAGATAAGAAAGCAATAAGACGGCTATCACTGTACAGATGCCCATCCTGATGTATTTTTTCATTCACAATCCTCCATTCTTGTGTATTGAACCTTTGTTAGTCAGCAAACGTTGCAGGCCCAGTGTATGGACATATATGGATGGCCATTTCGGCTGAATAAATGTTTAACATATCGTATGAACGAGAAAAAATTGTGTGAACGCCTAAACGATCATTTTTGCATCAAAACTAGGAGATGAAACCATGAAAACGATGATTGATGGAACCATCCTATCCAAGATTCCTTATCCCACAGCCAATCCGCGCATAGCGCTTTACACTGTAACGTATATGAGCGATGGCCTGGAGGTAAAAGGGTTACTTGCTGAACCGATTGGCCAAGAGAAAATGGATGGATTTCTGTACTTGCGGGGAGGCATTAAGAATGTCGGCACTGTTCGGCCGGGCAGGATCATTCAGTTTGCGGCACAAGGCTTTATTGTATTTGCCCCTTATTATCGCGGGAACCAAGGAGGGCAGGGAGACGAAGACTTTGCTGGAGATGATAAGAATGATGCAGTTGCTGCGTTTGCTGTTCTCCAGCAGATGGAGCGGGTGAAATCCATTCACATCTTCGGATTTTCGAGAGGGGGCGTGATGGCCTTGTGGACAGCCATCAAGTGTCCGGAGGCTGCATCGCTGGTCACATGGGGAGGGGTTTCCAGTGTTGCACTTACATATGAACAGCGTGTTGACCTGCGAAGAATGATGAAACGAGTCATCGGGGGTACGCCGAATAAATATCCGGAAAGGTATGACAACAGAGATCCTTTGCTTCAAATCGATCAAATCAATTGCCCAGTGCTCATCATTCACGGCTGTAAGGACCATAACGTAGAATTCAACCAGGCGACCCATCTGGAGGAAGCCCTTCGGCAACACGGAAAATCGGTGGAGTGCTGGTACTATAAAGAGTATACTCATTATTTTCCTCCCAAAGTAAACAGGGAAACCGTTAAAAAATTGACTTCCTGGATGAAAGAGCATGCAGACTGATGATAAAATAAAAGAAAAAGGAGTCGAGAATATGGGCATGCCTATGGAAGTAAATACGATGATTGTTACAAAAGGAAAGGAAGAACGTATCGGCAAGAATGATTTTTCCTTGGTGAAGAGTGGATACCGACTATACCCGATCGATATCCCGGTTTCTGTACGCAAAACCAAAAACAGTGAGGACATCGGTACGGCATACATAAAAAAAGTGAGCTGGGAAAAGAACGAAACGCATATCGTGTATGAATTGACGTCATTGCATAGTGTAAATTGATAGGCCGAAAAAGGTCTGGTCTTTGATCAGCCTTGTATTCTTTGGCGAGTAAATTGATTTGGTTGCTTGTCAGCTGCTAGAACAGGGGAAAACGCCAAGATGGGTTTAACCATCCATTTATTTAAAAGGCAGGAAAACGCCTGTAACCAGCCGTTTCGACAGCGGACCATGCAGGCGTTTTTGCCTTTAAGTGAGATGTAATGATTCGGGCAAGTGGATTCCGGCGAAGCTCCTATACACTGCCCAAATAAACGCTGGTGACATTCGGTACAGTAATCGTGCCTTCATTTTCATATTGGTCAAAAAGGGCGCTGAATGCCTGGATAAAAGGCTCATAAGATGAATCTCCCTTTTTGGGTGCATATGAAGCCGACAGCTGCCGGCCGATAAAATGATTGCGGTCATAGACGAGAGGAGAGTCATAGCTTCGAACGGAATAATGGCCATGCTTAAAGAAGGCCTGAAATATTTCAGGGCTTTCTGTTTTTTCGCCTGAAAAACCTGTGAATTCCGGGCACCACATTTGGTTGATGGCACTACTTTTACGGACAAGGGGGCTATCCGCCACACGGCTGTTCCAGACGAGTGCAACTTGCCCATGGGGAGTTAAGATCCTTTGGCATTCTTTTTTGAATAATGGTTGATTGAACCAATGGAATGCCTGGGCGGCAATGATCAAATCAATGCTTTCTGCCGGCAATCCGGTAGTTCAGCTGAGCCGTCAATCGAGAAAAACAAAGGGTTGCCCCCGAGGGTTTCTTCCGCCATTTTTCGCATTTCCCCGTTCGGCTCCACACCATATGTTTTCATGCCGCGGTTAAGCCATTTTTTGGCCATGATCCCAGTTCCGGAACCGATATCGGCAATAATAGAATATTGATCCAAATGCCCTTCGAAAATAATATCATCCAGTAAAGGTTCAGGATAATCAGGCCGGTACAGATGGTAATCGCTGCTTTTACCATTGAATTTGCTTGTGTTCGCCAAATTTTTCACCCCTTTTTTTATATAAAAAAGAATATTCTGGTTTTTAATCCTATATTGCCAGCCACTCTTGCCTCTTCTATAATTTACCATATAATTACTTGGATTGAAGGTTCAATATATGTTGTCCTTCTATTGGTCTGTTCATCTATCCAAAAAGAAAGGCTCGTGCATTATGAACGTATCTCCTATGTTGAAAATGGTCATAGCAATGTCCATTTTTGGTTCGGTAGGCTTGTTTACCGTAAAGACGGGCATACCAGCAATACAATTGGTTTTGGTGCGGTGTGTATTCGCAACCGTTTTTTTAGGCGGTTGCTGGATAGCGGCGGGACAGCATAAAAAGGAAATCTGGCAGGCAAGAGAGGTATTTCTGACGGTTCTTTGCGGGATTTTTCTAGTGATGAATTGGGTGTTTTTATTTAAGGCATTCGAAGTGATGCCGATTTCGGTTGCTATATCGATTTACCATCTTGCCCCCATTCTTCTTTTGATTCTAGGTGCTGTATGTTTTAGAGAAAAAATTCATCTGCTTTCCTGGTTATTCATTTTGATGTGTTTCGGAGGCAGTGTATTGATGATCGGAATAAAGGCTTCTGTTTCATGGGAAGGGCTGTTTAGTTCGGGGTTTATCTGGGCGCTGTGTGCTGCTTTGTTCTATGCGTTGACTATGTTTTTTGGAAAGTTAATCCGCCATTTAAGCCCTTATGCGACGACGTTTATTCAGACCACTGTCGGCATTCTGATCTTATTGCCGTTTTTTGATGTCCATGCATTTTCCCATCTGTCTGGGATGAATTGGCTATTTATAGTAGGGACAGGCTTCATACATACCGGGTTGGTCTATTACCTGTTTTTTGACAGCATCAGGCAATTGCCGACTGTTCATATGTCAGCCCTAGTTTTTCTGGATCCTGCTGTAGCGATCATGCTGGATGTTGCTTTGTTGGGATTCCGGCCATCGATCTGGCAAGTCGCCGGGATTATACTAATTTTTGCGGGAATGGCGTACACCACGTTTCCAAAGAAAAGCCGCATTCAGCAATCCCATGCCGAGAAGAACGGATTTTAATGGACTTTCCCATCATAAAGGGGATACACAACCGCTTTGGAAGAAGGAAAGGCAAAAATAAGAAGGAAAAACAGATCCCCCTGCATGGGAAGCAGGGGGATTTGTTTAATGGTACCCGTTTTGTCCGTTTGCTGAACCGGAAGTTTTATGCTTCGGTTTCGATTTTCCTTTTTGCTTAGTGCCGTTATCGTTCTTGCTTTTTTTCTGATTGGACATAATGGAAAACCTCCAGCCGTTAATTTGAGGAACATCCCTCTGTTATAGAATTCGGCCGGAATAGAAATTCATGCCAGGGAATAGAAGGAAAAGCGCAGGCTTATTGGCAACGACCATCCATATATGATGGCTGATTTACTGTTACTAAGGGATTGACATAGGAATTAATGAGGATATATGTGGAAAAGAAGGCAGGAATCCATAAATCACCTGGTTACATTCTACCAATTAAAGGGAATTTCCGTTTTGAATGAATCCGAGAGGGTATCATAATCCTAAATAAAGCATTTACATTTAATTTTTAGCGCTTTTTGCAACAACATTTGGTTAAAAATTGATATAGTGGATAATTATGCGCGATGATTGTTTCGGGATATTCTTTAAAGATGATCAAAAACATACAATCAATCGGGGGTGCTATGAATGAAACCAACATATCTTGTGAATGAAGAACCTCAAAATCTTACAGGGGCAGATACCGCTGAGCTGATGAAAGTATGTAAGCGTCTTTCGATGGAAGTATCGTATTTTAAAAAGCTGGCGGATTACCACAAAGAAGATGCCAAGCTTGCCCGAGCTGCCACAGTCGAATTAAGCCAGACCATGGCTGCATTAAAGGAGAAAATGAGGGAAAAGGATAACATGTTAAAAGAAGTGAGCTTGAATATCAAGGATATGATCAATAATCCATCGATGGATATAGTCGGTAAGGTGAACCAGATCCGCAATTATCTGAACATGCTTATGAGACAATTATGATCTGTACTCTGGCCAGCTGTTGAATAATAGATTTTATGGAAGGCAGAAAAATTGAATGAAGATAGCGGATCATAAAAGGTATGTTTAAGGCAGTTTGCCGAATGCATGCCTTTTTATTCTGCCTAATAGAGGATGATTATTTTAAAAGTGGATGTTTGTTAAAAGAGTGAATGAAGTATCTTACAACGATGTGCGATAAGGCAAAAATCCGTGAATAGTGGCGGGTAAAGCCGGTTTCATAGCGATGAAGGGGTAAGAAAGAGGATAGTGGCATGAATCATTACTAAAATCATAATATGAGGGGTGATTAGATGAAATGGTCAATTGCATGGCTGATCTGTGTATGGATCCCCGTTCCCTATCTGGTATATGCGTTTGATTATGCTATGTACGCATCATTCTTAGAAAAGGGGACTTACTACTCGCTTTTGATTGCCTTCTTTTGGCTTCCTTTACTTGGTACACTGTTGACGGGAGTACTTTCGGTCAAAATAGTCCCCAAGCAGATCGTTTTAGGGCAGCTCATCATGTTCTTCCTTTCTTGGGGTCTTGTCCGCTTTTTGAAAATCGGTCCGGATTCAGAGGATTTTATATATCTAAATAAGGAACATACAGTCATTGTTATCGCCGGAATTTATATTTTTATGCAATGGGTCATACGTAATATGGTTATTCAAGCCATGGAACGTAGGAATGCGAGATCTGAGTAAGTCTGTTTCTTGCCGGTTTTCCTAATGCTAAAAGAATATAAGGGAATTACATAACGTAAACCAACCAATGGATTCCAACATTCTAAGCTTTATGGCGGCCATCATCTTTAGCTGGGTTAACATATACCTTTCCGATGAAAGAGGATTGTATAAATCGTTAAAGAACGATAAAATAGTCTTTCCTGATTATATGAACCGGACTGATACGAAAGGAGGCTGTTCCCTGGTGAAATTATATATTGTCAATATGATTGGAAGAGGGATGCTGCGCCAGCAATTTCCGGCTGTTGAAAAGGAAGCAGCAAAAAGGGCTGCAGTGAGCTTTTATAGGCATTTTAAAAAAGAATATGAAGAGGATGGCTACATTCTGATCAATGGCTTTAAAAAAATGGAAGAAGCAGCGGCGGCTGAACTTATTATTACATTGGACGAGTCTGAAGAGGCTATGTTGGCACAACTTGAGGATATAGGAAAAGGCTGAAGAACAATGAAAGAAATCATTGTTCTTTTTTTATCCTATTCTAATTGTAAAGCCCCCACATCAACACGGGAGTAAAGACAAAGAAGTGTAAGCGGGCGATCAAGCACTAGTAAGAATCCTATTAAGTTTGTATCTAGGAATTTTTTAATAAAATATTCCAGAAAAATGATTATCTTATTTTTCTGTTATTTTACAAAAAAAATCATATAGGTTGTTTTGCTTACTTTTTTCAAAAGAATTTCTTCAATAAAAGTTCTTTCTGTCCAATTATCAATGTGGAAAATGGATTCCGACCAAAATATGAGGGTGGAAATGGTCACATTTTTTATTTCTTTTTGATAACAGAATAATAGTTTCTATCTATTTTGTAATAAAAAATAGTTCTTTTGTTGCGTGTTTAACAAGGTATTCGCATTGATGGTGATTGTTTGTACCGGAAAGACCATGCTATATGTCTCTTTCTTTTGGGCGTTTGTTTCTTTTAGCCTATATACCCCAAATAGATAACTCTATAGAATGGGTAAAGTTATCACTAAACAAAAGGGGGTATATGAGTGAAACCTTTTGTGAAGCTTGGTCGTGTCTTTTCCATCTTTATTGCAGTATTGTTTTTTATAGGAGTGTTAGCTAATATGCCGAGCGCATATGCTTCACAGGCTATTTTTATAAAACCAACTGAGGGACAGTTATCTTCTTCTTTTGGAAGCCGAAATGGCAATATGCATTTTGGAATTGATTTTGCAGCTTCAACAGGGACACCAGTAAAAGCAGCGGCTGCTGGAACAGTAAGCAGATCCTATTTATCACAGTCTTATGGAAATGCTGTTTTTATCAGACATACGATTAATGGACAAGTATGGGAAACGGTTTACGCCCATATGAGCAGTAGGGCCGTTACAGAAGGCCAATATGTGAAAGCCGGCCAATTGATTGGCAAAGTAGGGAGCACCGGAGATTCAACCGGATCGCATTTGCACTTTGAAACACATAAAGGCACCTGGAATATCGATAAATCCAATGCTGTCAATCCATTGGATTATATGGGAACAACCGTAACAACAGCAGCGGCAGCCAAGCCGCAAAGTAATCCTGTGGACGGATCATGGGGAACGGTTAAGGTCAAATTTCCTGCCGGATATGGTGTAAATGTATATGCAACGCCTGGCGGTGCATATAAGGGGCGTGTTTTGGGCGGCCATGCATACAAAGTCTATGCGAAAAAAGGAAATTGGTTTAATATTGGCTCCCGCACTTGGATTAAAGCAGATTATGTTACGTTTACACAGGATACCGGTTATGTGGATTACCCGGCTGGATATAAAGTGAATGTTTACCGGTCGCCAAACGGTTCTTTTAAAGAGCGGGTTAATGGCCAAATGTACTTTAAAGTATATGGATATAAAAATGGTTTCTATGATATCGGACAGTCAAGATGGATTCCCGCCAGCCATGTAGTGGTTATCAGACATTAGATGGAAGGCTTTATATAGAAGCATCTCTCTTTTGAGGGATGCTTATTTTTATCCCATTTTAATTAGATAGGCGCCCTTCAATCAGGGTGCTTTGTTATGTCCAATCTTTTAATGAAAAAGAAAACGATGCTTTTTCAATAAGGATAAATCTTTAGCGGGGATTATAAGAGGTGCTTCACGGCTTTTTTTTGATCATTTGCTGCCAGGCCTCATCATCACGTGGGCCGAATATAATCCTTCTAATATAAGTAGCGACTTCGCGGGAAGATTGTTTCATCCCGGTATCCAGCCAATGTTGAAGGACGCCGAGCTGCGCGGATACGGCAAATGCACTGGCATAATCCACGGGTACATAGAGTGCATTTAGTTCGAGATGTTCGGTGATATTTTTTTTTACATTTGCCCGCATTTCTTCTTTCAATTTTAGACGGAAACGTGGATCTCCATTAGGTCCAAGCAGGACTTTAATGAACTCGGCATTTTCTTTTATACAATCCAATAGCTTCATAATATAAGGAGAGGGCTCATACATGATTTCCTTATTTTCTACTAAATTTCCTTTAGATATAAATTTTTCATGTTTGATTTGTTTAATCTCTTCAATTATTTCTGCCTCACTCTGTTCCAATAAATCATATTTATCTCTGTAATGAAGGTAGAATGTGCCCCTGTTGATATCTGCTCTTTCCGTGATATCGCTCACTGTCAGGCCGTCGAATCCTTTTTCAATCATTAGATCTGTAAGCGAATCACGGATCAATCTTTTCGTCCTTATTACTCTTCTGTCAACTTTTGGGCTTTTCATTTTATTATCCATCCTTCTAAAATTATCTTTTTTAATCAACAAAATAAATTGAAATGTTGGAAATATGACATTAGAAGCACTATTGTTGCTTGCATTGTTTAATGTCTATATTATAATGTTCAGTATGATTGTTATCAAACACAGTGTTGAGTAATCAAATTAAATATATACGAGTAAGAGGAGAGTTTTATGGGAAAAACAGTTATTGGTAAACAAGCCAAACCGGATTATGGGGTAATACTTATATTGTTGGCTGGAGCATTTGTTGCTCTTCTGGCAAATACCCTGCTTAATATAGCACTGCCTTCTATTATGAAGGAATTTGATGTAACAGCGTCCACTGTCCAATGGGTGACGACTGGTTATATGCTGGTGAACGGCGTATTGATTCCGACGACGGCGTTTTTGATCCAGCGGTTTTCAACAAGACAGTTGTTCTTGACCGCCATGCTGTTGTTTACGGCTGGGACAGTCCTCGGCGGGTTTGCGCCTGCGTTCTCTGTTCTGTTGGCTGGGCGTATGATTCAGGCAGCGGGTGCTGCAATCATGATGCCGCTTTTGATGAATGTGATGCTAACAAGCTTCCCGATTGAAAAACGCGGAGCAGCAATGGGGATTTTCGGGCTTGTTATGATTTTTGCGCCGGCAATCGGGCCTACTTTATCCGGCTGGATCGTCGAAAACTATGATTGGCCGGTATTGTTCCATATTATTTCGCCTATTGCCTTCATTGTTTTAGTGCTTGCATTCTTTAAGCTGAAAGACAAAAAAGAGAAGGTTGCCATTAAGATTGATGTGTTATCCGTCATCTTATCTACCATCGGATTCGGAGGCATCCTGTACGGATTCAGTTCAGCGGGGAATAAAGGCTGGAGTTCTCCAGAAGTGTATATCACATTGATTGTTGGGGCAGTTGCCTTGGTTATCTATATTTTTAGACAGTTCCAACTGAAGCAGCCGATGCTTGATTTCCACGTCTATAAATATCCAATGTTCACATTAGCATCTGCCATTTCCGTTACATTGAATATGGCTATGTTCTCGGCTATGCTGCTGATGCCGATCTATTTACAGACATTAAGAGGCATTTCGCCGTTTCATTCCGGATTGCTCATGTTGCCGGGGGCCATCATCATGGGAATCATGTCGCCGATTACGGGAAAACTGTTCGATAAGTTCGGTGCCAAGATTCTGGCGTTGATTGGTTTAACGATCACGCTCGTCACAAACTATACGTTCAGCCAATTGTCGATGGATACGACTTATACGACACTGATCATCATGTATACAGTCCGTATGTTTGGGATGTCAATGGTCATGATGCCGATTATGACGAATGGGCTTAATCAGCTACCGATGCGCTATACACCGCACGGAACGGCGATGAACAGCACATTGAGCCAGGTATCGGGTGCCATCGGTTCCGCATTGCTTGTAACAATCATGCAAAACCGCACGAAATCACAAGCAGAAGAACTGGCAAAAGAAGCGATGAGCCATATGACTGCACAACCTACAAAGAGCGCCATGGCAGAAATGAAACAGCAAATCATGGCCAAGGCGACACTTGAAGGAATCAACTTCTCTTTCCTTGTGTCTACGGTCATTATCGTCTTGGCGCTTGTGCTGGCACTCTTCATCAAGCGAGCTCAACCGGCAAAAGAAGAAGTAAACACACAGGCTACTAAAAGCGAAAGCTTGTAAGCACAGCGATGCATTAGACAGCTGTGGATACTTTTAAGTTATCAAAGATAAAGGCTGTTCCAGAAAGTCCTATTGACTTTTGGAACAGCCTTTTTTAGTTTTGGCGGCCTGTAAGCGGGTCGAAAAATAAATCGGACATTCTCTGATTAATAATAAACAATAGGGGTATTATTCTAGTATCTATTCAAAAATGTAAGGAGATGGAATGAATGACTTTTCCACAAGAGAAAGTTGACAAAATTGAGAAAGTGTTAAAAGAACAGGGAGCTTTACAAACGTGCGAAGTTTGCCATAATCATTCGTTCAGGATTTTTGAAAAATATACCTACATTATTCTTCAGGATGAACAAGGGGTTGAGGAAGGGCAAAGGGAGTTTCCGGCGATCACCACCATGTGCGAAAATTGCGGGCACTTCAATTTCCATAATGTAAACGCCATTTTCCATCCAGATGAAGAGTAAAATCTATTCTAATTTTAAGAATCACCAAAAACCACTTATGGTCTCCAAGCTGGTTTTGGTGATTCTTTTTATAGTTCTACCTGGAGTTAGACTCCCACTTCAACAAATGCGTGAAGATGAAGAAGTGTAAGTGTTAGATAAGCTCCAGCAAGAATCTGATTGATTCAACGAATAGTTGGAGGGAGATGAATGAAAACCCCCACTAATTATTAATTTTAAATAGCTAAAGGTAGTTATTAACATATTTCTTCGGTTGTTGCGTCTGCGTCTGTGTTAGTGTGTCCAATTTCATTGCGGAATTTTTTTGCGGCTTTCACCATGTTTTGCAGTGATGCTATTGTTTCTTCTTCTTTTCTGGTTTTTAACCCGCAATCTGGATTAATCCAGATTTGTTCTTTTGGTAATAATTTTGAATACTCCGAAATCATATTTTCTATTTCTTCTACCGAAGGAACACGGGGACTATGAATATCATAGACGCCAAGCCCGATTCCTTTGTCATAGGCTTTCAGTTGTGCAGACTCAAGAAGTTCACCGTGGCTTCTTGAAGTTTCGATAGAAATGATATCGGCGTCAAGCTTACTAATGACTTCTAAGAAATGATTAAAATCACAATAACACATATGAGTGTGAATTTGTGTGGTCGCTTCAGCCGAAGATGTTGCTAATAAGAATGATTGTACCGTCCACTCTAAATACTCATGCCAATTTTCTTTTTTTAGAGGCAGCCCCTCGCGTAATGCTGGTTCATCTACTTGAATCATTTTAATATCATTTCTCTGGAGAATTTCAACTTCTTCTTTTAATGCAAGTGCGATTTGAAAGCACACTTCTTTACGAGTGAGATCATCGCGAACGAATGACCAGTTTAGGATAGTAGCTGGCCCGGTCAGCATGCCTTTCATTGGTTTACTTGTTAGGCTCTTGGCATATAAACTTTCTGTTAGAGTCATTGGTTCGCTGAATGCTACATCGCCATATATAATAGGCGGCTTCACACAACGCGATCCATAAGATTGAACCCAGCCATTTGAGCTAAAAGCAAAACCTGTTAGTTTTTCTCCAAAATATTCCACCATATCATTGCGTTCAAATTCGCCATGTACCAATACATCCAGCCCGATTTTTTCTTGGATAGAAATCCATCTGGCTATTTCAGATTCGATGAACTCTTTATATTGTTCGAAAGTCCACTCTCCACTTTTAAATTGGCGGCGAGCTTTGCGTACTTCAGCGGTTTGCGGGAAACTGCCAATTGTTGTAGTTGGATAGTCTGGAAGCTGCCAATATGCTTGTTGAATTTCTTTTCTTTCTTTGAAGCTTTGCTTGCGTCTAAAATCTTGGTTAGAAATATTTTTAACAGCTGAATGTACAATTGAATTATTGCGGGCAGCGGACATGTTTAGGTTATTTATGTCTTTCTCGCTTTTGGAAAAAGCATCGCTGCTGTTTTGATTCAGATCATACCTATTTTTTAGCATGTGGATTTCTTGTAGCTTTTCATCTGCAAAAGCAAGCGCGTTCTTCAATGTCTTATCTAATTTTGGTTCATTTTTGATGGTGATGGGAACATGCAGTAAACTACAAGATGGCTGTATCCACAGTCTTTCTGTGTTTACTTTTTCTAAGACGAGATCAATGATTTCTTTCTTCTTATTTAGGTCGGCTTTCCAAATGTTACGGCCATCTATAATTCCCAAGCCTAGTACTTTATCTTCTGGAAAGCCTAATTTTTGAATATACTGTAAATTTTGATTGCGATCATGGACAAAATCTAATCCGATTCCTTGTACGGGCAGGGATACAACTGTTTGGTATTCGGTTATTGAATCGAAATAAGTTTGAAGCATTATTTTTAGATTAGGAGCTGCTTCATGTAATTGTGCATAAATAGATTGAATGGTTTCGAATTCATCTTTTGAAAGGGATGTTACTAATATAGGTTCGTCAACTTGCACCCATTGCACACCTTCAGCTTGTAATTCCTTGAAAACCTGCTGGTATAACGGAATGAGCTGTGAAAGAAGACTTGGAATTTGTTTTTCCTCATATCCCTTTGAAAGCTTTAGAAATGTATATGGGCCGACAATAACGGGTTTTCCTTCAATCCCCAGTTTTTCTTTTGCTTTTCTATAAGCCTTTAAGGGCTTATTCTCAATTAACTGAAAGGTTGTTTCATTAAGTTCTGGAATAATGTAGTGGTAATTTGTATTGAACCACTTGGTCATTTCGGATGCAACGGCTGTGCTATTCCCTCTAGCCATTGAAAAATATTGCGCCAAAGGTATATCCTTATTAATACTGCCATATCGGTTTGGCACTAATCCAAACATTGCAGCAGTATCTAACATATGGTCATAATAGCTAAAGTCATTAACTGGTATGATATCTATTCCCAATGCAATCTGTTTTTTTAGATTAGATAACAGGACACGATCTGTTGCTTGTTCAAAGCTTTCTTCATTTATTTTTCCTGCCCAATATTGTTCAAGAGCCTTTTTCCATTCCCTATTTTCACCAATGCGTGGATAACCTAAATTACTAGTTTGCAAAGCATTCATCTCCCTGTAGTATAAATACATGAATATAAAAAAGGCATTTCTAACTTTGAACATAGAAAAAGTTAGAAATGCCCATATGTATATATAGGTTTCTTCATTCTAACACCCTCCTATCTTCCGTAGGTAAAAAACAGTGTTGCAGGATAGGCAGGTCTCCTGACTCAAGGATCATCATTAGGCACTATCTTCCCAATTGAAAAACAATCAGTGATCTACAAGTGCTAACTCCTCTAATACAGTGGCGGGACCGTGTTGGATTTTCACCAAACTTCCCTTTTAATTCTTGTATAAATTAAGAAACCTATCCCTATGGTCTGTATTTTTCTGATTATTTAGTAAATTATATGGAATCTTACCATTTTTATTTATAAACGTCAATAGAGGTAAGGGATAAACAGTCATATAGTCTATCCTGTTTCTGTCGCTGGCGCCATGAAAGAATTATGTCGGTTTTTGGGATGAATTATTCACAGAAGTCAGAAAATAATATCATAAATATGTACTATACTATTTTTAAAAGATAATTGTTTTTAAACCTCAATGGCTTCAAGGATCTTACTAGTTTAAAAGTGACCAAGTTTTTCGGAAATAGCCTAGTATAATAAGGAGGAAATTGTATGAGCTTGACATATCATACAGTAGTAGTGGCAGTAGACGGTTCTGAAGTGGCAGAAAAAGCATTTGAAAAAGCAATACATATTGCAGAAAATAATGGAGCCCGTTTGGTTATTGGCCATGTGGTAGACCCTGTTACATCGCCTGGCATGGAAGTGTATAAGGGTTCGATCATAGAATCGGCCAAGAAATATGGAGAGGGCCTGCTGGAAAAATACATGGCCAAAGCGAAGGCTGCCGGCCTCCCTGAGGTAGTGTGCGAATTGGAATTAGGCTCTCCAAAGTCCAAGATTACGAAAGTGATTGCCAAGAAACATCAGGCGGATTTAATTATATGTGGCGCCAACGGATTGAATGCTGTTGAACGGTTCGTCCTGGGAAGCGTCTCGCAATATATTGTACGCCACGCAGTATGTGACGTCTTGGTGGTCCGTTAAGAATATAATTTAGACGATCAAAAGATTGAACCCGGCAGGATTGCCGGGTTTTTATAATCAAAACAGAAATAGGTTTAGATAAAACGAGTTGATTTACGGGTGCTTTTTCAGCGAGCAAAGCAATTTGTGACTTTTCCTTGAATAGAAGAAAAAATTTTTAAAAAGAGGCTTTATATCGATATTCATTTTGAATAATTGGGTATAAAAGGAATGTAAATACATGGAAAAGGGGAAACGCTTATGAAAAGCAATCGTCCTGTTATCGGCATTACAAGTTCTGTTTTGGATATTGAAATCCTTGGCGAAACGAATCCTTGCGTGCAGGCCAACCACCAATTTGTCAAAGCGGTTTTGGATGCAGGGGGCATGCCCATCATTATTCCAGTGGGCAATAGAATAATGGCCCGGCAATGCATCGAACTTTGTGACGGATTGTTTTTAACGAGTGGAGAAGATGTTTTTCCGATGTTTTATGATGAAAAACCCACCCACTTAATAAAAATGATAAATGTGGGAAGAGATCATATGGAACGAATGTTGATTAAATATGCAATGAAAAAACGGATTCCGATTATCGGTGTGTGCCGCGGATTTGGCTCATTAAATACTGCGCTGGGTGGGTCTATGGTCCAGGATATCGAATCCGATGTACGTTATATTCAACACAATCAAATGATATCGAGAAAGGAACCGACCCACGATCTACATATCAAAGAAGGGACACTGCTTCATCGTTTAATGGGTATCTCGCATGCAAAGGTGAACAGCAAGCATCATCA
The DNA here is from genome assembly GCF_001243895.1 of Bacillus testis. GTDB lineage: Bacteria > Bacillota > Bacilli > Bacillales > DSM-1321 > Bacillus_AD > Bacillus_AD testis. The sequence continues at coordinate 3,310,888 of NZ_LN851186.1, read as the reverse complement.
GGCAGTGAAAAGAGTCGCCGACCCATGCCGGGTAGTTGCCACGGCTCCCGATGGAATAATCGAAGCGATTGAGGGGAAAGATCCCACCCATTTCATCCTTGGTCTGCAATTCCATCCAGAAGAACTCTATGAAAAGGATGATAGTATGAGACAATTGCTGAAAGGATATATTGAAGCGTGCCATCAGGCGAAGAGCAGCCAGTGTGAACAATTTGCATAAAAGAAAGGGCCTGTCGAAATAGATGACAGGTCCTTTCTTCTGCAATTGCTAATAGGAGCAACTGACATTGTCTATATTCCTGCTATCCAAGGCAATAAAGAAAGGGCGGTTTTGTACCGAATTCCATGTGAATCCTCCCACTGCGTTTTTCCCGATGGCAATTGGGAAGAACCAGAAATGGTTTCCGTTATTCAGCCATACATAGGTGTAGCGAAATAAACAAAACTGCAGCACATTGGTATCGACTAATGCCGTTGCCCCTCCTCCTCCTTGTTTTTGCGGTTTGGCCGGAATAAAGGCTGGAGGAGGGCCTTGGGGCGCTTGACTGCTTGCGGGTGGTCCCTGAACGCCTTGTCCTCCTCCTTGGAATGGAAAGCCGGGCGGAAAGGAAGTTCCAGGTCCAGTAGAAACATGAATGAATGGAGTAGGATTGCCCGGAATGATTACCGGAAAAGGAAACCCTGCAGCGGGGTTAGGCTGGGCGGGAGAAACAAAGACGGGATCGGGATATCTTTCACTGTACATAGACAGATAGGGGTGTCCGTATACAGCGTAATCACTTCTATTCATGGAATACATCTTTTTCTTCCTTTCAGGTTCTAATTCTGCGGGGAAAGAACCGTTTATTTTTGCATGTGAATATCGGTTAGCTGTCAAGCATCGATCTATACTATATGTTATTCAACCATGTATTGACCGCCACAGGAGGATTAGCCTGAAAAGAGATGCAGGAAAGCCAAGTTGCCCCATTCCTTTCTTTTGACTGTATTTCAACCATTGTCTAAACGATTTGTGAATTTCCTTTTCCATATGTTTATTTCATGTATACTGGACTTGCCTAGAAATTCAAGCTCTATAATCTGATTCCTGCCTATAGCCTGCTTAATCATCATGCGAAGGAGATGTGACAGATGGATACTAGACAATGCACCTATTGCAAAAAAAAATGTAACTGCAGCCAATTGACCCCTATGCAAGAAAAGAGAAGCTCAGATGTTCATTATTATTGCGAGCGTTGCTTAGCCATCGTCAAGAAATCAATGGGCCACCAAGCGTATAGCCATTTATTCGCATGGGGCAAAAAAGGGGACACTGCCGTTTCTCCCTTTATATACCGCAAAATGAACGATTAGATCTATACACAGATGGTCGTTAAAATGCGTCTGTTAAAGAGGGGCCNGAGCCATTTAGGGGTTACCAGCTAATTCATTGATGAGGAGGAGATATCATGAATCCAGTCATTGGTCTGGATGTCGCAAAAGGAGAAAGTCAGGTTCAAGCATTCTTGGAGAAAAAGAAACCATACAAAAAGAGCTTTAAAGTCGCACATACACTGGATGGATTACAGGAATTACACGCCTTTATCAAAGAAGTGGAAGAACAATCAGGTTCACAGCCACCCATTGTTTTGGAATCTACGGGACATTATCACCTGCCTGTCGTTCAGTATTTTGAAAAAAGAGGATACCTGTTAATCGTTGTGAATCCACTCATTTCTTACAAAGCGAAAAGTTCGAGTTTACGCAAAGTCAAAACAGACATAATTGATGCTCACCATCTCTGCGAGCTGTATTACAAAGAGGATTTAGAGCCCTATAAAAAGCGTGGCATTCAGCTTTTGAACTTGCGTAATCTGACGAGACAGCACGAGAATTTGACGGGTATGTTTGTCCAAGCTAAGCTACAATTTCAATCTGTGCTGGATCAAGTATTTCCTGAGTATGTAGGTGTGTTCGGAGAATTGTACTCGGATGTCTCTTTACGTACTTTATCAACCTTTCCAACCTCTAAAAAAGTGTTGGAAGCTGGTGAAGAGACCCTTACCGTGAAGATTCATGAACTGTGCAAGAGCCGATCTCAGAAATGGGCCAGTAATCAAGCGAATAAGCTCATACAAGCAGCTAATCGAAATCCGTTTCAGCAGACCCTGTATCATAGCCATCTGATTAGTTTAGAGATGCTTATTAACATTCTTCTTGAATATAAAAAGCATCTATCCGTACTTGAAGAAGAGATAGATGCCTTAGCAAAAAATATAGAAGAATATAAGATTATCCAATCCATTCCTGGTATCGGCGAAAAAATCGCGGCCACGATTATTTCCGAGATTGGAGAAATAGATCGGTTTAATCACCCTAAAAAGTTAGTAGCCTTTGCGGGAATTGACCCCAGTGTATTCGAGTCTGGTACCTTCAAGGGTACCAAGAATCACATCACGAAAAGGGGTTCCAGCAGGCTACGGCATGCCTTATTCACAGCTGTCCGTTGCGCCATTCGAGATGCCCGTAAAACTAGAACGACCAAAGAACTCATCCCTCGAAATAAGAGATTACGTGAGTTTTACGACAAAAAGCGAGACGAGGGAAAACCTTATCGAGTAGCCATTATTGCCTGTGCTAATAAGCTTTTACATTGGATTTACGCTCTTTTGAAAACCAAAACAACCTTCCAAGATGTTGCTTAAAATAAATTTTCACATATCTTCAAGGAACTTCCATCTTGTTGGAGGAAGTTTATTTGTCATGCCTTATTTTCAGTATAGCATGCTTACATTATATTTTTGAGTGAAATGATTGACAAACTATTAGCTGGTTTAGTTTAAGTACAATACTTCACAATACTTAGGTTTTCATTTGCGAGAACTAAATATTAATATGCCTAAAGATAGTCCTATTGCAATAGAAAAAGAAGTTAATACTTCAAAATTAGATTTAAGGAGCTTATTACTAACTAAACCAATAAGAAAAAAGATTAAAAAATTCTTTAAAAACTGATTAATGTATTTTTTCACACAATAAAACCCCTTTTTTTGTCCTTTGTAACTCTCTCTATATTTATCGATACTAACAATAATGAAAATGAAACAATAAATATATAAATAGTAATTTTCACCAAGAATTTCTCCATTTCTATCCCTTGTATTATTTTACCACGAAAGTTAGAAGCTTTCTTTCACTAAACTGCCACGTTAGCCGCATAAGAAAAAACTATCTAAATGACAGCTCTGATTTTCTGCTATGTAACTTTAGGTTAATTGAAAAAGACTGCTTATTAGCAGTCAGTTATGTTTACATTTAAAAAGACCACATCTCATCTTCTGAAATCCATTTTTTATTAATTAAGTCATATGATTTATATTCATCGTGAAAAGAGAAATAGGATGGTAATCCAGATTCTTGACCGTTGTTTGCTGTTATCCAACAATCCTCAAACCAGTCTTTTATTACTTCCTGTTCTTTAGGAACAATCGTTTCTGCATTTTCCTCATAAAATGTAGAAAAAAGATTCATTTGATTATCTGATATCTGATAATATTTAATATTATCAATTATATTCATACTACCAGAAAATAAATTAGAATCATTACCTTCATAAAAAACTTCATTAGCTTCTTTATCCATCGAGAACATAACGATTGATAAGGTATAGTGTGTCGGATCAACAAAAGTTGAAAAATCTAACAGTTCTACTTCAGAATAAAAAGTTAGGTTATCTATTTCCTTTAATTTATCAATTAGATTTTTAGAATTCAATTCAAGGACATCCTCTATATCTTGTAGATAGGCATCAATCGTAAACATATTTTTCTCCTTATAATCGTCTGTTTTAGTTTCTTCTAAACTTTCTTCTTTAATGTTACTATTTGATTCTTGACAACCACTCAACAATAGTAAAAAAAGAAAAAGGTATAGCATCTTTCTCATTCATCCAACCCCATACTCTAAGTATTTTTACCTTTTAACTCAATAGTATCAATTTAAAAGTGTGCCATTTAAGTTAATTGTATTTATTTTCTAATTATTATATCACTAACTCTTCAACTGTTCATCTTCCACTAACCTGCCACGTTAGTTGAGTAAGACAAGATAAAACAACAATCGTTACGAACCAGTATCATAACAAAAAAGACCGAACATATTTTATATGTATAATATGTTCGGTCTTTTTATTTACATAGGTTTGAGAGTTGTCACCCTTAGATAATTTACAAGCGGCCTTTTTGTTGTGTATAAGCATATTGCTTATGGGATCCTTCACAGACAGAAGTAATTCCATGATGGGTGCAGTTATTTTGCTGTCAGATATTTGGTGGAAGATTTTTTTGAAATTGATATGGTGTTCCGCCTGCATATAAGGAGCTTGATGCAGGAAGGGAAGAAATGGTACGTCCTATTTTCGGCTGTAAGGGAGCGGGTTAATAGAAAAATACAAAAAGGATAGAAAAAGCCATTTAATCGCTTTTTCTATCCTTTTTGCTATATGAAGATATTATTGAATCGGTCCGCCAATCTCTTTGATTTCAAATGATACATGATCGAATTTTAAGAAGTTGTCGCGGAATTTACCGGCAAGTTCTTTTGCTTTTTTCAGGTAAGCAGAGTGGTCACTCCATGTTTTATGCGGCTGCAGCACTTCATCCGGCACACCGGGTACATGCAAAGGAATATCCAGGCCAAAAATACTGTCTTTCACTGTTTCAATGTTATTCAGATCGCCTTCAAAAGCGGCATGGATCATCGCCCGGGTATAAGCCAGTTTCATCCGGCTGCCCACGCCATACTCTCCGCCTGTCCATCCGGTGTTGACCAAAAATACATTTGCATTATGCTCGTCAATTTTTTGTCCGAGCATTTCTGCATAGACAGTTGCCGGCAACGGAAGGAATGGCGATCCAAAACAAGTTGAAAAAGTTGCCTCCGGTGATGTGACGCCCCTCTCCGTACCGGCTAATTTAGAAGTATAGCCGCTAAGGAAATGATACATTGCCTGCTCTTTGGAAAGTTTAGAGATAGGAGGCAATACGCCAAAGGCATCAGCGGTTAAAAATATAATGGTATTCGGATGGCCGGCGATGCTTGGATTGACAATATTATCAATGGCATCAATCGGATAGGCGGCACGCGTGTTTTCTGTCAAAGATTTATCGCTGTAATCGGCAACTCTTGTTTCAGCATCCAGAACGACGTTTTCCAGAACGGCACCGAACCGGATGGCATCGAATATTTGCGGTTCTTTGTCTCGTGAAAGATCGATGCATTTTGCGTAGCAACCGCCTTCAATATTAAATACACCATTAGAAGACCAGCCATGTTCATCATCGCCGATCAATTTGCGGTTGGGATCGGCAGAAAGGGTTGTCTTCCCAGTGCCGCTCAGCCCGAAGAACAAGGCGACATCGCCTTCTTTCCCGACATTGGCTGAACAGTGCATTGGAAGGATATCTTGTTCAGGCAGTAGATAGTTCATGACGGAAAAGATTGATTTTTTCATTTCCCCCGCATATTCGGTACCACCAATCAATACCGTTTTATATTCAAATGAAATAATGATGAACGTTTCTGACTTTGTTCCATCAACAGCAGGATCCGCCTTGAAATTCGGAGCTGAAATGACGGTGAACTGGGCATCATGCTCAGCTAGTTCATCCTTATCGGGACGGATGAACAATTGATGGACAAATAGGTTATGCCATGCATATTCATTCACGATTTGGATCGGCAGGCGGGTCTTTTTGTCGGCACCGGCAAATCCTTTGAAGACAAATATTTCATCTTTTTCCTTCAGATGTTGAATGACTTTATGGTAAAGCTTCAAGAATGCATCCTGGGAAATGGGTTCGTTGACAGAGCCCCATGCAATTTTGTCTTTAGATAATTCTTCTTCCACGATATATTTGTCTTTCGGGGAACGCCCCGTATATTTCCCTGTTTCAGCTTTGACAGCACCTGTGGATGAAAGGACTCCTTCATTACGGTGCAGCACTTTTTCCACCAATTGGGGAACAGATAGTTGTACGCTTACATTATTGCCGTTTACTAATTCATGTAGCTCATTTGAAACCTCGACCGTATTCATATATGAGATACCTTCCTTTATTATAATGTGATTTTTCCATATATTGTTTAACATGTAAAATAGTATAACACATATAATTCAATAATCCATACTAATGTGAAATAAATGAAGAGAAATAATCAAAAAGCATAATTAATTACCGGGTTCCTACTTAATGAAAGGATACTCGATCTTTACAAGGAAATTATGAATTAATTTTCTTTATTTTTCAACTATTAATCTAGATATAGTTGAATGTAGAGGTAAAACGAGGCAGCCGAACCACTATCCCATTTTTTCATATACAACGGCACCCCAGAAAAAAGGAAGCAAACGCTTGATCATAGTGCTTTGCTTTTGGTATCTCTTCCAAGGGATGTTTTGCTACAATAAAAAACATCCTTTTGACGGCTGTAAAAGGACTAGATTGCTATAGGGCAATAGTAACGGCCAAAAATAGAACGAAAAGCAAGCCAGAGTTTTCGGACAGCCTTCCATTTTTAGGGCGGGGGGGTTAAAATGTTGACAATCATAGTGTTTATGTTATCATTTATTACTGAACGGATTCTCTTATCCCGAGCTGGTGGAGGGACAGGCCCTTTGAAGCCCAGCAACCTGCTGTCATTGCAGCATTATCTTGTTTATCATGCAGCGCATGGTCAAAGATTCTGCGACAGCGAAGGTGCTAACCTGATGCAAGGCATTGGTCCTTGAACGATAAGAGCGAAAGGCTAGACGTACAATAACAAGTACCCTTTCCTCACATCAAGGAGAGGTTTTTTTTATGGTTTTAATTCCTCTCATTAACCAATTTTATTCCTTTGTATAGGGAAATGAATTCCGTCGACAAAACAGGGGAAGCTGAATACAATACTATTCATAGTAGCCTCTACTATTATTGAGGAGGGTAATTTGATGTCAAAAAAACGTAGACTTTTTACTTCAGAGTCCGTTACGGAAGGTCATCCGGATAAAATTTGTGACCAAATCTCTGATTCCATATTGGATGCAATCTTAGATAAAGATCCTAATGCCCGTGTCGCTTGTGAAACAAGTGTCAATACCGGACTTGTACTGGTTGCGGGTGAAATCACTACATCGACTTATGTCGACATTCCGAAAATCGTACGCGGCACAATCAAAGACATTGGCTATACACGTGCAAAATTCGGTTTCGACTCAGAAACATGTGCAGTTCTGACTTCAATCGATGAGCAGTCTCCTGATATTGCTGCAGGGGTGGACCGTGCTCTTGAAGCAAGAGAAGGGAATATGACGGAGGAAGAGATTGATGCGATCGGTGCAGGGGACCAGGGCCTTATGTTTGGATTCGCCTGCAATGAAACGAGTGAGCTTATGCCGCTTCCGATTTCATTGGCCCACAAGCTTGCACGCCGTTTAACAGAAGTGCGCAAGAATAACACGCTTGATTATTTACGCCCGGACGGCAAAACCCAAGTAACGGTTGAATATGATGAGAATGACAAGCCTGTCCGCATTGACACAATTGTTATTTCAACTCAACATAACCCGGAAGTGACTTTGGAGCAAATCCAAAGAGACCTTAAAGAACATGTTATTAATGCGGTCGTGCCTTCTGAGTTGATCGATCAGAATACAAAATACTTTATCAATCCGACTGGACGATTCGTAATTGGAGGGCCTCAGGGGGATGCTGGGCTTACTGGCCGCAAGATCATTGTCGACACATATGGCGGTTATGCCCGCCACGGCGGCGGTGCGTTTTCCGGTAAGGATCCAACCAAAGTGGACCGTTCTGCTGCGTATGCTGCCCGCTATGTTGCCAAAAACATTGTTGCAGCTGGTTTAGCTGACAAAGTGGAAGTCCAATTGGCCTATGCCATCGGTGTAGCAGAGCCCGTATCAATCGCAATCGATACATTCGGAAGCGGAAAAGTAGACGAAGAAGTACTGGTGGATGTGGTTCGCAAACACTTCGATCTTCGACCTGCCGGCATTATCAAGATGCTTGACCTGCGCCGCCCTATCTATAAAGGGACAGCGGCTTACGGACATTTCGGACGCAATGACCTTGATCTTCCTTGGGAGCGTACGGATAAAGCGGAAGCGTTGAAGCAAGATGCATTGAATGCCTAATGCCCAAAAACACAGAAAAGCGCCATCTAAACAGATGGCGTTTTTTTTACGCCTAAAAAAAAGTTAAAATTTTATTGACAATGATAATCATTATCAATAAAATAATTTACTATATCAGTATAGTAAATTGGAGGCTGATCCGTATATGTTTTTTTGATCATACATAAATGTGCCCTCGTCATAACCATTTTGTCGGGGGCCTTTCTGTGCCGAAAGGGCAAGGTGTGGAAAAAAGGCCATTTTGCCATTGGGTTGGCGGCCGTTTTAGCTCTTTTGTTATATATGTTCACCGCCTATCCGGTGCCAACTGGCTATATAGGATATGCTCTACTGCTCTCACTTGCTTTGGGGATTGGATGGGGAGCCAGAGGCAAACCGTATTTACATATCATACTGGCCATTGTGGCGCTCGTTTGGCTAGTTTTAATCCACATTTTATAAAGAGGTGAATAGAATCGTGAAAAAAATAATACTATGCAGCCTTGGCTGGATTTCCTTTGCGCTTGGTTTGGTCGGCGTTGTTCTTCCAGTCTTGCCGACTACCCCTTTTATCCTTTTGACCGCTTGTTTATTTGCCAAAAGTTCTAAAACATGCGAAGCCTGGATTAAGAGAAGAAAAGTGTACCGAAAGTATGTGCTGGAATACAAACAAAATAAGGGATTGACGCCGAGACAGAAGGCAGAGATCTTAGGAATGGCGACAACCCTTCTTTTGGTAAGTGGCATTCTCATCGCCCATATTCATTTACGTGTGTTTCTGGCCGTCCTTGCTATTTGCAAATGGATTGTTGTATGGCGGTTCATCCCCACAGTTTCAAAGAAAGAGGTTTTACAATGATTCAGAAAGAAATGATGGTTTATGCAAAGCGATATTCTTTACGCAAAATCCTTGTATGGATTACATTCCTTCAGGCGATCAACTTAATTTTGAATATTACGATTGCCTTTGTAATCGCCGATGTTATATCTGATTTGTTCGAAGGCTCGCCGGTTTCAATCGGATGGAATACATTGGGTGCATGTATGCTGGTTCTAGTGTTGAAAGGGATTTGCCACTACTATTCTACGAAATGGACGCATTATACATCCCACGAATTAAAATCGCGGCTAAGGAGAGAGTTGTTAGAGAAGTTATTTTCGTTGTCTCCGCAGGAAATTGCAGGATTGCAAATAAGTAAAATCAGCCAGCTTAGCGTGGAAGGCATTGAGAATATTGATGTCTATTACAGCCGCTATCTGCCCCAGCTGTTTTACAGCCTAATAGCTCCTGTTTTATTGTTTATGGCATTGGCAGCCATCGATTGGAAAATTGCATTATTCCTTCTTTTCGCAATGTGCATGATTCCTGTCGCTATAGTCGCCTCTGTCAAAGTAGGAAAAAAAATCTTCCGGACTTATTGGAATAAATATTTGGATGTAGGCAAGAAATTTGTTGAAGGAATTGAAGGCATTTCTGTTTTAAAGGCGTTTGACAGCGACGAAGAATACCAGAATATCATGCGAAAAGAATCGGAATCATTTCGGGTCATGACCATGAAAGTGCTTCGCATGCAGCTCCAATCGATCACCGTCATGGATTTGGTCTCCTATCTAGGGACAGCAATTGGAATTGTCATGGCGGCAGTTGCGTTCAACAATGGCCGTATTACATTGGCAGGCTTTATCTGTTTTGCTTTATTGACAGTGGAATTTTTTGTCCCGATGCGGCTTCTGGGTTCCTATTTCCATGTTGGTTTAAACGGGGTGAGTTCTTTAAAACGCCTAACGGATATTCTAAGCCTAAAGAGTGCTGGTAAAACATCTCCCCTTTTGCCTGCAGGCGGAGATATCCGTTTTGACCATGTGTCATTGATCTATAGTGAGGAAGAAAATCGGAAGGCTGTCCAAGATATTTCCTTCGTGATCAAGAAAGGGGAATTAACCGGAATCGTCGGAATGTCAGGATCAGGGAAAACGACAGTTAGCCGGTTGATGGAAGGGTTCTTGCTTCCGACAGAGGGGACCGTCACAATTGGGCAGGATAACTTGGCCATGCTAAATCTTGAATTGGTCCATGCCTATATCGGAAGTGTATCAGCCCATACCCACCTATTTGAGGGAACTGTTTTCTCCAATCTGAAGGTAGGATCTAACAAATTGACAGAAGATAAAGCGGTTGAAGTGTTGGAAAAGGTCAAACTGCACGAATTATCCAAAGATATCCATGCGGTTGTCCGCAGCGGCGGTGCAAACCTGTCGAGCGGCCAAAGACAGAAGCTTGCCATTGCAAGGCTGTTGCTGAAGGATCCGGATGTCTATTTGTTTGATGAAGCAACAGCTAATATCGATCAGCAGAGTGAAAAGGATATTTTCAGCTTGATAGATAAATTGCGTGCATCTGGTAAAACGGTCATCGTCATTACTCATTATCTGAAGAATGTGAAGGAGGCCGATCAGATTCTTGTCTTTAAAAAAGGGCATCTGGTGGAGAGTGGAAGACATGATTCACTCATGAAAATCGATGGAGAATATGCACGCCTCAAACATGCCCAGGATACGCTGAAGGTGGAAATGCTATGAGAGATATAAATCGACTTTTGACATTGTTAAGACCATTACTGCCCCATATGGCGCTAACCGTCCTTCTTGGGACGCTTGGCTATTTATCCATAACAGGGATATCCGTCGTAGGAGGAATGGCAGTGATTCAAGGAGCGGAAGCAGGCCATTACGGCTCCATGAGGTTCTTGCTCGAAATTATTATAGTAAGCGGTATTGCGCGTGCTGTTTTTCGGCTTAGCGAACAATACTGCACGCATTATATCGCTTTTCGGCTGCTTGCTATTATACGCGACCGCATTTTTACGGTGATCCGGTCTTTAGGCCCTCAACAACTGAAGGATTTCCGTAAAGGGGAATTCATGAATATTGTGACCAAAGACGTGGAAATGCTGGAGGTATTCTATGCCCATACAGTTGCTCCTGTCTGTATCGGCCTATTGACGACAGTCGTTTATGTCAGTGCATTTTCATTTCTCCATCCTTTATATGGAGCCGCTGCACTGGCTTCCTATGTGTTTATTTCCTATTTAGTGCCGATGGCTGTGTATCGATATGGAAGGGAGGCAGCGGAAACATACAGGTCCCGATATGGCCAGGTCAGTGATTTTTTAATGGATTCTTTAAAGGGCATTAAGGAACTAGTTGTTTTTGGCCAAAAGAAAAAGACCATTGAGAGGATTGAACAGTTCAGCGCACAGTTGAATGATACCTCCAAACGATTGAAAGAGCATGAAGGCCTGTTAAAAGCATTGACCGATTGCACTCTGTATGTGGCTGTATTCAGTAACATTGCCATTTCTCTATTGTTGGTGAATCGACAATCCATTTCGGCGGCAGAGGCATTATTGTCGATCTTATTGCTGTTTTCGTCTTTTGGGCCAAGTCTCGCTCTATCCCATTTAAGCGCCAGTCTGGTGCACACATTTGCGAGTGCGAAACGTGTGCTGACGTTAATGGATCTGGAAATAGCCGAAAAACCGGAAGGCTCTGAACCTATCGGTGCTATCGATACAATTGAGTGTGCAGGTCTTTCTTTTGGATATCGTGGAAAAGAACTGCTTTATGAGGACATCCATATGAAATGGGAGAGAGGAAGAATAATCGGAATAAAAGGGAAGAATGGAACTGGAAAATCAACATTGATATCACTGATGCTAAGAGAGATGCCTGCACTATCAGGAGAAATCCTTTTCAATGGCCGCCCGGCAAGCGTCTATTCTGCTGAAAGTTTAAGGGAACAATTTAGTACAGTCGATGCCAGCACGTTTGTATTTTCGGATACTCTACGCAGGAATTTGACGATGTTCAAGCAACACTATACAGATCAAGAAATAATGGCTGCATGTTCCAAAGCGGGCTTGACCAGTTTCGTGGAATCTATGCCCGAGGGCCTTGACTCCTATGTGCAAGAGTATGCAGCCAATATTTCTAGCGGCCAGCTGCAACGGATAGCAATGGCAAGACTGTTTCTTAGAAACACCCCTGTTTATATATTAGACGAGCCGACAAGTAATCTGGATTCGTTGAATGAACGGTATATCCTGCAAAAAATCAAAGAAAACAGCAACGGTAAAATTGTTGTGATCATTAGTCATAATGATGCTGTTTTGAAGATGGCTGATCGTGTGTATCAGATCCAAAATAGACGGGTTAATTCTATATAATATCCAAAACAGGAACAAAGTCATAGTACTTGTTCCTGTTTTTTACTTTTTATTCTGCTTGCAGCGATTTGTAATATTGCGCTTTTTCTGCGTATTCCCGGCTGATCCGGAGCATATCCGCGATATCCTCTTCGTTCAGATCACGGATTACTTTTGCGGGACGTCCGAACGCCAGCGTATTCGGCGGGATGACTTTGCCTTGGGGCACCAGGCTTCCAGCTCCGATGAAGGCGCCTTCACCGATGACTGCTCCATCTAGGATGATGCTGCCCATGCCGACAAGGGCTCCTTTTTTAACCGTACAGCTATGTAAAATGACGCTGTGGCCGATTGTGACGTCGTCTTCTAGAATTAATGGATTCTTTGGGCTTTGGTGAAGGACCGAATGATCTTGGACATTCACTCGCTTGCCAATGACAGTTGGTGCTACATCGCCGCGGATGACAGTATTGAACCAGATGCTTGATTGTTCGCCGATTGTCACATCGCCTGTGACAACGGAATGGTCTGCCAGAAAAACACTCTTATCGATAGTGGGTTTTTTATGGTGATAGGGATACACTAACATAACAAAAACATCTCCTTTTGTTAAAATGTCCTTTTTTTAGTATTCTTATATTAGTTTATAAGTAAGATTTCAATCTGTACAATATCTTTAATTAAATGAACCGATGTTTTAAAATAAGAATAAACATTAAACTGCCCATGCATGATTATGAACCGGGCTGACCAGACGGTCTTTTATGTTCTGGAATATCAGCTGCATGCAAAGGGGCAGATGATGGAGAAATGGCCTCACTAATGATTGGAAACCGTATTGGAAGATCTCGAGATTAGTCTCCATCCTTTCTATAGGAATTTATCCGTACCAATGGGTGCCAAACAGTGGTGAGCCAAGATGGCGTTCTGCTGAATAAGGAGGTTTGTTGCAACATGTATAAATGGGAAGCCGAGGGCGATGCAAAAGCGGTTATTGTGATAGTACATGGAGCTATGGAGCATCAAGGCCGTTATAAATGGCTGGTTGAGATGTGGCGTTCTGCCGGCTACCATGTCATCATGGGGGATCTACCGGGCCAAGGGTTGACGACTCGGGCAAGAAGAGGGCATATTAATTCCTTCGATGAATATCTGATTGAAGTAAAAGATTGGATACAGGAAGCATATGAGTACCATTTGCCGATTTTCCTGTTGGGGCACAGTATGGGCGGTTTGATTGCAATCCGTCTGATACAGGAAGCTGAAGTAAATATAGCAGGTTTAATCCTGTCTTCTCCTTGTCTTGGACTGGCTACATATCCGCCAAAAGCCATGCAGGCGGCTTCTGCCATATTGAATTTTGCCTATCCTAAATTCAAGGCTACTACAGGGATTACAATCGATATGATTACCAGGGACCCGGAAGTAAGGGAATCCGGCCTCAATGACTCATTATATATTACAAAGGTATCCGTACGGTGGTATCATGAATTATTGACGGCTGTGAAGGAAGCTTTTGAAAATATCCCTGATTTGGGGGATCTCCCTATTTTGCTGATGCAGGCCGGGGATGACAAGATTGTCGATAAAGCGGCAGTGAGAGAATGGTTCAATTTTATTATGGTTAACGAAAAGTTATTCAAAGAATGGCAGGGCTTGTACCACGAATTATTCAGTGAGCCAGAAAAAGAAGACGTCTTTTATTACGCAGAGTCTTTTGTCAAGAATCGGCTCCGTAATTTGGGTTACGTTGTGCAATAGAGGGGGAACTTTGGTTGGCGATTCCTACTACACCGCTAGCATTGATGAACAGAGTGTATAAAGATATATTTCCGATGGTTCAGAAAGAACTGCACTATTGGAAAAACCAAGCGATGCAGATTCCAGATCCGGAATTAAGAAAACAAGCGATCGACAGTATCGAGAATAAAGAGTTTCACTGCGAGGGCGGTTCGATCCTTGCATTACTGGCCGAGGAAAGGCGGACGGAGGCCATTTCCTTCATCGTGGCTTATCAGACTATCAGCGATTATTTGGATAACCTATGTGACCGAAGCACTTCTCTTGATGATACTGATTTCCGGGCGTTGCATGAATCGATGCTGCATTCTTTGCAAAAGCAATCGCCAAAAGTAAATTATTATCGATTCCGTGATGAGCAGGATGACGGCGGCTACCTGTTTAATCTGGTGAAGACGTGCCAAACACTGATGAACCATCTTGTACATTACGATACAATTCAACCTTATCTAAACGAGTTGTGTTCGTATTATTGCGATCTGCAGGTACATAAACATGTCCGGAAGGAAGAGCGGGTTCAAAGGCTGCAAACGTGGTTTGACCAATACAAAGAGAATCTCCCGAAGATGTCCTGGTTTGAATTTTCGGCATGTTCCGGTTCAACCTTGGGGATTTTTAGCTTGATTTCATATGCCTTGCGAGAGGATTTCCAGGATGATTACGCAAAAGAAATCCGCAATGGGTATTTTCCATACATACAAGGGTTGCATATCCTCTTGGATTATTTCATTGACCAACAGGAAGATCTGGAGGGAGGAGACCTTAATTTCTGTTTCTATTATCAGGATAATGATGAATTGTATCAGCGGATGTCCCACTTTGTCACGAAGGCAGAGGAACATTTGGATAAAATTCCAAACCGTGATTTCCATAAGCTAGTGTATAGGGGGCTGCTGGGACTATATTTGTCGGACACTAAGGTTGATTATGAACCTGAAACGAAAGCATTGGCGAAAAAAATGGTCAAACTTGGGGGTTCACAGGCGAAATTCTTTTATATGAATGCTAAGCTGTACCGTAAAGTGAAAAAAATCCTCCCTGGAAAATATGCTCTTGTTACGGGCAAGTAAAAAGAAGCATCCTGTAGACGGATGCTTCTTTTTATAAGCTAGGGAGCAGCAGTCAGATATCCTTTTTCCGGATTGGATTCTCCTTCGGCTGGCGGGGCCAAATAAAGTAGGAAAGTGAATAGGCAAGGTCGGCCACGGTTACAATCGACCAGACTTTCATAAGGGAAAGAAGTGCTTCTGTCCTTGAGGGGTCATCGATCAACCAAATGACAAGCAACAAAAGCGAACAGCCGATAAGATAGGATAAAACATGCTTCAATGAATCTTTCATTGAACTGCGGGCGTGCTCATAGCCGTATTTTGGGGCCGGAAGAGATCCTTGGCGGAGAATATAATAACGGAATCGTACATCTCCCCAGGCAATCATGCTTTTCCCGTAAACAAGAGATACACCGATGTAGATGGCGGCTATCCCATGGGTCATGTCTGCTGTGGCTCCCCTATATAAATCGAAGCTTGCAGCCGCAAGCAGTATAAAATCTATGACGGGTGTCAAGGCGAGCAAAAAGAAGCCCAGCTTTTCTTTGTGAAAAATATAACGGACTATGAATCCGGCCAGGATTAACACCCAAAAACCTATTTCGCACGCAATGATTAATATACCGACGGCCCCGATAATGATCACTCCTATTGGATAAAAATGGATAATGTTATTGTAACACGCCGAGTTATCCAATACAATTGTATTATATAAAGTGAAACTTTAATCGGCGGAGGTTTTCATTCATTCCCCATCAATTAGTAGTTGAATCAATCGGATGCTTACTGGCGCTTCTGTCATTGACGAGGGGATGTGGATTAAGAGTATGCCAAAAATAGTCGACCATGAAAAAAGAAAAGAAATAATCGCTCAAGCTATGTGGAGAGTGATCAGCGAGAAAGGGATGGAAGGGGCATCAGTCCGCAATATCGCTAAGGAAGCTGGACTTTCACTGGGTTCGCTGCAACATTACTTTTCCACGCAAAACGATCTTGTACTCTATGCGCTTGAGCTGGTAAAGCAGCGTATCACTCAACGAGTAGAAACGATTTTGAAGGAAAACCTGGATCCTAAGCAGATGTTTATAGAGATTCTTATGCAACTGATGCCGACAGACCGGGAAACATTGATGGAAACACAGGTCTGGTTTGAATTCATTGTATACGGACGCCATAAAGGAGAGGCTTTCCAGATTCAGCAGGATGGTTTGCTCGAAAGTCTCAAGATGATGTTTGAATCATTAGAAGCCAAGGGATTATTGAAAGAAGGGTTGGATCTTCCTTTGGAAATAGAAAAAATGTATGCTTTAATCGATGGCTTGGCTCTTCATGCCATGCTAGAACCTGGGCGCCTCTCGCCATCTCTGCTGAAGAGCATGATTGAAAATGCTGCTTCGCCATTATTTCCTGATTAGAAAAAAAGGAGCTTCTGTAGCCCTATTATGAAGGACAGGAAGCTCCTTTTTTCTGCGGGTAAATTCCGCTTTTTAACTTATCTTTTCTCGATCGCAATGATAAAGGGCGGTGAATTGACCTGGTTCATAAAACCATAATGCAAAACATGGGCCTTATCCTGAGGCAATGCTTTTACATATGACAATAATTCATCCCGTTCCACGGCTCCTTCTGGGTGGCCATGGTAGACGACCAGAACAATAATCCCGCCGCTAGCCATGCAATCCAAAAGATGTTCGATTGCTGCAATAGTGGAATGGCCTTTAGTGACCACATGCTTATCCCCTCCAGGGAGATAACCAAGATTGAAAATGGCGCCCGCAATCGAGCCGGCACAATCAGCCGGCAGACACGATTTCAACTCGTCATGGCTTTTATGGAAAAGGGTAACCCGTTCTTGCACGCCGTTTTCCTGAAGTCTTTTCCTTGTATTTTCAATCGCTTGCTCTTGGATATCGAACGCAAATACGTGGCCGCTTTCCCCGACCAAGGAGGCAAGGAACAAGGTGTCATGCCCGTTGCCTGCTGTCGCATCCACGGCTAGATCGCCGGGGGAGACAGCTTTCTCCAATAGGATCCGCGCATAAGGCAAAATACGGTCAAGCTTCACTTGGAATCCCCCCAGCAGGAACATAATACTTTCCTTGCCAGCTGTTCCGGCGTTTCAGTTCATCGTCAATCGCATTTAAGACTTCCCATTTATTCACGCTCCACATTGGCCCAATCATTAAGTCGATCGGCCCATCGCCGGTAATACGGTGAATAATCATTTCAGGAGGAAGAATTTCCAACTGATCGACGACAAGTGAAATGTACTTCTCAAACGAAAGAAATTCCAGCAATCCTTTTTCATATTGCTTAACCATTGGTGTTCCTTTCAGTAAATGCAATAAGTGGATCTTGATTCCCTGGACATCCAGCTTGGCCACTTCTTTTGCTGTCTCAAGCATCATCTCAGGCGTTTCAAGCGGTAGGCCATTGATAATATGGGAGCAAATACGGATATTGTGCTTGCGGAGCTTTTCTACGCCATCTTTATAGGTTTGGTAATCATGGGCGCGGTTAATTATGCGGGCCGTTTTTTCATGTACGGTCTGCAGGCCGAGTTCTACCCAAAGGTAGGTGCGTTCGTTCAGCTCTGCCAGGTATTCAACCACATCATCAGGCAGGCAGTCGGGCCGTGTTGCAATGGATAGGCCGACTACGCCTTCCTGCTGGAGCGCAGGCTCGAACTTTTGGCGAAGGACTTCCACAGGGGCATGCGTGTTGGTGTAGGCTTGAAAATAGGCCATATATTTGCCTTCATGCCATTTTTTATGCATCTTGCCCTTTATATCTTCAAATTGTTTTTCGATACTTTCGGCGCGGTTGCCGGCAAAGTCCCCAGACCCCGCGGCGCTGCAGAACGTACAGCCGCCATGGGCCACGGTACCATCCCGGTTCGGGCAGTCAAAGCCGCCATCCAAGGCGATTTTGAATACTTTATGGCCGAATATATTTCGTAAGTGATAGTTCCACGTATGATACCGTTTATCGTCTTTTGCATATGGGAACGGGTTTGTCTGATTCATATCAGTTAACCTCCTTATATAGATCAATCCTAAGTAAAAATACCATTAGAACAGCATAAAAATTATTGTAACACGTTTATCTGGTGATAATCCATTACACATGATTTCCTGTATGATGCTACTTGAGCTGGTATGGCAGCTAAATAGCACGGGATAAAAATCATCCCTTTCCATAAACTAAGGTTTGTAACAGTTCAATTCTTAGGAGGTTGAAGAACGTTGGCGACTAGACAATCAGTGGATCATTGCCTGCAGAACTGCGTGGAAGCACTCAACTTTGCCAAACAGCAATATGAAGAAGCATCCCGCCAGGAGCATTACAATGACAGTACGTATATCGACAGTCAGCAATTGCTTCAGACGGCACTCAATGAGCTGCAGATGATGGCTCATAATTCGAATGATCAACAGCGTGAACAACTGAACAGGATGAAAATGCAGCTGGAGCAGATGCAGCATGATATGATTCTGCTTCGCCATTAAAAATCAGGGATTTCTGTTGCAAGGAGGCCATACGGAGAAATCTGTATACGGCCTCTTTTTTGTTGTTGAATAGATACACTCTCGGTGACAATTTGCCAGGAGGATTGCGGATGCTATCTATCAAGAAAAAAGAGTAATCGTAATTAGCGTGAAGACTTTTTTCTTTCATACAGCAAACTGCTTGTTGCTTGCAAGAATACATAAAATGTACAAAAATGGCCTGCTAAAAAAGAATATTAACTGAATATAAAAATCATTTTTTGAGTTGGGAAAACGGATAGGATACAATAAAAATAGCAATTGATTAAATTTAAGAGATTGGGGATTTGATCATGAATAACCATGAAATCGATTATAAGGTGTATGGAGATGACATGCAGTTCGTTGAAATCGAGCTTGATCCACAGGAGACAGTTGTAGCGGAAGCGGGCAGTCTGATGATGATGGAAGATGAGATTGAGATGGAGACTATTTTTGGCGATGGATCTGAAAGCCAAAGCAGTGGTCTGATGGGCAAGCTATTCTCGGCGGGACGTCGTGTCATCACAGGCGAGAGCTTATTTATGACGGCCTTCACGAATGCTGGCGCCGGCAAAAAGCATGTTTCGTTTGCTGCTCCTTATCCGGGTAAAATTATTCCATTGGATTTGAATCAACATGGAGGCAAGATCATCTGCCAGAAGGATTCATTTCTTGCTGCTGCAAAAGGTGTATCGATCGGAATCGAATTCCAGCGGAAAATCGGTGCTGGCTTTTTCGGTGGTGAAGGATTCATCATGCAAAAGCTTGAAGGCGATGGTTTAACCTTTGTACATGCTGGCGGTACTATTCATAAAAAGGAATTGAAACCAGGCGAAACCTTGAGGGTGGATACTGGCTGCCTTGTTGCCATGACCGGCAGTGTTGATTACAATATCGAAACGGTCAAAGGAATTAAGACAGCATTATTCGGCGGTGAAGGGCTGTTTTTTGCAACTTTAAGAGGACCAGGCACCGTTTGGATTCAATCTCTTCCATTCAGCAGATTAGCGAGCAGGGTATTTGCTGCCGCGCCTTCTAGGGGAGGCAGCAAGGATGAGGGAAGTTTGGCCAAGGGAGTCTTTGATTTGTTTGGCGGCGATCGTTGACCATGCCGTTTATAAAAGTGATATAACATGGTGAAGTGAAGGGCTGTTCCTGCTACAGGGACAGCTTTTTTTGGTTTGCTTCATTGATTTGCCCCTTTTAACACTTAATGTATTAAAGTATAAAAGGAAATTATTAGAAAATTACCAATATGGCGTTTTGAAGGAAAATAAATTGCAAGTTAAGCAATATGTCATTACAATCTATTTTGGATTACGAAATATGAATAAGGGGAGGGGTTATGGAATGCCTAAAAATTTATGGCTGATTATCATTGGGATGGTCATAAATGTGACGGGTTCTTCTTTCTTGTGGCCTTTAAATACGATTTACTTACACAACTATCTTGGTAAATCTCTATCGGTGGCCGGTATAGTCTTAATGGCTAATGCATTCGCCACTGTGGTCGGGAATTTATTGGGTGGTGTTTTATTTGATAAAATTGGCGGTTTTCGTTCGATATTGGTAGGGGCGGCCACTACGATGCTGGCACTTGTCGGCATAACGATCAACCATGGCTGGCCAATGTACGTAATATGGATGATTATTATCGGCTTTGGTTCAGGACTTATCTTTCCGTCCATGTATGCAATGGCCGGCTCCGTCTGGAAAGATGGCGGAAGAAAAGCGTTTAATGCGCTGTATGTTTCCCAAAACGTCGGAGTGGCTTTAGGTTCTTCGCTCGGCGGTTTCATCGCTTCATTTTCATTTGATTATATCTTCGTTGCCAATACGGTGATGTACTTGATTTTCTTCTTGCTGGTAGTGTTTACCTACAGAAACTTAGAGAGCGGAAGTATTTTGCAGGCAACTGCCCTTCCTGAGCAGAAGCCTGTCCGGGATAAGCGCAAGATATATGCGTTGATGGCCGTGTGTGCCGGTTACTTATTATGCTGGGTAGGCTACGTACAATGGCAGTCTACGATTTCGTCCTATACACAGGAGATCGGTATATCGTTGACGCAATACAGTATGCTTTGGACACTGAACGGCGCCTTGATTGTACTGGCTCAGCCGTTCATTAATAAAGCTATTCAGCGATTCCTAACAAAAGTGAAGATGCAGATGATTGTCGGTATGGTCATCTTTATCGGTTCTTTTATAATCGCCGCGTTCGCAACGGACTTTTCAGGCTTTATTACAGCGATGGTCATTTTGACAATCGGTGAAATGCTCGTATGGCCGGCCGTGCCGACGATAGCGGATGAACTGGCGCCCAAGGGCAAAGAAGGATTTTACCAAGGGGTGGTCAATTCAACAGCGACAGCAGGCAGAATGGTCGGACCGATTCTTGGCGGCTTCCTGGTGGATGTCTATGGCATGCAAGTGATGTTTATCGTATTGATGGGGCTGTTTGTAATAGCCATCGGTACGACCACGCTTTACGACAAAATCCTCCATGCGAAAAAAGTCGAAACATATTCTCCCGCCAAATGAGTATGTTGGAATATAATTTAGGAATCAGGCAATACTTAGAGTCACTTGCTTTTTGCGCTAAAATTTACTAAAATAGCATGTAACATCGTTTAAGTTGAATGAATAGGCAATGATGAGGAGCAGTAACATACAAGACCGTTGCAGAGAGCCGGCGCGTGGTGAAAGCCGGTACGGGAATTGGTGCGAACTCGCCTTTGAGCCGCAGATATGAAGTCCAGTAAGATCTGCCGTCTAAACCGCGTTATAGGTTATTGAGCGGGACGCTTATCAAAAGCGTCAACTAGGGTGGTACCGCGGGATGATTATATGAATATAGATCCTCTCGTCCCTTTTTGGGATGAGGGGATTTTTTGCATTCTTTTAGCTTAGCACGATCGGGCAATTTTACTGACTAGGAGGAATTTCTATGAGTTTTAACCATCAGGATATCGAGAAAAAATGGCAGCGGTATTGGGAAGAGAATAAAACATTCAAAACGACGGAAGACAAAGAGAAAGACAATTTTTATGCGCTTGATATGTTTCCATATCCGTCGGGTGCCGGCCTTCACGTAGGCCACCCGGAAGGATATACGGCAACGGACATCCTATCTCGCATGAAGCGAATGCAAGGATACAATGTCCTTCATCCAATGGGTTGGGACGCTTTCGGTTTGCCGGCTGAACAGTATGCGTTGGATACCGGCAATGCACCTGCCGCTTTCACTGAGCATAACATCAATACATTCAGAAGACAGATCAAATCCCTTGGTTTTTCCTATGATTGGGACCGTGAAATTAATACAACGGATCCAGAATACTACAAGTGGACGCAATGGATCTTCACCAAGCTATATGAAAAAGGATTGGCGTATGTAGATGAAGTGCCGGTCAACTGGTGCCCTGCGCTAGGAACGGTCCTTGCGAATGAAGAAGTCATTGATGGCTTGAGCGAACGCGGAGGCCATCCGGTTGAACGCCGTCCGATGAGACAATGGGTGCTTCGCATCACCGCTTATGCCGACCGTTTGATTGATGATCTGGAAGAATTGGATTGGCCGGAAAACCTGAAAGATATGCAGCGCAATTGGATCGGACGTTCTGAAGGGGCCGAGGTCCGCTTTGCGGTTGAAGGAACGGACGAAACCTTCGTGGTGTTCACTACTCGCCCTGATACATTATTTGGTGCCACTTATGCTGTGTTGGCCCCTGAACATGCTTTGGTTGAAAAGATTACAACTCCGGAGCAAAAGGCCGCAGTAGAAGCTTATTTGGATCAAGTGAAAAACAAATCCGATTTGGAAAGAACCGATTTGGCCAAGGAAAAAACAGGCGTCTTTACTGGAGCCTATGCGATTAATCCGGTCAGCGGAGAAAAAATGCCAATCTGGATTGCTGATTATGTGCTGGCAAGTTACGGAACAGGAGCCATCATGGCCGTTCCTGCACATGATGAAAGAGACTATGAATTCGCTAAAGTATTCGGTCTGCCGATTAAAGAAGTTGTAGCCGGCGGGGATGTGGAAAAAGAAGCTTATACGGGCGACGGTGTCCATGTTAACTCCGGATTCCTGGATGGCTTGAATAAAGAAGAAGGCATCAACCAAATGATTGCCTGGTTAGAGGAAAAAGGAATCGGTACGAAGAAAACGACCTACCGCCTGCGCGATTGGCTGTTCAGCCGCCAGCGCTATTGGGGAGAGCCAATCCCGGTCATCCATTGGGAAGATGGCACAAGTACAACCGTGCCATTGGAGGAACTGCCGTTAACGTTGCCTGAAACAACTAATATCAGACCTTCAGGAACAGGCGAATCACCTCTTGCTAATATTGAAGAATGGGTAAATGTGACAGATGAGAATGGCCGAAAAGGAAGACGCGAAACGAATACAATGCCTCAATGGGCGGGCAGCAGCTGGTACTTCCTGCGCTATATCGATCCGCATAACAGTGAAGCATTGGCCGATCCGGAGAAATTAAAAGAATGGCTTCCGGTTGATATGTATATCGGCGGACAGGAACATGCCGTCCTTCATTTATTGTATGCCCGCTTCTGGCATAAATTCTTGTATGACCTTGGCGTAGTTCCGACAAAAGAGCCTTTCCAACGTTTGTATAACCAAGGGATGATCTTGGGTTCAAACAATGAGAAAATGAGTAAATCAAAAGGCAATGTCGTCAATCCGGATGACATCCTATTGACACACGGAGCTGACACACTCCGCTTGTACGAAATGTTCATGGGTCCATTGGATGCAAGCATTGCTTGGTCAACCAACGGCCTTGACGGATCACGACGCTTCCTGGACCGTGTATGGCGTTTGTTGGTGGAAGAAGACGGATCAATTACTTCAAAGCTTGTAGACACTGATAATAGCGGCAAGCTGGAAAAAATCTATCATCAGACAGTCAAGAAAGTAACGGAAGATTTCGAGGGATTGCGCTTCAATACAGCGATTTCCCAACTGATGATGTTTATCAATGATGCATATAAAGCGGAAGAACTTCCGAAAGCATATGTAGAAGGCTTCGTGAAAATGCTGTCTCCAATCTGCCCTCATATTGCAGAAGAATTATGGAGCAAGCTTGGTTATCAGGAAAGCATTGCGTACCAAACATGGCCTGCTTACGATGAAGCAAAATTAATCGACGATGAAGTAGAAATCGTCGTGCAGATCAATGGTAAGGTGAAAACGAAATTAATGGTGCCTGCCGATTCCACACGTGAACAAATGCAGGAAATAGCAATGGACGATAACGACATCAAGGAACAAATTGACGGCAAGACTATCCGCAAGGTAATTGCTGTACCGGGCAAATTGGTGAATATCGTAGCGAATTAACAATAAAAGAGGCTGACATTTATGGTCAGCCTCTTTTCAGCTTGTTGAGAAACCATTTAAATAACTATCCACTTTCCTTTATATGGATATTATTTGTATCCTTGTACGGTTTGCTTTTTTTCTTCAGTTTTTAAGCCCTCCACCTCCCTTATTGGGCGAGATGGAGGGCTATTTTTTTCATATTTTGACACGCTGCCGTGAGATAAGCCTGCTCTTGGACAGACTTCACCCCTCTCATCCGGGCATATCGAAAGCCATGTAGCTCTTTTGCGTCCGCAAAGCTTCGTTCGATTGTATAGCTTCTTGCTTTATAGAGTTTCTTTCCTATTGCGGTCCGTTTATTGGCTCGGGCAACTTCTTTATATTCTTCCCAAATATGCTGGGTGATTTCCCTTTGTTTTTGTTTGGACGTCGTACATTCATTTTGTAACGGACAATTCTGGCACTGTTCCTTTGGAGCTTTATAGTGTCGATATCCTTCTCGATCGGTTGTGCTGTAAGAAAGTTTCACTCCCATCGGACAAACAAAGGCATCTAGATCCTTCACATACTTAAATTTCCGTTTGGGCAGACTCTTTTTCTGATTGCCAAAGCGACGGTATCCCATCACCATATAAATGTTTTCTTCACACAGATGCTTACAGATATGGCCCGTGAAATAGCCGGAATCCAAGGCAACCGCCTCGATTGGAAAACCAAATTTCTCTTTTTGAACGTGGAGGCGCGCCAAATAAGGTTCGCTATCAGGCAAATTGCCAGGGGTAACGAACGTATCGGTGACAATATTATATTTACTGTCTACTGTTCGATGATCCAAGTAGAAAAAGCCTCTCGGTTTGCCATCCCTCATGAGAAAACCACTTTCAGGATCCGTTTTACTGACCCTTTTGACACCATCCGTTTGCTTTGTTTTCTCTTTGCGAGGCTTTAACGCTTTTTTCCATGTTGGATCCGGTCCTCCTGCACGGCAGCTTCCAGTTCGTCCATATATGCTCTGACTTTAGGAGATTTGGCTTGTCGAATGAATTTATTTTTATTGGCATTTGCTTTTACATGGGTAGAATCGGTCATCAGAATCCGCCCATCCACCATGCGGTGCTCTTTCGCTTGAAGGACAATCTCATCGAAGATTTCCTCAAAAATGGCGGTATTCGTAAAACGGGTATGCCGATTGAAACTGATGGTGGAATGGTCTGGCACTTTATCCGTTAAGGAAAGGCCTAAAAACCAGCGATAAGCAATGTTCATCTTAATCTCTTTTTCTAACTGGCGTTCCGAACGGATGCCATAAAAATAGCCGATGAACATCATTTTAAACAATTGGATAGGCGGAATAGAAGGCCGGCCGTTATTGGAACAATAATATGGCTGGATTTTCTGATCGATAAAGGAAAAATCAATACTCTCTTCAACAAATCGCAAAAAGTGATCTTTTGGAACCAACTCTTCTACTGAGACTAAGTCCTGTTGTTGCCGATGATTTTGATATAACCCCATCATAATGAAACGCCTCCTTTTGTCTATACTTCTATTGTGAAGGAAAGCACAAAAATAAACAAAAAATAACCGTTGAGAAAAGACTTTCTCAACGGCCTGAAAAGAGGCTGACATTTATGGTCAGCCTCTTTTATTGTGCCTTTAAAAAGAAGCACGATTTTAAAATAACTTCCTTGTTTTTTTACTATTAAGGTAAATAATCGATATTATTTTGTAAAATCATTAAACATGAGGATTTTTGATTGTTGGATAGTAATCTAGGGGCGCTCTCAAGCAGGGTAGCAGAGGGGAATACGTACATCCCCGCTAAGTTAGGATGTTTAATGGGTCCAATGCCGGCAATGGACCGAATATCCCCCATGTTATTTATATCGCGTTTTGCTCTTTTTATTTATGGTTTTATCCCATTCTAACTGGCGCTAGACTCCCATTTCAACACGGGAGTGGAGACAAAGGTAGATCAAGCGCCTGTAAGTATCCGATGGTTCAACTACAATCGCTGGTTTTATTATTCAAACCATCCCTTCGACATTATAGAAGAATCGCTTATATGAATGAAGTTACATAATATTTATCCTAATATTCAGAAAAATCCATAAATATTATTGCGGATTTCGCAATTTTGGATTATTATAAACGCAACATGGTTATCCAGATAAAGACAAAAAAGGAATTGAGGAGGGAAAGGATTGAACACATACCTATTGCTGGATATCGCTGCAAGCATTATGCCTGAACAGGAAATCGTCACTTGCGGTGATAGACGGCTTTCTTATTCAGAACTAACGGAAAGGACGAATCGCTTAGCGTCTGTTCTTTCTTCTTATGGCGCACAGCCTGGCGACCGGATCGGGTTCATTGCAACCGGCGGGTCGGAAACGCTTGAGACATTCTTTGCTGCTTTTCAGCTTGGAGCATCCATCGTGCCTATTAATTACCGCGCCAAGGCTGATGAGCTCGAATACATGATCAGAGACGCAGGCGTGAAATGGCTGGTTATCGAAAAAAGATATGCGGACTTGGTGTCACCAACCCTTACAGGCACTGATATTGCTAAAGTGATTTGTATAGGGGGTCATCATCCGATCGGCCTGGAGTATGAAGAAGCCTTGGCCAGCGCAGTGATACCGATGGAAGGCTTTGCCGATGTGGATAACAGCGATTTGGCCATTCTGCTTTATACAAGCGGTACGACTAACAGGCCTAAGGGAGTGATGATTACCTATGGGCAGTTGACATCCTATGTCATGAACCATTCCGAAGCTTGCGACGGCACGCCCAAAGGGTCCTCCCTTATCTGTGTACCGAGCTATCATATCGCAGGTGCCACTAGCCTTTGCAATTGCATCTACTCTGGGCGAAGGATGATCCTTCTCAGCCAATTCGATGCCGGCAGCTGGCTGCAGGCTGTCGAAAAAGAAAAAACCACACATGCCTTTTTAGTGCCCACTATGCTAAGTCAAGTAATGAATCACCCTGCCTTCACTTCTACAGATATGAACTCCTTGGAAAGCCTTTCTTATGGGGCGGCTCCCATGCCACTGCCTGTTATCAAAAAAGCCATAGAGCTATTCCCTGACACTGTTTCCTTTGCCAATGCATTCGGCATGACCGAAACAACCTCTACTGTCTGTGTACTTGATCCCGAAGACCATAAGTTAAATGGAACTCCTGAAGAAAACCAAAAGAAATTGGAGCGGTTAGCCTCTGTCGGCCGCCCATTGCCCGATGTTGAAATCCTCATTTTGAATGAGGACAATGAACCGGCCGCCCCTAAATCAATCGGCAACGTTTATGTAAGGACAGCAAAGGCCATGAAAGGCTATTGGAATCGTCCGGAAGCTTCTGAAGAGACGCTGGTCAACGGCTGGGTGAATACAAACGATATGGGCTGGATGGATGAAGATGGTTATTTGTTTCTTTGTGGGCGAAGTTCCGACATGGTGATTAGAGGAGGGGAAAATATCTCTCCTGCCGAAATTGAAAGCGTTTTAATGGACCACCCCGGAGTAGCCGATGTAGCGGTGATCGGTGTTCCGAGCCTTGAATGGGGGGAAGAGGTGGTGGCGGTGGTCGTACCTCTCAATCCGCAAGCGCCGCCGGAAGATGAATTGATTTCTTTTTGCAGCGGAAGGCTGGCGAGTTATAAGCGTCCATCGAAAATTGAATTTGCGGCAGAACTTCCCCGTACATCAACCGGAAAAATTCTAAAAAGGCAGCTACGCGAGCAGTATGATGGCAAGTCTTCTATAAAGCAATGAAAAGAGGCAGCAATGCAAACTATTGCCTATAAAGGTTGAACTGCCATCAGGATACCGACAGGCTTGCCATGCAATAGATTGTGCAATTCCAAATCAATGAATGAGGTGATACTATGCGTTTCGATTTATCAGAAGAGCAACATCAATTAAAGCAAGAAATACGGAGCTATCTCGACAGCCATATCACTCCGGAACTTCTGGAAGAAGTGAGAGTTACCCCTGATGGAGGGCCGCTTTGGAAAGAATATATCCGCCAAATGGGGAGAGACGGATGGCTGGGCATCGGATGGCCTAAGGAATATGGCGGGCAGGGAAGAACGCCACTTGAACAGTATATTTTTCTGGAGGAAATTGACCGGACCGGTGTCAATATTCCTTTCATCACCTTGGAAACAGTCGGTCCTACCATTATGAAATTGGGGACAGAAAAGCAGAAAAAAGAGTTTCTGCCAAAAATTTTGCGAGGAGAAATCGAAATTGCTGTCGGCTATTCGGAACCGCAAGCCGGAACTGATCTTGCTTCCTTGCAGACAAGAGCGGTGAAAGATGGGGATTCGTACATTATCAATGGTCAGAAAGTTTTTACAACTAATGCCCACATATCGGATTATATCTGGCTGGCTGCGCGTACAGATCCGGAAGCTCCTAAGCATAAAGGCATTTCTATTTTCCTTGTCCCTACAAAATCACCAGGCGTTTCTGTCACGCCGATGACATTGATGGGTGAGCGGACAAATGTTAGCTATTACGAAAATGTCCGCGTTCCCCTTGATGCTCTGGTTGGGGAGGAAAATAAGGGGTGGCAATACATTACGACGCAGCTGTCCCTTGAACGCCTGATGCTTTCTACTTACTCCAAAATGAAACGGATGGTTCATGAGACCTGCGACTGGGCGAGCAAGCATGAAAGGGATGGCATGGTTGTCATTGAAAACCCTTGGGTGAAGGAAAGCCTTGCAGAACTGGAGGCCCAGATCGAAGTGCTGAGGCTTCTGAATTACAGAGCGGCCTGGTCGCATGCCAATGAAAAGGCAGCCCATTTTAGGCCGTCAATGAATAAAGTATTCGCTGCGGACTTACATCAGAAAGTTTATGACACCTGCATGCAGATCATGGGATTGTCAGGACAGTTGAAAAGAGGATCTGAATGGGCGCCGCTTAATGGAAAAGCCGAAGAATTTGCCAAAAAACATCTTGTATTCCTTTTTGGAGGGGGCGCAAATGACTCCATGCGGGATTTAGTTGCCCGGTTTGGCCTAGGGTTGCCAAAAAGTTAGGATGAAACGCTAAAAAAGAGGAGGATGGAAAATGGCCTTAAGTGAAGAAACAATTAAAAAATATATGGGCATTGATTCAGAAGTGGTGGAAGGGCCAGACGCAGTTTGCAGCCAAATGATCCGCCATTGGTGTGAGGTAATGCAGGAAACGAACCCTTTATACAGCGATGAACAGTATGCGGCGTCGTCCCGTTACGGAGAAATTATCGCCCCGCCTATGCAGGTGCAGGTATACACGATGAACCCTTTATGGCCGAAGACAGCCAGACAGCCGAATCCCATGGAACTTCTGATCGGGGAACTGAATAAAGCGGGATATACATCCATCGTGGCAACGGAGCAAGTCCAGGAATACTTCGAGCCGATGAAAATTGGAGACCGGATATCCTATACGGTTTCGGTCGATAAAGTTTCACCGGAGAAGCAGACGGTCAGGGGGCCGGGATACTTCGTTACTTTCCTCTATACGTTCACCAATCAGTGCAACCAAGTGGTATGCAAACAGAGTTTCACCATTTTGGCCTATCATGCTGTAACAAATGAACAGGGGGTCTCATGAAATGAATATTTCAAGTCCAGCTACTGTTTTATGGAGTGAATTGGAAGAAGGCTATAAGTTGCCGGTTGCAGAACGGGACATCACAGCGGCATTGATTGTCGGCGGTGCCATTTCGGCCACACATGACTATGAAGCAGTCCACCACGATTATCATGCGGCCCGTAAAGCAGCCGCAGAAGATGTATTTATGAATATTCTCACGACGAACGGCTTGATCGGCAAGTATTTGACAGATTGGACCGGACCGACAGGGGAAATAAAGAAAATCACATTGCGGCTAGCAGTGCCGAACTATCCTGGCGACAAAATGACCATGACAGGCGTCATTACAAAAAAGTATGAGGAAGATGGAAACCATTTAGTGGAAGTGGAGTTCTGCGGCAAGAATTCTCTGGGCAATCATGCTATAGGCAAAGCGATTATGGCGCTACATTCGGAAAGGGGGTAATGTCTGTGGGAAGATTTAAACAGGATGAAACGGCGATTGTGGGGATTGGCGCTACCGAGTTTAGCCGCAATTGCGGACGAAGTGAATTGCAAATGGCAGTAGAGGCGATTCTGGATGCTGTTGAGGATGCAGGTTTAAAATTGGAAGATATCGATGGAATGGTCAACTACACTCTCGACACAGCTTCTGAACAGATTGAGATTGTTCGGGCGCTTGGAATACCTAATTTAAAATTTTTCAGTAAAACGCCCTATGGAGGCGGTGGAAGCTGCGCAACAGTTACACATGCTGTAGCCGCTGTAGCAGCGGGAATCGCGGATTGCGTGGTATGTGTCCGATCAATCAGGGATGCTTCAGGCATCAAATACGGTGATTTTGATGCCAGCCGTGTATCTACGGACATCCATATGGGGATGTATCATCCTTACGGGTTGCTTACACCTGTCTCTTGGGACGGCATGTTTGCACAGCGGTACATCCATAAATATGGAATAAAGGATGGCCAATTTGGCTGGGTGGCGCTTGTTAATCGCGAGCATGCGAACCGCAACCCTAAGGCGATGTTCTACGATCGCCCGCTTACTATGGAAGAATATCTTGATTCTCCGATCAATGTTGCACCGCTGCGCCGGCATGACTGCTGCCTGAGTACAGACGGAGCCGTTGCTGTGATTGTCACGACTGCTGAACGGGCTCGCAATCTAAAGCAACGCCCTGCCTATATTTCCGGTGCTGTCCAGGGAATGGCGACGAACGGAGAAGTAATGACTAGCTATTATCGTCCTGATATCGCTGAGTTCCCAGAAATCGAAGCGTATGGAAAAGAATTGTTCAAGATGGCTGGGATCACACCGAAGGACATTGATGTTGCTCAATTGTATGATGCCTTCAGTCCATTGGTGCCTATGCAATTGGAGGCACTGGGTTTTGTCGGCAAAGGGGAAGGCGTTCCTTTTTGTGAAGGAGGGGACCGGCTTCGAGTAGGTGGAGAGCTGCCGATTAATACTGCGGGTGGCCTCATGTCTGAAGGATATCTTCATGGAATGAACTTGATTTCGGAAGGCGTTCGTCAGGTAAGAGGCACATCGACCAACCAGGTTGATCAGGTAGAGCATGTGTTAGTGACGAGCGGGCCAGGCGTTCCATCAAGCGGCCTCATTTTAAGAAGGGGGTAATTTAAATATGGTTCGATATAATAAAGAGTTTGCCTCGCCGCGTCCTATGATGGATGTAGATACAAAACCTTTTTGGGACTATCTGAAAGAAAAGAAGGATTTATATTTCCAGCGCTGTGCGAATTGCCATAGCTACATGCATCCTCCGCGTCCAATCTGCAACCAATGCAAAAGTTTTGACATGGAGTGGGTTCCCTCAAGCGGGAAAGGCACCATTTATAGCTATGTAGTTTATCATCGGCCGGTCCATCCAGGCTTTGAGGTACCATATGAGGTCGTACTTGTCGAAATGGAAGAAGGCGTACGAATCGTGTCCAATATGGTCGATTGCGAACCGGAAGATATATATATAGGAATGCCTGTTGAACTAGTGATTGATGAAGTAGCGGATGATTTGGTTCTTCCAAAATTCAAGCGGCGGAATACGTAAAGAAAGAGGTGGGGGACAATGGAATTTTCATTAAATGATATTCAAGAAGAATTCAAAAGCACAGCCGGTAAATTTTTTGCGCAAAAATGCTCAGTAGCTGAATTAAGAGCAATGGAGAACAGCGAGATGCACTATTCTCCCTCTTTATATAAAGAACTTGCAGATCTGGGGTTTCTAGGATTGGCAATCCCTGAGGAATATGGCGGGATGGAAGGGAGTATGCTGGATTTGGCCATCATAGTGGAAGAAGCCGGATGGGCTTCGCTTCCTTCGCCTTTCGTTCCCACTCTTTCATACGGGATTCTCCCCTTATTGCAATTCGGTACCGAGATGCAAAAGAAAGAGTTGCTACCCTTGGCGGGTGAAGGAAAAATCACCTTTACCGGCGGATTTTCTGAACAGCAGGCCCATTATGATATGCGATATATCACAGCAAAGGCGGAAAGGAATGGGGATAGCTTTGTGTTGTCAGGCAATAAATTATTTGTTCCTTTTGCCGCCACGGCTGATTATATGCTGACTCTCGCAAGGACGGAAAGCAATAGAGGGACGGGGGAAGAAGGATTAACCCTTTTTCTGATCGATATGAAGCGTGAGGGCATCACAGTAACCGAAACGCCATCGATTGGCCCGGATGGGTTACATGAAGTCCAGTTTAATCAAGTTATGGTTTCTGAAGCGGATGTCATCGGAACTGTAAATGGAGGTTGGGAAGCAAGCCAGCAGGTTCTTCAAATGGCCACTGCTCTCAATTGTATAGAGATGGCGGGCGTATTGCGCCGAGCGGTTGAAGTGACAAGCGATTATGTAAAAGAAAGAATCCAATTCGGCCGGCCAATCGGCAGTTTCCAATCCGTACAGCATCGCCTGGCCGATATGTATACGATTGTTGAAGGAGGCAAAATGGCTGCCTATCAGGCAATCTGGAGATTGGGGGAAGGCCTTACAGCAGCCAGGGAGATTTCGATTGCCAAGGCGTATCTCAGCAAAGAAGGGCAGCAGGTTCTGGTAGGAGCCCATCAATTGCATGGCGGCATGGGACTGGATATGGACTATCCTCTTCAATTTTGCTTCCGGAGATTTAAGAATCTGCAATTGTCCTTAGGAACGCCTTCCGTGCATTTGGCTACTATCAGCCAATCAATGGCTTCTGTGAAGGAAAATGAGATGAGCCGGGTTTGACGGTGCCCAGATCCCTTCTATCTTCTGAGCGATCCTATTCGGATGGTTCAGAAGATATCTTTCGTTGCTAATCGAGAAACTGTGATTTTCGATCCATTCTATAGGACATGAGGTGGAGTAATGGGAAACCAAGCCCTTTCCGGTTTAAAAGTGATTGATTTATCTTGGCATATCGCCGGGCCGTATTGCACGAAATTGCTGGCCGACATGGGTGCTGATGTCATTAAAGTAGAACGCCCAGAGAAGGGGGATCCCTCTAGATGGGAAGGCCCATTCCCAAATGATGAACTTGATTTGAATGCCAGCGGATTGTTCGGTTATCTCAATAATAATAAGCGCGGCCTAACGCTAAACCTACAAACGGGGCAAGGCAAAGAAATGATAAAAACATTGGTCTCTGAAGCTGATATTTTAGTTGAGAATTTCAGCCCTGGAGTGATGGAAAGGTTAGGCTTGGGCTATAAGGAGCTTAAAAGTATAAATCCCCGTTTAATCATGACTTCTATTTCAAATTTTGGGCAGCAGGGCAAGTATAGGAACATGAAAGCCACGGAGATGATCACGGCAGCAATGAGCGGACATATGGGCCAGATTGGGGAAAGCGATAGAGAGCCTGTCCGTGCGGCTGGATCACTGAGGATGCTAGAGTATATTGCCGGGACATTTGCCGCCATGTCCACCATGGCAGAGATTGTGGGCCGGAAACCAGGCGGAGCCGGAAAGCATCTCGACATCTCCATTACTGAATGCGGCGCGCTTCTTATTTCATACAGAACTGTCCAAAATTCGTATCCTACTGTTCCTGCAAAATACATTGAGAGGTATATGATGATACCAAGCGTAGAAAAATGCAAGGACGGCTATATCGGGATTTCCCTTCTGCATGGGCGCCATTGGCAGGATTTTTGCTATATGACCGAAATGTATGATTGGGCCGAAGATCCCCGTTTTATGGATTTGTTCAAAAGGATTGAGCATAAAGAAGAATTTAAGGCAAGACTCGATCCCTGGCTCATGGCGCATACAAAAGAAGAAATTTTTAAATTAGGCTCGGAATGGAGAGTGCCGATTACTGATGTCCCTAGCTTTGAAGAAATGCTTTCCATTCCCCAGTACAAGGAGCGCAATTTCTTTATACAAGTAGACCATCCTGTAATGGGCAGTGTCATGCAGCCGGGAGCTCCATACAGAATGTCGGAATCTCCTTGGAGAATCAATTATCCTGCTCCATTGCTAGGGGAGCATAATGAAGAAATCTATAAAAATAGACTTGGCTTTTCTGACGAAAAAATCGCCCTTTATCAAAAGGAAGGGATTATTTAATTCCATAAGACGGACAGGAAGAGGTGGATTAAAAAGATGTCAACCTTGCCTTTAGAAGGAATTCGCATATTAGACTTATCCATGTGGTGGTCTGGGCCGTTATGCACCTCATTTCTGGGCGCTCAGGGTGCAGAAGTCATTAAAGTAGAATCTGTGCAGTCTCCTGACGGCTTTCGATATACATTGTCGGTGCCTGGCGATCATTGGTGGGAACTGGGGCCACAATTTGTTTCGGCCAACCATAATAAAAAAGGAATAACATTAAATCTCAATGATGAAGAAGGATTAACGCTTTTCAAAGAACTTGTCGCCAAAAGCGATGTAGTCATTGAAAATTTCACTCCCCGTGTTATGAAGAATTTTGGGCTTACCTATGATGTCCTTAAGGAAATCAATCCTGAAATTATTATGTTCAGTATGCCGGCATATGGAAATGAGGGGCCCTATAAAGACCAGCCAGGCTTTGCCTTTACCTTCGAGATGCTATCGGGTATTGCCCAGTTGAATGGTTATAAAGACGAAAATCCTATGATTGTTGCCGGTGTGGCGGATGTGATTTCAGGATTTCATACCACTTTTGCCGTATTGGCGGCTTTGGAATACAGGAACCGGACAGGTAAGGGGCAGTTCGTTGAAGTGCCTCAGGTAGAAAGTTGCGTCAATCTGATGGGCCAGCCGATCTCTGATGTTTCGTTAAACGGGAGAAGCTGGGGAAGAAACGGAAACAGACAGCCTAATTATGCGCCCCATGGCGCATATCGAAGCAAGGGAAACAACTCCTGGATTGCGATTGCTGTATCCACAGAAGAAGAATGGACAAAATTCAAGGAAGCCATCGGCAATCCTGATTGGGCATCCAGGGATGAATTCAGTACTTTCCAGAAAAGATATGCCCACCAGGATGAGTTGGATTCGCTGATTGAAAGTTGGACGTCCGCCCTCGAGCACTATGAAGCTGCCAATCTTCTTCAAGAAGCCGGCATCAGTGCAGGTCCTGTCCTCCATGTGAACGAAATGGAGAAGGATCCTTATCTGGCTGATCTGTTCCAGGAGTTGGACCGGAAATACGTTGGAAAACATGCTTACCCAAGTTGGCCTTTAAAAGTATCAGGTGAACGTTTAAAGCATCGATTCCCGGCACCTACAATCGGTGAGCATAACGAGGAGGTACTCAAGCATCTGCTTGGACTTTCTGATGAGAAGATTGGAGATTTGGAGAATAAGGGAATCATAGGCAGCGAGCCTCAAAGCCAATGAGAATGCCCGAAAAATATCTGCGGGAAGGGGGGACTGTCCATGACTCTCAAAATCGGTTCGAAATTTAAGTGCTCCGTGTGTGAAAGTGAGTTCATTATTACGAAGCTAGGCAAAGCGGAACTGAAATGCTGCGGCAAGGAAATGGAACAAAAGCAATAGTTTAGCCATGATCAAGTATGCAATAAAGGGGTGACATAGATGTCTAATAAACTTGGCAAGCGGATGGAATGCAAGGAATGCGGAGCTGAAGTTTTATGCATAAAAGCAGGAGACGGTGTGATCCAGTGCTGCAATACAGACATGCAATTGAAGAAACCTGTTGCATTGCCGACTGCAGATTAACTATTTCTGTTTAGAGTGAAGCAGGGCCTGTGCAGCATAGGTAAAAATGAGAATAGGGAGGGTGGACTGTATGCCAAAGCCATTGGAACACCAGATGTTAACGGCAAGGATATTGGAAGTCGCAAGCAGTCCATCTGCAGGTTATGCAGGGCGGCTGTTTGCCGAAAGCGGAGCAAAGGTGACGAAGGTTTGCGGTGCAGATGATATTTCTTTGTACAGAGACAGAAAGAAAAACATCGTGATTGCAGACGGTGAGAGAGATGGTGTAAAAACTGTCCATTCCCTCCTGAGCCAGCAATGGGATATCATCCTATGGGATAGCCATGTAGAACCTGGCATTCAAATGTTGATTCAGGGATTTTTAGACGGAGCAGCCTCTGATACCATTGGTGTCTTTATACAGTTTTCGGCCGGCATATTCAGCGACGCGGAGGAATATGGATTGCAAAAGGCGGCAGGGTGGATGGAACTTACGGGAGATCCTTTTAAAGAGCCGCTTATGGTCGGCGGCTCTCCTGCTACTTCTATCGTTGGAGCGCACGCTGCCTGCGCCGGACAATTCGCACTGCTGGAGAGAATATGGAGCGGTAGAGGCAGAAAGATTCAAATTGAAGCACTTTCAATCGCGGTAAGCGCCTTGGAAGGTGCTTTTTCAGATTTTGCCGCAACAGGAACCATTCGGACTCGCCCTGGAAACCGGCACCATGCCCTTGCGCCCATGGCTATTTTGCCGGCAGCGGATGGCTGGGTATTCATCGGGGCGCCGGTGGATGAAAAGTGGGAGCTACTTGAAAGATGGGCCGGCCTGGAAGCTAAAACCCAGTGGGCGGACAGTGCTGGACGATTGTTGAATTGCATGGAACTTGAGAGAGAACTTGCAGCTTGGTCGGCAGCAATGCCAGGAGACGAATTGTTCAATCTCGGCCAGATGCTCCGCTTTCCATTCGCTAAAGTGCAAACGCCGGAAGTAACAAAACAGTGCCCTCAGCTTGCTTCGAGAGGGTTTTGGGAAAAAGCAAACGGAAAGATGTATGCTGGCCTTCCATGGAAGACCGAATCAAACAACATGGTGCAGGGAACCAAATATAAGCGCAGCCGCTCATGGAATCAGTTAAGGATTATCGATTTGACTGGAATGTGGTCCGGCCCTTATTGCACTAGGCTGTATGCAGATATGGGGGTGGAAGTCCTAAAAGTGGAATCAGCCGTCCGCCCAGATGGAACGAGAGCCGAACAAGGAGTGTCTTCCCCTTTCTTTCGTGAACTGAATCGGAATAAGCTGGGGCTGCAATTAGACTTGCGCCTGGACAGCGACCGAGCAGCGCTTTTGGAATTGGTTTCACAAAGCGATATGCTCATTGAAAATTTCAGCCCGCGCGTTATGAAGAATTTTGGTTTAGATAGCGAAGTGCTTTGGCAACACAACCCCCATTTGATCATCGGTTCTCTGTCCGCTTTTGGCCAAACTGGTCCTTACCGTGATTATATTGGCTATGGCCCTACCCTGGAATGCATGTCTGGTTTGGCGAGCCTGACATACTACGAGAAAGGTGAACCTTGGCTTCCAGGGTTTGCAGTCAGTGATATCGGCGCTGGCATACATGGTGCGTTTGCCCTGGCTCTAGCCTTGTTAAAGCGTGAACAAGACCAATGTGGTTTTCGGGTGGATGTATCTCAGTATGAAACAGTGTGCCAGTTTGTGAATGAAGAGAATGAGAATAGGAGATTTAGCCGTTCCTTCTCTTCCGGAACAGGAGGGATTGAATCTTGTTTTGAAAACTATCTGAACATCTATCCAGGACCGACTTTTGGCAATCAGCTGCCGGGGATGCCGTGGAAAAGCGAAGGCTGGCAAAATCCTTGCAACCCGCCCCCCCATCTTGGCGAGCATACGGACAAAATCTTTAGCGCTCTCTGTCCCGCGAGAGCAAAAATTCATACATAAAAAGGAGGATGAATGATGATTAATCAATTTATCGAAGAATGGGTGGAGGATGGCGTTCTCCATGTTCTTCTGAATATGCCGGAAACCTTCAACCAGATGGAACCCGGGCTGGCCGCAGAATTGAGCCAGTCGGCAAGGAGTGTGTGGGATAGGGAGGAAATCAGAGCAGTTGTCCTTGGCGGAAGGGGACCCCATTTTTCATCCGGAATAGACCGTCATTTGGAGGCGGATGATGAGTGTTTTAACGCCCTTACACTAGCATGCCAAGCAATAGAGGATTGGGCGAGAATACCTTGTCCGGTCGTTATGGCTTTACATGGCCACACGTCTTCGCTGGGATTCAGCCTGGCATGTGTAGCGGATATTCGTTTCGCAGAAAAGGATGTACAGTTTTTAGTTCCTGAAATCCAAGCCGGCCTTGTTCCGGCGGGTGGGATTACGCAAAGGCTGCCAAGATTGATCGGCAAAGGACCGGCGATGGGGATTTTGTTGGGTGGAGAAACGTTTTATGGGCCTGAAGCTATCGAACTTGGTTTCATCAATAAGCCATTCAGTAAAGAAACATTATGGCATGAAGCCTGCAAAGAGGCTAAGAAATTAGCCGCCAATTCTTCTCTCGCTATGCGCTTTGCCAAGGAATGTCTTTTGAGGGGAAGCGAATTATCGCTGGAGCAGGCATTGCGCCTTGAATTAGATATGTATATGCTCCTTCAGACAAGTGAAGATCGAATGGAAGGGGTCGATGCCTTTTTGAATAAAAGGCATCCGGTTTTCAAAGGAAGATAGTTTAGCAAAGGAGGGGAAGGACATGAAGGAAGCGCCAGCTGTTTTGTTGGACAGGGAAGGTTCGATCGCAGTCATTACGCTGAACCGGCCCGATAAATTGAATTCATTCAGTGCAGAGATGCGCGATCAATTATATGAAGCGATACAGGTAATCCGTGATGACCCGACAATGGAGGGGGCGATTTTGCATGGCAATGGAAGAGGGTTTTGTGCGGGAGCTGATTTGACCGAATTTGGAACAGAGCCATCTGTATTGACAAAGCGGCAAATCAGATTGCGAGTGGACCTATGGGAAGAATTGCGCCGTCTTCCCAAGCCGATTGCAGCATGCCTGCATGGATTTGCTGTAGGTTCGGGATTAGAGATGGCCATGTTGTGCGATTTTCGTTTTGCAGCGCCGGGAACGCGGCTTGCCCTTCCGGAAGCCCAACTAGGCATGGTGCCAGCCGCGGGAGGGACACAGAGCCTCCCACGGCTTGTACTGGAAGGCCATGCGATGGAAATGATGTTGACAGGCAAGCAGATCAATGCTGAAGAGGGATGCCGCCTGCGAATCATCCACAAAATCGTGCCCAAGGAAAATCTGCTGTCAAATGCCCTTCGTTTCATGGATCAACTAACAGAAAAAAAGGCGCAAACTGCCCAGTGGACGAAAACGTTGGTTGCACATGGAATGGATTTGTCCCTTTCCGATGCATTAGCGAAGGAAAGGGCAGTGGTAGGTCGATCTTGGGCAGCGAAGCGGTGACATAAGGTATTATTGGTGTCTGTTTTTGATCTCTTTGCCTATTCTTTTGCTGAATGTCAAAGCAAGGTCGATAAATCTCTGTTCAAGTGTAGATGTAAGCCTTGAGGTGGGAAGATAAATGCCAATAGTTGCTGCAGGTTCTTCCCCCATTCCCCATATAGGAGTGACGATTCCGGATGATTCAGCATAGCTTTCGCCAAGGCTTAGGGAATAGCCGCGTTGCTTGATTGCTTCCAGTTGATTGCGGAAGTGATCGGTATTCTTTCCGCCAAGGGTCCCTATATTATTGCGCTTAAAATAGGTGTCAATATCGCTATCGGCCATATAGGCCATATGCAGTTTGCCCGCAGCGCCGAAATGCAGGTCGAGTTCATCACCGCATGGAATCGATACCTTTAAAAACTGATTGCTGTCGATACCTGACAAATAGATATATTTATTGCCGGATCTGATTGATAAATAGACGGATTCCTTCGTTATTTCGGCGAGTTCCTGCAGATAGGATTGGGCAATGGTGACGATATCGTTCGTTTGGGATCTTCTGACGATCTGCAGGAGAAGCGGACCTGGGCTGTACAGCTTTGTTTTTGCATCTTTTATAAGTATTCCGCGGTCGGCTAGTGTCACAGCCAGGCGGAATGCCGCTGTCTTGCTGATGCCGGTTTCCTTTTCGATATCCATAAGGCCGATCGTGTCATACTTCAGGAATAATGATAAAAG
This sequence comes from Bacillus testis, assembly GCF_001243895.1. Lineage (GTDB taxonomy): Bacteria > Bacillota > Bacilli > Bacillales > DSM-1321 > Bacillus_AD > Bacillus_AD testis. The sequence goes on along the minus strand of NZ_LN851186.1, from coordinate 3,270,840 downwards.
GGAAATGGCATTATCAACTGTGTTCAAGCGGTGTACGGTTTTATTTTCAGCCATGTTTTCTACCTCGCAGCGCTGTTTTTTTTTACTCTTAAGCTTATGTGCCGGTGAAAGGATAAGAGGTAAAAAGTACTTCTATTATAAATTATCAGTTATTTTTTTACAATTTCAGCAAGGTATGGATGCTTATATACTTCTTCTCCGGCGATCCATGTTGTAAGGATGGCCATTTCCTTTAATTCTTCTTTCGGGCAGGTCAATGGGTTGCGGTCAAGGGAAATGATGTCTGCGATATATCCTGCCTTCAGCATCCCTCTTTCTTTTTCCCATCCTGCTGCTTTTGCAGCAGCGGTTGTATACATGGTTAATGCCTGCATGCGGCTGATTTTTTCGGCCGGCGCCAATGTATGGCCGCTTTCAGTTTTGCGTGTGCATGCTGAATAGATGCCGATCCAAGGATTATAAGAAGCGACAGGGGCGTCGGAACCAGCTGCCAAAGCAATGCCTGCGCGGCAAAGGCTTCCCATCCGGTATAACCAGCTGTGTTCCTCTGGCGGGACATCTTTTCGGTATCTGTCTCCGTGAGCATAAAGCAGTCCAGGATTCGTCACGATGATGGCACCCGATTGTTTGAGGCCTTCCAGCAGGACATCCGGACACAAACTTAAATGCTCTATCCTGAAAAGGGTTCTTGTTTCGGGATGCTTTGCCTTGGCAGCCTGGATTGCTTCCAAGGCAGCACATATCATTTCGGGATCTACTGCATGCATGGCAAGAGGGAGATCGTTCGCAGCTGCCTGGATGGCCATTTTTGTTAGCTTGTCGAGCGTTGGAAAAAGATCTGGATTGGCTTCCATCACTATTTTTATGCCTCCTATCCCGAGTAAATGCGATTGTTCAGCTGAGATAAGTGGGTTGGCTTTTGAAACCAATTGCTGATGGTTTTCTTGGCAGGCCATAAGCTGAATATTGATTTGCCAGCCGTCCTGTAAGCAGGCTGACCAGAATGACAGATCAAACAGATTATTGGTAGGGGTCGCATCCTGTACAGCTGTTATGCCCGCTGCGAGCAGGTTGGTGTGGAGTTGCGCGGCGCCCTTATGAAGATCTTCTGTTGATAGGGGAGGGATGACATTTTCGGAGAGCCAGGCATCTGCTCCATAAATGACACCGGTCGGGATGCCAGAAGGGTCTCTTTCAATGGATGAACCGGGAAGTGCGAGTGTTTCCGTCCCTATGCCTGCCAATGTCAGCGCTGCACTGTTCAGGACGGAAGCATGGCGGGTAATATGGCGCAAGCGGATAGGGTGGTCCTGTGAAACCTTATCCAAATCCCACCGGGTTGGATGCCTTTTTTCCTTCAGATAAAATGGATTATAGCCGCTACCCCGTACCCAGTTTCCTTTAGGTGTTTGGTCTGCTTCCTGTTTTAAGGCTCTAATGATGTCTTCTAAGCAGCCGACATGATCCTTATCGCATGGCACGGATGATTGTTGGGTGATCTGGGCGCGCAGATGGCAATGGGCATCTATTAATCCTGGCATCAGGACAGACCCTTTGGCGTCCACAGCCTTACCGCGGGTTGAAAGCGGCCAAGTTACGTCATGATGGTCCAGCAAGCCGATCACTTTTCCCTTCGCGACAGCAACTCCGTAGGCATAGGGATGGAGCGGATCCATGGTAAGAACAGTGGCATTGTATATGACCAAATCAGCAAGCGGGGCAAAGTCCATACTATAACCTCCAAATAAGTAGTATATAAAAGTATAAATAAAATTCCGAATATTAACAATAAAGATGAGGCAATAGTATTTCTCTATCGAAGCAAGAGGAGGAAAATAAATGAGATTAGCGAATAAAATAGCCTTGATCACCGGAGGGTCATCCGGTATAGGCAGAGGGATTTGCCATGCGTTCGCCAAAGAAGGAGCCTCGATTGCTTTTGTCGGCTTGAATGAAGAGAAGGGCAGAAAAACAGAGCAGGAATTACTGGATTTAGGTTGCGATGCTTTCTTTATCCGTTCAGATCTGACGGATAGGAAGGAGGTTGTTTCCATCATTCCCAAGGTGATTGGACGTTATGGCAAACTGGATGTATTAGTGAACAATGCCCATGCATCGAAAAATGTCCCCATAGAAGAAACAACGGAGGACATCATGGACTTATCTTTAAATACAGGAATATGGGCAACTTTTTTACTGATGAAGAATGCCCTTCCCTATTTGAAAGAAACGAAAGGGAAAGTAGTGAATTTTGCATCGGGGGCAGGAATGGAAGGATTGGGCAACCAAGCATCCTACGCCGCTTCTAAAGAAGCCATCCGAGCCCTATCGCGCGTCGCATCCAATGAATGGGGGAAATACGGCATTAATGTCAACGTTGTATGCCCGCTCGCCGACTCGCCGGGAGTCCAGGAATGGCAGGACAAACATCCTCATTCCTACCAAAAGATGGTTGATCTTATTCCCATGCGCCGTCTTGGCGATAGCGAAAAAGATATTGGAAAATCGGTCGTTTTTCTTGCAAGCGACGATGCTTCGTATATTACAGGCCATACATTGATGGTGGATGGAGGAGCCGTTAAAGCAAGGTGAAAGCTGTTTAAAAAAGGGAGAAATGAAACAGAGGGGGAGCGTGGCGAAGATAAATACTAAAATTACAGATGGTGTACACAAGTTCACATTGCCTATTCCCTACGATACAGGGAGTGCAAATTGCTATTTGATTGAAGGAGATAAAGGCTACACGATCATCGATACCGGCGCCAATACGGAAGAAGCAAAATGGCTGTGGAAAATGGAACTCGAAGGGAAGCTTCCAGTTGAAAAAGTGATTATCACTCACATCCATCCCGACCATATGGGCCTCGCTTCCTGGTTTCAGGAAAGGTATGGAACACCTGTCTGGATTTCCACCCAAGGATACGAAGAATTGCTGAAAATGAGATCTCTTTTTAAGGATGGCCAGTATGAAGATCCAATTCGTGCGCTCAGTCCCTATCATGGCGGCCCGGTTTTGCCGAAGAGAAAGGATCTTTATTTTTTATACCATGATTTCTTGTTTGAGCCAGACAGGCTATTCTCTAACCATGAGAAAATCCCAATCGGGAATGACTTCTATGAAGCAATCTGGACGCCGGGGCATTCGCCAGATCATTATTGTTTCTACCAGCATGACAAGCACATTTTATTTGTCGGCGACCACATTCTAAATGACATGAACCCAATCATATTGACAAAACAGCAGGGCGAAAATCCGTTGAAACAGTATTTTGCTACGCTTGATCCTTTAGAGCGGCTTGCCGCAGACTACGTGCTGCCGGGCCACGGCCAGCTGATTGACGATCTTCGCGGGCGGATCGGCAAAATGCGTGCACATTATCGAAAAAGATTGGATCAAACCTTCCAATCTGTTGATAGGAAAGGCAAAACGGCCTATGAGGTCGCTAAATCTGTCTATGGATCTATTCAATCCCACGACCGGGCAATGTCTGCCTTTATCCAGGTGATCACCAATTTGGAATATCTTGAATCACTCGGCTGCATCAAGAAAGAGGAAGAGCTGGGAAAGGCTTTTTTTATCTTGGCGATAGAAGAAGAGTAAAAGGGCGATCATAAAAAATTAAGATGTCCAGTTGTATGATTATACTTTTCTGAATTTTGCCTATACTAGGTAAAAAAGGAAAAGGGAGATGGCCTTTTTGATAAAAGTGAAGGTATTCGATTATGAGCATGAAAAAGACCTAGAAAAGGAAATGAACCATTTTCTGCAAAAGGTGGACGAAGACCAGTTGGTGGATATTAAATACAATGTGGCAGCCATTGGAGAGGATGAAGATGAACAGATCTATTGTTTTACTGCCATGATTGTCTATAAGTCATAAGAATATAAGCCAAACAAAAAAGGAGGACAAATGTCTCTCCTTTTTGTTTGGCCGGTGGTATAAAATAATTACTTTAAATTTCGGCTGTAGGCAGCAGCGTTTACGCCTGCCAACCGCCCTGTCACTAGTGCGGAAGTAATGTTATATCCCCCGGTATATCCGTGGATATCAAGAATTTCGCCGCAGAAGTACAATCCTTGCATCAGTTTTGAGCCCATTTCCTTTGGCTGGATTTCTTTGACGGATACGCCCCCTCCTGTCACGAAGGCCTTTTCTATAGAAAGCGAACCGTTCACAGTGAAGGTAAATCCTTTGCAGAGCCCGGCAAATGTGCGCAGTTTGTCATGTGATAAAGAAGCGCCTTGCTCATTTTCATCCATTTCCGCTTTTTTAAATAGAAATTGAAGATAGCGTTCCGGCATGAGCCCCTTAAAAATATTTTTGATTGCTTTTTTAGGGTCTTCTTTTATTTTCTTGATGAATAGCTGGAATAGCTGTTCTTGGTTTATATCCGGGAAATGATCGATTTTCATCGTTACGTTTTTCTGCTTGCCTTTTTTCAATTCTTTAACTACGAATTGGCTGCATCTCAAGACAGCAGGGCCGCTTATGCCAAAATGCGTAAAAATCATATCCATCCGGTGAGCAATGATTGTTTTCCCTTTCGGATTGACTACGCTTAATTCTACGTCACGCAATGATAAACCCTGCAGTGTTTTGGTTCGGATAAAAGGTTCATCCGATGTTAGTGGCACTTCGGTTGGGTATAGATCGGTGATAGTGTGCCCGGCTTTTTGGGCCCAGGCATAGCCGTCGCCTGTAGAGCCAGTCCTTGGGACCGATTTCCCCCCGACTGCTATAATGACGGCATCGCTCTCAAATTCCTGCCCGTCTTTCAATATAACAGAATGGACATGGCCATCCTTGTACATAACATCTTTTACCGCTGTATTCTGCATAACCTTGACGCGATAGCGGCTTAGCTGGTCAATCATCGCATTGACGACGCTCGCGGATTGGTTGGATGCGGGGAACATCCGGCCATGGTCTTCTTCTTTTAAGGCAACACCCAGATTTTCGAAGAAAGCAATTATATCTTGATTGTTGAACACGGAAAAAGCACTGTATAAAAAACGGCCGTTCCCAGGTATATGCTTAATGATTTCATCAATTGGCAAGTTGTTGGTTACGTTACAGCGCCCTCCGCCGGATATAGCCAATTTGCGCCCTAGCTTGTCCCCTTTTTCAATCAGGAGAACTTTAGCCCCTTTTTCTCCAGCGGCAATGGCCGCCATTAACCCTGATGGCCCTCCGCCTATTACGATTACATCATATTTCATTATTTCACCAACTATTATTTTTTTCGTCTATTCATTATAATGTAAGTTGGCTAATTATAAAAATACTTGATAGAATAGATGGGGTACTGACCGCTTCAAGGTTTTTTTTCGTTCTTTGGAGCATTTCAGTGCTTTATTATTGTTTGGTCAATGCTAATGTAGAGTAGCCGTTTTTTGTTAAAATGAAGTGCAGCATGAACATACATTCAGGCAATCATTTACTTAAAGCGATGGGGCAGATGGATCACCGAAACCGTATGCCTACAGCAATCAAAGATATGGCAGCATAGAGTGTGTGTGCATAATGGACTGACAGTAGGAAGGGATTATATGTCATCAAAATTGTTGAAAGGTACCTTCATCCTGACAATCGGAATGGTATTGTCCAAGGTACTTGGTTTGTTATATGTAATTCCGTTCGAAGCGATCGTTGGCACAAAGGGTACACAGCTATATTCATATGGCTATGTGCCGTATACTATTTTTATTTCGATTGCGACCGGCGGTATCCCGATGGCTGTCTCCAAATTCGTGGCAAAGTATAATGCCATGGGAGAATACGGCGTCGGACAAAAGCTTTTTCGTTCGAGCATGAAGGTCATGCTCCTTTCAGGTGTTGTTTCATTTCTGATTCTATTCTTTGCAGCTCCTGGCCTTGGGGAAGTAATGGGGGAAGGGCAGAATAACTTCACGCCCTCCCAGATTGCGACAGTGATCAGGGCTGTAAGTTTTGCTTTAATCGTAGTGCCATTCATGAGTTTGATCCGCGGATTCTTCCAAGGAAATGAATCGATGGGGCCTACATCTGTTTCGATGGTCGTCGAACAGATAGTGAGAGTTGTTGTCCTGTTAGGCGGGGCATTTGTGATTATGTACCTTATGGATGGAAGTGTGGTCACTGCTATTTCGGTAGCCACTTTTGCTGCCTTTGTCGGCGCGATTGGCAGTTTGGCAGTATTGCTATGGAGTTGGAAAAAACGGAAGCCCTATCTTGACCGGATGCTTCTGCAGGACAAGGGGGCTGTTTCGATTTCCATGCTGGAAATGTATAAGGAAATCATCCTGTACAGCATTCCTTTCGTTTTTGTCGGTATTGCGATGCCGTTGTTCCAATTTGTCGATACGCTGACATTCAATAACGCAATGGCCTCAATCGGCTTGAAATCGATCGCCGGGGATGCTTTCGGCATATTGAATTTCAATACGCAAAAGCTTGTAATCATTCCGATGTCATTGGCGACAGCCTTTGCCATGTCGATTGTGCCTTCTGTCACAAAAGCGTATGTTGAACAAAAAAAAGATTTGTTCACAAGTCAATTGAATCAGGCCTTTCAGGTCCTCCTTTTCTTGACGTTGCCTGCCGCTATCGGTATGTCATTACTTTCAAAACCAATTTATACGGTGTTCTATGGATATGATAAAATGGGGGTCGAAGTATTGCAGACGTATGCGCCTACCGCCATCTTGTTTGCATTCTTCTCGGTTACGGCAGCTGTGTTGCAAGGGATCAACCAACAAAAATACACGGTTTTGAGTTTACTGGTTGGTTTTCTGGTCAAGCTGGCGTTAAATATACCTTTAATCCGGATGTTTGAAACAGAAGGAGCTATTTATGCAACAACGTTGGGCTATTTGGCGGCTACACTCATTAATTTTTATGTAATCCACTATTTCACCGGATACAAATACAATTTGGTCATTAAACGTACCATTCTGATGTGCGTGTTTACAGCTGTTATGGCAGTGGTTGTTATTTTATCGACTAAGCTATTGGCGTTGTTCCTAAACCCGGAACATCCTTGGCCGGCAATGCTGACAATTGCCATTGGAGCAGGTATTGGAGCGTTTGTTTATTTCGTCTTAGCGATGAAATCAAAATTGGCATACAAGCTGTTCGGTGACAGAATCGGCCGGTTAAAGGCCAAAATAGGTTTATAATGCAATAGATAAGAAACCTTGCCCATTTAGGCAAGGTTTCTTCATACAAAAGAGCAAGAAGGTGCTATGAAGATGAGAATCGATAAGATGCTTGCCAACAGCGGGTTTGGCAGCAGAAAAGAAGTAAAGAAAATGCTGAAATCCGGAGCCGTAAAGGTGGATGGAGCGGTTATAAAGGATGCAAAATTTCATGTTGACCCGGACAGCCAGCAGGTAACCGTCCAAGGGATGGAAGTGGAATACAGAGAATTCATCTATCTGATGATGAATAAGCCGCCGGGCATTTTGTCGGCCACAGAAGATGACCGTCAAGAAACGGTGGTGGATATTCTAGAGGATGAAGACCGGGCATTCGAACCTTTTCCGGTCGGAAGGTTGGATAAAGATACCGAAGGCCTTTTGCTATTGACGAATGACGGCCAATTATCCCATAAATTATTATCGCCGAAAAAACATGTGCCCAAGAAGTATTTTGCTGTTATTGAAGGCGAAGTGACTGAAGAAGACGGAAAGGCTTTTCAGCGCGGTGTCACTCTTGACGACGGCTATCATACCAAACCGGGGCATTTGACGATCCTGTCATCCGGGCCCATATCAGAAATTGAACTTACCATTACGGAAGGTAAATTTCATCAAGTGAAACGGATGTTTGAAGCTGTCGGGAAGAAAGTCACGTATCTGAAAAGGCTGACGATGGCCGATCTGGTCTTGGATGAAACCCTTGAATTGGGGGAATACAGAGAATTGACCGAGGAAGAACTGGAAAGTCTTGTGAATTACGAGAAGAAAGCCGAACTGTAACCAGTCCGGCTTTTTTTTATTAAGAGGATAATCTAATTTTTTTGCTAGTGGTCTGCCAATGCCCACGGCTTGGGCTGACGACTAAATCGTTGTATTCGAGCACATTCAGGTCACGTTGAATAGTGCGAGGAGTGATGCCAAATTCTTCGACAAGATCTTGCGTAGTTACAGTCCCGTTTTCTCTGATGTACATATATACGGATTTAATACGGGTTAGCATCCTATTTGTTGAAGGTTTCAAAAAACCACTCCTTATTTCTTAATAAGCCTACAGGGATGAAGTTTCACTTTTCTAAAAAATGCGCGTATACATCTCTAAATGAATCAGATTTGTACACGGAGACAAGTGACATAACTACAACTACAAACTGTTAAGAATAAAGCTGTGTGATTTTAGGGAGCATACATCTCCTTCTTCCTATTACGGAATAGAATGAAGAGCATCAACTGCGGTTAGGGCAGCCGATTCTCTTATGTACATCTTCTATTTTAAAGGTAAGTGCAGGAAAAAGCTATTAAATTGACAGAACTGTCACAAAAAAAGCCTTCCTTAGTTGTTATAATATGGTGCACAGGCTACGAAATATACCATTAAAACTATATTTTTCCTATATATTAAGTCTCTTCCATCCTGTATACTAAGAATTTGATTATTTAATATAAAGGAGATTTGAATGGAAAAACAACTTGAAACACAATTAAGGCACAAGAAGGAAAAAGGATACCTCATTCTATCCATAATAGTCAGCACAGTTTTTTACTTAATGATCCTCTTTTCACTTATAGGCATTGTTATATGCTTTATTATTGGAATTATATCTGCTTTTATACATGCATTAAGCATGGCCCATATCCGCCGAAATGCGGTCAGAATATCAGATAAGCAATTTCCGGACCTTTATGGAAAAGTGGCGGCGCTATCCGAAGAGATGGAGCTGAAAAAAATGCCTGCTATATATGTTATGCAAAGCAACGGCATATTGAACGCCTTTGCCACACGTTTTTTCGGTAAAAATATGGTCGTCCTGTATTCAGAAATTTTCGACCTTATCGAAGAAGGACGGGAGGATGAAGTGCTTTTCGTCCTGGCGCATGAGTTGGCTCATATCAAAAAAAGGCATTTGTCTATGCATGCCTTTATTCTCCCGGCAATGTGGATTCCTTTCCTCGGGGAGGCTTATTTGCGCGCCTGCGAATATTCGTGCGACCGCTACGCCGCCTATTACACCGGCAATCTACAAGCTGCGCAAGATGCCCTAATGACACTGGCAATCGGCAAAAAAATGCAATACCGCGTTGATAAGGAAGTCTATATGGCTCAATTGGAGGAAGAAAAAGGGTTCTTTTTATGGTTGAGTGAAAAGCTGTCCACGCACCCCCATCTTCCAAAACGCATGAACGCATTATTGCATTGGCATTCGCCTGAAAGGACCAGATTGATCAAAGAGCGTAAGCGTTATGGATGGATTCTGATGGCATTTACCGTATCTCTTTTTGCAGCTTTTTTGTATGTCGTATTCCTTGGCCTTCCTTCTCTCGTGTCCAATTGGTTGGATGAAGCAGATTCATTTTTGTCAGAAGATATAGATTATACAGATGAATCGTTTACAGAACTGATGGATGCCGCTTCGCAGAATGATATTGAACGGATGAAGGCGGAATTGGAAGCTGGGGCGGATCCGAACGAAGGTGATAGCGAAGATTCTTCTCCCCTTCTGTATGCAGTCTGGAACGGTCATTTAGATGCAGCAAAATTATTGATCGAAAGCGGCAGTGATTTGAATAAAAGCGATCAAGATGGAAGCATCCCTTTAATAGAGGCTGCTTACAACGATGATACGGAAATGGTGAAGCTTTTACTGAAGCTTGGTGCAGACCCAACAGTTAAAGACAGCGAAGGCATGACTGCATATGAGTGGGCAAAAGAAAACCGAAACAAACACATGATGGATTTACTTAAGTGAATAGCAATCAGGCCGGGTTGAGAAGATTGACCAGGCCTTTTTTCTGCCTAAGCCTAGCAGACTGCTTTCGAAAAATCGGCTAAAAGCCCCTGCATGCATGGCTCTGTATTTTAGAGTATGATAGGAAGTAAGTGAAACCGTTTCTTTCGCCTTCGTTTTCGGTTATGGATTGCCGGGAAAGGGAAGCATGAAAAGGAACTTACAAATCTGCAATCAAAAGGAGTGTTGTCGTTTTGACTACAATCAATTGGACAGAAGAAGTAAATAAAAGAAAAGAACAGTTCATAAAAGATACGCAGGCTTTTTTGCGGATAAAAAGCGTGATGGATGAAGAGAATGCAACACCCGAGGCTCCGCTTGGAAAAGGTGTACAGGAAGCGTTGCAGTTCCTGCTCAAGAAAGGAGAAAAAGATGGCTATAAGGTAAAGGATGTGGAACATCTTGCCGGCCATATCGAAATGGGCGAGGGGGAAGATATCCTGGGGATCCTTTGCCATGTGGATGTAGTGCCTGAAGGAGATGGCTGGAGCAGCGATCCATTCGGAGCGGAAATCAGAGATGGAAAAATCTACGCCCGGGGTGCGCTGGATGACAAAGGACCGACAATGGCGGCCTATTATGCTATGAATATCGTCAAAGAGCTGGGCTTGCCTTTATCCAAACGCGTCCGCATGATCATTGGGACAGATGAAGAGTCCGATTGGCGCTGTGTTGATACATATTTTGAAAAAGAAGAAATGCCTACTTTAGGCTTCGCTCCGGATGCTGATTTCCCGATTATATTCGCGGAGAAGGGGATTTGGGATTATTATATTAATCAAAGACCGGATGTGAAAAATGCGGAGCAAAAGGGCATTATTGTCGATGAGTTCACCTCTGGCAGACGTTTTAATATGGTGCCTGACTATGCTAAAGTCGTTCTGGCCGTGGGCGATGAAGGCCGGGAAGTAGAAAACCAATTTGCGGCTTTTCTTGAAAAGTATCAGGTGAAAGGCAATTCTGCCTTAGCGGGTGCATCCCTTGCTCTCGAGATTGAAGGTGTTTCAGCACATGGGATGGAGCCAAAGAACGGAAAGAATGCCGGCTTGTATATGGCCCACTTTTTGAATAGCCTTTCTTTAACTCCGCATGCTGCTGCCTTCTTCTCATTTGTGGATCAGTATCTGTGGGAAGATTCAAGAGGAAATGCATTCGGATTGGCGCACCATGACGAATCAACGGGGGACGTTACCCTAAATGTCGGCCGTTTAAGCTATTCCCCGGAACAAGGCGGCCAGATTGGCATCAATCAGCGCTATCCGGTTACCTATGAACAAAAAGCGGCGGAGGAACAGTTGCTGTCCATATTGGATGAAAATTCATTCGAACTGAAGACTGATTCCCATTCCGGCCCTCACCACGTCGATAAAGACAGCTTCTTGGTTAAAACATTATCTTCCATTTATGAATCGCAAATGGGAGAGAAGGCAGAATTACTTGCAATCGGCGGCGGCACCTATGCCCGTTCGCTAGAGGCGGGCGTTGCATTTGGTCCATTATTCCCGGGAAGAGAAGACATAGCCCATCAAAAAGACGAGTATATGTATATAGAGGATTTGTTGAAGGCGACGGCTATGTATGCGGAAGCTATTTACCGTTTAGCAAAGTAAGGGGCTGTGGCGCTAAAAGGCACAGGATAGGATGAGCAGGACAAGATGCAATGAAGGAGTGGCATTTATGGGGGAAATGATTATTTGTAAGGGAAAATTAGTCCCATCGACAGAAGCGGCAATTGATCTAGAAGACCGCGGCTATCAATTCGGCGATGGAGTATATGAAGTGATTCGAGTGTACAACGGTGTTATGTTCACGCTTGATGAACATCTTGACCGCTTAGCCGGCAGCTTGGAAAAGATTAAGATATCGCTTCCTTGCCCACTCGAAGAATTGAAGGGATTGCTCGTTCAATTGGTAGATATAAATCAAATAAAAACGGGTACAGTCTATCTTCAGGTTACGCGAGGATCAGCTCCAAGAAATCATGCATTTCCCGGGAAAAATGTCGAACCAGTGATTACTGCTTATACGAAAGAAGTGCCATTGCCGGTGGAAACGACGGACAACGGGGTGTCTGCTATCGTAGTTGAAGATATACGATGGCTGAAGTGTGATATAAAAAGCCTGAATCTTCTTGGGAGTGTATTGGCTAAAGAAACGGCTGTAGAGAATGGCTGCTATGAAGCAATCCAGCATAGAGGGAATCTTGTCACCGAAGGGAGTTCTTCCAATATTAGCATAGTTTTTGATGGCAAAGTGATTACCCATCCAGCCAATCATCTGATTTTGAACGGTATCGTCAGACAAGTAATCCTGAAATTGTGCGCGAAACAAGGTATACCAGTTGAAGAACGGCCTTTTGCGATTGAAGAGATGATGGGAGCAGATGAAGTTTTTTTATCCAGTACCACCTCTGAAATTACGCCTATTATCAAGATCGAAAAGGAAACAATCGGCAACGGCAGTCCAGGAAAAATCACTAAGCTCCTTCAGTCTCTTTACAGGAATGAAATTGACCTACATTGCGGAAAATAAGGTATAAAAAAGGTAACTGTTCCATTGGTTACGGAATAGAAAGCCGGCACATGTATTATTTGGTGTCGGCTTTTTGAATCTGAAAGGTGGAAGACAAGATGAAAGTGACCCATTATTTTATTGCAATGGCATTGCCCGAAGAAGCAAAATCTTTTCTGTGGAACACATCCAATAGGATAAAAGATCAATTTCCTTTCAAAAAATGGGTATTCAAAGAAGATTATCATATGACGCTGGCTTTTTTAGGGGCAAGCGAATCTGCAACAAGCACGGATTGTATGAAAGATATTGCCGATATGTTGAAGGGTCAGCAACCTTTTTCGCTCGACATTCATTCCATTGGCATATTTGGGCGCAGAGAAAAACCGAGAATCCTCTGGGCTAAACCGGAATTGGATGAGAGCATATATAAACTTCAGCGGAAAATTGCCGATATTTGTCGTGGACATGGCTATCAGATCAGCGGACAGCCGTTTACCCCTCATATAACAATTGCCAAGAATTATATAGGAGAGCCGGCTTTTGGGGACAGGCAGCTTGAAGAATGTTCACAGGAAATGGGGGAAGGGATTACCTGCATGGCAGAGCGGATATCTCTTTTTGAGATTGACCCGGATAAAACGCCGAAATATAAAGAAGCCATACAGATATCCCTAACAGGGGAATAAAGCGGGCCTTAAATCAAATATAAAAGGGGATAGGGAATAATGGCTCAACTTATTAAAGTGCAAGATTACATATCACGCTACGAGTTGGATATTTTCCGTTATCCAACCCAATTTTTTCGTTTGAAAAAACAACAATGGGATCATATTGAAGATGCTTTTTATAGCGGCACCTTGAAAAGTGCAAATAATGATGAAGAAACAGATGGATGGATAGAGGAACCGTCTTCTGTCTTTGGCAGGGTAAAAAACGCCTTCAAGAAAAAAAAGGAAAGGCCAGAAGATCATTTGTCCGAACCGGCCCAGCCGTCTCCAGGTTTTAAATTGGAGATTCCGTTTGTGCCGGATACAGTGGAAGAGTTAAAAATATCTTTCCTCAACCAATTGTTTCTTTTTCAAATGAAATGGGCAACATCGACAATCAGAGAACGTTCCTATGTGGATAAGAGCCTGTATTTGGATGAAAAGCTGAAGTTCTTGCTGCAGCGTTTTCCCGATACGTATCTTATGCTGTACAAGCCGATCTTTCTGTTAAAAAAAGCTCCGGTTGAGACAGAGACCATTATTTGTACGCCGACTGAGACTTGGTGCGTCTCTTTTCTGGAACATGAAGACCAGGCGGTTTATCTGGGCGGCAAAAACGCCTTTTGGATCCGTAAGCACCATCAACGGCCGGATAAAAAAGTCCTGAGTCCAATGATGGGATTGCAAAGGACTGAATCAATCGTCAAAAAGTTATATTCTTTGGCTGGTGTTGATTTGCCTGTCAAAAAAGCAATCATTTCAAGGGAAGGATATATAAACTTTCCTGCCGCCCCTCATGACATCCACATCCTGGACAAGAAAAGCTTTCCCGAATGGTTCCAATCCATGAGAAACAGCAGCGCTCCACTTAAACATCAACAACTGAAAGGTGGGGAAGCTCTGTTGGATTACTGCCAAACGACTTCTACCATGCGAATGGATTGGACTGAGGAAATTGACCACTCAATGGATCGAGAAGAGGAATAGTGAACAAAGGCATTTATATATCATCAAGAATGGCAATATGCATACAGCAAAAAAGCAAGAGGATTTAAAGCTGGGCGGAATGTTTTCCCAGCAAGAGCGCATTCCTAATACATTGTATGAAACAGAATACCCTGAGCATGCGATCGAATTCGCAAAACGGATAGCGAAAGAACATCAGAGACCGGCCACCATTGCGGTAGGCGACGGCACCATACATGAGTAGCAAATGGTGCCAGTATAAATCCTTCAGCACCGGTGGCCTTTCAATCATTTCTGGACCGCTGACAGACGCATATCTTTAACATTGAAAAACAGTAGCAATCCATGTTATATTAATTTTTATTGCAACTCGACAGCGGTTATCTAAACCATTCTTTTTTCCTTTTAAAAGCATATACTTGACGTGCTAATCTATTTTCTCTAATATTTATAATAGATGGCTATTGTTATGTTAAAAAGGATCAATAGCTGTCTTTTTTATTGGAAAGAAAAAAGGTATAAATAGAGTGCGACAGTTCGTACATATTATAAATTTAGTGATTGAATGAAATTGAAGGTGACCACATTGGAACAGATATTTGGTCAGGATTGGGAAATAACTCCTGCAGGTGGAGCGACTGGTGAAGCTTTCATAGCCCGAAACGAAGATCAACAACTTTTTCTGAAGCGAAACTCCTCGCCTTTTCTGGCGGTATTGTCAGCTGAAGGCATTGTTCCGAAACTGATCTGGACAAAGCGTTTGGAAAGTGGGGATGTCATAACGGCGCAGCGCTGGATGGACGGCAGAGAATTAACCCATGATGAAATGAACCAAGAAAAGGTAGCCCACTTATTAAGGAAGATTCATCAATCCCGGCCTTTATTGACGATGCTGAAACGGTTGGGGAAGGCACCTTTAAAGCCGGAACAGATTTTTGAACATACAAAAGCTATATTGGATGGGGAAGTACTCAGCGATGAGCGGGTGCAAAAAGCGCTGGCCATTTTACAGGAGATGCTTCCTGACGTTTATTGCGATGAGGCAGTCGTATGCCATTGTGATGTCAATCATAATAATTGGCTGCTATCCGAAGACGGGCATCTCTATCTGATCGACTGGGATGGAGCCATGATTGCCGATCCTGCTATTGACCTCGGCATGCTCCTTCATTCCTATATAGCAAAAAATGAATGGAGCTCATGGCTCGAAAAGTATGGTATTGGTGACAGTGAATCCCTGCGTAAACGAATGGAATGGTATGTGATTTCCCAATGCCTATCCTTTATCCAATGGCATAAACTAAAAAAACGATTTGAAGAAATGAACCATTGGTACAGAAAACTTGAAAAAATGCTGGAAAATCATCAGGAGTAGTACTGGTCCACACCATCAATCCACTGGGATAACTGCTCCTGGTGTGCAGTTATATGTGTATTCAAATCTTCCGTGCTGGCACCGGTATGGCTGTATTGCTGGATTTCGTTCAGGATGGGGATGAGCTGTTCATTCAACTCCCCTTTAGCCAACAATGCTTCAACAAGCCTTTCCACTTGTTCGCATTCTGAAACAGAACCGCAAGCATCGCTTTGATGGTTATTCAGAATATCACGCAAGACAGCTATCTGATGCTGTTGTGTTAATGGCATACGTTATTCCATCCTTTCATAAGTAAAGTAATGCAAGAGCTCCGGGAAGGGGCTTTTCTTTTGTAGGTTGTCACGTTAGGAAGCAATATATGCAATGTTGACGATAATTAAATGCAACTTGCGTGCGCATCATTTACATGATATGTTTTCTACGTAAATTAAATGGGGAGTGTCAATATGCGTTTAAGAAATAAGCCTTGGGCTAAAGATAAATTAAATGAATATCCACAATATGTTGTAGCTGAACCGGCAAACCATAAAGGAAAATGGAACGAGCTTTTCGGCAATGACCATCCTCTGCATATCGAGGTGGGCACTGGGAAAGGCCGTTTCATAACAGAGATGGCCCGGACAAATCCAGAGATTAATTATATTGGCATTGAAGCGTATGAGAGCGTGATTGTACATGCGCTGGACCGTCTATTGGAGGCAGAGCTTCCTAATCTGAAGCTCCTTGCGGTGAATGCTGCCGATTTAAGGGATTACTTTGAAAAAGGGGATGTTTCTAGAGTCTATCTGAACTTCTCTGATCCATGGCCGAAAACCCGCCATGAGAAACGCCGTTTAACATACTCCTCTTTCCTGAATGTATATGAAGATATTCTTCCGGAAGCGGGCGAAATCCATTTCAAGACCGATAATCGCGGCCTGTTCCAATATTCCTTAATCAGTATGTCCCAATATGGGATGATCCTAAAGGATGTTAACCTTCATTTGCATGATAGCGCCCAAAATGAGGGGAACATTATGACAGAGTATGAAGAGAAATTCAGTAAAAAAGGCAGCCGCATTTACCGAGTAGAGGCGCAGTTCCTGGCTAATAAATAAGCAAAAAATACCCGCACACGGACAAGCATCCATTGTCCCAGTGGCGGGTATTTTTTAATGGCTTTCTCTGCGAATGTTCAGTTTGATTTTGGAGAATCCGCTTCATGGCCTCCGAGTATATCGGGGTTTTCCACATACAGTGATAAAATATGTCCACACTTGCTGCAATAGCGGGCTCCCACGGGAGATGATTTACTGTGCAGTTGCCCTTTTTTATGGAGCTGGAGCGCAGAAAATCCTGCTGAAAGCACTCCTTTTTCAATTTGGCGGTTTCCGCATGATGGGCATGCTTGATCCATAAGATGTAACCTCCTGTCTTTTCGTTTATAATTCCCTTTTATGTAAGAATAGTAACCCTTATCTGATAAAAGATGACGAAGCCTGGAAATATCTGATAAACTGGTGGGGAGGAGGGATTTTTATGGATACAATCCAATTTGGAGAACTGACGCTTACCTGGCTTGATGGAGGCATAACCAATCTGGATGGCGGAGCTATGTTCGGCGTGGTGCCAAAGCCATTATGGTCAAAAAAATATCCTCATAATGACAACAACCAGATTGAACTGCCCACTGACCCGATCTTAATAAAGACGCCGTCAAATCGGTATATTCTTATAGAATCTGGAATTGGAAACGGTAAATTCACTGAAAAGCAAAAACGTAATTATGGTGTGGAGAAGGAATCGGATGTAGAAGAATCCTTGAATAAACTAGGGATCACTGCAGATGATATTGATATCATTCTCATGACACATATGCATTTCGACCACGCCTGCGGGCTAACCGCATATCAAGGCGGAAAATTAGTATCTGTTTTTAAAAATGCAAGAATCCTGACGAGTTCGATTGAATGGAACGAAATGAGAAATCCTAATATCCGCTCTAAAAATACATATTGGAAGGAAAACTGGGAACCTATTCAGAACCAAGTAGAGACATTTGATTTGGAAGTGGATGTCGGTGAGGGCATTACCATGCATCATACCGGCGGGCACAGTGATGGCCATAGTATCATTGTGATGAAGCAGGGCGATCAAGTGCTGTTGCATATGGCAGATCTCATGCCCACCCACGCCCATACGAATGTACTGTGGGTGTTGGCATTTGATGATTATCCAATGGACTCTATAGGGCAGAAACAGAAATGGATGGAATATGGACTTGCGCATAAAGCGCTATTCACGTTTTATCATGATGCATTTTATCGGGCCATTACCTTAAGTGAAGACGGAAGAACAATCCTGAGTTCCATCCCGCGGACTTAACAAAAAAGAAGAAAGCGGCATTCGCTTTCTTCTTACGTTTGTGGAATTAAATCCAACACAGTTCCGGTAGTGGCGTCTGCCACAAATTCAAACTGGGTTTGTTCATCATTGTCTATTTTGGTTAATCCGCCTTTGAAGACTTCATACTGCAACCCATTTTTCACATAGCTTTCAGGCTTCATCAAAATCCAGGAGCCGATTACTTTTCCATTTTCTTTCACTGCATCTTTCACATGTGTCAGTACGTCATCTGGAGATGGGGTGTTGTTGTTGTCGATCACACATTTAGCCGCATAACCGCATATAAATCCTGCTGCGGCCCCAAGTACGATACTTTGCCATTTCATATGATTAACCTCCTGATTTTAGAGAAAAATTCCTGCCAGAGAAACAAATTCCAGCTCCTCTTATTTCTCATTATAACTAAGTGCGACAGTAAACTCAATGGAAGACAGGGGAATCGAGCTTATAGGTGCACAGGGTTTATATACCCATTTATCGAAAAAATATAGATAGAATTGAAAAATTAAAATAGTATATTTATTTGTTGGTTCTTGTTCAGTCCTTCCTATAGAATAAGAATGTAGCATATCGAAGAGAAAAGGAGAGTACATAATGGATCAAGAGTCGTTGGCATTATATAAGACACTGACTGAATTGCCGGGAGCTTCCGGTTTTGAACACGAGGTTCGCAAATTTATGCGTTCGCAATTAGAAAAATACAGTGATGAAATTGTCCAAGACGGACTGGGAAGTATATTTGGCGTTAAAGTTGGAGATCCAAAAGGGCCAACAGTCATGGTTGGCGGACATATGGATGAAGTAGGATTTATGGTGACAGGAATCACAGAGAACGGACTGCTTCGGTTCCAAACGCTTGGCGGCTGGTGGAGCCAGGTTCTTTTGGCTCAACGCGTCCAGATTATAACCGATCAGGGGCCTGTCATCGGTGTAATCGCATCCATTCCGCCCCATTTATTGGACGAAGCGCAACAATCCAAACCGATGGATATCAAAAATATGCTGATTGATATTGGGGCTGATGATGCTGAAGATGCCAAAGCAATCGGCATTAAGCCCGGGCAGCAGATTGTTCCCATCTGCCCGTTTACACCGATGGCCAATAAAAAGAAAATCCTTGCAAAAGCTTGGGATAATCGGATCGGTTGTGGATTGGCCATTGAATTAATGAAAAATGTACAGAATGAAAATCTGCCGAATATCTTATATGCTGGAGCAACAGTCCAAGAAGAAGTGGGGTTAAGGGGAGCACAAACGGCAGCGAATATGATTAAACCGGACATTTTTTATTCCCTGGATGCCAGCCCGGCCAACGATATGACAGGCAGTAAAGATGTGTTTGGCAAAATGGGGCAGGGGACATTGCTGCGTATTTATGACCGCTCCATGGTAACCCATAGAGGAATGAGAGAGTTTCTTCTGGATACAGCAGAAAGCAATCATATACCGTATCAATATTTTGTATCACCGGGAGGCACTGATGCAGGCAGAGTCCATATCTCCAATGAAGGTGTTCCAAGCGCATTTGTCGGTGTTTGTTCGCGCTATATTCATACGCATGCAAGCATTATTTCTGTGGATGATTATGAAGCGGCAAAAGCATTGCTGATTGCACTTGTCAAAAAAACAGACAGAGCGACGGTCGATGCAATCAAAAGTATGTAATGGATGAAGAGGCTGAAACTACATGATCATAAGCATAGGAAGTAAAAATCCGGCCAAGATAAAGGCTGTGTTGTCCATGATTGATGAAACCCGCGATGAACTGGTAGCGGTGGATGTATCATCAGGGGTGGCGGACCAGCCATTTTCCGATGAAGAAACAATTCAGGGAGCCATTAACCGCGCCTGGGCCTCTCTCGAAGAAACGAGAAGTGAAATGGGCATCGGCCTGGAGGGAGGCGTCACAAAGACTGCCTATGGATTAATGCTCTGCAATTGGGGAGCGCTCGTCAAAGAAGGAGAGAAACCAATCATCGCAGGGGGCGCACGCATTCCAATCCCAAAAGAGGTTGAAGCCCGGCTTCTTCAAGGGGAAGAGTTGGGGCCGATTATGGCTGATTTTACCCAAAGGCTGAACGTAAGCAAACGTGAAGGGGCAATTGGTGTCTTTACCAATAACAAGCTCACAAGGAGTCAGATGTTCGAACATATTATAAGTATGCTTTTCGGGCAATGCGATTATCAGAGTAAGGATGCATAATCCTTGCTCTTTTTTTTATGGGATCAAAGAGTTTAATTCTTTAAGAATAAGGTGGAAGAAATCTTGGAATAAATCTTACATTTTTAGAAGTTAATAGATGAGAAGCAGGGGCTTTTATGACAACGAAAAAATTCAGCAAGATGGCTGTACAGGGGCAGTTGCCATCTTACTGAAGATCCATTTGAATTGGCAATCGGGTGTGAGCGGGCAGGCAACTGTCCAAACGAGTGTTTAGAAGCTGGCTTATGCCCACGGCCCTTTGTTATATAGAAGCATCTGTCCGGCCAGCAATAGGTTTAATTAATTAAACCTAAATAGCTGCCGGCAGTAATTAATATCGAAACAATAAAAGCAATCAAGAATTGTTGTGGATGAAAAGAATCCTTTTTGATTCTTGCAAGTTTATTAAGAACAAAGCCTACGAGAAATATTACACTGAAAGCGAATAGGAAGGTGCCAATCATATCTTTTAGCAACGGCCCATTCATCGTGAATAATAAAACATGCATACAGTTTTTAGCCACCATTCTGTAGATTTGATAGTAGTATATCATCCTTTTGAGAATTGTTACATATTTTAAGAAAAATATACAGCAAATTTCAAATATCAAGTATAGCATACAGCCGCTCTTATGATCCTATTGGGCGCTTTTCTCTAGTAAATCAAAAAAATTCGTACGGATTTTATCCCATTTTACCTTCAATTCAACATGGGAGCGGAAGATCAAGCCTCAGTAAAAATCCGATTGGACCTAATCGGTGGGGGTCTACTAGAAATTCCCGCCGATTAAAGTTTCACTTTATCCATTCAATTGGAATTCTTGCACAATGACTTGAAGATCATTTGCGATATGGCTCAACTGGTTGGCTGCTTCGCTCACATGCAAAATGGCCGTCACTTGATTTTCGCTGGATGCACTGACTTCCTCGGCGACGCCTGCGGATTGCTCGGAAATGACAGAAATATCATGCATCTTATTGGCAAGCAACAAGTTGGACGACTTCACATTTTGTACGGCTTCCTGAATGACAGCCACCTTGCCGGTGATATGAGTGATATGGTCTACAATACTTTCAAATGCATTCTTGGTGGATGAAACGGACTTGCTCTGAATCGTTTTATATTCGTTGAACTGCTCAGAATCGCTAAGCAAAGCACTCATTTGCTGATTCATACTGAGGATTAATTCCTGTATGAGAAGGGCTTCTGCCTTTGTTCGTTCAGATAGTTTGCGCACTTCAGCTGCCACCACCGCAAAGCTCTTTCCAGCCTCGCCGGCACGTGCGGATTCTATGGCTGCATTTAGGGCGAGCAAGTTTGTATTTTCAGCGATTTCCTGGATGGTATTAACGATTTGGGATATGTTGGCGGATTTGTCAGCTGCCAAACGGACTTGGGTAGTAAGGTGATTCGCCAAATCTAAAAACTGGGAAGATGTTCTTTCTAGGGAATGGATGGTTTGGATGCCATTCTGGCCCTGTTTTTCGGTCAATAATGCTTCTTGGTAGATATCTTTTGATATTTGCCCTGTATCCTTGATCGCTTGTTCAACTTGTCTCATGACATCATTTCCATCTTCAATTTGTTCGGTTTGCTGAGATGCACCGACCGCCACTTGTCTTACAGCCTCATTCACTTCATTGGCTTGTGCGGTTGTCTCTTCGGAAATGGCAGCTAAATGCTGGGAAGAAGAGTTTAATTCTTCGATGGAAGCAGTGACTTGCAACAAAGTGTTCTGCATTTTTTCTGCCATATCGTTAAATGAATGGGAAAGCTCGCCTATTTCATCCCGTCTGGTAATCGGTACCCGGTATCCTAGCTCTCCGGCTCCAATCCTTTTTGAACCGGATTTTAGCGTTTCAATTGGTCGCAGAATCGATAGTGTTAAATAGTAAGAAATGCTAAGCAGTACAATAATGATTATGGCAGAAGCAATTATGGACACTAAAGCCAATTCTTCGTTTTGTTTTTTCAGGCGGTCATCTAATTTGGCCTTTTCTTGGAGGACAATGTCGCCGACTTCGGTGACGGCATTTTCAATCTCCTTGGCGTTCGTATCAAAATTGATCATGTAGCGGCTTGTATCCCTGTAGACAGATACCATTTCGGTGAAATGATTACTATAAGATTCCAAGCTGGCGAGAAGGGCGGTATTGGTTTTGAAGCTTTCTTCCAGTGTGGCCAGACTGCCGCTTATCTCTCCATAAATAATTTCATTTTTAGTATTCAAATAGATTTGTTCCAGTTTCCGTATGTAGGAGTATCTATCGATTAGCGCTTGATTGCCCGTTTTGGATAGGAGTGTTTCCATTTCAAGTCCTTTTTGATTTGTTTCATTTCTAAGGCCATCTGTCGGAAGATATCCAATTTTTTTGTACATGGCTGTCAACGTTTTAAAGGCATCCAGATATTTTTGGGCAGATTGGTCAATTTGGTTGAAGTGCTTAGCCAATCTGGCGTTATCTTTATTTTCTTTCTGTAATGCAGCTGTTTGTTTATGAATATCGTTAATAGTTGATTCTACCATTTTTGCGCTCGATTCCTGAGGATTTCGCAAATATTGTATTTCATATTTTCTTGCTTGCTGCAGGTTGATTTTAATATCTTTGCTTGCGACCACTACAGAAGACAGCGCATCATTTTTTTGTTCTGCCTTATCCCGTATCGCATTTGAAACTATATTGAAAGCAAAGAAAATAAGAAGTCCAAGGACCGACATCAACACGATGAATCGAATCTTCGATTTGATTGTTTTCATGATTTGTAGTTCATCCTTTAGTATTGTATTTTGGAGAAAAAAGGGATATTTATAATAGTATAGATTTTTTCAAATAGTAAAACAATACTATAATGTTTAAATTTTCAAATAAAATCAGGCCTATTTTACCACAATCTATGATCTGTCCTAGCCAGGTAGCCTTTAAATCGGCCGGGCAGGTTTAATAGGTTGGTTGCGATGCGTATTTTTGCTATTATTACTATATAAATAACGTTTGTACTATTTAAAGCAAAATTAGACGGAGGTTTTTGGAATGGTTTATTTAGAAAGTGAAGCGCAATATAAAGAATGGAAGGATACTGGCAAAGTCGTGTTCTTATTTTCTGCCGACTGGTGCAGAGATTGTCAGTTAATTAAACCATTCATGCCAGAAATTGAAACGGAATTTGACGATTTTACCTTTGTCTATGTAGATCGGGATAAATTTATCGATATTTGTATCGAAAATGATATCTTCGGGATTCCAAGTTTTATCGTTTACAGCCATGGCACGGAGCTTGGACGATTTGTCAGCAAGGATTCCAAGACAAAAGAAGAGATTGAAAGCTTTTTGCAATCTCTTTAAGACTAGGCTAAATAAAGGGGCACTTTCATGAAAATAACAGCAAAAAAGATTAAAGAGCTTTTATGTGACCGGCTTCAGAGCGAACACCGCATTTGCACATACAATGCCAAGGAAGAAACGCTTAGGGTTGTTAATAAGAAGAGCAATAAAGGCATGACTGTTTCTTTGAATCAACTTGTTGCCAAAGCAGAAGAGAATCTAGAGTCTGCTATCAGCGAAACAGTATATTATGTGACAGAGGCTTTGGAAGCGATGGAGACAGATTATGCATTGGAAGGATCTCAGTCCCGTATTTTTCCCGTCGTGAGAAGCACTTCTTTCCCTTTGGAAGATCAGGATGGAAAAGTGTTTGTGACAAAAGAACACAGTGCTGAAACCAGAGTATACTATGCATTGGACTTAGGCAATACGTACCGTTTGATTGATCAAGACATGTTGAAAAGCAGCGGTTGGACGAGCGGGCAGTTAGATGAAATGGCTATGCAAAATCTTAAAATGCTCTCCACAGAAGTAAAGAAAGATACGGTCGCTGGCAATGATTTTTATTTTCTAAGCACGAAAGATGGTTATGATGCTGCTAAGATATTGAATATCGAGTGGCTCGATCGTATGCAAAAAAAGATGAAGGGCGAAATGGCAGTGGCTGTTCCCCATGGCGACGTATGCATTATAGCGGATGTACGGAACCAGACAGGATATGATATTCTGGCGCAGATGTGCATGAGTTTCTTTGCGGGCGGCCATATCCCGATCACCGCGCTTTCATTTTTGTACGATAAAGGCGAACTGGAACCTATATTTATCTTAGGAAAAAATAAAACGAAGAATTAAAATGACTGCCTTTGGCGGTCATTTTTTATGCGGGAAAGTTGTTGAATATTCCGCTGCGCCTTAAAGATAAGAAGAAAGCTACGTTTTTCTCATAGAAATCAGACGTATTTGCATGACTTGTGATATGATGAAATGGATAAAATTTGAATGTTTATTCATGCGGAAAAAGGGTATTTAGGAAAATGCTGAAAATTTAATATTACCCATATACTAAAATAATAAATATTCATTAGTTAGATTTGCAGATAGATTTGGATGCACTTTTGGAGAAAAAATGGGGCGAAAGTATAAAAAGTGTGTCATCTGTTTCAATTCTGGTATTTTTACTCGAAATTTAAGAAATTACTGTTAAAATAAAAAGCATAATACTGTTATAAGAAAGAAAGAGTGATTGTATTGAAATGGCTTAGTAAAGTGACTAAATGGTTCAAAGCCGATGAAGTGATTGAAATAGAAGAAATCGTGCTCGATGAAGATGAACAATTAAATCTAGAAGAGCTTAAAAATAGAGGCGTCAAAATTACAACGGATTCAAACAGTACTTATATTACAAAAACAAATCAATTTCCAAAAAAGAATAACAAGGAAGAAGCGATCATTCCAGTTGAAAGAAAGAAAGCTGTAAGCCAGAAGCAACAAAATTATTATTCTAAGTATCAGGAAATAGATGCAAAAATCAGTTATCAATACCCTAAAGGAGAATTCCGCTTTCCGGTCATTCCGGATTACACAGTTCCAGAGAGAAGGAAGCCCAGAGAGCCAAGACCTGAAAGGGGCCATTTATATTCAGAGCGAACCGCTCATGTGCATACCACTCACCGAATTCCATCCAGATTAGTGAAAAGCCCGATAGAGGAAAAGGTGCATGATGACCCTCCTGCTCACAATGGGAAGCGACCGTTCCGGCCAACGGAGATTCCCTCACCTATATATGGGTTTCAAAAAAGGCCGCCTAAAAAAGTAGAAGCTGATAGTGAGCACGAGCTCCCACCGAATTCAAGTAAAGATCCTTTTCCTCTATTTGAATCGAGAAAAGAGGGGAGGGAGCGCCAACAGGGCGGAGTTTCTTCCGTTGAAAAAGACAAAGATATTCCAGCTATTTTAAGAAAAGCGGAACTTCAACCTCATCGAGAAGAAACGCAACCAGTGCAAGAGAGGAAAGTTCCTTTTCTCCACAATGAGGAAAAGGCGGAAGCTAAGACATTGATTGATTCCTCTCTTCCTGTAAAAGCAGAGGTTATTTCGACGGCAGCCGTTACTGAAGAACAGCCAGCTACGGCCATGCAGCCGGCTTCGGTTAGCGAGATAGGATTGAATAAGGGAGCGGAACAGAACGAATCCACCGTTACACCGCTATTAAAGCAAGACGTAAACCTGGAGGGAGAAGACAATTGTAATAGCCTTTCTTTAGAAAGAGAAGAGGAAAAAGCAGAGAACAACATCGATTTGGCTATTGTTCCCGAGGTGCCGCCTGCAGAGCCAGAAGAGGCCCAACAAGAAGTAGCTGTTGCTGTAGAGCAAGTCCAGCAACCAATTCAGTCTGAGAGCCCTGCACCTCAAGAACAGCAAACAGGGGAAGAACAGCTAGAAGAGGAATCTGCGCCAGCGCCAAAAAGAAAGCATATTCCTTTTAATGTTGTTATGTTGCGCCAAGATCGTGAAAGTTGGAACCATAAATCGGTGACAGCGCCAAAAAAGGCGGTAACTCCTGCTCCTCCAGCTGAACCTGCAGCGGTCGAACGGATTGTTTCTGACGATAAGCCGCCTGTTGATGAGGATCAGGAGTTTACAGAAGAACCTGCTTATTATCAATTCCCTTCAGTAGACCTGTTGCATCCAGCAGTGGAAAACTTAGTCGATGATGATTGGCTAGATCAGCAAGGATTCATGCTTAATGAAACTCTCCGAAACTTCAATGTGAAGGCGAGTGTTGTAAACATTACACAAGGTCCTGCTGTCACACAGTTTGAGGTGCAGCCCGAAGCGGGAGTGAAGGTAAATAAAATTACGAATTTAACGGATGATATTAAGCTTTGTCTCGCTGCCCAGGATATACGTATGGAAGCCCCTATCCCCGGTAAGCATACGATTGGCATAGAGATCCCTAACCGGACGAGCAGACCGGTATTCCTGCGGGAAATTATAGAAAGCGAAGCATTCGAAAGCAGCGAATCTCCTTTGACTGTCGCAATGGGGCTTGATATTACTGGTGCTCCGATTGTGACCGATTTGCGCAAAATGCCGCATGGCCTTATAGCGGGGGCGACAGGATCAGGGAAAAGTGTCTGCATTAATACGATGTTAGTCAGCTTGTTATATAAGGCGACGCCGCAAGAGCTGAAAGTGTTGTTGATTGATCCCAAAATGGTGGAACTGGCTCCTTATAACAATATCCCTCATCTTGTTTCTCCTGTCATTACGGATGTCAAAGCAGCAACAGCTGCTTTGAAATGGGCTGTTGAAGAGATGGAACGGAGATATGAGTTATTCGCGCACACAGGTGTCAGGGATATCCAACGCTTTAATAAAAAGGCGGAAGAACATAACCAGCATAGTGATCGTTTGCCTTATATTGTGATTATCATTGATGAATTGGCCGATTTGATGATGATGTCCCCAGCAGAAGTGGAAGAAGCCATTTGCCGGATTGCCCAAAAGGCAAGGGCTTGCGGCATCCATTTGATTGTAGCGACACAGCGTCCTTCAGTCGATGTCATAACGGGGCTGATTAAGGCGAATATTCCTACGCGTATTGCCTTCTCTGTGTCATCTCAGGTTGATTCAAGAACGATTATTGATAGTGCAGGGGCAGAAAAATTGCTCGGAAAGGGAGACATGCTGTTCGTTGAAAATGGATCATCAAAGAATGTCCGACTTCAAGGAACGTTTGTCAGCGACGAAGAGATTGAGGAAATAGTGGACTTTGTCAAAAAAGAACAGAAGCCTCAATATTTGTTCCAGCAAGAAGATTTGCTTTCCAAAGCGCAAATAAGCGAAGAACGGGATGAACTATTCCTTGAAGCCTGCGAATTTGTAGTCTTCCAGGGAGGAGCAAGTACATCTTCTCTTCAGCGCAGGTTCCATATAGGCTATAACAGAGCTGCAAGATTGATGGATATGATGGAGGAAAGCGGAATTATTTCTGAAGCAAGAGGAAGTAAACCGCGGGATGTCCTTATGTCCAAAGACGATATGCAGGAATGGATGGAACTTGAGTCCGAACAGGCATAAAGTGGTGGGGGCATTCATTCCCCGCTGATCATTAGTTGAACCAATGGGATAATGTTCATTCGTATTACTGAAGAAATAAGCAGGAAAAAACGGTTTACCGTTTAACCCTGCTTATTTTTTGGTGCAAATAGTACTTCTGGGTAACATGCCAGTCTAATAATGTGTTCTTTCCGAGGAAGAGAAAAGCAGCACAGCGGTCTTTAGAACCTCTGGTAAATGAATGTATATACTATAGATAAAACAGCCAGAGATCAGGGATTCTGCTATATTCACAGGAGACAGACGTTTTTCGTTACATCAGAATTATGTTCCGGTTATAGGTACAACTAGCATAATATAGTTAATGGTATAACAGACTGGTTCCATCATTTAGTTACTTGTTTTGAAGGATAGAGGCAGCCAGCAGCTAAAATTGTAAATACAGGCCGAATGTATGGGTAAGAATGATGCATGGTATCAAAAGCCGCCCGACTGAATCGTTGAATTTTAGCTGGACGGGTGTTAAGCTTAAGCTTGTCGGGGCTAAACGACGCTTTCAGCTTTTGTATCATCCAGCTTCAGTGCCCAACGTCTAGGAAACTTCCCGTTGCTCTTTCCGATAAGTCAACATCGAATCGCAAGCTCTTCGTGTTTCCTTTATCGATCAGAGAACCGGTCCAGTTTCTACGACGCTGAACGGGCACTTCAGCTTTTGTTAATCCGAAGAGTTTTTGGCATGGTTTATTTTTTATGATATAATATTTATTTAGGAGTGTAGTATGCTATACTCCCATTTTTTAGAGCATTATGGTTTGTTGTAGCGACTAAAAAATGCAAAACGTCATATGCTGTACTGCAGATGGACGATTGTTGGAGGTTCTCGTATGACTGCTGTTTATCATTTTGTTGGAATAAAAGGATCTGGCATGAGTGCACTGGCTCTTGTCTTGCACGACAAAGGCTTTACAGTCCAAGGTTCAGATTATGAAAAATACTTTTTTACGCAAGTTGCTTTAGAAAAAGCAGGAATTAAAATGCTTCCTTTTGATAAGGAAAATATAACATCAGATATGATCGTTATCCAAGGCAATGCATTCCCTGATACGCATGAAGAAATTCAGCGGGCAAAGGAAATGGGCGTGCCGGTCATCCGTTATCACAGTTTTCTGGGGGATTTTATCCAGAATTTTACTAGCGTGGCTATCACAGGCGCGCACGGAAAAACATCGACAACCGGTTTGATGGCGCATGTCATTAAGGGAGCTAAGCCTACATCATTCCTGATTGGCGATGGAACCGGAAAAGGGGAGAAAGATGCTGAGGTATTTGTGTTTGAAGCATGCGAATACCGCCGCCATTTCTTGTCCTATCATCCTGATTATGCGATCATGACCAATATTGACTTTGACCATCCTGATTATTTTTCGAGTCTTGAGGATGTTTTCAGTGCATTCCAGGAGATGGCCCTCCAAGTCAAAAAAGGGATTATTGCCTGCGGAGATGATGATCAACTTCAAAAAATCCAGGCGAAAGTTCCGGTTATCTTTTACGGCTTTAATGAAGAAAATGACTTCCAGGCCCGGAACATCAAAACGTCTTCTGAGGGTACTTCATTTGATGTGTATGTCCGCAATACATTCTTTGATACGTTTAAGATCCCGACTTTCGGTGACCATAGTGTATTGAATGCTCTTGCTGTCATTGCATTATGTAAATATGAAAACGTGGATGTTGACATTGTAAAAGAACAACTTATGAGTTTTAATGGCGTCAAAAGGCGATTCTCTGAAAAAGTGGCCGGATCGCAGGTCTTGGTCGATGATTATGCCCACCATCCTACTGAGATTAAGGCAACGATCGATGCGGCACGCAAAAAGTATCCTGGCAAGAAAATCGTAGCTGTATTCCAGCCGCATACATTTACAAGAACCCAAAAGTTCTTAAATGAGTTTGCCGAAAGCCTCAATATGGCTGATAAAGTATTTTTGTGTGATATTTTTGGATCCGCCCGTGAAAATCAAGGGAAATTGACAATTGACGATCTGTTAGCGATTGTTCCGAACGGCGAAATCTTGAATGAAAAAGATACGTCTCCTTTAAAATCGTACGATGACAGTGTGATCTTATTTATGGGAGCTGGGGATATTCAAAAGTTCCAGTATGCGTATGAACAATTAGCAATTTGATGTTTAAATGAACAGGAAGTGCTTGGACTGTTTTCTGTTCATTTAAACAAAAAGCCCGGCCTAGTCAATAGGTCGGGCTTTTTTTTACTTATTTTAAGTTTTCCGGGTTCAGGCATTCAAGTTCTGGGATTACGAATAAGCCGTCTTTTCTGATGAGAGTCCCGTCAAAGTAAATTTCACCGCCGCCATACTCAGGTCGCTGAATATTCACCATGTCCCAGTGGATATTTGAACTGTTGCCATTATAGGCATCATCGTAGCATTGTCCAGGCGTGAAATGGAAGCTGCCGTCAATTTTTTCATCAAAAAGGATATCTTGCATTGGGTGGAGAATATAAGGATTAACACCAATAGCGAATTCTCCGATATAGCGCGCACCTTCATCCGTATCAAAAATCTTATTGATTCTGTCGCTGTCATTAGCTTGTGCATCGACAATTTTTCCGTCTTTGAAAGTCAGCTTGACATTTTCGAATGTAAACCCTTGGTAAGGTGAAGGAGTGTTGTAGGAGATTGTTCCGTTCACTGAGTTTCTTACAGGGGCTGTATATACCTCTCCATCCGGTATATTCATTTCGCCCGCACATTTAATGGCTGGGATATCTTTGATAGAGAATGTTAGGTCAGTGCCTGGGCCAACCAATCGGACCTTATCGGTTTTATTCATTAGCTCGACCAAATTGTCCATGGCTGCGCTCATTTTGCTGTAATCCAAATTGCAGACATTGAAATAAAAATCTTCAAATGCATCGGTACTCATTTTTGCCAGCTGTGCCATTGCGCTGTTAGGATAACGCAACACAACCCATTTTGTTTTAGGTACGCGTATGTCAGTATGTACTTTTTTACCGATTGTATTGCCGTGAATGCGCATTTTGTCAGCTGGGACATCTGCCTGCTCATTGATGTTGTCACCGGAGCGCAAGCCGATATAAGCATCCATTTCGTTCATGACGGTAGCCTCAAAGCGCGCCATCATTTCATATTGTTCTTCATTGGCGCCCAATAGAAGAGAACGGTCGACTTGCTGGTCTTTCAAAGAAACGAAAGGGAAACCTCCCGCTTTGTATGCTTCGCGTACAAGTGCTTTGACCAATTCTCGTTGCAGGCCGAAGTTTTCGATTAGTACTTTTTCTCCTTTTTGTAATTTGACAGAATAATTGATCAAATTATAAGCTAACTGGTCTATTCGTGGGTCTTTCATCTTGTATATCCTCCTCTATAAATTCTGTTACATCTTCTATTGTACCTTATAAACCAATACGTTGCTCAAACATTCAAAATTATAGGAGAAGGCTTTAACTTTTTGACTGTTTCCCTGTCAGTTTAGTTTATAATATGATGTGATGGGTAATTATTCAGTATGTACTATTGATGGAGGTGTCAACATGGAGATTATTTTGTATTTGAGTGCCGCGGTAGCCGCAATCGCATTCTTAATATTAGTCATTTATTTAGCTAGAACACTAACGTCTGTAAAAGTGACGTTGGATAGTGTTTCTAACACATTGACTGATCTGGAGAAACAACTTCAAGGTATCGCGACCGAGTCCACATTGTTGTTACATAAAACAAACGCCCTTGCTGAAGATCTACAGAAAAAGTCTGAAGATTTGAATACCGTAGTGGATGCGGTCAAGGGAGTGGGCACTTCTTTGAAAAGTTTCAACACAAGCATTCAAACAGTTTCTGCCAAAGTGGAAACCGAACTTGTCCAAAACCAAGATAAGATTGCACAAATCGTACAATGGGGCAATGCCTTCTTCCAATTAAGAGATTCATGGAAGAGCAGAAAAGCGGCCAAGAAACCAACTTCTACTGAAAAGCAAGCTCTCTTAAATGAACAGGAAGCTGAACAAAGTGCATTATTAGCCAAAAAGCGCATTTTGCGCTCAAGAAACTAATATTGATTTTAAATTCAGATAGGGAGGAAACATATTATGAGTTCAAACGATTATCAAAAAGACTTTTCTAGAGACAATACGAAAGCCGAAAGCGAAAAAATAGCATCAGGTTCGAATGGATTTATTGCAGGCGCAATTATTGGGGGCCTTGTAGGGGCAGCAACCGCTTTACTCCTTGCACCGAAATCTGGAAAAGAACTTCGCAGTGATCTGAATGAAAGTGCAAAATCTCTATCAGATAAGACAGAAACCCTTAAAAAAACAGCTGCCGATAAAGGCGGACAGTTCAAACAGGTTGCAACTGAAAAAACCGAACAAATTAAAAAAATGGCTTCTGAAAAAACAAGCCAACTAAAAGAAAAAGGCAGTGATTTAGCGGAAGCAGCCAAATCGAAATCCAGTACGATCAATGACAAGGTGAGCAAGCAATCCGCAGCTGTTATGGAAAATGTGAAAAATATGACTAAAAAAGGCCAAGATAGCAAATCCGATTCTAAGGATCAACACTCTCAGAATAAACAAAAGGACAATAATCATACTGCTAATAGCAAAAGAGATGATAAGCAAGACCATTCTTCCAAGTCAGATCAAGCGAAAATGAAATTGGAAGAAACAGAAAAAGCTTTTGCTAAAACAGAAAACCAATATTCAAAATAAGAAAGTTCCTTGATGGGAGAGCTGTAAGCGATGAAGCAGCAAAATTGCTTCATCGCTTATTTCTTTTTGGATACACTAAGAAGCGACGGGCTTCTGAGTGCCAGAGATAGAACAATGATGGAATCGAAATGTGTAAAAACAGGAAGGGAAGGTGCGACAATGGCAAAGCAACATATCCATACGCAGCAAGAACTAGAAGATCAATTGAAAAACGATAAAGTTTTAATATTTAAGCATAGTTCAACATGCCCGATCAGTGCGGAAGCATTTGTACAATACGAAAAATTCACTGAAGAGCACCCAGAGCTTACTTCATTATATCTAGTTGTACAGGAAGATAAGGAGTTGTCTAACAGTATTGCGGATACGTATCATGTAAAGCACCAATCACCACAAGCAATCTTGTTTAAAAATGGAGATGTGGCTTGGCATGAATCCCATTGGCGTATTACTGTCGATTCGTTGACAAAAGCGTTGGAGGAATAAGGTGAGTCTTGAACGGCGAAAATTTTTATTTATAAAAAGGAAGCACCTTACTTATAGGGGTAAGGTGCTTTTTCATTGGCGCTAGCAGGCCACATAATAGTCAGGTCATCACCGGGATTGAGCTGTTCGTGGAAACTAGTTTCCTGATTATTTTTCATTAAAACAAATGCACTCGATGATGCGGGAAAGTCAATTTCTACGTGTCGGAACAAATCCTGGAAGATGAAGGGCAGTTCCGGTTTGTGTATAAGCCGCAGTCGATCGCCTCTCGATAGGACATCATGGTCTTGCAGTACTTTGTCAGCGCGTGAAATTTCAGTTTTTCGTTTTTGCAGAATCAGTGGCTTGCCATTAAAGGTGACGGGTATGGAATAGTGCATTTCAATCTGCAGTGCGTCGAGCAAGTCCTTCACTGTGGGTTGGCTGCCTGCTTTATTAATTATGATGATATCTCCATCTTCAATCGGAGAAGAGGCAGTGACTTCTTTTCCGTTCTTGGTCAGCGATCCTGCATGAGCAGGAATAATATATTGTTTTTCGTTCAAATACAGGCTGAACGGCTGGAGTTGGTCAAGCTGGGAAGCCAAGCCAAGGGCAGCCAATAAGGATTGAATGGTTTCCGGCAGCTTGCAAACAATTTCATCATGGTCTTCGACAAAATCATTAGGGTCTGCTATTTTTTGGTTCTTTTTGATAACTGCTTCAATGACATATTTCGTTTGGTTAATGGTAACCGTTTTGCGTGGAATATGATCCAGCAGGTCTTTGATGCGAATTTTTTGTTCTCCTCCGTCTGCGCCCCGTTCTACCTCTATAGCATCTTCCGCGTGTACTTCATCCTTCAAGGATGCCTGGTTACCGTTCAGAAGAAGGGTAGGGGCTTTGCCGTGTTTACCAGGAATGGTAATAGACTGCCCGTTCACGCCCACAATCAAAGCCAATCCGGGTTTTCCATATAATTTATTCACTTTTATCCCGGCGGCAAGCAAACAATCGCCAACTGTCATTTGCTTCATATTGAATAAACGGACGGTCATATTATTGACAGTCACGGAAACATATTGTACAGGCGTCTGCTGGGCTGCCAAAGCAATCCCAATTGGTGTAACAAGCTCCGGTCCCTTGGAAACAGTATCTTTGATGTCAACACTCTGGATGGCCGATACATCTCTGACTGCCACTCGGTTTTCCGGCAGTTGCAGTTTTTCAGCCAGAAGTTGAGGCAGTCTTGGCGTAAGGCTTCCTCCCCCCACGAGCATGACGGCTTTAGGAGGCTTTTTATTATTAAGATTCAATATTTCATCACTGATTTGGGCAGCCAAATGTTCCAAGGAAGGGGTGATCTTCTCGATAATTTCTGAAGTAGCCATTTCTTCTTCAAACCCTAATATATCCTTTATCGTGATGCTTTCCTCTGTGTTTATTTTTCGTTTTGCTTCCTCAGCCAAAGGAAAATCGAGCAGCAAGTGGTCACTGATGGCTTCCGTAATTTCATCGCCGGCTGTTGGAACCATCCCATAAGCAATCACGGTGCCCAAATCCGTAATGGCAATGTCTGAAGTTCCTGCCCCGATATCGACCAATGCAACATTTAATCGCCGCATGGATGGAGGGATCAAGACATTGATGGCAGCGATCGGTTCCAGGGTTAATGCTTGCATCTGCAGATCAGCACGTTTCAAAGCGGAGATCAATGATTCAACAACTACTTTTGGGAGGAAGGTAGCGATGATTTCTACAGATGCTTCATGGCCGTTTTGATCGATGAGACTTCCAATTTCGATTCCGTCTAATCGATAATACAATACAGAATAGCCGACACAATAATAATTAAAACTGTTGTCCACCTGATATGTTTCAGCTACTTGGGATTGTGCCTGCTGTACTGCACTCAGTTCCAGATGCAAAATATCTTCTTTGTCCATCATCGGTTTGCCTTGTATGTCGACAGCAACCATTGCTCTTTCTGTTTTTAAGGCTCTTCCGGCAGCAGCAACGCTGACATGAGTCAATTTTCCGTGCTTTTCTTCCATTTTCTCTTTTAAATCCGCAATCACCTTTGATACAGCAAGCACGTCATGGATTTGGCCGTCCAGCATCGCTCGTTCTGTATGTTCCTGGGATAGGATATCAGTCACGCAATAGCGATTCTGTTGTTGTTCGATGATGATGCCAACAACAGATCGCGTCCCTATATCTAAAGCAAATAGTTTTTCCTGCATGGATTACACCTTCTTTTTTCAATATCCATCTTTGTATTTCCGCCTACTATAATTTATCGTATTAATCAATCAAGAATTATAGTCTCTTTTTTATTTAAGAATGCAGTTATTTACTTTAGTGCTTAAAAGCGTTTAAGTAATAAAAGTTTTTCGTGACTTTTAAAAACGTTTGTTTTATAATAATCTCTAATTATATAAAAATGTACCATAAATTATAATGCAGTTGAAGTCAGCTTGTGGAAGTAATTTCGTTTTATGCGGGACTCCGTTTGCGTTATGATTAAGTGAAAACCCCAATAAAATAGACTTTCTTTTCATGGCTGGGTTGAACAATCCCAATGTTCAATCGTTTAACTCTCGTTTAAGATGGGAGACTAAGCACAGGATACACAAAAAAATAAGTTTAGAAAGGAATGGGTGGACAATGGGCAATACTGAATTAAATGAGCTTCGTGAAAAATTAGACAGCATTAATCTTTCACTCCTACAATTGATTAATGAAAGAGCTGAAATTGTACAGGAAATTGGACGTGTGAAAGAAAAACAAGGAGTAAACAAATACGATCCGCTTCGTGAAAGAGAAATGCTTAATTTGATTGATGAGAACAATCAAGGCCCGCTGTCCCCTAGCATCATTAAACATATATTCAAAGAAATTTTTAAGATGAGCCTGGATCTTCAGAAAGATGAAGAGAAAAAAGCTTTGCTTGTTTCACGGAAGAAAAAGCCTGAAGACACAATCATCAATATTAAGGGCCAGCTTGTAGGGAATGGAACACCAACGATGGTGTTTGGCCCTTGCGCGGTGGAATCATATGAACAGACCGCTGCTGCTGCCGAAGTCATACAATCAAAAGGCCTTAAGTTCATACGGGGCGGTGCCTATAAACCAAGAACATCGCCATATGATTTCCAGGGGCTTGGCTTAGAAGGCTTGCAAATCCTAAAGAAAATCAGCGACAAATACGGCTTGGCTGTGATTTCGGAAATTGTGAATCCAGCCGATATCGAAACAGCCATCGATTATTTGGATGTCATTCAAATCGGTGCGCGCAATATGCAAAATTTCGAGTTGCTTAAGGCCGCAGGAGCAGTTGACAAACCAGTGCTATTGAAACGCGGGCTTTCTGCTACAATTGATGAATTTATTCATGCAGCCGAGTATATCATGTCACAGGGTAATGGAAAGATTATATTATGCGAACGCGGGATCCGGACATACGAGCGTGCGACTAGAAATACACTAGATATTACGGCCGTACCGATTTTGAAACAGGAAACACATTTACCGGTGTTCGTTGATGTAACGCACTCTACTGGACGAAAAGACTTGTTGTTGCCGGCCGCAAAAGCAGCCTTGGCGATTGGGGCAGACGGCATCATGGCTGAAGTGCACCCGGATCCAAGTGTTGCTCTTTCTGACTCTGCGCAACAAATGGATTTCCAAGAATTCGACCAGTTCTTGGCTGGTCTGCAAACCCAAATGAAAGTTATGAACTGAATGTGGATAGCTGAAAAAGAACGCTTTGTTAATGAGGCGTTCTTTTTTGTCGTTTCTTCACAAATATGTTATAATTTTCAGAAAATAATAAAAATATTCTCGTAAAAAAGAGGGTATAATAGGAGTGAGTACTGGCATATTGATGCAGGATTGCGGTAAAATGATAAAGCAACATTGAAGTCTTTTGATCTTTATCGTATTATAGAGTATTAATAGAGGATCCTTGAGGTCCTCTTGTACGGGCTATTGTGTAATCATGAACAAGAGATGAATACGTATATATATTCATCTCATTAAATATGACATAACGAAAAGATATTCATTCATAGACTAAATTACTAGCTGAAGGAGTTCTGACAAATGAACAACATAACCATTTACGACGTAGCAAGAGAAGCCAATGTATCAATGGCTACTGTTTCACGTGTAGTGAACGGTAATCCAAACGTAAAACCGGCTACCAGAAAAAAAGTAAATGAGGTAATTGCACGGTTGGGATATCGTCCTAATGCTGTGGCTAGAGGGTTGGCCAGCAAAAAAACGACAACAGTAGGGATCATTATTCCGGACATTTCAAATATCTTTTTTGCTGAACTGGCACGAGGAATTGAAGATATCGCGACAATGTACAAATATAATATTATTTTGAGCAACTCGGATGAAAATCAAGATAAAGAATTGCATCTGTTCAATACGATGTTGGGAAAACAAGTAGACGGTTTTATTTTCATGGGCGGCCATATCACCGAGCAGCATGTGGAAGAATTCCGCAAGTCCCCGGTTCCGGTAGTACTGGCTGGTTCGCTTGATACTTCGGGTCAAATACCATCCGTTAATATCGACTATGAAAAAGCAGCCTACGACAGTGTGCAGGATTTCATATCACGCGGACGGAAAAAAATTGCTATTGTACTTGGCAATCCGGAGGCACCGATTAATCGTGCTAAATTGTCCGGATACAAAGCGGCTCTTGAAAAGAATGGCATCTCATTCAATGAAAATTATGTAGTGGAAGGAGATTACTCCTACGATTCCGGCATCGAGGCATTTGACCGATTGCGCCAATTGGATGAAAAACCGGATGCCATTTTGGCTGGTGCGGATGAAATGGCAGTAGGAGTCGTCCATGCTGCGCAAGATCATGGTTTCTCCGTTCCAGAAGATATTGAAGTGATCTCATTCGATAATACAAAATTGACGTTGATGGTTAGACCGCAAATTACAACAGTTGTCCAGCCTCTTTACGATATCGGTGCTGTGGCAATGAGATTGCTGACTAAGTTAATGAACAAAGAAACAGTTGAAGAATCAACAGTGGTTCTGCCGCACCGTCTTGAGCAACGGAATTCAACCAACTAATCTTTGTAGGAATCGGTTACCTTTTCTCTGCAAGCAAAAAAGCAATCTTTATTAAAAAAATAAACTCAATCTTTGAACACCCCTTAAAAGCTAGACATTCTCGACCTTTTAAGGGGTGTTTTTTAGTGCGCTTTTTCGTTGTTTATCCCACGTATTTTTTAAATGGCAGATAAATATGTTTGTGGTCCGAAATTTGTGGATAAATTGGATAATAGCAAATCAAGGCTGCTTTCCGGAAGCTATATGTCTTAATTAGTTGGATTCATCAGCGCATTGGAGTTTGGAGGAACAGCCAAAAACAAGGAGAAAATGAAATGGACCAATTTAAACTGGAACCTGATAAGCCGGAATCCTATTGGCTGGAATCAAGCAAAAGGCCGCATACGGAGAAAAAAGTGGAGCTCGCCGATGCAGACGTGATCATTGCCGGGGCGGGGATTACTGGAATCACGCTCGCATACTTATTAGTTAAAGCCGGCGTCCGTGTCATTCTTTTCGATGCAGGAAGAGTGATGAATGGAACTACGGGGCACACAACTGCAAAGGTAACCGCACAGCATGGGCTTATATATGACCGATTATTGAATGAAGCGGGCAGAGAAAAAGCACAAATGTACTATCAGGCCAATGCTGAGGCGCTCAGCTTCATCAGAAGCCAAATTAAACAACAACAAATCAGTTGCGATTACAGTGTGCAAGATGCTTATGTCTTCACGAATGATGATGATTATCTATCTAAGTTGGAACGTGAATATAAAGCTTATCAAACGTTGGGGATTCATGGCTCGCTGACAGCCAATATTCCTATAGGCCTTGATGTGAAATCAGCTATTGCTATGGAAGGCCAGGCCCAATTCCATCCGGTGAAGTACCTGAATTATTTTGTGTCAGAGATAATCAAAGAAGGCGGCACCATCTTGGAACAGACACCGGCTGTTGATGTGGAAACCGGGAACCTAATACAGGTCAAATTAAGGGATGGAAATGTTCTCAAAGGCAAACAACTCGTTATGGCGACCCATTTCCCATTCTACGATAAGAAAGGATTCTATTTTGCTAGGTTGGAACCACAGCGTTCTTATGTCATCGGTGCCCGCAGCAAGACTGAGTATGCCGGGGGCATGTATATCAGTGCTGAAAAACCTAAAAGGTCTATCAGAGCCACTCCTTTGGATAATGGAGACCAGTTGCTGCTGATCGGCGGCGATGGCCATAAAACGGGACAGGGCATAGAGGAAGCCCGTCATTATAATGCCCTGCTGCAATATGCAAAGGAAACATTCAAGATCGATAAGGCCGAGTACCGCTGGTCGGCGCAAGACCTAAAAACCCTTGATGGCATTCCTTATATTGGCCATCAGACTTCTGGTGAATCCAATCTGTTTATTGCTACCGGTTACGATAAGTGGGGGATGACAAATGGCACTGCAGGCGCTTTGCTTCTGCGTGATTTGATTTTAGGAAAAGAGAGCGAATATCAACAATTGTACAATCCATCACGTTTTGATATAAATCCTTCATTAGGTAATGTTATATCCTTCAATGCTGATGTTGCCAAGCAGTTAATCAAGGGCAAATTAGATAGGCCAGACCAGACTGTTGAGGAACTTGCTGCCGGAGAAGGCGGAACGGTTGTTATAGATGGAAAAAGGGCGGGAGCCTACAGGGACGAAATGGGCCAATTGCATATGGTTGATACAACATGCACCCATTTAGGCTGCGAAGTAAAATGGAACAGCGGTGATAAAAGCTGGGATTGCCCTTGCCATGGTTCCCGTTTTTCATATCAAGGGGAAGTGCTGGAAGGGCCGGCAACTAAACCGCTTAAAAGATTGGATGAAAAAAGATAGACAAAAGCCTCCAAACCTCTTATTTGGAGGCTTTTTACCTGCAATTTAGCGAGGGGTGCATATTTTTTTCGCGGAAGGGGAATATAATTAGCATCTGTTAAGCAATCAAGAGGTACATTATTTGCAGAAAGTTGTGCTTAGTAATATAATTTGCGTTAAGGAAACTTTTTGGGCGGTTTTTAAAATCGTTCCGTGCTGTGAAGAAAATTCTTCACTCACTGTATTCGCCGGCTTTCCCACGGGAGTATACGTAGCCGGGAACGAATGCCAAATGGTTATATATTACTAAGAATATGGAGTTATGAAAATAGCCTTCATTTTTTACAGATTATAATATGCGTAGCAGTAACAGGGGGGACAAACTATGATTGATGACACCACTAAGCAAAATAAATCTCAGCCTAAAGAAAAGATAGATTTGGCGCGAATGACATTGGAAGGGAAAACAAAAGGGTGGAAAAGAATACTCCCTTTCCTTGGTCCGGCTTTCATTGCTTCTGTGGCATATATTGATCCCGGAAATTTTGCCACTAATATAGCCGCAGGTTCGCAATATGGATATCTTTTATTATGGGTGATTGCCCTCTCAAATTTGATGGCTGTACTGATACAAT
Organism: Bacillus testis; assembly: GCF_001243895.1. Classification (GTDB taxonomy): domain Bacteria; phylum Bacillota; class Bacilli; order Bacillales; family DSM-1321; genus Bacillus_AD; species Bacillus_AD testis. Next base: position 3,230,559 of record NZ_LN851186.1, on the reverse strand, counting down.
CGCTTTCTGCCAAGCTGGGGATTGCGACCGGAAAGAATTTGCCTGAAGTAGCCAGGGAGCATTTCCCAAAATCTGTTTCCATTGGCTTATGGATACAAGGCGAATTGGTTATTATGGCGACTGATTTGGCTGAATTTATTGGAGCAGCACTTGGAATGAACTTATTATTTGGCATTCCATTAGTGCCCGCAGCATTAATCACGGCTGTGCTGTCCTTTGCAATTTTAGCTATACAGCAACGCGGTTTTCGCCCATTGGAAATAGTGATTACGGGGATGGTGTTGATTGTCGTTCTGGCGTTCGGCATCCAAGTGTTTTATGCGGAACCGGAAATCAGCCCGTTGCTGGCAGGTCTGTTCGAACCTAAATTTCAGGGTGTGGATAGCATACTGCTGGCCGCCGGTATATTAGGTGCGACTGTTATGCCTCATGCTATTTATCTGCACTCAGCGCTTACGCAGAACAGGGTGATTGGCGCGACGGAAAACGAGCGGAAAAAAATCTTTCGCTTTGAATTTATAGATATCGTTATCGCGATGTTGATAGCGGGAGCCATCAATGCCAGTATGCTCATCGTGGCAGCAGCGCTATTTTTCAAAAATGGTTTAAACATCGAGGACTTGGATGTGGCCTATCAGCAGTTCGACCATTTAATCGGACCGGTTTCCGCAATCCTGTTTGGCGTTGGCCTATTGATTGCCGGGTTATCAAGTTCATCTGTTGGGACCATGTCAGGCGATATTATTATGCAGGGCTTCACCAAAATGCATATTCCTCTATATATTAGACGGCTTGTTACCATGATTCCGCCTATTGTCCTCATAGCGTTGGGAATAAATCCAACCTATGCCTTGGTCATGAGCCAGGTGGCGTTGTCATTTGGCATAGCTTTTGCTTTGGTTCCGTTGATTATGTTTACAAGCAACAAAAAAATCATGGGCGGCATGGTCAACCATAAGGTGACTACTTCTGTTGCCTGGGGGATTTCGGTGATTATCATCGCATTGAATCTATTTATCTTGTATGATACTTTTTGGGGATAATAAAGAAAGCGGCCTGGTCATCCAGGCCGCTTTTTCATCGATTTAGCCTTGCGAGGTATCCGCCGTTTTAGCATTGCGGATGGGATAGAGGCATTTATCGAGCATCTGTTGATTTTTCTCTGTAATTTCTTGTTTTCGTGGAATCGGTTTATACATATTTACCGGGTCTTCCCATGTGGTGGCAAGCGCTATGGGGGCGACGGGCTGCCATTGATCTAGCCAAACTTGGGGAATCTTGCCGGACTGCGGTTTTGTGCCGGACATTTCCAACCATATACGGGCCCAAGCCCTTGGAACCACCCGCCATATATCATATCCTCCGCCTCCTACGGCAATCCACTTGCCGCCGCAGTATTGGTGGGCCATTTCATGGGCGAGTTTTGGGATTTCTTCATAGATTTTCATCGTTGCAGATAGATGTGTGAGAGGATCTAAGTAGTGGGCGTCTGCTCCGTTTTGGGTAAGGATAACATCAGGCCTAAAAAATTCGATAATTTCCCTGAAGGCAGTTGTATACGAATTCAAGAAGGATTCATCCTCGGTAAAAGCATCAATCGGTATATTAAAGGAATAACCATAGCCTTGTCCTTGGCCTCTTTCATTGACATTGCCTGTGCCTGGGAAAAGGTAGCGCCCTGTTTCATGGATGGAAAAGGTGCAGACCTGTTCATCGTCGTAGAAAGACCACTGTACGCCATCGCCATGATGGGCGTCCGTATCAATGTATAATACTCGGGCATTGTATTTTTTCTGAAGATATTTGATGGCGACTGAACTGTCGTTATAGATGCAAAAGCCGGATGCCTTACCGCGGAAGCCATGATGAAGGCCTCCTCCCAGATTGAGGGCATGCTGTGCTTTTCCTTCCATGACAGCATCGACGGCTGTCAAAGTCCCGCCTACTAAGAGAGCGCTGGCTTCGTGCATGCCAGGGAAAATAGGGGTATCTTCTGTTCCTAGCCCATAATTGGCTGCTCGTTCTTCAGAAAGCAATCCCTGCCCCGCTTGCTTGACAGCGTTTACATAGTCAGGGTCATGCACTAGGCATAACTCTTCATCGGTTGCCATCCGTGGAGCGATGATTTGGTCGTCTGAAATGCTGTTACAGGAACGCAGCAAATCGAGTGTTAATTTAAGCCTCAACTGGTTAAATGGATGGTCGTCATTAAATTTATAACGCAGCTGTTCCTCTGAGTAGACAAATAATGCATGTTTCATAGCGGCATCCCCGGGATTTCCGGCCATTGGATGTCATATCCTTTGTCTCTAAGCTCCTTGATAACAAGGGAGGGATTCATTGTTTGGACACGGATTACAAGGATTTTAAACAGATCGTTATCAGGAGCAGGATAAACCAGAACACTATGGATATTAACTTTTTTTTCTTTAAAAATAGCGGCTACATCGCTTAGTATGCCTGGTTTGTTGCGGACTTTTATTTGAATATGCGAACCAGGTTGGTTGGCACCTGTCAATTTAACGAATGTATGCAATAAATCCGTTTCGGTTACAATCCCGACTAATTTGCCGTCCAGCAAAACGGGCATGCAGCCGATTTTATTTTCATAGAACACAGCAGCAACATCTTCAACAAAATCTAGCGGATGGCCAGTAATTACATCCTTCTTTAGAATAGCTTTCAGAGGTTGCTGCAGGTCTTCGAGAAAGTGAGTGGAACGGAAAATGGATGGAGTGGCGTCCCGGATATCCTGGTTCGATACCAGGCCGACGAGATGTTGTTGTTCATCAACGATGGGCAAGTGGCGGATATGGTGTTTCCTCATGATGTCGAATGCCTCATGAATTGTATTTGCCTCTGTTAATGTAACCAGGTCCCGGCTCATGATTTCTTCTAATAACATGTATGACATCCCCTTTTTTGATGAATCTCTAGCAATCTCTTATATCGATATCAATTGGCTAATACATATAGCGATTCATAAATCGCAATTGGTCGAACGCCTGGATCGAGTCCATTCCTACCCGTTTGCCGATGCGCGCCATCAAGCAATTAGCGGGATGGGAGGAGATCTCAGGATCATCTGTGGCGAAGTATTCAAGCCCGCCGGCATTCATCATTTTTTCCATGATTTTTCGGTATTCCCATACGTTCAAGCCTGTTCCTTTTAAGTCCCAATGCCAATAATACTCAGTTGTGATTATAATGAAATCTTCCATTGCATCATCCATCATGGCTACCCGCAGCATGTTTTTGCCAATGCCGCAGCCACGATAGTCGCTGATCACTTCAATCGCTCCCAGTTCAAGCAGATCTTCCATATTTCCTTCCGACCATCTTTCCAGAGGGTCCGGATATAGAAAGGTGACATAACCGATGATGGTGTCATTATGTCGGGCAATCACGATTCTCCCTTCCGGAAGCTGCGATATTTCATAGATTGCTTTTTGTTGTTGAAGGGGAGGGCGGAAGGCGACAAGCCCTTCATGGAATCCATATTTTTTTAGATTCTCGGGCAAGACCGGCCCTTCAATCAGCACGCTTCCCTGGGGCGTTTTCAATTCTTTGGCATTGTAGGTTTTCCTGTGCTCCATTTTTTCACCGCCTTATGTAAAGGATAACTATATTATGGCATATAAGAGCAAGCTATTAATAATCTTTTCCCTTTTGTTCATTCTCTTCCAATAGCTAGATTATACAGTGAATGAACGTTAATACATCATATCAAAATTTACAGAAATAGTAAAAGTTAGCGTCTTTGAATAATTTTAAAAATTGTGAATAATTTTCCTTTCATATATAATAATAGGGAAACTTCTAAAAAAGGGGAGATGCGGGGATGAAAATAGAAAAATTGCCGGTCATACAGGGTTCCTATAATTTGGAGAACTATGAAGACATGCAAAAACATTTTCAGTGGGAAGACGTTGAGAAAAGCTTTTCCTGGTATGAAACAGGCAAAGTGAATATGGCTTACGAAGCAATCGATCGCCATACTTTAGGAGTTAGGAAAAACAAGGTCGCTTTATATTACCGAAATGCCGACCGCGAAGAAAAATATACGTTCAAAGAAATGAAAGAGCTTTCAAATAAAGCCGGAAATGTATTAAGAAATGCGGCTAATGTGGAAAAAGGGGACCGTGTATTCATCTTTATGCCCCGTTCCCCTGAATTGTATTTTGCTGTCCTTGGCGCTATCAAGATAGGAGCGATCGTCGGTCCGTTATTCGAAGCGTTTATGGAAGGCGCAGTGAGGGACCGGCTTTCGGACAGCGAAGCGAAGGTCATTGTGACAACTCCGGAATTATTGCCTCGAATTCCGCTGGATGATCTTCCAAAACTTGAGCATGTATTTGTAGTGGGTGATCATGTTTCGGAAGAGGGTAAAATCATTGATTATCTTTCTTGTTTCAAGGATGCGAGCAAAGAATTGGCCATAGAATGGGTGGACCGTGAAGATGGCCTTTTGCTTCACTATACTTCTGGAAGCACCGGAAAGCCTAAGGGTGTCCTGCATGTACATAATGCCATGATTCAGCACTATCAGAGTGCAAAGTGGGTACTTGACCTGAAAGAAACGGATGTGTATTGGTGCACAGCCGATCCTGGTTGGGTTACAGGAACCTCTTACGGAATCTTCGGGCCATGGCTGAACGGAGCGACCAATGTAGTGGTCGGAGGCCGTTTTAAACCGGAAGCTTGGTATAAGACGATTGAAGATTACGGCGTTACTGTTTGGTACAGTGCTCCTACTTCATTCCGCATGCTGATGGGCGCTGGAGATGAAGTCGTGAAGAAATTTGACCTGAGCTCGCTCCGCCACATCCTTTCCGTCGGCGAGCCTTTGAACCCGGAAGTGATCCGTTGGGGGATGAAAGTATTCCAGTTGCGTATCCACGATACATGGTGGATGACTGAAACAGGCGCACAAGTGATCTGCAATTACCCTTGTCTTGAAATCAAGCCGGGAAGCATGGGGAAACCTCTGCCGGGAATCAAGGCGGCGATTGTGGATGACCAGGGACAAGAGCTGCCTCCTAACCGCATGGGCAACTTGGCTGTTAAGCGAGGGTGGCCTTCCATGATGAGCAGCATCTGGAATAATCCGCAAAAATATGAATCTTATTTTATGCCAGGGGATTGGTATGTTTCGGGAGATTCAGCCTATATGGACGAAGACGGTTATTTCTGGTTTCAGGGGCGTGTGGATGATGTCATTATGACTTCAGGAGAGCGGGTTGGGCCTTTCGAGGTGGAGAGCAAACTGGTCGAGCACCCCGCTGTGGCTGAAGCCGGGGTAATCGGCAAACCTGACCCGGTAAGAGGAGAGATCATCAAAGCTTTTATTGCCTTGCGTGACGGCTACGAAGAATCAGATGAGCTAATTGAAGAAATCCGCCAATTTGTCCGTAAGGGGTTGGCTGCCCATGCGGCTCCCCGGGAAATTGAATTTAAGGATAAGCTTCCTAAAACAAGAAGCGGTAAAATAATGAGACGCGTCTTGAAAGCTTGGGAATTAGATTTGCCTACAGGCGATGTATCTACAATGGAAGATTGATGGAGAATCAAAAGGCCGGCACAATATGTGCCGGCTTTTTTGATGTAAGGATTATAGATTGTTTAGTTATTTGGCTGCCGTGGTGCATTCGCATTCGCTTCCGGACTGTCTGCAGGCCCGGATGGTGGGGTCGTATTTCCGGCAGCATGATCATTCGGTCTTCCGTTTCCTTGGCTAGGTTGGGTGCCAGTATCCGCTTGTTGTTCCTCCGGCTTGTCGGCAGGAGGGGTCACCTGGTTGCTCGGTGACCGGGAAGGTTCGCCGGTTTGCCCGTTTTCTATTGCTGACGGTGCCGCTGCTCGTTCTCCTCCCCCAATGACTACAGCGTTAGAAGCTGGTGATTCATTTCCTGCAATATCGACTGCTTTTACCGTATAAGAGCCTGGTCCGCCGGAATAGCTTAATGTTTGCCCGGCCTTTATTGTGGCGACTTTACGGTTATTGTTATACACCCGGTAGCCGATAATATCGTTGTCGCCATGCGCTCCCCAGGTAATCGTATTACCACTTGACCTAATAGGGAATGCATAAGGAGCCCGGCCGTTCTCTGACATGGCGGCGGCGCTACCTCCTCCTCCGAATCCGCTGAATTGGGCAGGCAAATTGCTTGTCGAAATATACGGGCCAGCTATCATTTTAAGAAAATCGCCTGATAATATGGCGCCGCTTTCCACAAAGTCGCTCGGCGTAGAATCTAATGCCAGATAGCGCTGATCGCCGACAGTCACAAATTTTCCAGTGCTCATATTTGCTTTTTGAATATTCATCGCAAAATTAGCTGGATATAGGTCTGTCCCAATTCCTGCTTTCGTACAAACATCCTGCGACAAGCCAAGTGCGGAGCAATAGGATTTGTTGACCAGTCCTTCCGGCATCCGGAACCGTTTTTTAGTGCCAATCAATGCAGGGTCTACCGAGTAGGCTGCATTCATTAAGTCGGCCCATAAGTAAATATTGCGTTTACTGTATGACAGGCCTTTATAGGTCTGTTCCAATGGTTTAGGATGGTCGTAGCCTGTCCATACACCAAATGTTACGTTCGGGTTGGTGGCGACAAACCATGCATCTTTGTAATCCTGGCCTGTTCCAGTCTTTCCTGCGAAATCGCTTGAGAAGTTCAGGCGGTTCCGAAGAGAAGTAGCGGTACCGCTTGAGATGACATCCCTCATCATATCGATTGTCAAATAGGCGGTCTGTGGCGAGAATACGTCGACTGTATTGCTTTTATGCTGATAGATGACTTCGCCTTTTTTTGTCTCAATTTTTTCAATCATATAAGCATCGACGAATTTCCCTTCATTTGCAAAAGTTGCATAGGCATTGACGTTTTCTTCAACTGAAATACCTTTATCTAGCCCTCCAAGAGCTAATGAAGGATGGTAATAATCTCCTTCAGTCAAGCTGGTAACACCCATTTTAGCGAGATATTCAGCAGGCCGTTTGTTGAGAATATCCAAATAAAACTTGACTGCAGGTATATTTTGCGATGTTTTTAATGCTTCGCGTGCTGTCATTAGTCCCTTAAAAGTGCCTGTGTAATTACTCGGAGTATATCCTGAATAATAAAGCGGTGCATCCAGCACAAGAGAGCCTGGAGCCAGTTTTCCCATTTCAATGGCTGGAGCGTAGACAACCAATGGCTTCATAGTCGACCCGTTAGGCCTTAACGCTTGAGTAGCATGATTCATCGCTTCCCTTTTATAATCCCGGCCGCCCACAAAGCTCAATATTTTGCCTGTTTTGTTTTCGATTAACATAGCTCCGGTTTCCACAGGTTCTTGAAAAGCCGATATTACTTTTCCTGTTTGCGGATCCTTTATTTCTGTGTGTTTTGAGTTTCCGTAATACGGGAAGTTTTTGGTCACTTGATCCATTTTGTCGAACATGTCCTTATTGATGGTAGTGTGGATTCTGTAACCATTTTGCCGGATTGCTTGATCTGCAAGCAAGCGGTACTTATTCTGTATGTCTTTGTTTTTGTTTAATTCCGTTTCTGAAATACCGTCTTTGTTTGCCAGATAAGCAGAAATAATCTCGATTGACCGTCTTTCGATTTCAGCGGTCAAACTTGGGTATTTTTCGTATGCAGGCGGCCTTGCAGGGATGAAATCTTTCGTCACATCATAGGCCATGGCTTCATTGTATTCTTTTTCTGAGATAAAGCCGCCGCTGTACATCCGGTTAAGGACGATTTTTTGCCTGTTTAGGCCAGGCTCGAGATTTTCCTTGCGCGTTCCTTGGTTGGTAAATGGTGTATAGCCGAAAGGACTTTGTGGAAGTCCTGCTATATAAGCTGACTGTGCCAAGTTGAGGTTTTTGACGTCTTTTCCGAAAATTCCTTTAGCAGCAGCTTGTACACCTGCGATATTGGTTCCAGAGGAATTTCTGCCGAATGGTGAGATATTCAAATACGCTTCCAGAATATCATCCTTGGTGAAGAACTTTTCCAGACGCAATGCAAGGAGGATTTCTTTTGCTTTGCGGTCGAATGAGACTTCGTTTGTCAGGATTTGCTGTTTGATGAGCTGTTGTGTTAGTGTACTTCCGCCGGATTGCACGCTGGAGTTGGTCATTTCCTGGATGACCGCGCGAATGATGGCCTTCGGCACGACTCCTTCGTGCTTATAGAAATTTTCATCTTCGGTGGCGATTACTGCGTCTTTCAAATATTTGGGCATTTGCGACAGCGGCACTTCTTCTCTTTCTAAGTCAGTTCTGAGCTTGCCCAGGTATGTATTGCCTGCAAAGTAAAATTCCGACGTTTCTTCGTAATTGTAAATATCCTTTGCAAGCTCTGCTTTTGACCGGATTGGCTCTTTTTGGACAAGTGAGGCAAAATAGCCAGCTCCGGCTCCGCCAGCAAAGGCTGCTCCCAGCACACCTAAAATGATAAATACCAATAAAAGATTCCAGATAACTTGATAGGCAATGCGGTAACGGCGCTTGTTGTCTTCATGTTGCAGCTTGCGGAGAAGCTCTTTCATTTTGTTGGGCTTCCGGTTTTCATTCATTTATTCAACCCCCTGAAATTCAGAATTTATTATATCATAATCGCCTAGGTGAAAAGGGAACCGAATTGTAAATTTGTTAAATTACGATTGGGTGGAATGGTGCTGGGATATACTTTTGGGGGAGTGGTTGGAGGAGAATGCAGATGTTCCCGGATGAAGTTGACAATTAAAATGTGATATTATAGAATACAGTAAGATTTTAAAAATGCAGGTTAAATAGCGTTGCTATGACAGGCTTCAGTAGTGTTTCTATCACTGTTTAAGAGAGCCGGTGGTTGGTGTGAACCGGTATATATAGAACATGAATTACCGCCTCGAGCATTTGTCGGGAACGCCGGAAGCATCCGGTCAGTAGCGGCAAACGGCAAAAAATGCCGTTATCGGTTCAGAGTGGAGGATACCCTTTTCGGGTCCTCAAGTTGGGTGGTACCGCGATACTTTCGCCCCTTCAGTGATGAAGGGGCTTTTTTGTATGCATAAATAAATTTCCAGGAGGAAACAAGATGAGTAAAGAATTGTTGCAGGACCTACAATGGAGAGGCATTATTTACCAACAAACAGATGAAGAAGGTTTGCAGGAACAATTGGAAAAGGAAAGCACTGCTTTATACTGCGGCGTTGACCCAACAGCTGATTCCATGCATATCGGCCACTTGCTGCCATTCCTGACGCTGCGCCGTTTCCAACAGCATGGCCATAAGCCGATTATTTTGGTTGGCGGAGCGACCGGCATGATTGGAGACCCAAGCGGCAAGAAACAAGAGCGCCAGCTGCAATCCGTAGAGACGATTCAGCATAATGTAGATTGCTTGAAAAAGCAGATGGAAAGACTCTTTTCTTTTGAAGGAGAAAATGGGGCAATCATGACAAATAACTATGATTGGATCAGTTCTCTGGACATGATTACCTTCTTGCGCGATTACGGAAAGCATATCGGCGTTAACTACATGCTTTCTAAGGATATCGTTTCTTCCCGTCTGGAAGCAGGCATATCCTATACTGAATTCACGTATACGATTCTGCAGGCAATCGATTTCAACCACTTGTATGAAACATACAACTGTAAACTGCAAATCGGAGGCAGCGACCAATGGGGCAACATTACGACAGGTCTGGAAATGATCCGCAAATTGCAAGGAGAAGGTTCGAAAGCGTACGGACTGACCATTCCGCTTGTCACAAAAGCAGATGGAACCAAGTTCGGAAAAACGGAAAGCGGCGCAGTATGGCTTGATGCTGAAAAAACCACTCCGTACGAGTTCTATCAATTCTGGATCAACACAGCCGACTTGGATACCGTTAAGTATTTGAAAATCTTTACGTTCCTTTCCAGAGAAGAAATCGAAGCATTGGAGGAATCCTTGCGCACAGAGCCTCATCTTCGCAAAGCGCAAAAAGCTTTGGCTGAAGAAATGACCCGTCTGGTACATGGCCAGGAGGCATTGGATACGGCAAAGAATATTACGCAGGCTTTGTTCAGCGGCGATGTCAAATCACTGACTGCTGACGAAATCAAACAAGGTTTCAAGGATATGCCTTCCTATCAGCCTGAAAACAAAGACGATATGTTGCTTGTCGACTTGCTGGTTAATGCCAAAATATCCCCGTCCAAACGCCAGGCCCGTGAAGATATCACAAATGGCGCTATCAGTGTAAATGGCGAAAAAGTGACGGACGTCCAATACATGGTTACAGAAAGCGACCGGATGGATGGACAATTTACGATTATCCGCCGCGGCAAAAAGAAATATACGTTGATTCAATATTAATATCAAAAATCTTTTAAGCGGGAGCAAGCAGTCATGCTTGCTCCTTTTCGCGTTGCCGCAAGCTAATATAAATAGCACAATGTTTTACAGCCTTATTGTTTTGATTTCTTCTTTTGTTAGATGATGATCGATCTTGCAGGTTTCCTGCGCCTGACGTTCAAAAGCAGCGGCCATGTCATCGATACGCTAGGGCGGCTATATGGTGTTTGCTTACAACTGATTCATTCAAGGAGGAGCCGATTTGGGTGAAGATATTGATCCAGTAGGAGCTGGGGGGCTGTTTTATGGCTTGGAAAGCATTTCCGGTAAGTGGAAGAGAGGGTTTGCAAGAATAGGAGAGATTGAAGAGCTATGCGAACCGTTTTAATGCCAGTCTGAGGATTGATGTATAAAAAAATCCCCATCCAATAAAGGATAGGGATTTTTTTGCTACTACCGTGAGTACCACTCAACGATAAGAGCTTCGTTAATTTCAGCAGGCATTTCAGAACGTTCTGGTAAACGAGTGAAAGTACCTTCTAGCTTGTCAGCATCGAAAGTTACGAAATCAGGAGTGAAGTTGTTCACTTCGATTGCTTCTTTGATGATGTCAAGGTTGCGTGATTTTTCACGAACAGAGATTGTTTGGCCAGGAGTTACTTTGTATGAAGGAATATCAACGCGTTTTCCATCAACAAGGATATGTCCGTGGTTAACAAGTTGGCGAGCTTGGCGGCGAGTGCGTGCCAAACCTAAACGGTAAACTAGGTTATCAAGGCGAGATTCAAGAAGTGCCATGAAGTTTTCACCAAGGATACCAGTTTTCATCTTAGCCGCTCTATCGAAAATAGTACGGAATTGACGTTCGTTTACTCCGTACATATGACGAAGCTTTTGTTTTTCTTGCAACTGAAGACCATATTCAGTTAGCTTTTTACGTTGGTTTGGACCATGTTGTCCAGGAGCGTAAGGGCGTTTTTCAAGTTCCTTACCTGTTCCAGATAATGAAATTCCAAGACGACGGGAAAGTTTCCAGCTTGGACCTGTATAACGAGCCATGAATGACTCCTCCTCTTTGTTTTTATTTTGTAAAATAAAAACAGTAGTGAAAACAATGTCGTGACCATTTTATTTTCATGCATCCTCGCCCTAGCAGCCAAGGGTTACAAGATACACCTCTCGATCGGAGGAATAAAATGCGTTCACAATACGTTTGCACAAGCCGCATATTTTACACAATTGCCATTATATAATGGAGAGCAAGCAAAGTCAACAGAGAAAGTTGAAGGCAAAGAGCCAGCAGGATGAAAGGCAAGAGAAATTCTGCTTTTTTCATTATAGGGCCGGCCATAAGTAAAAAATACATAAAAAATACAAGTTTTTATGTGGGAAAAAAGGTATAATTTAGGAAAGAATGATGTTGTAGAATCGTATTTTTCGGCTAGAGAATAAAGATAAACAAGGCTAGATGCCTATGGAGCAAACAATAGGGATGATGTAAATGGAAAATAGAAATAAACAAAAGCTTGCAGAAATAAGGAGCTTATTCTTCAGTTGCCTGGAAGCTGGGGAGGAGGCGTTTGACTATAATCACTCGATTAGGCAATTGTTGACTCATATCCAGAAATGGCTTGGGGTAAGCGTTGCTGTTTATTACACCTATCAAGAAACACGCATACAGATGGTTCCTGTTCAATCGTCTGCAGGAGGGCCTGACAAATCTGCAGTTCTGCCCATTTCCTGCAGTGCCAGGGATTACAAACGTTTAACAGGGGCGTACGGTATTCCTGCCAGCCAATTGGCTATGCCGGACGAGTATCAATTCATAATCCCTCTCAGAGAGGATGGACATGTATCGGGCATCCTTGCTTTTGGCGGGCCGACAACGGATCTGCTGAATATGGAAGAGGAATGCCTGAAGATGATTTCGAGAGAGTGCAGCCGATTTTTGCGGATGATAGGCAGGCTTTCAAGGGTGGCCGTGCAGGAAAAGAGGTATAAGCAACTATACCGGGTAACGGAAAAATTCCACTCATCCATGAATATGAATGATGTGCTGGGTGAAATCATCCATACTTTACGCGAAGTATATCCTGAGTTTACGTATTATCTATTAATGTCCCATGATAATCATCATGATGAAGGGCTTCCGATAAAAGACTTGGAATATAACAGCGAGAATATTGCCGCTATGCAAGCTTACGTGAATAGCACTGTCCAGTTTGAAGATAGCCTTGCGGAGCAGAGTTCAATCTTTTATGCGCCTTTAAAGGGCAAACAAGGGGTCTATGGTGTATTGCAGGTTATTTCGGAAAAGACGAGTATGTTTCCGAAAAGCGAAGTTGAGTTCATTACCCTGCTTGCCAACACAGCGGGCAGCGCAATTGAAAATGCTCAATTATATCAGCAATCCAAGAGGCTGATTGCGGATCTGCAATTGATTAACGAAACCTCCCACCGCCTGAATTCCAATCTGCGCCTTAACGAAACGATGAACTATATGAAGGAGCAGATCAGCAAATCCTTCAACGCTGAAGAAATCGGATTCGTGCTTTATTCATCAGATCAGGAGTGGAAGGTTGTTCCGGGAAGCTCGAACTTCTTTTCGAAACCCGGGAGCCTGAAGTATCTTTCTTATGTCAAAGAAAAGATTGAACAGGAGAAGGAGTCATTGTTCCTTGGCGATATGAGGCTGGCAAATGGCGAACCGGCTGCATTCCGTTCAATCATGGCCGTGCCGATGGTGCAGAGCGGAAGCATTAAGGGGTTCGCTGTGGTCATGCATCGTGATACCTATCATTTTACATTTGATATGTTCAAGCTTCTGCAATCGCTTATCCACCATTCGACGCTTGCCTTTACAAACTCCATTCTGCGTGAGGAATTGGAACGAATGGTAGTGATGGACCATGTTACACAGCTTTACTCGCGCAATTATCTGGATGAAAAGCTCTTGGAATCTATGAAAACAGAAGATCAAGGCGTTTTTATCCTGATGGATATCGATAACTTCAAAACAATCAATGATACCTACGGCCATCAAATAGGCGATGAGGTGCTTGTGCAGGTAAGCAATATCATCATGGCAAGCATCCGGAGTACCGACATCGCAGCTAGATGGGGCGGCGAAGAATTGGCTATTTATCTTCCAAAGGTCAATTTGGAAACGGGTTATAAGATCACTGACCGGATTCGCCAAAAGGTAGAGAAAGAAACCTCCCCGATGGTCTCTGTATCCTGTGGGGTTTCCTATTGGTATTCGCAACAAAAGGACCATGTGCATGCCTTGTTCAAGCGTGCTGACACAGCTTTGTATGAAGCGAAGAATACAGGCAAAAACAGGGTCATTTTGCAAGCATAATAAAACAGGAAGCTGGCCTCAGCTTCCTGTTTTGCTTTTACAGATGTATTTGGAGAACTTCGGCAAATGCTTCAAGCAGCGCTTCTTCTTCTTTGCTGAACCGATTCTTCAAAGGGCTGTCGATATCCAGCACTCCAACTAAGTTTCCGTCCTTCATGAGTGGAATGACGATTTCAGATTGTGAAGCCGCATCGCAGGCGATGTGGCCAGGAAATTGATGAACATCATCCACCCGGATTGTTTTTCGTTCTAGAGCGGCTGTTCCGCAAACGCCTTTTCCCATGGGAATCCGTATGCAGGCAGGCAATCCCTGGAATGGCCCAAGAACAAGCATGCCTTCTTCGTACAGGTAAAATCCCACCCAATTAATATCTTCTAGAAAGACATTTAGAAGCGCTGCAGCATTGCTGAGATTGGCAATCCTATTCGGTTCTCCCTCAATGAGCGATTGCAGTTGTTTTGTGACTAAATTGTACTTATCTTTAAGTGTTCCTTGATAACTTTCGACTGTAAACATCATTAAATTCCTTTCTTTGTTTTGCTTCTACACGAATCACCCTTCTTCCCGGCACACCTGTCGAAACTCCTTTGCAGGAAACAGGCAGTCGCAGGCGAATAAAGTGTTGAAAGAAGAAAGTTGGGTGATGGGTGTGAAGAAAAACCGTTATAAGAATAATACAAAAAATGAAATTATTGAAGCTGCCCTGTTGCTATTCCACGCCAATGGGTATGATGGCACCTCCATCCGGGACATTGCAGCAAAGGCCCAAACAAACCCGGCTAATATAGCTTATTATTTCAAAAATAAAGCCGGATTGCTTGAATATTGTTTTATCCACTATCTGGAAGGATATATTAGAATAATAGAAGCCGAGCTTGATTACTTGGAAAGCGGTTCGGCAGCCCCTGATCAATGCTTATTATCAATCATGGCTGGATTATTGGATTTCCAAAACGAACATTTGTTGGCCGCACGCTTTGTGACAAGAGAAATGTCGCTTGATACCACTTTGAACCGGGAAGTGCTTACTACTTATATGGCAAAAGAAAGCTACTATTTGCGCTATGTCATCGAGCGGGGGATTTCTGAAGGGCGTTTGCAAAAAGTCCATATCCCAACATTTATTCTGCAGATCAAGGGACTATTGAATGCGCCGGTCTTCAATGTCCAATATGCTTCAGAATTGCTGTATATTCCAGCTAATGATCCCTATTTCCAGGAGCAGTATAAAGACCAATGCATCCAGCTGGTCTCTTCATTCATCCAACAAAAAAAACTGATGCCTATTCTTTGATCCATAGATCGGTAGGCTTAGATAGTTGGCTGCGTTCTGCCAGTTCGCTGTACCCTTGTCCAAGGTCGGCTGCACAATGGGCATCGCTTCCATAAATGAGCGGAACTCCGAGTCTGAGCGCTTCTTCAGCCAGCGGCTGGGGCGGATACGTTTCTTGGCAGAATGGTTTCATGCTGCCCGCTCCATTATAGTCGAGTGAGAAATTCATTTTTTTTGCCAAACGGATAAGTTCCAGCTCCTGTTGCCGGAATGATTGCCGGGGGGGATAAACCAGCTGGAATTTATGGGATAAAGTAATATGTCCAACTCTGGCAGGTTTATAGGCTCCGAGATCAGCCAACAGGGATTTGCTTACCGTTTGGTAATAGCAGTTATAGATATTGTCTACTGAGCCAAACTCTCCGATCATCGTCCGGAAGTATTCCTCGCTATAATCCATGCAATAATACCGGTCTGAATTTTTAAGGAAATGGACAGAAAGTATACTGTCATCCAAATAAGGGCCGATTTCGTCCATCCATTCTTTTGTTTCGTTTTCGTAACCCTCAATAAAGTCGAATTCCAGACCGATATGTATGTTGATGGCGCTCCGGTATTCTTTTTTTAATGCTTGCAGTTCTTTGATATAAGGTTGTAAATCCTCCGGTTTCATGGCACTGTCCTGTAAGGGCGTAGGATCTGTAAAATGTCTGGGGAGCGGTGCATGTTCCGTAAAAGTCATTTCTTCCAATCCATGATCGATGCCCCATTCGATATAGGAAACAAAAGGGTCATTGCTTCCGTGGGGACAGTAGGGAGAATGGATATGGCCATCAGCCTTCATGGTCGAAAACCTCCTTTTATCGCTTTTTAGATATAATTTTATGGAAAAATCAAAATAACTACTTAAAAAATATTGTTTACATGGTATCATAAAAGCTATAAAAAGCGTATTTTTAGATGTTTTTTCGAAGAAAAAAGGATTTTATGCCTGTTCTTGCCGAAAAATATATAAATGCTTAATTTTATTCGTTTTTCTTACATAATAGATGACAATTGAACATAACCATGAATCGCTATCTTCGGTAAAAACAATGCAGAAAAAGATACATTCAGTTTGATACAGGGGGCTTTGTAATGGCGTATATTTTAGGCTTTATCATTTTGGTGCTGGCCTTTTTGGCGGTCGGTTATTTTTTCAAAAAAAAACGGTATAAAGATGTTGATCAGCTAGAAGAATGGAAATTGAAAATTATGAATCGCCCTGTACTCGATGAGCTTTCTAAGGTAAAACAATTAAATATGACTGGCGAAACTGAAGAAATGTTTGAGAAATGGCGTAACGAATGGGATGAAATCGTTACAGTCCGCTTGCCGGATGTCGAGGAATTATTGTTTGACGCTGAGGAATTTATCGACAAATACCGATTCAGCCAATCGAAGGAAGTACAACGAAAAATATCACAACAACTGAAGGATGTGGAGGCATCCATCCAACAAATCATCGACGAGCTTAATGAGTTGGTAGGCAGCGAGGAAAGCAACCGTGTCGAAATCGAGGAATTAAAAGAAGAATACAGGGTTTCTAAAAAAGGATTGCTGGCGCACCGCCATCAATACGGAAGAGGAGCGGCCATCCTGGAGCATACACTAGAAGAAACGCTGTCTTTGTTTTCCCAGTATGAAGAAGCGACTGAAAACGGAAACTACCTCCAGGCGCGTGAGTTTGTCTTAAAGATCCGTTCCTGTATGAAAGATGTCCGTGACCGGATGAATAGAATGCCGGATCTATTGACAGAAGCGAATACTGTATTGCCGAACCAATTGAATGAATTGAAGGACGGCTTTGCAGAAATGCTCGAAAAAGAATACATCCTGGATGCAATTGAATTTTCTAAAGAAATGGATGGCATGGAGAAACAGCTGGCCCAGTGCGCTGAATTATTGGATATGGCGGAAGTGGAACAAGCTGAACACGGGCTTGATGAATTAAAGGGCCGTATTTCCACATTATACGATTTATTCGAGAATGAAGTGGTTTCCCGGCAATATGTTGCCAGTGAAAGCGAGAAAGTCAAGGATGATTTATCGATTGCTACATATGAAAACGATAAGCTGAAGATGGATACAAATACAATCAAGCATAGCTACCATATATCGGAGAACGATATTAAGCATCAAAAGAACCTGGAAAAACAATTGTCGTCCATCGTTAAGCAAGCGGAATACCTGCAGGCGAAAATCAATCAGCGCGATACAGCCTATTCTTTGCTTGCTGACCAATTGCGTGATATTCAACAGAAACTCGCAGAGATAACGAAGGAACAAAAGGCATATTCCCAGACCATACACGATCTGCGGAAAGATGAGCTTGAGGCGCGCTCCCAAATTAAGAAGTTGCATGCAGACATGAAGCAAGCTAAAAGATGGTTGGTAAAAAGCAATGTCCCAGGGGTTCCTGAGGCATATAAACAAAAATTGGCGGAAGCAGTTGAAGCACTGTCCGATGTCTCGGATAAGCTAGAGGAAACGCCTTTGGATATGGCTGCTGTCAATATATATATGGAAAAAGCGCACTCTTCTGTTGAGGGATTCGTCCAATATTCCCATGATATGATTGAAGAAATGCTATTGAGTGAAAAAGTGATCCAATATGCGAACCGTTATCGAAGCAAATATCCATCAATCGGTTTGTCCCTTCAGGAAGCGGAGGCGAAATTCAGGCAGTATGAATACAGCGCAGCTTTGGAAGAAGCGGCAGCTGCCCTGGAAAAAGTAGATCCGGGAAGCTTGAAGGAAATTAAAGTACAGAAATCCTATCTCGATGAGCTGGATTAAATAGCAAAAGGCCTTACCTTTTACAGGGAAGGTCTTTTTGTGTGTGTATTTTATATACGGGATCCTACAGCCATTTTTCTATTGTGTTAAATTGATGAAGATTTTCTTCAACCCATATGAGGCCGTTACATAGAGTGGGTTGTTAAAACCATCCAATCCTTAAAGGGCAACTGACGAGTTCGCTATTTGTACTCCTTTTATTGGCCAGTCCCAAAAGGCTTTCCTCTCACTTTCGTTTTTAAAAATAAAAAAACGAGTATAAAACCTTTCGTTCGTTTTATACTCGTTTTGTACAAGATTGTTTTTACTAGGGGATGAAGCGACCTAACTCTTAGTCCAAATCGATATCGATCATTGAACTTTCCTTCACTTTACCGAACGCTAGAGTGTATCCGTATCCAAGTAGAGCCCCTGCCATTGCTGGGATCAACCAAGCAATCCCCTGGGCTGCCAGCGGAAGGCTGCCGACCAGTTCTGTCAGGGCGCCCAAATGGATGCCTAAACCAGTAAGTACATCAATTAAGCTTACAACACCTGTGGCTAGCATAGCTCCAAGATATACAGCAGAATGACCGTTGAAAATATGATGTACAAGCGACAGCACAATCAATGTGATTGCCAGTGGATAAATGAAACTTAATACAGGCAATGAAATAGAGATCAGTTTCGCTAATCCGAAGTTAGCAACCACTGTGCTGAACAGTGCTAAGATACAAACAAGAGCTTTATAGGACAAAGCCGGGATTTGCTGGGCGAAGAATTGTGAACAAGATGAAATCAGCCCAACAGAAGTTGTTAAACAAGCAAGTGTGATAGTCAGAGCGAGAATAATACTTCCGAAAGATCCGAACATCACTTTTGTTGATGCCGATAGGATGGCGCCTCCGTTGTCGAGCACGCCTACTTCTGAAGCACTGGTTGCTCCGATATAAGTTAATGCTAAGTAAACAATCGCTAGGCCGGCAGCTGCAATTAATCCAGCTCTTCCGACCGCTTTGGTGATTACCTGCGGTTTAGTGATTCCGATTCCTTTAATAGCTGAGATGATGACGATTCCGAACACTAGGCCGCCAATTGTATCCATTGTTAAATAACCTTCAGTAAATCCATTGAAGAATGAATTGGTGAGATAAGCTTCGCTTGGTTCAGCAATAGGGCCAAGTGGAGAAAAAATGCTTTTCCCAACCAGAACGGTAAGAACGATCAATAAGATAGGTGTAATGATTTTACCGATCCGATCGACTAATTTTGTCGGATTCATAGACAGCCATGCTGTTACAGCGAAAAAGACAATCGATAACAGAATTAATGGGATAGGTGATTTTGCCATTGATTCATTCAAGAAAGGCAGGATTCCGATTTCATATGTGACAGTGGCCGTTCTAGGAATACCGAAGAAAGGGCCGATTGCCATATAAATAACGATTGTGAAGACGATTCCGAAAACAGGATGTACGCGGCTTGCCATTGTTTGAAGATTGCCCGCCTTACCGACTGCAATAACCGCCAATAAAGGAAGGCCGACTCCTGTAACAAGAAATCCTGCAACAGCCATCCAAATATTTGTACCTGCTTGTTGGCCAAGGAATGGCGGAAAAATAATATTGCCGGCTCCAAGGAAAAGAGCGAAGAGCATCAGCCCGATCGCAAATATTTGCTTTGTTGAAAATTCTTTATTCATATAAATGTCCTCCATTTCTGCTAACCAGTGCGGCTTAAGGCCGAGTCATTGTAATTAGCTACTTTTTAATACAATGGTAATCGGTGTCAGGGTTTCTGTTGCCTAGAAATAGTTTGGATAAAACCCGCTGTAAATATTTAATTTTTCAAACAATTTAATCTAGTATAATAATTTAGACTATAAAATCATTTCTGTTATTACAAGTACATTTATAGATTTTACACAGGGAATTAATATTTTGCAAAAACTTTTTTCACATTTATATTTGGTAATTAAAGACTGTTTATCTTTTTATGGCAATTGTGTTAAAATTAAGAGTTGCATAAGCATACAAATTGGATGGTGTCTTACATGATATATTTTGATAATAGTGCGACCACGCTTCCTTATAAAGAAGTCATTGATTCCTTTACGCAATCTTCTACCAAATTCTTCGGCAATCCCTCTTCCCTTCATGGAATAGGGGCATCAGCGGAAAAATTGATGAGTATGGCAAGAAAACAAATTGCTTCCATTTTGAAGGTAGAGGAGCAGGAGATCTATTTTACTTCTGGAGGAACGGAGGGCAATAATATAAGCATTAAAGGTACAGCTCTTGCGTTCAAACAGAGGGGTAAACATATAGTGATATCAGGGGTGGAACATGCCTCGGTAAAAGAAGCTTGCAAACAACTGCGCGATGAAGGGTTCGAATTGACGATCATCCCTGTCGGCCCAGAAGGAAGAGTGAGTGCGGAGGATGTCGTCGGAGCTCTTCGGGATGATACAATCCTCGTGTCGATCATGCACGTGAACAATGAAGTCGGTTCTATACAGCCAATTGAAGAAATAGGCACGGAATTGAAGCGATTTCCGAAGGCGCTATTTCATGTTGATAATGTACAAGGGATTACGAAAGTCCCCTTGGATTTCAAAAAGGCTGGCATAGACCTGTGCAGCATGTCCGGCCATAAATTCCATGGTTTAAAAGGAACAGGAATCCTTTATATCAGGGAAGGCATTGCCTTGAGCCCTTTATTTTCCGGAGGCAGCCAGGAGCGCCGGGTTCGGAGCGGCACGGAAAATGTTGCTGGTGCTGTCTCTTTGGCAAAGGCATTGCGTTTATCAACCGAGCGAATGGCATCCGATTTGGCAAAAATGAGCCAAATCCAACAATACTTGCGCGAAGGCTTAAATCGTTTGGAAGGAGTGGTTGTCAATACTCCTGCCCATTTGGCTGCGCCGCATATTCTTAACTTTTCCGTTCCTGGTGTGAAATCTGAAGTATTAGTGCATGCTTTAGAAGAAAAAGAAATTTATGTATCTACAACCAGTGCTTGCTCGTCAAAGAAAAAAGCGGTAAGCGATACAATCTTGATGATGACGGGGGATGAAGCGTTGGCAGCCAGTTCAATCCGTGTATCACTGTCTTATGACAACACAATCCAACAGGCTGAGACGTTCATCCGTTCTTTAAAGGATATACTTGAAAAATTACAAGAAGTTATGAGGTAACAAGAATGAAATTTGATCAAATATTAATCCGTTACGGCGAATTATCGACTAAAGGCAAGAATCGCCGCGCCTTTGTTGCTAAATTAAAAAGAAGCATTAAATATGCCTTGAAAGATAAACGATTCGACATGCTCGAGATTGAAGCGACCAGAGACCGCATGTACATCCTGTTAAATGGAGCCGACTATAGAGAGGTAGCGGACCGTTTGAAAAAAATCTTCGGTATCCAATCTTTTTCTCCCGTGGTAGTAGTCGAGAAGGAGATTGATGCCATTAAACAAGCCGGCTTGGATTATATAGCCGGTCTGGAAAAACCAATTTCTACTTTCAAAGTGACGACTAAAAGGGCGGATAAATCCTTCCCTTTGGAAACAAACGATATTAACCGTGCAGTAGGCGGCCATATTCTTTGGCATAATCAGCAGCTTTCAGTTGATGTGAAGAAGCCGGACCTGAACCTGGTTGTTGAAATCAGAAAAGAAGCGGCTTACCTGACTGGCGAAATTATACAGGGCGCAGGCGGGTTGCCCCTTAATTCAAGCGGAAAGGCGATGCTGATGCTATCGGGCGGCATCGACAGCCCTGTAGCCGGATACCTGACAATGAAAAGGGGCATAGAGGTAGAATGCATTCATTTTTACAGCCCTCCTTTTACAAGCGAACGCTCCAAGCAAAAGGTTTTGGATCTTGCTGAAGTCCTTTCTTATTCGTGCGGCCATATGATGGTGCATGTCGTGCCGTTTACTGATATTCAAAAGAAAATACAGCAGCAAATTCCGGAAAATTACTCAATGACCACTACGCGCCGGCTAATGCTGCGGATAGCGGATGCCATTGCCGAAAAACAAGGGGCGCTTGCTATTATTACAGGAGAAAGCCTGGGCCAGGTGGCGAGCCAGACATTGCATAGCATGAATGCAATCAATGAAGTGACAACAACGCCGATTATCCGCCCGCTTATCACAGCTGATAAATTAGAAATCATCAAGCAGGCGGAAGAATTAGGGACGCTGGAAATTTCAAATAGACCATATGAGGATTGCTGTACGGTGTTTACGCCTGCCAATCCAAAAACGATGCCTCGCCGCGAGAAAGTGAATTATTATGAAAGTTTTATTGAATTTGACGAGCTTATTGAAGCGGCTGTGAATCATACAGAAACAATCCATGTCAAGCCAGGCAAAACGATCGAAAACAGTGAGATGGACGATTTGCTATAATCAATCGGATTCTCACTGGGGTTTGATCGCCCACTTACAATTTTTTTGTCTTCACCAGTGTTGTAGTGGGAGCTTAACGCCGATTAGAAAGGGATAAAAGAAAAAGATGCGGATTTTAAAGAAGCTGATTTCCGGGCGTCGGAACATGTGAAGAATTACCAATGCTCCCGCAGAATAATGCCATGTGTTTTTACACAATCTATTATCACAAAGGAGGTGAAAACACATGGCAAACAACAACAGCAGCTCAAACCAATTGCTAGTACCGGGAGTACAAGGCGCACTTGACTCAATGAAATACGAAATCGCTACAGAATTCGGCGTGCAACTTGGACCGGATGCTACTTCTCGCGCTAACGGATCAGTTGGTGGAGAAATTACTAAACGTCTAGTTCAAATGGCTGAACAACAATTGGGCGGTTACCAAAAATAATTAAATACAATGGCTACAAGAGAGCAGGCAATCCGCCTGCTCTCTTTTTGGAATGAGCAAAAGGATCGAAGTGAAATGTTGATCGGCAGGGGTTTAATTATTCGCCACCGATTATTAGTTGAACCAATCGGGTATTTTCTGGTGTTTGATCTACCGCTTATATTTTTTTGTCTTCATTTCCGTATGGGAGTTTGAGCGCCAGTAAGAATGGAAAAAAACAAAATGATGAAAAATTTAGATAATTTAGTATAATGGAAGGTAATACCAGATGAGGGGGAATAACCATGAAACGTGAAGAGTTAATAGCGCCATTCCAATATAATCTTACAAGCGAAATGGAAAAGCATGCACATATACCGGGGAAGCTTGCGCTTAAGTGGCAAGATGAAAGCGGGCATATAAAAGAGCGTACATACAAAGAACTTCTGGATGCAGCAAATCAAATTGCAAACGTTTACAAAAAGGATAACTTGAAGAAAGGAGATGCAATATTGGTGGTTATTCCGCGTTTAGTGGAAGCATATGAAGTCTATCTGGCAGCATTAAAAGCGGGGATGGTTGTCATCCCGAGTTCCGAAATGCTAAAGGCCAAAGACCTTCAATATCGGATTAACCATGGAAACGTTAAGGCTGTTGTTTGTTATGAACAATTTACAAAGGAATTTGATTGCATTCCGGAGGCGGAATCTCTATTGAAATACAGCCTAGGAGATGCCAGAGTTGATGGCTGGCGATATCTGCCTGACTGTATGGGAGAAGAGAGCGCGGTTTTTAAAGCAGAGGATACCAGCAGGGATGATACAGCGTTTTTGGCTTATACTTCAGGCACAACCGGCAATCCAAAAGGCGTTGTACATACACACGGCTGGGCATATGCGCATTTGCATACTGCTGCTGAAAATTGGCTGGGAATATCGGAAGGAGACCTTGTATGGGCGACAGCAGCACCTGGATGGCAAAAGTGGATTTGGAGCCCGTTTCTGTCAGTATTGGGAATGGGAGCAACCGGATTTGTCTATAACGGAAGGTTCGAGCCTGAAATCTTCTTGTCATTATTGGAAAAATATCAAATCAATGTGCTGTGCTGTACCCCGACCGAATACCGTTTGATGGCTAAGGTGCAAAACTTGGGCGCCTATAACCTAGAACATTTGCATAGCGCGGTTTCAGCAGGAGAACCGCTAAACCAGGAAGTCATTGATACTTTCCGGAGACATTTTAATATAACGGTCCGTGACGGATATGGGCAAACAGAGAATACCTTACTGCTCGGCGTAACGAAAGGGATGAAGGTTAAACCAGGCTCGATGGGCAAGCCGACGCCGGGCAATATAGTAGAAGTAGTCGATGAAAATGGAGAGATATGCGCGATTGGAGAAGTGGGGGATATCGCGGTGCACAAAGATACTCCAGCACTTTTTAAGGAATATCTGAATGACCCTGAAAGGACGTCCATGCAGTTCCGCGGCGATTATTACATTACGGGGGATAAAGCAAAGAAAGACGAAGAAGGCTATTTTTGGTTCGAAGGCAGAGGCGATGATATCATCATTTCTTCAGGCTATACAATTGGTCCGTTTGAAGTGGAGGATGCCCTTGTCAGACACCCTGCAGTCAAAGAATGCGCAGTGGTGGCAAGTCCCGATGAAGTGCGCGGCCATGTGGTTAAAGCGTATGTCGTCTTAGGGGATCCCGAGGCCGTGCCGACAGCTGAACTTGTGGCTGAATTGCAGCAGCATGTAAAAACATTGACGGCCCCTTACAAATATCCCCGCTCCATCGAGTTTATCGACGAACTGCCAAAAACAACTTCCGGGAAAATCAGAAGAATTGAGCTTCGCCAAAAAGAGGAAAATATAATAAAACATTGAAGGTGACCAATCAGTTGTTTTATCTTCTTTGCTGTCACCCCATTTTAAAGACAGTCATAATACCAGTCACAAAGCACAAATAAATATAAGGGAAGGATAGGGACGGGAAAATTTCCCGTCCCCATTTATTATGATATGATAGGTGAAAATTCAATCAGTTAGAAGGGAAAATATGAACAGACAAAAAGAAAAAGAAGGGATTGTTTACGGAGCTCTATCCTATGTCATGTGGGGATTTATTCCGATATACTGGAAATTGCTCGACGGTGTAGGTGCAGGGGAGATACTGGCCCATCGAATCGTATGGTCATTCGTTTTTATGGTGGCGCTTCTCTTCTCCATACGCCAATGGAATGGCTTCCTGCAATATCTAAAAGAAATCATACATAATAAGAAGAAGTTTTGGTCCCTGTTTGCGGCCTCTGTTTTTGTGAGTGCGAATTGGGGCATCTTTATTTGGGCAGTCAATGCCGGCAGAATTCTCGATACAAGCCTTGGCTACTATATAAACCCGCTTGTGAGCATCGTTCTGGGGGTGACGGTCCTGAAGGAAAAGCTTAGCAAGGCTCAGGTCGTTTCTGTCTTTTTGGCTGCGTTAGGAGTGATTATTCTAACGGTTTACCTGGGTAGCTTTCCTTGGATCAGTATCGCTCTTGCTCTGACCTTTGGCATGTACGGATTGGCGAAGAAGTTGATCAATGCAGAGGCAGCAATCGGGCTAACATTGGAAACAATGATGGTTGCGCCGTTCGCACTCATCTATTGTCTTTATGTTTTTGTAAAAGGAGATTCAGGTTTTTTTACCGGCAGTAATGCGTGGCTGATGATGGGAGGCGGAATTGCTACTGCTTTGCCATTATTGCTGTTTGCTATGGGAGCTAAGCGTGTTCCGCTATCGATGATGGGCTTTCTGCAGTATATAGCGCCAACTATTTCCTTGTTGGTCGGAGTATGGATGTACCACGAAGCATTCACTAAGATTCATTTGGTCGCTTTTATCTTTATTTGGAGTGCGCTCCTGCTTTATTCGTTCTCGCAAGTAAAGTTCAAATCGCGCAATGAACATCGTATCCAGAAAGGAGCTTAAGGATGTACGTTGAGTTAGAAGAAGCGGTAAGGCTCCGGGAGAAGGGGATGCATCGACAAGCCAACGAATTGCTGATGAAGTTAGCTGAAATCCATAAAAAAGATGGAGAAACACATTATCATTGCGCCTGGAGTTTTGATGTGTTGGGCAAGGAGAAGGAAGCAGTCCCTTATTATGAAAAAGCGATTCACTTAGGTCTTAAACCGGCAGATTTAAAAGGAGCTTATGTTGGCTTGGGCAGTACCTATCGTACTCTTGGCCGATATAAAAAAGCGATTGAGACTTTTGAAAAAGGATTATGTTCTTTTCCAGACGATCCTGCTTTGAATGTGTTCTACAGCTTGGCTCTTTATAATACAGGCAGGCATCAGGAATCCATGTATATACTTCTTC
Organism: Bacillus testis; assembly: GCF_001243895.1. Lineage (GTDB taxonomy): Bacteria > Bacillota > Bacilli > Bacillales > DSM-1321 > Bacillus_AD > Bacillus_AD testis. The sequence goes on along the minus strand of NZ_LN851186.1, from coordinate 3,204,588 downwards.
AACAGATTATTGCCTTATCAAACCACGATGAGATAAAAAGATATGAAAGAGCCATAAACCTGTACAGTAGCCAGTTGGATAGGATATGGCAATAAAGCCCGTGGAGACCTTCCATGGGCTTTTTCTATGGATGAAATAGATATTTTATCCAATGAAAGCTTCCAGGCTTTTTGAAAGAGACTGCAGGCAATTGTGCTTATCTTGGTTCCTTGAACAATTGAAGTGTAAAGTATACAACAGAGATTTTCCGTTTCCGTGTAAATGCCAGTATTGATTGGGAGGTAATACGGGTTCTTTGTGCTTCAATTGTTCAGGTATGCTGCTTGTCAACATAAGGAGTACATCGGGCTGAAGGCCCCTTTCCAGCATGTTCACAAGGGGAAGTGCAATTCTTAGCTCTTCGTCATGTTGAAATAGCGAATGTTGGATAAAGAAGGCGTGAAAAAGGCTCTTGGCCATCTCTGGATACCGAGTGCGATTGCAAGAAGGATGTAATACCATTTCATTAAAAGCGTCGGCAGCATGTGCGATGCTATGCGCCCATCCTTTGTTTTCTACATATCCACGGACATCTTTTTCTCCTTCCAAATACTGAATCAGAGTATCTTGAACATGATTCAACAGGGCAGACGGCAAAAAAAGATGCTTCCTATCCATATATAAAATAAGCGCAATCAATAAAGAGCTAAAAGAACGGGTGAAGACGGAATCGTCTCCATTACCGCCCAAACCGTATAATAATTTATGATCACTAAGGCTTTCCTGTAAAAGAGAAATGAGCATTTCTTCGGATAGATGGTTATTAAGGATTAATTGGCAAAAAACACGATAGATTAGTTTGTCTCTCAATTCGCTGTCGGGAGACCCGATTTCATTCATCATATAGGAAAGAATCTGTGATTGATCAAGTGTATGCCAGCTTTTTTCATCCTGCAAAATTTTCTCTAATGTTTTCTTAAAAAGGTTGTTATCCATTTTTATGCCCCTTTGAATGTTAAATTGTCAGTAAGATAAATATTCGGCATGATAATGAGAAAACCTTGTCTTTAAAGATGATTTCAAGTAAATGAAAAGGGAAGCACATTTGGGCGCTTCCCTTTTCTTATATCGATTTTAGGCTATGTTTGCAGTTGTTTCTTCAATCGGTTTTTTCCTGTTCCGGAAATAAAAAATGAGACAGGAAATGATGACCACTATGAATACATAAGGAATAGATTTAAGCTGCGTCAATCCTAATAGAAGGAATGAACAAGCTGTGATCCCTGCACAAATGAGTGCATAAGGCAATTGAGTGGCAACATGTTCAATTTGTGTACAGCCGGCTGCTGCAGATGCAACTGTGGTTGTATCGGATACAGGGGAACAATGGTCGCCAAAAAGGGAACCGGATAGGACGGCGCTCATCATATAGAACATCATTCCTGGATCGCTTGCTTGGGCAATCTGAGCAGCAATGGGCAGCATCACTGCAAAGGTTCCCCATGAGGTGCCTGTGGCGAATGCCATGGCGCCAGTTAATAAGAAGAGCAGGAACGGCAAGAATGCGGTAGGCAGGGTGATTTCTTCCATAAGGCCAGCAAGGAAGTTTCCGGTTCCTAATTGACCGATAAAGTCGGATAATACCCATGCGTACAAAAGAATTTCAACTGCAGGCAGCGTCGTTTTCATCCCTTTTTTTAAGGTGGAAGGCAGCTGCTTGATATTCTGTTGCTGTTTTTTCAGCTGACGTGCATAAAAGGCGAAAGAAGCCAGAACGGCAATGACTGCTCCTGTCACAAGTGAAAAACTGACTTCGCTATTCGCAAAAATACTTACGATGCTAGGGGTCTCACTATTTCTGTAACCGGTCACTATCATTGAAGAGATGGCTCCTCCAGCCAACAGGGCAATCGGAATAACGAGCTCCCAGATGCTTCCGTTCGGATTGGACTTGATATGATCCGTTGGCAGCTGCTTGGTTTGTTGCTTCATTCTTCCGATATTGATATCGAAAGCTGCTGATGAAAAGACAAAAAGCAGGGTTGATATAGCATAAAAATTAGTAGTGGCAATGATCATAAATGCCATTAATGGATTTTCACCCAGTTGCAGGCTCGCAAAAATAGTGGTCAGGATAGCGATAATATAAGCGCCCCAGCTTGATAGGGGACAAAGGACACAGGTAGGGTCCGATGTTGAATGGATAATGTAGGCAAGCTTTGTCCTCGGCACTTTTGCATGGTCGATAACAGGCCCTGCGACCTGGCTGGTTACAAACATATTGAACACATCATCTGGGAATAAGCTAATGCCGCAGGTTGCAGTCATCAGCTGTGCCCCGCGTTTCGTATGTATTTTTTTGCCGATCCACATTCCGAATGCCCGGTTTCCTCCAAGCGTGCTGATGACCGCTGTCAGGATACCGAGCAAGAGAAGGAAAGAAAGGACATAGAGGTTACCGTTGTTCCATGTGCCGTCGCTATAAAAGACATGGATGACAGCCAGTAACACATTTTCAATACTTTTAAGAAGATGGCCTTGTTCGATTAAAATGGCGCTTAATAAAATACCGGCCCCTAGGGAAAGGACGATTTTTCGAGTCATGATAACAAGCGTGATAATCACGATTGGCGGGATGATACTAATAATGGAATCCAACCTTCTTACACCTCCTAAACAAAATTTTAGTATAGCATGTAAGAAAGTAAGTGAAAAGGTGAACAATAATAAATGGAAGAAAAATCCGTCTTGAGAGAAGAGATGGATTTTTCTTAATAGCGGTTCACTTATAGGAAGGTTCGCTTTACTTTTTCCCAAAAAGAATTGTCTTTTAATTTAACCGTTTTTATAACGTGGTCGCTTAAAGAAATGTCAATTTTTTCAACGTTGGCGATACTTAATGCTTCGTTGTCCATGCCGATGATCGGATAGGAATTGCTGGAATCGCTGATGCGGAGGGAAAGCTTCCGTTCGCCGCTTAAAATAAACGGGGAGCCTAGTGTACGGTATGTATTATTATTCAAGGAGGCCAATTCACTAACCTGATAGCATGGCAATATAGGATCCACTACAGCCCCGCTCATCGATTTGCTGTAGGCAGTGCTTCCTGTTGGAGTGGAAATCACCATGCCGTCACCCCGGAAAGTCTCAAAATGAAAACCATCAATCCATACATCTAGGACAAATGTCTTGATAATAGAGGAGCGAATGCTGATTTCATTCAGGCAATGAAAAGAAGGCTGGCCATCCAATGAAACTTTTATCGTTGGATATTTGCGAACTTCTATTTGTTCATTCGTAATAGCTTCAATCATTTTATCTTGGTTGGACATTGAAAAATCACAATACATATTTAATGTGCCTGATGCCGAAATCCCTGCATATAAGCAATCATCTCTGAAGCCTGTCTTACGGACTCCCTGAAGAAATGTACCGTCTTCCCCAATCGAAACAATGATGTTGGCGTCTTTGCTCTCTTTGACAATTGTAAATCCGTAGGACGATGCCAGGTCATTCACTGGTTTCATCATTTCTACTATTTTAGGGTCATTATGATGGTAAAAATAAACGTTTCGTCGATTTGCCATACTGTCACTCCCTGTTTTTATCCAACTTTTTGCAAAATTTCCATCCTTCTATATATTAACATTTGGTTGAAGCTTTTTGAAAGTTTGTTAGTATTATTTAATATAGGAACATATTTTTGCTGTGTTAGTGGTATATCTGTAAGTATGTAAATGATACAAGCTATTAAAAAGAAGGAGGACAAAAAAGAATGAGCGGAAAAAGGTGGGCGGCATTAGGAATTGCCGCGGTATTATTTTTGTTTTCACTATTTTTCAATGGAATCACATCACTATTCATCAGTGATGACGATGAAAATGTGAATTCTTTCTCTAAAATGCTGTCATTGAGTGACGACTCTATGAATGAAGACATCATTGAAGACGGGGACAGCACTCAAAAAATTGCGGTATTGGACGTTGAAGGCGTCATCCAGGACTCTACTTCAACCTCTGCAATCTTCAATGGAGATGGATATAATCATAAAAGTTTTCTGAAGCAGCTGGATATGGTGAATGAAGATCCCGATATAGCCGGCGCAGTCATCCGAGTGAATTCCCCGGGCGGCGGAGTTGTTGAAAGCGCAGAGGTATACGATAAAATCAAACAAGTGAAAAAAGAAAGCAAGAAGCCTATTTATGTATCGATGGGTGCAACTGCAGCTTCAGGCGGTTATTACATATCAGCTCCGGCGGACAAGATCTTTGCAAGCCCGGAAACAATGACTGGGTCTCTTGGGGTAATCATGCAAGGATATAATTACGAAGAATTAGCCAAAAAGCTTGGAATCAAAACAGTAACGATCAAGAGCGGTCCGTATAAGGACATCATGTCGCCGACTAGAGAAATGACGAAAGAAGAAAAAAATATTCTTCAAGACATGCTTAATAGCTCATATGACCAATTTGTAAAAGTGATTGCTGACGGGCGGGGGATGACTGAAGCCGAAGTCAAAAAAATTGCGGATGGGCGCATATATAGTGGGCGGCAGGCTAAAGAAATCGGCTTGATTGATGATTTCGGCTATCTTCAGGATGCAACAGATGCAATGAAGAAAAAAATTAAAAATAACGATGCAATGGTCGTTCGGTATTCAGAAGCGACAGGATTGGGTTCATTCTTCTCTATGGCTTCCCAAAAATGGTTTGGGGAGAAAAAGGAGCTTACCCATCTAATGGACGCTGTTTCGAATACAAATTCTCCTAGACTAATGTATTTATATGCAGAATAGGAGGGGAATCAGATGACTGAAAGAAAAGATGAGATAACAGATGGCAGACAGGACGAAGAAACGAATGAAGAAAATCGGATTGAACAGGAACCGTCTTTTCCGGTTGAGGAAAGGGATGCGGACGGCAGTTCTAAAGATCATCCGGAAGAAACGGCATTTGCCAAAGAGGCGGCTATTGAAAATGAAGGCTCTTTCGTGCAATATGCTGGTTTTTGGATGAGATTTTGGGCCTACCTGATTGATTTACTGGTGATTGGAAGCCTGGTCCGCATTTTGGTGAAACCGACGATTCGATTGATGGGCGGTTCTGTGTATGATGATTCATTCTTCTCGCCGCTTGCCATTTTATCGGCGCTCGTTTTCTTCCTCTATTTTTTGCTTATGACCCGATTTTTCCAGCAAACCCTTGGGAAAATGGTGTTCGGTTTACGTGTGGTTTCGCTTAAAAATGAGACATTGTCGTGGAGCTCTCTCTTTTTTAGGGAGATTATCGGCAGATATATTTGCAAAAAAATATGGTTGTTGTATGTGCTAGTCGGCATTTTGCCGAAGAAGCAGGGCATCCATGATTTGTTTGCTGATACATCTGTGATTGTAGAGCGGAGACATTGATGTCCGGAATCAATAATTGGGAATAAACCTGCCTTTGGCAGGTTTATTTTTTGTGGGCTTGACTAGAATGGAATCTTGAAAGGATGTAACCGAATATGAAAATTCTTCTTTTTCTAGCCATTTTGCTTCTTTTATTGGCGGTCTATATATGCTTGTCTTCCGTAACGATCTTAATCCATTATGCCCATAATGGCGATAATGACCAGCTGACAATTCGATTTAAAGCATTATCGGGTCTTTTTCGTAAAAAAATAAACGTACCGGTCATCAAGGTTAATGTCCCCGACGCTTCGATCGATACGAAAGCAAAAACAGGGAAGGCCAATAAGAAGAGAGCATCATTCAGTTTAGAGTGGGCTAAGAAAAAGATGGAAGAAACAAAAATGATCATACGGCATGTGCAGGACGCACAACCTATTGTGGCACGTTTTCTTAAAAAGGTGAACATTCGACAACTTTATTGGCACAGTGCAGTAGGTGTGATTGATGCCCCCTTGACAGCAAAAATAAGCGGCGTGGCCTGGAGTGCCAAAGCTGTGGTCCTTGCAGTGATCCATCGGTTTTTCCGTGTTGCCTGCCAGCCGGATTATCATGTACAGCCTGCCTTTAACCGCAACATAACAGCAACCGAGTTCAATTGTATAATTCAAGTCAAGGTTGGACATGCTATCTTAACAGCCTGTAAGTTGCTAGCCAACTATCAGCGAATCAAGCATTCAGATAAGGTTAGTGGGAAACATGCCGGCAATAACGAAACAGTATAGCAGGAGGGATCAGCATGTCGGAACATCCGATTCAAGGCTTAATGAGCGCTGCAATGGAAAATTTGAAAGAAATGATCGATGTGAATACCATCATCGGCGATCCTGTCGAAACGCCTGATGGCAGCGTGATTATTACAGTATCCAAGGTAGGGTTTGGATTTGCGGCTGGAGGCAGTGAGTTCAACGGAGGATCTTCCACCGGGGGATCCGGAGGCCAGCAGCAAGGAGAGAAAAAGTTGCCGTTCGGCGGAGGCAGCGGGGGTGGAGTTTCCATTACCCCTATCGCTTTTTTGATCGTGAACAATAAAGGCGTCCAAATGCTTCATCTTGATCAAAATACACATTTAGTAGAACGTTTACTTGACGTTGCACCTGCTGCGGTAGAAAAGATACAGGCTATGCTTTCAAAAAAAGAGAGCCAGGAAAGCGGAACCCACAAAGGACCGAAGCATGACCTAGAATAGAATGTTTAAAATTCAGGCGGCGTGGTAAATGTAATTGATTGATAAAAAAGAATAAAAAACATATGATAACACTATACATATGTTGAAAAATAGAGGGGAGAATGAACATGGCTAAGGTAACATTTAAAAACGAACCAGTCACATTAATTGGGGAAGAAGTAAAAGTTGGACAAACTGCACCTGATTTTACAGTCCTTCGCAACGATTTATCCGAAGTGAAATTATCCGATTATGGTGACAAAGTGAAAATTATTAGCGTTGTTCCTTCCATTGATACAGGAGTATGTGCAGCTCAAACACGTACATTCAATGAAGAGGCAAGCAAGATTCCAAATGTTAAAATCCTAACAATTAGCTGTGATTTGCCATTTGCCCAGAAGCGCTGGTGTGCAGCGGAAGGCATCGAAAATGTTGAAGTGCTATCCGATCATAGAGACCTATCATTCGGCACTGCATTCGGTACCGTAATGAAAGAATTACGCCTTTTGGCGCGCTCTGTCTTCGTATTGGACCAGAACAACAAGGTTGTTTACGTAGAGTATGTAAGTGAAGGCACGAACCATCCGGATTATGAAGCTTCGATTAAAGCAGCAAAAGAATTACAATAGGTCTTCCACAGCGGAGTGCCTGATTGGATCCTGTAAAAGGACTCCATCTTCTTAGAGAAAGCCGATTCTATTGTATGTCACTTGCATGCAGTAGAATCGGCTTTTTTCTTCCATTTTTCCTACAGGTTCCACCGTCCTGATGGTTGCTTCTTTACGTAATTCCGTTTCTTTGGTTACAATAGTGGATAAGAAGAACGGAGGTTGTATAGATTTGAAATTGGATAATATCGAAAAAGCATTCCGGGTATTGGACGAAACAGCTCAGGAAATCGAAAAGGAATGCAAGTGTACGTATTTAGAAGCAATCGCTGAAACAGCAGAGAATATTTTTCATGATCAGGTGCTCCAACCAGAAATCAGCGAAACCACAAAAAGAAGATTACTGAACCAATATGATGCAGGCAATTTCCTGCAATTTAATAAAGAAACAATCCGCAAGGCCTATCAATTGGCGATCCTTAAGGGGATGAAGCAGAATACACAGCCAAACCATCAAATGACCCCGGACACTATCGGCTTGTTTGTATCCTATCTGGTGCGCAAATGCATAGGAGACGAAAAATCGTTCCGGATTTTGGACCCTGCAGTTGGCACGGGCAATTTGTTGCTGACCGTCCAACAGCAATTCGAAGACAAGGATATCCATAGCATTGGCGTGGATGTCGATGATTTATTGGTCAAACTGGCGTATAACGGAGCGAACCTCCTTGAGTATTCTGTGGAATTATATAATGGCGACAGCATCCGCCCGCTGTTCGTAGATCCGGTGGACATCGTCGTGAGCGATTTGCCTGTCGGCTATTATCCCGACGATGTGCGTGCGGCAGAGTTTGAAGTCAAAGCAGATGAAGGACATACATATGCCCACCATCTTTTGATCGAACAAAGTGTCACCCATCTGAAAGAGGGGGGATATGGGATCTTTATAGTCCCTAATTCGGTATTTGAAACGGAACAGGCTCCCCTATTGAATGCGTACTTGAAGGAACACACATATATTCAAGGGTTGGCGGCTTTGCCGATGTCTTTATTCAAAAGTGAGGGCGCCGCAAAAAGTGTATTGATCGTTCAAAAGAAAAAAGAGGGCCTGCATGCTCCTAAGAATGCTCTCTTGGTGCAGCTTCCCAAACTTTCTGACGGTCCAGCGATGCAGTCTATCCTGAAACAAATGGATCAATGGTTCAGAGAAGAAAAAAACAAATAAAATAAGACAACACGACTACGATACCCCGCATCTGAGTGCTTTTTTCAGAGCGGGTTTTTTTGTCCATTTCGAGAAGTATAAAGAAAAACTGTTATACTTAGCCGGATGGAACATCATGCTGTTTTCCAATTGCCGTAGATCCTTTTGTATAAATGGGCGCTGTCTTTCAAATGATATCTGTTATACTATCGACAAATAAAATCACTGAAACAGAAATAATTTACTAAATAATGCCTTTATTTATTCATAAAAAATTGCCTTGTAAATAGGACAATTCAATGCTTAAATGTTACTGTAAGAATTAGTATTACAGCGTTTAACGATATTATTAACACAGCATAGAAAGACAAAGCGAAGGAGTGGCACTTAATGTCAAAAATTATGGCAATTAACGCAGGAAGTTCTTCCCTTAAATTTCAATTGTTTGAAATGCCTTCCGAAAAAGTCATTACAAAAGGCCTTGTAGAAAGAATTGGATTAAAAGATTCAATTTTTACTATATCTGTAAACGAAGAGAAAGTGACAGAAGTAGGCGACATCAAAGACCATGAAGTGGCTGTCAAGATGCTGCTTGATAAATTGCTGAAACATCATATTATTGCATCCTATGAGGAAATTAAAGGAATTGGCCACCGGGTCGTACATGGCGGTGAATTATTTGATGATTCAGCTGTCATTAATGACGATGTATTGCAAAAAATTGAAAGCCTATCAGATCTGGCACCTCTTCATAATCCTGCAAACCTTGTAGGAATCCGTGCATTCCAGCAAGTTCTGAAAGATATCCCCGCAGTAGCTGTTTTTGACACCGCTTTCCATCAAACGATGCCTGAAAGTTCTTATCTATATTCGCTTCCATATGATTATTATAAACAATATGGAATTCGTAAATATGGCTTCCATGGCACATCCCATAAATATGTGGCGGAAAGAGCTGCAAAAATGTTAGGCAGACCAGCTGAGCAATTGCGGTTGATTTCTTGCCATTTAGGAAACGGTGCAAGTATTGCAGCGATTGAAGGCGGTAAATCCATCGATACATCTATGGGCTTTACACCGCTTGCTGGTGTGACAATGGGCACGCGTTCAGGGAATATCGACCCGGCATTGCTTCCGTTTATCATGGAAAAGACAGGTAAGAGCGCTGAAGAAGTCATTGAAGTATTGAATAAAGAAAGCGGTCTACTTGGAGTGTCAGGCTTTTCAAGTGATTTGCGTGATATCCAGCAACAAGCGGAAGAAGGAAACCATCGTGCTGAGTTGGCGCTTGAGGTCTTTGCAAACCGGATCCATAAGTACATTGGCTCTTATGCTTCCAGAATGTCAGGAGTGGATGCAATCATCTTCACAGCGGGAATTGGTGAAAATAGTGATGTAATCCGTGCTCGTGTGCTTGATGGATTGGAATTCATGGGTGTGTATTGGAATCCATCCTCTAACCAGGTCCGTGGAAAAGAAGCATTTATTTCTTATCCTCATTCTCCGGTTAAAGTATTGGTTATCCCAACCAATGAAGAAGTAATGATTGCACGTGATGTTATGCGTCTTTCAGGAATTGAATCGGCAACCCTTCAAGAAGCGGATATGTAATGGAACGATGGCTTGCAGAACTGTGTCTAAAGGCGCGGCTCTGCAGGCTTTTCTTAGATTCATGCTGCTTTTTATGCATGGGGGTGTATATGTTATACTGGAAAAAATACCCTAAATATAAGAGTGGAGTGATTGCGTATGGATAAGGTGCAACGTGAGGAAATTCTCGCCGAAGAAATTAGGCAATGGGAAGAGAGGATATACAGTTATGAGAGCTCTGATTTTGAATTGCTATATCAGAAAGCAGTGGAAAGCGGTTTTTCCTTGATTCCTGAAGAAAAGCAAGCTGAGTTCTTTACGATGGTGGATAATATGCTTTTTCATTTGCATGCCATGATTCAAGGTTCTCATGTCCAACAGGATGCTCGTGAACGGATTTTATCGTCTGCCCGCATTTTTTCGGAAGAGATTATCGACTTAGAGGATATGAAGTCATTATCAGCGGATCAATTAAAGTACATAGCCGAGCAACAGATTGCAAGGCACCGGCTCTATTCCTTTGCGCAAGGCGGTATTAGCGGAATGGGCGGCGCAGCTTTAATGGCGACTGACCTTCCTGCCATTGCTGTTATCAATTTGCGCCTTGTGCAGCTGATAGCCATGACCTATGGGTATGAAGTGAACACCCCAAAGGAAATGATGATATCTTTGAAAGTATTCCAGTGTGGGACAATGCCAATGCGCCTGCAATCGGTTGGTCTGGATGAGCTGAAAGAGATTATCATGGATGAAGAAGAAGCCTATTTCTTTGAGGGGAACGAAGAGATGGCAAATATATCCTGGCTGGAGCAGCCTTTAAAGCAGGTGATGAAATACTTGGCAATCTCTCTTTTAAGGAAGAAGAAAGTCCAAGGGCTTCCTCTGTTTTCTATGGTTGTCGGAGCGGGCAATAATTATTCATTGACAAGAAGAGTAAGCGAATTTGCCCATCGATTTTATCAGTATCGTTATTTAAAGGAAAAAGCAGGAGCATAATCGGGCGCCAATAAGGCGTTCAGTAAAAGCGGGAGGCTATTGTAGCCTCCCGCTTTTTGCGGCTTGGCATAAAGGCGGAAAGCTTCGATTATTTTAGCGGAACAGACAGGCTGGGCTCAAAACGGTACCACAGCCACAGCTCATTAATGGAAGAAGCCAGATCTGCTATTTCTGAATTTATTATACATGAATTTGGAAAATCGTCTTCTTCGTCAAGAAGTGTTTGTTTGCGATTGATTTCCATTTCGATTTCTTTAATGCGGTCTGGTATCTTTCCTCTGTTCTCTTCCCATAGGAATAGAATTTGCTGCTGTTCCACAGTGGATACCCCCTCCCAATCAATCGTGTTCTTGGGTATGCTTATGCCCAGTCTTTCATTGTATACAAAGAATCTGCTGGCCATTGCCAGAACACCTCTTTCCAGTGCATATGTGCTACCAGTGTACAATATTGCGGATCATAAATAAATGAAAGAGTCTGCATTTGCCTAAATTTTTATAAAACTTAAAAAATGGGGCATTTTTTCCTTGCGAAATGTCAAAATAACTGGTAAAGTGGTTACAAGATTTTGAATAAAAATTATATGTGATGAATTTTTATTCATATATGGAGGGAAATGAATTGGGAAATCAAAAAGTAGTATTGGCGTATTCGGGCGGATTGGACACATCAGTAGCCATAAAATGGCTTCAAGACCAAGGGTATGATGTAGTAGCTTGTTGTTTAGATGTAGGTGAAGGTAAAGATCTTGAATTTGTAAAAAACAAAGCCATTTCCGTAGGTGCAATTAAATCATATGTAGTGGACGCAAAAGAGGAATTTGCCAATGAGTTTGCTTTGCGTGCATTACAGGCACATACGCTTTATGAAGGTAAATACCCGCTTGTCTCAGCATTATCGCGTCCGCTTATTGCTAAGAAATTAGTGGAAATCGCCAATCTTGAAGGGGCTGTCGCTGTCGCACATGGCTGTACGGGAAAAGGAAATGACCAAGTGCGCTTCGAGGTGGCAATCTCGGCGCTAGATCCTGAACTGCAAGTATTGGCACCTGTACGTGAATGGGGCTGGTCGCGGGAAGAAGAAATCCAGTATGCAACCAAACATGATATTCCGATTCCTATCAACTTGGATAGCCCTTATTCCATCGATCAAAATCTATGGGGCAGAAGCAATGAATGTGGAATTTTGGAAGACCCTTGGGCTGCTCCGCCGGCAGGGGCCTATGACTTAACGGTAAGTGTAGAAGAAGCGCCAGATCAAGCAGATATTATAGAACTGACTTTCAAAGAGGGTGTACCTGTCGCTTTGGATGGTGTGCCTTATAAGTTGTCCGATTTAATTGTGGAATTGAATCAGTTGGCAGGCAAGCATGGGGTCGGTCGAATCGACCATGTAGAAAACAGATTAATCGGCATCAAATCACGTGAAGTGTACGAATGCCCAGCTGCCATTACACTGATCAAAGCCCATAAAGAATTGGAAGATATCACACTTGTTAAGGAAGTTGCCCATTTCAAGCCGATTATTGAAAAAAAATTGACTGAGCTCATTTATGAAGGATTATGGTATTCGCCATTGAAAGACGCACTTCTTGGATTCCTCGATGAAACCCAAAAGTCGGTGAATGGCGTAGTGCGGGTTAAACTATTCAAAGGACATGCCATCATAGAAGGAAGAAAATCAGAAAACTCATTATACAATGAAAAGTTGGCTACTTATACAACAGATGATGAGTTCGACCATAGCGCTGCAGTAGGATTCATTAAATTGTGGGGACTGCCTACTAAAGTCAATGCTGTTGTTCATTCGAAGAAGGTGAATGCGTGAAAAAATTATGGGGAGGCAGATTCACCAAGTCAGCAGAGGAATGGGTAGATGAATTCGGTGCTTCCATCTCTTTTGATCAGGAATTGATGCTTGAAGATATAGAGGGAAGCCTCGCCCATGTCAACATGCTGGCAAGCAGTGGCATACTGTCAAAAGAAGAATGCGGTCAAATCGTCAAAGGATTATTGTCTTTAAAAGAAAAAGCAGAACGCAATGAGCTTGAGTTCTCTGTGAAGATGGAAGATATCCATTTGAATCTTGAGAGCATGCTGATCGATGAAATAGGCCCTGTAGGTGGAAAACTGCACACGGGCCGCAGTCGGAATGACCAGGTGGCTACTGATGTGCATTTGTATTTGCGCAAAAAGGTAGAGGAGATCATCGTTTTGATTGCAGAAATGCAAGCAGCCATTGTGCAGCAGGCGGAGAAGCATGTAGAAACGATCGTACCCGGTTATACCCATCTTCAGCGGGCCCAGCCAATTTCTTTTGCACATCATTTAATGGCTTATTTCTGGATGCTGGAACGAGATAAGCAACGTTTCAAAGAAAACGGAACGCGGATTAATAAGTCTCCATTGGGAGCGGGGGCTCTTGCGGGCACCACATTTCCGATTAACCGCGCATATTCCGCTGAACTTCTTGGCTTCGGCAGTATCTATGAAAACAGCCTGGATGCAGTCAGCGACCGTGATTTCATCATAGAGTTTCTCTCAAACAGTTCCATGCTGATGATGCATTTGTCACGTTTTGCGGAAGAAATCATTCTGTGGTGCAGCCAGGAATTCCAATTCATTGAATTGGATGATGCGTTTTCAACAGGCAGCAGTATCATGCCGCAAAAGAAAAATCCCGATATGGCTGAATTAATTAGAGGAAAGACAGGAAGAGTATACGGGAACCTATTCGGTTTATTGACGGTGTTGAAAGGGCTGCCTCTTGCCTATAATAAAGATATGCAAGAAGATAAAGAAGGAATGTTTGACACTGTGAAGACTGTAACCGGCTCATTGAAGATATTTGCCGGTATGGTTTCCTCTATGAAAGTGCGGACAGAAAACATGGAAAAAGCCGTGAAAACCGATTTTTCCAATGCAACGGAATTGGCTGATTATCTTGCCGGCAAAGGAATGCCATTCAGACAGGCGCATGAAGTGGTTGGACAGCTGGTACTTTCATGCATTCAAAAGGATTGTTACCTGGCTGATTTATCGATCGGCGATTTTAAGCAGGCAAGCGAGTTGTTCGAAGAAGATATCTATAATGCCCTTGAGCCGTATCAGGCAGTGAAACGGAGAAATAGCGCCGGTGGCACAGGGTTTGAGCAAGTGAAGCAGGCGCTCGCTAAAGCGAAGTCGTTGCTGGCTGGAGAGTAAGCTGGCTGAAATAACCCGAGTCCTTATTTAGGGCTCGGGTTATTTGTCTTGTAAATCAATCAGTTGCAACATTCGAAGTTATTTAATTGAGGGCAATACGGCGACAATAGCAACTAATGAAAGAGTAAAAATAAACTATGCTAATGGAACGAGCGAAACGAAGGAATACAATTGGATATATGAAGCGGTTAAAGCCGACTCCGGTTTTCAATTGGCCACTATTAAAGAGGAGTAATGAGGGAGGACCGTGCAGTCACATTTTTAAATTCAGTAGTTAAAAAAGCGCGCCGATGCTGGCGCGCTTTTAGTTTATCTCAACTATTCTTTTTGTGTTCTGACAACCAATACGTCACATGGTGCATAACGAGTGATGTGTTCAGAAACACTACCGATAAGGAAGCGTTCTACTGCATTTAAACCAGTTGCTCCGCAGACAATCAAGTCGGTTGCGTGTTTTTTAGCAAGATCTTTTGGCACTTTGACTTTTGGTGAACCATATTCAATTTCCACCTGAACGGTATGTACGCCAGATTCTTCTGCCGCTTGCTTATACTCTTGCAATAACTCTTGTGCATATGATTCTGAGCGTTCAGCCATTGTACGGTCATAAGCTTCGATTGTCGCAAAATTGCGAGTGTCGATGACGTGAGCGATGACGAGCTTAGCATCGTTACGTTTGGAAATTTCAATTGCTTTTTTGAATGCCCATTCTGCTTCTTTAGATCCATCTACTGCCACAAGAATGCTTTTATACGTTAAACCCATGATTTTTGCCTCCTTTTTGTATATATACCATTATAACAAATGAAACATGCATAATTGTTGAAAAATAGCGAATTTTAACAGAAATGAGTTTTTTACTATAGTAACAGGCGGAAGGGTGAATAGTGGTGAAAAAGAAAAAAACACAAGCTTTTGTTTATGATGAAAAGGGAATTGAAGAGACACGGAGGCAATTGCTGGAATCTTATAGTGGTGAACCTGTGAAAGAAAAAAGAAATAAAAACAAAGAAAAGTAGCTGGGCCCCTGTTTTTGAAGAGGGTAGTGGACTTACGGCAATGAAAATCCTGCATCCTATTGGAGCAATCGGGTTCTTATTGGTGCTTGATCTCCCACTTATACTTCTTGCCCAGTTAGAATGTAATAAAACGGCAGTGCATCGATCGATGCACTGCCGTTGTTTTTGCCTTTATTTAATCATTTGCAGTTCTTTCGGGAATTTCGTAAGGATTTCACAGCCATTCTCTGTTACATAGATATCGTCTTCTATGCGGACGCCCGCTACGCCAGGAACATAAATGCCTGGTTCAATTGTGTAGACCATCCCTTTTTGAAGAGGAAGGGCGTTTGTTTCTGTTAAAGAAGGATATTCGTGTACTGATATGCCAAGGCCGTGTCCAAGTCTGTGAGGGAAGTACTCGCCGTATCCTTTTTCAGCTATGTAGTTGCGTGCAGCGGCATCCACATCCGAGCATAAAGAACCTGGTTTGCTCAGCTCAATGGCAGCCAATTGTGCACCAAGCACTGTATCATATATTTCTTTTTGTTTATCGTTAATGTCTCCGTAGGCAACGGTCCGGGTAATATCAGAGCAATATCCTTCATATACTACGCCAAGATCGAAGAGTACCAAATCGCCTTTTTTAATCTTGGTTTGGCCTGGCGTTCCATGAGGAGAAGCCGCATTCGTTCCTGTAAGGACCATGGTAGCGAAAGACATTTGGTTGATGCCCTTTTTCTTCATTTCATATTCAATGGCAGCCAACACATCCATTTCAGTTTTGCCTTCCTGGATCTCATTGACGCCGACCTGTACCGCATAATCCGCTAAACGGCATGCTTCACGAAGGATCTCCACTTCTTTTTCATCTTTAATCATCCGCAATTGGCGCAGTTTCTCTTCTGCTGAAACCAATTCTGGACTTGCGAAGGTTGATTGGATGGCTTCATAGCGTTCGATATTCATATGCTCTTTTTCGACCGCTACCGTTCTAATAGTGATATTGCGTTTTTTTACGGCTTCCTTAATCATATCCCAAGGGTTTTCGATATCCGTATAGCCGATCATTTCCTGTTCCCAACCGGCATTTTTCGCATCGTTCATCTCCATTTTCGGGCAGATCAAGATAGGTTCCGCATCCGGAAATACAGCCAAGGACAGAAGTCTTTCATGTGGATCACTATAGAAGCCGCTTAAATGAAAAACATTTTCTGTAGATGTGATAAATGCTGCTGAAATATTGCGTTCCTGTAACCAGTTTTTAAATAGCTCTAATCGATTATTCATTTGTTTTCCTCCTATAGAATCAACTATTTTGAGATTACCAGTATAAAAGGGCAATTGCAAACTGTTATACTTATTGGAAATGAGGGTATATACTACCTGGAATTCAATGTGAAAGGGGATTTTGGCATGAAGGTATCATTTCACGGACATGCTGTAGTAAAAATTGAGACGAATGGAAAAACGATTTTGATTGACCCTTATATTAGTGAAAACAGTCAAACAGATTTAAAACTTGAGGATGTTAAACCAGATGTGATTATCCTGACGCATGGCCATGGCGATCATATCGGCGATACGGTCGAGCTTGCGAAAAAGCATGGATCCCTTGTCATTGGTATGGTGGAACTATGTACGATCATGGAATGGCAAGGTGTTGAACGGACACACGGTATGAGCATCGGAGGAGCCAGGGAGTTCGATTTCGGCACAGTCAAGCTGACTCCGGCGTTTCACGGTTCGGGCTTTGTTACGGAAGATAAACGGATTCTTTATTGCGGCCAGCCGGCGGGTGTTTTGCTTACTATTGAAGGGCATACGATTTACCATGCAGGAGATACGGCCCTTTATTCCGATATGAAACTCATCGGGGAGCGGCATCCAATCGACCTGGCATTTGTACCGATCGGCGATAATTTTACCATGGGGCCGGAAGACGCTGCGACTGCAGTTGAATTCCTCAATCCCAAATTAGCCGTGCCCATCCATTTCAATACATTCCCGCCTATTAAACAGGATCCTCAGAAGTTCATTTCCATGCTTCCTGAAGGAAAAGGGAAAGTCATGGAACCAGGCGATTATATCGAATTTTAAAGCAGCATCTGTCTAATCATTCTCTTTTAGGATAAAAAAAGAAGGCAGGAATACTGATTTTTCAATATTCCTGCCTTTTTGATTTGGTGATTAAAGTGGTTACTCATGATTTTTGAAAAGTGCTGGCAATATATATACAACACGAAAAAATGTCTGGAAGTTTTCCAAAGTCCTTTCTTCTCTTATTCAACTAAAACACCTAGTTTTTTCTATTAATGGATACCACCGAATGGATCACAACTGAATTCTATGGTAAAAGCTTTCTCAATTGATAAACCATTAAGATGATAAATCCCTTCAATTTGAATGCGGTATTTTCGACCATTATCTATTAATGAAGCATCATTAGATGTTTGCTCCCACTCGCCATGAGAAGAACTTGCTATACGGGATGTAATGTTGTCTGCTTTTAAAAACACTTGCCCTTTTCGAGAATCATTATACTGTGTTTCAAATTTACCCATAACCTCTACAGAAAATAGAGTATCACTAACATAAAGATGTGCTGTTTTCTTCATTTCTCCATTTATCCCCATATTGGCTTTAGTAGTAGTTGAGGGTAAAGCGTTTAATGTTTCATGTTCACTTTTCAAAAATGAATCTATATGTTCTTGGATCTTTCTTTTATATTCTTTCGGTTCAACCCAATCTTCTGGTTTAAAATCTGCAATTGGAGTCACTTCAAGAAATATTTTTCTTTTTGTTCCTGGGATAATTGTAAAGGGACAGATCTTTTACCAAGATCTTCATTTGGAGTGTGTTCATCAGTTAATACTTTAGTTTCTGTTTCTTCATTTGTACTACACCCTGCTAAAATGATTATTGCAAGTAAAATAGCCGCGAATAAAAAATTTTTCACTTTTATACAAATCCCCTTTGTTACACTATTTTCTATTAATTATACTTTAAGAATACAATAAATGGAAAAAGAGGATATATAAACTCTATTAATCCTTATAAAACGATCATCCCTCAAAAGAGTATCACTCACATATTTTTCGGGCGTTTTTTCTTCTTCTTTCAATTGGGCCTGCATACAATGGCAGTGAATGAAGATGGAAGGATGGGTAACAATGAGAGAAAGATTGTATATGTGTTTATTATTGATAGGGGTTATGCTGTATTACGCCATTCCGCATATAAAGCTTTACACGGAACCGACACAGATTCTGTTTGCTGGAGGATGGTTGTTATTGGCCTTTTGCGCAGTTGCCGGCAATTTATCGGCTATCTTATACAAAGCTAAGCGCGCTAAACGGATTCCAGCTAATCAAGAGGCGAAAGAAAGAAAAAGAACGTACAATTATTAAGGCGATAATTGTAAGTGGGCGCTCTTTACCCTTATAATGGAGATAAACGGTTTTTGTAAAGGGTGAAGAGCTTTGGCTACAAAGCATGAACAAATATTAAAATATATAGATGAGCTCCCTATCGGAGAAAAAATATCAGTCCGTCAGATCGCCAAAGAATTGAGCGTAAGTGAAGGAACGGCATATAGAGCGATTAAGGATGCGGAGAATAAGGGATATGTAAGCACAATCGAACGGGTAGGCACGATCCGTATTGAGCGAAAGAAAAAAGAGAATATTGAAAAGTTGACTTATGCGGAAGTTGTTAATATTGTCGATGGACAAGTCTTGGGCGGAAAAGCAGGGCTCCATAAGACGCTGAATAAGTTCGTCATTGGCGCAATGAAGCTGGAAGCGATGATGCGCTACACTGGAGCCGGCAATTTATTGATCATCGGTAACCGGACCAATGCCCATGAGCTCGCTCTGCAGGCGGGGGCTGCTGTCCTGATTACAGGCGGTTTTGACACCGATGACCATGTGAAGAAAATCGCAGATGATCTGCAGCTTCCGATCATTTCTAGTTCCTATGATACGTTTACTGTGGCGACGTTAATTAACAGGGCAATCTATGACCAATTGATCAAGAAAGAAATCCTTCAGGTGGAGGATATTCTTACATCACTTGAAGATACGGCTTATCTTCATTCAGGGGATACGGTCGGCCTTTGGTTCGAATTGAATGAAGAAACCACACATAGCCGTTTTCCTGTCGTCGATGCCAACAATAAGGTAATTGGCGTGGTGACTGCCAAGGATATTATGGGGGCATCCCATGATACATTAATTGATAAAGTCATGACAAAGCAGCCAATGACGGTCAGTGGTAAAACAAGCGTTGCTTCTTCAGCGCATACAATGGTATGGGAAGGAATCGAAATGCTTCCCGTCGTCGATAACCACAATAATCTGCAGGGAATCATCAGCAGGCAGGATGTACTAAAGGCCCTGCAAATGATCCAGCGCCAACCGCAAGTGGGTGAGACGATCGATGATGTGATTGCTTCCCAACTGGTTTCAGTCCCAGGCAAGAATAAGGGAGAGGAAGTATACAGATGTGAAGTAACACCGCAGATGACGAACTATCTAGGAACCATCTCCTATGGCGTATTCACAACCATTGTTACAGAGGCGGCAAACCGTGTACTGCGCACTTTCAAAAGAGGCGATCTGGTAGTGGAAAATATGACGATTTATTTCATAAAGCCTGTCCAGATAGACAGCCAGTTGGAAATCGTGCCGAAAGTGCTCGAAGTCGGCCGAAAATTCGGGAAAGTGGATATAGAGGTATTCAATGAAGGCAAATTGGTAGGCAAAACAATGATGATGTGCCAATTGCTGGATCGTCATTGAGTTGGGGTTGCATAAATGATTAAGAACAAAAGGATGCTTGTACGCATCCTTTTGTTTGGATATTAAAGTCTCGCTTGGCGAAGGTGATCGGCCTCGTCAGCCGCAAGCGGAAGGAAATAACGGTAGGCCCTGAATCCGTTCCAGGCACTTAACAAACCGATGATCATAAAGACAGCGGAAATGATATAAGTCGTTGCAGTCTGGAAAAGGAATAGTTGATTGATGCCGAACAAAGCAACAAACAATCCTAGAGCCATCGAGGATTTAGCGGACAGCCATTTGCGCTCCATCGGCCTTTTTGTCCGGAAAAATTTAATCTTATAAAAAAGGTAAAATCCTACTGAAAATGTGATGAGAATAACGAAGACAGGCATATACAGTACCTCCAAAGTGTTAATCTGAATTTATTGTAACGAGATTTGTACATAAATGCTACAATTATGGAAAAAAAAGCAAAGTAAGAGTGAGAAAGAATAGCTAACGAAGGGAAGATTTCGGAATGATTAAAGAAGAGATTTTACAAGCCATTAAAGAATACGACACGATCATATTGCACCGGCATGTACGGCCCGATCCCGATGCCTATGGGTCTCAATGCGGCCTGGGGGAAATACTGAAAATTTCTTTCCCGGAAAAACATATTTATTGTGTCGGCCAGGAAGAAGAATCACTTCATTTTCTGAAGCGCCTCGACAAGATTGAGGATCAGGTCTATGACAATGCCCTAGTGATCGTATGCGATACCGCCAATCAGGAGCGGGTCTGTGACCAGCGTTATAATCAAGGCGCTAAATTGGTGAAAATTGACCACCATCCGAATGACGATGCGTACGGGAATCTTTGCTGGGTCGACACGGGCGCTAGTTCGACGAGCGAGCTGATTTATGAGTTTTATCTGTATGGAAAAGAGAAGGGACTAAAGATGAATGATGAAGCCGCCCGTTTGTTATATGCGGGAATTGTGGGGGATACAGGCCGTTTTCTGTATCCGAGCACGACGGAAAAAACCTTCAAGTATGCCGGCGAACTGATTGAGTATAATTTCTCGCGCACTCAATTGTACAATCAAATGTATGATATGGAGGAAAATATTATCCGCTTGAACGGTTATGTGATGCAGCATTTCGAGATTTCCCCAGCGGGTGCAGGAAAGCTGGTCCTGGATCAAGAAACGCTGGCTTCTTATGGGGCAAAGGCTTCCGATGCCTCCCAATTGGTCAGTAATCTAGGTTCAGTCAAAGGATTGAAGGCATGGGTGTTCTTTATTGAAGAAGAGAACGACATCCGCGTACGCTTCCGTTCCAAAGGCCCAATCATCAATACGATTGCCAAAAAATTCAATGGCGGAGGACATCCGCTTGCGTCCGGCGCGACCATATCCTCCTGGTCCGAAGCGGAAGCAGTTATGGCAGAAGTGGAAAAAGCATGCCAAAACTATCAGGGTTCACTATAGACAGTCAAGAAAAAGCTGCCGTATAAGTTCGGCAGCTTTTTCGTATAGTATACGTTTCCTTTTTAACCTGTCGGTATTGTACATAACGTAAGCGCTGAAGTTCTTGTCCTCTGCGCAATGCTATGATCTACTGCCGATTATTTCTCTTACACTCTTTTGATGATTACTTCTATGTGCAATGTCGAATAAAAGAGTACTTCCGCCACCTCAAAAGAATAAGTCTTCTCATTCAAGATCAGCTGCTTGTTTTCTATTGTTTTTTTGATGAGGTATTTGCTTTTGTAGACGCTTTCCACATCTTTAGTCAACAATGAGCTTAAATCTTTGCGGATCGCCTCCTGCGCCTCCATGGCGGATAGCAAATCCAATTTCAGTTCCCGGTAATTGGTGATGCTAACCTGTATCTCATGTATTTTCATTTTTTTGATTGTTTCTTTGTTTTGCGATTGAGATTCTTTTTCCCATATATCAATTTTGTTCTTTTGGTCGACAATAATTTGTTTTTGGGAGCGGATGGTCGCAATCTGCTTCTCTTGCATGATGCTGTACATATGCAGAAACAGAAGCCAACTGACGATCGCACCAATTGCCGCCCCGGCGAAGAAGCGCTGCCAAGATGCATTAAATTGGACATATGGCGATCTCATAGCGGGAGATGCTCCTGAGTAAACCATTTAATGATAACGGCACCTGTATTGGCGCCGCCCAGCGCAGCAAGTATCCAAAGAATCTGTTTGACGATATCCCGCGTTTCCCCCTGGAATATGCCTCTTTCAAATGTGTAGAAAGTATCAAATGTCCCGCCGATTGCGGCTACAATAGCCCATATCCGCAAGCTTTCCGATAGGCGCAGAATCGTCGTCAAAGGCGGTTGATTCGTAAAAAAAGCAGCGATGCCGCCAATGAAAGCACCGCCCAGCAAGACGCCCAACGCTATAAAAAAACTATTTAAAAAAGCAGGAAAAAACGCTTCATTCATAGAATCCCATCCTTTACTAAACGAATTGCGATAGGCCTTGGCCCCCTACAATGTGATAAGCCCGGTAACGTATGGACATGCCACCGGATAATCCATGTATATGCAGATCATTCCATTGCCATGCAAAACAGAACATATTTTCTTTTTGCTGTAAAAATCTTTATACTATGGGTAAGAAAATGTTCAAGAAAGGAAGGGTTTATATGGATTTCGTTCATCTTCACGTTCAGTCTGCCTACAGTTTGTTGTCAAGCACTGTCCGGATCGATGACTTGATACAAGCCGCTACAGATAATGGAATGGACTCCATAGCCCTGGCGGATAGGAATGTCATGTATGGGGCGGTTCCTTTTTATAAAGCTTGCAAAGCAGCCGGCATTAAGCCGATTATCGGGCTTTTGGCGGATGTGCTGCATGAAGAGCAATCGCATCCTTTATTGTTGTTGGCAAAGAACCAAGCGGGCTATAAAAATCTTTTGAAAATCAGCAGTGCGATTCAAACTAAATCAAAGGCCGGGATTCCCCTTCGCTGGCTGAAAGGGTATAGCGCGCACTTGATCGCCATATCTCCCGGGCGGGAAGGATATGTGGAAAGCTGTCTTGCCAGTGAAAGCAGAGAAGAAGCAGAGGCAGCTGTTATACTTTGGAAAGAATTGTTCGGATCATCGAATGTGTATCTGTCGTTACAGGAAGGATGCCCGTTGGAAGGGGCTGTTAGGCAATTGGCTATGGACACGGAAACCCTTACTGTCGCGACTTCGCCCGTTCTTTATATGAAGCCTGAGGATGAACTTGCCTATAGGGTCATGCAGGCGCTGAAGTTAGGAGTGAAATTAAGCGAAATGCCTTCCGATGCTCCTGGCAGAGGAACCGGGTATTTCAAAACGGGCGAAGAAGTACTCCGCGCATTTCAGGATTCTCCGGAAGCAGTCCGGAATTCAGTCCGCATTGCGGCATCCTGTGAAGTGGAGATTCCTTTCCACCAGAAGCTTTTGCCTAAGTATCCGGGAGACATGCCGGCAGGTGAATTGCTGGCGCAGTTATGTCGGGAAGGGTTTCGGGAACGCTATCCGGATGCACCTAAGCCGTATTGGGACCGGCTTCAATATGAGCTTGATGTCATCAGCAAAATGAATTACAGCGATTATTTTCTGATTGTATGGGATTTCATGAAATTTGCGCGGCAGAACCATATCATGACCGGACCGGGCCGGGGATCGGCTGCCGGATCGATGGTAGCCTATGTGCTCCGGATAACAGACGTAGATCCTATGAAGTATAATCTGCTTTTTGAGCGGTTTTTGAATCCTGAACGAATCAGTATGCCCGATATAGATATCGATTTTTCGGATATTAGAAGGGACGAGGTAATTGCTTATGTAGCAGAAAAATATGGCGCATTGCATGTTGCCCAGATTATTACGTTCGGCACTTTTGCGGCCAAAGCTTCTTTAAGGGATACCGGAAGAGTGTTCGGCTTGAACACCCGGGAACTGGAGCAGTTGTCCAAAATGGTGCCGGGGCGTGTCGGTTTGACCATTAAAGACGCCCTTCGTGAATCAAAACAACTGCAATCTTTTTATGAAAGTGATGAATTGAATAGAAAGCTAATCGATACAGCATTGAAGCTGGAAGGGCTCCCAAGGCATACTTCTACACATGCTGCCGGCGTGGTCATCAGCAACCTCCAGCTGACCGAAAGTATTGCCATTCAGGAAGGCCATGATGGGATTCATTTAACGCAGAGTACGATGGACCAGCTTGAGGAGCTGGGATTATTGAAGATGGATTTCCTTGGCTTGCGGAATCTGACCTTAATGGAAAGAGTGATCCAATCCATCAGAAGAAAAACAGGGAAGGCCATTGATATCAGACAGCTGCCGATGAATGATGAAGCAACAATGAGGATGCTTGGCACAGGTGATACAGCCGGTATATTCCAATTCGAATCCGAGGGAATGCAAAATGTCCTTAAACAGTTGAAACCAGAAAAATTCACGGAACTAGTCGCCGTCAATGCTCTTTATCGTCCGGGACCGATGGATAATATCCCTTCTTACATCAGGCGCAAGAATGGGGAAGAGCCTGTTGAGTACTTGCACAGCGATCTGGAAGAGATTTTGAAAGATACGTACGGCATTATCGTGTACCAAGAACAAATCATGCAGATTGCATCCCGGTTTGCCGGATTTTCTCTGGGAGAAGCAGACTTGCTGCGCCGGGCTGTCTCCAAAAAGAAAGGAAAAGAACTCGAGCAACAGCGAATGGCGTTCGTACAAGGAAGTATAAAGCAAGGATATCCTAGGGAAACGGCGGAAACCATCTATAACGATATTGTCAAGTTCGCCAATTATGGTTTCCCTTTGGCGCACGCCACCGCTTACAGTTTGATCGCTTATCAGCTGGCTTACTTAAAGGCGCATTATCCCGCTTATTTCATGGCTGCACTCATGAGCAATGCCATCGGCAACGACGCCAAGATTGCTTCTTATGCACGCCAGCTCAGAAAAATGGATATCCCGCTTTTGGGCCCATCCATCAATACAAGCTTCTATCCCTTCCAGGCAGAGGAAGAGGGCATCTCCTTCAGCTTGGCCGCCATCAAAGGGGTTGGCGGCAATGCTGTAAAAGAAATTGTGCAAGCGCGGAAAGACAGACCTTTTACCGACTTATTCGATTTTTGCATCCGCGTTCCACTGCATATCATAAATCGCAAAATGCTTGAAGCCCTTGTACATGCAGGCGCTTTTGATGAATGGGGAATGGATCGTGCCACTCTTCTGGCCAGTTTGGATGTGGCGATCGATCATGCGGAACTTGTCTCCGGAGATGGAGAAAGCTTCGATTTGTTTGAACAGACAGGGTTTGACATCAAGCCAAAGTATATAGAGGTAGATCCAATCCCATTGGAGACAAAACTGGAATTCGAGAAAGAAGTACTCGGTTTCTATATATCGGATCATCCGCTTGCTTCCCATAAAAAACTTTTCCGCCATTTCGGAGCGGTGCCGTTGTATACAGCGATTGAAGAAACCGATAAGCGGCATATCATTTCTGCTTATATAGCGGAGGAACGCACAATCCGTACAAAAAAAGGAGAGGTCATGGCCTTCCTTACCCTTGCAGATGAAAGCGATGAACTGGAGGCGGTGGCCTTTCCGGCGGCGTATAAAAAACATGCCGTACATTTGAGCAAGGGCAGCATAGCGATCTTAAGCGGAGTGACCGAACTACGAAACGGAAAGCCGCAATTCATAGTGAACGACCTTTATCCATTGGAAGAATTGCGAGAATGGCAAAAAGAAGAATCAGAGATTCTGTATATCCGCCTGGAAAAAAACGCAGACCAAGCAGTTTTGTCGAAACGTGTCAACCGTATATTGAAAAAGTATCCCGGCAAGACGCGCGTTATGCTTTACCAGGAAAAAGAGAGCCGGACAATCCAGCTGCCTTTATGGGATTGGGTCCAGGTATCCCCTTCTTTGATTGGAGAATTAAAAGAGGCAGCAGGAAACAGGAATGTAATTGTGAAAAATATTTAAACTTTTACATCCTAATTTATTATGATATAGTGAAACATATTGCGGTGTGGTCTGACCACTTCGGCAACTCGCATTCATTTAAATTGTTTCTCTTATTTTAACTAATAAGGAGTGAATACCGTGACACTTAGAGATGAAGCTTTACATATGCACCGCCTTCATAAAGGTAAATTGGAGACTGTTTCAAAAGTAGAAGTGAAAAACGCTGAAGACTTAAGTTTAGCCTATTCTCCAGGTGTTGCAGAGCCATGTAAGGATATCTATGATAAACCTGAATTGGTCTATGAATACACAATGAAAGGTAACACGGTAGCTGTTGTTTCCGATGGCACAGCGGTTTTGGGCTTAGGTAATATCGGCCCTGAGGCTGCTATGCCTGTCATGGAAGGAAAAGCGGTTTTATTCAAGAGTTTTGCCGGCGTTGATGCCTTCCCTCTTTGCTTGAATACAACCGATGTCGACCAAATTGTCCAGACAGTCAAGTATCTTGAACCGACATTCGGCGGTGTTAATTTGGAAGATATCGCTGCTCCCAACTGCTTTGTCATCGAAGAACGCCTCAAGAAAGAAACAAACATCCCAGTATTCCACGATGATCAGCATGGAACGGCTATTGTCACAGTTGCAGGCTTGGTCAATGCCCTTAAGCTCGCTGGAAAAAGCATGTCTGAAATTAGGGTGGTTGCTAACGGTGCGGGTGCCGCAGGAATTGCCATTATTAAACTATTATTTACGTATGGTGTCCGTGACGTCATCATGTGCGACAGTAAAGGCGCTATTTTTGAAGGCCGCCCATATGGCATGAATACTGTAAAAGATAAGATTGCTGAAGTGACTAACCGCGATAAGGTAGAAGGAAGCCTCTCGGATGTCATTAAAGGGGCAGATGTGTTCATCGGCGTTTCTGTAGCTGGAGGTTTGACGAAGGAAAATGTCGAATCGATGAATGATCATCCGATCATTTTCGCTATGGCGAATCCGATACCGGAAATTATGCCGGCGGAAGCAAAAGAAGCAGGAGCACTAGTGGTCGGCACTGGACGCTCGGATTTCCCTAACCAGGTCAATAACGTGCTGGCTTTTCCGGGAATATTCAGAGGGGCGCTTGATGTCAGAGCCACACACATCAATGAAAAAATGAAAATGGCGGCTGTAGAAGCCATTGCCGGTCTGATTCAGCCTGCTGAGCTGCATGCTGATTATGTGATACCAGGGCCATTTGATCCACGGGTGGCACCAGCTGTGGCTGCGGCCGTAGCGAAAGCCGCTATGGAAACAGGGGTAGCAAGGATCAAGGTAGACCCTGAGGAAGTAAAAGCAAAAACAGAAGAACTGGCAATCATCGGAAAGTAGTGAAGGCTGAATTGAAAAAACCGGATAAGATATCCTCAAAGGTATATTTGGAAATTGTTGAAAAATTGAAGAATATGATAAAAGAAGATGGACTTCTCCCAGGAGACAAAATTCCTTCGGAGCGTGAACTATCAGAGCGGCTCCAAGCAGGGAGGTCATCCGTCAGAGAGGCGCTGCGTGCTTTGGAGCTGCTCGGCCTTATAGAAACTCGAAGGGGCGAAGGGACTTTTATCAATGATTTCCAGGAACATAAGTTGGTTGAAATCCTCGGGGGGTTTCTTCTGCAGGATCCTGCGATAAAAAACAATTTGACCCAGACAAAGACGATGTTGGAGCTCGATTGCCTTCGCCTCTACTATAAGGATGCGAGCGAACGGCAGGTAGATGATGTGCTTGATTGGATCAAGGATGCTGAGTTTACTGATTATGATTTTTTCCAAAAAATTGCTGCCCAACAGGCCAATTCTTTGATGCAGCGGATATGGATGACGGTGGCGAACTATGAAATTCTGGTATCGAAGCCGATGGTCATAAAAGACAAATATCCTTATGAGCAATTGATGCTTTCCGTCAAAAACCAAAATGAAGAGCAAATGATTCTTACGTATAAAGAGTCAATCAGAAATATGTCGAACAGTATATGACATTATTTTACAGTCTTTAAGATAAAATTGATGTAAAGTATAGGACATGCAATTGAAACGCATGCATGCGGGAAGTTACAAGAAAAAAGGGGGATTCCTCTTGCTGAAAGAGTTATTTTCAAAGCCTAAAAAGAAAAAGTACGCTACCATTCCTTCTGAACGGAACAAAAGTGACGTTCCTGAAGGAATCATGACTAAATGTCCAGAATGTAAGAAAATCATGTATACAAAAGAATTAGTGAAAAACATGAAAGTGTGTACTCATTGCGGGTACCATCACCGGCTGTCTGCCTATGAGCGGATTGAGTATACATTGGATGAAGGTTCTTTTGAAGAATACTTTGCTGATATGATTTCCGAAAATCCTCTTCAATTTCCTGGCTATGAGGAAAAGTTGGAAAGCGATCGCAAGAAAACAGATCTGAACGAAGCGGTTGTTACCGGAACAGGAACCATCGGCGGCGAAGAAATTGCAATTGCCGTTATGGACGCCAATTTCCGGATGGGAAGTATGGGTTCAGTAGTAGGAGAAAAAATTACTCGGGCTGTAGAATTGGCCCAAGAACGAGGAATACCTTTTGTCATCTTTACAGCTTCCGGCGGGGCCAGAATGCAGGAAGGGATTTTAAGCTTAATGCAAATGGCCAAAACAAGCATTGCATTGAAACACTTTAGCGATAACGGCGGTTTATTTATCTCTGTGATGACTAATCCAACGACAGGCGGCGTTTCTGCAAGTTTCGCCTCATTAGGGGATTATAATTTGGCTGAGCCTAAGGCATTAATTGGATTTGCTGGACGGAGTGTGATCGAATCCACAATCCGTGAAGAATTGCCAGAAGACTTCCAGACGTCAGAATTTTTATTAAAACATGGCCAATTAGATGCGGTCATCTCCAGATTGGAAATGAAAGATAAGTTATCGACTATCTTAAAAATACATCAAAAGGGCGGTGAAAACCAATGGTTGGAGAACTAGAGTTTGAACGTCCTGTTATCGAACTGCGCAATAAGATCGATGAGCTGAAGAAGCTGACACAAGAAGCCGAGGTGGATCTGTCGGAAGAAATCCAAAAACTTGAGAACAGGCTGACCAAGCTTGAAAATGACGTATATGATAATATGAAGCCGTGGGATCGGGTCCTTGTCGCCCGCCATCCAGGCCGGCCTACCACTCTTGATTATATCAGCCATATTTTTGCTGATTTCATCGAATGCCACGGAGACCGGGTTTTCGGTGAAGACGAAGCGATTGTCGGAGGCATTGCTACTTATCGCGGATTGCCGATTACAGTCATCGGCCACCAGCGAGGCAAAGATACAAAAGAGAATATACGGCGCAATTTTGGAATGCCCCATCCAGAGGGATATCGAAAAGCGCTCCGGCTCATGAAACAAGCAGAGAAATTTAATCGTCCGATTATTTGCTTTATCGACACCAAAGGAGCCTATCCGGGGATGGCGGCAGAGCAACGCGGGCAAAGTGAAGCCATTGCCCGTAATCTATTTGAAATGGCAGGATTGCAGGTCCCGATTATCTCGATTGTCATTGGTGAAGGAGGAAGCGGTGGAGCACTAGCTCTGGGAGTGGCCGATCGAGTCTATATGCTCGAGAATTCGACTTATTCCGTGATTTCTCCTGAAGGGGCTGCCACGATTTTGTGGAAAGATGCTTCACTTTCAAAAAAAGCAGCCGAAAGCATGAGAATCACTGCACCTGATCTCGAGGATCTCGGCGTGGTTGATGCACTCATCCCTGAAGTGAAGGGCGGAGCCCATCGAGATGCGAAAAAGCAGGCAGAATATATGGATGCCGTTCTGTATCCGGCTTTAAAAGAGCTTTTTACCAAGGATTGTGATACACTGATAAACGATCGTTATAATAAATTCAAGGCAATTGGTAAATATGGGTTTGTAAAAACCCTATCAGAGGTAAAATAAATGGTGTGGCCTAATGGCTACACTTTTTTGGTTTAATTCATTTTTCAAAAGAGTATGATAAATTCCGTCAATTTTGTAAAAATCAACAATTTCTTGAAAAGTTACGAAAATGTAAACGTGAAAACGTATTCCATCTGTAAATAATGTTAATTACTTCACAAACAGACTTTACGAATATGAAAATCTCCTTTAGAATGTATAGGCAGAAAGAGAATTAACACTTCCTAAACACACATTACATACGAAAAGTTTCCTAAGTTTTTAAAGAATGTTTATAAATTTGGATGTAATGACAAAGGATATTCATGAGAAGTTTCAGGTGAATAAAAAACATGAACAATCTTGGGAATAATTATTTTTACATACAAAAAACACAGTGGATATGTGTTCTATTTATTCCCAAAAGAATAATTTAGAGGTGAATAACGTGAAAAGAATTGGCGTGTTAACAAGTGGCGGAGACGCTCCAGGAATGAATGCAGCTGTACGTGCGGTTGTGCGTAAGGCTATCTATCATGACCTTGAAGTATATGGTATTTACCAAGGCTACCAAGGCCTTATGAATGGCAATATCAAAAAATTGGAATTGGGCTCAGTTGGCGACATCATCCAACGCGGCGGTACAATGCTGTACTCTGCAAGATGCCCGGAATTCAAAACAAAAGAAGGTCAACTTCTTGGGATTGAACAATTGAAGAAGCATGGCATCGACGCATTGGTTGTCATTGGCGGCGATGGTTCTTATATGGGTGCGAAGGCACTAACTGAGCATGGCTTCCCATGCATCGGTGTTCCTGGAACAATTGATAACGATATCCCTGGAACAGAGTTCACAATTGGATTCGATACAGCCTTGAATACAGTTATCGACGCAATCGATAAAATCCGCGATACAGCAACTTCGCATGAAAGAGCATATGTTGTTGAGGTTATGGGTCGTGATGCTGGTGATATCGCTTTATGGGCGGGGCTTGCCGGCGGTGCTGAATCCATCATTATTCCAGAGGACAATTTTGATATTAACGATATCGTGAGCAAATTGAAAAGAGGCCATGAGCGCGGCAAAAAGCACAGCATCATCATTGTAGCTGAAGGTGTCGGAAGCGCTAGTGAAATCTCTAAACAAATTGAAGAAATGACTTCATTTGAAACTCGTATGACTGTTCTTGGCCACGTGCAGCGCGGTGGATCGCCAACGGCTGTGGATCGTGTGCTTGCAAGCCGACTAGGTGCGAAAGCTGTTGAACTTCTTCTTGAGGGCAAAGGCGGACGTGCTGTCGGAATCGAGAAAAACGAATTAGTGGATTATGATATTATCGAAGCTCTTGGAAGACCGCATAAGATCGACATGGGCATGTACAAATTATCTCAAGAACTTTCTATTTAAAGATTTTCATTTTTCATTATTAAAAGGAGGCTATTTAGCCAAATGCGTAAAACAAAAATCGTATGTACTATCGGACCTGCAAGTGAATCTCTTGAAAAATTAACAAGCTTAATGGAAGCTGGCATGAATGTTTGCCGTCTTAACTTCTCCCACGGAAGCCATGAAGAGCACGCAGCCCGCATTAAAACAATCCGTGAAGCTGCTGAAAAAACAGGTAAGCAAATCGCTATCTTGCTTGATACAAAAGGACCTGAAATCCGTACAAATGATATGGAAAACGGTGCAGTTGAACTGAAAACTGGAAACAGCATCATTATCTCAACTACTGAAGTTCTAGGGACTACTGAAAAATTCTCTATTACTTATAGAGAATTGATTGACGATGTATCTGTTGGTTCAAGAATCCTTCTTGATGATGGACTAGTTGGTTTGGAAGTTACAAAAATCGACAAAGAAAATGGCGAAATCCATACACGCATTCTTAACGATGGAATCTTGAAAAATAAAAAAGGCGTGAACGTGCCGGGGGTATCTGTAAACCTTCCTGGTATCACTGAAAAAGACAGACAAGATATCTTATTCGGTATCGAGCAAGGAGTAGACTTTGTTGCTGCTTCATTCGTTCGCCGTGCGTCTGATGTGTTGGAAATTCGTGAATTGCTTGATAACAACAACGGCCACTACATCAACATCATTCCTAAAATCGAAAACCAAGAGGGTGTGGATAACATCGATGACATCTTGGCTGTTTCTGAAGGTTTGATGGTAGCACGTGGAGACCTTGGTGTCGAAATCCCTGCTGAAGAAGTGCCTTTGGTGCAAAAACAATTAATCAAAAAATGTAACGCTCTTGGAAAACCGGTTATCACTGCCACTCAAATGCTTGATTCTATGCAACGCAACCCACGTCCAACACGTGCGGAAGCATCTGACGTAGCTAACGCAATCTTTGACGGCACAGATGCAATCATGCTTTCTGGTGAAACAGCTGCTGGTTCTTATCCGGTAGAGGCTGTTCAAACAATGCATAACATCGCAGTTCGCACAGAAACAGCTCTTAACCACAAAGAATTGATTTCTAAGCGCAGCAAAGACAGTGAACATAATATTACAGATGCAATTGGACAATCTGTTGCTCACACAACATTGAACTTGAATGCAAATGCAATCATCACGCCGACTGAAAGCGGCCATACTGCACGCATGATATCTAAATACAGACCGGAAGCGCCAATCATTGCTATCTCTTCTAATGACTACGTTTCACGTCGCCTGTGCCTTGTATGGGGTGTTCAGCCGATTGTTGGTCCAAAAACAAACTCAACTGACGAAATGCTTGATAATGCAATCACTCAAAGCTTGAACTCAGGATATGTTTCTTACGGAGATCTAGTTGTCATCACTGCAGGTGTTCCTGTTGGTGAAACTGGTACAACCAACATGATGAAAATCCAATCTTTGGGTAAAACAGTCCTTAAAGCACAAGGGATTGGCCGCAAAAAAGCAGCAGGAAAAGTAGTTATCGCCAAAAATGCTGCAGAAGCTAACGCTAAAGTGAAATCAGGCGATGTCCTAGTGACAATCGGCTCTGATAAAGAAATGATGCCAGCTATCGAAAAATGCGGCGCATTAATCACTATTGAAGGCGGTTTGACAAGCCACGCTGCAGTAGTAGGCGTGAACCTTGGCATCCCTGTAATCGTAGGTGCTGACAATGCTATGGATTTACTTTCTGATGGACAAGTGGTCAGCGTAGATGCTCAACGCGGAATCATTACAGACGGAAGCAACGCAAACGTACTGTAATTAAAAATAGACGACTAAAAAAGAGGCCTTAGAGCCTCTTTTTTAGTCTAGCCATTAATGTTGCAGACAGAATTTTTTGTTTTCCAACAGGAGAACGAGAAGCATTGTATAATAGAGCCAGGAGGTGCCGGATGTTACGTATCCTATTATTGCTATTCGTTGTAATGCCAGCTTGTGAATTAGGCTTAATGATCTATTTCGGTAAAATGATAGGCCTTCTGCCTACGATTATGCTCATTATTGCCACTGGAATAGGGGGAGCATATCTTGCTAAATATCAGGGGCTCATAGTGTGGCAAAAGGTCCAGCGCCAATTGGCTCGAGGTATAATGCCGGGAGATGAAATGGTGGATGGGATCAGCATCCTTGCAGGAGGAGTGCTGCTTCTGGCGCCCGGATTCATTTCTGATCTAGCTGGGTTATTGTTATTATTGCCGCCGACACGTGCTCTCGTAAAACCTCTAATCAGAAAGCTGTTCCGCAAAAAGATAGATCGCAATACGATTACAATTATCCAATAAAGCGAAACTTTGATCGGTGAGGGTTTTCTTTTTTCCTCATCAATCAGGTTCTTGCCGATGCTTGATTTCATTTGGGCGCTTTGTGCATTCGCTCTCGTATCAAAGGGGGAATCTTAGCGCCAGTTAGAACAGGATAAACGTATAAAAAGGCATAGTGCCCGTCTTTTTTAAGCCGGCGCTATGCCTTTCTTTTATTCTTCAGCTCCTTTAATATACGCCCAAAGCTCATGGAATACATTGCTTTTATTTAATGTCTGGATAACGACTAGTGTGACGGGGCCTATGATAAGCCCGAGGAAACCGAGCAATTTAAAACCGACAAATAGGGCGACCAAGGTGGCTAAAGGATCAAGGCCGATACTGGAAGAGAGCACTTTTGGCTCCATAACCTGCCGTTGTACAAGAACGACTGTGTATAGGATGCCAAGCCCGATTGCCAAACCTACGTTTCCGGTGATTGCTTGATAGATGATCCATGGGATAAAAACAGTCCCGCTTCCCAAATAAGGAAGAAGGTCGACAAGCCCTGTCACCAATGCAATGGTAATGGCATATTCGACGCGAAGAATCAATAATCCGATCAATACAATAAGTGTGGTCATACTGATCAGAGTTAACTGTGCTGTGATATAGCCAAACAAAGCGCGCTTAAGATCATTGATGATGGGTTCTGCTTGCCTAGAGACAATGTCCGGGATCCATTTCCTGGCGTATCCCTGCAGTCGGTACCAGTCATTGCTTATGAAAAAAGTGGCCAGGACGGAGAAAACCAGGCCGGTTGCCGCAGAAGGGATCCAGCCTACAATCACTGGAATCTTATGAAAAAAATTCTTGATGAAGGAACCAATGCTTGAAGTAATGGCCGACCCTGCTTCTTGGATGTTTTCAAGGATGGTTTGCTGCTGTCCTGTATCAAGATTATTGAACAAGGAGGCAATACTGTTATAGATGGGCAAGATTTTTGTTTCGAAGAGACTTTCACTGTAGGCGACGAGAATGGCGAGTTGTTTTGGCACATTGTCCCCCAGGTAGTTCGCCCCGGTGATAATTTCAGCGATTAAAAGTGTAATAAGCCCTGCAAATAGAAGGACAATCCCTAAAAGTGTAACCAGGACAGCGAGGGGCCGCGGCAATCTGATTGAATGCTGGAGGAATTTCACTGCAGGATTAATCAGAACAGCCAATGCAAAACCAATAAGGAACGGATAGGTGACTGCAGCGGAATAGAAAAGGGCAAAAGCTCCCAGTACGGCCATGCCGGCTACTAAAAAAATTCGCACAAAACGGTAGATATGTACAGGATTCACATGGCGCCTCCTTTTAGCCGGAATGATTGGTTATTATATGTATACTATAAAAAATAACAATTTCCTGCCGACGTATTTGCAGACAGGCGACTAATACAACTTATTCATGTGTATAGTTAAAATGACAAAACAGGAAGAGAAAACCCTGTTTCTGTTCCACTTTATTTGTGGGAGGAGTTCTAGGCTAGGCCGGAAAAATAAACAACGAAAATGCACAGTCAGTTATAATAGAAAAAGTACGGTGAAGCAGCTTACGATCATACATGTTGAGAAAGAGATGAGAATTTTGACATCCCCATATATTTTTTTAATTGTATTAATGCTGATTGCTCTTATAGCAAAAAATAATTCGCTTATATTGGCGGTTGGTTTTTTATTGGTCATAAAACTGTTGGGCTTGGGAGATAAGGTGTTTCCTTTTCTTCAAAGTAAAGGGATCAATTTGGGCGTGACCGTCATAACCATCGCTGTTTTGGTTCCCATTGCGACCGGCACCATCGGTTTTAAAGATTTGGGGGAGGCCCTTAAATCGCCGTTGGCCTGGATTGCACTCGGCTCCGGTATTGTTGTTGCCCTGTTAGCTAAAAATGGTGTGACACTATTGGCGACGGACCCCCATATTACCACTGCCCTTGTATTGGGTACCATCCTTGCGGTTGCCGTTTTTAAAGGAGTGGCAGTCGGCCCGTTGATTGGTGCGGGCATAGCCTATGTGGCGATGAAGATTTTTCAATTTTTTCAATGAGATTTGAACTTAAAAAACGGCTGTCCTCTGGGCGGCTGTTTTTTAAGATTGGAATGGGAGACGATGAAGGATTGTATGACAGAGACATCAAAATCTGTGCCATTTTATGTTTATTTTTAAAGTCAGCTTGTGTTTTTAAGGAAAATAGATATAAAGAAAGAATACTGTTGTTATATTGATAAATTATTGGATAAGTAACGAAATGTCTGTCAGTACATCCTTTGAGTAGGTGAAAAGGCTCTTTTAATCACTAATTATTTCGATGAATTTATATTTTTAGTTAAAACCACAATGATAATTACGATTGTATTCGCTATATGATGATAAGAATTGCCACCTATCCTACTTTTCTGGAAAAACATTATTTTTTTTCAAAATAAGTGCTTTTCATTTTCAAAATGACAATTATTGTTTATAATGTAATTGAAAGCGTCATCT
This sequence comes from Bacillus testis, assembly GCF_001243895.1. Lineage (GTDB taxonomy): Bacteria > Bacillota > Bacilli > Bacillales > DSM-1321 > Bacillus_AD > Bacillus_AD testis. The sequence goes on along the minus strand of NZ_LN851186.1, from coordinate 3,168,478 downwards.
TTTTTATTCTTATCAATTTTTAGAATATTACTTCTTGTTGGCGATCTATCGAACTTTTTACGGGCAAAGCCTGTCCATTCAATTTATGCACGTTTACATATTTTTAGCATAGGGAAAATCCAAAAGGTGACTGATGACTCAATAAGAGTATGGTAAAACACAGGATGACATTCGAATTGGGAGCTTAGCTCCTGCAGCTATTCATGCGGCTTGGCCCAGTCTTTATCCGTGGCTGGCCCATCATAAATTCGCAATACAATGGATAAAGGGGAATTAATAGAAAAGGAGAGATTCTGTATGACAGTAACAAGAGGTCTCGAGGGGATTGTGGCGACAACTTCATCAATCAGTTCAATTATTGATGATACATTAACATATGCTGGTTATGATATTGATGATTTAGCGGTTAATGCATCATTTGAAGAAGTCATTTATTTATTATGGCATCGCAGATTGCCTAACGAAGTGGAATTAAAAGACTTGACCATGCAATTGGCCAGCAATATGGAGTTGCCAAAAGAAGTAATCGAGCATTTCAACCTGTATGATATTAAGAAGGTCCATCCTATGGGAGCGCTTCGCACGGCTGTTTCACTGTTAGGTTTATACGATGAGGAATCTGAAGTTATGACTGATGAAGCGAACTACCAAAAGGCAATCCGCCTGCAAGCTAAAATACCTTCTATCGTTACAGCTTTTTCTAGAATCAGAAAAGGCCTGCAGCCTGTCGCTCCAAGAAAAGATTTAAGCTTTGCAGCGAATTTCCTATATATGTTGAATGATAAAGTACCTACTGCTTTAGAGGAAGAAGCTTTCAATAAAGCGCTTGTCCTTCATGCCGACCATGAATTGAATGCATCTACATTCACTGCCCGTGTGTGTGTGGCAACCCTTTCCGATGTCTATTCAGGCGTAACAGCTGCTATAGGAGCGTTGAAAGGGCCATTGCACGGCGGAGCAAATGAAGCGGTTATGAAAATGCTGACAGAGATCGGTTCAGTGGATAAAGTAGAATCATATATTAACGAAAAACTAGATAATAAAGAAAAAATCATGGGATTCGGCCATCGTGTATACCGCAATGGCGACCCGCGTGCAAAACATCTTAAGGAAATGTCCAAAAAACTAACGGACATTACAGGACAATCAAATTATTATGATATGTCCGTTAAGATTGAAGAGCTGGTAACTTCTAAGAAACCGCTTCCTCCAAACGTTGATTTCTATTCCGCTTCTGTTTATCACAGCCTAGGAATTGATCATGACCTTTTCACGCCAATCTTTGCTGTTAGCCGCACGTCAGGCTGGTTGGCCCATATTCTTGAGCAATATGACAATAATCGATTAATCCGCCCTCGTGCTGAATATACAGGCCCTGGCATGCAAAAATACGTGCCGATTGAGGAAAGATAATAGATTTTATTTTCGCAATAGATATAAAATAGAATAGATTTATAATAAAATGACAACTAGAAAGGTTAGAGCTCGGCTCTTTTGATCGGGCTGCTAACCTTTGATAATGAATCTGGAGGGAATAGCATGAGTCAGGGAGAAAAAATCACAGTTCAAAATGGAGTATTAAACGTACCGAACAATCCGGTCATCCCATTTATTGAAGGGGATGGAATTGGTCCTGATATCTGGGCAGCGGCTTCACGCGTATTGGATGCTGCAGTCGAAAAAGCTTACAATGGCGACAAGAAAATTGTTTGGAAGGAAGTTTTGGCAGGGGAAAAAGCGTTCAATCAAACAGGCGAATGGTTGCCTAAGGAAACATTGGATGTCATTAATGAATATTTCATTGCCATTAAGGGGCCGCTGACAACTCCTGTAGGCGGGGGAATCCGTTCCTTGAACGTGGCGCTTAGACAAGAGTTGGATCTTTTTGTTTGCTTGCGTCCTGTCCGTTACTTTGAAGGGGTGCCTTCACCGGTTAAACGCCCTGAAGACACAGACATGGTTATTTTCCGCGAAAATACGGAAGATATCTACGCAGGGATCGAGTATGAAGAAGGCAGTGAAGCAGTGAAAAAATTGCTTAACTTCCTTCAAAATGAAATGGGCGTAAGCAAAATCCGTTTTCCTGAAACATCAGGTTTGGGTATCAAACCCGTTTCTAAAGAGGGAACAGAGCGCCTAGTGCGTGCAGCCATCAACTATGCAATTAAAGAGGGCCGTAAATCAGTGACTCTTGTACATAAAGGAAACATTATGAAGTTCACTGAAGGTGCCTTCAAAAATTGGGGCTATGCTTTGGCTGAAAGAGAATTCGGCGAACAAGTATTCACATGGAACCAATATGACAAGATCAAAGAAGAACAAGGAGCAGAAGCAGCTAACAAAGCGCAATCTGATGCAGAAGCTGCAGGCAAAATTATCGTTAAAGATTCAATCGCTGACATTTTCCTTCAACAAATCCTTACTCGTCCAAAAGAGTTCGATGTGGTAGCTACAATGAACTTGAATGGCGATTATATTTCAGATGCCCTAGCAGCACAGGTAGGCGGAATCGGTATTGCTCCGGGAGCTAACATCAATTACGAAACTGGACATGCGATTTTTGAAGCGACTCATGGAACTGCACCTAAATATGCAGGATTGGATAAAGTGAACCCTTCTTCAGTACTCCTTTCCGGTGTATTGATGCTGGAACACCTTGGCTGGAACGAAGCTGCTAAGATGATTATCACTTCTGTTGAAGAGGCGATTGCAAGCAAGGTAGTAACATACGACTTCGCACGTTTGATGGATGGAGCAACAGAAGTGAAATGTTCTGCATTTGCTGATGAATTGATCAAAAACTTAAAATAAGTTTCAAAGAATTTTAATAAACTTTAAAAAAGAGATTGACTAAACTTAACGATCATCAATTGTTTTGCAGTATGGTGTATTGGTAAGTGATCTTAGAGCATAGACCATGGGATAAGGATGCGAACTATGTTTCTTAAGATTAATAGTCAATCTCTTTTATATATGCTTTACGAACAAGGGGAGGAATTAAGAAGATGGGGCGAAAGAAAGTTTCGGTAATAGGCGGCGGATTTACAGGGGCCACTACTGCTTTTTTATTGGCACAAAAAGAATTAGCCGACGTCGTATTGGTAGATATCCCGCAAATGGATAATCCAACAAAGGGGAAAGCATTGGATATGGCAGAAGCCGGTCCTATCCAGGGTTTCGATGCTAGAATCATCGGTACATCCGACTATGCTGATACGAAAGATTCAGATATTGCCATTATCACAGCCGGCATTGCGCGCAAACCAGGAATGAGCCGCGATGACCTGGTCCAAACAAACCAAAAAGTAATGAAATCCGTTACAGAGGAAGTCGTTAAACATTCTCCGAATTGCATAATCATCGTGTTGACCAATCCTGTAGATGCCATGACCTATACCGTCTATAAAGAATCCGGCTTCCCTAAACACCGTGTAATCGGCCAATCCGGCGTTTTGGATACAGCGCGTTTCCGGACATTTATTGCCGAAGAATTACAAATGTCAGTTAAAGATATCACTGGCTTTGTACTCGGCGGGCATGGCGATGATATGGTGCCGCTTGTACGCTATTCGTATGCAGGAGGCATTCCACTGGGAACACTGATTCCCCAAGACCGCTTGGAAGCCATTGTCGACCGTACTCGTAAAGGCGGAGCGGAGATTGTCAATTTGTTAGGGAACGGAAGCGCCTATTATGCTCCTGCGGCTTCTTTAGTGGAAATGGCAGAAGCAATCTTGAAAGACCAACGCCGTGTACTGCCTGCTATAGCTTATCTTGAAGGAGAATATGGCATGAACGGCATCTATTTGGGAGTGCCTACGATCCTTGGCGCAGGCGGTATCGAAAAAATAATTGAACTTGAGTTGACTGACAGCGAAAAAGCCTCGCTTTCCAAATCAGCTGATTCGGTGAAAAATGTGATGAGTGTACTGGCTTAAGTATTGTATATGTTAAAATCTCTATAAGGAAAGATCCGGGCAGACTACTCCGGATCTTTTTATATCCTTTCATATGAGGAAACGATATGATATACATATCATAATGAAAGCGCTATATTTAGTGCGTATAAAGTAAATGAAAGGGTGTAATGAAACATGCTATTGGGCAAAAAAAGAAAGCTTGGCCGAAAGATTGAAGAGATATCTGCTGGTGAAAAACTTACGCTCACAGAAAAGATGGAAGACAAAGATTTACTATTGTATTTGGGTCTCTCCGGAGATGCTAACCCTCTCTACATCCAACATGATTACGCCTCCCTGACTTCATTCAAAAAACCGATTGTACCAAGCCTCATGCTGAATGGAATGATTTCGTCGGCCATTACAAAATATTTGCCTGGCCCAGGCAGCTACATTTCTTCCATGGAAATAACGTATAGTCAGCCTGTTTACCATTATGAAACCATCCAGTTTTTATTCGAAGTAATCCAAGTAGATTTGCCAGCATCTCAGATCACCATACGGGTAAACGCGTTAAACGAACAGGAACAAACCGTTTTGGAAGCAGCAGTAAAAGTAAAGCCGCCTGAAGCTATCAAAAGTATGGATGGGCATGCGTTAGATAATTTTTGATGATCGGTACCCATCGCAAGCGAAGGAGAAGAGAGGCACAAGCAGGTGCCTCTCTTTGGGTCTTCCCACTTGGCTCCACATGGGTATTTTTGTTTATAACTATTGTCGAATAGCTCGCTTTCTATTAACATAAGGGACATATAGAAGAATGCGATGGGTGAATGCTCTTTTATACATACTGAAAGTCAACCATGCTTATAAAGAGATATATAATGAGGGGTCTTTATATATTGGGGTAAATATATGTCCAGGAGGCAGTTATGCAAAAGAAGATCCTAGTAGTAGATGATGAGCAGTCAATTCTTACTCTGCTTCAATATAACTTGGAGCAGTCAGGGTATGATGTAATTACAGCAATGGATGGAGAAGAAGCGATTGAAAAGGCAATGGCAGAAAAACCGCATCTGCTAATATTGGATTTAATGCTCCCGAAATTGGATGGAATCGAAGTTTGCAAACTATTGAGGCAGCGCAAAATAAATGTTCCAATATTGATGCTGACAGCCAAAGATGATGAATTGGATAAAATCCTTGGCCTTGAACTCGGCGCGGACGATTATATGACAAAGCCTTTCTCTCCACGGGAAGTAGTAGCGCGGATAAAAGCGATTTTGAGAAGATCACATACTCCTCAACCTGCATCCGTGGAAAAGGAAAACAATGATGGCTCCATACGGATCGCCGAACTTGTCATCTATCCTGAAAAATACGAGACCTATTTCCGTGATGAAAAACTGGAGTTGACTCCTAAGGAATTCGAGTTGCTCTTGTATCTTGCGAAGCATAAAGGCCGTGTCCATACGAGAGACCAGCTTCTCAGCACTGTCTGGAATTATGATTTTGCAGGCGATACTCGCATCGTGGATGTCCATATCAGCCACTTGCGTGAGAAAATCGAACAGGATACAAGAAAGCCAAAATATATTAAAACAATCAGGGGATTGGGCTATAAGTTCGAGGAGCCTCAAGAGTGGTGATTAAGTTTCGTTCCAAGCTGTTGTTTGCGGTTCTTTCCTTGATTATTGTGAGTATAGTAGGTTTCGGCCTATTATTGATGCAGCTATTCGGCACTTATGATAAGGAAGAATTCATTTCTTCCGGGAAGAAGCAAGCGGAAAAGGCTGCATCCTATATAGATGAACAGGGCGGAATGAAAAAAGTATTGGAAAGGGAAACAGTAACAAACGGCCTCCATCTTATTGATGATGGTCTGACATTGATTGATCCTGATGGCCGTATTCTCTACCAGTACAACCTGCCTTCTAAAGTGACTGAAAGCAATCATCATAAATACTTGGAGCTTATAACCGCCAAAACTGGAGAGGATTTCATCGAAATGAAGGGAGGTTTCCCTATCTATTATTTTGGGAAACCTCTGTATGATGAAGCAAAAGTTCTGGAAGGGTATGCCGTTATCACTGCACAGTGGCATGATATCCGCCAGCTTAATGGGTTTTCTTGGCTGATATTGACGGGAGCGCTTTTGTTTTTCCTGGTCTTGGTTTCATTAATGATCAGCAAATTGTTCAACCGGTTTACAACTCCTATAGAAGCTGCAACGAATACAGCCATCGAATTGGCAAAAGGCAATTATCGGGCAAGGACTCCTGAAAACCCTACGGATGAAATGAAGATGCTAACCACCTCCATTAATATTCTGGCCCGCAATCTGCAGGAAATGGAAACTTCCCGGGAAATGCAGCAAGACAGACTTTCCACATTAATCGAAAACATCGGCAGCGGGGTGCTCCTGATTGACAGCAAAGGATACATCACCCTGATGAATAAGGCATACAAAAACTTATTCAATGTATCTCCATCGGTATTCCTATACCGGCTTTATTATGAGGCGCTGCCATTCGATGAAGTCATTTCCCTTATAGAAGACATTTTTATGACTGAGAAAAGCATCAAAAAACAGATGCGGCTCTCACTTAAAATCGAACGCAAGCACTTTGAAGTATACGGAGCTCCGGTTATCGGGACTAATGATGAATGGAAGGGAATTGTGCTAGTTTTCCACGATATTACAGAGTTAAAAAAACTGGAGCAAATGAGGCAGGATTTTGTTGCGAATGTATCTCATGAGCTACGGACGCCGATTACGTCCATAAAGGGTTTTTCAGAGACATTGCTGGATGGTGATTTAAAGGACCAGCAGACATTAAGGGCCTTTTTGACCATTATCCTCAATGAGAGCGATCGCCTTCAAATGTTGATACAAGAGCTTCTGGAACTCTCTAAAATTGAAAAACAGGAGTTTTCGCTTTCTATAGCCAAATTAGATCTCAATGCATTGGTGCAGGAAACCGGCCAGATGTTCAAGAGGAAGGCGGAGAAAAAAGACTTGGCCTTTACAGTGGAAGCGAGCGGCCGTCCTATTTATATTGATGCCGATCCGTCAAGACTAAAGCAGGTGCTGATTAATTTAATCAGTAATGCATTCAACTATACGCCTGCCGGAGGGCAAGTATGGGTCACTGTCCAAGAAGACGACCATTATGCTTCCATATACGTGCGTGACACTGGAATCGGGATTGAGAAAAAGGAAATATCCCGGATTTTTGAACGCTTTTATCGGGTTGACCGGGCCCGAAGCAGGAATTCCGGAGGGACGGGTCTTGGGCTGGCCATTGTAAAACACTTGGTTGAAGCCCACAAAGGAATATTGGAAGTGGAAAGCACACCTGGGGAAGGGACAACTTTCTGTGTGAAGTTTGTAAAAAAGCAGCGGAAAATGAAATAAGGTTTACAAAGCCTTTACATGCCGTTTATTTCTCTTTTACATTCAACCTTTATACTTAATAGAGGAAAGACCCCTTCATCCAAGGAGCATAGAAAAAGCAAGGACATGACCCCGTCCTTGCTTTTTTGCGTTATGCCGGTAAAGATCGATAGAAGAATCAGGGATCTCCAGTTTATCATTCGTTAAACGAATCAGTTCATGCCTTACGCTCCTTCTTTTACACATCTTTTCATTTGGAGTGATAGCGCCAATTGGAATGGAATCAGCTGAACGAGGGATGTGTTTTTCTTTGTTGGCCATTACATGATAAAATGGAAGGAAAGACATGCTATAACAAACGGATGGATAACATTTACATACAGGGAAGTGCCGTCAGGAGTGCCCAGCCTCCAGGCGGCCGGTTGAATCGAACGGCTTCTTACGGGTATGGCTAATTGCCATGCTGAACGAATAAAATTCATTGTTTTGGCTGCTGGGTGCCAATTAAGTAATAGGGAAAAGGGAGGACAAATTGTTGAAGAAAAAATTAATGCTGATTGACGGCAATAGTATCGCGTACCGCGCTTTCTTTGCGCTACCGCTTTTAAATAATGATAAAGGAGTCCACACCAACGCGGTCTATGGATTCACGATGATGCTCAACAAACTGATCGCGGAGGATAAACCGACGCATATTCTTGTGGCATTTGATGCTGGGAAGACTACGTTCCGCCACGAAACATTCAAGGAATATAAAGGAGGGCGCCAAAAGACGCCTCCTGAGTTATCGGAACAATTCCCGTTTATCCGCGAACTATTGGATGCTTATGGAATCAAACGCTATGAATTGCCCAACTATGAAGCGGATGATATTATTGGGACTCTGTCCTTGGAAGCGGAAAAAGACGGATTCGACGTCATTGTCGTTTCTGGAGATAAAGACTTGACCCAGTTGGCTTCCGAACATACAACGGTGAGCATCACACGCAAAGGAATCACTGATATTGAGAGCTACACGCCTGAACACATCAAGGAAAAGTATGGACTGACCCCTTTACAGATCATCGATATGAAAGGATTGATGGGGGATACGTCCGATAACATCCCTGGCATTCCGGGAGTGGGGGAAAAGACCGCCCTCAAGTTGCTTCATGAGTTTGGAAGCGTGGAACAGGTGCTGGCATCGATCGATGAAGTTTCCGGCAAGAAACTGAAGGAGAAATTGACTGAAAACCAAGAGCTTGCCCGCATATCCAAACAGCTCGCTACCATTACAAGGGAAGCGCCGGTTGAAGTAAAGGTTAAGGAGTTAGTCTATGAAGGCTATGATGCGGCTAAGCTGACCGCTTTTTATAAAGAGCTTGGATTCAATTCACTGCTTGATAAGATGGGAGAAGGCCAAGCCCAAGATGAAGACGTTGCATACGATGAGACAGATGTAACGATTGTGGAAGAAATCACGGAAAACCTGTTCAGTGAGCATTGCGGTTTATATATTGAAATAATCGAAGACAATTATCAACGTGCCGATATTGTAGGAATAAGCCTTTACAACGGAAAAGAAACGTATTATATCCCTGCCGGTCTGGCCGTGCAATCCAATGCATTCAAAGAATGGGCGGCGAACAGCTCCTTCAAGAAAACGGTATACGATGCAAAACGTTCCGTAGTTGCGCTGCATAAACGCGGTGTGGAACTGAAAGGCATCGATTTTGATGTCTTTGTAGCCTCTTACATCCTTAATCCGGGAAATCATGGGGAAGATGTGGCCGCTATTGCCAAGCAAGAGCTAGCAATGAATATGCAAAGCGATGAATCCTTCTATGGAAAAGGGGCCAAGAAGGCGGTTCCTCCAACAGAGCAGCTTGCTAAGCACATCGGGCTAAAATCCAAGGTTATTTGCGCATTGAAGGAAAAGATGATGGAAGAATTGGAAGCCAATCAACAGATTTCACTATTGGATGATTTGGAATTGCCATTGTCGCTCATTTTGGCGGAGATGGAAATTACCGGTGTCAAAGTGAATGAGCAGACCTTGCAGGATATGCAGAAAGAGTTGGCGCTTAAATTGGCCGATATCGAGCAACAGATTTATGAACTGGCCGGAGAACCATTCAATATCAATTCTCCGAAGCAACTTGGCGTCATCCTTTTTGAAAAATTGAACCTGCCTGTCATCAAAAAGACCAAAACAGGCTATTCCACTTCTGCTGATGTGCTTGAGAAGCTGGAAAACAAGCATGATATTATTAAACATATCCTGGAATACCGGCAGCTGGGCAAATTGCAATCTACTTATATTGAAGGGTTGCTGAAGGTGATTGATCCTAAAACAGGAAAAATCCATACCCGCTTTAACCAGGCATTGACCCAGACAGGCCGGTTAAGTTCAACCGATCCCAACCTGCAAAATATACCGATTCGCCTTGAAGAAGGCCGGAAAATTCGCCAGGCGTTCGTTCCATCCGTTGAAGGCTGGTCCATATTCGCAGCGGACTATTCACAAATTGAGCTGAGAGTGTTGGCCCATATTGCCAAGGATCCAGGATTAATCAATGCTTTCCGCAGTGATATGGATATCCATACAAAAACAGCGATGGATGTCTTCGGGGTATCCGCTGATGAAGTGACGAGCAATATGAGAAGACAGGCAAAGGCTGTCAACTTTGGAATTGTGTATGGAATCAGCGATTATGGTTTGTCGCAGAGCTTGGGGATTACCAGAAAAGATGCGGCCTCCTTTATTGATAAATATCTGCAAAGCTTCCCTGGCGTGCAGGAATATATGAGCGATATTGTAATGGAAGCGAAGGAAAAAGGGTATGTGACGACATTGTTGCAACGGCGGAGATATCTTCCTGATATCACCAGCAGGAATTTCAATCTGAGGGGATTCGCAGAAAGAACGGCAATGAATACGCCTATCCAAGGGAGCGCGGCCGACATCATCAAGCTGGCCATGATTTCCATGAGCGAGCGGCTGAAGGAAGAAAAGCTCCAAGCGAAGCTATTGCTGCAAGTGCACGATGAATTGATCTTTGAAGCACCGCCGGAAGAAATCGAAAGACTGAAAATCATCGTGCCGGAAGTAATGGAGCATGCCATCGAATTGGATGTGCCGTTGAAAGTCGATTACGCTTACGGACCGACTTGGTACGATGCAAAATAGATGAATTAGGAAGTGATTTACAATATGCCTGAACTTCCAGAGGTAGAAACCGTCAGAAAGACGTTGGAACAACTGGTCATCGGGAAAGAAATAGAGGCAGTGGCCATCCATTGGCCTAATATAATCAAAAAGCCAAAGGACCACGAACAGTTTGCCAGGGAATTACCGGGACAGCGGATAGAGGCGGTTGGGCGCAGAGGCAAATTCCTTCTTTTTTATCTGACCGATTACACACTTGTCTCCCATTTGCGCATGGAGGGCAAATATGGTGTGTATAAGAAAGAGGATGAATTGGACAAGCATACGCATGTCATTTTCTCTTTTAAAGATGAAACGGAACTACGCTATAAGGATGTGCGCAAATTTGGCACGATGCATCTATTTCCGAAAGGGGAGGAAGAAGGACAACTGCCTTTATCGCAGCTGGGTCCGGAACCTCTTTCGGCAGAATTTTCGCCCGAGTATCTAAGCCGTGCTTTGAAGCGGACGAATAGAAGCATCAAAGCGGTGATTCTGGACCAGAAGGTGGTCGTAGGTGTCGGAAACATCTATGTGGATGAATCGCTTTTCCGCGCCAAAATCCATCCGGAAAGACCTGCTTCATCCTTGAAGCCTGAAGAAATAGACATACTTGTCGACCAAATTAAGAAAACCCTTGCCGAAGCGATTAAACAGGGAGGCAGCACCATCCGGACGTATTTAAATTCACAGGGGCAAATCGGCATGTTCCAGCAACAATTGCTGGTCTATGACCGTGCCGGTGAATTGTGCACAGAATGTGGTTCCCATATTGATAAAATTAGAGTAGCGGGCAGAGGCACACACTATTGCCCTAATTGCCAAAAAAAATAAAGACTAGCTACCATCCATAGGCTCTCTCCATATACTATCGTATTCGATTGTAGGGAGGGAGCCTTTTTGTATGTCAAACGTTTTTGCATTCGCTTTACTCGCTGTAGCTGTCAGTCTTGATAGCTTCAGTGTAGGATTTACTTACGGACTCAGAAAAATGAAAATTCCTTTAGGTTCAATCCTTATCATAGCTGCCATGTCCGCAACGACCTTTTTGTTGAGTATGCTAATCGGCGGAGTGCTCAGCCATTTCTTATCGCCTTCCTTTGCCGCCAGATTCGGGGGCTGCATTTTGATTGCCATGGGAATATGGATATCCTTCCAGACTTTCCGCAGCCGTAACCATGAAAAAGAAGAAGTGGCGGAAGATAAAGTAATCGCTTCGTTTGAAGTAAAAGCATTCGGTATTGCAATCAATATTCTAAAAAAACCAATGGCTGCCGATATCGACCGGTCAGGGACAATTGTCGGCATGGAAGCAATCTTTCTGGGCCTTGCTTTATCCTTCGATTCATTCGGAGCTGGGGTCGGGGCTGCGATGCTGGGGTATTCTCCCTTCCTATTGGCTGTCTTTGTCGGTATTATGGGAGCGACCTTGCTGAAAATGGGCATGGTGTTCGGCCATAAGCTTTCCTATCAACTATGGATTAATAGGCTCTCTCTTTTGCCTGGAATTTTACTCATTTTAATCGGTATATTAAAATGGAAGTAATCTCATAAGTGAAAGGATTGCCTGTAGATGAAAAAAATAATAGGAGTGACAGGCGGAATTGCTTCGGGCAAAAGCACTGTCAGTTCCATGATTTCCAGTATGGGCTACACAGTCGTCGATGCCGATGTGGCTGCCCGGAAAGTCGTTGAACCAGGGCAAGATGCCTTTAAGAAAGTGGTCGATCATTTCGGAGCGGATATTTTGCAAAGCGATGGAACGATAGATAGGGCCAAATTGGGTGGTATCATATTCCATGATGAGCAGGAACGGCTTATCTTGAACAGGATTGTCCATCCGGCTGTCCGCCTTTACATGAATGAAGAACGTGATGCAGCTTTTGCGAGGGGGGAAGCTGTCGTATTCATGGATATTCCTCTACTGTTCGAAAGTAAATTGCAGGGAACAGTCGATTTGTCCATCCTTGTCTATGTGGACCGGGATGTGCAGCTGCAAAGGCTTATGGACCGCAATGGGCTTTCGGAAACAGAAGCAAATGCCCGGATCGAGTCTCAAATGCCGCTGGCTGACAAAAAGGAAAAAGCAGATGCAGTCATTGATAATAATGGAACCATTGAAGAAACGGAACACCAATTGAATGCGCTTTTAAACCAATGGGGAATCAGTAAACAATAAAGTGAAATGTTGGTCGGTGGGGGTTCGTTCATTCCTTGCCGATGATCAATTGAACGAATCGAGCCTTAGCGCCAGTTAGGGTGGGATCAATACAAAACGAGAGGCGTGCCGCAGATGAATAGCGATGCGGCTCTTTTTTATGAGGCTGTCCTCTTATCGTGCTAACAAAACAGATTACGATAGAAAAGGGGATGGAGAAAAAAGAAAAAATTTACATTTTAAACATATTATGCTCACAATCTGTCGTTAATATGTTATACTAATAACGATACGAACATAAAAAGTATAACATTAATTCGGGAGGGGCCGAAAAATGAAGGCTAGAATTGCAATCAATGGGTTTGGACGGATCGGGAGAATGGTATTTAGAAAAATGATGCTGGATGATCAAGTGGATATCGTGGCAATCAATGCGCTCTACCCGGCAGAAACTCTGGCACATTTAATTAAATATGATACGAATCATGGCAAATTTCCAGGGGATGTTAGAGTGGAGGATCAGGCATTGTTGGTCAACGGCCATCGAATTGCTATAACTAGCAACCGTGATCCGAAAGAGTTGCCTTGGAAAGAAATGAATATAGATATCGTTATAGAAGCGACAGGCAAGTTTAATAGCCGTGACCAAGCAGCGCTGCATCTAGATGCAGGGGCGAAGAAGGTCATATTGACAGCCCCGGGCAAAAATGAAGACGTTACCATTGTGATGGGTGTGAATGAAAAAACGCTCGATATCACTAAGCATTCGGTCATCAGCAACGCGTCTTGCACGACTAATTGCCTTGCGCCAGTCGCAAAAGTGCTCGATGAACAGTTCGGCATAGTCAATGGATTGATGACGACCATCCATGCCTATACAAATGACCAGAAAAATATTGATAATCCCCATAAAGATTTAAGACGAGCCAGAGCTTGTGCGCAAAGCATCATACCGACATCTACAGGCGCGGCGAAAGCGCTGTCACTTGTTTTGCCGCAGCTTAAGGGCAAATTGCATGGAATGGCGCTTCGTGTGCCAACTTCCAATGTTTCTTTGGTTGATTTGGTAGTCGATCTAAAACAAGAAGTCACTGTCGATGATCTGAATGGGGCTTTCATTGCAGCTTCACATGGTTCCCTTAAACATATCCTTGAATATACAGAAGAACCGCTCGTTTCAATCGATTTTAATACCAATCCGCACTCAGCTATCATCGACGGCCTTTCTACGATGGTGATGGACGGAAATAAAGCTAAGATTTTAGCCTGGTATGACAATGAATGGGGTTACTCATGCCGAGTAGCCGACCTGACGAATTATGTAGCAAAGGAACTGCATACATTGAATCAGGTGCCTGCTAAATCTTAATAGAAAGCGCCCTTCTCCATTGGTGAGAAGGGCTTTTCATTGGCTCCGGCCTTACCCTGCTCAACTGCAATAGAGATATCTGTGGAATTTTACATTTTATACTAAAAATATTGAAATATATTCCTTCAACCTTTATACTATTCTTCGTGAACTTCTTTTATCAGAAGCCACAGTAACTACTTAAAGGGTTAGGACCTCTTTGGACTAACTTTCCCCCGTGGTAGTTATGATTGTCTTTAACTTTTTCATTGAGAAACTTAAAAATGTTAAAGGGGGAAATATGACATGGAAACAATGGGTAGACATGTGATATCGGAACTTTGGGGCTGTGATTTTGAAAAACTGAATAATGTAATGAAGATTGAACAGATTTTCGTGGAAGCGGCATTAAGGTCCGGTGCTGAAGTGCGTGAGGTGGCTTTTCATAAATTTGCGCCTCAAGGGGTAAGCGGCGTAGTGATTATTTCGGAGTCGCACCTGACAATCCACAGTTTTCCGGAACATGGATATGCCAGTATCGATGTGTATACATGCGGGGATTTAAATCCGAATGTGGCTGCTAATTATATTGCGGATGCATTGGGGGCGGAAACGCGCGAAAACGTGGAACTTCCCCGTGGCAAGGGTCCGATTGTTGTCGGTGAAGCGAAGGCTTATTAAACGAAACCTACAAAGAGGTGGCTTTGCACCTCTTTTTTATATGCGCTTGTATTCATTTTTTGTCTCTATAAATCGAACCTGTCCCCCTTTTTGGGATGGGTTTTTTGCTTTTTGCCAAAGGATCCTTTTCAGTTTTAGATAGGCGTGAAACTTTGGCTGCACGTAAGGCAAGAATATTGTGTACAATAGAATCTACAGACGCTCAACAGGGGATTCTAATACCAGATCATCGGTTCTGGTTGATAGGGGCTGTATGTTTTGCTATTGTGAAAGCAGCCTGTTTTTTATAAGATAAGGATACAATACAACATCTGACAAAATGATATAAAGCCGACTAAGAAATAACGGAGTTGATATAATGAAATGTCCGAGCTGTCAACATAATGGGACGAGAGTGCTTGATTCGCGCCCGATTGATGAAGGCCGTTCAACAAGAAGACGGAGAGAATGTGAACGCTGCGGCTTTCGCTTCACCACATTCGAGAAAGTGGAAGAAACACCGCTGATTGTTGTGAAAAAGAACGGAACAAGAGAAGAGTTTTCCGGAGATAAAATCATGCGCGGTTTAATCAAAGCGTGTGAGAAGCGGCCGGTTCCCTTCAAAGTGCTAGAGGACTTGGTGATGGATGTGGAAAAGGAATTGCGAAGCAGCGGGCTTTCCGAAGTAAACAGTGAAATCATTGGAGAGAAGGTAATGAACCGCCTAGCGAAAATTGATGAGGTTTCGTATGTGCGATTTGCTTCCGTCTACCGGCAATTTAAAGATATTAATGTATTTATTGAAGAGTTGAAGGATCTTATAAAGAAGGACCATTAAGAGCTGAAGCTGTGGGGGCTTTTTTAAACAGCTAGGGGATGGTGAGCGGTTGAAAGCCGCTGCCCCGTTTAAGGGTTTTAGTTGTATGGCGATCAGAACCATACATTTAAAGTAAAGAAAAAGCGCAAGCAGAGCATAGAGCATCTAGCGCTCTGTTTTGAAAGGTTTGAGTATTGATGATGAATCATTGGCAGCAATTGCTCCCTGTCGATCAATACCGGGTAACAACCAAGGGAATACTGGGTGACTATGACCGGAAGATCATTACGATGCTCTATCAACCCTTGATTGGCCCTTTAAGCACAAGCTTATATATGACATTGTGGAGCGAACTTGAAAACAATAAGCTTTGGTCCCATGAAACCAATCATTATAATCTCATGAATATACTGGATATCCCTTTGAATGATATATTCCAGGCCCGCATTAAATTGGAAGGCATAGGGTTATTGAAGGTTTTTAAGAGGGTACAGGAGGAAGAGGCTTCCTTTGTGTACGAATTAATGGCCCCTTTGTCGCCGGAACAGTTTTTTACGGATGGTATGCTCAATATTTATTTGTATAAAAAAGTGGGAAAAGCGCAATTCGCTAAGCTGAAACAATTTTTTTGCGATGAACAATTTGATCATGGCCAATTTGAAGAGGTTACTAAATCGTTCACAGAGGTATTTGCTTCCTCCCATATGACCAATGGGCTTTATATATCGGAAGAATCCAAACCTGACCTTGAACCAGAACAGGGACAATCATTTATATCGGCTGTGCAGCAGCAAGAGCTCGGCGGCTTTATGGATACCTTTGATTTTCCTCTGTTCTTTGCCGGCCTAAAGGCATCATTGGTTTCGGAAAAAGCCTTCACGAAAGAAATCAAAGAGACCATTGCGAAGCTTGCCTACATATATGGCATTAATCCGCTTGCTATGCAAACGATTGTGATTAGGGCCATGAACGAAAAAGACGAAATTGATGAAGAAGAATTGCGGAAAGCGGCCAGAAGTTGGTATCAGATTGAATATAGCGAGGAATATCCGTCTCTTGCCGAACAGACCCAGCCTATGCAATACAGACAATCTGCAGGCGGGGAAGAGACGCAGGAAGATAAGTTCATCCGCCATCTCGAAACGATTTCGCCCAGAGAATTGTTACGGCAATATGGCAATGGAGCTGAACCGACCATCAACGACTTGAAAATTGTTGAAGAGATTATGCTCGAGCAAAAACTGTTGCCGGGTGTTATGAACGTGTTGATTGATTTTGTCATGAACATCAATGACATGAAATTTACGAGAGCGTATGTCACGTCGATAGCAGGCCAATGGGCGCGCAAAGATGTGAAGACCGTTAAAGAGGCGATGGAGCTGGCCCGTGGCGAATATAAAAAATCACAAAACAACCTTCCAAAAAATAATGGGAAATCATATAACAGCAAGAAGCGTGTCCGTACCGAAATGGTGCCTGAATGGCTGAAGGAGGCCAAAGAAGGCGAGGGCAAGCAAGGAAAAGAAACAAACCAACCTCCGAGGGAAGATGGAGATTTTGCCCTTCAAAGAGAAAAGCTTCAGGCTAGGTTGAAGAAAAAATATAAAGCAAAAGGGTGATATATTTGAAAAAAATTGATCAATCTTTATCCAAGCTCACCCATACAGGCTCATTCGCCAAAAGATATGAAGCACTGAAAAAAGAGACGCTGTCACACCCGCATGTGGTTGCTTTCCTCAAGGAGAACAGTTCCTCCATATCGGAAGAAATGATGGAGAAAAGCTTAATGGACTTATATGAGTTTACGACACAGGTACATGATTGTTCGGAATGTGAGAGCCTGGCGCAATGCAAGAACATGATGAAGGGGTATATTCCAAAGTTGGGGCTTCAGGGTAATAGAATTGAATTGTTTTATGAACGCTGTGAGAAAAAAATAAAGGAAGACAGCCGGAAAGACAGAGAAAAATTGATTCAAAGCCTTTATATTCCTAGTGATATCTTAAAAGCAACGCTTGCGGAAATCGATATAGATACACCTGAGAAACTGAAGGCTGTTGATGCGGCAGATGCCTTTATCGATGATTATATGTCCGGCAAGAAACCTAAGGGATTATATTTCCATGGCTCATTCGGCGTAGGGAAGACCTATTTGCTTGGTGCGATCGCTAATGACCTGGCAGATAAACGGATTTCTTCTTTATTGGTTTATGTTCCGGACTTCCTGCGGGAAATCAAATCGTCCATCGGAGACAATACGCTAAATGAGAAGTTGGAATACGTAAAAAAAGCATCCGTGCTGATGCTGGATGATATCGGTGCTGAAACAATGACCAGCTGGGCCCGTGATGAAGTATTGGGCCCAATCTTGCAGCATCGCATGGCGGATCAGCTGCCGACCTTCTTTACTAGCAATTTTGATTTCAAACAACTTGAAAATCATTTGACCTATTCGCAGAGAGGCGAAAAAGAAGAGGTGAAAGCGGCAAGGCTTATGGAAAGAATCCGTACTTTGTCTGTACCCTATCTGCTTAATGGGAAAAATAAACGGAATTAAAAACCGCTGGGTGCCAGCGGTTTTTTGTTTACGGTGAAATTAAACGAAGGGAGCGGGTCAGCGTGGGCAAACAGCCATGGAGAAAAGGGGATAACCTTATTCTGCCTGCCTCTTTTGTGTTAAGTATGTCTTTATTATAGATCCTTTTGCAGGATACCAGCGCGAGGGGATCTATTCATACTGGTTTTTCTTATGTTTTGTTTATTCTTTCTGCGCCCGGAAGCCTTAGGAAATATTATGTTCACCGCCTCCCTTTTTCCTTCTAAACCGGAAAACGTGTCCATATACATATAGAGAACATGTGTAAGGGGGGGTACGATTGGTTGCTATCAGTTTTGATTCCGTACAACAAGCGGACTTATTCATGGATAGATGCCGAAAGAAAAAGAGCAATGAACAGTTGCTTTCACATATTGAATACAATCAGGAGCAAGCTGTCATTACGCTGCCTTTCCATCGGCAGCGGGATGCGCTTTATTTGCTGCAGGATGCCTTTTTTTGTTATATACAAGATGAATTGGTATCCCAATGGTTTCATCAAATTGTCAAAGAGGCGTTTTTTTATAGAGAACAAGAGGAATGCGACCAGATCGTGGACATAGCGATGATGCTGATTATGGCTGAAAATGATGCCAACCACGCTTTTTGGCATTCTCTCCAAAAAAGTATCGAAGCCGGCCTTGATTCAGTCCTGGAACGGGAAGTATCATTTTCATTCTCTTCATTTCTCACCTTTCGGAAACGGCGGATTATGAAAAGCCTGCTTTCTTATGTAGAGACAGCCATAGATGAATATAAGATGGAGCAGGAATACTTGAATTTTATCCATACATTGCGTTCTTTCATGCATTCGGTCACGCCCAAAAAGAAGCAGCTGCATGTGGTCCATGGAGAGCACTTTACGTTCTTTGATGAATCCTTCAGTGAAATTGTCAGGGCAGAATTGGTTTCATATACCGATCGCCGTCTGTTCTCCGATTATCCGATGTATATCGACTCGCATGTATTGGCACCGTTGATTTCCATAGCTCCGGAGCAATTGTCCATCTACAGCGATGCTAAAGATCAGGCCATTTTGCGCACCATCCAAAGCATTTTTGAGGAGAGGGTCAGGATTTGCCCCTTATCCGCTTTTGCAGAAAGCCGGTACCCTCAGAAATAAAAGCGAAAAAACAAATAACGTCCCTTGCTTTTATACACATAACAACTTATAATATTTTACATAACAAAGCACTATATAAGAAAAGTAATGATGAGGACAAGAGCGATTTGTGGACGGTCTTTAGAGAGGGAAGCGCCCTGCTGAAAGCTTCCTATTCCGGCAATTTGTTTACCGCCTCTGAACTTCAGCTGTGAACGCCTGTGGCAAGTATCGGCTGACGGAAGCTGCCGTTATCAGTTCTCTAAAGTGTTATCCGTCTGTTATTCGGATAAAACATGGGTGGAACCGCGGGTTAACTTATCATATCAGCTCGTCCCTGGATCATCAGGGGCGGGCTTTTTTATATTGTGCCCGACATCTTATTAATGGGTTTGGACCAGGCTTCCTAAGAGCAAGCTATATCCAAACTGACATAAAAAAGGAGGAACACATAATGTCTGAAATGCTGAAAATCACTTTCCCTGACGGATCTGTCAAGGAGTTTGGCCAAGGAACATCGACTGAAGAAATCGCAGCCTCCATCTCCCCAGGCTTGAAGAAAAAAGCACTGGCTGGAAAAGTGAACGGAGAACTATACGATCTTAAGCGTCCGATCGAAGAGGATGCATCTATTGAAATTATTACACCCGATTCTAAGGAAGCTTTGGAAATCCTACGCCACAGCTCAGCCCATCTATTGGCTCAGGCTGTTAAGCGCATTTACGGGAAAGACAACGTCAAACTTGGGGTCGGCCCGGTAATCGATAACGGCTTTTACTATGATATTGATGTAGACCAGCCTATTTCGACTGAGGATTTCCCCGCTATCGAAAAGGAAATGAAAAAAATCATCAATGAAAATATTGAAATTGTCCGCAAAGAAGTAACGCGTGAAGAAGCGCTTGAGCTATTCAAGGATGATGAATATAAAGTGGAATTGATCGGGGCAATCCCAGCTGATGAAAAAGTGACGGTCTATGAGCAAGGGGACTTCATTGATCTATGCCGCGGCGTGCATGTTCCGTCAACAGGCAAATTGAAAGAGTTCAAACTTTTGAGCGTAGCCGGGGCATACTGGCGCGGAAACAGCGACAATAAAATGCTTCAACGTATATACGGAACAGCTTTCTTCAAGAAAGCGGACCTTGCTGAGCATCTGCGTCTATTGGAAGAAGCAAAAGAGCGCGACCATCGTAAAATAGGAAAAGAACTGAATTTGTTCACTACTTCGCAAAAAGTAGGACAAGGGATGCCGATGTGGCTTCCTAAAGGTGCGACAATCCGCCGCGTGATTGAGCGCTATATCGTGGATAAAGAACAACGACTTGGCTACGACCATGTTTATACACCTGTAATTGGAAGCGTCGATTTGTACAAAACATCAGGGCACTGGGACCACTATCAAGAAGATATGTTCCCAGTGATGGAAATGGAAAACGAACAATTGGTTCTTCGTCCGATGAACTGCCCTCACCATATGATGGTGTATAAGAACGATATCCACAGTTACCGGGAACTGCCGATCCGTATCGCTGAACTTGGCATGATGCACCGCTATGAAATGAGCGGAGCACTATCCGGCCTACAGCGCGTACGTGCAATGACGCTGAATGATGCACACATCTTCGTCCGTCCGGATCAAATCCAAGACGAATTTAAACGAGTGGTACAGCTTGTCCAATCCGTATATAAAGATTTCAATATCAATGATTATTCATTCCGACTTTCTTACCGCGATCCGGCAGATACTGAAAAGTATTTCAATGATGATGAAATGTGGGAAAAGGCTCAAAGCATGTTGAAGCAGGCAATGGACGACCTTGGCCTTGAGTATTTCGAAGCTGAAGGGGAAGCTGCCTTCTACGGCCCTAAACTAGACATTCAAGTGAAGACAGCACTTGGCAAAGAAGAAACTTTGTCTACTGTTCAATTGGACTTCTTGCTGCCTGAGCGCTTCGACTTAACTTATGTCGGTGAAGACGGCAAACCGCATCGTCCGGTCGTTATCCACCGTGGCGTCGTTTCTACAATGGAACGCTTTGTGGCCTTCCTGATTGAAGAATATAAAGGAGCATTCCCTACTTGGTTGGCTCCTGTACAGGTTCAGGTTATCCCTGTATCGCCAGATGTACATTTGGACTATGCGATGAAAGTAAGGGAACAGCTGCAAGCGGAAGGCCTGCGTGTAGATCTTGATCAGCGCAATGAAAAGATTGGCTATAAAATCCGTGAAGCGCAAATGCAAAAAATTCCTTACATGCTCGTAGTCGGTGATAAAGAAGTCGAAGAACAAGCTGTCAATGTACGGAAATACGGCGAACAAAAATCGGAAACTGTGTCTTTTGAAGAGTTCAAGAACAGGATTACTACAGAGGTATCACGATAAGCAACGAAATAATATTAAAAAAGCTATTGCAAAAATGCCGCAGCTTTGATAATATAAGTTTTGTTGTTAAGGCAGTTGTTTTGTGTTTGACACACAGGACATTCTGTGTTATATTTCTAAGGTATTAAATTGAATACTTCTTTGAGAAAAGAAGGAGCACCCGCTTCTCACCTGCTAACGCTTTTGCAGTAGTTTACAGGTTATTGGTTTTCTATTTGACATTCGTCTTATTAGTAATCATACGTGTGGGTGCAGTAGCATCCACACTTTTTTAATGCGGTTATGTTCTTCGTAACTTAAATGATGTATTCGGAAATAAACCTTGGAGGTGGCTAACTATTAGTAAAGACATGATGGTAAACGAGGGCATCCGTGCCCGCGAAGTTCGTCTCATTGACCAAAACGGTGAACAATTGGGCATTAAGACAAAATTCGAAGCTCTGGATATTGCCGCTCGTGTAAATCTTGATGTAGTGCTGGTTGCTCCAAACGCAAAACCTCCTGTAGCCCGTATTATGGACTACGGAAAATACCGTTTTGAGCTGCAAAAGAAAGAAAAAGAAGCGCGAAAAAATCAAAAGATCATCAGTTTGAAAGAGGTTCGCTTGAGCCCGACAATTGATGAGCATGACTTTAATACAAAGCTTCGCAACGCTCATAAGTTCCTTGAAAAGGGAGATAAAGTGAAAGCATCTATTCGCTTTAAAGGTCGTGCGATTACTCATAAAGAAATCGGACAGCGCGTATTGGACCGCTTCTCTGCAGAGTGCAAAGAATTGGCTACTGTAGAACAAGCTCCTAAAATGGACGGACGCAGCATGTTCTTAATCTTAGCACCCAAAAACGAAAAGTAATTTTTAGATTGTAATGAGGAGGAAATCCGTATGCCTAAAATGAAAACTCACCGCGGATCTGCAAAGCGTTTCAAAAAAACTGGATCTGGTAAGCTTAAGCGTTCAAACGCATATACTAGCCACTTATTTGCAAACAAATCTACAAAGCAAAAACGTAAACTTCGTAAAGCTAGTCTTGTAAGCGCAGGCGATTACAAACGTATTCGCCATATGTTAGACAATCTTAAGTAATTAATCGTTCGTAGCGATCTATATAGGAGGGAAATACATGCCACGTGTAAAAGGCGGTACTGTTACTCGCAAACGTCGTAAAAAAGTTCTTAAATTAGCTAAAGGTTATTATGGTTCAAAACATACATTATATAAAGTTGCTAACCAACAAGTAATGAAATCTCTAATGTATGCTTTCCGCGACCGTCGCCAAAAGAAACGCGACTTCCGCAAACTTTGGATCACTCGTATCAACGCAGCTGCTCGTATGAACGGCCTATCTTACAGCCGTTTAATGCACGGCTTGAAGCTTGCTGGTATCGAAGTTAACCGTAAAATGTTAGCTGATCTTGCAATTGCTGATGCTGCTGCATTCACTGAATTAGCAAACACTGCAAAAAAACATTTAGATAAATAATTGCCTTCAGGCAATGAAAAAGCCATTCTCTAGCGGGAATGGCTTTTTTTCATCGGAGTAGAAGGAAAGGGGAAAGAAAGATGGCGTGGATGTATTTGATGCTGGCCAGTTTGGTCGCTTTTGCTGCCATGGGTATCGATAAAGCGAAAGCAAGGAAAAAGAAATACCGAATATCGGAGGCGGCGCTTTGGACGCTGGCCTGGATCGGTGGAGCGCCCGGCGCTGTTTGCGGGATGTTTATTTTCCGCCACAAGACAAGACATACAAACTTTCGAATTGGCTTGCCCATGCTGGCACTGCTTCAATTAGCGATCGCATTGGCCATTTCTTAGGCATGTCAGTCAGGGTGGATATTTTTCCACTCGACCTCCGCTTCTGGATAGACGTCTATCAGCGCCCGTTCGATCACTTTCTGATCAGGAAGTGACAGCTTGTCGATTGTTTTATGGCGGCAATGCCAAATATGAATGGTTACGACTTTTCCAGAATGAAGAGAATCTATGTATTTCTCACCTTCAAATAAGATGCCTTTATAGGTGAGGAAAAGATTTTTTAGGGGATTGGCTGGATCATCAAGCAGAAAGAACTGTTTGTTCCGCTTGGCTGCAAGCAGTTTTCTGTCCGGGCTGGCAATATAAGACATAATGCTGTACAGTAGGAATACCAGTAGAAAAATCAACGCAATGCGCATTAGAAAAACCATTGTAGCCTCCTTTGAAAATATGGGACAATCGTTTAGTATAAGTACGTATATGAGCTGAAAGGGTTTCATTTTTCTGGTTGGAAAAAGGGTGTGCTTTCTTGTGGATGGTTCTGTGCATAAAGAGCCAAAATAAAAAAGCAGATCGGAAAGAAATTAAGAGACATTTCAGCAGCAGTTGAATGCTGGTAAGTAGTATAATGAGAATAGTTTGAAAAGGGAGGTAATGAATGATGGCACAATTAGACCAAACACTAACGATGCTGAAAGATTTAACAGATGCAAACGGTATACCAGGCAATGAAAAAGAAGTCAGAGAAGTGATGACAAAATACATAAAAGAATACAGCGATGAAATCGTAACAGATGGGTTGGGCAGTTTGATTGCCAAGAAAACGGGAGATGAAAACGGCCCCAAGATTATGGTCGCAGGCCATATGGATGAAGTAGGATTCATGGTGACACGCATAGATGAAAAAGGATTCGTCTATTTCCAGACTGTCGGCGGCTGGTGGTCCCAAGTAATGCTTGCTCAGCGAGTGACCATTTTTACGGCTAAAGGTGAATTGACCGGCATCATGGGTTCTAAACCACCTCATATTCTAAGTGCAGAAGCACGCAAAAAGCCGGTAGACATAAAAGACATTTTTATCGATATTGGTGCATCCAGCGCTGAAGAAGCAAAAGAATGGGGTGTTCGGCCAGGCGATATGGTCGTTCCATACTTTGAATTCACTGTCATGAACAATCCTAAAATGCTGCTTGCAAAAGCATGGGATAACCGCATCGGCTGTGCAATCGCTATCGATGTGATGAAAAACCTGAAGACGGAACAGCATCCGAATATCGTTTACGGCGTTGGGACTGTTCAAGAAGAAGTAGGGCTTCGCGGTGCCAAAACGGCAACTTTTAAAGTGCAGCCTGACTTGGCATTCGCTGTTGATGTGGGCATTGCCGGAGATACACCGGGAGTAACGGAAAAAGAAGCGATGGGCAAGCTTGGCAAGGGGCCGGGAATCGTCCTGTATGATGCCAGCATGGTATCCCATAAAGGCCTTCGTGATTTCGTAACCGGCGTGGCCGATGAAATGAATATTCCTTATCAATTCGATGCTATGCCTGGCGGCGGGACAGATTCAGGCTCCATCCATGTGACTGCTAATGGCGTGCCTGCCTTAAGCATCACGATCGCTACCCGCTATATCCATTCACATGCAGCTGTTCTGCACCGTGATGATTATGAAAACACCGTGAAACTGATTACAGAAGTCATTAAACGTTTGGACCGGGAAACCGTTAATAAAATTACGTTTGAATAAACAAAAAGCTCGGCGCTAAAATGGCGCTGAGCTTTTTGAGTGGTTATCTTAATTGATGCCTACAGCTTTGAATGCATTTGTCACTGTGTCTTTTTCTGTACTGCTTGTCCCATATAAGTCAGCAGCAGACTGGACCAAAGCAGCTTTGGCTTGGGCGAACGTAGAGTTGGAAGTCAGATAGACGGTATTGGCGCGGTAGAAAATAGCCCCAAGTTTGTCGATGCCGATTCCTTGTATAGAGACGCCGTGATGTGTGCCTCCTTTGGAAATCAAGTAGGCTGCCTTATTGATAATACCGCTATTCGTATGGACGCCGCCATTATCTGATGAACCCGTATACCGGTTGCTGTAATGGTCCGGATCGCCGTAGAGAGTAGGGGTGGCCATGGAACGCAATGCATCGCCAGCTATGGAAGGTGTATAGATATCTTCTCCGATATCATAATCCGCTTTGGTAGGCTGATATTTATGTTCGATGACCGTTCCGAATATATCAGAAATCGCTTCGTTTAAGGCGCCTGATTCATTCTGGTAAATCAGGTTGGATTCAGCCGAAGTAACAGCATGGGTCAATTCATGCGCTACCACGTCCAGTCCTCCTGAAAGCGGGATAAAGGTGGACCCGTCACCATCGCCATATACCATCTGGGAGCCGTTCCAGAAGGCATTATTATAATTATTACTGTAATGGACAGTTGACTTCAGTGCTGCTCCGCTGCCATTATAGGAGTTTCTGTTGAATGTGCTCTTATAAAAATCATAGGTTTTTCCTGCATAGTAGTGGGCATCCACTGCCGGAGCATCAAAGGAGGCATTGAAAATATTGTCGCTGTCAGACCATAAAGTGCCCGAGGTAGCCTTATTATTGGCATTATAGGTGAAAATGCCGTTGCCGCGGGTATTGTCCTGCAAATAATACTTCCCATTAGAAAGGGTTGTATTCAAAGATACGGTGTTGTTGGTAACGCCTTTGCCTGTGCCGACGGAGTTGCTTCCGGACACTTCGTCAATGGCATTAAACTTATTGAGGATCTCCCCTGTCTTGGTGGAAATGAAGTAGAAGTAATTTCCGGGCTGGGGGTCAAGAAAATTCAGATTAACCTTAAAGGCCGTATCTGCTTTATCATTTTCCGTATAAATAACAGCTTCTGTATCTGGTTTTTGTTCATAAGTTGGAACAAAGCCAAGGTCTTTCTCGGTTATCGCAAGCGCTTGTGCGACCGTTATTCCTTTTTGGGAAGAGATACTGTCCAGCTTTTTATCAAGGTTGGCGGCAACTGTTCCAGAAAAAACATTCAGCACGCCTTTGTCATTGATCACAGCAGATTGGGTGAACCCCCATACAGGCTTGCCTTCGTACATTTGCTGCAGCTTCAAGACAGTATTCCCTAATTCATCTTTCATTTTTTTGATGACGGTAAACGATTCCTGTGCACTTTTTGTTCCCAGCTTATATGAATCTTTATTTTTGTCCAGGAAGGAGAATAATATGGTTTCCGGATCCAGGGAGGAAGGCTCTGTCAGGTTGCCGGACAAGAATTCCATCGAGTCTCTTTCTGTATTGTATTGTTCGACCTTCATGACTTCATTGGCAGCAAAAACGTGTGATTGTGGAAGTGCGAGAACAGCCAGACCGAGAGATAGGACAACATTTGTTACGATTTTTCCTTTCACATTCTTCAACTCCGTTTCTACTATTTTTTATTTTTGAAGCTTTCCTCCGTCTCCCCTCCTTCTCTAAAAATAATAAAAGGAATTTTTTATTTTTGTAGTCAAATAGATGAATTCCTCTTATAATTACTATAATCAAAAATGTAATAATTGGTATTGGGAAAAAGAAGGGTAGATTCATATATCGTTTAGGGGTGATGATAGATGGAATCTTTCGGTAGATTAGTATATTTCCACAGAAAAAAACAGCATAAAACACAGGAAACCTTATGCAGGGGAATTTGTTCAATCACCCATTTGAGCAAGATTGAAAACGGCTCGAAAGAAGGAAGCATGGAAACATTGAGTTTGCTTTTTGAGAGGCTCGGAGTAGAGTTGGAAACGGAGAAATCAAC
This sequence comes from Bacillus testis, assembly GCF_001243895.1. GTDB lineage: Bacteria > Bacillota > Bacilli > Bacillales > DSM-1321 > Bacillus_AD > Bacillus_AD testis. The sequence continues at coordinate 3,141,361 of NZ_LN851186.1, read as the reverse complement.
AATAGAAGAAATCAAACATCTACTGCAGCAATTTTTAGAGAGTGTGCTGAATATGCACGAGGAGAAGGCAACGCATCTATTCCAGCAACTGCATGGGAGAGAAGATTTTATCGCCTGTACGAACCTGGCCTATATATATGAACTCTATAAACTTAGATACTATCTGTTGATGGATCAGGCGGCGCTTGCCTCTGTGTGCATCCAAAACCTTGAAAAATCGAAGAGAAAATTTTCCCAACATGAGACCTATTTATTCCAATATTTTTTTGCGTTATATTTAATAAAAGAGAGAAAATTCACGGCCGCTTTGTCCATATTTAAGGAACTGCAAACAACAGAACATCCTGCCTACCTGGAAGCCTCAGATTTTTTCTATTATAAATCATTAATTTACAGCCACTTGCATCATTCAGCTTTAGCCATCCATTATGCCAACGTCGCACTCAAACGGTTTGAGCTAGACAATAATTTTTTCAGAATGATAGATGCCCAACTATTAATTGCTATCCAATTGACAGTCAACGGCCAATACGGGGAAGCTGAAATGTTGTTTGATCGGTTGTTAAACTCCTCCCAATTATCAAAGAATGGTAAACGCACAGCAATGATCCTTCATAATAGAGGGTTTCTCCACAATTGCCAAAATGATTGCGAGAAGGCGATTGAGTATTATAAAGCCAGCATAAGATATTCGGCCAATAGCCAAAATGAATGGTATATTGCAACATTGCTTAATATGGCCAATATTTATATATTCACCAATGAGCATCAAAAAGCGGTTGAAGTGTTGGAACGAGTTGAGAGAAATATTGAAATGAAAGGAGCGAATTATATTCGATTTAAGATCAGTCACTATTTAATTTTCAGAAAAATGAATAAATTAAAGCGTTTTTTAGACGAAACAGCCATTCCGTTTTTGGATGAAAACCAACATGTCTTTCTTCTTTCTGAATATCAAAAAAAGCTAACCAATGATCATCATGCTGTGCAGGAAAAAATAATTTATTAATTTTGCGAAGGAGAGATTGTGATGAAGTTTGTAAAACTCTTGTTTGTTGCGACTACTCTAATAGTTAGCATTTTGCTAGTAGATGTGATGGGACCGATTAATGAACCTATTTTGCCGACTATTCATCAACAGATGTGATTTTTAGAGGGCATGAATATATGTTCTAGGGAAGAAAAGGCAATGGTTAAATGAAATCAATGGAGGGTCCGGTAAATCTTTGCCGTTCCAATTTGATAGAGTATAAGTATGAAGTCCATAGCGTAAACCGCAAATAGATCTAAAAAATGGTTTGGAAATCTTTAGGTCTATTTGTGGTTTACTTTTATTCTGTAAAAACACCATCAGAAACTGTTTCATCAGGCTTGTTTATGATTTCTATGCTTAGCTCGGTAGTCTTTGCTTACTTGAGGGATTTCAGCATTAGCTTTAGGTGTTTCGCTTTGGATATTTTCTTTAGAGGTGTTCTTAGCTTTTTCTTGAAGTTCGGTGATCAATGCTTTTGCTTGGTCTAGTTCCGCTCGTAAAGGATTATTTTCATCTTCAAGCTCTTTTTTCCTGTTTTCTAATTCTAAGATTGTAGAATTCGCTGTTTCCAGTTGACGTTTCAAGTCATCAATTTGAATGGCAGCATCTGTCTTATTAGCCTGAAATGTTTCATTCTCGTTCTTTAGTTTAGTTAGTTGAGCATTTACATTATTCAAGTCGGATTTTAATTGGTTGTTGAGCGATTCTTTGTTGTTTAATTCGGTTTCTAAATGAATGGCTGCTGTTTGAAGCGATTTATACTTATTAATCACTTGTATTGTTTTTTCCTGAAAAGATTGAGCTGTTTGTTCCACTGTTTTTAAATCTTCCGCTCCAGACCAAGTCAATGCTAGCGTAAGTGCGCTTCCTGCGACAAAAGATGTTGCCCCTGCAATTGTTGTTTTAAGCATGCTCTATTCTCCTTTTCTTATAATGCGAATTGACAAGGAAATAAGCTCCTCTTTCTAGTATTAAAGGGGAAGGACGAACCCTCCCCTTCCTAGTTGAACATTTATTATTTGCTTAATACTTCATCAAAGATGGATTCATCTAGCACTTCGTCCATATTATCTTTGTGTTCAGAAGCTGCTTGATTTGCTTTCTTAATTTCTTCATTTGCTTTGGTTAACTCGTCATTAAGACGTTGGATTTCCTGGTAGCGCTCAAATACTATTACGTTGGTATATTCAAGAGCCTCATAAAGATTGTCGTAGTTTTCTTCAATTTCTTTTAGCTTATCTTGCGCAGCCTTTAAAGCTTCTTCTGTTTCTGCCTTTTCTGCTTTAACTGTAGCTAATTCATCTTGAAGAGAACCGATTGTAGTTTTTGCAGTTTCAACTTGTTCTTTAAGAGATTCAATTTCTGCTTTAGAAGCTGAATCCTTGGCTACTAATTCATTATAATTTTTTTGAAGTTCACCAAGTTGCTGGTTTAGGTCGTTGATGCTTTTTGTTAACTCATCGTTTTCTAATCCGGCATTAGCAAGTAGTCCCTCGGTTTCTTTGAGTTTATTTTTAGTGTCATTTAGGCTATCAATTACTTGAATAGTTTTCTCTTTGAAAGATTCACCTTTTGTTACTGCAGCGCTAAGGTCTTCATCGCCAGCCCAAGTTAACGCTGATAAAACGATCGTTCCTCCTAACACTGCTCCTGCTACTACTTTTACTGCTGAATACATCATGGTTCTTTCTCCTACTTCCTTCCTTTTTTATGTATTTGACCTATGTAAACGATATGATGTAGATTTATCGCATAGGTAAATGTATCTATTTGTTATAAGATTGTAAATATAAAATAAAAGGGTGGATAGTAAGTTATTTCCACGTTTTTCGTAAAAGTTGAAATAAACACCAATGTTTGAATACACAATGCTTTGTTGTTCTAGAATTACAGGAAGTTTTACGATACAAGTGAAGTGCGTTTCGATTAAATGTGCTCTCATTATAAAAGGCATTGACAATAAAAAATTCATTATCAATGCCTTTTCAGAAAATATTTATTTCTTCAATCCGCTCTCCAATGCATACAGCATTTCCTTTTTTTCTTCATCGGTTGAATGGTTCCAAATGACCTCAAATAATACACCAAGGCCCGGCAACATTTTTTCTTCACCGCTCTGAATGGCATCCACGATTGTATTTTCCAGTTGTTCTTGAGAATTTCCTGAAACATTATGGATTACGGCATTTCGCAAGTTTAAACTCATAAGTTATCCTCCTCGTGTTTACTTCCTTATATTCAGTCCACATATTGGTTCAATAGACTGTCCAAGGGAACAGGATTCCAATAGACAGCCCATTTCCCTTTATTTTTTCTCAAAGCTGCATTTATTATGTATAATAGTTAGGCTATACTGGTTAAATCGGACGGAAGAAAAGGAGTGAATGAAAAGATGAAGTTCATTCAATCTGTACAGAATGATAAAGTGAAATCATGGAAGAAATTATTGAGTAAAAAAGGCCGCGATAAAGCGGGGCAATTCCTTGTCGAAGGCTATCATTTGGTCGAAGAAGCATTAAAACATGCAAATGTGACCGCTCTTATCAAAGATGAGGAAGCGGAATTGCCGGCAAAATGGAATGTTGATGGAATTGAGATATATAATACGGTGCCTGCAGTTGTAAAAGAATTGGCTGAAACAGAAACATCACAAGGAATATTTGCTGTCTGTGAAACGATTAAGTATGAACATCTTACATATCAAAAAGCATTATTGCTTGATGGCATCCAGGATCCAGGCAACATCGGCACACTGATCCGGACTGCTGATGCAGCCGGCATGGATTTAGTGGTATGCGGCCATGGATGCGTTGATGTTTATAATAGCAAGTCTTTGCGTTCCACGCAGGGTTCTATTTTCCATATCCCTGTCGTCAAAGCTGATTTGGCAACCTTTATACCACAATTGCAGGAACAGGGAATGACAGTTTACGGGACCTCGCTGCAGGATGCTGTCGATTACCGGGAAGCGACTGCATCCGATTCATTCGCCGTGGTAGTCGGTAATGAGGGCAATGGTGTTAGCGCTGAGGTTCTTGGCCTATGTGACCGCAATCTGTATATTCCTATTTATGGACAAGCAGAATCACTCAATGTAACAGTGGCAGCCGGCATTTTGTTGTACAGCCTGCAGAATGGGTGACAATATCGCACGGGTTGTTGCATATTGCGCAGAAATTCACTATAATATGAAGAGAAATGAATAATTGAAAAGCGTTGACAGAGAAAAGTAGCTCTTGCCGGATGTTACAGGGAGAAAATGCCGTGATTGAAAGCATTTTTACAAGGATGGAAGAGTGAAGTTCACCTCTCGAGCTGGCATCGGGACCGCAGAATTCTGCGTAAAGATGCACCCGGTTAAAAAACCGTTATTGCAATGAAGTAGTGTACAGATTATTTGTGCATCAACAAGGGTGGTACCGCGACGATTTACCTCGTCCCTTTTATGGGACGGGGTTTTTTTATGTTTTCGGACTTGTGCTTCTAACGCAATTACTATAAAGGGCAATGCCGGCAATCAGAAAATACCAACAACCGGCGGCAGCCGGATTAAAGGAGGAAAACATGATGCAGGAAACGTTGAAAAAACTGCAGGAAGAAGCGCTGCAAAAAATTGAAGTGGCTTCTGATCTTAAAGAATTGAATGATGTACGTGTTGCTTACCTTGGAAAAAAAGGGCCGATTACAGAGGTCCTTCGCGGTATGGGTAAATTATCGGCTGAGGAACGCCCTAAAATGGGGGCATTAGCCAATGAAGTGCGCGCAGCGATCGGTGGAAGCATCGAAAAGAAACAAGCACAGCTTGAAGAAGCGGCTGTCGCAGCCAAATTGGCCAAGGAAAAAATCGATGTTACATTGCCGGGTTATACAGTCAAAGCCGGCAATCCTCATCCGCTGACTAAAATCATTGAAGAGATTGAAGACCTGTTTATTGGAATGGGATATGAAGTGGCTGAAGGACCTGAAGTGGAGCAGGACTATTATAATTTTGAAGCATTGAACCTCCCTAAAGGACATCCGGCACGCGATATGCAGGACAGCTTCTATATTACTGAAGAAACATTGATGCGGACCCATACTTCTCCTGTACAAGTGAGAACCATGCTAAATCATGATGGCAAGGGCCCTGTTAAAATTATTTGCCCGGGAAAAGTGTACCGCCGCGATAACGATGATGCGACCCACTCACACCAATTCATGCAAATTGAAGGCCTTGTAGTAGATAAAAACATCGCCATGAGCGATTTGTCTGGCACACTTGAAGTGTTTGCGAAGAAAATGTTTGGGGAGGACCGTATGATTCGCCTGCGCCCAAGTTTCTTCCCGTTCACTGAGCCATCGGTCGAAGTGGATATTTCTTGTAAGATCTGTGCCGGAAAAGGCTGTAATGTATGTAAAGGCACCGGTTATATCGAAGTTCTTGGAGCGGGAATGGTGCATCCAAATGTATTGAAAATGGCTGGCTTCGATCCAGAGGTATATTCAGGTTTTGCTTTCGGAATGGGCGTAGAGCGCATTGCTATGTTGAAATACGGAATTGATGATATCAGACATTTCTACAGCAACGATATCCGATTCCTGAAACAATTCGACCGTTACGAAGGACAATAATCAGAGGAGGGAAAAGAAGATGTTTGTTTCATATAAATGGCTTCAACAATATGTTGATCTAGAAGGTATCTCTGCAAATGAATTGGCAGAGAAAATTACAAAGAGCGGCATCGAAGTAGAAGGTGTCGACAAGAAGAGTGAAGGCGTATCAGGCGTTGTGGTCGGACACGTACTGGAAAAAGTAAAACACCCGCAAGCGGATAAACTGAATATTTGCCAAGTGGACATCGGCGCAGAAGAACCCGTCCAAATTGTCTGCGGCGCGCCAAACGTCGATAAAGGCCAAAAGGTGGCAGTCGCAACTGTCGGAGCTGTTCTTCCTGGCAATTTCAAAATTAAAAAAGCAAAATTGCGCGGCGAAGCTTCCCATGGAATGATTTGTTCCCTGCAAGAGCTGGGCATTGAAAGCAAGCTGATTGCAAAAGAATACAGCACGGGCATTTTTGTTTTCCCTAATGATGTTGAAGTGGGCACGGATGCGCTTGAACAACTCGGACTGAATGATGAGATTCTTGAGCTGGGCTTGACGCCGAACCGCTCTGATTGCCTAAGTATGCTTGGTGTTGCCTATGAAGTGGGTGCCATCCTTGGTAAAGAGGTAAAATGGCCGGAGCACTCAGTATCTGAGGGAGATGAAAAAGCCGCTGATTACATCTCGGTTAAGGTTGAGGACAAAGAAGCAAATCCTTTGTATACGGCAAAAGTGATTAAAGACGTTAAAGTCGGACCATCGCCTTTATGGTTGCAGACAACGTTGATGGCCAGCGGCATCCGCCCACACAATAATATCGTCGACATCACCAATTATATCTTGCTTGAATACGGCCAACCGTTGCATGCTTTTGATTACGACAAAATCGGCTCAAAAGAAATCGTTGTCCGCACTGCGAAAGAAAACGAGACAATGGTTACATTGGATGATGCTGAACGTAAACTGCAGCCGCATCAATTGGTCATCACAAATGGCTCAGAACCGATTGCACTTGCCGGGGTAATGGGTGGAGCAAATTCAGAAGTGAGCGATTCCACAACAACTGTGTTGCTTGAATCTGCCTATTTCTCTGCTGCTTCTGTACGCAGAACATCAAAAGACCATGCCCTTCGCAGCGAAGCAAGTGCCCGTTATGAAAAAGGTGTTGATCCAGAGCGTGTACGTGCGGCTGCTGAACGTGCAGCAGCGCTTATGGAACAATATGCAGGGGGAACAGTTCTGGAAGGAACAGTGGAAGTGGATACGCTTGTTGTGGAACCGGCTGTTGTTTCCATCACAATTGAGAAAATCAATACCTTATTAGGCACTGATTTATCAATGGAACAAGTGCAGGACATCTTCTCTGCCTTAAAATTTGAAAGCACAGTGGAAGGCAGCACTATAACAGTGACCGTTCCTACTCGCCGAGGCGATATTACAATCGAAGAGGATTTAGTGGAAGAAGTGGCCCGTCTGTATGGCTATGACAACATTCCTAAAACACTTCCTGCAGCATCAGGAACTGCTGGAAAACTGTCTCCATACCAAGCGAAACGCCGAATCGTCCGCCGCTTCCTTGAAGGAGCAGGGTTATACCAAGCAGTGTCCTATGCGTTAACATCAGCAACAAAAGCGACTGCCTTTGCCATTGAAAAAGGCGATACCGTCAAATTGGCGATGCCAATGAGTGAAGAACGCAGCGTCCTTCGCCAAAGTATCGTACCGCAATTGCTTGAAGCGTTGCAATATAATGTTGCCAGACAGAATGATTCTGTTGCTTTATACGAGACAGGAACTGTTTTCCTTCAAACAGAAGGCGAAGCATTGCCGGAAGAAAGAGAGCATGTAGCCGGTGCAATCACTGGTGTATGGCATACTCAGCTGTGGCAAGGCGAGAAGAAACAATTGGATTTCTTCGTTGCTAAAGGAATCCTTGAAGGCTTGTTCAAAAAATTGGGCGTAGCTGGCCGAATTACATTTGCTGCAACCGAAGTAGAAGGCATGCACCCGGGCCGAACAGCAGCTGTCTCCTTGGATGGCAAGTATATCGGTTATGTAGGCCAAGTTCACCCTACGGTTGAACAACAGCATGATATTAAAGAAACATATGTATTTGAATTGTCGCTTGAAGCATTGCTGAATGCGGATGTAGCGCCGATCGCATACGAAAGCATTCCTCGTTTCCCGTCTATCACACGAGATATCGCACTTGTGCTGGATAAAGAAACAATTGCCGGTGATATAAAAAATATCATCATTGAAGCGGGAGGAAAGCTTTTAAAAGATGTGGCTGTCTTCGACCTATACGAAGGGGACCGCATGGAAGAAGGCAAGAAGTCCATTGCATTCTCTTTAAAATATTTCGACCCTGCCAAAACATTGACAGATGAAGAAGTAACAAAGGCACATGAAAAAGTATTAAAAGCCGTTAAAGAAAAAGCCGGAGCAGAACTGCGCGGGTAAAAATAAAAGCGGAAAGCGCCGAACAGCCCCGACAAGCTTAAGGGGGTCATGACCAAAGGCCATTTTTTGCCTTAGGACATGACCAACTTAAGACCTCGAGGGGCTGGCGCTTGCAGCTGGATAAAATAAAAGCGGAAAGCGCCGAACAGCCCCGACAAGCTTAAGAGGCTGGCGCTCTGAATAAAACAGAAAAAGATCAGGCAGCATGTTGCGGCCTGATCTTTTTTTATCTTTTTCTATTCAGAATTTTCTTCGCTTTTTCCGTATTAGCGAAGTGCAACTTGGTGAACGAATCAAGGCTGCCCAATCCTTTACGTTCGATTAATTTAGCTGCGGCTGTATCGACAGCTGGGCCAGCCCCTTTAGGGATGGCAAAGCCCGCTCGATCGCTGAGCTCCTCAAATTTTTTGACGAAAGCAGCACGGGCAAGGATGGAAGCTGCAGCTACACTCACATGTACACTTTCGGCCCCTGTGCTTAGAAAAATATTTTTGCACTCGAACATTTCTTGGTCCTTTAAATAATTGAAGAAAACATCAGGCTGTGCAAACTGGTCAATCAGAACGGCTTCCGCTTCCTCAGGCTTTATTTTTTCGATTAATTTCTTAAGCGCCAAATTATGCAGGTAAGCTTTGATTTTCCCTTGCGACATCCCGCCAGCCTGGAGTTTATTGTATTTTTCATTATCCAGGACAAGCAGCGAAAAAGGAACCGCGTGCTTCAGTTGGGAGGCGATTTCCATTATTTGCGGGTCTTTGAGGTGCTTGGAATCCCGAACGCCCAATTCCTTCAGTAAAGGGATCTTATCGGCAGCCGCATAGACAGCCGCTACAGTAATCGGCCCGAAATAATCGCCTGTGCCGACTTCATCAGATCCTATGACACTCATATTGCCGATGGCCGGAGGAGGAGAATAGGAATGGTGCTTCACTGTATTTTTACGGGAAGGAACGGTAGAAGCGGGCTTATTTAATTGTCTGCTTTGCCATTTGTTCGCTTCTGTTTCAGCGTTGGCCCCTTGAAAAAGGACTTTGCCTGATTTATACGCTGTCACCGTGCAGCCTGGAGGCTTAGCGGAAAAGATGGCTCCTTGGGGCATCTTCGCTCCAATTGAAGATTGATAATATGTATTCATCTCTGAGATGGTGGCCGTGTTCATTTGTAAAACGACATTCGCCATTTGATCACTCCTTTTTAGGGACTTCTATCATTATAGACTAGATCATTCTATTTTAACTCATTTTTACCGAAGCTAAAACGTTTGCCTAATCCGAGGATGGCTGAAGCCCCTGCCAAAGGAAAGAGAAGGTGATTCTGATTATCTGTGCCTATATGCCTATATGCCCCTTTTGCGGGTGATCTTACCTGGGAGTTAACCTGATCCTGACAGCCAGGAGGCGGATGCAAATTTCCCATACGAACATTAGGCCCAACTTTGGCTTTAATACTTTCAAGGTCCTTCTGTTCATGTTATTATAGAGATTAGGATTCTGTGGAATAGGGGGGATATGACCTTGTCTAGTGAGAAAAAAAGTAAAATAACCGTTGATATTTATGGGCAGCAGTATACGATCGTCGGCACGGAATCTTCGAGTCATATCCGGCTGGTTGCCTCGATGGTCGATGATCGAATGCGTGAGATTAGTGCCAAGAATCCTAATCTGGACGTTAGTCGATTAGCCGTGCTGACTGCTATAAATGCCATTCATGATTATTTGAAGCTAAAAGACCGATTGGATTATCTTGAAATGGAACAATCGAAAGAAAAGGATTGAACTGAATGTTTGACATGATATTGATAGCGATGTTTTTGATCGGCGTCGCCGTAGGCTTAAGGCGCGGTCTAATACTTCAGCTTATACATATAACAGGTTTCCTCGTGGCATTCATCGCCGCTGTTAGTTTCTATGATGATTTGTCCCCTAAGTTGGAACTATGGATTCCGTTTCCATCGATGGGCGAATCGGGCAGCATGAATACGCTGTTCAACGGATTAGGCGTGGAGGCAGCCTATTATAACGCCATTGCTTTCATTGTGATCTTCTTCGCCGTCAAGATTCTGTGGCAAATATTTGGAAGTATGCTAGATTTTATTGCCCAATTCCCTATATTGAAACAACTAAACCGCTGGGGAGGAGGAATCTTCGGATTCATTGAAGTCTACCTGGTTGTATTTATTCTATTGTTCCTCGGAGCACTTCTACCGATTCCTTTTATTCAGGACCACATCCAGACATCCTTCATAGCGGAAAATATGGTAAAGCATACACCGCTGCTTTCCGAAAAGATCAAAGAACTTTGGTTCCATTATACGTCAATTTAAAGCTGATCCCAAAAAGCTGAATCGATCCGACAGCTCTTTTGGGTCAGCTTTTTATATGTCCAGGCGAAAGACACGGACAACCCGGATTGCTTCAGCTCTGTCCTTATGTTGACCGCTATGAATATGAATTTCTCTGTTCAATTCCCTTTTTAGGGACAATACTTGAGAATAAATGCATTCAAGGGTATCTTTATTTACAGGTACATAATCGGTGATCTAACTATATTATTTGGCACAAAACGGGAAATCAATATAAGAGGTGATGAACGTGAGCATTAATAAAAAGGATATCATTAAGCTATTGGAGAAAATAGCGATGTATATGGAATTGAAGGGCGAGAATCCTTTTAAAACATCCGCTTTCCGCAAAGCAGCTGCAGCGCTTGAAAATGACCAGCGCAGTCTGAAAGAAATAGATGATCTGACGGCATTGCCGGGAATCGGCAAAGGAACCGCTGCTGTCATAGAGGAATATAGAGAAACGGGGGAATCAGCGACGCTCAAAGAACTGCAGGCTGAAGTGCCTGAAGGCCTTATTCCTCTGTTGCGGATTGCCGGGCTTGGCGGAAAGAAAATCGCCAAGCTATATAAAGAGTTGCATATCACTAATAAAGACGAGCTGATGAAAGCCTGTGAAGAAAAAAAGGTGAGTGCCCTGGCTGGTTTCGGCGCCAAATCGGAAGAGAAAATCTTGAATGCGCTCAAGGAAGTGAACGACGGTCCTGACCGTTTTCCTTTATCGTTCGTCATGCCGATTGCCGATCAGATTGAGACGTATTTGGGCAAAATAGATGCCATCAAAAAATTTTCCCGGGCCGGCAGCCTGCGGCGGATGAAAGAAAGCGTCAAGGATCTTGATTTTATTATAGCGACTGATCGGCCGGAAGAAGTACGTGAACAATTGCTGCAGCTTCCCAATATTAAGGATGTAATCGGTGCGGGGGATACGAAAGTTTCTATTACACTTTCCTATGAATATGATATCAGCATTGATTTCCGCATGATTAAGCCGGAAGAATTCTATACGACCCTTCACCATTTCACAGGGTCGAAGGACCATAATGTGCGAATGCGCCAACTAGCAAAAGAACGGGGAGAAAAAATCAGTGAATATGGAGTGGAGAATGCCGAAACAGGGGAAGTATTGACTTTTCCGAGCGAAGAAGCGTTTTACCATCATTTCGATTTGCCTTTCATTCCTCCTCAATGCCGTGAAGACGGGACGGAAGTTGATTATTTCCCTGCTGATGAAATCGTCGGTCCGGACGATATAAAAGGCGATATCCATATGCACTCGACCTGGAGCGATGGAGCTTACTCAATTGAGGAAATGATAGAGGCTTGCAGGGCGAAAGGGTATTCCTATATGGCTATTACAGACCATTCGCAGTATTTAAAGGTTGCGAACGGCTTAACGCCGGAGCGGCTGAGAGAGCAGATTCAGCTTATAAAAGAGTATAATAGAAAATATGATGACATCGAAATCCTAGCAGGCATTGAAATGGATATCCTGCCCGATGGAACATTGGATTTCGATGATGAGCTGTTGAAAGAACTGGATCTTGTAATTGCCAGCATTCACTCCAGCTTTTCGCAAGACAGGGAACAAATTATGAAACGCTTGAAGACAGCCCTTGATAATCCCAATGTCGATATCATTGCACATCCAACAGGCCGTTTGATAGGCCGCCGCGATGGTTATGATGTGGATGTGGATCTTTTAATCCAATGGGCCAAGGAAACCAACACGGCGCTGGAGCTGAACGCTAACCCGAATCGGCTTGATCTGTCAGCCGAGCATCTGAAGAAAGCCCAGGCTGCCGGTGTCACAATTGCCATTAATACGGATGCCCATAGCATGGAGATGCTTGAGCATATGCCTATCGGGGTTTCCACTGCCATGAAAGCCCTGTTGAAAAAAGAGACAATATTGAATACGAAATCGGCAGATGAGCTGATTGCATTTCTGAAAAGAAATGACTAACACGAAAATGAGTACTGAGGGGGATTATTCTCCGTGAATAATAAATCATTAAAATCATTAGAATTCGACAAAATACGCGAGCAGCTATTGCACTTTGCTGCTTCATCACTAGGACAAAAGCGAGTGAAAGAACTTATGCCTTCCACTTCTTTCGCCGAGGTTGAAAGATGGCAGGCTGAGACGGATGAAGGAGCTACTGTTATCCGCCTGAAGGGCAAGGCTCCCCTTGACGGGATATTCGATATAGCGCCCCATGCTAAACGTGCAAAAATCGGCGGCATGCTCAGTCCCAACGAGTTGAAAGAAACAGCTTCGACATTGCGTGCAGGGCGCAGGCTTCAACGCTTTATCGAGGACATGGCTGATGATGATGTTTCATTGCCGCTGCTATCAGAACAGCTGCAGACGCTCTATGATCTTTTTGACATCGAAAAACTGATTACGAATGCCATTGGAGATCAAGGCGAGGTACTAGATTCTGCAAGCGAAAAGTTGCGTACCATCCGCCATCAGCTCCGGGCAAATGAAGCGCGTGTCAGAGAGAAGCTGGAGAGCATGATACGGTCTTCCAATGCCGCAACAACTCTGTCGGACAGCATTATTACGATCCGCAACGACCGTTTTGTCTTGCCTGTCAAACAGGAATACAAGGGTGTGTACGGAGGGATCATCCATGACCAGTCATCTTCCGGACAGACACTTTTCATTGAGCCGCAGGCAATTGTTGCTCTAAATAATGCTTTGCAGGAAGCGAAAGCAAGTGAGCAGCAGGAGATTGAACGGATTTTAATCCAGCTGTCCGTGACGGTGGGCGAATATGCTTCCGAACTTCTCCATAATGTTCATGTCCTTGGAGCGATGGATTTTGTTTTCGCCAAAGCGCGTTATTCGCACAGCATCAAGGCATCCAAGCCTACTCTTAATAATGAAGGTTACATGAAGCTCGTCAAAGCGAGACATCCATTGATTGACCGGAATCAGGTTGTTGCTAATGATATTATGCTCGGAAAGGATTACACGACGATTGTCATCACGGGGCCGAATACAGGCGGTAAAACCGTGGCGCTGAAGACGGTTGGGCTGAGTTGCCTGATGGCTCAGGCCGGGTTACAGATACCGGCATTGGACGGCTCGGAAATTTGCGTATTCGAGAAAATCTTTGCTGATATCGGCGATGAGCAGTCCATTGAGCAAAGCCTAAGTACATTCTCTTCCCATATGGTGAATATTGTGGAAATATTGGACGACGTTGATGAAAACACGCTCGTATTATTCGATGAGCTTGGCGCAGGGACCGATCCCCAGGAAGGAGCCGCCCTTGCTATCTCGATTCTGGATGAGGTCCACGCAAGAGGATCGCGCATCATAGCCACGACCCATTATCCAGAGTTGAAAGCTTACGGCTATAACCGGGAAGGAGTAATCAATGCGAGTGTCGAATTTAATGTCGATACATTAAGCCCGACGTATAGGCTGCTGATTGGCGTGCCGGGACGAAGCAATGCATTCGAGATTTCCAAGAAGCTCGGCTTGCAGCCATGGATCATCGAAAACGCTAAAGGCTATATAGGTGAAGATACCAATAAAGTAGAGAATATGATTGCTTCACTTGAAGAAAGCCGCCGCCAGGCTGAACAGGACAAGCATGAAGCCAGGGACTATTTGCGCACGGCGGAAAAATTGCATAACGACCTTCAGCGGGAAATGCAGCAATACTATGCTGAAAAAGATGCTGAATTGGAAGATGCCAAGCTGAAAGCGCAAAAAATCATTGAAAAGGCGAAAGAAGAAGCGGAAGAAATCATATCAGATCTCCGCAATCTCCGCCTGAATAAACAAGCGGAAGTCAAAGAGCATGAATTGATCGAAGCGCGCAAAAGACTGGAAGAAGCGGCTCCGAAGCTGAAGAAAAAGAAAAAAGTAGTTAGCAAACAAGACCACGAACTTCAGCCTGGCGATGAAGTGAAGGTACTGAGTTTGAATAGTAAAGGTGCGTTGATCGAACGAGTTTCGAATAAGGAATGGCTTGTCCAGATCGGTATTATGAAAATGAAAGTTAAGGAGCAGGACCTGCAATTTGTCAATGCTCCGAAGCCGGTGGAAACCAAGCCGCTTGCGACTGTGAAAGGGAAAGACTTCCACGTTAGCCTGGAGCTTGATCTTCGCGGAGAGCGATATGAAAATGCCCTTCTGCGGGTGGAAAAATATATTGATGATGCAGTGCTGGCAGGTTATCCGAGAGTCTCAATCATCCATGGCAAAGGAACGGGGGCACTTCGCCAAGGGGTGCAGGAGTACTTGAAAAACCATCGGTCTGTCAAAAGCATTCGCTTTGGGGAACAAGGCGAAGGCGGCAGCGGAGTGACCATCGTTGAGCTGAAATAAAGTAAACTACTTTGTGCGGTGGGGGCATTCATCACCCACTCATCTAGTTGGACTAACCTTAGTTCTTACTGAACCTTTACTTCTTCGTCTATACCCTTGGGTTGGAGGGGAGTTCTAATGCCAGTTAGAATGGGATAAATTGAGACAAAATAGGAGCAAGGAATATGGAAGCGTTTTGGTCTAATAATTATGTGTATATTGCAGCCTACTGCAGTGTGGCCCTTCTCTGTACGGTGATTTTTTTGGCAGTCTTTGAGCTTGTGACAAAATACCGCAACTGGGATGAAATCAAAAAAGGCAATGTGGCCGTCGCACTGGCGACAGGTGGGAAGATATTCGGCATCGCCAATATCTTCCGCCACTCCATTATGGAGCATGACAGCTTGATGGATATGATTTATTGGGGCATCTTTGGGTTTGTCTTGTTGGTTGCCGGATATTTTATTTTCGAATTTTTGACACCGGGCTTCAAAATAGATGAAGAAATCCAACGTGACAACCGAGCGGTAGGATTAATCGCTCTCATTATTTCTGTCGGGTTGTCCTACATTATCGGTGCAGGTATCAGCAGCATTTCGTAAGGATTGAGGGGAGATTGGGATGGAGACATTGGCAAAGGTATTGATTGCTGCTGCTGCGGCTTTCATGGTCATCGGAGTTGTCTATTTAATGATCAGCTGATCAAGTGAAACTTTAATCGGTGGAGGTTTTTGCTTATCTCCACCGATTATTAGTTGAACCAATCGACTTCTTGCTGTCGCTTGATCTCACACTTACACTTCTTTGTCTTCACTCCCCCTGTTGAAGTGGGAGTTTTAGCGACAGTTCGAATAAGATAAAACAGTAAAATCGCCAATTGATTGGCGATTTTTTTAATGCTTATCGGAAAGGTACAGGAGTCTTTGAGTAGCGGTTTGATTTTTCCTAATTGTCAGTTATCAATGGGTGCATTATGATATAATTGGATTACAAGTAAATATTTTCTAAAAGGGGGCCAAGAAATGGAAGAAAGAAATTGGCTGAATGAATATCCGAAGGAAATACCCGCTACGCTCGATTATGGAACTTTGCCGCTACAGTCCTATCTTAAGGATGCCGCTACACATTATCCATATAAATCGGCCATACACTTCATGGGCAAGGAAATAACCTTCTTGGAATTGTATGAGGATGCCCTTCGCTTCGCTAACTATCTGAAGGGGCTGGGTGTTGAAAAGGGCGATCGGATCGCCATTATGCTGCCCAATACGCCGCAATCCGTTATAGGCTATTTCGGTGCTTTATTTGCCGGCGGTGTTGTTGTCCAGACAAATCCACTGTATATGGAAAGAGAACTCGAATACCAAATGAAGGATTCGGGTACGAAAATCATCCTCACGATGGATGCTCTGTATCCAAGAGTTGCAACCATCCAAAGTAAAACAGATATTGAACATGTAATTGTAACCGCTATCAAAGATTACCTGCCATTCCCTAAGAACATCATTTACCCATATATCCAAAAGAGAGACCTGGGCATCTCTGTAAATGTCCGTCATGGAGGGCAAGTCCATTTGCTCACGGAGATCCTTAAAACAAGCAAACCCGTTGAAATACCTTTGGAAGTTGATATCGAAAAGGACCTTGCCTTGCTGCAATACACAGGAGGCACCACTGGTTTTCCTAAAGGCGTTATGCTGACACACAAAAATCTAGTGGCGAATACGAAAATGTGCAAAGCATGGATGTATAAATGCAAAAAAGGGGAAGAGTCAGTGCTGGGCATACTTCCTTTCTTCCATGTTTACGGCATGACTACCGTGCTCATTCTGGCTGTTATGGAAGCGTATAAAATGATCCTTCTTCCTAAGTTCGATATCCAGACTGTCCTCAAGACAATCGACAAACAGAAACCGACTCTTTTTCCCGGAGCGCCGACTATGTATATCGCGATCCTTAATAATAAGGATTTGCATAAATACGACCTATCCTCCATTCACTCCTGCATCAGCGGTTCCGCGCCTCTTCCTGTCGAAATCCAAGACCAATTCGAGAAAGTGACGAACGGCAAATTGGTTGAAGGGTACGGATTGACGGAAACTTCCCCAGTCGTCCATGCCAATTTCCTTTGGGACCGCCCTCGCATCAAAGGGAGCATAGGTGTTCCATGGCCGGATACGGATGCTGCCATTTTGTCCATGGATACAGGAGAACCGCTGCCTCCTAATGAAGTGGGGGAGATTGCCGTAAAAGGGCCGCAGGTGATGAAGGGATACTGGAATCGCCCGGATGAAACTGAGAATGTGTTCAAAAATGGTTGGCTGCTGACAGGGGATTTGGGCTATCAGGATGAGAAGGGCTATTTTTATATTGTAGACCGGAAAAAGGACATGATTATTGCCGGCGGTTACAATATTTACCCGCGGGAAGTGGAAGAAGTGCTATATGAACACAGGGATATTCAGGAAGCTGTCGTAGCGGGCGTTCCCGACCCATACAGGGGGGAAACAGTCAAGGCCTACATCGTTCTTAAAGAGGGCAAGGAAACCAGTGAAGAGGAACTGAATGCATTTGTCAGAAAGCATCTGGCTGCCTACAAAGTGCCGCGCTCTTATGAATTTAGAAAAGAATTGCCGAAGACAGCCGTAGGGAAAATTTTAAGAAGAAGCCTTGTAGAGGAAGAAAAAGAAAAAATCTCCCAAGATAAACGGGAAGCCTGACCGGAGAACCGATATAATGTTTAATCTGCCTGCTGGTTTGTGCTTTGGACAGCGTTTTTTAGGATGTGTATAATAGAAAGGTTCAATAGATTAGATGGAGCTTGATGACTCTCTCTTTTTTACTTGACATCCCAGAATAATCAATCTATTATAACATTATGAATGAATAGTCATTCATTTCTCTGAAAGGGGAAGAAAACGTGAAGCGTAACAAACCAAAGTACAAACAAATTATTGATGCCGCCGTTGGGGTCATAGCAGAACATGGCTATCATCAAGCGCAAGTCTCAAAGATTGCGAAACAAGCAGGTGTGGCCGATGGCACAATCTATCTCTATTTTAAAAATAAAGAAGATATCCTTATCTCACTGTTCCAGGAAAAGATGGGCGAATTCGTTGAGAGAATCAATGATGAAATCAATCTTAAGGAAACAGCGTCCGATAAGCTTTCCGTGCTCATTCAAAAGCATTTCGACATCATGTCGGAGGATCCTCATCTCGCTGTGGTGACCCAATTGGAATTGCGGCAGTCGAATAGCGAACTCCGCAGACAAATCAATGATGTGTTGAAAGGTTACTTGAACCTTGTTGACGGAATTCTGAAGGAAGGCATAGCGAATGGAGAATTCAAACAGGATTTGAATGATAAGCTTGCCCGCCAGATGATATTTGGCACTCTTGATGAGATTGTGACGAACTGGGTCATGAACGACCATAAATACAGCTTGCCGCATTTATCGGCGGATGTTCATAACTTATTTATTGCAGGTTTGGCTCACAGTGCAGCTGAATAAGGAAAAAAGGGCTTCATTACGGTGCAGCCCTTTTTTAAAAAAAATATAAGCTGTTAAATAGTTACTATTTTTAATAATATTGTATAATTAAGAAGGATATAGTAGCAAAGGGGGATTTGGATGTCATTCATTTCGTATCAAGTAGAAGAGCATATTGCTTTTGTCAAGCTTGATAAAGCTCCTGCAAACGCTTTATCATCTGCGGTTCTACAAGAGTTGTCATCTGTCCTGGATCAGCTTGAAGATAACCAGGAAACGCGCGTTATTGTGATACAAGGGGAAGGAAGATTTTTCTCAGCGGGAGCTGACATAAAAGAATTCACCACGATAGCAGATGGCCCGGAGTTTTCGAAGCTATCAGCCGCTGGACAACAATTATTTGAAAGAATTGAAACGTTTCCTAAGCCAGTTCTAGCCGCTATTCATGGGGCTGCGCTAGGCGGGGGGCTAGAGCTTGCCATGGCCTGCCATATTCGCTATGTCAGCGACACAGCCAAACTTGGATTGCCTGAATTGCAGCTTGGATTGGTTCCTGGCTTTGCCGGCACACAGCGATTGCCAAGATTAATAGGAATGGCGAAGGCAGCCGAAATGATGTTTTCCAGCGATCCCATTACAGGAAGAGAAGCGGTGTCTTGGGGACTGGCGAATGCTTCTTATCCCGAGGATGAACTGCCGGAAGCTGTTACCTCGCTGGCTCGCAAAATTGCAGCAAAAAGTCCAGTGGCCCTCAAGAAAGCAATTGAACTATTAAACTACTCCAAGCATGCACAATACCATGAGGGAGTAAAACAAGAAGCAGCTGCATTCGGAGACATATTCACTTCCCAGGATGCGAAGGAAGGGATTGCCGCTTTCATAGAGAAGCGAAAGCCCGTATTCTCAGGCAAATAAATAGAGTCAATATTCATAATCTTCATAATTAAATTGTAGCAGGAGGCTATCACATGAATATATACGTATTATTGAAAAGAACATTTGATACTGAAGAAAAAATCACTCTTTCCAACGGCAAGATCAATGAAGATGGCGCAGAGTTCATTATCAATCCTTATGATGAATACGCTGTCGAAGAGGCGATTAATGTCAGGGATGCTCATGGCGGTGAAGTCACAGTAGTGACTGTCGGCAGTGAAGAGGCTGAGAAGCAGCTGCGTACAGCCCTTGCAATGGGTGCAGATAAGGCAGTATTGATCAATATCGAAGACGATGTGGAAGACGGAGATCAATTCTCTACTTCGAAAATTCTTGGCGAATACCTGAAGGACAAAGAAGCCGATTTAATCATTGCAGGAAATGTTGCAATCGATAGCGGATCCGGCCAAGTGGGCCCTCGTGTAGCAGAGTTCCTTGATATTCCATACATCACTACAATCACTAAATTGACGATTGATGGAACAAATGTAAGCGTTATCCGCGACGTTGAAGGCGATTCAGAAGTGATTGAAACGAGCCTTCCTTTATTGGTTACGGCACAGCAAGGGTTGAACGAGCCACGCTATCCTTCTCTTCCTGGAATCATGAAAGCGAAGAAAAAGCCGCTTGAAGAACTAGAATTGGACGATCTTGATATCGATGAAGATGATGTGGAAGCAAAAACGAAGACAATTGAAATCTTTCTTCCTGCCAAGAAAGAAGCAGGAAAAGTATTGGACGGAGAATTGCAAGACCAAGTCAAAGAACTTGTCAATCTACTTCATACTGAAGCAAAAGTACTTTAATTCCAACATGATCGTAATAGGAGGCTAAATATATGTCCAGAAAAATGCTAGTATTAGGTGAAATTCGTGATGGTGCACTTCGTAATGTAACGTTTGAAGCAGTGGCTGCAGCCAAGATTGCTGCAGATGGCGGAGAGATTGTAGGCGTAGTGATCGGCGATGCTGTACAATCCCTTGGCAATGAATTCATTCATTATGGCGCAGACAAAGTGGTAGCGGTGGAAAATGCCCAATTGTCCCAGTATACGTCTGACGGTTACGCCCAGGCTTTATTGGCTGTCATCGAAGCAGAGAATCCAGAAGGAATCATCATGGGCCACACCGCATTAGGAAAAGACTTGGCGCCCCGTATCGCCGGGAAGCTAAAATCAGGTTTGGTTTCCGATGCGACTTCCGTGGAAGAAGAAGGAGGCAATACAGTCTTCACACGCCCAATTTACTCAGGGAAGGCATTCGAGAAGAAAATCATTACAGATGGAATGATCATTGCGACAATCCGTCCAAATAATATCAATCCTTTGGAAAAGGATGAATCCCGTTCAGGAGAAGTGACTTCACAAAGCGTGGAAATCAAAGACCTTCGTACGGTAATTAAAGAAGTAATCCGTAAAGCAACCGACGGTGTAGACCTTTCTGAAGCAAAAGTAGTTGTGGCCGGCGGCCGCGGCGTCAAAAGTGCCGATGGATTTGAACCGTTGAAGGAATTGGCGGATGTCCTTGGAGGGGCAGTTGGCGCTTCACGTGGAGCCTGCGATGCCGATTATTGCGATTATTCTTTGCAAATTGGACAAACAGGGAAGGTAGTAACGCCTGATCTGTATATTGCATGCGGTATCTCCGGAGCAATCCAGCATTTAGCCGGTATGTCCAATTCAAAGGTAATTGTCGCGATTAATAAAGATCCCGAAGCTAATATTTTCAAAGTGGCGGACTATGGCATTGTCGGCGATCTATTCGAAGTGGTGCCGATGCTGACTGAAGAATTCAAGAAACTTAAAGTAAACGCATAATACAAGTAAAGTGGTCCGTTGCATCAGCGGGCCGCTTTTCGCTTCGGGCTTTATAGGTCTTAACGCCTGTATACAAGAGCTGGACAACGAATGCATTGTTTACTTTTTGACCAAAAGGGTACATACTATACTACAAGCTGTTACCTACTATAACAGTTTTACCATCCTATGATTAAGAGTGTCCCACTAAGGGCATGCTATAGGTTGACGCATTAAACAAATCATTAGCTTCCCGCAGGATATCTCTGTTATACTGATAATAGGATTTTAGTAATAATTAGGAGGGCTTTCGTATGGCGATTGTCAATACTACTGATCAAACATTTTCTAGTGACACTTCTCAAGGTTTAGTACTTGTCGATTTTTGGGCTCCATGGTGCGGACCTTGTAAAATGATTGCTCCTGTTCTTCAAGAACTTGATAGCGAAATGAGCGATACAGTTAAGATTGTTAAAGTCGATGTTGATGAAAACCAAGAAACTGCCGGCAAATTTGGAGTTATGAGTATTCCAACACTTCTTGTTTTAAAAGACGGAGAAGTTGTCGATAAAGTAGTCGGTTTCCAACCAAAAGAAGCTTTAGCTGAATTGGTTAAAAAACACGCTTAACCTGATGATTAAAAAAGCCGCCCTTTGAAGGCGGCTTTTTTTTCGTGCAGCCTTTCCCAGTTGCTGTCCATTTATAGATAGGGCATAATCAGGTTAGTATGCGGAAAGATAACTCCATACTAATAATCAACCATTTCTAAGCAAGGCTAGAGATTGCCATTGCTTATAGTATATATAGAAAGCACAAAACAGAGGAGGCGAAAAGGATGAATGAAATCATTAAAGGCAAACTGGCTTTGCTCCCTGACCAGCCGGGCTGCTATTTAATGAAGGACCGTCAAGGGACGGTCATTTATGTGGGGAAAGCAAAGATCCTTAAGAACCGTGTCCGCTCTTATTTTACGGGTTCGCATGATGGGAAGACATTGCGGCTTGTTAATGAAATAGAAGATTTTGAATATATCATTACCTCTTCCAATATGGAAGCTTTGTTATTGGAACTTAATTTAATCAAGAAGTATGATCCAAAATATAATATTATGCTGAAAGATGATAAAAGTTATCCTTTTATCCATCTCACCAATGAAAAAAATCCTCGATTATTAA
Organism: Bacillus testis; assembly: GCF_001243895.1. GTDB lineage: Bacteria > Bacillota > Bacilli > Bacillales > DSM-1321 > Bacillus_AD > Bacillus_AD testis. The sequence continues at coordinate 3,119,213 of NZ_LN851186.1, read as the reverse complement.
TAACACGTAAAGTAAAGAGGGGGAAGGGAAAATATTTTGGGCCATACCCAAATGCAAGTGCCGCCAATGAGACAAAAAAGCTTTTGGACCGGATTTATCCATTACGCAAATGCACAACGCTCCCTGACAAAGTATGTCTGTATTACCATATTGGCCAGTGCCTGGCTCCATGTGTCCACCCTATAGAAGAGGAGAAATACAAAGAAATTACCACTGAAATCACTAAATTTCTTAATGGGGGCTATGAAGACATTAAGAAAGAATTGATAGAACGAATGGAAGCAGCAGCGGAAGAATTAGATTTTGAGCGGGCCAAAGAATACCGCGATAAAATTGCCCATATCGAAGCAACAATGGAGAAGCAGAAGATGATCATGAACGATTTCACTGATCGCGACATTTTCGGTTATGCAATCGACAAAGGCTGGATGTGTGTGCAGGTATTCTTTATTCGCCAAGGAAAACTGATCGAAAGGGATGTTTCCATGTTCCCTATCTACGGTGAGCCGGATGAGGAATTCCTTACTTTTTTGGGGCAGTTTTACGAAAAAGCGAATCATATCAAACCCAAAGAAGTTCTGCTGCCGGATTCAATCGACTTGGAAATGGCACAGCAGCTCCTTGAAGTTAAAACCCTTCAGCCACAGCGGGGGCAAAAGAAAGATTTGTTGAAATTGGCCAACAAAAATGCTAAAAATGCATTAAAAGAGAAATTTTTCCTAATTGAACGCGATGAAGAGCGTACAATCAAAGCTGTGGAAAACTTGGGAGAAATCCTTGGCATTTATACGCCGCACAGAATTGAAGCCTTTGATAATTCCAATATACAGGGAACCAATCCAGTATCGGCCATGGTCGTATTCATTGACGGCCGGGCTGACCGCAACCAATACCGAAAATATAAAATCAAATCCGTACAGGGCCCGGATGATTATGAATCAATGAGAGAGGTAGTACGGCGCCGTTATTCCCGGGCATTGAAAGAACAGCTGCCACTGCCGGATTTAATTATAGTGGATGGCGGCAAAGGCCATATCGAAGCGGTCAGGGATGTATTGGAGAATGAATTGGGTCTTGATATTCCGATTTCCGGTCTGGTGAAAGATGATAAACATAAGACATCCAATTTGCTGATGGGAAATCCCTTGGAGATTGTCCCTCTTGATCAGCGAAGCCAGGAATTTTATTTGTTGCAGCGAATTCAGGATGAGGTCCACCGTTTTGCCATTACGTTTCATCGGCAGGTACGGGGAAAAACGGCGTTCCAATCGATGTTGGATGAAATCCCAGGTATCGGGGCTAAAAGAAAGCAGCTGCTTCTGAAGCATTTTGGTTCTTTGAAAGCCATGAAGGGAGCAACGAAAGAAGAATTTCTGCAAATTGGTTTGCCGCATAATGTGGTGGATGAATTAATAACTAAGTTAAAAGAATAATATCAAAAAAACCAGCCCGGGAAAGGGCTGGTTTTTTGTCCATCAACATTCCTTAAATTAGGAACTATGTATTAAACTTCATCACGTATAATATCTTTTGTATCCCAGCGTACCAAGAAGTTTGCCTTGGCACCCCTTTTTTTTGTTTCAACAGCCGCTTCCGTAATCCGGCTTTTTTGCTGTTGTAATTGTTGTGCAAGAAATCCTGCTTCCAATTGGAATTCCGGCTCATCCGTTATTGCAAAACGGCGGGTGACGATTTCGCCGCTTAGGACGAATTCCGCCTGGTTCTTAGATTCCTTTTCTTTTTCCAACGTTCCCCATCCGGCGTTATCAAAGAAAGCTGCTACTTCCTCTAGGCTTTGCAATGGGAACTTTCTGGCCAGTTGCTTGCCGGACCAATAAAGGACTTGGGAATGGTCTTTTCCCAATAAGTCGGGCAACAGTATATCTCGTAATAATTCCTTACTGAATAAGGAAATAGTTGCGGTCTCGGATTGTTGCTGCTCTTCAGCAGCTTGTTCTGCTTGTTCTTTCGCCATTTATAACCCCTCTTTCCTACCTAACATTATATACAATTTTATAGCATACTAGAACAGGTATATAGAACTTTTCACAAAGAGAGATTGTTATTCTTATATAATTTTAGACAACTTTACATGGGTACTTTCCTATAAAAAGGGAGAAAAGAGAAAATGTCGATTTTTTTCTGCCTTTTGTTTACTTAAACAGGATTATGTCGTTTTTTTGCTTTTTGGAAGAGGGATCAACTTATTTTTCGCCAAATATTTTTCCTGTGTTGGAAAGTATCGTAAAAAGTGTTACTGTAAAGGGAATTGGAGAAAATGGATTACAATCCCATTTTTAAGTATGCGTTTTCTTGACGGTGCTACATTAAGAGAGTAAAATGAACTTGTCATATAATTGTTGGAAATTAAATGAATAAGAATAATTGTAATTTTCATTATATTCACTATGTTGAAAAAGGATTTCTTATGATTTTAATGTTTGACAATTATAGTTCAGGGCAAGTTTAATGGACTTTGGTAAAATTTACATCATTACCGGTAAGTGACAGCTTTACTTTTTTTATTTTCGAGGGGGGAACATGATGGCAGGAAACACAAGAGAGTTTGCAAGCCGCAAACTTCACTCGCTGTTAGGGGTAATTCCAGTGGGTTTGTTTTTGTTAGTGCATTTGACTGTAAACTATTTAGCGACCCGCGGAGCTGATTCATTCAATGCAGGCGCTGAATTTATGGAGAATCTTCCGTTTCTGATTTTCTTTGAGCTTTTATTTATCTACCTACCACTGCTGTACCACGGGATTTATGGTGTGTATATTGCATTCACAGGTACATTCAATGGCGGCAGATTCGGGTATTTTCGGAATTGGATGTACATCTTGCAGCGTGCAACTGGTATTATCACCTTTATTTTCCTGGTTTGGCATGTTTGGGAGACAAGAGTGCAGATCGCTCTTGGGAATGCCGAAGTCAATTATGATATGATGGTGGATATTTTATCCAATCCTTGGATGGTTGCGTTCTATTTTATAGGGGTAATCTCAGCTGTTTTCCATTTTTCAAACGGTCTGTGGTCATTTGCTGTAAGCTGGGGTATTACAGTAACACCGCGTTCACAACGCATTTCTTCATACGTAACCGGAGTGATTTTCATTCTGCTTACAATTGTAGCAGTAAGAGCGTTGTTGGCATTTATGTAAAATATCTAGCAATCTAGTTTAAATAGTATAGGTAATCTCGGTGATTACAAGGGAGTGAGTAAGGTTGAGTAAAGGTAAAATTATCGTAGTAGGCGGAGGCCTAGCGGGATTAATGGCTACCATCAAGGCTGCAGAGCAAGGCAAACAAGTAGAATTATTTTCGTTGGTTCCAGTTAAGCGCTCTCACTCAGTATGTGCTCAAGGTGGAATTAACGGAGCTGTTAATACAAAAGGTGAGGGAGATTCAACCTGGGAACATTTCGATGATACAGTATATGGCGGAGATTTTCTTGCCAACCAGCCACCAGTAAAGGCAATGTGTGATGCGGCTCCTTCTATTATACATATGTTCGACCGGATGGGTGTAATGTTCAACCGTACAGAAGAAGGCCTATTGGACTTCCGACGTTTTGGAGGAACACAATTCCACCGTACGGCATATGCGGGGGCCACAACGGGACAGCAACTTTTATATGCATTGGATGAGCAAGTGCGCCGTTATGAAGTGCAAGGATTTGTAAAGAAATTCGAAGGCTGGGAGCTATTGGGAATCGTTGTCGATGACGAAGGCGTTTGCCGGGGAATCACAGCGCAGAACCTGACATCAATGGAAATCCAGTCGTTTTCTTCAGACGCTGTCATTCTCGCTTCCGGTGGGCCGGGAATTATTTTCGGCAAGTCAACGAACTCCATCATCAATACAGGTTCAGCGGCATCTACCGTGTTCCAGCAAGGCGTCCATTATGCTAATGGAGAATTTATCCAAATCCATCCTACCGCTATTCCGGGAGATGATAAGCTTCGCTTGATGAGTGAATCAGCCCGTGGGGAAGGCGGAAGAATCTGGACATATAAAGATGGCAAGCCATGGTACTTCCTTGAAGAGAAGTATCCGGCATACGGAAATCTTGTTCCGCGTGATATTGCAACACGCGAAATTTTCGATGTGTGTGTAGCACAAAAATTGGGTATTAATGGCGAAAACATGGTTTACTTGGATCTATCACACAAGGATCCACATGAATTGGATGTTAAGCTTGGTGGAATCATTGAAATTTATGAGAAGTTTACTGGAGAAGACCCTCGTAAGCTTCCAATGAAAATCTTCCCTGCTGTCCATTACTCTATGGGCGGATTATGGGTTGATTTTGACCAAATGACTAATATTCCTGGTCTATTTGCTGCCGGAGAATGTGATTATTCACAGCATGGGGCAAACCGCCTTGGTGCGAACTCATTATTATCTGCTATCTACGGCGGAATGGTCGCTGGCCCGAATGCCGTCAAATATATTAATGGCTTAGAGAAGAGCAGTGATGCTATATCTTCCCAAGTGTATGACCGCGCTGTAAAAGAACAGCATGCAAAATGGGATCATATCATGAAAATGGACGGAACAGAGAATGCTTATGTCCTTCATAAAGAACTAGGTGAATGGATGACAGAACATGTTACCGTGGTCCGTTATAACGATAAATTATTAAAAACAGACGAAAAAATACAAGAATTGATTGAGCGTTATGACCGCATCAACATTAATGATACGGCAAAATGGAGCAACCAGGGGGCTGCGTTTACACGCCAGCTGCAAAACATGCTTCAGTTGGCCCGCGTCATCACACTCGGTGCCTACAATCGTAATGAAAGCCGTGGAGCGCACTATAAACCAGACTTCCCTGACCGTAATGATGAAGACTTCTTAAAAACAACGATTGCGAAATTTACAGGCCACAAATCAGCGCCGGACATTTCGTACCAAGAAGTGGACATTTCATTAATCAAACCGCGTAAACGCGATTATTCAAAACAAAAAGAGGAGAAATAAAAATGGCTGATAAAAAAACTGTACGTTTTATTGTCACTCGTCAGAATGATCCTGAGTCAGCCCCTTATGAAGAAGAATTTGTAGTTCCTTATACAACGAATATGAATGTCATTTCTGCATTGATGGAAATCAGAAGAAACCCGGTCAATGCTAAAGGGGAAAAGACAACACCGGTGACTTGGGATATGAACTGCCTAGAGGAAGTATGCGGAGCCTGTTCTATGGTAATCAACGGAAAACCGCGCCAATCCTGTACGGCTTTAGTAGATCAATTAGAGCAGCCGATCCGCTTGGCTCCGATGAAGACATTCCCGGTAATCCGCGATTTGCAGATTGATCGCAGCCGAATGTTTGATTCGTTGAAAAAAGTGAAGGCCTGGATTCCTATTGATGGCACATATGATTTGGGTCCAGGACCTCGTATGCCTGAGCAAAAACGCCAATGGGCATATGAGTTATCCAAATGTATGACATGTGGTGTCTGCCTGGAAGCCTGCCCGAATGTAAATAGCAAAACGAATTTTATCGGGCCTGCTCCGTTGTCACAAGTACGCCTTTTCAATGCTCATCCGACTGGTGAAATGCATAAGAAAGACCGTCTGGAAGCCATTATGGGAGACGGGGGGCTTTCGAATTGCAGTAACTCACAAAACTGTGTTCAATCGTGCCCGAAAGGAATACCTTTGACTACATCTATTGCGGCGCTTAACCGGGATACAACATTACAAGCATTTAAGAATTTCTTTGGAAGCGACCATATTTAATTTGAATAAACCCTCAGCCCTTGAGCTGAGGGTTTGCTTATCAGACTGTTTCTCAGGAAATAGTTGTTTTTTAATAAATAAAATGAATGATTGTTCATTCAAAGGAAGAAGGTATAATGGATGCCAAGAATTACTTATATTGAAGATATGAATAAATGGCGGGAAACGTTTCAGTTCTCCCACCCAGTTACAGTCAGATTTTCGGAAACAGATATGTTCGGCCACCTAAATAATACAGTTCCATTTACGTATTTTGAGCTGGCAAGAATCGAGTATTTCAAGGATTTGGGTTTCATGAAAAATTGGGTGGACCCAACCTTTGAGTCAATTCCGGTCGTGGCTGATCTCCAATGCGATTATATTAAACAAGTTTTCTATGATGATCATCTGCAAATCTTTGTGAAAGCCGTATCCATCGGTAATTCATCCGTTGATTTACATTATATGGCTGTAAAGAATGAAGAAGAAATCGTATTTACGGGGCGGGGGACAATCGTCCAAATTTCTAGGCATACAGGCAAGTCAATCCCATGGAATGAAGATATGAAAAAGCTTTTTAAGCAAACCAGCGGACTCACGGTGTAAAGATTTTCTACCATTCTAAATAGTGCTAATATGTCCGCTTCAACGCGGGAGATCAAGCGCCCGTAAGAATCCGATTGGTCCAACTAAGGATCGGTGGGGATGATTGCCCCCCATCGATTAAAGTATGTGTATGCCCGTGAACGACTAACCATAAAAGGGCGTTTCGCATATACTAAATAGGTAATGTTCTTGCTTTACTGGCTATTCGTTGCAGGCAGCCTTTTTAGGGCTAGATCAATTTTTTGGTAAATCGAAGGAGCTGATTTCTCCCTTTTTAAAGTGAAAAACAACTGCCTGGCAAAATGGCCAAAAACCATTTTGGATGTTTTACCCGCCTGGGCCGGTATGGGGAAATGGTTTTGCTATCGTTTTGATACTAGTACTGTAAGGTGTTGAATAGATTAATAAAAGGCTTAACATTTAGCCGTCACTTCCTTCGGCAACGCATCATATGATATGTTGACTAAATCTATACCCATTCCTAGGTTACAGCTGATCAAGGCAAGGAGGGTTACAGTACTTGAAGGAGAATGAATTCACTCATAAACCATTACTCACAAAAAGAGAAAAAGAAGTTTTTGAGTTATTAGTTCAGGATAAGACTACGAAGGAAATTGCCGGTGAATTGTTCATAAGCGAAAAAACGGTTCGGAACCATATTTCGAATGCCATGCAAAAGCTTGGCGTGAAAGGGCGTTCACAAGCGGTAGTAGAACTCCTTCGCATGGGGGAACTTCATTTATAGCATAGAATATTTGTCTGTTGTGACAGCCAGTTATGGGTTCATTCAGGGCAGGCACTCCATGGATAAAAAGCAGCCGGTATATTCTTGGTGGCATATTACTGCCAAGAAAAGCCGTGGCTGCTTTTTTTCGTGTATCCTTCTAATGGGCGTTAAAGCAGCAGATTCTATACGCAAGTAAATGGAGTAGGCAAGTAGTAATCCGATAAAATAGGCGGGGGACTAATGCCCCGCCACCTATTCGCTGTATAGATTATAGATCTATATTTTTATAGTGATTGGCAATTGCATCAGCGGCAACGATTGCGTTGTATACATCTTCAGGTGTAACAGGCAAAGGCATATTGCCCATTGTATCACCTTCAGCACAGGCATCCTTCGCCACTTGGCGCCATTCACTCTCTTTAAATTCGGTTAGGCCAAGGTCTTTAAGTGTCAAAGGAAGACCCACTTTTTTAATGAAAGAGATGACTGTTTCTAATTCTTCTTTTGGAACATCCTCTAGCACTAATTGTGCAAGCAACCCAAATACGACTTTCTCTCCATGCTGCACACCATGCAATTCAGGTACAGCAGTCATTCCGTTATGGATTGCATGGGCTGCAGCAAGCCCTCCGGCTTCCGCGCCAACTCCGCTTAAGTAAATGGTGGCCTCAATTGTTTTTTCGACTGCCGGTGTTACCATTCCTTGTTCTACAGCGAGGGCAGCTTGTTCCCCATATTGCAAGACTGTTTCGTAGCATAATTTTGCTAATCCCAGGCCTGTCCAAGATGGTTTCATCAAGACAAGGTTATCGCCGTTTGAACGGTAGCAGGCCCGTGCTTCAAAATAAGTTGCAAGGGCATCGCCGATTCCTGCCAGGAAGAAACGTTTAGGGGCTCCGGCAAGAATCGTTGTATCTGCTAATACGATATCCGGATTGGATGGCAGGAATAAATAACGGTCAAATGAACCATCTGTATTATAGATTACTGCTAAAGCCGTACACGGAGCATCCGTAGACGCAATGGTAGGAAAAATGACGACCGGCAGTTTTTCAAAGTATGCAGTAGATTTTGCTGTATCTAATGTTTTACCGCCGCCAACACCAACGATGATGTCAGCTTTCATATCAGTTGCTGCTTTTCTGTGTGTATCGATTTCTTCCTGTGTACATTCGCCTCCGAATTTAACGAATGTTGCTTCGTTTCCACCTTTATCGAAAGACGCGCCACCTTCTTCTTTAACCCGTTCCAAGATGAATTCGTCACAAATTACATAAGCTTTTTTCCCGTATACGGATGTATAGGTGTTTAAGTCGCTAAGTAGGCCTTTCCCGATAATGAATTTTCTAGGTGAAGTAACAGATTTAGCAGTATTCATATGCAAGAACCACCTTTTCTTTGGAGTTAATTTTTCACCCCTCTTAGTACCCTTAGCCGATAGGAATGAAACATTTTTTTGAACAAAAGATTAAAATCTCCCATTAAAATGATTGGTCATTCCTATGTGCTTATTTGTACAGGCTGGTTCCACTAACTTGAAATTTCTTTGCAATTGGGTGAAAATGATAGATAATAAAAGTAGAAAATATCCAGGGGTTGTGAATATGACTACAAATCAAAACTCACTAAGCGATGATTTAGTGGCTTCTATAGAAAAAGAATTAAGATTCATTTCGGCGATTGTGAAACAAAAGGGACGGGAGATGCTGAATGAATATTCCATTACACCCCCGCAGTTCATTGCTTTGCAATGGTTGAATGAAGATGGTGACATGACAATCGGCGAACTGTCGAATAAAATGTTCCTCGCCTGTAGCACAACCACTGATTTGGTGGACAGAATGGAGAAAAAGCAATTATTACAGCGCATAAAAGGAGAAAAAGACCGCCGCGTCATCCGCATTCATCTTCTTGAGGAAGGCAAACGGATTATAGATGACGTGATCGGCAAGCGCCAAGGATATCTCAAGGATATTTTTGTGGAGTACAGCGATGATGAAATTGTTTCACTCAATCGCTCTCTAATTAAATTACATCAAGAAATGAAAGAAAATTGAGGCGAGATATTGTGAAACAACCTATTGGTATAATAGATTCCGGCGTGGGCGGATTAACCGTGGCCAAGGAGATTATCCGCCAGTTGCCCAATGAGCAGATTATTTATTTGGGCGATAATGCCAGATGCCCGTACGGCCCCCGCACAAAAGAAGAAGTCCGGGCCTTTACATGGCAGCTGACTGAATTTTTACTGGCCAAAAAGATAAAAATGCTGATTATTGCCTGCAATACTGCCACAGCGGCAGCATTGGAAGATATTAAGAAGAATGTACCCATTCCTGTACTTGGTGTAATCCAACCAGGAGCAAGGGCAGCTATCAAGAACTCCAGCAATTTGAATATTGGTGTAATCGGCACAGTGGGTACCGTTAAAAGCGGTGCCTATCCGGATGCCTTAAAGTCCATCAATGACCAAGTTAGTGTCAAGAGTATCGCCTGCCCGAAATTTGTGCCGATTGTAGAGAGCGGTGAGTATTCCGGTGCTCTTGTCAAAAAAGTGGTGGCAGAGTCATTGGCTCCTTTCAAAGGTTCCGGCATCGATACGCTTATTCTTGGCTGCACCCATTACCCGCTTTTGGGCCCGCTTATTTCGTCCACTATGGGCAAAGGGGTCAAAGTCATTTCCTCCGGAGATGAAACAGCCCGTGAGACAAGTGCCATCCTTGAATATAAAGGGTTGTTGAATGACCAGAATGAGAAACCGGAACACTATTTTTATACAACCGGCTCCCGGGATATGTTCCACCGGATTGCTTCATCTTGGCTGCAAAAGGATTTGCAGCATGTATATTCTATTAAATTAAACTAGGATCCCCATTTCAGGGGGTCTTTTTTTCTTCCGCAAAGGTCTATTTATGGGGGAAGCTCGTATACATAATAGTACAAACCATGGTAGGAGGGAAAAAGATGTCTAAGAAAACGAGTGCGGCAATCGCTACAACCGTACTGGCTTCTTCAGTCATACTCGGGGGATGCGGGGTATTTAATATGAAGGACAAGGCGATCGATCCGCCCCAAAGAGAAGTAATAGTGAAGGACAGTGCAGCGCTTAATGATCATAGCACTAAACAAAAGAGTGCTGCGAAAGAGGATGCCACTAGCAAAACAGTCATGACCGAGCTCTATTTGATCGATAAGAATGGATATGTAGTACCTCAATCCATGGCTTTGCCGCACAGCCAGGGAGTTACGAAGCAGGCGTTGGAATATCTGGTGCAGGACGGTCCGGTCACTGATATGCTTCTATCCGGTTTTCGTGCGGTTCTGCCTGCCGATACCCAAGTGGACGTAGATGTGACGAAGGATGGAAAGGCAACTGTGGATTTTTCGAAGGAATTCGCAAACTATAAAAAAGAAGACGAATTAAGGATTCTTCAAGCTGTAACTTGGACAATGACCCAATTTGATTCTGTCAAAAGCGTCACGATTAAGATGAATGGCACAAAATTGAAAGAAATGCCGGTCAACCATACGCCAATCAGCAAGAATTTGACCAGGGCGAGCGGCATCAATATAGATACATCTGATATTGCAGATCTTACGCATACAAAACCACTGACTGTCTATTATTTAGGCGGAAAAGCAGATTACTATTATTACGTGCCGGTTACAAAACGGATTAGCTCCACTGAAAAAGATATGGCCGGTGCTGTCGTTGAACAACTCGCTGAAGTGCCTTCCGGGAAAAAGAATTTGGTTACGGAATTCATGCCGGAGCTGGCCTTGGTTGAAAAACCAAAGGTAAAGGATGGAGAAGTGACCCTTAATTTCACGGAAAGCATTTTTGGCAGTTTTGAAGAAAATACAGTTTCCCAGCGCCTCGTCAATGCACTTGTTCTATCATTGACTGAACAAAAAAATATCAAAAAAGTAGATATTCAGGTTAACGGGAAAGCGTCTTTGAAGACAGAGGATGGAAAAGAATTGAACGAACCTGTTTTGCGTCCGCAAAAAGTGAACAGTACTAGTTTGTAAACCGGATTTTTTTGTTATACTAAATAGGAACACATATAGAGGCAGCCTATATCTGTATAGCTGCCTCTTATTTATTGTGACGAAGGGCCGTCTGTATATAGAACGGCAAGTAATGAAGGAGGAATTAGTATGCGCCACGATGGCAGAAAAAATAACCAATTGCGGAATATACATATAGAAACAGGATATATCAAACACCCAGCCGGATCGGTTCTTATTACAGTAGGGGACACAAAAGTAATTTGTACGGCTACAATCGATGAACGTGTGCCACCTTTCATGCGCGGTGAGGGAAAAGGGTGGATCACGGCGGAATACAGCATGCTTCCGGCAGCGACTGCACAGCGTAATATCCGGGAATCGGCAAAAGGAAAAATCACAGGCCGTACCATGGAGATCCAGCGGTTGATCGGCCGCGCTTTGCGTGCGGTAGTTGATTTGGAAGCGATGGGAGAACGGACAGTTTGGGTGGACTGCGACGTCATCCAGGCCGACGGTGGAACACGCACGGCTTCCATAACAGGCGCTTTCGTTGCCATGGCATTGGCATTTGAAAAACTTGTTCAGGAAAAGAAGCTGTCTACATTCCCAATCAAAGACTATTTGGCTGCTACAAGTGTCGGTATTTCAGCTGAAGCAGGTGCTGTGTTAGACTTGGATTATGTAGAGGATTCCAGCGCCGAAGTGGATATGAATGTCGTGATGACCGGCAGCGGTGAGTTTGTTGAACTGCAAGGGACAGGCGAAGAAGCGACTTTCTCTTATGTTCAGCTGCAGCAATTGCTAGGCCTTGCCGATGAGGGAATCCGGGAATTAATCCAGATTCAGAAGGAAGCACTGGGAGAAACTGCTCAATTGATTTCCAGTAAGTGAGGGTGATAGATATGAAAAAAGTAATCATTGCCACAAAGAATAAAGGCAAAGCCAAAGAATTTAAAACATTGTTTGCCCCGCTTGGCTACGAGGTATGCACCTTGCTAGATGTTAAGGATGCGATGGATGTCGAAGAGACAGGCACAACGTTTGAGGAAAATGCTATTCTAAAGGCCGAGGCGCTCCGTGATCAATTCCAAACAATGGTCATCTCGGATGATTCCGGATTGATCATCGATGCTTTAGATGGACGCCCGGGTGTTTATTCGGCCAGATATGCCGGCGAACAAAAAGACGATGAAGCAAATATAGATAAAGTGCTTGCCGAGCTGAATGATGTTCCTGACAGGGAGCGGACGGCACGCTTTTATTGCGCATTGGCTGTTGCAATACCTGGACAGCAGACCGTTACATTCCGGGGGACGGTAGAAGGGCGCATCCTTCGTGAACGCACAGGCTCCAACGGCTTTGGATACGACCCAATCTTTTATGTAGAATCCCTCGGCAAAGCCATGGCAGAATTGTCCCCCGAAGAAAAGAACCAAATCAGCCATAGAGCCAATGCTTTACGCGAACTGCAAGCCTCCATCCAACAATTCTGACAGAAGGGAGCGGGTATGGTGAAAATCTTAATTGTAAGTGACAGTCATGGACAAACGGCCATTCTTCATAAATTGAAATCGGAATACGGAAGCGCAATGGATGCCATGATCCATTGCGGAGATTCGGAATTGGGCAGCAATGACGAGGCTATAGCCGGTTTTACATACGTGAAGGGAAATTGCGACTACGATTCGGCATTTCCTAAAGAAGTCACAAAGGACATCGCCGGCTATCGTTTCTTTGTTACACATGGACATTTGTATAACATTAAGATGACTCTTCAGCCGCTCGGGTATAAGGCGGAAGAAGAACAAGCCCAATTCGCTTGTTTCGGCCATTCCCATGTGGCCGGAAGTATGCAGGAAGAGGATGGCTTGATTTTTATCAATCCGGGCAGCATATCCCTTCCGAGAGGCAGAAAAGAAAAGACCTTCGTCATCTTGGAGCTTGAAGGAAAGCAGGCAAAAGTTAACTTTTATGATGATCATGGAAATTTTCTAAAAAATTTATCTGCTACTTACATTCTGAAATAATCTGGTGTATAATAAATAGCAGGGAAACGTTTCCCTGCTATTTATTTCTTACAAAAGAAAATAAAATATTCTATTGACTTTCTTTTGATATGGTACTATAATAATAAGTGTCCTTAAGAAATGAGATTATGTCCTGGTAGCTCAGCTGGATAGAGCAACGGCCTTCTAAGCCGTCGGTCGGGGGTTCGAATCCCTCCCAGGACGCTTGTAGAATGCGAAAACCCCTTGATTATTCAAGGGGTTTTGTTTGTCTTCCGAGAAAAAATGTCCATTTTTCCTTATCGTGATATAGGAATAGATGGCTTCACATTTCACTAAAGGACAAGAGACTGCCAATGGTTAGATGCTTCATTATCTTTGCTTAATCAAGCTAAAAAGAGATTCCAGCTTGTTCCTACAACTGTTGGTTGATCATTTCTTTCCAAGAAGTATATTTCATGTATAATTTGGTGTATGATTTTAAGGTATCACTAAACGATAGGAGTCCTAACATGAAAAAGAAAAAGATACTGGCAAGCTTCATTTTATCAGCTTTGATGGTAACAGGTGCGGCAGGCTGCAATGCACAAAAGGAGCCTGAGCAAAATCAAGGGCAGGCAGTCGACCTTTCCATTGCTGAATATAAAGAGGCGGTAACAAAATCCTATGGTCAAAACCTGTTTACTGAGAAGACAAGTGACGGGGAAAACAGCGGCGTAAAATATATGTCCTTCAAAAATGAGACTAAAAACTATTCTTTTAATTTCAATAGCAAAAAAGATCGTGTGACGTATGTCCAGTTTAATTTTGCCAAGGAAGATCAAGACAGCGATAAGGTGATGCAGATTCTTCTGCAAGAAATCGGCTATGATATTTCTGAAGCCAACCTCGCTAAGCTGAAAAAGAATTTACTTATGACCTATGATTTCAGCTGGGAAGAGGCCCTAAAAGGCAAACAGCCAGAGATAAAGGGGAAAATTAAACGGAAAGCGATCTTGGACGAGCAGTATATCCTGCAATATGCAAAATACAAAGGCGATAAAGATACCTTCGTGTTTAGCATTATTGATAAGAGCAATTTCGTGGATAAGAAAAAATAAGAAAGTGGAACATTGATCGTTGGGGGTTTTCCATGGACCATTCGTTGAACCAATCGATCCATACTGGCGCTCGAACCCTATTTTCACGCTCTCGTGGAAGCGGGAGTCTTAGCGCCAGTTAGAAGGGAATAAATGGCTGGCTGAAAGCCCTTGCGTTGCGCAAGGGCTTTGGTGTGCTTCTAACCTAACTTGGTGTTCATTGCATTTCGGATTGTTTCATATCTAGATGATAGAACATAGTCATCAAATGGGCCCTTGAAATAGGTTCTTGTGGTTTGAAAGATTCGTAGGTTGGTTCATCGCTATAGCCCTTGACGATTCCTTGGCTGAATAGCCATTTGACAGCATCTCTTTCCGATCGTTTCTTATGGGTGAATGCATCGGCTAATAGAACGGCCGCTTCCCCTCTGGTGAGAGCTGTAAACGGTTTATTTTTAACAGGGAGTTGTGCTTTAGCTGCTAAAGAATACATAGTACCCTTTGTTTGATCTTTTAAGTCGGACCCTAACGTATAGCGGAAGTAGACTTGTAGGTATTGCAATTCGGTCATTGGTTGATCGGGCTTAAGTTTCTTTTCTTCCCGATAGCCGACAATAATGCCTTTTGCTAATGCCCAGGCGAAGGCCTCTGACCAATAAAGGCCGGGTTTGTAATCACTGTATTGGTCAAGATCCACTTGAGGGGCGGCATCTATTTTTCCAGTAGTGATCCAAGTTGCTACATCTTTAATCATTTCTTCTGATACATTTCCAGGCGTCATGTACTCGGTGGCCAAATCCGGAGTTTCTGCATAGTTGCCTAATGTATGGAACATATCCTTATATGTCTTGTATTGGACGTTATTTCTTTCTTTTAAATGGTTTTTCCAGATGTCCAACTCGGTAGAAGGCACTTGGAGATCCTTGGTCCCTTGGATCAAAAGCATCGGTGTGGTTTGCTCCTTAGCAAGAGTGGAAGGGATATAGTCCCGGATATCGTACCACCAGTATGGGTCTCCAAGCATGAAGTTTTTGGGCAAATGTTCCGTCGTGTAAGATCGGTCGTTCAGCAGGTTGATTTGTTCCTTAAACTGAGTGATGGCGGTTTCCAATTGTTTCAATTGTTCAGCAGGGAGTTTATTTGCTTGGGCTCTTTTGAGTGCCTGCTCAAATTGCCATAAAAGTAAATCCTGAAATTTTTGGGCGGGTGCTGCTGCCCCGATAACCCCTTTGATATCTTTATGTTCATCGTTGGCAATAATAAGCGGAAGGGCATAGCCACCTTGGCTGTGGCCGAGGACAAAAAGCTGTTTAGCATCGATTTCAGGTTGCTCCTTCAGCAAA
This sequence comes from Bacillus testis, assembly GCF_001243895.1. Lineage (GTDB taxonomy): Bacteria > Bacillota > Bacilli > Bacillales > DSM-1321 > Bacillus_AD > Bacillus_AD testis. The sequence continues at coordinate 3,103,711 of NZ_LN851186.1, read as the reverse complement.
GCAACCGCTAGATTGGCATCAAGGACCGTCTCTTTCTGTATGCCGAAAGCAGGATCCTGTGCTGCCTTTAGATGATGGGCGTATGTCCTTTTGTCGTAACGCAGGACGGCAATTCCTCTACTTGCCAGTCCTACAGCTATATCGCGGAAAATTTTATAAGAAAACATAGATTCATCTTGATCATTAGGGCCTGATCCATGTACTAATACAACAGCTGGGAACGGTCCTTTTCCTTCAGGTATGGTCAATACAGCCGGCAATGCAAATTCTCCATCGCCGATCACCAGCGGCTTTTCTTTATACGTTTTGCTGTCATAGGTGGGCGTTTGATAGGAGTAAAGTGTACGATCGTTGGTAGTGAATAAATCATCAATCATGCCTTTGTCGTTAAATCTTATAATCAATTCGAATGGTCCGTTACCTGCAGTACATAACAGGGTAATGTTGGTATGAACGCCGTCATAATCCGTTTTGATCTTTTCGGTTTTATGTATGATTCCATAGGCGGCAGTCAATCTTTGCCACTGAACCGGCAATTGATCGACAGATACTTTTTTCTTTAAGGATTCACTAAAAAGTGCATACCCTTTTTCAAAGTTTGCTTCATGGACGGCCTGATAAAAACGGAGAGCTTTAGATTCATAATCTGGTTGTTGGGTTGCAGCCTCTGCTGCGGCTGCTTTCGTTTGAAATAAGCCCATACTTCCTGTAATAGAAGTGAATGTAAACGCTCCTGCCATGGCCCATGCTGTCATTTTTCCTTTTTTCATTAAATACCCCCTATTATTTATGTAAGGATAGTATATCATTTAAAAGGTTAATTTTTACATATGTTACAAAAAGAGTATTTACTTTTTGGTTAAAGTGGCATACATATAATCCCGCCGCCCCTTTCAAATGGATATTCTTCTATGGATTTTTCTGATAAAACATTCCCGGCTATCGCTCATATTCATTCCTAATTACACTATGTCCAGTTGATTGGAGAATAGATGATTGGTGCAATCGGTGGGCGACGAATGATCATTGCTGCTTGTTTTAATCATATTTTAAAAGGTTATAAATAAGGAGAATAGTAATTTTGGTGTTTGCTAGGAGGGAATGGGTATGCGGTACAAAAAAGGATTGTGGCTGTCGTTGGCAGTGAATATCATTTTGCTTTCAACGGCTATTTTTATATTTTTTAGGATTGGCGGCATTTCCTATGTAAAAGACCATCTGACGGCACAAAAGGAGTATCCCCCGCATGTTAAAATCAGGACAGATGCTCTTACGCTGGTTGGGAAACAACAGAAAGATATCGTCTTTTTTGGCGACAGCCATACTAATTACTTTGAGTGGGGAGAGTATATGGACTCCAATAAAGTAGCGAATCGGGGAGTAGCGAGCGATACGACAGGCAATATGCTTAAGCGGGTACATACAGTCAATCAACTCAAACCAAAGAAAGTCTTTATAATGGCAGGCATTAATGATATCCAATTGGACGTTCCGGTTGGGGATATTTTTCGTCATTACCAAGAGATCGTTAAGCGGATACGAAAGGCAAATCCTAACGTACATATCTATATCCAGAGCACGCTGCCGGTTAACCAGGCAAAATATAAAGCCCATTTCTATCATGGCAGCTATAAGCTTAATAAAGCTGTAAGATTATTAAATAATCAATTAAAAACAATGACTGGAAGCCAAGTAACATTTATTGATTTATATGCTGATTTAGCAAAGAAAGGGCAGTTGCCCCAAAAATGGACTGTCGATGGATTGCATTTGAATAAGGAAGGCTATGAAATATGGCTGGACCATTTAAAGCCATATCTGTAAAACATAAAGTGAAACTTTAATCGACGGGGGTTTTCATTCATCTCCCACCGATTTGTAGTTGAACCAATCGGATTCTCGCTGGCGTTTGATCTCACTTCTTCGTCTCACTCTTGTGTTGAATTGGGCGTCTTAGCGGCAGTTAGAATGGAAGTGAAAAAGAGGGAGCAAAGATATTAACCTAGGCAAAAAGGGTAAGAAGATGACAAACGGGTTACGATTAAAGAGAAACACAAAAAGCGATGATCAATTCATCGCTTTTTGTGTTTGCGGCTACTATAAACGGGTAGTTTATAGATAAATATGTTTAAGTGACGGCTTAGTTTAAGACTCTTGTAGCACTTGAGAATGCTGAAGGGTTATAAGAAGAAATCTTGATAACATCGCCCGTCTGAGGTGCGTGGATATATTGTCCGCCACCGATGTAAATGCCGACATGATAAGCAGGTTTGCCCATGAATACTAGGTCGCCAGGTTGTACGCTGCTAGTAGAGACTTGAGTTCCCACATTTTGTTGAGCTCTTGAAACACGTGGAAGGTTGATGCCTACCGTACGGAATACATAGCTTGTGAAACCGGAGCAGTCAAAGCCGCTTGGTGTTGTTCCGCCCCATACGTATGGGGTGCCAAGGTGCTTTTTAGCTTCCGCGATGACAGCAGCTGCACTGGCTGTGTTTACAGAGCCGACAGAGTTATTAGTCGATGGTTTTTTGCTGCTTGTATTGTTTGAATTGCTATTTTTGTCTTCATTTGAAGATTGTTGGTTTGAATGAGTATTGTTTGCAACAGGTGCAGTTGGTTCAGACACTGTTTGTGTTGTTTCCTGTGCAGTTGCTCGTGCAGCTGCGCTAGCTGCTGCTTCTTGCGCTCTGATTGCTGCTTGACGAGCCGCTTCAGCTTCTTGCTGTTTGCGCAGTTCTTCTGCACGGCGCTTCGCTTCTTCTTCAGCTTTCTTTTGGGCTTCCTGTACTTTTTTCAATTCAACTTGAATAGCTTGTTTTTGCTTTTCAATTGATTTTTTTTCTTCATTCGCTTGGATTTGCTTATTCGTGATGGAAGCCAAGTCTTTATCTAGTTCAGCTTTTTTAGCCTTTAACTCTTGATCTTTTTTCTCAAGTGTTTCTGATAATTGCTTATCGCTGTCCATAATGGTCATCACGGCATTTGTTTTTTTGAAGAAATCAGACAGGCCTTCTGAAGATAATAGAATTTCAACCACATTAGATGCAAGCGATCCGTTCGCTTGGATATTCTTAAGGCGTTCTTTAGATAATTCAAGAGTGCGTTTATATGAATCTTCTAAAACCACAATATCTTTTTTTGTTTTTTCAACGCGTGCCTGCGCTTTTTCCACTTGTTTTGTTAACTGGTCCACTTTATCGATGGATTCAATAATTTGATTGTCGTATTTTTGGATTTTTGTTTGTAACTCTTCAATTTTTTTGTTGTATGTATTTGGGTTAGCAGTTTCAATTGTAGTAGCCGGAGCTGCAAAGGTAGGAGTTACTTGAAAAAGTAGAGCAAGCGACAATCCAACTGCTGCCACTTTTTTCTTTGTCGAAGTTTGCATATCATAATTCTCCTTGTTTTTTAAAAAAGTTTTATATGTATATATACCGTTTCTTAATCCATTTACTAGTTTATTGTTATTTGATTGTAAACTCAACGAAATCTGAAGGTTGTAATGAAAACGTGTTCTATGTAACATAAATGTAATAAAACAGACTATTTTGTAATTAATTGTCTTTCCTTGTAGTTGTTTGAAAAAGGTTTTTAACGACGCTCATTAAAGAATGATGTATAGGAATATAGAAAAAGCGAGTGGGAAAATCCCGCTCGCTTTGATTACGATTGTCATAAACTTTGTTGCAGTTATTTTACATCGGCACCTAATGACGATCTAAAATGTTCTAAAGCCCATTCATGGCCAGTTGGATTAAAGCTGGCTGTTGCTTTTGAATGGATGGTTATTTTATAGCCTTTATTATAGGCGTCGACTGCGGTGTGGAGAACGCATATATCTGTGCAGACACCGACGATATGAACTTCGTTTATGGCTCTTTCCCTTAAACGGATGTCTAAGTCGGTACCCGCAAAAGCTGAATAACGGGTTTTATCCATCCAATAAATATTTTCTCCGTTTTTCAGCGCTTCCATATATATGTCATTCAACTCTCCATACAGGTCCCTTCCACGAGTTCCTTCAATATTATGTGGAGGGAATAATTTCGTTTCGGGATGGTAATGATCTGCTTTTTTATGTAGGTCGATGGCGAAAACGACATAATCTCCTTGGCTTATGAATTCCTTTGTGAGCTTGGCTATTTCAGCTTCAATCGCCTGGCCGGGCTTGCCGCAGGTCAATGCGCCGTCTTCTGCCACGAAGTCATTGGTATAATCGACGTTGATCAATGCTCTCTTCACATACTTCAACTCCCTTTATTTATTTTATAGTTCCTTCTATTATAATTCAGTATGCCGATGCTAGGGAAGTGCATTAGATGGGCTAATCATAGGATTTAAATAATATGTCCATCCTCGATGGTCCTGTAGAGTAGCAGGGAATCTTGTTTCCGGCCGTCCAGCAGCCAGAGTGTCTAGATTTTCCTTGTTTGTGGCTTCTAATAGCTTGGCGCTATAGGAACACAAATATTCCGGGTTAGTAAACAATGCTTTTCAATCGTATAAAATAAGGTTCAATAAAGTAATAATAGGAAAGAGAGAGCGTTTTTAAACCATTTTATTGTATGCGTTACCATTATTGATTTATATAGAGATGAGCGTATATTTTGCTGGTGAAAGAGAAATGGCAGTCTTGCATTTTTGGAATTTATCTGTTATTCTTAAAAAGAATTATTTTTGTTCGGTTTTAGATTGATAAGTCATAGTAGCTCGTCTATAGATTTGAGCAAGGATAGTATTAACATGTGTGGATACCACACTAGGAGGCAACAAACATGGAACAAGGTAAAGTAAAATGGTTTAATGCAGACAAAGGTTTTGGATTCATCGAACGTGAAGGCGGAGAAGATGTATTCGTACATTTCTCAGCAATCCAAAGCGAAGGCTTCAAATCTCTAGACGAAGGTCAATCAGTAACTTTCGACGTAGAAGAAGGACAACGCGGACCTCAAGCTACTAACGTAGTAAAAGCATAATTGAACGTAGGACAGATCCTTTTTAAAAGGGTCTGTTTTTTTGTGGCATGGAATTAATTGTTAAGGCACCATTCGACCGGCCGCCTGATTTGATACACATAAAGTGAAACGTTAATCGGGGGAGGTTTATTCATTCCCTATTGATTATCGGGTTCTTACTGGCGCTATCTCCCCCATATTATTTTCTTTGTCTTCACTTTCGTGTTGAAGTAGGAGCTTTAGCGCCGGTTAGAATGGGATATAAAAAAAGCTGTTCCGAGTTGGCATCTCCGGAACAGCTTTTTATATAGATTGAGTCGTTCATAGTATGCTGGATAAAAAAGTTTGTTTCCTGCTAACCGATAGCGTTGAAACAACTTTTATATACAACAAGTAAAATAAAATGGTAACGCAATTATAACATACATTCTTCACAAACTCTAATGATTTTATAGACAATGCGGAAATAGGTTCATAAAAAAAACACTTTACACCATAAAGTGAAGCTTTGGTGGGTAGGAGTTTTTAATTAACCCCCGTCTACCCATTGAACCAATTGGATTCTTATTCGAGCTGGATAGCGCATCTTGCATCCCCCTTATTATTCCAGTATCTTAAAGGTAAGAAAGAATCGCCTATAAAAAAATAAATAATTTGGAAAGTAATCATAAGTTTTTGCTTATGGAAAAGAGGGTGTATGAAACAACAGTTATATGTTTTTCAGAAAGTAGTGGAGTTGAAGAGTTTTTCAAAAGCAGCTGAAGAGCTTTTTATGTCACAGCCAGCTGTCAGCCAGTATGTACAATCTTTGGAACAAAGTTTTGGGACAAAACTGCTCGAACGGACAAATAAGGTTATTTCCCTAACAAAAGCGGGTGAAATTGTATATGCGAAAGGAAAGGAAATATTAAATTTATATAATAATATGTTTACATTGGTGGATGATCTGACAAACCAGGCCAACGGTTCTGTCACCATTGGCGCAAGCTATACATTTGGCGAATATATGTTGCCGGCTATCATTACTGAATTGAAAAAAATGTACCCGCAGATTGAACCAATTGTCCATATAGGCAATTCGAAAGACGTGATCGAGTCGGTCAAGCAGAACAGTTATGATATTGGTATTATTGAAGGCAGCCAAATAAGCCAAGGTGATTTGCATATCGAAAAGTTCGAAAAAGATACGCTTTATATAGTGGCAGCTCCGCATGTACAGCAAGAGCTTGAGGAACAGGGGCTGACTCCCTCGCTGCTCGAAAAGCAAACGTGGATTGTCCGCGAGAAAGGCTCAGGTACGAGAGAAGCGGCAGAAGCTCTGTTTCAACAGCTTCATATCCACCCCCATGATAAAATGGTATTCGGCAGTACACAGATCATTAAAGAGAGTGTCGAATCAGGGATTGGCATTGCTTTTTTATCGCAATCCTGCTTTAAAAAGGAACTTGAATTAGGTACGTTGGCAAAGATAACAGGAGAGGAATACCGCTTGGACAGGGCATTCTCCCTCGTTATTAAAGAGACGTTCCAGACAAAAGCTGTAGAAGTTATTATTGGGATGTTGAAAGAGCACGGATTAAAACAAGAGGGTTAAAAACTTCATGATAATGTTATTCGTATATAACAAAAAAGCGCAGGATTTTATCTTCTGCGCTTTTTTGCTTGCCCAAAGGAATAATCGTAAACTTGTATGGCAATTCTAAGCTGCTTGCTTGTATTTGATAGGCATCCGGGTAGAAAAATAGCTGGAGACCTGGGCGCCGATTGACAGGTTGATAATAAGGCTAAGGATAGGGGCAACGGCTCCTGCCCCGCCAAAGAATTCGAACGCCAATATGCCTGCCAATGCGGAATTGGGCAATGAAACCTGAAATAAGGCAGCTCTGGCATCCGCTTCATGCATACATGCTTTCTTGGCAATCCAATAACTGGCCGCCATCGGGATCACCGTCTGCAGTACACAGCAGAATATCAGTAAAGGGAACAACCTCATTTCCTCTGCAAAATAGCTTTGGACGCTTGCTGTCAGTGTATGGATGACCACCAATAAGGACAGCGGCGACAAAAATTTAGTCAGATATACTGTACGATGCGGCAATTGCGGAAAGAGTCTTTGCAATGCAATGCCTGCTGATAAAGGGATAATCACAATGATGGCAAACGAGCGCAACAGGCTGATGAAAGAGATGGAAATAGCTCCGGCGCCAATAGCTTTCATGGCCAAAGGAGCGATCATCGGACTGATGCCGACATCAAGCAGAGAAGAAGCGATTACCAAGGAAATATTGCCGCCTGCCAGGAATGTATAAAGAGTAGCGGCAGTTGCGCTTGGCACCGCTCCGGTCAAAATGACACCAGCAGCTATTGCAGGATAAGATTTAAAAAAGACTAGGGCAAGGATGATGCCAGTCAGCACAGGTATTGTCCATTTCGCCAATACAGTGATCAGCCATTCTTTTTTCTTGTGACGGATTTCCTTTATAGCAGAGGTATCCATGGATAACCCCGTGAAGAAAATGACGAATCCAAGAAATAGGCTGGGAACCCAGGTGCCGGTCTCCCAGACATAAGGAGAAAAATACGTTAGTACCGCAACGACGGGAATCAGGGAACTGAGATACTTGGAAAAAAAATCGGCTAATGTCCGCATGTATTCTCTCCTTTCAATTGTTTTAAGTCTTATTATTCAGAAAAAATAATGGAAATCAAGAAGAAATTGGAAAAATGATAACATTTTTTATTTTTTTCAAGAAGTTAGATGCATCAATTATGTAAGCGTATACAAAAAATCTAATTATACTGAATTATCAAATAATTATAAAAATAGCTATTGACGCCTACCTCTAAACGGCGTAATATAAGCGACAAATAAAGAACATTTTAAATTTTCAAATAAATAAACCAAAGCATTGAAGAGGACAATTAGCCTTGTGGACAGACGGAACAGAGAGCCGGCGGTGGTGGAAACCGGTACGTGCTGCACAAAAGCGAACTCACCTCTGAGCTTCAGCTTGAAACATACTGTAGTAAAGCTGAACGGGTGTCACCAGCACCCGTTACCAAAACAATTAGTGCGTACAACGTGTACGAATAAGGGTGGTACCGTGGAATGGCTTTTTAAGCCCCTTCACCCCTTAGCCTATTTAGCAGATTGGCGTATGGAGGTGTAGGGGCTTTTTATGTTTTCTAAAAAAGCTATAAAAACGAATGCGGTAAGGCAGGGCAAGCGTGGCGGGATGGCAGAAAAATAGAAAAATAGTGTGGGAGGTAAGAAGAATGACACAAGAAACAGCGATGCCTTTGGAAACCAGGGCAGCGGCGGAAAAAACGGGTGCGGGTTATCTCTTGGATGCCTTGAAAAAACAGCAGGTCGACCTGATATTCGGCTATCCGGGAGGAGCGGTTCTTCCCATTTATGATGTCCTGTATGATGCAGGCATTGTCCATATTTTGACACGCCATGAACAGGGAGCCATCCATGCAGCTGAAGGGTACGCCAGAATTACCGGTAAACCGGGCGTTGTCGTAGCCACCTCCGGCCCGGGAGCTACCAATATTGTAACAGGGCTCGCTGATGCCATGATCGATTCGCTGCCTTTAGTGGTCATCACCGGACAGGTGGCAACAGGCGTTATCGGGACGGATGCCTTTCAGGAAGCGGATGTGTTGGGCATTACGACACCGATTACCAAACATAACTATCAGATCAGACGAGTGGAAGATATACCGAGGATTCTCAAAGAAGCATTCCATATCGCTTCTACTGGCAGACCGGGGCCCGTTCTCATCGATTTTCCGAAAAATATGGCAACACTTTCCGGAGAGTGCGAAGAGGATCCCGAAATGCACTTGCCAGGCTATCAACCAACGTTCAAACCGAATGTGTTACAGATCCGGAAGTTGGTAGAAGCCGTTTCGGCAGCAAAGAAGCCTGTCATTCTCGCCGGGGCAGGCGTCCTCCATGCTAAAGCTTCCGCAGAACTTTTGGCATATGCGGAGCAGCAAGGTTTGCCGGTAATCCATACCCTTCTCGGTTTAGGAGGATTTCCTGCCAATCATCCGCAATTTGTAGGAATGGCCGGCATGCATGGCGAATATGCCGCCAATATGGCGTTATCCGAATGCGATCTATTGATTTCGATCGGAGCACGATTTGACGACAGGGTGACAGGCAATCTCAAAACCTTTGCCCCTTATGCAACGGTTGCCCATATTGACATCGATCCGGCGGAAATCGGCAAAAATGTGCCGACGGCCATCCCTGTGGTTGGGGATGCCAAGGCGGCATTGGTAAGCCTCCTTGCACAAAATGGAGAAAAAGCCAACTTAAAAGAGTGGATGTCCACCATTGCAAGCTGGAAAAATATCTATCCTCTCCACTATGAACACGGTCATAATGACAGATTGAAACCCCAGAAAGTCATTCAATTGCTTCATGAATGCACAGAAGGCGAAGCGATTGTCGTGACAGACGTTGGACAGCATCAAATGTGGGCCGCCCAATATTACAGTTTCAATGATCCTCATGCCTGGGTAACCTCCGGCGGTTTAGGGACGATGGGCTTTTGCCTGCCGGCGGCCATCGGTGCCCAGTTGGCAGCAACTGATAAACAGGTTATTGCCATTGCGGGGGATGGGGGATTTCAAATGACGTCACAAGAATTGGGTGTGATCGCGGAGATGAAATTGCCTATCAAGATCGTCATTATCAATAATCAGGCATTGGGGATGGTCCGGCAATGGCAGGAGATTTTCTACAAAGAGAGATACTCCCACAGCTTATTGACCAGCCAGCCCTCCTTCGTCAAATTAGCAGATGCCTATGGAATTAAAGGATACCAGGCATCCACAGTTGCTGAAGCAAGGGAAGTTTTAAAGGAAGCTTTCTCATCCAATGAACCGGTGCTGGTTGATATGCGCGTTGAGCCAATGGAAAATGTCTATCCGATGGTCGCCCCTGGCAAAGGGCTCCACGAAATGGAGGGATTATAGCATGAAAGGCATCATAACGCTGACGGTCATGAATAGGCCGGGCGTACTGAATAGGATTACAAATCTGTTCTCAAGCCGTAACTACAATATTGAAAGTATAACTGTCGGGCATTCGGAGCAGGAAGGGATTTCTCGTATGACCGTAGTTGTCAATGTTGAGAATGAGAGTGTCCTGGAACAAATAACAAAGCAGCTCAATAAACAAATCGATGTAATCAAGGTCACTGAAATGACGAATCAATCATTTGTAGCAAGGGAACTAGCGCTGATTAAAGTGGCGGTCACTCCACAGAGCCGAGGTGAAATTTATTCACTGGTGGAACCATTTCGGGCATCTGTCATCGACATCAGCAAAGACAGCCTGGTCATCCAAATAACAGGTGAATCCGATAAAGTAGAAGCTTTTATAGAATTATTGAAACCATATGGCATAAAAGAACTGGCAAGGACGGGAACGACCGCTTTTCCAAGAGGCATGCAAAAAAATGCGAATACTGCAACCACATTATCCATTGTCTGACACGTTGTGTTCCATAATCAATTAAAAACCAAAAAAAGGGAGTTTGATGAAAAATGGCAGCTAAAATGTACTATAACGGTGACGCGAATCAAGGGTATTTACAAGGAAAGCAAGTGGCAATCGTGGGGTATGGATCTCAGGGCCATGCGCATGCGCAAAATCTACGGGATAGCGGAGTCCGTGTAGTGATTGGGATTCGTGAGGGAAAATCATGGAATAAAGCGCAACAGGATGGCTTTGAAGTCTACACGGTGAGTGAAGCGGTCGAAAAATCGGATGTGATTATGGTTCTTCTGCCTGATGAAATGCAGCCTAAAGTGTATCAGGAAGAAATTGAGCCGGGTCTTACAACTGGCAAAGCATTAATGTTTGCCCACGGTTTTAATATTCATTTCTCTCAAATCGTTCCTCCAAGCGATGTAGATGTGCTGTTGGTAGCGCCTAAAGGACCGGGGCATCTTGTACGCAGAACCTATGAACAAGATGCAGGCGTGCCCGCTTTATTCGCCATCCACCAGGATGTAACAGGCGAAGCGCGCGAACTTGCTTTATCTTATGCATATGGCATTGGAGCGTTGCGTGCCGGTGCGTTGGAAACAACATTTAAGGAAGAAACTGAAACAGACTTATTCGGTGAACAAGCGGTGCTATGCGGCGGCTTGACCTCTCTTGTAAAAGCCGGATTCGAAACGTTGACTGAAGCTGGCTACCAGCCTGAGCTCGCCTATTTTGAATGTCTCCATGAATTGAAGCTGATTGTGGACCTTATGTATGAAGGCGGACTGGCAAACATGAGATACAGCATTTCCGATACAGCGCAGTGGGGTGACTTTGTATCAGGTCCGCGCGTGATCACGGAATCGGTAAAAGCTGAAATGAAACATGTATTGAAGGATATTCAGGAAGGACGTTTCGCAAAAGGCTGGATCCTGGAAAATCAGGCTAACCGTCCGGAATTCAATGCAATCAATCGCCGCGAGAATGAACATCCGATCGAACAAGTGGGGCGTGAATTGCGCAAAATGATGCCATTTGTCCAACAATCCCAGAAAAAGAAAGAGGTGGTCGGCGTTGCGCAAGATTAATATATTCGATACTACTTTGCGGGATGGGGAGCAATCGCCTGGCGTGAATCTTAATTTCTCCGAGAAAATAGAGATCGCCAAACAGCTCGAGAGATTAGGCGTAGATATTATTGAAGCTGGTTTCCCTGCAGCTTCTCCTGGCGATGCCGCTTCTGTAAAGGAAATAGCACGCATTGTAAAGGGAGCATCCGTGACAGGCCTGGCCCGTTGCGTCACTAAAGATATTGATGCAGCCTGGGATGCCTTGAAAGCAAGTGCGGAGCCGAGAATCCATGTTTTTCTTGCGACTTCCCCTATACATAGGGATTATAAACTGAAACTGAGCAAAGAAGAGGTGGTCGAGCAGGCCGTTCAATGTGTCAAATATGCGGCAGCGCGCTTCCCGGTTGTTCAATGGTCGGCTGAAGATGCCTGCCGAACGGAACTTGACTACCTTGCTGAAATCGTTGAAAAAGTGATTGCCGCCGGAGCGAAGATTATCAATATCCCAGATACGGTCGGTTACATTACGCCAAAGGAATATGGCGATGTCTTCCGCTATCTGCGTGAGCATGTACCTTCCATCGATCAAGTGCAGCTATCCACGCATTGCCATGATGATCTCGGAATGGCCACAGCGAATTCGCTGGCAGGAATAGATGCCGGTGCGTCCCAAGTGGAAGGGGCATTCAATGGAATCGGTGAAAGAGCCGGCAATGCCGCTCTTGAAGAGATAATCCTTGCCCTCTATACAAGAAAGGACCACTACCAAGCATATACCGATATAGCTCTTCAGGAGATTAAGCGCAGCAGTGATTTGATCAGTAAGCTGACAGGGATGTTTGTGCCTGCCAATAAAGCAGTTGTTGGCAACAACGCTTATGCGCATGAATCCGGAATCCATCAGGATGGCGTACTGAAAGAAAAGACCACATACGAAATTATCTCACCGGAATTAGTAGGCTTTACCCTGAATAATATGGTGCTCGGCAAGCATTCTGGACGCCATGCATTCAAAACGAGGCTGGAAGAGCTCGGCCTGCAGGTGGGCAATGAAGAAATGAATAAATTATTCGTCACTTTTAAAGAGTTGGCTGATAAAAAGAAAGAAATGACCGATGAAGATTTGGTTGCCCTGGTACTGGAGGAACGATCCGCGCATGACGGCACGTTTTTCGACTTGGTTTCCCTTCAAGTACAATATGGAACGAATCAGGTGCCTACGGCTACTGTTACATTATCGGGAAGCAATAACGAAATTATCCAGGAAGCGGGCACTGGTGCCGGCAGCATTGAAGCTTTATACAACACCCTCCAAAAGTCCATCGAAGGAGAGGTCAATCTCCTCGATTACCGTATCCAATCGGTGGGCGCCGGCCGTGATGCCTTGGCCCAGGTATATGTGAAAATGAACTACGGCGGCATGGAAACTAGCGGGCGCGGGTTGGCCCAGGACGTGCTGGAGGCTTCAGCAAAAGCGTATCTGAACGCGATCAACAGAGTTATTTATTTGGACAGCAAACGTACAGTCACTTCCTAAAAAATCGAAAAAAGGAGATGTTCCGTATGAAAAAAGTGATAACTGTATTGCCCGGTGACGGAATTGGTAAAGAAGTGACGAAGGGGGCTGTTGAGGTCCTCGAAGCGGTTGCGCAAAGATACGGACATTCCTTTCGGTTTGAATATGGCCTGATCGGCGGAACAGCCATCGATAAAACCGGTTCGCCGTTGCCGGAAGAAACATTGGAAATGTGCCGCAGAAACGATGCAGTTCTTCTCGGAGCGGTAGGAGGCCCTAAATGGGATAAAAATCCTTCCTATTTAAAACCGGAAACGGGGTTATTAAGAATAAGGAAAGAACTGAACCTATATGCCAATCTTCGGCCAATCTCTTTACACAGTAGTTTGGCAGAAGCATCGCCTTTAAAGCCGAATATTATTGAAGGCGTCGATTTGTTGATCGTCCGGGAATTAACTGGGGGGCTGTATTTCGGAAAACCGAGCGAGCGTGTGAGCCAAGGCGGCAAAGAAGCCGTAGTGGATACTCTTTTTTATAAGAGAGAGGAAATGAAGGCCATCTTACAACTTGCTTTTAAGCTGGCAAGAAAGCGGCGGGGCAAGGTGACTTCTGTCGACAAAGCGAATGTATTGGCATCAAGTAAGCTGTGGAGGGAAGTGGCCGTTGAGGTGAGTGGGCAATATCCGGATGTCGAATTGGAACATATGCTGGTTGATAATGCAGCCATGCAACTGGTCAGATGTCCGCGGCAATTCGATGTGCTTGTTACGGAAAATATGTTTGGCGATATTTTGAGCGATGAGGCATCTGTCCTGACGGGATCGCTTGGGATGCTGCCATCAGCAAGCTTGTCGGAGAGCAGCTTGCATCTGTACGAACCAATCCACGGGTCTGCGCCGGATATAGCAGGCAAAAACTGCGCGAATCCGTTAGCGGCTATTCTGTCTGCCGCTTCGATGCTTCGCTTATCTTTCGGTATGGATGAAGAAGCGGAGGCGGTTGAAAAAGCCGTGCAGGAAGTCTTGGACCTCGGTTACCGGACGGGTGATATTGCTACTGAAGGATCAAGGATCATGGGGACTAAAGAAATGGTACACGAAGTGAAGGCGGCTATTTTGGATAATGAAGCGATTGCCCATATCATGAGTGCGTATGCGTAAACCTAAGAATAACAAAAAGAGAAGACACGCAGGATTTAAGGGCGTGTCTTTTTATGGACGGTAATGGAAGAAAGGGGAGGAGAATGATGGGAAAATCTATTATAGAGAAGATTTGGGAAAATCATATCGTGAGCGAGGAAGAAGGAAAGCCGGATTTATTATATATCGATATGCATTATATACATGAAGTAACATCTCCGCAGGCATTTGAAGGAATACGTTTGAAGGGCCGGACGGTAAGGAGGCCTGAGCGGACTTTTGCGACAATGGACCATAATGTCCCTACTCTTAATAAGCATCAAATCCATGACGAGACCGCAAAGAAACAGCTGTCGGCCTTAGCGGAAAATTGCCGCCAATTTGGAATTTCGCTTGCCGATTTAGATAGCCCTGAACAAGGCATCGTCCACGTGATCGGACCGGAACTGGGAATTACCCAACCCGGGATGACGATCGTTTGCGGGGATAGCCATACATCAACCCACGGAGCATTCGGCGCATTGGCGTTCGGCATTGGCACCAGTGAAGTGGAACATGTCCTAGTGACACAATCGTTATGGCAGACAAGGCCGAAAACAATGAAGCTCGAAGTGAATGGAAAGTTAGGCAGAGGTGTAACGGCTAAAGATGTCATTTTATTTATTATTTCCAAATACGGGGTTAATTTCGGAACAGGCCACATCATTGAGTATTGCGGAGAAGTATTCGAGCAAATGTCGATGGAAGAGCGGATGACGGTCTGCAACATGTCGATAGAGGGCGGGGCAAGAGCAGGGCTGATTGCACCGGATGAGGTGACTTTTGCCTATTTAAAAGGGCGAAAATACGCTCCATCTGGAGAGAAATTTGATCGAGCGGCCGATGAATGGTTGCGCTTGAGAAGTGACGAAGATGCCGTTTATGATGCTTATCTTCAGATAAATGGGGAAGAAATCGCTCCGATGGTAAGCTGGGGGACGAATCCCGGCATGTGCAGCGCCGTCACAGAGCGCGTACCGATGCTTGCCGCCCAGCCATCGGAGGCAAAGCGTGCTGAGCTTGGCAGAGCACTTGCCTACATGGGCTTAGAAGAAGGAAAACCGATTACTTCCATCCCGGTCCAGCATGTTTTTATAGGTTCCTGTACCAACTCTCGCATTGAGGATTTACGGGCAGCTTCTGCAATCGTCAAGGGAAAGCGAGTGAAAGATGGTGTGCGGGCGATGGTAGTCCCGGGCTCGCAACAGGTCAAGAAACAAGCTGAAGAAGAAGGACTGGCCGCTATTTTTTTAGAAGCAGGGTTTGAATGGCGTGAAGCAGGTTGTTCAATGTGTTTAAGTATGAATCCGGATACAGTGCCGCCAGGTGAGCATTGCGCCTCGACATCCAACCGAAACTTTGAAGGGCGGCAGGGCCATGGGGCGCGCACTCATTTAGTCAGCCCCCAAATGGCAGCAGCAGCGGCTCTTCATGGATCATTTGTGGATATCCGCACAATCGGGGAAGAAGCGGAACAACTCGTATAAAATCAGAGGAGGAATCAGAATGGAGCCGATCACAACATTTGAAGGAAAAGCGGCAGTATTGGACCGTGCCAATGTAGACACTGATCAAATTATCCCAAAGCAATTTTTAAAAAGAATTGAAAGGACAGGGTTCGGCCAATTTTTATTCTATCATTGGATGTACAATGATGACGGCACAAAAAATATAGATTTCGAATTGAACCAGCCACAAGCAAAGGGAGCAAGCATTCTGATTGCAGGAGATAATTTTGGCTGCGGATCTTCGCGCGAACATGCGCCTTGGTCCTTATCCGACTATGGGTTTAAGGCCGTTATCTCATCCTCTTTTGCTGATATTTTTTATCAAAATTGCTTAAAGAATGGATTGCTACCAATAAGGATCGAGGCAGGAGAATTGGAACAGCTCAAGAATAATGCTCAATCAGCGGGTGAGTACAGGTTGTCGATTGACTTGCCTAATCAAAGGATCCAGGACGTTGCAGGGTTTCGGGCACCATTCGATATCCACCCCTATTGGAAGAGGATGCTGGAAATGGGATGGGATGAAATCTCAATTACCATGCAATATGAAGAAAAAATTACACAATATGAAACGTTTGCGCATACAGGTGTAACGGCTTGATGGCAAAGGGGCATCTTCTCATGGATGCCTCTCTTTTTGTTTCCGGGCAGAAAAAGAGACTTCAAAGAAGAGGCAATAGCCTATGGTCGGGATTTTCAACAGAAAGGTTTGAAAGGGCTGTTTTGTGTTAACAAATAGAACATGATACACTGATAGATAAATTTAGGAATGCCGAAGGTGAATGATAGATATGGATAAAAAGAAAGGTAGAGGCAAGGTCATTCCGTTCCCTGGGCTTGAGAGAAAATTGATCGATAGAGGCATGGAAGCCATTGCGGATAAGCGGTTCGAGGAAGCTTCAACTCTATTAATCCAAGCGCTTGAGATGGATGAGGAAGACTATAACGCAAGATTCGGCCTTATTTTGGCTTTTGTTGAGTTGGGACGATATAAGGAAGCCAAACAGCATTGCAAGTTTATCCTGCATAAAGGGCTGGGAGATTATCTGAAGACCATTGAGATGTATATCATGATCTTGATTCAATTGCATGAATACGACGAAATGGAATCACTCATTTCTGCTCTTCTGGATGAAAGGCAAATCCCCTTTGACAAAGAAGAGCATTTTAACAGCTTGCTTGAGTTCAGCAGAAAGATGGCCGGCCACGCGGAGTCTGGCGAATTGGAGGAAGAAGCGGAGGAAGCGGAGGAAGAATGGCTTCTGGATGTGCCGTTTCCGGAACAAATGCTTATTATTCAGCGATGGAAAGAGCAGAATATCCGCAAGCACATTCCGGCCATCAGGGCCTACTTGCAGGCGGAAGAAGGCCATCCATTTATAAAAACAGTGCTTTTATCCTTATTAAAGGAACAGGAAGTACAAGAAGAATTTGTCGTACATAAATTTTCCGAAGAAGAAACATATATCCCATCGGCCTTAGAGGATATACAGGAACGGCCTTTCTTTAAGCATGTGTCGGCCCGGATCGAAAACGTTTTGGGAAGCGAAGACCCGTCACTTGCCCAATTGGCCTGCCAACTGTTGGAGAGGCAGCAATTCATCTTATATCCAATGGAGCCTAAAGGATCTTTCGGGGATTATGCAGCCGCCTATCACATTATGGCGCGAATCTATTTCGGCAAAGAAGCGGCCACAGCCAAAATCGCTGCTCTTTATGGGTGTGGAACAGTTGAAGTGGAAAGCGCTCTGCAGTTTATCGAGAAGATAGAAGAAATTTCTTCTGTATAATATTTTAAGGTTAAGCTGTTGAAAGAAAGACAAGCTGTGATATAATGTAATGGTTGTAATAGGATAGTTACAAATAATACCACCATTCAGTTTTGAGACGGAATGGTATATTGAGATGGCTTAATAAGTTGGCAATCTCGCACGAAAATATTGTAAAATAATTATTAAATAGATGTTTTGGAGGGAAACTCATGTCTGCAAAATGGGAAAAATTAGAAGGGAACCGTGGGGTTCTAACTGTAGAAGTAGAAGCTGATGCAGTGAATAAAGGCTTAGACGCTGCTTTCAATAAGGTTGTAAAACAAATTAACGTACCTGGCTTCCGTAAAGGTAAAATGCCTCGTCAATTGTTCGAAAAACGTTTTGGCGTTGAAGCATTATATCAAGATGCTTTAGACTACATTCTTCCAGAAGCTTATGCTTCAGCTGTTGAAGAAGCTGGCATCGAACCTGTTGACCGTCCTGAAATCGATGTAGAAAACATGGAAAAAGGACAACCTCTTGTATTCAAAGCGACTGTCACTGTTAAACCTGAAGTGAAATTGGGCGAATACAAAGGCCTTGAAGTGGAAGCAGTAGATACAGAAGTGACTGAAGAAGACGTGAACAATGAATTGGCTAAAATGCAAGAGCGTTTTGCTGAGCTAGTAGTAAAAGAAGAAGGAAAAGCTGAAAATGGCGACACTGTTGTCATTGATTTCGAAGGATTCGTTGACGGCGAAGCTTTTGAAGGCGGAAAAGCTGAAAACTACTCATTAGAGCTAGGTTCTAACTCTTTCATCCCTGGTTTCGAAGACCAATTGGTTGGCCTTGAAGCAGGTCAAGAAAAAGATGTTGAGCTTTCATTCCCAGAAGAGTACCATGCTGCAGAACTTGCTGGAAAACCTGCTGTATTCAAAGTGAAAATCCATGAAATCAAAACAAAAGAACTTCCAGAACTTGATGATGAATTTGCAAAAGATGCAGATGAAGAAGTGGAAACACTTGCTGAATTGAAAGAAAAAACAAAGAAAAATCTTGAACACAGCAAAAAGCATGAAGCTGAGCACGCTGTTCGTGACACAGTTGTAGAAAAAGCTACTGAAAATGCTGAAATCGAAATTCCTGAAGTAATGATCGAAACAGAAGTAGATCGTATGGTTCAAGAATTCGAACAACGCCTGTCTATGCAAGGTATGAATTTGGATCTTTATTACCAATTCTCAGGCCAAGACGAAGCTGCACTTAAAGGGCAAATGAAAGAAGATGCTGAAAAGCGTGTTCGTGCAAACCTTGTTCTTGAAGCAATCGTTAAAGCTGAAAACATCGAAGTGACAGAAGAAGAAGTGAATGAAGAAATCCAAAAAATGGCTGACATGTATAACATGGAAGTAGAAGCTATTAAACAAGCCCTTGGCAGCCTTGAAGGCGTTAAAGGCGACTTAAGTGTCCGCAAAGCAGTTGACTTCTTAGTAGACAACAGCAAACAAGCTTAAGGTAATCTGTTCATAAAATCAGAATCAAATCAAACAAGGCACGATTTATCGTGCCTTGTTTTATCATAATCTGCACTTTTTTTAATGCAGGCTAGAATTAAGACTTTTTTGCAATGTTAATTTATTGATTTTATATTATAATAAGTGTAAGTTATTTTTAATAAGGATTTAGAGATTGTTGCACTTTCTTTCTTTAGTAAGTTTGATTGATATTTTTAGGGGCAATATACATATATAATGAGAAAGTGGAAAAAAAGCGTTTCTTTTGTCCCGGGTCCCTTTTTCCTTAAAGTGCAGGAAGGCCATTGGCTGTAAGGGCTGAAGAAATATTTGCGAATGTATCATTATGCAGCAGAACCTTTTATTTTTTATTTAATTGGTTAAAATGATACAATGCAAAGCACATAGAAAAAAAAGCAATACATACGGTATGTTCTGTAATTTTTGATTTAGCTTGTTGACACTATATTTTCCAGTATTTAAGAAGGGGTGAAGCTAATGTTTAAATTTAATGACGAAAAAGGCCATCTAAAATGTTCATTCTGCGGTAAGACGCAAGAGCAGGTTAGAAAGCTTGTTGCCGGACCGGGCGTATATATTTGTGATGAGTGTATAGAATTGTGTACTGAAATTGTAGAAGAAGAGTTGGGTACGGATGAGGAAGTAGAATTCAAAGATGTTCCTAAGCCCCATGAAATCCGCCGTATTCTTGATGAATATGTCATTGGTCAAAAACAGGCGAAGAAATCGTTGGCAGTTGCCGTATATAATCACTATAAGAGAATCAATTCCAACAGTAAAATTGATGATGTAGAAATCTCTAAGAGTAACATTGCATTAATCGGGCCTACCGGTAGCGGTAAAACATTGTTGGCGCAAACTCTTGCCCGACTATTGAATGTGCCGTTCGCGATTGCGGATGCAACCTCTTTGACTGAAGCAGGGTATGTAGGGGAAGACGTAGAGAACATCTTGCTTAAGCTGATCCAAGCTGCCGATTATGATGTGGAGAAAGCTGAAAAAGGAATCATCTATATTGATGAAATTGATAAGGTTGCCCGTAAATCTGAAAATCCATCCATTACGAGGGATGTATCAGGTGAAGGCGTTCAGCAAGCTTTGCTTAAAATTCTTGAGGGTACAGTTGCGAGCGTGCCGCCTCAAGGTGGAAGAAAGCATCCCCATCAAGAGTTTATCCAAATTGATACAACCAATATTTTGTTCATTTGCGGTGGTGCATTTGACGGAATAGAGCCGATCATCAAACGCCGTTTAGGCCAAAAAGTAATCGGTTTTGGATCAGATAATAAAAAAGCAGATATAGCAGATAAAGATTTGCTTTCAAAAGTTCTTCCTGAAGATTTGCTTCGTTTCGGTTTAATCCCTGAATTTATCGGCCGTTTGCCGGTCATTGCAAATCTGGAGCAACTGGATGAGGAAGCATTGGTTGAGATCCTGACGAAACCGAAGAATGCTCTTGTTAAGCAATTCCAGAAAATGTTGGCTTTAGACGATGTTGAATTGGAATTTGAAGACGAAGCATTGAGAGAAATTGCCAAAAAGGCAATTGAGCGCAAAACAGGTGCGCGTGGACTTCGTTCTATCATAGAAGGCATCATGCTTGATTTGATGTTCGATCTTCCATCGCGTGATGATATCCAAAAATGTATTATCACAAAAGAAACAGTAATCGAAAACAAGATCCCTAAACTGATCTTGAAAGATGGCACTGTTGAACCGGAAGAAGAGAAAAAAACATCTGCATAATGCAAATTAAAGGGGAGGGCTGATCTCAGTCCTTCTTTTTTTTTACTAAAATCCATTGAATTCCTTTCCGGGAGTTTTCCTGATTCGGCGATTATTTTTTCCATGAAAAGGCGATACTAGTGAATATTCGCATAGAGTAATGTTCAGGAGGGAAAAGGATGAGTTGGGTTACAGTAATGGTCATCATACAGATGTTTTTTGGTATTATTATCGGCATGTATTTTCTTAATTTGCTCAAGGGGCAAAGGGCTCAAAAGGTAACCATAGACCGAGAATCGAAAAAAGAGATGGAACAATTGAAGAAAATGCGGGAGATATCATTGTCGCAGCCTTTGGCGGAAAAAGTACGTCCCGCTTCGTTTAAAGAAATTATCGGACAGGAAGATGGAATCAAGGCTTTAAAAGCGGCTATTTGCGGGCCAAACCCGCAGCACGTCATTATTTATGGACCGCCTGGGGTCGGAAAAACGGCAGCTGCCCGTTTGGTTCTGGAAGAAGCCAAAAAATACATCCAATCTCCTTTCAGAAAAAGCGCTGTCTTTGTTGAACTGGATGCTACCACTGCAAGATTCGATGAAAGAGGGATAGCTGATCCGCTTATCGGTTCGGTTCATGATCCAATTTATCAGGGGGCCGGGGCGATGGGCCAAGCGGGTATTCCGCAACCGAAGCAAGGTGCGGTCTCTAATGCCCATGGTGGTATATTATTTATTGATGAAATCGGGGAATTGCATTCCATACAAATGAATAAACTGCTCAAAGTGCTTGAAGACCGGAAAGTTTTTTTTGAAAGTGCTTATTACTCAGAAGAGAATCAACAGATCCCTTTACATATCCACGATATTTTTAAAAATGGGCTGCCAGCTGATTTTCGCTTGATAGGAGCGACCACGCGAACGCCGAATGAGATCCCTCCGGCCATCAGGTCACGTTGTATGGAAGTATTTTTCCGGGAATTGGAGCATGAAGAGGTTATTTCTGTTGCTCAAAATGCGGCAGAAAAAGTCAAATTGCAAATGACCGAGAAAGGATTCAGGATTCTGGGCGATTATGCGCGCAATGGCAGGGAAGCAGTCAATATGGTGCAGATTGCTGCAGGTTTGGCAATAACCAATAAGCGCAATGAAGTGTTCGATGAAGAAATCGAATGGATTGTCCACAGCAGCCAATTGACGCCGCGAATGGATAAAAAAATCGGAGAAACGTCCAAGGTTGGATTGATCAACGGTCTTGCAGTTTATGGCCCAAACAGCGGTTCCTTATTGGAGATTGAAGTAGCAGTCATTCCATCAGAAGAGAAAGGGACGATTAATATCACTGGGATTGTGGAGGAGGAAAGCATAGGAGGCAGCGGAAAATCTATACGGCGAAAAAGCATGGCCAGGAGTTCAGTTGAAAATGTGGTCACCGTACTCCGTTCCATGGGGGTTCCCGCTGATTCGTTCGATATCCATGTGAATTTTCCGGGAGGTGTCCCGATTGATGGGCCGTCGGCAGGGATTGCTATGGCGACGTGTATCTATTCGGCAATCTATAAGATACCGATTCACAGAACGGTGGCCATGACAGGCGAAATTAGCGTTCACGGCGGGGTCAAACCGATTGGCGGGGTTTATCCGAAGGTGAAGGCAGCCCAAAAAGCGGGAGTGAAGACGGTTATCATCCCCGAGGAAAATATGCAAAGTATGTTGAAGGAATTCAGTGACTTGACGATTATCCCTGTCACTTCATTTAAAGAAGTATTGCAGCATGCCCTTAAGCGGGACACTGAGCAGGCAGGGGACCTGGATACCATCGTTAAGACATTTCCAAAAGAAAATATGCTATAAAGTGAAACTTTGATCGGTGGGAATTTTTATTCATTTCCCACCGATCATTGGTTAAACCAATCGAATTCTTACTGGCGCTTGATCGTCCACTTACCATTTCGTTTCGCGCATCAGATGAAGTGGGAGTCTTAATCGCCAGTTAGAATGGGGTAAAGTGAAAAAGGCTGATTCGATACTGAGTCAGTCTTTCTTGCAGATACACGAATTACTTCCTTTGGCCGGAATGCTTTCCATTACGGGTACAAGCTGTTCGATTGCTGTGATGAGTATGTAATAGACACTATCTGTTAAATACGTTAGAATTGTTAAAAGACTGTCTACATAAGCAATCGCAACAACTGTTTTCATACAAGCGGTTGCTAAAAGGGCTGTTACTGCAGCCGCCACAGATCGTGAAATGCTTGTTATAAAAAAAGCGATTCATTTCGCCAGAAGCGGTATTTTCCCATGAGGGGCAGTATTATTCCAACCCGATTGGTTCAACTGACCATCAGGCGGCTTGGAATAGCCGATACTGATAAGGTATAACTATACAGAAATGATTATGGAGGTGTCCAGGCATGGCAAATACAAAAGAATACATCGTTCCCCTCCTTCCATTACGCGGTTTGATCGTATATCCATCGATGGTATTGCATTTGGATGTGGGAAGGGATAAATCTGTTCAAGCTTTGGAGAAAGCGATGGTAGACGATCATCTTATTTTCCTTTCTACGCAAAAGGATACAGCGGTTTCCGAACCGACTGAAGATGATGTCTATAGAATGGGAACACTGACTAAAGTAAAGCAGATGCTGAAACTTCCAAACGGTACAATCCGTGTTTTAGTTGAAGGGATCAAGCGTGCAGAGGTTCTGTCTTTCATTGAGCACGATACGTATATGGCGGCTTCTTTGAAGACTTTCGAAGATCCGGTTGAAAAAGATGCTGAACATGAAGCGTTGATGAGAACGTTGCTTGCTTCCTTTAAGCAATACATAACGACTGCCAAGAAGAACAGCAATGAGATCTACAGTGCTACTGCCGATATAACAGAACCAGGACGATTAGCCGATATTGTTGCCTCCCATTTGCCTCTTCAGTTAAAAGGAAAACAAGAGGTGCTCGAGGCCATCGATGTCAAAGAACGTCTATCCATTGTAATTGATTATATTCATAATGAAAAAGAAATTCTTCAATTGGAAAAGAAAATCGGTGAACGCGTCAAGCGCTCCATGGAACGGACGCAAAAGGAATATTATTTGCGGGAGCAAATGAAAGCAATCCAGACGGAACTTGGCGAAAAGGAAGGGAAAACAGGCGAAGTCAGTGAACTGGCTGAGAAAATCGAACAGGCCGGAATGCCTGATCATGTAAAGCTGACAGCTCTGAAGGAGTTGGACCGCTACGAAAAGATTCCTTCAACCTCAGCGGAAAGTTCTGTTATCCGGACATATATAGATTGGCTGCTGGCACTTCCGTGGAATCACTCCACAAAGGATGACCACGATTTGCGCAAAGCAGAGCGCATCTTGGATGAAGAACATTACGGACTCGAAAAAGTGAAAGAGCGCGTATTGGAATATTTGGCTGTACAACAGTTGACGCAATCCTTGAAAGGGCCGATCCTTTGCTTGGCAGGACCGCCGGGTGTTGGGAAAACCAGTTTAGCGAGATCAATCGCCACTTCGTTGAACCGCAATTTTGTGCGTGTCTCTTTAGGCGGAGTACGCGATGAATCTGAAATTCGCGGCCATCGGCGCACGTATGTTGGCGCTATGCCCGGACGGATTATCCAGGGGATGAAGAAAGCAGGCAGCAACAATCCGGTCTTCCTTTTGGATGAAATCGATAAGATGTCGAATGATTTCCGCGGCGATCCATCCTCTGCTATGTTGGAGGTATTGGATCCCGAGCAGAATCATGCGTTCAGCGATCATTATATTGAGGAAACATATGATTTGTCGAACGTCATGTTCATCGCGACTGCCAATAACCTGGCCACTATACCGGGACCGCTGCGCGACCGCATGGAAATTATTACGATAGCGGGTTATACGGAGTATGAAAAGCTTCATATCGCCAAAGAGCATTTATTGGCTAAGCAAATCAAAGAAAATGGGTTGAAAAAATCACAGCTTCAAATGAAAGACGATGCGATCATGCATATGATCCGCTTCTATACACGCGAGGCGGGGGTCAGGGGGCTTGAGCGCCAATTGGCCAACATCTGCCGCAAAACAGCAAGGATTATTGTATCAGGCGAGAAGAAGCGTGTAATCGTTACAGTGAAAAATATCGAGGAATTTTTAGGTAAAAAGCAATATCGCTATGGACAGGCGGAAAAAGATGATACAGTAGGAGTTGCGACTGGTCTTGCCTATACGACTGTCGGCGGGGATACCCTTCAGATTGAAGTTACATTATCACCGGGAAAAGGAAAGCTTTCTTTAACAGGGAAGCTGGGTGATGTGATGAAAGAATCGGCGCAGGCCGCCTTGACTTGTGTCCGCTCCAAAACAGCTGATCTTGGCATTGAGGAGGATTTCTATGAAAAGTATGATATCCACATACACGTACCTGAAGGGGCTGTCCCTAAGGATGGTCCGTCGGCCGGCATAACGATGGCAACGGCCATTGTATCGGCATTGACAGGCAAGCCGATTCGGAAAGAAGTAGGCATGACCGGAGAAATTACATTAAGAGGCCGTGTACTTCCGATTGGAGGGTTGAAGGAAAAGACGCTCGGCGCGCACCGCGCAGGGCTGAAGACCATCATTCTTCCTAAAGACAACGAAAAAGACATAGAAGATATTCCTGAAAGTATCCGAAAAGACTTGAAGTTTTATCCTGTATCGAATGTCGACGAAGTATTAGCTTTAGCATTGGCAGGAGGAAAATAGTATGAAAGTAACTAGCGCGGATATTGTCATTAGCGCAGTTAAGCCAGAGCAATATCCGGATACGCAATTGCCGGAATTCGCATTGGCTGGAAGATCGAATGTAGGTAAATCATCATTCATTAATAAGATGATCAACCGTAAGAGCCTTGCCCGTACTTCATCTAAGCCGGGAAAGACACAAACACTGAACTTCTTCATTATTAATGAGATGCTGCATTTTGTAGATGTGCCAGGCTACGGATTCGCAAAAGTATCCAAGACGGAGCGTGCAGCATGGGGCAAGATGATCGAAACGTATTTGACTACGCGGGAACAGCTTCGTGCCGCTTTGCAAATTGTCGATTTGCGCCATCCGCCCAGCAAGGATGATATTATGATGTATGATTTTTTCAAGCATTATAATATCCCTTGCATCATCGTAGCCACGAAAGCGGATAAAATCCCAAAAGGAAAATGGCAGAAGCACTTGAAAATCGTCCGTGAAACCCTACAGGTTGAAACAGGCGACCAGTTGATTCTTTTCTCTTCTGAGACAGGACTGGGCAAAGAGGAAGCTTGGAAAGCCATCCGTGGATTTATGTAACAAACATGAAAAGAGACAGGACTCGGAGTGAGTTCTGTCTCTTTTTTGATCAGCGGAATGGAAAGCCGGAAGCGATCCATCCCGCTGATCAGTTGTTGTTTGCGCAAAGAATTAGAACTGTCCCCGATTGATTCAACAAGGGCAGGGCTGAACGCTCAAAAAATAAGCAGCAATACAATAGCTTCTAGTATGCAGGCAGTCAAGAGCCGTCCATAATATGGATAATAGGATAACTTGTCATCGATAAAGAAAAGGCTGTTAAACAGAATGAAGAATGAAATAACCAATAATGCACATATGAAGCTGGCATATTGGGGGTGGAGATGAAACAGCAGAAGCCATTCAAAAATGCCCAATAGTGTTATGGCGATGAACCATATATCCCGATACTTGCACAATGTTATATTGTCTCCTCGCTCATACCAACACCTGCATGTCCTATATGAAGGTGTTGGCGTTTATTTTCTGCTTGTTATATATATATTCGGCATAAAACGGAAAGCGAGTGCATTTATTACAATTGGGTGCCGGCAACTGCTTATTTTTTGAAGAACAAAACAAGGATCCCGAATCCAAGGAGAATTATAGGAACCAGGGAGACGGATTGATTAGCGAACATCTCGGTGGAATGAAGGGTCTCCATAAAAGCATCATTAAACAAGATAAAAACGGCAATCGCTAATATAAGAATTCCGGGGAGCATCCCTTTATTGGTTTTCTGTGCCTGCAGCATAAGGCCGAGCGAGATGATCAGTATGAAAACTCCGATATTGTCCGACCAGAAATGAAAATTCTGAATAACATGGAAGTGGATTCCGAATCCAAGCAAAATGATGCCAGGAAGAATATATTCATATTGTTTGGCTTTATAGGCCTGCGCAAGAAAAGCAAGTCCGACAATGCAAAGCAGAGTGGGCCAGCTATAGAAACCATCGAATAAAGTGACGCTGGATTGGCTTAACAGATAATAAAGGCCAAATCCGATTAATATGACTGAAGAGAAGAGGTTATGGGTTTTCATAGGATCACCTTTCTTAATGGAACAGATTACTTGAACATCTATCTGCAGTTTGATAATTTATTAGATAGTAATCATTCTAATTTAGTAATAAAGTTTTAAAGAAATACACATGTTGCCGATATAGATAGTTTATCATTGAATAGGCTTTATAGGCAGTGTGATTTTAAGATGGCAAGCAGGCTGCCCCTTTCTTAGTATGCCTTGCTGTCAATATATGTTCATAATTTTTAGAGAGTTCATGGGTCTTTAATGATATACTTATATTAGAAAACTATGTAATTTTTTGGTGGGGGTGCGAACAAAGGGATGTTTATACTTGCAGTTGGTTTAAATTATAAGACTGCCCCTGTTGAGATTCGAGAACGTTTATCATTTGATGAATCTGAGCTTGCTGATGCCATGAAGGCACTGCAGCATAAAAAAAGCATACTGGAAAACGTCATTCTTTCTACATGTAACCGTACGGAAATTTATGCAGTAGTGGATCAAATCCATACTGGGCGCTATTATATTAAGGAATTTCTATCCCAGTGGTTTGATTTGCCTATTGATGATTTTTCACCTTTTTTGTTCATCCATGAAGGCGATTCAGCGGTTGAACATCTCTTCCAAGTAAGCTGCGGGCTGGACAGTATGATCTTGGGCGAAACTCAGATTTTAGGCCAAGTCCGGTCGAGCTATACACTTGCACAGGAAGAAAAGACGATAGGAACCATCTTCAATCATTTATTTAAGGAAGCTTTAACATTGGCGAAACGAGCCCACTCTGAGACGGAAATCAATACGAATGCCGTTTCAGTCAGCTATGCGGCGGTCGAATTGGCCAAGAAGATATTCGGCAGCCTTGACAACAAGAATGTATTGGTCATTGGCGCCGGGAAAATGGGCGAATTGGCTATCCAAAATTTATACAGCGCCGGCGCCAAGAAAGTTTCTGTCATCAACCGCACCTATTCCAAAGCGATTGTTTTGGCCGAGAAATTTTCTGGAAAAGCGATGGAGCTTCGCGAATTGCAATGTGCATTGCTTGAAGCTGATATCCTGATTTCTTCGACAGGGAGCAAGGAATATGTCATCACGAAAGACTTGATGGCCGCTGCCGCCAAGCTCCGGAAAGGGCGCCCTTTATTCATGGTCGATATCGCCGTACCGCGCGACCTTGATCCGGCATTGTCTGAGATTGAAAGTGTCTTTCTTTATGATATCGATGACCTTGAAGGCATTGTTGAGGCAAACTTGCAGGAACGAAAAATTGCCGCTGAAGCGATTGCCGTGATGATTGAGAAAGAAATCGTTTTGTATAATGAATGGATGGGCATGTTGGGTGTTGTCCCTGTCATTTCAGCATTGCGCGAGAAGGCGCTCACAATTCAGGCGGATACATTGGAAAGCCTTGAGCGGAAGCTTCCTGATTTGTCGGAAAGAGAGCGGAAAATCATATCCAAGCACACGAAAAGCATTATTAATCAGATGCTGAAGGACCCTATCCTTTATGCCAAAGAAATAGCGGGACGAAACGACCGTGAAAAAGCCCTTGCCGAGTTTGCGGAAATATTCAATATTGAAGGTGCCGTAAAAACTGGCAAAGAGAAGCCTGAACGTCAATCCGCAACAGGCAGGGAGATGCCTGCTGCAGCAATACGAATATAAAGGGACGAAAAACGTATATGCTTGATATTTCGATAACCAGGTTCCAGGAAGCTGCAGTCGTTTTGTATGCCTTGAGCGTTCTTTTATATTTTATTGATTTTCTTCATACAAATCGGAAGGCAAACCATTTTGCCTTCTGGCTGCTTTCGATTGTTTGGTTACTGCAAACAATCTTTTTATTTCTATATGTGGTGAAAACAGGGCGGTTTCCTGTATTGACGATCTTTGAAGGGCTCTATTTTTATGTGTGGGTGCTGATTTCCCTGTCGTTTATCCTCAATAGGTGGCTGAGAATCGATTTTATTGTTTTTTTTACCAATGTATTGGGATTTACCATCATGGCCATCCACACTTTTGCCCCAGAGCAAATGTCATCGCAGATTATGGCTAGGCAGCTGGAATCGGAATTATTGTTCATCCATGTTACGATCGCAATCTTGGCATATGGCGCTTTCACGCTTTCGGGCGTATTTTCCCTCCTATACCTGATTCAGTATGATTTGCTTAAAAGGAAGAAATGGGGGAAACGCCTTAGACGATTAGGGGATTTATCACAGCTGGAAAAACTGTCATATATGCTGAATATGATTGGTGTTCCGTTGCTGTTCATCGCGCTGGTGTTGGGATTGATATGGGCGCATATTAAGTTGCCCAATGTCAGCTGGCTTGATGTGAAAATCGTAGGGTCATTCGTTGTGATCCTTATGTACAGCTTCTATCTATATATAAAACAAAGGGAGAAATTATATGGCAAACCTCTTGCTTATATCAATCTCCTGGCTTTTCTCATTGTGTTGGTTAATTTCTTTTTATTTGGTAGTTTATCAGGCTTTCATTTTTGGTACGCATAGGAGGATATTATGAGAAAAATTATAGTCGGTTCCAGACGAAGTAAATTGGCTCTCACCCAAACAAACTGGGTCATTCAGCAATTGAAGGATTTGGGATTGCCATTCGAGTTTGAGGTCAAGGAGATTGTGACAAAGGGAGATCGGATCCTCGATGTGACACTATCCAAAGTAGGAGGGAAAGGCCTGTTCGTCAAAGAAATTGAACACGCCATGCTGACAAAAGAAATCGATATGGCTGTACATAGCATGAAGGACATGCCAGCGATATTGCCGGAAGGATTGACGATCGGCTGTATCCCGGAAAGGGAAGACCACAGGGACGCGCTTATTTCGAAAGGGCATATTCCTTTGAAGGAGTTGAAGGAAGGCGCCGTCATCGGTACAAGCAGCCTTAGAAGAAGCGCACAAATTTTGGCGGTGCGCCCTGACTTGGAGATCAAATGGATCAGAGGGAATATTGATACTAGATTGCAGAAGCTGCAGGATGAAGACTATGACGCCATTATTCTTGCAGCAGCCGGATTGTCGCGCCTTGGCTGGAGTTCGGAGGTAGTGACGGAACACCTGGACAGCGATATCTGTGTACCGGCGGTGGGTCAAGGAGCTTTATCCATTGAGTGCCGAAGCGATGACCATGAACTGCTGAATGGGCTTAAAGCTTTTGAATCTGCAGTGACAGATCGTACAGTGCGTGCGGAACGGGCTTTCCTGGATGCCATGGAAGGAGGATGCCAAGTGCCGATTGCCGGCTTCGCTACAAGCGATGGCCAAGATCAATTGACGCTGACAGCATTGGTGGGCACCCCGGATGGGAAAACCATCCTGAAAGAACGGATCACTGGTACAGACCCTATAACAATCGGTTTGAAAGCGGCGGAAGCAATCAAAGCTCGAGGCGGGCAAAAATTGATCGATGACGTGAAGGCGGAGTCTGCGAAATTATGAGTCCGGCATCCTATTTGCGGGGGAAAACCGTGCTGATTACAAGAGGGAAAAAGGAGAGCGAGGCTTTTTCCCGCAAGATCAGCGAACAGGGAGGATTGCCCATAGCCATTCCTTTAATCGGCTTTAAGAAAGCTGAATTGGACAATACGTCGAAGTATCGGCTTGCCGAAGCAGCAGGGTATGATTGGGTTATATTCACCTCTAAAAAGGGCGTCCAATTCTTTATGGAACGGGTATCCAATCCAGCCTTGCCGCATATCGCCGTCATTGGGGAAAAAACAGAGGCTGAATTGAGAAGAAACGGCTATTCGCCAGCGTTTGTACCTTCACATTATGTGGCTGAATGTTTTGCCGAAGAGTTTACCGCCCAGCTGAAGCCAGGTTCCAGAGTGCTTGTCATCAAGGGGAATCTGGCAAGGACAGTCATTGCGGAGAAAGTGCGCCAAGCCGGGCACATCTGCGAGGAAGTCATTCTCTATGAAAATGTGCTCCCTGAAGGAAGTAAAGAGGCCTTGCGGCAAGCCCTGCTGGACGGCTCGGTGGATATTGTGACCTTCACCAGTTCCTCCACGGTCGAGCATTTTATGGAGGCTGTAGAGGAATATGGACTGCACGCACAGTTAAAGCCTTTGCTTTTCGCATGTATCGGGCCGGTTGCTGAGGCCACGGCAAAGAGCTGCGGTTTGGACGTTCAAATTGTTGGTTCTCCATATACAGTGGACGGATTATTGGAAGCGATGAACCATTACACACCAGATGTAAAAAGAAAGGATGATTGAAATGGCAGAAATGGAATTTTCACGCCATAGAAGACTGCGCCAAAACGCAGCAATGAGATCTCTAGTTAGAGAGACGTTTGTACGCAGTGAGGATCTGATATACCCCATTTTCATCGCGGCAGGAGAAAATGTCCGCAATGAAATTCATTCTATGCCCGGCATTTATCAATTATCATTGGACCATTTATTGGGGGAAGTGAAAGAGGCGGTTGAACTCGGCATTCAATCATTCATCCTGTTCGGCGTGCCTTACGAACATGACAAAGATGCCTGCGGATCTGGCGCTTTCAGCCATGATGGTTTAATTCAACAAGGAATCCGCCTGGTTAAGGAACAGTATCCCGAAGTGTTGGTTATAGCGGATACTTGCTTATGCGAATATACAGACCACGGACATTGCGGCATTGTGAAGGATGGAGAAATCTTGAATGATGAATCGTTGGAATACTTGGTGAAAACAGCTGTCAGCCAGGCAGAAGCCGGAGCAGATATTATTGCGCCTTCCAATATGATGGATGGTTTTGTTACAGCAATTCGCGCAGGGCTTAATGAAGCAGGCTATCAACATATTCCGATTATGTCATACGCGGTAAAATATGCTTCCGCCTTTTATGGACCTTTCCGTGATGCAGCTAATGGCGCTCCTCAGTTCGGAGACCGGAAAACGTATCAAATGGATCCGGCCAACCGTTTAGAGGCGATGCGGGAAGCGCAATCCGATGTGCAGGAAGGCGCCGATTTCTTGATTGTCAAACCAGCGATGGCTTACATGGATATCATCCGTGATGTGAAAAACGAATTCAACCTGCCGATTGTAGCGTATAACGTCAGCGGGGAATACAGCATGATTAAAGCGGCCGCCATTAATGGCTGGATCAATGAAAAGGAAATCGTGATGGAAAGCATGGTCGGATTGAAACGCGCCGGAGCGGATATTATCATCACCTATTTTGCCAAAGATATTGCACGCTGGCTTAAAGAGCAATAAAGTGAAACTGGGTGGAATTTCAATCATTCATTGAACCAATCTTAATTCTTATGATCGCTTAGTTTTTCGCTTATGCTTCTTCTTTACGCACTTATTGGAGAGGGAGTCTTAGCGCCAATTAGAATGGGGTAAAAGAGGAAAGAGCATGGCCGTGCTGCTTTTTTAAGGGAAGATAGCATAAGGCTTGATGCTCGGCCATAGCTGGAATGACTTTATAAGCCATTTTTCATTAAAGGAGATTACATTATGCGCAGTTACGAAAAATCAAAACAAGCCTTTCAGGAAGCATTGCATTTGATGCCGGGCGGGGTGAACAGCCCTGTACGCGCTTTCCGGTCAGTGGATATGGACCCGATTTTCATGGAGCGGGGCCAAGGGTCCAAAATCTACGATATTGATGGAAATGAATATATCGATTATGTATTATCCTGGGGGCCGCTTATTTTAGGCCATTCCCATCCAGAAGTGGTGGAAGCCCTGAAAAAAGTAGTCGAAAACGGGACAAGTTTTGGAGCACCGACTTTATTGGAAAATAAGTTGGCGAAGCTGATCATTGACCGCGTTCCGTCTCTTGAGATTGTGCGGATGGTATCTTCCGGCACTGAAGCGACAATGAGCGCCCTGCGTTTGGCAAGAGGGTATACAGGCCGCAATAAAATATTGAAATTTGAAGGATCTTATCACGGCCATGGCGATTCCTTATTGATTAAAGCCGGTTCAGGCGTGGCTACATTAGGGTTGCCGGACAGCCCTGGCGTACCGGAAGGCGTTGCCATGAATACCATTACTGTCCCATACAATGACTTGGCAGCGGTACAGGCAGCATTCCAGCAATATGGGGATGATTTGGCTTGTGTAATCGTCGAGCCGGTTGCAGGGAATATGGGGGTTGTGCCTCCTGTAGAAGGTTTCCTCCAAGGCCTGCGCGATATCACGAAACAATACGGAGCATTGCTTATCTTTGATGAAGTCATGACAGGTTTCCGTGTAGATTATCGTTGTGCGAGCGGCTATTTCGGAATCGACCCTGATTTGACTTGTCTTGGAAAAGTAGTTGGAGGCGGTCTTCCGGTAGGCGTCTTTGGCGGCAAAGAAGAAATCATGAAGCATGTAGCACCGAGCGGGACAATCTATCAAGCGGGAACGCTGTCAGGCAATCCGCTTGCCATGACAGGCGGCTATATGACGTTAAGCCTTCTTACGCCTGATACGTATAAAGAATTCAAACGTAAAGGCGACATGCTTGAAAAAGGAATCAGCGAAGCGGCTAAAAAGTATGATATCCCGCATACATTCAACCGCGCAGGCAGCATGATCGGATTGTTCTTCACCAATGAAGAGGTGATCAACTACGATCGCGCCAAAACATCTGATCTTGATTTCTTTAGCCGTTATTACCGTGAAATGGCTGATCAGGGAATCTTCCTTCCGCCTTCCCAATTTGAAGGCTTGTTCATGTCAACAGCCCATAGTGATGAAGATATAGAAAAAACAATCGCTGCGGCAGAACATGCTTTTTCTGTCCTGAAAAGATAAAGTGAACCTTTGAAAGGTAGAGGGATTCATACCTGCCGATTATGAGTGGAACGAATCTAAGTTTAACGGTCGTTTGTTCTCCTGCTTACATGCATTGTCTTTACTACCGTGTTGAAGCGGAGTTATAGCGCTAGTTAAATAAACGCAGATTAGCCGGCATCATTAGGATGCCGGCTATTTGCATGCAAGGAAAGACCCGGGATTGTTTTCCAGGGTCTTTCTTGTGGAACGGCAATGAATCAGGATTTTAGAGAAGCTGCAAGGACGAAACCGGTTTTTCCTGAAGCCGTTTTTATAAATGTCCATGTTCCCACCTGGTAGCCGATTGAAACTTTTTCGTTTTGGGCAACGGTGCCTGTCTGGCCATATTTTTCTGAAGGGCCAGTGCGGATCGGCAAGGCAGCAGTTGCTGCCATTTCTCCACTGTAAGAGATAGCCGGACTATTGATGCGAAGGGTATAATCGATGCTTCTCGCCAGGAATATTGCATAGTCGGCCCGGATTATCTTTAAGTCGGATCCGAAGGTGCCATCCGCAGTACCTTGGGCAATTCCTCTAGACAAAAGAGCATGTGCTGCGCCGGAAGCAGAGTTGCCGTAATCATAGCCAAATGCTCTGCTGATCATTAGCGCCATTTCTCCCCTTGTGATTTTATCGTAAGGCTTAAAGGTGCCATTGCTGTAACCTGAAAGGATATGGTTTTCTACGGCGCTTTGGATATAGCCTGAGGCAACCATATTAGCGCCTACATCTTTAAAGGATGTTTTTCGTTTAGCGCCATCCAGATTCAAGGTTCGGCCGATCATGGCTGCTGCATCGGCGCGTGTCACTTGTTGGCTTGGGTTGAAATAGCCTTTTTCATCTCCGTAGATGATGTTGCCTTTTGTTAAATAAGCAATTTCTTTATAAGCGCGATGTAAGGAAGAAATATCTTTGAACAATGTAATGACTTTCTCGGGAGGCTGGCCATCCGCCAAGACATAGGCATCTTTGTTTTCCACTCCAGTTGGCGAAACAGATGTAATGCCATATGTGTATGTTTTGTCTGCTTTCGCTGCCTTGTCCAAATAGGTGGTTGTGCCATTATTGTATACAACATCTACGATATTGCGAGGATCCAGGTAAGAGCCCTGGTTTAGTCCCTCAAAACGGTAAATGATATATTTTCTTGCTTCGGAGCTGCTTGGCCCGTTGATTGTCAACTTCATTCCACCTGATTCCTGTACAGCTTGGACGGAGGAAGGCTTGGCTGGCTGTGCGTTATTTTTCCATGTTACCGCTGGTGTTACCGCCGTGTAATTATACAGCTGGCTGGTCAATAGGTTCACATAACCGAGAGCATTGCCCTGGATGCTGCGCAAGGAGAAGTGCATTTGTCCCGCCACATTGGCATTTGCTCTGTTGGCCGCCACTTGGTTCGGCAATTCCATTTTATCGTTCCACGCTTTATCGGAATCATTGCCGACTTTATAATCAGCCATTCCGATATAAAGGTTCACCGGATGGACATTTGCATAAGTGGCAATCTCCTTGCTCCACCAGTCCAATAAAATGCTGTAATTGGCTGCTGCCAAGCTTCTGGACCAATAGATTTGCGGAGCGATATAATCAATGCTTCCATCTTTGATCCATTGTCTGGTATCTGCAAACAAATCATCGTAATTGTTTACGCCTGCTTTTGTATTGCTGCCTGTTGGGTCCAGAGAATTATTCCGCCAAACGCCAAACGGAGAGATGCCGAATTGGACATGGTTTTTTGTGCTCTTGATAGATGTATATAATTGTCTGACCAGGCGATTAACATTATCACGGCGCCAGTCGTCAATTTTAGTGAAAGAGCCTCCATATTTCTTGAAAGTTGCTTGATCAGGGAATATTTGTCCGGCAATTTTATACGGGTAAAAATAATCATCCATGTGGACAGCATCAATATCATAATTGGCCACTAGTTCTTTAACTGTGGACACCAAGTAATCCTGCACCTCAGGAAGGCCTGGATTCAAGTAGTATTGGCTGCCGTATTTCACTACCCATTCCGGATGTGTACGGGCCACATTTGTGGCAGCAAGGCTGGTCAATGCTTGTCCCGGCATGGTAACACGGTATGGGTTCACCCAGGCATGCAATTCCATCCCGCGTTTATGCGCTTCTTGCGTCATGATCAGCAGCGGGTCATATCCTGGATTAGTGCCTTGGGCTTGGCCGGTGATGTAACTGGACCAAGGAGCCAGTTTGGATGGATACAGAGCATCATTAGTTGGTTTTACCTGAAAGATGACAGCATTAAATTTCTGCGCTTTCAGCTTGTCCAAAGTTGTCTGTGCCCAGCTTGTGAACTGTGATTGATCCATTCCTTTCTTCATGTCGATATTGGTTACGGTAGCAATCCAAGCGGCACGCATCTCGTTTTTCGGCATAGGATTGCTTGCACCCTTGGCTTGTGAAGGAACAATGACAATAAGCAGTGCTAAAGACATGGCAAGTACGGCCGCATATCTTAGCAGTATTTTTTTATGCATATATAAACTTCTCTCCCTTTTTAAAATCAGTGGAAATTCAGGTTCTACGATCTTTGCGGTAAGTCCAATGGCTTTATGGGCGCAGAAATCTAGAAATCAACTCTAGGCTGCAAAGACGATGGTATTCTACAAGTCTATTATTCTTTCAATCACCTACTTATGGATGTAAGAAGGGAACGCCCCTTACATTTTTTTCATATATATCCTTAATTAGTATAGCAAAACAGGATGTGGGAAAAATGGCTCATTTTTATCTGTAGTTGAAAAAAAGGGAGAAAATATGCTGGTTTAGGGCAATTTGACACATGCCAATCCTTCTTCTAATCATTAGATTGATATAGTATAAATCCATTTTCATAACGATTTTTAGGGTATTTGTGCCTGGTGTTCATCGTCTTGAACGGGGATGTACTCGGCGGAATTTTGAAGAGAATAGCAAAAAGTTAGGCTGAATGTATTCCCGCCAATTTTTACAGCTGGTTACATAGACACTAATATGGATCGGTAAATGGTTTGGCCGCTTTCAGTAATAAACATTCTGTTCACTTCATATGGTTATAGGGATAGTTTCTGTTTTTGGCCAGTGAAAGAGAGGAGGAAAGGGTTTGTCGGATCTAAATCAATCATGTTTGCGATTTGCCTTGGAAGAATCCATTTGGTTCCAGAAAGGCCAAGAGGTTCAAGAATTATATTCTTTAGCGATTGAACCCGACGTTACGATTACGGAGCGGAATCAATATATAGTGATAGAAGGAAACCTACAAGTTACCGGCGAATATGGAGGAAGCGGCGAAAGCCATGTCTGGGAGCAGCTAAGGCCGGGGGAAGAGCCATTGCAGCATCATAATGTCCAAATGGTGGCCCGCCGTGAAGAAGACGGCGTATTCGTCTTTCAACATGATTTCCCGGTAGATATCTCCATCCCGTCAAACCGTGTGGATGACCGAAACGCAATTGAAGTAGATATTTCTTCATTTGATTATAATCTGCCAGAAAAGAGCTGCCTAAAACTAATGGCCGAGTTAGTGATTACGGGCATATATGACGGTGAAAGGACAGACAATGCAACGGCTGTTGAAGATATTTCAGAAGAATCGGCTTATCTATGGAATCCTGGAAGGGAGGAAGAGGTATTCCAAAGAGAAGAGGAAGAAATTCTTTTTCAGGACCAAGAAAGCCACAATGGAACGGACCATGATCAAGCTGTCATTCAACCGATTTCTGTTCAATTCGAGGAAAGCCTGGAACAAAGAGAGGAACCTGAGACAGAAGACGAGTATGAATCCTTTTCAGTAGAAGCGTATGCTGTTCCGGCCGCCCCTAAAACAGAAGGAGAGGAAGCCGTTCATCAAGAGGAAATCCCAATGCCTTCCCTGAATCGGGATGAAGAACAGACATCTGGCACAATCAGTAAACCTTCAGATGAAACAGTAGACTTGCCTGATATCCCTTTCCCGGTTTTTCAACCAACAGACCGGCAAAAGGAATCCCTGCAAGAATCTATTCAAAAAGAAAGCTTATCTTATCAGTCCTTATATGAAAGTCTATCGGTCCAGCAGAAAAGTGAGGACCGTGATTCATCCATCCACGTTGAAAGCAATGAAGAAGAAACCAGTGTCTATGAATCACCAATCGAGAGTGTCCAGCAATACCTACAGCATAAAGAAAACATGGCTAAGGAAGAAAAACGCCAACAACGCTCCGACCCATCTTCAGCTTTCCTGAAAGAAACATTATCCCAACATGAATCTTCGTCTTCACTAGCAGAGACTGAGTTAGCAGAGGAAAAACCGGTTGGACGTGAAGTGCCAACGTCTTCGTTTACAGAGGATCAACCGGTAGAGCGTGAATCACCAGAGCGTGAATCGTCTTCATCCAGCCTTCCAGAATCAATTGGCCATGAATCGCCTGTGGAGGGAAAAGAACCATCCAAAAAGAAATCTGTTTCTGTTAGTTCCAAACTTTCTAAGCGTGAGTCTTCCTCGAGTGAGGTTTCAGAACAGCCAAAATCGTCTGTAAGCCTGACTGACTTTTTTGCGAAGAAAGAAACGAATACCCATACAAAGCTGCGGGTGTGTATTGTTCAGTCGGGAGAAACGCTTGTTGACATCGCCAGCCGTTATTCAATGAATAAATACGATATCATTGCTTGCAATAATATGACGGACGATGATGAGATAGAGGTGGGGCAAGTTCTCTATATTCCTCGCAAAGTTGTCCATAAGTAACGTGATTACACGAAGGAGGTAGGAGCCAGATGGAACGGGGTGAAGGAATTCCAAAATATATAGAAAATATAATGAGTCACTATGACCTCCGTGTCCTCTACTCCGAATCAATCGGACGCGTGCACAAAATCTACAGCGACCAGGGTGCATATGCGCTTAAAAGCATTGCACCCGAGCATAGCATGGATTTTATCAAGCATGTCCAAAGACTGTATCAGCGGGGATATAACCGCGTAGTGCCCATCTATACAACTCTTGATGGACGATATGGTGTCCTCCATGAAAAAAAACTGTATTATCTGATGCCGTGGATGAACAGCGATGAGAGCGGGGAAAGAAACGAAAAACATAAGCAGATGTTTAGGGAACTTGCGCGAATGCATGCGCTGACAGCGAAAGAGATTAAAGTGGAAACGGAAGAGCGCGAAATCCACTATGAGAAAACAAAAGATCAGTGGAAGCAGCAACAAGCATTTTTAGGGGAATTTATTGAACGGGCCGAACGAAAATGGTATATGTCCCCTTTTGAATTAATGTTCTGTTCCTATTATTTTGATGTATCGCAGGCTTTAGCCTTTTCTACAAAAAAATTTGACGAATGGTATGAAAAGACAAAAGAAGAGGAGAAGGTAAGAACGGTTGTCGCCCATGGGAAATTATCCATCCAACATTTTTTATTGAATGAAAGAGGAGCCGGCTACTTCATCAATTTTGAGAATGCAAAACCGGCTCCTGCCCATTTTGACTTGCTTCCATTCTTCGTGAAGTATTGCCAAACATATCCAGTTAGATGTGATGAATGTGTGGAGTGGCTTTACCATTACTATAAATATTATCCGATGAAAGAAGAAGAAATGTTGCTCTTCACTTCATATCTGGCATTTCCAGCGTCTTTTCTGCAAACCTTGGAAACGTACCATACCAAAAAATATGAAGTGAAAAATGAACGGCAATATGTAGCCCAACTGCAGCGAAACTATTGGCAGCTAAAGAATATTGAATACATGGTCATGAAAATAGAGGAGATTGAAGCACAGAAGAAGGCCGCCAAACAAGCGGCCGAACAGAATCAGTCGTCTTAATGGGCGAAGAGAAGAGCATGGAAAACCATGTTCTTTTTATTATTTATTTATCTTGAGAGAAACACTCCAGTTTGTACGTCGCTAAACGTGCCCTTCCGCTTTTCGTTAAAATATATTAAATTTTAGGCTGAAGGTTGCTGCTATTAGGACGAGGAGGAGGAATATGTCGAATACGGTTGGGAAGAAGAAGGCGCGGACGGCTTGGAAAATACAGATGGGGACGATGAATTGGCAGCATATTGCGCGGACGTTTTGCAGCCAAGGCGGCCGATTGTAAGGGTTGTATCTTTTTTTCATCTTAACTCCACTCTTTCGATTTAATGTTTTTGGGCAAAATACTTAGGATAGAATGGCGCTTCGATCTCCTATATGCAGGATATGTCTTATAGTAGTCTATGGATAAAGAGCGGATTATGTGAAACGGAATTCACCGAACCAAAAGCGCATGAATAAATTAAGAAAAACGGGAAACAATGATTGACGACAGATGAAGTTTTTCTGTACTATAAGGATAATTAAATAAATGAAATAGCGATGAATGGGAGTAGTACGTTTGAATTCTGCTTTTAGAGAGAAAAGCCAGTAGCTGAAAGGCTTTTTAAGCAAGAGCGAACAGAAGTAGCCCAGGAGCTGCTTTTATGAACATTGGAGTAGTAAAAGCCGGTGTAGAGCCGTTAACAGATCAAGCGCTATCCATACATAGATACAGTGTGGGT
The DNA here is from genome assembly GCF_001243895.1 of Bacillus testis. Classification (GTDB taxonomy): domain Bacteria; phylum Bacillota; class Bacilli; order Bacillales; family DSM-1321; genus Bacillus_AD; species Bacillus_AD testis. Next base: position 3,063,331 of record NZ_LN851186.1, on the reverse strand, counting down.
GGAATAAAGGTGGTACCGCGAACTGACTCTCTTCGTCCTTTTTACAGGAAGAGAGTTTTTTTATTTGTTCAAAAGTATCTGACATATAGGAGGAAGAAACAATGGAAGACAACCACATTTCGATGCCGACCAAGTATGACCCTCAAAGCATTGAAAAAGGCCGCTATGATTGGTGGCTGCAAGGGGAATTTTTTAAAGCGCAAAGCGATGACAGCAAGGAGCCGTATACGATTGTCATTCCGCCGCCCAACGTAACAGGAAAGCTTCATTTAGGCCATGCTTGGGATACTACCTTACAGGATATCCTTACCCGTATGAAGCGCATGCAGGGCTACGATGTATTATGGCTTCCTGGAATGGACCATGCCGGCATTGCGACACAGGCAAAAGTGGAAGAAAAACTGCGCAATGAAGGCAAAAGCCGCTATGACTTAGGGCGGGAAAACTTCCTGAAGGAAACATGGAAATGGAAAGAAGAATATGCAAGCCATATCCGTGAACAATGGGCAAAACTGGGCTTAGGGCTTGATTATTCACGCGAACGTTTTACATTGGACGAAGGATTGTCCAAAGCGGTAAATGAAGTTTTTGTGACTCTTTACAACAAAGGCCTTATCTATCGCGGCGAATATATCATCAACTGGGATCCATCTACAAAAACAGCCCTATCTGATATCGAGGTTATTTATAAAGATGTGCAGGGTGCTTTCTATCATATGAAATACCCATTGGCAGACGGATCAGGCTATATTGAGATCGCAACAACTCGTCCGGAAACGATGCTGGGCGATTCAGGGGTTGCAGTCCACCCTGAAGACGAGCGCTACAAGCACTTGATCGGCAAAACAGTCATCCTGCCGATTGTTGGCCGCGAAATCCCGATTGTAGCCGATGATTATGTGGAAATGGACTTTGGATCCGGTGCGGTAAAAATGACGCCTGCCCATGACCCTAATGACTTTGAAGTCGGCAACCGCCACAACCTAGAACGCATTCTTGTTATGAATGAAGACGGCACAATGAACAAAAACGCCGGCAAATATGAAGGTATGGACCGTTTTGAATGCCGCAAGCAAATCGTTAAGGATCTTCAGGAGCTTGGCGTATTGTTCAAAATCGAAGAACATATGCACTCGGTTGGCCATTCTGAACGAAGCGGTGCAGTGGTTGAGCCATATCTCTCTACTCAATGGTTCGTTAAGATGAAGCCTCTTGCGGAGGAAGCAATTGCCCTTCAAGCTAAAGAAGATGAAAAAGTAAACTTCGTACCGGAACGTTTCGAAAATACGTATCTTCGCTGGATGGAAAATATCCGCGACTGGTGTATTTCCCGTCAACTATGGTGGGGCCACCGGATTCCGGCTTGGTACCATAAAGAAACAGGCGAAGTGTATGTTGGCACGGAAGCGCCTGCTGATGCAGAAAACTGGAAACAGGACAATGATGTATTGGATACATGGTTCTCTTCCGCACTTTGGCCGTTCTCTACCCTTGGCTGGCCGGATACAGACAGCGACGATTTCAAACGCTATTATCCAACAGCGGCGCTTGTAACTGGTTATGATATCATCTTCTTCTGGGTATCACGGATGATCTTCCAAGGACGCCAATTCACGCACCAACGCCCATTCAAAGATGTGTTGATCCACGGTTTGGTACGTGACAGCGAAGGACGCAAGATGAGTAAATCACTGGGCAACGGAATCGATCCAATGGAAGTCATTGATAAGTATGGAGCTGACTCCCTGCGGTATTTCCTATCTACAGGCAGTGCGCCAGGGCAGGATTTGCGCTTCTCCATCGAAAAGGTGGAATCAATCTGGAACTTCTCCAATAAAATCTGGAATGCGTCACGTTTTGCCTTAATGAATATGAATGGCATGACGTACGATGAAATTGATTTGAGCGGCGAAAAATCCGTTGCGGATAAATGGATTCTTACCCGTTTGAATGAAACAATTGAAACGGTGACCAGACTTGCAGATAAATATGAATTCGGTGAAGTGGGCCGCGTCCTATACAACTTCATCTGGGATGATTTCTGTGACTGGTATATCGAAATGGCGAAGCTTCCATTGTACGGCGAAGATGAAGCCGCGAAGAAAACGACGCGCAGCATCCTTGCGTATGTGCTGGATCATACAATGAGACTATTGCATCCATTCATGCCATTTATTACTGAAGAAATCTGGCAGAATCTGCCTCATAAAGGTGAATCGATCACCATCGCTGCATGGCCGACTGTCAAACCGGAGCTGTCTGATGAAAAAGCGGCTGAAGATATGAAAATGCTGGTAGAAATCATTCGTTCTGTACGTAATATCCGTTCAGAAGTGAACACGCCTCTAAGCAAAAAGATCAACTTGATCCTTAAGGCGAAGGACGAAGCGATTGAAGCGAGTCTGAAAGAAAACAGCGGCTATATCGAGCGTTTCTGTAATCCGGAACAATTAACAATCGGAACAGATGTGGAAGAGCCAAGCCAGGCAATGACAGCTGTTATTACTGGAGTTGAAGTGGTAATCCCGCTAGTTGGATTGATCAATGTCGAGGAAGAAATCAAACGCCTTGAAAAAGAAGTAGAAAAGCTCAATAAAGAAGTGGAGCGCGTTCAGAAAAAACTTAGCAATGAAGGTTTCGTCAAGAAAGCGCCTGAAAAGGTTATTGAAGAAGAACGTGCAAAAGAAAAAGATTACAGTGAGAAACGTGAAGCGGTTCTAAGAAGAATCCAAGAGTTACAACAACTGTAAGTACGATGCCTGGCCGGGGATACTTTGGCCGGGCTTTTTCATTTCGAAATGTGGGCAAAGTGGCACTGATTAAATGATTGTACAGGATGTCAGCAATGGACTATGATAGAAGGTATGGAAAAGAACAAAGAGGAGAATGTTGATGCTTACAAAAATAGAAGATATGTATACTTATTTAGCAGAAAGAGAGCAGCAGCATGGCATGAATTTCGGGCTAGAAAGAATGGATGACCTGCTGGACGGATTGCAGGTGGATCATCAATCCCTCCGATTTGTTCATCTGGCAGGAACAAATGGAAAGGGCTCAACGCTGCATGAGCTGAAAAAAATTCTGGTCCATGCCGGTTACCAAGTTGGAACCTTCACATCTCCCCATATCGAGAGCATACAGGAACGGATCATGATCAACGAGCGTTATATTGAAGAGGCGGACTTTTTGCGTTTGTTCAATAAAGTGGTTTCCTATGTAGAAGGTATGGAGCAACATAATATCTTTCCTACACAATTTGAAATATTGACAGTCATTGCTCTGATGTATTTTGTCGAGCAAAAACCGGATATTGTCTTAATGGAAACGGGATTAGGCGGCAGATTGGATTCGACGAATGTCATATCTCCCTTGATGTCCATCATTACGAATGTCTCTTATGACCATATGAATATATTGGGCGATACAATAGAAAAGATTGCTTTTGAAAAAGCGGGCATTATCAAGGCCGATCGTTATGTCATTACGGGAGCCAAGCACCCTGATGCGTTGGGAGTAATCCGGGAAAAAGCGCGGCAGCAGAACAGCCGGCTGTTCGTCCTCGGGGAAGACTTCAAAGTGGAGAGTTCAGAACCGGTGAAGGATGGCGAACTATTTTCTTATAAATGGGATTCCATACTATACGAGGATCTGAAAGTGAGCATGCTTGGCAAGCATCAGACAGAAAACGCATCTTTGGCCATTACTGCGGCATTGCTGCTGAAAAAGAAATTCAATTTTGTCCTTCAGGAACAGGACATAAGAGAAGGGCTGGCCCATGCCAATTGGAAAGGCCGGCTGGAAGTATTGTCAACTGACCCATATGTCATTGTTGACGGTTCCCACAATGAAGACGGCATGCGTACATTGGTTAATACCTTGTACAGCCGTTTTGCGGGAAAACGGTTGATTATAGTGACGGCAGCTCTTAAAGATAAAGACGTACGGATGATGACCAGCATGTTGAAGCAGGTGGCCGATTTTATTATCTTTACAGAATTTGATATGGATCGGGCGCTCGATGCGAAATCTATGGCCGAATACAGTACCGGAACCGATCATGCAACCATTGAACAATGGGAAAAAGCGTTGGACCGAGGTTTGGAAATGGCTGACGGCAATAGTGTCTTATTGATTACCGGGTCTCTTTACTTCTTATATTATGCACGTCCTTATCTCGCCAAACGCTTGGATAACGAATAGCATATTTATAGCATTAAAGGGCATTCATCTGCTTGCGGGCGGTGAATGCTTTTTTTATTCTTTTTTAGAAAATAATTTACTAAAAATTCTATAAATTGATTATAATAGATAATAAGACTTATATTAGGAATGATATTTTTACATGATAGGTAAAAGGATAGACAGAATTAAAGGTGGAAGGTTTGGCTTTTCGGGAGGATGGGTCGTTATGGAGATGGTTGCTAGAAATAAAACATTTATAGCAGTGGGTTTAGGCTGGCTTGCTATATTTCCTGCAGGAGTATGGCTGGTGCATCATTTATTTCCCCCTGCTTACCATGAGATAAATAGTGAGATTTTTGCCTTCATGCTACTAATGATTATTGTGGCGACGATCCCTATATTTATAAATGATACTCCGCTTTTTATTCTTCAGGGAATAAGCATGGCGGCGTTTCTTGTTTTTGGCTTGTTCGTTGAACTGTTGCTGACTCAGGTGGCGATTATGTTTTTGTTGATTAAAATCAGGATCGGCAAAAAAGAACTGTACCGGGTACCGATGAATTCGCTGATGTTCTTTTTTGTTTCCGTAGGGAGCGCTTTGGTTTATTATGCTTTCGGCGGTAACCATGGCCCAATCGATGTGACAAACGTGAACGATATTCTGCCGGTTTTGGCGTACAGTATTACTTATTTCATCATTAACCAGATTCTCCTTATCTTTATTCTTGTTTTTATACATAAAAAGAAAAACAACTTGTTCGGTGCCGATTTAATCTGGGAGCTGCTCTCATCCGTTGTCGTTTTTCCAATCGGCGTAATTCTTTGTTTGCTTTACCAAGAAGTGCAGGTCCTGTCGGTGCTGATTGTCGCAATCCCATTTATCAGTATCGCGGCGATCATGCAGCTGTACTCAACCTCCGTGAAATTGAATGAACAACTGCATAAAGTCAGCCAAATCGGCCAACAGCTTGGTATGCGCCAGTCGGTTGAACAAGTAATCAATCTGTTTGTCGAGCAGGTTTCCGGGTTGTTTTCCATGGACCATCTCTTCATTTTTAATAGAACAAAAGAAGATAAACTGAAACTGTTGCGCCACCATAGGAAAGAGCAGGATGAAAATGAACAGGTATGCCCCAACTTTTCCAGCATTGCGCAGATTGCTCTTGATAAGAACGAATCCATCCGTTATGGGCGAAAGAGTGAATGGTCGGAAATCGGGCAATTTGTGATCGGCGATCTGGAAAGTCTTTTGACAGTCCCGATTACCTATAATAACAAAAGCGCAGGTGTTCTGGTCCTAGCGTCCAATAAAAAACGGATTTATGAGCGTTATCACCGCAATATCCTGGATATCCTCGCCACTTATTTAGTGATCGCGGTCGATAATGCCACCCATTATGAAGAAACCAAGCATATCAGTGAACATTGTGCCCTGACAGGGGTCTATAATTACCGCTACTTAAAAAATAGATCGGAGAAAGTGTTCCAGCAGTTGCAAGCAGGCTCCATCCAGGAATTATCCATGTTGATGATTGACCTGGACCATTTTAAATCGGTGAATGATACATACGGGCATGAAAGCGGCAACCGGATTCTTTGCCAGGTTGCCGCCATCCTCCAGGAGCGGGCGGGCAGCCAGGGCATTGTCACCAGGTACGGCGGCGAGGAGTTTGCCATCCTGTTACCTGGCATGGATGAAAAGCTGGCGATTAGTTTAGGGGAAAGCATCAGGCAAAAGATTGCCGATACCCCATTTACAGTTATGCAGACGCTGCAGTTTGAACAAGAGAATTTCATTCGTGTTACTGTAAGCATCGGTGTTGCCACGGCTGACAGATGGCAAGATGATTCTTTATCGTTGCTGCGCAATGCCGACCGGGCCATGTATATAGGAGCGAAAAAAGCGGGACGTAACCGCGTTGCCGTCTACGAAAAATAATTTTTTGAAAAACGAAACAATTATAGTGCGACTTTCCGCCCTCTCTTGGTATAATAAATGGGAAAAATGTATGATTTTTCTATTTGGTCGCGGAGGTGTGTATTTATAATGGGAAATAAAAAGATAAAATGGGTATCCTTGCTTACGATATGGTTTTTGCTATTGTCGTTGCTCCCTGATCGATCTTTTCTTCATACACAAAAGGCAAAAGCAGAAGGCATCCCGAAATATCAAATATTGGAGATTGTGGACAAGACGGGGAAGAGTTCACAGTTAACATCAATAATCAATAAAGACGCAACCCTACAACGAAATGTTGAAATTAGTACAATGCCCATGAAGAAATTTGTCGCCCAACGGGATGGATTAGATGGAGAATATGATGGCATAGCCATTATGGAGGGAGAGTATACTTCTGCCGGTGTATCAGGAAAAGCCCACAATACTACCGCTGTGATGAATGATATTACGGATCTTAAAGCGAAGGAAATCATTGATGACTATATAAAAAAAGGGCAGATGTTTATAATCCATAAGGGCAGTATTGATAAGGGCGCGAAGATGAAAGCTAACTTTGCGGCATATAAGGTTAAGGAAAATAATCCGAAGAACATGCTTGTTTACAGCGACGAGGACTCATTAAAAAGGTTTATGAAAAATTTCTATAGTGATAATGCTGAAAGACCGCGGATGGACATACCGGAATCCTCTATGCCTTCACTGGAGAAAGGCTCTACATACAAAGCAGGCGACACGCTCACAATCCCCATCCATATTTTGAAACCATCTAATGCAAAAGACAGAGATATGACAGCGAAACTGTACATTGATTCGGATTTCAATGACCGATACGATGATTCGGAAGTGGTAGTTGAACAGAAAGTAGCCGGGCAGGCACTGGGGTTATCCTATAAATTTCCAAAAGGATATTCCGGGATCCGCAACTGGAAAGTAGAGTTGGTCGACAATACAACACGTTTGAAAGATTACAAGAGTGGCAGAGTCTACTTCAAGGATAAATTGGTTACTGTTAAGGTGCTGCAGGTGCATTCGAATAACGGTTCATCTTTAAGGGCAGATGCAAATATGAACCAGTCCTTCCTGAAAAGAAACGGCGAATATGATATTCAAATTACACCGGTTTCGATGGAAGATTTTAATAATCGATACGCTAAGATTATTAATGGCAATTACGATATGGTTATTTTCGGATTTTCCGATTCCTATAATGTAAATGCTCGTTTAACCCAGTCATCAGCTGATTACTTAAAGACGTTTATCGCCTCCAAACAAAGCATTATGTTCACCCATGATACGGTATTCTTAAACAATGACCAGCTTAACAAATCGCCTACCGAAAAGAAAAATGATGAAAATAATAATGTGTGGGTGAGGAATTTTAAAGAGGATACCGGGCAGGTGGACCCCCGGACAAACCTTGGATATGGAGCACCCAATACTTCTACTAATACAACAAGGGTAAATGAAGGATTAGTGACCAACTATCCATTCAAGTTAAATGAAAACCTTAAAGTAAATAACACACATAATCAATATTATACCTTGGATTTGGAAGATCCCGAGGTGATTCCTTGGTATAACATTGTGGGCAGCAACCGCGATGTAAATGATAGCTATAACCATTATTATATGTATTCAAAAGGGAATATTACCTATTCTGGGACTGGGCACACACCGAAGAATTTTCCTCAATCTGAACAGGAATTATTTGTGAACACCATGTACCGTGCTTTTTTAGGAAGCAACCATGCTCCGGAAATCACTGTATTAACACCAACAGAGGATTCGGAAATTCCCTCCAACCAACCGATCGGTCTATCATATATCATCGATGATTATGACCTAAAGGATACAAAACTGAAAACAAACGTTTATTTTAATGGAAAAGAAGTCTATAGCAACAATGACGTAACAAGCGGAGCAACGATTTCACAATCATTGGAGCACAATCTTCCACAGGGTGGAGCACTTGAAATCAAAATTGTAGCCACTGACAGCAGCGGAGCTGAAACAATTAAAATAGTGAACGTCAAGGTGAAAAAGTTGGATGTAAGCCTTGAAGTGAAGCGTACAACCGATGCGAAAAATCCAACGGAAGCCGGCAAACCGGTAATGATCAACTACATGATCACTCCAAAGGACATTACTGGCGCTGCAGTCAGTAACGTGAAGGGCGATACGTTAATAATCAGCAGAGCAGTATTCGAAGAGCAGCTTCCGGCCAATCTGAATGTCAATCTTGCACAGTCTTCAGATGGAATGGCTATACACGGAGATAGTAAATCAGGGATAACCGTTACGAATAGCATTGGTACCATCACTTACAAACGAAGTGGCAACCGCTTTGTGGCTAGTCCGATTACGTTCAGCTTAGCTGTAACGCCCGAAAAGAAAGGCTCTTTTGTATTAGATCATTCGGAAATAAGATACCAGGATTTCAATGCGATAGAAGGAAGATTGACTAGAAGTCCATTTAACGCGCTGACGATTGTGGCTGATTATGCTTTAAAAGGGATTGAGCTTCCGAATCAATATGTTATTAGCAGAGACTCGACAAAAAACTTTTCTCTCGATTTGAAATGTCTTCCTGCCGATGCAGGGATCAAAGAGATCAAATGGAAGGAAATGAGTGCCGGCACTGTTTTACAGCTAGCCCCGGCAACAGGCACCGGGAGAGCATTGAAAGCGGGGGAAACGGTCATTGAGGTGCAGGTAACCGATCATTTTGGAAATATCTTTACCAAGAAAGCAACAGTCAGGGTGCGCATCCCGATTAATAAGATCAGTGCGGAAGATCTGACCATCCATGTCGGTGAAGAAAAGGAATTAAAGGTTTCGACCGATCCTACTGATGGGAAGCCAACTTTGGAATACACGCTTGTCCATGAAGAGATTGCTTCTTTTGATAAAGGCACGTTCACATTGACAGGCAAGAAGCAAGGCGAAACACTCCTTACATTATTCGGTTATAATAGCGAAGGAACAATTATCGAAAAAACGGTAAAAATTACTGTGGTTCCAGTTTTGATTTCCAACATCATTATTTCTCCTAATGAGATCAAGATTAAAAAAGGGGATTCGTATTCAGATTTCAATATTACAATCCAACCGGCGAATGCCACAGATAAAAACCTGATTTGGGAATCCACAAATAATACGATTGTCCAAGTGACAAAGCCGGGAGTGATAAAAGGGGTCGGAACAGGAACTGCAGAAGTAATGGTTTATTCGCCTGACCGTACTATCAAGGAAACGATCAAAGTCATGGTGGGTTCGAAACTGGAAGGCATTAAAGTACCTGAGAGCATTACGATCGAAAAAGGCGAAAAGATAAAAATGCCGATTGAACTTGTGCCGGCAGATGCCTCAGATATCATTTCTGTAAAAGTGAAAGAGGATAATGGATTCTTTATTTCCGTCTTAGATAACGGCGTATTAGAAGGATTGAAACTAGGAGAAACATTTGTTATAACGACTGTCATTTCCGAAGAAAAGACCTTCACTGCGCGAACAAGAGTTATAGTGGTCGGCAAAGGGGAAAAAGATGACAATCCAGGCGGCGGCAACGGAAAGGAAACGGATTTATATTAAATCGAAGCGTGCTGAATCGACTTTCATGTTGATTCAGCCTATTTTCTTTCCAGAATCAGAGGGAGAGGGAAAGGCATGGCAAAGAGATTAAAACAAGGATTGGCGCTCATCATCGGCATTGCGGCGGTTCTCGCGTTGTTTTTTTGGGCCACACGCGGGCCAAGCCAAGAAGAATTAGCATCGCAGCAAAAGAAATTGTTCAATGCCATTCAAAATGGGGATCGCCATACAGTGAAAACAGTACTTGCAGACAATGAAGGATTGGCCAATGAAAAGAGAGACGGAATTGATCCTCTAGAAGAAGCTTTGGCCGACCAGCAATATCAGATCGCGTCGATTTTATTGGACTACGGTGCGAAGGTGGGAGATAAGGCAATATTGAATGCCGCTGCCCTCATGGTCGACCATATCCACGTAACGGTGTGGAGCGACAAAAAAGTCAAGGGACGTTTAGGCGTCTTTGACCGGCTTATGGAAGAAAATAAAGGAGGCTTGAAAGAAACAGACGAACAGGGAAATACGGCGCTTCACCATGCAGTGCTGCATGGTGACAAAGACATGGCTGCCCTAATGATCAAGCATCATGCAAATATCCGTGCGGTTAACAAACAGCGCGAAACCATTCTGCACGCTGCTGCCATAAGAGGGGACCGGGAGACAGTCTCGTTCATTTTACAAAAGGCGCCTTCGCTCATCCATAAGGTCGATAAGGAAGGGAACACATCGTTTGTTAAGGCTATTAAAAATCAGCGTACAGATATTTATGATCTCTTGTTGCAGGCAGACAGTAGCCAGTTGACCAAAGCAAACAATCAGAACGAGACGCCATATGATGTGGCAACGATTCTCGAAGATACCAGTACGATTGATTATCTTAAAAGAAAGAAAGCGATGGAATAAACAAAAAGGACGCAGAAACCAAACATCTGCGTCCTTTCATCTTGGCTAATTATTTTTGATGATATTGTCCGTAATCACATCGAACTTGGTTACTTTCGGCAATGCGTTTGATTTGCCGATGAACAGCCGTTTATTATTTTTTACTTTCAAGCGGGAAGCAGTCTCCAATGAACTTGGTGTGAAGGAAATCCGTTCCTTCTCTCCACTCGCTTCGCCTTGATAAGCATTAATGCTCAAATTTTGTTTGGCAAAAATGCTGCCGTTCACACGGACAAGGGAACCAACGCCATAAATATCGGCCGAACTGTCCGTATAAAGAAAACCATTGATTGTATTATTCTTGCTGGAAGAGGCAAATTTATCATAGATGGCCAGCTGTAGGCCTTCCATAGCCATCATAATGAAACCTGTTGGCTGTGAAGGATCAACCGTGGCTGGATTTCGAATATCTGTATCGGTAAAGGTTGCCTTGCCGAGTGCATACATGACAGAGTCGATTGTATGAGAACCTTCGAAATAAATGTCGCCAGTGACTAAAACATTGCCGTTTATCGTTATATCGTTTGAAAACTTGGCATTACCGTTAATGATGAGCCAATGGTCCCTGCCGATGTTCAATGAATCAGTGTCGATGAAAGCATCCGGTCCATTTTCGCTGGTATATCCTTCATAAAAATAATTGCCTGGCCCTTTTTTCTCTATTTCGGTAAAGCTCGTTATCTTGTTATTATCAGGATAATTGGAAATCTCCTCACTTAATCTTCTGCTAATCTCTTCTTTGCTGCTGTCTTCCGATAGCCCAGAAAGATCAACGCCCGCCAACGATAGTTTATCGAGAAACGATTGCTTCAGTTTTAAATCAACGAATGGATCTTTATTGATGACCGGTGTTTTATCAGGAGAAAATGCTCTGATCGCTTTGCTTTTGTCCTGCCAATGGCTGGTTTGCAGTTGGAAAGGAAGATCCGTTTTTTCATTCACTTGATAGCAGCTGGATGCGCAGAACCGGTAACGTGACGAAGCATTATCCTCTAGAAAGATGGTGCTTGCTGCGCTAAGCGAAGGAAGCCCTGTAGCCACGCTCAGCTTTTCCGAATTGTACACATAATTGGCCTCTTGGCTGACAAATAATTTGTTTTTGGCATAGATGTCGCCGTCTATCGAAGCGGCTCCATTGATGAAAAGATTGCTTTGTGATCCGACAGCGTATTTCATGAAGCTTGGCATTGCTGTGATATAGACAAGCTGCTCAAACGCATCCTTTTTACTTTTGGCCAGCAGCACTCTTGTCTGGCTTTCACCAACATTATATTGCGGTTGTTTGGAAACGTCGGTAATGGTATAGGAATCGCTATGTGCATCATTCATTTGTTTCAGAAAATCGCCTAAGACAGCGTCCTCGGTCGTTTTTGAGCTTAGCTGATCATTATGTTCATCCACAAAGTTCTTGATTTGGGCAACTGCTTCTTTCAGGGAAGTCATATGCTCAATCTCTTCCTTCACTTCTGTCTCCCGATATTCCGTGCGTTTGCTGCCCTGGATCGTAACGGATAATAAGACCAATCCAAGTACTGTAAAAATAAGAAGCATCAATAAAACCGTTAATAAAGAAGATCCATTTTCATTATTTTTCATGGGCTTCCTCCATTGTTAAAATCCGAACGAGCTCTTGAATGTGATAGGTTTTCTTTTGATGAATGAACCCGCAATCCCTTTTTTATTCGATTGAAGGACCAGCGTCATTTCAATTGTTCCAGATGAGCATTTACCTTCCAAGCATCTTCCAGAGGTGCCGACTGAGATGATGGACTTTGAGAGGTTATCCTTTGGATCTTCATCCAATATGGAAGAATGCGGTGTATCAATCTCCACTGTATGGTCGGTGTTGCTATTTTTTCTTCTGATATGCAATGTGTTTTTATTTTGCTGTTCTTTTGTAAAGTAGACATCAATCAACAAGTCTTTTTGTGGCTGGTCTTCGACAATATATTCTTCTACGTATTTTTCACCGGCCCTGACAAGTTGGATTCCAAGGCTCTTTCCGTCTTGAGATTGCCAGTTTTCAATGGTTCGCGGTGAGTTTTCATAGAATTCATTCATGACCATTGTGGCTATATAATCAGCATCGTCCCGCAGTTCCGCTTCGACTTTCACCTTTTGGTACAGCTCAAAGCCGGTTGCGAACAAGGAATACACAACTGCAAGGACAATGGAAGAAAGAACGATGGACAGCAGCAATTCAATTAGGGTCATCCCTCTTTGGGAAAGCAGCAGTTTATTCATTTTTAATGACTCCCTTGACCGTAATGTCTTGTTTATTCCATTTTATTTCGACTTTTGCATCCAAAAGGTACTTATATAGAGAAGCATCTGTACGGTTATTCGTAGGTTGTCGGCTGGCAATCGTGATCGTGCCTATGTATATGACATCATTGATCTTCGAATCGATCCTCTTTTGGCAATTTACTCCGCTCAATCCGAGCATTTGGCAATTGTCCGCGGTTATTTGAATTGTTTTTTCGCCATTTTTGCCAATGGTGCCATTTGCGGACAGTAAATTATTCATGCTTTCAAAGTCCTGGCTTTCGGCATAATTCAGTACACTCCTCGCTACATTGACGGCAACTGTCCGGTTTTCATTTTGTTTGGCGAAATGGAATGTCTGTGAAAAAAAGCCCATGACCGTAATCGTTATAACACCGAGCAACGCCACTGCCAGAAGGACTTCAAGCAGTGTAAATCCCTTTTTGTTGGTAAAAAATAAAAGAAATTTCATTAAAGTCACTTCTTTCCAATCTTGTTAATTTATTATACAATAAAATCAGCGCAAAATATGACAAAAGTCTTATTAATTGGAATGTTTTCCGGAATCTGAGGTGAGGGAAATCGAAATTGTGATATTTACAGTCATTGCGGCAGTCATTTTAGTGCCTTTTCTTTATTTTTTACCGGCAGGGCTATCCTTGAAAGGAAAGTTTTTTCTGTTGGGTTTCTCAATTGTATTTTCGCTGCTGGGAGTATGGGCGTCTGAAATTATGCCTATGTGGAAAACAATCTCTTTGCTGATCCTGCTTTTGTTGTTGTTGGCATATGTATTAGCCAATAGGCTGCAAACGGCATTATTCGCAGGGGTCAATACGGAAGAAGAACTAGACTTCTTTTCTCCTTCACAGGAGCCGCCCAGTGTGAAATCGGCACGGAACGTTTTCCTTAAAAAGCAAATCGATTCTGCAGATCAGGAACTTCCTTCAGATTTTGCTGGAATATCCGAACAAATGATTAGCGGACAGCACGAAATGGTTTTTGTGGAAGATAAAGATAGCGGCATCGTTCAGGAGGAGAATATATTGCCTGTTAACAATCTAGCAGAAGAGAATCAAAACATAGATTTGGTTGCAGAGGAAATCCATACGGAAGAGCAGGTGGAAAACAGCAGTGATGTATTCATTGTCAGTGAAGGGCCTCTAGAAGAGGAAGTGATTCCCATGTTGGAAAATCTAGAGGACATTCAAATAGTGGAAGAGGAATCTTTGCTTGCTGCAGAGACGGATGAAGCCGCTGCCTCGTTGGAGCTGCCGTCTGATGATCTGGTGTCCGATCTAGTTTTCATAGAAAAAGAGGGCGGCCAGGAAGCGTTCATATCGCCTTTAGAAGAGATATTGGCAGAGATGGATGAAGAGGATTCTTTATATAGCGAGGAATTGTTTCTTATGGCAGACGAAGAAAAGCATGATGATAGGCAAAACTTAAAGACAATGGAGATAAAAGAGACGGATATTGCTGAGGTTCTACCAACAAATGGGTATTCTCTTCCTATAGAAGAATCAGCGCCTATAGAGAAAGAAGAGAATAGGGATGAAGAAGAATGGCTGATAGAACCAACTGAGAACGTAGTGGAAGAAAGCGAAGTCCCTGCTTTCCCAATTCCTGTACAAGCCGTGATTGAAGAAATGGAATGGATGGAGTTGGCCGAATTGGAAGGCAGCGCGGAAAGTGAAGCGATTCCTTCAGAACCCAATGATGAAACACAGTGGCAAAAGCAATTAGTGAATACATTTTTGGAACATATCCGTTTGACGGTTGCCACCAAGAGCCAATGGGATGCGGAAGCGGTTATTAAAAGCTACTTGAACAACGATCTGTCCGCAAAAGCGTATTATGTATTCAGCATCGAATTGATTCAATTATATATCCGCTCCAAGCAATTCGATAAATTGGAAGAATTGCTTGTTGAACTCCAAAGTAGATTCGATAGGTATCCTATGCTTTTAGTCCAATTGAATTATATAACAGAACAATTCTTGCAAAATAGTAAAAAATAGTATAAATAGTAGAAAATAATGGTACTATTGGTTGATAGCGAAAATATAAGGGTGTGGAAAAAATGAAAAATAGTGCACAGATTATCGAATTGCCTATTATCAGCATTAATGACGGAACAGAAGTAGGGAAAGTAAAATCACTGGTAATCAATCCAGAAAAGGGAACCGTCGATTTTTTGACGGTTGACCATGAAGACTGGCAGGTAAGTGTCAGGGCCATTCCTTTTAGGAAAATAATCGGGATCGGTGAATATGCCGTCACAGTGGCCAATGAAAATGCCGTTATAGATTTGAATGAAATTCCAATTGCAAACCAGCTGGTCAATAAAAAAATCAAGATCTTAAATACAAAAGTCATTACCCGTAAAGGCCAATTGCTGGGTGAAATTATCGAATATTTTGTAGATGAAGAGAATGGCAGCATTATTGGAGCGACAATGAAACTGGCAGACCATGAAGTCGTTATTTCATCGGAAGCTGTTTTAACCTATGGCCGCGATATCATCATCGTAAACGATGATGCTGAAAACCATTATTATACGGATGCGAAATCTCTGTTGGCAGGTTCCCAGGAGGAACAGCAGGCTGAAGGGGTTGTTGCTGAAAATGAAGCTGGCTTGCTTGATGTGGAGGCGGCTTTAAGAGAGAAACAAATCTCGCTGTTGGAAGGAAAGCGCGTCAAAAAAGACATCAAGAATCAAGATGGGGATTTACTGTTCACCGAGGGGACAATCTTGGCAGTGGAGGATATTAAGAAAGCGCAAAACGGCGATCCAAGTGTCATTGTGGACTTGTCGATGCATGTTGAAGCGTAACCAGTTAAAGGGGCGTTATAGTTGAAGATCACACATGTTGTGAAAGTGTTTTTACTATTATTTGTCTCGACGGCATTTATATTTAGTTTTACGTATTTCGGCGTAAAAGCATATGATGATTTCTTTAAAGAAGAGGGCCTGTTTGCTGAGAATACAAAAGTAGGAACCTATGACATCGCTGGAAAGACAAGGCAGCAGGCCGAGAGAATGCTGCAGGGTGCTGCTGAGCAATGGAAGAAAGGCACAGCCATCACGTTCGTGTTCAAGGAGCGATCCTATCAAATAGATAATTCAATATTTCAATTTAATATATCGGAGACGCTGACATCCGCCACTGCCGGCAAAGCGAATGGAATGGTTGTCATCGTTGACCGGCAAGCCCTGGCCGAACAGATGAAGGATACATCTTATAGCCTCAATCCGGATGCTTACAATGTTACGCGCCTACAGCAGGAATTAACGTCCAAAGCAAGCCAGCTTGACGGCGGAAAACAAACGTATCAATTGGAAGATTTCTTATTGGATCAGAGCGGACAGGATAAAGCGCTGTCAAAGGCGGATATCCATTCGCCATCCGACAATAAAGAGTTGGCCAGCTTCGTCAAGGCTGTGCCTGCTCTGACAATCAAAGGAAAAAGCACATTCTCACTTGAGAAAGCCCTTAAAGACAGCGGTACGGACGCCTATAGCCCCAAAACGCTCAATATGATCGCTTCAGCTGTTTATGGAGCGATTCTACCGACGAATTTTACGATCCTTGAACGCAATATTAGCGCTTCTTTGCCTTCTTATGCAAAATTGGGCTATGAAGCGAAAGTGTCGCCGAAAGATAGATTGGATTTGGTTTTTGCCAATAAAAATGCTTCTTCGTATACGCTCGCTTTCAGCTACAGGCAGGGATTCCTTAGCGTCATGTTGAAAGGAAGCCCTCTGCTGTACCGATATTCAGTCATCGGGAAAGAGCAGCAATTTTTTGAGCCGAAGACGATTGTTCAATACGATTCTTCGTTGCCGGCCGGATTGACAAAAGTGAAGAAGCCAGGGCAAAAGGGGCAGATGATCAAGATTTTCAGGGAAATTTATGATGAATCCGGCTCTGCCATAAAGAAAGAGCTGATTTCTGAAGATTTCTATCCGCCAGTTCCGGCGATTGAGTTGCGCAGTCTGTCTGTGCCCGCAGTCAAAGCCGACGAAACAGCTGGCCAAAATGAAGCTGAAGAAAACGATGAAGAGTCCGATCCAGCTGTGGATGAAAAACAAGCAGATGATGATCGCTTAAAAGAAACGGAACAAGAAGAGAAAACAACAGCGGACAGCAAAGAAGACAATGGGCAAAAGCCTGATGATTCGAAAGATGCCAAAAAATAATCTTTGCCCTGCGGAAATTTGAAAAATGTGGGTGATAGTATGCCACAACTAAGGAAGCGCCTCGGCGATCTATTGGTGGAATCCGGTTTAATCACAAATGAACAGCTGCAAAAGGCATTAGAAGAGAAAACGCCCAAACAAAAGCTAGGGGATGCCTTGCTGCAAAAAGGGTTTATTACAGAGCAGCAATTGATCGAAGTGCTCGAGTTCCAATTGGGCGTTCCTCATGTCAGCCTGTATCGATATCCCTTCGATACGTCATTGTTCAGTGTGGTGCCAAAGCAAATTGCTAAAAGAAATTTGATTGTGCCGCTTAAGAAAGAGGCAGATAAATTATACGTGGCGATGGCAGATCCGATGGATTTCTATGCGATTGATGATCTGCGCTTATCCACCGGCTTTGAAATCGAAACGGCCATTGCCACAAAAGATGATATTTTAAGGACAATCACTAAATATTACGATGATGATGAAGGGTTGGAAGAGATTCTATCGAGTGCTCCAGTCAATCAGGATAGCCAGGAAGAAGAGAGTGTCGAACAGAATTCGCCTGTTGTCCGCTTGGTCAATTCGATTATTTTAAATGCCATTACCCAAAAGGCCAGTGACATCCATATCGATTCCCAGGAAACCAAGCTTGTCATCCGTTACCGGATTGATGGTGTCCTCAGAACTGAGCGTGTGCTGCCGCGCCATATGCAAAATGTGTTGATTGCCCGGATAAAGATCATGGCCAAATTGGATATTACGGAACACCGGATTCCACAGGATGGGCGCATCAAAATGATGCTTGAATTCCGGCCCGTGGATATCCGTGTATCGACGCTGCCGACCATCTATGGCGAAAAAATTGTCTTGCGGATATTGGATATGAGCGCATCGCTCAATGATCTCGACCGCCTGGGATTTAATAAGCTCAATCTGCAGCGGTTCCATTCCATGATCGAGCAGCCGACCGGTATTGTCTTGATCACAGGTCCGACAGGGTCGGGGAAATCTTCGACACTATACGCGGCCCTTAATAAGCTGAACAACGAAGAAGTCAATATTATAACAGTTGAGGACCCCGTTGAATACCAGCTGGAAGGCATCAACCAAATTCAGGTTAACAGTCAGACCGGCATGACATTTGCAACCGGCCTGCGCTCTATCCTTCGCCAGGATCCCAATATCATCATGGTCGGAGAGATCCGTGACCGCGAAACGGTTGAAGTGGCGATACGCGCTTCACTTACGGGCCATCTGGTTTTAAGCACCATCCACACAAATGATTCTCTGTCTACGGTTACTAGATTGATGGATATGGGGGTTGAGCCGTTTTTAGTGGCATCGGCCTTGAGCGGTGTGGTGGCCCAACGTCTTGTCCGCAAAGTTTGCCGGGATTGCGCAGAAATACATGAGCCCATGAAACGTGAGGTTGAGATTTTTGCCAAACGGGGAATGAAAATCGATAAAATCACGCGCGGCCGAGGATGCGCATCCTGCAATATGACCGGCTATAAAGGAAGGATCGCTATCCACGAAATCCTGGTGATCAATGATGAAATGAAGCGGACCATCATCAATGGCGAAGCATTCACGAAACTTAAGGAACTGGCAATAAAAAATAAGACGGTTTTCCTTATTGATGACGGATTATTAAAAGTAAAGCAAGGATTGACGACGACAGAAGAAATTTTACGGGCTGCGATTTTGGAATAGAGGGGTACGTATGAAACAAACAGTCGATTTAATTTTAAGAGCCGCCTATGAACTAAAAGCCTCGGATGTCCATCTGACCGTAGGTGTGCCCCCGATCATGCGGCTGAATGGGGAATTGAAAAAATACGGAAAGCATGTGCTGATGCCGGCAGAAACAGAGCAAATGGCAAAGACGATGGTGCCTGAGGGAATGTGGGAGGTTTTCAAGGAACGGGGCGAGCTTGATTTTTCCTATGCCGTACAAGGCATTTCCCGATTCCGGGTTAATGCTTATAAGCAGCGGTCCAGCATTGCGTTGGCCGTCCGGATTGTCCCCACCCAAATACCGACACTTGAAGAATTGGATTTGCCGCTCATCCTAAAGAGGGTGGCGGATAAGCCGCAGGGCCTCTTTTTGGTTACGGGGCCGACCGGGAGCGGCAAAAGTACGACGCTCGCAGCTATCATCCAATATATGAATACGGTGATGCGCAAGCATATCATTACATTGGAAGATCCGATTGAATATTTGCACAAACATAATACCTGCATCATTGATCAGCGTGAGGTAGGATTCGACACAGGCAATTTTGCAAACGGCTTGCGCGCTTCTTTGCGCCAAGATCCAGACATCATTCTTGTCGGCGAAATGCGCGACCTGGAAACAATCCATACGGCCATTACGGCTGCCGAAACCGGCCATCTGGTATTAGGTACGCTTCATACCTCGAGTGCCCCGTCGACGATCGACCGGATTATTGATGTCTTTCCGCCGGCACAGCAACCGCAGATCCGCATCCAGTTGGCATCTGTATTGGTCGCCATCATGTCGCAGCGGCTTTTCCCTACAGCCGACAAAAAGGGCCGTACAGCAGCTACGGAAATCCTAATTAATAATGCTGCTGTCTCCAATTTGATCCGCAATGAAAAAATCCATCAGATTGTGAACATTATGCAGACATCAAGGGCGCAGGGAATGCATACATTGGATAGCAGTATTAAAGAACTTGTCCAAAAAGGAATCATTACCAAAGAAGCGGCAGATCCATTCATCGGGAAAAAGGTGGAATAAATGGCCAAATTCCAATATACAGGGCGGGACCGCAAAGGGAAAACCCAAGGGAACCTTGTTGCCAGTTCGAAGCGCGAAGCAGTGGTGAAATTAAGCCAGTCCGGCATTAAAGTCACAAGCATAGAAGAAGTCCAGCAATCAGTTCTATCCAAGAATATTACGATCGGCAATCCGGTCAAACTTCACCAGTTCGTCATTTTCCTGCGGCAATTCTCAACATTGCTCAAGGCCGGCGTGACGATGGTCGATACAACCCGCATCCTGGCTGAGCAAACCGAAAATAAACATCTGCGTTCTGCGCTTCTGGATATCGAACAAGATTTGCGGGAAGGGAACCCCTTTTCAGCCGCCAGTTCCAAACACACACGCATATTCGCTCCTATGTTCATCAATATGATCCGTGCCGGAGAAGCCGGAGGGAATATGGATGAATCACTGGACAGGTTGGCTGGCCATTATGAAAAACAGCATGCGACCCAGCAGAAAATTAGGTCGGCGCTTGCTTATCCCGTCGTAGTGGGCATCATGGCCATTGCTGTTCTGATTTTCTTGTTGGTGGCCATTGTGCCGACATTTGTCGATATGTACGCCGATTTTGGCGGCGATTTGCCCGCCATCACTGTGTTCGTCCTGAAAGCCAGCCATTTCATGCAGTCGGCTTGGTATGTCCTTGTAATTATATTGATTGCACTGATTGCTTTTATTTCTTTTTTCAGCAAGAACAGCAGGACGAAATATTATTTTGATTTGTTCATACTCCGGCTGCCGGTCTTCGGCAAAATGATGCAAAAAGCAGTGTTGGCACGGATGACAAGAACATTAAGTTCCTTGTTTTCCTCATCGGTGCCGATTTTGCAGGCCATGAATATCGTGGAGGAAGTTGTCGGCAATGAAGTGATCGGAAACGTGGTGAAAGAATCGCGCGACGCCTTGGAGAAAGGGCAATCGATCACGCTGCCGATGAAAGCGCACTGGGCCTTTCCGCCGCTTGTCACGCAAATGATTGCCATCGGCGAACAGACCGGGGCGCTCGACACGATGCTCAATAAAGTGGCCGACTTCTATGAGCGTGAAGTGGAGGTAGTCACCGACCAATTGAAATCGCTCATCGAGCCATTAATGATCGTCATCCTGGCAGCGCTCGTCGGGACCATCGTCATCTCCATCATGGTGCCTATGTTCGATATATTCAACCAGGTGAACAAACAGTAATTTTACAATAGATGAAAAAGAAAAATATGTTAATTAATGTATTTTATTGTATAATTAATAAGGTAATAGTAGTAAGTAAAATGAACTAGAGGGAAGGGAAGTAAATGAAAAAATTAATGAAGAAACTAAGGGATACTCTGAATAACGAACGGGGCTTGACGCTGATCGAACTATTGGCTGTCGTCGTTATTCTTGCCATCATCGCGGCAATTGCCATCCCAAGCATCGGCGGGCTTTTGGATAATACCAAGAAAGATGCACATATTGCCAATGCTGAGCAGATGATCAGTTCGGCACGTTTAGCGGTTACCGCAGATAAAACATTAACCACGGATCAATATTATTTGTCGTTGCAATATTTATATGATGAAAACTATATTGAAAAGATTAAAGACCCTGATGGCGGTGAATATGAGGCAGGAGTAAATGATACAACGAAACCTATTCCAAGTGCTGCTCCAAGCGGTTCTTATGTTGAAGTAACAGACGGTAAGATCACTGCAGTAAAGCTTATAAATAATGGGGAAGGAAAGAAAGATAGGGGTATACAAACTTCAGGTGGCGCTGCATTTGCTTTATTTAGTGAAAACTCTACTACTCATAAAATTGAATCAAACGAGTTGACAAGAAAAAGTATAGCCGATAATACAAAACCTCCAAAACCAGAAGGTAAATAAGTATATTTTATGATTCTTTTAATCAGTCTATATCTCTTCACCCTAGGCCTAGTACTCGGCTCATTCTATAACGTAGTAGGGTTGCGCGTTCCTATGAAACAATCAATAGTGAAGCCGCGCTCTTCCTGCCCGAAGTGCAAGCATGTATTAAGTGCCGGTGAATTGGTCCCGGTTGGTTCATATATCATACAGAAGGGGAAATGTCGGAGCTGCAAGGCTCCGATTTCTCCGCTTTATCCGTTGATGGAATTATTAACGGGTGTGTTGTTTGCTATTTCCCCTTTGTTGATTGGATGGAGTAGTGAACTTCTTTTTGCTTATGCGCTGATATCGTTATTGGTCATTGTGACGGTTTCGGATCTGGCGTATATGCTTATTCCTGACAAAATTTTAATCGTGTTTGCCGGCATTTTTCTCGTCCTCATGCTCTTTTTAGATTCATTGAATCCGATTGACTCGCTGTTGGGGGCAATTGTCGGTTTTGCCTTGCTGCTGTTGATTGCGCTTGTCAGCAAAGGAGGCATGGGCGGCGGGGATATCAAGCTGTTTGCTGTATTGGGGCTGGCACTTGGCGTGAAGCTGACGCTTTTGGCTCTGTTTTTCTCCGTTTTTTATGGAGCGGTGATTGGCATCATCTTAATGGCAGCGGGCGTAGTGAAGAAAAAGCAGCCCGTTCCTTTTGGCCCTTTTATCGCCCTTGGTGCACTGACCTCTTATTATTTCGGCGCCAGCATTGTCCAGTGGTATTTTGGCGTGCTGCTATAGCAATACATATGTAAGGAGACTTATTATGGCTTTCTCTCTCTTCAACAGAAGCAATAAAACAATCAATCTTGAAATCACTGACCATAGCATCCGATATGCCGAAATGAAGCCGGGCAAACTGCCGAGCATCCACAAATCTGGTGAGTTTTTATTGCCAGCGGGAATTGTCAGGGGTGGCCGAATCATCGACATTGAGACATTGAAAGCAATCCTTGACCAATGCGTAGCCGATTGGCGGATCAATAGAAGGCAGGTCCGTTTTATGGTGCCGGATCAATTTGTTGTGATGAAAAAGATTATGATTGACCAGGAAGTGAATGAAGATGAAATAGAAGGGTATTTGTATCTGCAATTGGGGACTTCCATTCATTTGCCTTTTGAGGAACCTGTGTTTGATACGTATATTCTGGGGGAAGCCGACGGACAAAAAGAGGTTCTGTTGTTTGCTGCTGCAGAAGAGGTGATTCTTCAATACCAGCAGTTGCTGGCCCAATGCAAATTAACGCCAGTGGTGGCAGATATATCTTCGTTGGCGGCTTACCGGTTGTACCATCAGTTAGATTTGCCGCAGCGTGGGGAACATCTTCTTATTTTGCAGTTTGGCTTGTATGGCGTCATGATTTCCATCTTTTCCGACGATACTCCGCTCTATTTACGCCATATCCTCATTCCGGCTGACCAGGAAATATGGGAAAGGGAACCGCTTGATGAAGGGAACTATCGTTGGGTGATGAACGGGGACGAAGAGGATTATTTTCAATTGATGGAAGATGTCTATAAAGAAATCGAAAGAGTGGTTTCTTTCTATAAATATAATATGAATAATAGCCTGAACGAAGTGACCAGAGTGGTTTTGTTCGGCGACCATCCTTTTATGCCTCGAATCGAGAAGAATTTAAAAGAACGTTTCCCTATGGAACTGAATTGGTTGGGTGACGAAAGACTGCAAGCGCTTGGCGATATTGAGCAAGTTTCTTCTTATTATTCTGTAGCAGGCCTCGGCTTGAGAGGGGGGCTATAGATGCTGATTGAAATTAACCTTCTTCCCAAAAAACAGCCGAAACACTATTTATTCGCTATTTTGTTAGGTGTTGTACTGGTTGTCTTAATCGGTGCATCCGTTTACTTGTTTGGGATGTTCAATCGTGACAAGCAGCATGTTGCTCATCTTGAGCGGCAAATTCAATCCGCTCAGCAGTTGGCGATCATTGAACAACAAAAACAGGATAGCAATGAGAAGGCTGATTCCTTTGTGCAGCTGCAGAAGCTGGTTGATTGGTCTGAAAAGTATCCGATCAAGACGGTTCCTTTATTGAAAGTGCTGGTGTCATTGTTGCCTGAAAGGGGATTTTTTATGGACTTTTCCTATGTTTCTGAGGGAGATGTCCAGTTAACTGTTCAATTCGATTCAGCTAGACAGTCTGCACAATATCTAGATGATCTTGTACATTCGAAATGGATCCGTGATGCCAAACTTTCCTCTTTGTCAACGAAACCAGCCATAAAAGCTGAAACACAGACTGAAGATGATGTCCAACAAGAGAACGAAGAGAGCAAAAAAGATAACGGCCCTGTTCCTGGAGATCCAGAACAAGAAAGCGAGAAGAAGCAATCCGTCCATGGCACAGGAACAACTGATCAATTGGAAAACGGCCAATACTTACCTCGTTATACCGCCCAATATGAGGTGAAGTTGAATAAAGAGTTTATCCAGAAGCAAGCGCAGCCCTCTGAACAAGGAAGTTCACCCGGCGAATCGAAAGGAGATGGTGAATGATGAATGCCTCTCTATCGAAGAAGCAGATGCTGATCGTGGTGGGTGCGTCCCTTTTGGCAGCTATCGTCATCGCAGTCCTGTTCTTCTGGAAAGTATACCCTATGCAGAATTCAATCGTTCTGAAAGAGCAGGAGCTTCGCAATCAGGAAAATGTCGTGGCTGCATTGCAATCAAAAGCAAAGCCGGTTCAGGAAGTATCCTTTGAGAAAAGTACCCAGCTGCAGAAGAAACTGCCGGTAAAGCCTCTTGTCCAACAAATTGTAATGAATATTGAAAAAGCCGAAACGATTTCCAACAGTTTCGTTCAAAATATGTCGTTCTCCGAAGACGGAACAGGTGGGGAAGGAGAAAGTAATACCGTCTCTGCTGCCCAACCAGGAGTAGAAGGGTTGCAAAAGATGACGGTGACGTTGAATGTCCAATCGCCCACTTATAAAGAATTGAATGCCTTTTTGTCGACGATTGAAGGCATGCAACGGATATTGACCATTGATAATCTTACGTTTACGGGGGAAGAAGAAGTAACGTCGATCGAGCAGTCGGCAGCTCCTTTGGATTACAGCCTAACTGTTTCTGCTTACTATGCGCCTGCCCTCCAAGATTTAGAGAAGGATCTGCCGGCAATGGACAAGCCACAACCGGGACGAAAGGCAAATCCCTTCAATAATCACGAAGACAGCGATCAATAACAAAGAAATATTTCCTAAGCAATCAGAGAGAAAAAGGAGCTGGGGAACGTGGCGGCTGCGAAAAATGAGAGAGGATTGACTTTAATAGAGGTTTTGGCTGTGATGGCCGTCCTGAGTATACTGGCTGCCATCGCTGTCCCGACTTTCCTGAAAACCATCGATGGGATGAGGAAGCAGGCTTATGTGGCGAATGCACTGGCTCTTAAGGATGCTGCTGCCTTTTATATAAAGGACTTGATTGTCCATGAAGAAGAGGTTCCTGCTGAAATTACGTATAACTTGCTGGTCGAGCAAAAATATATCGAAGGTATTAAAGATCCTGATACTAAGGCGATGTGGGATCGCTACAATACTAGTTATCTAACGACAGAAGGCGAAACGGTATCCAAAGTGTGCATGCACGGCGACAAACGGAATTTATGCGGAGATGATGGACGTACGGCTGTCAGTGTTCATAAGCTGGCTAAAGAGGATGTCATCGATAAATGAGAGAATTTGGCGAAAGCTATTAGGGATGAGACGACAAAAGTCTTGTTCTTTTTTTTATTCTCTGTGATACGATGGGCAAAAGCCGGGAGAAGGGGGGATTCTCATGGACAAGCTAGAGCGGAGAAATACCATTACCATCACATTAAATGAGGACATTAAACCGAAAAAACAGGGGAAATCAGCGAAAGCGCCGGACAGGCAGGAGGCCGCTGAACAAAAGCCAGTCCAGCCGGTGGAAGAAATGCAAGAAACTCCGGCGGATGCCGGCGAGATAGAGTTTGACTGGAAGCTGCCGGCGGAGGAACCGGCGCTAAACAAGCAGCAAAACTCCATTTTTTCAGAGAACGTTAAGCAAAAAAAAGTATTCCGTAAAGGCAGGGGCATTCAACACTTATTCGTTATTGTGACAATCGCTGTGTTGATCGGTTCAGGGTTTACATATATAGCATTGAAGACGATAACCAGCAAAGACCCTTCCAGCAAAGAAGCGTCTGCCTTGTTGGAAAACCAGGCTGAAACGGTGCCTGCTCCGGCTGCGGGCGAAACGGTTGCTGTCTCGCCATTGAAGATATCCATGGTGCAGGGAGGAGTGTTCAGCAATAAAGAAGCAGCCGAAAAAGGAAAGCAGCTATTCCATTCCAAAGGCATGCCAGCCATTGTTTTTGTACAGCAGGAAAAGTATTACGTGCTGCTTTTTGCCGGCGATAATCTGGCCCGAACGAAACGGATCGCCCAGGAGTACCGCAATAAAGGCATCGATTCCTACTGGAAGGAGTTTTCCTTAGAGACAGCTAAAGGCCGGAAGGTTACGCCAGCAGAAGCAAAAGAGCTGGAGGCTGTACGCACTCTTTACCGGGAACTGGCCACTTCTTCTTCTGCACATATGCTGGCTGCCAAGGAGAATCATGATGCCAGTATCCAACATGCAGTAAAGCAATTGAAGCAAGCGACTGGCGACGATAAAGGCATACAAAAAGTCGCCGGACCTCTGCTGAAAGCCGCCGAAGTGAACGGCTCAGGGGAATCCGTGAAAACCGCGCTTGAAACCCAGGAGCAGCTGCTTAATTTTCTCCTTGCCTACCAAGACTATATTAAATAGTGATCATGCATGATCGGTCGAATGCAGCCCTTTTAGAGAGATGAATCTAAAGGGTTTTTTTATATTTGTGCTTTTGGAGGCTTATAGAAATATTTGTCGAAAGCCGTATTGTGAACTAAGATAAACTTTGGTACGATGGATTTGTATCTCTCTTTTTAAATTTGGTAAAGGTTTAGGTGGCTCACATGAAATCATTGTTATTAGCTTCTTCATCACCTCGTAGGCAAGAACTCCTCAAACTGTTGGACATACCCTTCCACACATTTTCCTCAGATATTGATGAAACAATCCCACCGGGCATTTCCCCTGCAGAGGCAGTGAAACAGCTTGCTTACAAGAAGGCAGAGGCAGCCATAAAAAGTCATCAGGAGTCTAT
This sequence comes from Bacillus testis, assembly GCF_001243895.1. GTDB lineage: Bacteria > Bacillota > Bacilli > Bacillales > DSM-1321 > Bacillus_AD > Bacillus_AD testis. The sequence goes on along the minus strand of NZ_LN851186.1, from coordinate 3,036,357 downwards.
AGTGATCGGCTGTGATACAATAGTGGTGCATAATGGCCGCATTCTTGGCAAGCCAGAGAGCAGGGAAGATGCCTTCAGAACTTTATCGCAGCTTTCAAATCAAACCCATAGTGTGTTTACAGGGGTATGCATGATGACGAATGAATCGTATAGATGTTTTTATGAAGAAACAATCGTTACGTTCTGGGAGCTGGATTCCCAAGATATTCATGCTTATATTGACAGCGGCGAGCCTTTTGATAAAGCGGGATCCTATGGAATTCAGGGGAAAGCGGCATTATTCGTCAAAGAGATCCAAGGCGATTATTATAATGTCGTAGGTCTTCCTGTATCCCGCCTTGCTCGAGAATTATCCTCATTTCGCTGAAATATCGCGGCTTATGCAGCCTTCCTCCGTATTCGGTTGACAAAAATAGGAAGGAAGATGCTTTTTGAGCGGTACGATGATGATAAGAGATTTTCCCAACAGCGAACGCCCGCGTGAACGCTTTTTGCGTGATGGCCCGGCAAGCCTTTCCAACCAGGAATTGCTTGCGCTGTTGGTCAGGACGGGTACGCGGAATGAATCCGTTCTGCAACTGTCGGAAAGATTGATCAGTACATTCGATGGCCTCAGGATGCTGAAAGATGCATCCATCGAGGAGTTGACCAGTATTAAAGGGATGGGCGAAGCAAAGGCAATCCAAATATTGGCAGCAGTAGAAATAGGGAATAGGATCAACAATCTCTGTTATACTGAAAGATATGTCATCCGTTCACCGGAAGATTGTGCGAACTATTGCATGAATGACATGAGATTTCTATCTCAGGAACATTTTGTCTGCCTGTATCTGAATACAAAGAATCAGGTATTGCACAAGCAAGCCGTTTTCATCGGCAGCCTGAACGCTTCCATTGTCCATCCAAGGGAAGTCTTTAAAGAAGCATTCAGAAGATCGGCGGCTTCCATTATCTGTGTCCACAACCATCCTTCCGGAGACCCTACTCCAAGCAAGGAAGACATCGATGTGACCAAGAGATTGATAGAATGCGGCAAATTAATTGGCATAGACATATTGGACCATTTAATCATTGGCGAGAAAAAATATGTTAGTTTGAAAGAAAAAGGATATTTATGACACTACCATAATATTTGACGATGTAATATAATATTATTTATGATTTTTTAGTATAGTGTCAAAAATAATGAAAAAAATACAGTGGTTTATACTATGATTGTGAATCACTTTAACTTGATCGAAGTTGAGAAAGGGAGATACATTCATGTTTGGTATTGGAACAAAAGATCTTGGTATAGATTTGGGCACAGCTAATACGCTGGTATATGTGAAGGGCAAGGGGATTGTTGTCAGAGAGCCTTCCGTAGTGGCATTTGAAACAGATTCTAAACAAATTAAAGCTGTCGGTAATGATGCCCGCAATATGATCGGGCGTACGCCTGGGAATGTGGTTGCAATGCGCCCTATGAAAGATGGCGTCATCGCTGACTATGAAACAACAGCTACAATGATGAAATATTATATGAACCAAGCCCAGAAGAAAGGCGTTTTTGCGCGTAATCCATATGTTATGGTTTGTGTGCCTTCAGGCATTACTGCTGTTGAGAAAAGAGCGGTAATTGATGCGACTAGACAAGCTGGCGCACGTGATGCTTACACAATCGAAGAACCGTTCGCGGCTGCCATCGGAGCTGATCTGCCAGTTTGGGAACCAACAGGAAGCATGGTTGTCGATATTGGCGGCGGTACAACAGAAGTGGCCATCATTTCATTAGGAGGCATCGTGACAAGCCAATCTGTCCGCGTAGCCGGAGATGAAATGGATGAAGCGATCGTAAACTATATCCGCAAAACATATAACTTGATGATCGGTGAACGTACAGCGGAAGCAGTTAAGGTGGAAATCGGTTCTGCCGGCGATGCGGAAGGAATCGAGAATATGGAAATCCGCGGACGCGACCTGCTGACAGGACTTCCAAAGACAATTGAAATCACGGCTGAAGAAATCTGTGAAGCTTTGCATGATACTGTTTATGCGATTGTTGATTCCGTGAAAAATACATTGGAAAAAACACCGCCTGAACTAGCAGCGGATATCATGGACCGCGGCATTGTCTTGACTGGTGGCGGCGCATTGCTTCGCAACTTGGATAAAGTCATCAGCGATGAAACAAAAATGCCTGTCATTATCGCTGAAGATCCATTGGATTGCGTTGCAATCGGCACTGGTAAAGCATTGGATCATATCCATGAATTCAGAAGTCGTGCAAAATTATAATAAATAAGTCTTAAATCTCTTGGCATTCTCCTGTATACTGGAGAATGTGAAGAGATTTATTATTCTTGTCGAATAATTCAATCCATTAACTCACAACTACTTATTATGTATATAGAGGTGTAATCATGCCACAGTTTTTTCTAAACAAAAAACTTATCGTGCTTCTCATAAGTATCATCATTCTCGTGGCATTGATTGGCTTTTCATTAAAGGAAAAAGAAAATGTGAGCTGGCCTGAGCAATTTGTGAAAGATACCGCCGGTTTCTTCCAACAAATATTTCATGCGCCTGCACAATTCATAGCCGGGTCTTTTGAGGATTTACGCAATCTGCAAAAAACATATGAAGAGAATGAAAAGCTTAAGGCACGACTGGATGAATATGTCCAATTGAAGGGACAAGTCCAGGAGCTTAAGAATGATAATGAAGAATTACGTGCAATTTTGGACAAAAAGGACGATTTAAGCAAGTATTCGCCGATCCATGCTACTGTCATCGGCCGTAACCCGGACAGATGGCAGGAAAACATCCAAATCAATAAAGGGACTCATCATGGGGTCGAGAAGAATATGGCTGTCATTACATCCAAGGGATTGATCGGTAAAGTGAAGTCGACGACTTCTTTACATTCGACCGTCCAATTAGTTACTTCAATGGATCCTAAACACCGGATTTCCGCACAAGTTCAGATTGGCAAGAACAAGGCCTTCGGTTTTATCGAAGGATATGATACGAAGAAGAAGCGTTTGCTGCTGAAGAAAATCGATACAGATGTGAAGGTCAAAAAAGGCTCAGTTGTAACCACTTCAGGATTGGGGCTTGTTTTCCCTAAAGGATTGCAGATCGGTACAGTCGAAAGTGTGAAGGTCGACCAATATGGATTGACCCAGACTGCTTACGTGAAGCCGTTTGCCGATTTGGGCGATATTGAAAATGTAATGGTCGTGAATCCGGCATTAGATAAGAACCCTGATAAATCTGAAGTTAATGTTGAGGAGGGCGGACTGTGAGAAAGTTTGCTATTCCATTAGCCGCCGCTCTCATCTTCATTGTTGAAAGTGTGTTTGTCAGCATTTTTTCGGGAAATCTGTTCAATAGCGATTGGATAGTTGTACCGCGCTTTATTATGATCTTCCTAGTGTTTTTCGCGGTATACGGAAAGTATTGGCCTGCCCTTTGGTATGGCATGGTTTTAGGTTTGGTCTATGATATAACGTATACGGAAATTTTGGGGATCTATCTGTTTATGTATCCGATTGTCACGTATATGATTTCCAAGACCATGAAGATTTTGCAGAATAATCTATTGATTGTCTCCATTATGTCTTTGTTTTCCATTGTCATGCTGGAATTCATCGTTTACGGCTTTAACCTGATTTTAGGTTTCACGGATTTTACCGTTCAAGAATTCCTGGCGATTCGATTGCTGCCAACGTTGCTGTTAAATGCGATCGTGCTATTGGTGGCTGCGTATCCGCTTAAACAATTGTTTCTTAAGAATGCGACTGAGGACAGCGGTGGAGATACATTATTCATGAAGTAAAGGTATGCGTTCGTATCAGGTATTAACAGGATAATACTATGATTGGATAGAATATAGAATTGTTGAGGTGGATGTGCGTGATTAATAATAGAAACATGCAGAGTGTTACGATAAAAGGCACAAAAGATGGACTAACGCTTCATCTTGATAATTCTAGTTCTTTTGAGGATATTGTCGCAGAACTGAAAATAAAGCTTGCCACTTCTTATAAAGCGCAAAAAGATGAACCGCAATTAAGCGTAAATGTACATACGGGCAACAGACAGTTTTCTCAGGAAGAACAAGAAAAACTGGTTTCTGTCATTGAAGGGAACCATAAGCTGGTGGTTGAAAAGATCAGTTCGAATGTCATTACGCTTGAGGAAGCGGACCAATTATTGGGCAAAAGCGAAATCAAATCACTGGCAGGCATCGTCCGTTCAGGCCAAGTGCTCCGGGTGCCCGGCGATTTATTATTGATCGGTGATGTGAATCCGGGCGGCGTCATCCGGGCCGGAGGCAATGTTTTTGTGATAGGAACAATCAGGGGTTCTGTCCAGGCCGGCTGCAACGGGAACGAACAAGCAGTCGTGGCTGGCGGAGCCATTACGTCTGCACAGATCAGCATCGCTGATGTACATATTACGACGGTTACAGCTGTGCCGGAAGATCAATTGAATCTTCACTGCGCCTACCTGGACGAAGATCATCATATGCAATTTGACCGAGTCCAAGTTTTAAAAGATATTAGACCGAATTTAACTAGATTAGAAGGGGGAATCTAATCGTGGGTGAAGCTATTGTGATTACTTCTGGCAAGGGTGGAGTCGGAAAGACAACAACCACCGCAAATATAGGAACAGCACTCGCCATTTTAGGGAAAAGAGTGTGCTTGGTGGATACAGATATCGGTCTACGCAATCTGGATGTAATCATGGGACTGGAAAACCGGATTATTTATGACCTTGTTGACGTGATTGAAGAGAGATGTAAGATTCATCAGGCGCTGGTAAAGGACAAGCGTTTTGACGATCTGCTTTATCTTCTTCCGGCTGCTCAGACAAGCGATAAAAACGCGGTGAGCCCTGAGCAAATGCATAAGCTTATTACTGAGCTGAAGCAGGATTATGATTACATTATTATTGATTGCCCGGCAGGCATTGAGCAAGGATATAAGAATGCCGTTGCCGGAGCTGACCGCGCCATCGTCGTTACTACGCCAGAGAAAGCTGCAGTAAGAGATGCGGACCGTGTAATCGGTTTGCTTGAGAAGGAAGAAAACGTTAAGGAATTGAAGCTGGTGATCAACCGTATCCGTGCCCATATGGTCAGCAATGGGGATGTAATGGATATAGATGAAGTGGTTGAACACTTGCGAATCGACCTTATTGGCATTGTCGTTGACGATGATGATGTCATTAAGGCATCCCATAAAGGTGAGCCGATCGCGCTTGATCCGAAAAACTCGGCATCTATCGCCTACCGCAATATAGCGCGCCGGATACTGGGTGAATCCATTCCTTTGAAGCCGATGGAGCAGACGCAACTCGGCATGTTTGCCAGATTGAAAAGAATATTCAGTGGGCGTTAAATGATAAAAAAGCATTCAGTATACAAGCTGAATGCTTTTTTTATGCCCTTCGTTATCCGCGCTTTTTATCTTCTTTCCTGTGTTCTGTTGCCTTGTGCTTTTGAGGGTATAGTTTGGACAAGGGGTTCATATAGTGGTAGTACGAATCTGTATGGAAAAGGAGCCTATGCATATGATGACTGATCAAAGAAGGAGAGAGATCCACAACCGGATTAGGAAGATGAAAAAAGCGCAGGAACAGCAGGGCGATCATGGAGAATCCCAGCCTTACACGTCTTCTTATCCTCCCTCGTACGCAGGAAGCGAAGACGTGAAATATCCTTTGTTCCGGAAGGATTTATTTCTGCTGAAGGTGCTTGGCGCTGTCCTCCTGTTCGTTGGTGTGGCGCTCATGTACAAATATCCGACTGCCCGTCTCGAACCGGCAAGGAAGGCAGTCGCTTCTTCATTTGAAAAAGAATTGCAGTTTGCGTATATCACAGATTGGTATGAAGATACATTCGGCAAACCGATTGCATTTCTGCCTTCTGACCGTGAGGAGAGGAAAGAGACGGTTCAACCTGTTAATTCGACGTATGCCGTTCCCATCGCAGGAAGTATAACGGAAGATTTTAAAAGCAACGGGGAAGGCGTCTTGCTTAAGAGCGGCCAAAATGTCAAAGTCGGCGCCATCGACAATGGCACTGTGATCTTTGCCGGAAAAAAAGAAAAATGGGGCAATACAGTGGTCCTGCAGCATGCCGATCAGAGTGAATCATGGTATGGAAACTTGAAGTCATTATCTGTCGGTTTATATGAAGACATACAAAAAGGACAAAAACTCGGCGTTGTTTCAGATGCCGGGTCGGGAAACGGGAAAATGTTTTTTGCCGTAAAGAAGAATGAGGCATTTATCGATCCAAGCCAGGTGATTACCTTTGAATAAATATTTGAAAGTGATGGCGAAGGTAAGGGTCCATCCTATTACATGGCTGGTGATGGGGATAGCCGTATTGACCGCTCATTTTCAGCAGTTGATCATGCTTTTGATTGTCGTTTTCTTTCATGAAATGGGCCACGCCTGGATGGCAACGCGTTATAAATGGCGCATTAAGTCGATCACCCTGCTGCCGTTTGGGGGCGTAATGGAAACAGAGGAATATGGAAACCGCTCCATTAAAGAAGAAGTAAACGTCATTGTTTTCGGCCCCCTGCAACATTTATGGCTGTTTGCTTTGGCATATGGCTTATTTGCGGGCGGTTTTCTATCAGAGGTTTCCTTTTTGACTTTTGCTTATATGAATGCGTCTATATGCCTGTTCAATTTGCTGCCATTATGGCCTTTGGATGGCGGCAAACTATTGTTTTTATTCCTTTCCATCCGCTTGTCGTTTTTGAAAAGCCATAAGTGGATGCTCCAATTCTCTTTATTGTTCATCATGCTTTTGGTGCCGCTCAGCATCTGGCTGCAGCAGTTCTCATTGAATATGTGTATTATTATGGCTTTTTTGCTGTTTTCAATCGCAATGGAATGGAAGCAGCGCCATTATATTTTCATGAGGTTCCTGTTGGAAAGGCATTACGGAAAGAACAAGGAAGTTCTCCAGCTGAAGCCGATCAGAGTGGATGAGAATGAAAAGCTATACAGTCTCTTGCAATATTTCCAAAGGGGATGCAAACACCCTGTCATCGTGACCAATCAAGGCAAAGAAAAAGGCGCTTTGGATGAAACGGAAGTATTGCATGCTTATTTCACAGAAAAAAGAACAGGAGATAAAGTTGGCGACCTGTTATATTCCTACTGAATATGGTATCCTTGCAGATATCGCGTGGCTAATCCCAGGGGACTCTTTAATGGGAACAGAAGATGAATTGAAAACACAGGAGCTCCATGGCGGAAAAATGGAAGTATGGTTGGATCCCATACCTTCGTTTTCTGAATGCATGGAGCTTTTTTACGGATAGCCAAGCACAATGAAAGAAAGGGTCAGATATGAAAACAATCTTAGTGAATGCGATTGGCAGGGAAAACAGAATAGGCGTCCTGGATGCTGGGGAGCTGCAAACATTGCATATTTGGAATCATCAACAGCGGAGCCTTGTCGGCAATATCTACGTGGGGCAAGTAGAAAAAATAGTGCCCGGAATGGATGCCGCGTTTGTGCGTTTCGGCCCGCATAAAAATGGTTTCCTCCATCGTGCAGATATTGCAAAGCCATCAACGAAGACAGAAAAGGACATCAGCAAAATCATTACCCAAGGCGAAAAAATTATGGTTCAGGTTGTCCGTGATGAGAATGAACACAAGGGAGCCCGCCTGAGCGGCTATGTTGAGGTGTCTACTCCCTTTATGGTTTATACGCCAGGGCAGGGTTATGTGGCTGTCTCAAAAAAATTAGACCATCACATGCGTGAACGGTGGAAAGATATCGGTGAAAAACATCAGGAGAATGGGGAGGGCATGCTGATCCGCACAGAAATGGCCGAAAAAGACGAGTCCTTCTTTGAGCATGAATTGAAGAAGTGCCGAGGAAAATACCGCCAATTGCAATCGCTGGCAGCCGGCCAAAAAGCGCCCGGTCTTCTGTTTGAGAAAAACCAATTGATCGGCCTGATTCAGCAGGAGATGAAAAAGAATGAGACGGGCATTTGTGTAGTGGATGATTTTAACCTTTATCAACAATTGCAATCGTTAGCCGGCGAGGAATGGGAACTTCGCTATCATCGAGACCCGGAAGATCTATTTTTGGCCATGCATGCAGAGCAACAATTGAAACGGTTATACAAAAACATCGTCTGGCTTGATAATGGAGGGTTCCTTGTGATCGAGGAAGGGGAAGCCATGACCACCATCGATGTGAATACAGGAAAATTCACGGGAAAAAAAGATAAATCCGAGACTATACAGAGCACCAATCTGAAGGCGGTGCGCCTAGCGTTTTCCCAAATCAGGCTAAGGAATATAAGCGGCATGATTTTAATCGATTTCATCAATGGCGGCGACCGTGCTGAACTCTTGCGCGCCGTCAACAGAGAGGCCAAGAAGGATTCGATGACAGTGAAAATCGCCGGGTTTTCAGACCTGGGCATACTGGAGCTTACCAGAAAGGTCACTTCTCCCTCCCTAAGGCAGCAAACGACGGAACCATGCCCAGTCTGCCAGGGGAGCGGCCGTGTGGAAAGCAGCCAGTCCGCCGCCTTCAGACTGGAGAGGGAGCTCTATCAGGAACGGAAAAAGAATCTCAGCTTAATCGAGGTGGAAGTTTCTGCGGATGTTCTTCAGTGGTTTTCCGGAGAAAATACTGTCTTTAAAGACCGGCTGCAATCTGAAATGGGATGCGAGCTTTGTTTTACAGTCAAAGATTCCCTGTATCCGTATTTCCGGATTAGACGGCTTTCATAACCAGCAGAACAAATACTCGGCGAAACAAGTTGACATATTCCTGTAAAACATGATAATATTCTTTTGTTATGTTTGTAGCGCACCATGCTACAACCGCACGGAGCAGGTTTTTAAAAGCAGTTGCCGCTGGCAATTCACCTGTGATAGGCGAGTCTTAGTCATTATGAGGAGGTGCAAGTATGTACGCAATTATCGAAACTGGTGGTAAACAAATCAAAGTAGCTGCAGGCGATGTAGTTTATGTTGAAAAACTAAACGCTGCTGAAGGCGAAGCTGTTACTTTTGATAAAGTTTTATTCGTAGGTGGAGACAACGTGAAAGTGGGCAGCCCGCTAGTTGAAGGCGTTACTGTAACAGGTAAAGTTGAAAAACAAGGCCGTCAAAAGAAAATCACTGTTTTCAAATACAAAGCGAAGAAAAACTACCATAAGAAACAAGGTCACCGTCAACCATACACAAAAGTTGTTATTGAAGCAATCAATGCGTAAGGTTTGTCTATGATTACCGTAAAAATCGACTATAACCATGATGAACAGATTCAATCTTTCACCATGAGTGGTCATGCTGATTTTGCGAAACGTGGTCAGGATATTGTTTGTGCCGGAGCATCGGCAGTTTCTTTCGGAACTGTCAATAGTATCCTAAGCTTGACCGATGTCAAGCCGATACTTGATACGAAGGGCAACGGAGGTTACCTCTATTGTGAGATTCCTTCCGATCTATCGGACGAGTCTCGGGAAAAGGTGCAGCTTCTTTTGGAAGCGATGCGTGTTTCCTTGCAAACAATCCAAAGAGATTATGGAAAATATATAAAAGTAATCCTTAATAAATAGGAGGTGGACTCGATGTTAAGATTAGATCTTCAGTTCTTCGCTTCTAAAAAGGGAGTAGGTTCTACAAAGAACGGACGTGACTCTCAAGCAAAACGCCTTGGCGCTAAAGCTGGCGACGGTGAAACAGTTACTGGCGGTTCAATCCTTTACCGTCAACGCGGTACAAAGATTTACCCAGGTGAAAACGTAGGCCGTGGCGGAGACGATACTTTATTCGCGAAAGTGGACGGAGTTGTTCGTTTCGAACGTTTCGGACGTGACCGTAAAAAAGTAAGCGTATATCCAGTAGCTCAAGAAGCTTAATGTTTATTCAAGAAAGCTCTAACCTATTAGGTTAGAGCTTTCTTGTTTTTCGGGGCTTAGCCGCGAAAAAAGGTTGCTTGTGTACTAAATAAATCGTTGCTCACTATGAATTATATTCCGCAAAGAATAGCCCTCCTAACAATTATCGTTAACATTCATTTCTTTTCTGCTATACTAAACAATAGATGCGTACAAAGATAAAATGATGTATTGGACCGGTGAAGTCTGTTTGGCTCCATGCTTACAAATGGGGGAATATGTCTGGCCCATAGCCAGTGCCTTGTCCATAATAGGCATAGGAAACATTAGATTGTCTGCCGGACTCGATAGAGATACTTTACTGTTAGTTCGCTAAAAAGTGAAGGATAGTAGGAGATTATTTAATTATGGATAAAAACTGGGGTATCGTCGATCTATTAAGTTGTTCGCGCCATGATTGGCTCAATAAAATCCAGCTTATCAAAGGAAATATTGAATTAGGGAAAATGGACCGTGTAAAAGCGGTTATTGATCAGATTATCATGGAATCAAAGAATGAAACGAAACTGTCCAATTGCCGTATGCCCAAGCTGGCAGCATTGCTCCTCACAAGCAATTGGAGGGGGTTTCCATTCGCGGTTGAATATGAAGTCCTTGCCGCCATCGCATGCACAGAGCTCATTGACAAGCATATGTGCGCATGGATGGAAGCGTTTATGATGGAACTTAGTTCATCGTTGAATGTCTTTGATGAAAATGAGCTGAAGATCTTGATAGATGAAACAGGGCAATCCATCCGATTTACCTTTGAATTGCAGGGCAAGATAAAAGTACAAGAAAAGCTGGCCTCCTATCTGGATAAAAGTCCAGAGTTGGCCGCGTTAAGCGTAGATACATTTACAGAAGAAATGCTCGTGTTCCATTTGGATTGGCTCAAATGAGAGAGTCCTGTATAATGGCAACAACACGATGTAAACAAAAGAGGAAGTGATTAGATGTTCGTCGATCAAACGAAAATTTATGTAAAAGGCGGAGACGGCGGTAATGGGATGGTTGCATTCCGCCGTGAGAAATATGTGCCGAATGGCGGGCCGGCTGGCGGAGACGGAGGCAAGGGAGCCAATGTTGTCTTTCAAGTGGAAGAAGGGTTGCGTACACTCGTTGATTTCCGTTATAAAAAACATTTCAAAGCACCCCGTGGTGAACATGGCATGTCCAAAAGCATGCACGGCAAGAATGCGTCTGACTTAATCGTTAAAGTCCCGCCGGGAACAGTCGTTAAAGACGAAAAAACCGGCCAAATCATAGCCGATCTAGTTGAACATGGACAGCAGGCCATCATCGCCCGTGGAGGCCGTGGCGGCCGTGGAAACATCCGTTTTGCCACACCTGCCAACCCTGCGCCTGAAATTGCAGAAAACGGCGAACCAGGACAGGAAAGAAATGTTATTTTAGAACTGAAAGTGTTGGCTGATGTAGGGTTAGTCGGTTTCCCGAGCGTTGGGAAGTCAACGCTGCTTTCAGTGGTCAGTGCAGCGAAGCCTAAAATAGCTGAATACCACTTTACGACGATTACCCCTAATCTTGGTGTAGTAGAAACAGAAGATAACCGCAGCTTTGTCATGGCTGATCTTCCAGGGTTGATCGAAGGGGCTTCGGAAGGTGTCGGACTCGGGCACCAGTTCCTTCGCCATATCGAACGCACACGTGTCATTGTCCACGTCATTGACATGTCTGGGCTTGAAGGCCGCGACCCATATGAAGATTATTTGACAATCAACAATGAATTAAAGGAATATAATCTGCGCTTGACGGAACGCCCGCAAATCATCGCAGCCAATAAAATGGACATGCCTGATTCAGAGGAGAACCTAAAGGCCTTTAAGGAAAAAATCGGCGACGAGCATCCAATATTCCCGATTTCTACACTTACGCGGACAGGAATTCGCGACCTGCTGTTCAAAGTGGCTGATACATTGGAAGAAACGCCGGAATTCCCTCTTGACCATGAGCTGGAAGAAGAGAATGGAATCCATCGCGTCATGTACAAATTCGAGAAGGATACAGAAGAGTTTGAGATCACGCGTGAACCGGATGGACGTTTTGTGGTAACCGGCGATAAGATTGAGCGTTTATTCGTAATGACCGACTTCAATCGGGACGCATCCGTTGCCCGTTTCGCAAGACAATTGCGTTCGTACGGTGTGGATGACGCTTTAAGGCAGCGTGGAGCGAAAGACGGCGATATCGTTAAGATATTGGAATTCGAATTTGAATTTGTCGAGTAATTTCTTGGGGTGAAAGCTGTGAAAAAGAATGACCATAAATTCTATTTGGTCCGTGAGGATGTGCTTCCGGAAGCGATGCAGAAAACGCTGGATGCCAAAGAGCTGATTCAGCGCGGAAAGGCGGAATCGGTCTGGGAAGCTGTACAGAAAGTCGATTTAAGCCGGAGCGCTTTCTATAAATACCGCGATACGGTTTTCCCGTTCCATACCATTGTGAAAGAAAAAATCATCACTTTATTCTTCCATTTGGAGGACCGCTCCGGAACTCTGTCAAAATTGCTGCAGATCGTAGCTGATTCAGGCTGCAATGTCCTGACGATCCATCAGACAATCCCTATTCAAGGACGCGCGAATGTGACGTTGTCCTTGAATGTCAGCTCCATGAAAATCGATATCGAAGGCTTGCTTTCCAACCTAAAGAAGCTGGAGTTCGTTGATAAAGTGGAAGTGCTTGGGTCAGGCGCCTGACCAATAGGAAATGAAAGAGTAAAGAAGCGAATGGTCCCGGATCATTCGCTTCTTTACATTTTTGGTGTCGTTCGAAAATTAGCTCTTCATAAAATAAGCGCCAGTAAGGCATCCGATTAAAGTTTCACTTTATGATTGTAAAAATTTTCGAAATAATCTAACATAGAGCAATATACATACACATAAGGGAGCAGTGATGACAGTGAAGATTGTTTATTTAGGCCCGAAAGCCACTTTCAGCCATTATACAGTAACAAAAGCATTTCCTAATGGGGACATAGAACCGAGAATGACAATTCCGGAATGTCTGGATGCTGTTCTTGACGGGACGGCTGATGTTGCAGTGGTTCCCTTGGAGAATGCGTTGGAAGGGTCTGTAACAATCACGATAGATTATCTGGTCCATGAAGCAAAGTTGCCCATACAGGGCGAAATCAATACGCCGATTCAGCAGCATTTAATGGTCCATCCACAGTGGGAAAATGATTGGAAAGAGATCCAAATGGTTTATTCACATTCACATGCAATCGCACAATGCCACAAATTTCTCCATAAAGAGCTAAAAGGTGTGCCGAGCGAAAATAGCTCATCCACGGCTGGAGCCGCGCAATATGTGCTTCACAATAAGGATGTAAAGATTGCGGCGATAGCAAGTGAGATGGCAGCTAGGGAATATGGCCTGTCAATCGTGCGACCAAATATCCAGGATTATTCGCACAATATGACGCGCTTTATAGCTGTCTCCCGCGAGGCAGTCGATTTATCGGAGGCGCAGGCAAAGAGAGAAGGCATGAAAACGACCTTGATGATCGAATTGCCCGATGATTATGCCGGTGCCCTGCACCAGGTCCTTTCAGCTTTTTCTTGGAGAAAGTTGAATTTGTCAAAAATAGAATCGCGCCCGATGAAAACGGGTCTGGGAAATTATTTCTTTTTGGTCGATATCGATATGGCGATGGATGACGTCCTGCTTCCCGGAACCATTCAGGAGTTGGAAGCGCTTGGCTGTAAGGTCACTGTATTGGGCAGTTATCGAAGTTTGGTTATAGAAGGAATGAATGGCTGAGGATGCTATATACATAAAAAAACAGGTTGCCACATGTTGGGGCAGCCTGCTTTTTTTTATGACTGTCTGTCGATCAGGAATCCGGCTTTATCCAACGCTTCTTCTGCTTCATCCAAGGCTTTGTTAGATGGAGCGGAGATCGTGTGCAAATGGATGCCATCCGTCAATTGTGAAAGGAAAGCAGCTTGTGTCGATTTCACTCTATCAATGAATTGCTTTACCTCTCTGCGGTTGCTGACCATAATGGATGCCACCAAATCGCCGTAGACCGGATGCTCAATGCTGACATCCTTTACTGTGACACCGATATCAACCAGAAGCTGCAATTCAAGCTCGGCGTCCTCAGGGGAGTGCTGGCATGCAATCGTCCGTTCATATTGAACAGGTTCTGTGGCAGGCTGCATGTACAGATAGCCTTGGGAGGTAGCGATGATTGGTTCATTCATGGCTTTCAACAAAGTAATATCGCCAACGATCACCTGCCTGCTGACATTCGCTTTTTTGGCTAAGTCTCCGCCCTTTACCGGTTTGCCGCTGCTCTTGAGGATATGCAATATTTCTTGTCGTCTTTCTTCCCCCAATAGTTTCGGGCCTTTTTCCATAATCTATCTCCTTTATGTATGATGAATTCTTGGTTCGGTCTGCAAAATGCTTATCAGGGCTTCTGTGAGTTCCTGGCATTGTGCAATTGTGTGTGATTTCCCGAAGGAAACGCGGATTGTTGCATTCGCTTCATGTTCCCTTTTTCCGATAGCCAGCATAGCCTTCGATGGGGATTTCGAGCGGCTTTGGCAAGCACTGCCCGCAGAGACGCAGAAACCTCTGCGATTTAGTTCCATCATAACATATTGCCCGGTGTATTCAGAAGAAAACAAACAAAGAATGTGGGGCAACTGCCGATCTGGCGGGCCTTCAATGCATTCCAGCGTTATTTTGGTTTCCGAAAGCCGCTTCAGAATAGTTTCACGCAAATTCTTGATATGTGCCAGGCTGGCATCCCTCTGCTGCACGTATTCATCTGCGGCGACTGCGAAGGCATATGCGCCGGCAATGTTTTCTGTTCCAGCCCTAAAGCCGGATTCATGCGGGATCGCTTGGCGCGGCGGTTGCAAAGATTGGATGGCCGGAAAGATAAGCGCACCAGATCCTTTCGGGCCGCCGACCTTATGGCTTGATATAGACAGGCTGTCTGCGCAATCAAAGACTGAAGATATCGGCAGCTTTCCGAAAGACTGGACACAGTCAACATGCAAGAATGCAGGTCGATTTGATAGGAGCTCAGCAATTTCCTTGATCGGCTGAATGATGCCAATTTCCGAATTGACGTGCTGTACAATAACGAGGCAGGTTGTCTCTTTTAACAATGTTTTGAAATGGCGGATATCAATTAACCCGTTCGGAAGATGCTGAATATAATCCACTTCGTATCCAATAGTTTGTAAATAATCCAGTTCATGTAGGATCGAAGGGTGTTCCATTGATGATGAAATAATATGGTTGCACGCTTTGTTCGAATTATGGATGAGTGTCTGGATGGCAAGCATGTTGCTTTCGGTTCCGCCGCTTGTAAAGATGATATTCCGGCTGCTGCATGGGATTGTCTGGGCTATAAGCTGCCGCGAATAGTCCAGAAGATCAGCGGCTTTGCTGCCTTCGTCATGCAGGGAGCTGGCATTGCCATATATGAGTTGCGAGGCTTCTAAGTAGCTGTCTAACGCGGCTTGCGAAATGGGGGACGAAGCGGCGTAATCGAAATACTTCAAAAAAATAACCTCCTTGGCGATTATGCTACCACCAGTCTATGAATCTTGTTAATAGATGTCAAGACATATGTAAAGATATGAATGGCTGTATAGGTATATAGACTTGTTATATGCATCTTTGATCGGCTTCTTTGAAAAATACGTTCCAGGCATAAAGATTCATTTTTTACCCTGCTTCGTTTTCTATAATCGTTTTTCTAGTTTAATAGGAATGCTTTCTCTTAATATATTCCTCTGTCGAATGAAATGCCTTGATAAAATCGGCTTATCATGCGCTTCAACAGCATCCTTCCAAAGAATCATTTTCAAAATGGTCTCTCTTCGGTGACACAAAATGACGACTTTCGTTCTTTACTGTCGTGTATCGTAAAGCCAACAGCAAGAAATCTATCTTGTTTACTAGGTGATAAGGGGGCTGATGAGAGAGTGGTTTTTAGAAAGAAAAAAGAATATGGGAGGGAAATAAGTTGAAAAAGAAAAAGAAAAAAATGACGGCCGTCTTGGCGGCAACTGTCCTTATTCCATCATTGTTATTTCCAACTGGCTATAGTGCCAATGCTGAAACTGCAAATTCACTGCACTCGTCAGTGAAAACCTCGTTAGTCGAGACAAGCAAGCAAAAAATTGCCGAAAAGGTTCAAAAGCAATTCTTGAATGACGACCAAGTGACATTCCTTATTAAACTGAAAGACCAAGTGGATACAAAAAAGGTGGCCAAAGCAGCTACCGAATCTGCTAAAAACCAAAATTTGACGCCAGCCCAAGCGAAGCTGATGAAACGGTCATCCATCGTGTCTAATCTGCGCGCCAAATCGCTGGAATCGCAATACCGTTTAAAGAGTTTCCTCGATAAGAAAGAAATAGAAGGTAAGGCGAAGGATATTCAATCTTTCTATATCGTGAATGCCGTAGCGGTTACGGCGACAAAAGAAGTAATGGAGCAGATTGCTTTGTTCCCGGAAGTGGAAAAAATCCTGCCGAATGAAACAAGGCAGCTGATCCAGCCGGCCACTGTAGAAGCGACAGAAAAAGAAGCGGCTTCTCAAAAAGGGGGAGACCTCCAAGTACAGCCGAAAGCCGACTCCTCCATTGAGTGGAATATCAATAAAATCGGAGCTCCACAAGTCTGGGATATGGGCATTGACGGAGCGGGAACAGTCATCGCCAGTATTGATACAGGCGTGCAGTGGGACCACCCCGCTTTGAAGACCAAATACCGTGGCTATAATCCTTCTTCTCCGAATAGCCCGGATAATGAATATAACTGGCTCGATGCCACAAGTGCCAATCAAGCATCCCCATATGATGACCTTGGCCATGGAACGCATACAATCGGTACAATGGTAGGCTCAGAAGAGAACGGCGCTAATAAAATAGGGGTTGCACCAGGCGCCAAATATATATCTGTCAAAGCATTTACGAATAATGGCGGGACGGACGCAGACTTGCTTGAAGCCGGAGAATGGGTGCTGGCCCCGAAAGATAGTGCCGGTAATCCACATCCTGAGAAAGCTCCGGATGTCGTGAATAATTCCTGGGGCGGCGGTGCTGGCCTAGATGAATGGTTCCGTCCGATGGTACAGACTTGGCGTGACGCCGATATTTTCCCAGAGTTTTCTGCCGGTAACACAACACTTACAAATCCTGGCGGCCCTAGATCGGTAGCCAATCCGGCCAACTATCCGGAATCCTTTGCAACAGGCGCCACGGATATTAACAATAAACTGGCCAGCTTTTCTTTGCAGGGGCCTTCCCCATATGAAGAAACAAAGCCTGAAATCTCTGCTCCCGGCGTAAATATCCGTTCATCTGTGCCTGGAGGGGCTTATGAAGGAGGATGGAATGGAACATCCATGGCTGGACCGCATGTTACCGCTGTGGCTGCTTTATTGAAACAGGCTAATGCCAATCTTACGGTTGATCAAGTGGAAACGATTTTAGAGGATACAGCTACACCATTGACAGATGCCACATTCCCTAATTCACCGAATAATGGATACGGCCATGGATTGGTCAATGCCTTTGATGCTGTATCCAGCGTGGTAAGCGGCCTTGGAACAATTAAGGGAACAGTCACTAAAGAAGGGGAAGATTCCCAGGCTCCTGATATTTCCCATCAATCAGAAGGCACGTTCTATAAAGGGACAGACATTACGCTTAAGGCAACTGCTTCAGATGATATCTCTGTAACAAGCGTTCTCTTAAAATACAAAAAGCAGGATGGCACATGGGTTGATGTGAATGCTGAAAGAGTCGACGGTGATTACAAATCTGGCACCTATTCGGCTGTTATTCCTGCATCAGAGACAAATGGCGATGAATTGCAGTATAAATTTGTAGCAAGTGACTTTGGCGGCAACACCAAGGAAACAGATGTTTTTACAGTTTCTTTACTGCCGGGCATATCAGTCGGCTATGAGCAAGATTTCGAACAAAAACCTGAGGGCTGGACATCGTTCGGCGATAATAATTCCTGGAGCTGGGGTAAGCCAGAAAGTGGCCCTCAAGGTGCTGTATCCGGTGAGAAAGTATATGCGACCAACTTGACAGGTACTTATCCGAATAAAGCTAATATGAGCCTTCAAATGCCGCCGGTCGATCTGCCGGAGGGCGAAAGCTATCTGCAATTCAAGCAGTGGTATGAGCTTGAGAAAAACTATGACTTTGGCCATGTATTTATTTCTACAGACGGAAAGAACTGGACGCAAGCAGCCCGATTTAATGATAAATCAAATGGCTGGATAGACGGAGAAGTAAATCTGAGCCAATACGCAGGCCAGCGGATCTACATCGCTTTCAACCTGAAAACGGATGGATCTGTCGTAAAAACAGGCTGGTATTTGGATGATGTCAAATTGACAGCTACACCAGGGCAAACATCGCAAAAAGCGAAGCTTGGCGCTTCATTAGGAACAGTGTCCGATTCTTCAGCCCAAGCAAAACCAAAAGTAAATCCGGACGAGATTAAACCTGCAGCAGGGAAGGCAGAAGAAGGAAAAGTAGACAACAGCAATCCGGCACCAGCTTTGTTGCCGATCCAAGCACAGGTAAGTGTGCTCGAAACAGGAAGAACTGTTTATACGAAGCCGCAGGACGGAAGCTATCAATTGACTCATGCGGCGGGCGACTATACCGTACAGGCGGAAGCATACGGTTACCGTTCACAGGCCAAATCTGTCCATGTTGCCCAAGATGGAACAGCCACAGCTAACTTTACACTTGAAGAAATTGCTAAAGGTACGGTTACTGGAACTGTAACTAATCAACAGACTGGCCAACCAATCAGCGGAGCGACTGTGATAGTCGTGGAAGACGCAGCTGTCCAGCCGGCCACTACAAATGCAAATGGCGAATTCAACCTGGAAGCATATGAAGGCAACTATACATTGAAAATTGTCGCTCCAACCTACTACAGCACAGAAATGAAGATTGACCTAAAAGGCGGCGATTCCCTTGTGAAGGATATCCAGTTGAAACCATTTATCGGTTATCCTGGAGAAATTAAATACGATGACGGCACTGCGGAAAATGCACGGGCATTCAATGCGGCAGGCAATAGCTGGGCTGTGAAAATGTCGCTGGAGGAAGGCCAGAAATCTGCACTCGTCACAGGAGCCCAATTCTTATTCTGGAACACTGAATGGCCAGTGCCAGGCGGAACAGAATTCCAAGTATCCGTCTATGATGCAACAGGCACAGGCGGAAGCCCAGGCAAAAAATTGGCTGGTCCTTTCGATGCTACTGCTTTAAGAGATGGCAATTGGACAAATGTTGATTTAACATCCCATGGAATTACAGTTAACGGCGACTTCTATGTTGTTTACACCCAAACAAAAGCAAATCCGAACGCACCGGGTCTGGCAACGGATGAAGATGGCCCGAACGCTAAACGTAGCTGGCAGGGCGTCAGCGGAGCATGGTCATTGTCTCCTGCTGATGAAGGTAATTACATGATCCGTGCATCAGTTAATTATGAAGTGAAGAGTCCAGTCATCCAAACTCCTAAGAACGGCGCATTTACAAATAAGAAAGAAATGACAATTGAAGGCTCTGCTTCACCGAAAACAACCGTTGATATTTTTAATGGCGGCGAAAAAGCGGGAAGCGCGGAAGTAAGCGATGCAGGTACATTTGCAGTTAATATCACGCTCAATAAAGGTGAAAATGTATTGACTGCTAAAGCAAGAACAGCCAATGGTTCAACGGATGCCTCTGAGGCGGTCACAATTACACTGGATGAGGAAAAGCCGGCATTGGCCATCACCTCTCCGGAAAACGGATCTAAAACCAATAAAGAAACAATCCGTGTGACAGGAACGGTTGCAGATGACTACTTGGATTTCGTAAAAGTGAACGGACAAAAAGCGACTGTCACAGCCGGCAAGTTTGACCAACGCATCATGGTTGAACAAGGAACCAATGAAATTACGGTTCTTGCGCAAGATAAAGCCGGAAATAAAACGAAAACAACCCTTACAATCAGTGCGAAATACACAGCGCCTGCAATCGCTAATTTAGTGCCGACTGAAGACAAGGAATTGAAGAGCGGCGAATCTGTCAAAATTGAATTTGACAGTGAACCTGGCCTGAAAGCTGAATTCCAAATCCTTATGCCGCTGACTAATGCCGGTGATGTGACAAATGCTACAGAACTGCCGATGAAAGAAACATCATCTGGTCATTACGTAGGCTACTATACAGCCACTTCAAACGTAAAGGCGCCTGGCGCAGCAATCGAAGTGAAAGCCTCCGATGATTATGGCAATGTCAGTATCCAAAGAGCAGCAGCGAAGTTGTACATCAATGCAAAAAAATAAACGTTAACATGAAGAGGAAGCCAGTTTATAAAGCTGGCTTCTTTTTTGCGAAAAGGCCGACGCATTGCCGGTTGTATAACAATCGCCAATAAATGACAAAACAGAATATTTTACATAATGTTTCGAAAGTCGTAATATAATAGATGACTTTAGTAACGGAATAAATGAAATGTTTGACAAATGAAAGGATTTTTTTGGAAAGAATCCTTTTTCCTTTTGTTTAGTATTTTAGAATAAATTTGTCCGGAATCTATAAAACATTGCCGAATTAGGCAGTACAAAGAAAGAAGGCAAATATGTGACAACTTGGAAAAAGAATTTGTATATATGTTGGTTTGGGTCTTTTTTAACGGCCGCGGGGATGAATCTGGTCATACCGTTCCTTCCATTATACATTTCACAGCTTGGTGAGCATGACCATGTAGAGGTTTGGGCGAGCTTAGCATTCAGCAGTACGTTTTTAACAGCCGCGATTTTCTCTCCAATATGGGGGAAGCTGGCTGACCGGTATGGAAGAAAAACCATGTTATTGCGCGCCAGCTTGGGTATGGCAATCATCATGATTCTGATCGGCTTTGCGCCGAATGTCTATTTTCTTGTCGGGGCACGGCTGGCAATGGGGGCTGTTTCCGGCTTTATCCCTGCAGCCATCATTCTTGTAGCTACGCAAACCCCTTCCGATGTAAGCGGCCGGGCGCTGGGTATCCTTTCTACCGGCGGCGTCGGCGGTACATTGATTGGGCCTGTATTAGGCGGTTTATTGGCGGACTTGATCGGGCTTCGCGAAGTGTTCTGGATTACTGGTGCCATTCTCTTTGTGACTTTCTTCCTGACTTTATATATCCGGGAAGATTTCAATCCCGTCAAAAAAGAAAAAATCAAACAAGCTGCTATTCCTATGGACAATAAAGCGATCCTAAAAAGATTAGCGAATGTGCTGATTACGACTTTTCTTTTGCAATCTGCCATTCTGTCCATACAGCCGGTGCTGACTCTTTATGTAAAAGATTTGGCGGGCAACACATCCTACCTGGCTCTTCTTGCCGGTATCGTCACAGCTGTATCGGGCTTTTCTAATATACTTTCAGCACCATATCTCGGAAAATTAAGCGATAAGGTGGGGCCTCAGCGCGTACTGCAGTTCTCTTTGTTATTCGTGGCAATCATCTTGGGCATTCATGCATTTGCCACTTCCATCTGGTTCCTGATTATTTTACGATTCTTGTTGGGATTCGGCTTGGGCGGCTTATTGCCTGCTATCAACACCTATCTGAAGAAAATCGTCCCGGAATCAATCACGGGCCAAGCATACGGATATAATCAGACAGCGCAATACATCGGAAGCGTTGTTGGTCCGCTATGGGGCGGCCAAGTGGCAAGTGCGTTCGGCATTCCATACGTATTCATCGTCTCTGCTGTCCTGTTGATCATCAATTCGGCATTGGTGACCATTTTCCGGCGGCGGGGCACTGTCCGTAGCCATGAGGCGGCATAATGTAAAACTGTGATTAGCGAGATGCTTTCATTCGCTGCCCTCATCGTTGAATCAACCTTACAGTTGTTTGATTTTATTTATACTAATTGGAGCCTTTCTTTTTGAATAGAGGTCTTACCAATAAAAATTATACGAATGGAAAACCTGGTCCTTACAAGATCAGGTTTTTTTCTTGTCTACTTTCGATGCAATGAAGAAAAAAGCTTGCCAGCTAGAAGTAAATATGTAAATATAAGTGTCAAGACACCTGTAATACAGGAGGATTTAAATGGAAAATCATGAATATGACGTACTTATTATCGGAAGTGGCATGGCTGCCTTGCAATGTGCCATCCATGCAAGCGTAACGAAAAAAGTACTTTTGATCACAAAGACAGATGTCAGGAGTTGCAATACCTACTTGGCGCAAGGAGGGGTTGCGGTCGCTTATGCAGCTGGTGATTCCTCTGAAAGCCACAAAGAGGATACGATGGTTGCTGGCAGATTTCATAATCGTGAACAAGCCGTTTCTATTTTGGTAGAGGACGGGTTTTATGCTGTCGACGAACTTGTGCAGGAAGGGATGGATTTTGACCGGGATGCCCAGGGGAACCTGATGTATGGTTTGGAGGGCGCGCATAGCCACAGGAGGATTCTACATAGCTCTGGCGATTCGACCGGCAGGAAGCTGTTCGAATTCCTTTGGCACAAGGTCCAGGCATCGCCGGTTGAATGCCTGGAAAATCATCGGGCGCAGGAATTGCTGATTTCAGAAAAGGGCAGCTGTATAGGTGTGGCTACAAAAGACATGAACGGCAGGGTCCATCTTTTTTATGCTTCCCATACCGTTCTTGCAAGCGGAGGGTGCGGCCAATTATACCCTTATACGACGAACCACGAAAATGCGTGCGGGGACGGCTTTGCTTTGGCTCTTCATGCCGGTGCAGTATTGAAAGATATGGAGTTTATGCAATTCCACCCTACAGGGCTATATGGCAACGGTGGTGTAAAAGGGCTTATTTCAGAAGCGGTCCGCGGGGAAGGCGGGATCCTGGTGGACGAAAACAGAATGCGTATTATGCAGGGCATCCATCCGCTTGAAGACCTAGCTCCCCGCCATCTCGTTTCTCAGACTATTTTTTCCCACATGGCGGAAGGGCATGCTGTGTATCTGGATATCAGCGCAGTGGAGAATTTTGATGGGAAGTTTCCAGCTATTGCTGCTCTTTGCCGCCGAAATGGCGTGGATTGGAGAGAAGGGCTTCTGCCGGTTGCGCCTGCCAGCCATTTTATGATGGGCGGCGTTGAGGTGGACGCCCGCGGGGCCACAAACATCCCCGGTCTTTATGCCGTCGGGGAAGTGGCGTGTACTGGCGTGCATGGCGCCAACCGTTTGGCCAGCAATTCTCTCTTGGAGGGCCTGGTTTTCGGCAAGAAGGCAGGAATGGCGATTGCCGAAGCCCCTCCCCAGAAGGTTGCGGCGTTGCCATTAAGGAAGAAAAAGCAGCCTGGCAAAAAAAATCTGCCGGATTTGTTGGATTTAAAACAGATGATGTTCCGTTATGCGGGCATTTCCAGAAGTGCTGAGGGATTGGGGGAGCTGTTTCGGTATTTGCGGCAATTTGATGTCGAGTCATTGCTGGAAGGCGGCCTTCTTGAATTTAATGATTCAGAATTGACTACCGTTTTCATGCTCTTGACAGCATGGTGCATAGCTGTCGGTGCTGACACGCGGACCGAAAGCCGTGGAGCCCACCTTAGAAGCGACTATCCGGAAGAAGATCCGAGATGGCAGGGTGTGTCATGCACGGTAGATCTTTTTGCAAAGAAGGGGAGAATTATACATGAATTCGTTAAAGCTTAATGAAATGCTCAAAGCTTTTTTTATAGAAGACATTGGAGAAAGAGATGCGACATCATCCGCTTTATTTTCGGGTACTGAAAGAGGCAGTTTCACCTTAATCAGTAAAGAAAACGGAATCTTTTGCGGCGCCGATATCATTGCTGCCGGTTTTTCCTTGTTGGATCCCGAAGCAAATGTCACACTGCATGCCAAAGACGGCGATGCCATCGCAAGGGGCGCTATCATCGCTGTCATAGAAGCCAAGACTACAGCATTGCTGATGGCGGAACGGGTGGTGTTGAACCTCGTACAGCGGATGAGCGGGATTGCCACTCAATCCAGACAAGCAGCCGCAATATTTGAAGGCACAAAAACGAAAGTCTGCGACACGCGAAAAACCACTCCAGGGCTTAGGATGCTGGAGAAATATGCTGCCCGCTGCGGAGGGGCAAGCAATCATCGTTACGGGCTTTACGATGGCATTATGATTAAAGACAACCACATCGATTTCATGGGAGGTATTTCGAAAGCTGTAGCGCAGGCCAAGACTGCGGCCGGCCATATGGTAAAAGTTGAAGTGGAAACAACGAACAAACAGCAAGTAGAAGAAGCTGTTTTAGCAGGAGTCGATATTATTATGTTCGATAACTGCACACCTGGAGAAATTAAGGAGCTTGTCAAACTTGTGCCGGACACCATTGTGACAGAGGCATCAGGGGGCATTACGCTTGATTGTCTGGATGAATACAGGGACTGCGGTGTGGATTATATTTCACTAGGATGCCTTACCCATTCCGTACAGGCCTTGGATATAAGCGCAAAAGTCAACTATATGGAGGTTTCCCGATGAGCATATTGGAGAGCATTGTAAATCAAAATCAATTGCCTGCCCGCTATAAGGCAATGAACGAACAGGATATACATCAAAGAATAAGAGACATAAAAAAAGAACTAGGTTCTTCCCTTTTTATCCCCGGGCATCATTATCAAAAAGAAGAAGTCATCCAGCATTGCGATGCTACCGGTGACTCCCTTCAGCTAGCGCAGGTTTCTTCCAGGCAGACGGAAGCTTCTTACATTGTATTTTGCGGGGTCCACTTTATGGCTGAAACAGCGGATATGCTGACGTCAACATCGCAGACCGTCCTTCTGCCAGATATGAGGGCAGGCTGTTCAATGGCTGATATGGCTGATGTGAACCAAACAGAAATCGCTTGGAACCATTTGCAGGATCTATTCGGCGACACTATTATCCCATTGACATATGTCAACTCAACCGCCGCCATAAAAGCCTTCGTAGGCCGTCACGGCGGAGCGACTGTAACTTCGTCGAATGCCCACACGATATTGAAATGGGCCTTTACCCAAAAAAAGCGGGTCTTATTTTTGCCTGATCAGCACTTAGGAAGGAACACAGGCTATGATTTGGGTATTCCGCTCGAGGCAATGGCTATTTGGAATCAGCACGAAAATCGGCTTGAATATGAAGGCCGTGCAGAGGAGTGCAGGATGATTCTCTGGAAAGGGCATTGCTCCGTCCACGAAAATTTTACAGTCGCCAATATTGATTTTATCCGAAAAACATATCCGGAAATGAAAGTACTTGTCCATCCCGAATGCTCCCATGAGGTGGTGGAACGGTCAGACTTAAACGGAAGCACCAAGTATATTATCGATTGCATTCAGCAAGCAGAGCCGGGTGCACAATGGGCAATCGGCACAGAAATGAACTTGGTGCAGAGATTAATAGATCGCCATCCAGAGCAAAAAATTGTCTCGTTGAATCCGTATATGTGCCCTTGTCTGACGATGAACCGGATTGACAGCAAACATCTGCTCTGGAACCTGGAAAGCATACTGGAGGGCAAGCCACGCAACATCATAACCGTTGAAGAACAGACAGCGAGGGAAGGAAGGTTGGCGATCGAGCGCATGCTCGTACGCTCCTGAACAAAGAGCCTGCATTCGTATGGAATGCAGGCTTTTTCCTATTAAAAGCTGTATACGCAAGTAAACTAAGCCCGCCCAAGAAACGGGCGGCGGTCCCGCAGGAGGCTCGCCTTCCCTCCAGATGATCCAATGCTTGCAAACAACCATTTTTAAGAAGCAGCAAAAAAGAATGGGTTGCCTTTAATTTAGCATGCAAAGCCAGTGTAGATCTGTTTTTTTCCATTAGAGAGCGTTTGGATTGATTCATATTTAGGGGGGCAATTGCATAAGTTTTGATGAAAAAGATTAGCACTTTGCCTATCTTTTCATAGTATATATGGACATTCGCATAGGAGGGGAACACCTTGAAGATACACATTGTCCAAAAAGGAGATACGCTCTGGAATCTGGCCAAGAAATATGGCGTATCGTTTGAAGAACTAATAAAAGCTAATTCACAATTAAGCAATCCGGATATGATCATGCCCGGCATGAAAATCAAAGTGCCGGGTTCTCATTCGCCGCAGATGAACATGTCTGCGGGCGCTAAAAAAGAAGCACCTATCCCCCATTATTCACAGCCTGTAAAAGAAATGCCAGTGCCTAAAAAGGAAGCGCCGATCATAAAGGAAGCTCCAAAACCAATGCCAGTACAGCCAATCATCCACAAGGAAAAAGTCATTGTCAAAGAAATGCCTGTCGCTCCTCAACCGGTCATTCCTGAGGTAGATATCAATAATTACTACATGGTCAATATGGCAAATATGTCTGTACAAAAACCCGTGGCAAAAGAACAGCCTCAACCAACGCCAGTGCAACCCGTGCCTGCACAACCAATGCCTGTACAACCGGTTGCCGAATGTTATCCGGTCAATGAGTGCTATCCGGTCAATCCATGTTATCCGATCAATGACTGTATGCCTGCTACGCCAATTATGCCAGGGGCCGGATTTTGCCCGCCATACATGATGGCGCCGCTGCAGCAGCCGTATCCATCGATGCCTGGCCATATGATGCAGCCGGCCTATGGGTCTGAAAGCTCTTCTTCGGATGAGTCTTCTTCTCATCCATGGCAGGCGATGCAGCCGCAGTCTGCTCATTTCCAGCAACAGATGATGCCTGTTGGCACGTATGCCCAATTTCCTGTTGCTGAAGTTCCACAAGCATCGCCCCATCATCTGCATCACAATGTAGAATCCTCTGCCCACTATAGTGGAAAGCATATGGGATTGCAGCCGGAAATGCAGACGGCACCCATGGTGAAGACTGAGGAAGATTGCGGCTGTAATCAGCCAAAAGCAGTTATGCAGCAGCCCGTGAATCAATCCACAATGCAAACTTCGCCATATGGAAAGCAGCATGTTCAAACTTCGCCATATGGACAGCAGCATGTTCAAACTTCACCATATGGACAGCAGATGCAAGCTACACCATATGGACAGCAGCAAATGCAGTCTACACCATATGGACAGCAACAGATGCCGGTTTATGGAATGCAACAGCCGGTGCAGCCAATGGCTATGCAATCGCCTATGATGCAGGGCCAACAATGGAATCAGCCTTTTAATCCTGTAAATCCAATGATGCCAAATTATTATCAACCGCCTTTCCAGCCTCAAGCACCAATGGTTTTCCCGGGACGGCAGGTTGCGTACGGCCAATCTTCTGAGGAACCTATTCAGCAGCCAACGGCACAGCCCGATTATCGCCAGGAAAATCAGCCTGTGGTGAATCAGGCTCCTTTTGTGGACCATACAGAAGGAACCTTTACGAATCAGGCAGCTGATTTTGGCCAGACAGCATTTGAAATGCCACAATATGCGGATGAGAGTAATGGGTAATCGTTCATTCCGGGAAGATGGGAGCATTCGGAAACGTCTTATCAACAGTCTGGATACGAAGGGAGAAAGTCTGCAAAAGGTCGACCGCATTAGAGAGAATGTTTTTAAAGTGACTAGTAATAAGAGAAAGTATATGGTGAAAGGCTTTTCTAGCACAAATAAATTAGAAGCCCAAAAACTTTTGACAAAGAAGCTAAAGGAAAATGGGTTTCATCAAACCTACCGGTTCATTAAAAGTCTGCCGGACTTCAATTATGATGGAATGACCTATTCATGGATTGAATACTTAAACCCTTCAAGAGATAAATTCTCCTACCGGGAGGCGGAAAACCGTTCGAAAGGGCTCTTTTTGCTGCAACAGTTTCACCAGACAACACGGTCCTTTTATAAATCTATACCGGCCAGTAAATACAATCAATTGCGAAAGTGGCAGGAACGTTTAAAGTTATTTAAGAGCAATGCTGGAATAGTACGGGGATATGTCTCCTCCCGCTATGTAGATAATTGGATTGAGTGGGGGGAGCGGGCGTTGAAGGGCATGGAGAAGTTTGAAGACGATCTTTACAAGGAACCGAATTGTATTATACATGGGGACGTAGCCCATCACAATTTTTTTAACAGCAGTGGAGGCAAGTTGAATATCATCGACTTTGACTTGATTCATCAAGCTCCCCCTATCATCGACTTTATACAATATTCAAACAGAATCATGCCGTATGTAAAGGATGCATCAGAGCTATTTAGTTATCCACAGCTTAAAGCATATAAAAATAATCCAGCATTTCTGTATGCATTGCTGTTCCCAGCTGATATCTACAGAGAATGGAACCGGTTGGAGAGAGAAGATTTATACAGTAGCAATGAGTATATGCATTCCATTTGGAAACTGACAGTCGACCAGTATGCACAGAGAATGAACCTCTATAAAGATATTTATAAGAGAATCAACTGATGGCCAGCTAGAGAAAACGGAAGACGCTGCGTTTTCGGTAAAGATGAAATGATACTGGCAGGTTAAAGCCAGCAGATGGCAAGGGGACTATTCCGCATTAAGGAATAGTCTTTTTGGCATTCAGCCCAGAATGAGGCGGTTGATTTAGGGGAATGCTTTTTCTATAAAACAATGAAAGCATTGCCGGAGGTGTTTGTAGTTGAGAAGACATGTCAGTAAAAAGGCATATATCTTTGCACTCTCATTAATTCTGATCCTGCTGAATGCAATTGTCTGGCCAGATAAGGGAGAGGCTTCTGCCGCCATGGCGACCGACATACGCAAGGTCACTTTACAAAAAATATATATGGATGGGGAGATGACGGAGGAAACAACAGTGAAGGAAGCCCAGTCTGTAGAAAGCATTATGGAAAAATACCGGGCGTGGAAGCTTGTTTACGAATCTGAAAAAGAATTGGTCTTCCAAAAATATATAGATGATATCTCGCCGCTGATGAAAGCACATGGTTATTTTGGAGTGACGGAGGATGGCATATTGACTATTTTCAACGGCAAGCCGACAAAACTGGATGTCATTCAGACCTTTTTTCAGCTGGACGTCGACTTATTGGAAGTGAAGCGAAGGGAAGAGCTTGCAGAAGGAATACGTGTAAAGGACAAAAAAAGATACCAATCTGTGCTGGAAACATTTAAACCATACAAGAATGAAGGTTTAAGATAGCTTCGGCACAGGGCTTATTTAGATGGGAAAGAACTGGCCGATTTGTGGATACAGTTCTTTTTGCCGTAAAAACGAAAGGAACTTCTTTCTTTTTTTAAGAATAAAAGTAGGGCTCGCGTCATGTACAAGGAAGGTGTTTTAGTCCATAATAGAAGATAAGATGTGAACATTTGTTTGCCTTGTGGCAAGTCCAGTCTTTACGCCCCTAAACGGGCGCTTGCGCTTTTCATTGTCTAGCTTCAGCGCCCAGGGGCTAGAAGACTTCCCGCTTCTTTTCTACGATAAGTCAACATCGGATCGCTAGCTCTCCGTGTTTCCTTTATCTCGAGAAGAAGCAGTCCAGTCTTTACGCCCCTAAACGGGCGCTTGCGCTTTTCATGTGTTAGAATGTTTACAGTTGAGAATGGGAGAGAGAGAGTTTGTACGATTATATTATAGGAAATATTGAATTTGTCGGTCCGCATTATATTGTGATTGAAAACAATGGGATCGGATACCGCGTTTTGACACCTAATCCTTTTGTTTTTTCTTTAAAAGATAAAAGTGTGAAAGTATATACCTACCACTATGTCCGTGAAGATATGATTGCCCTCTATGGATTCAAAACCCAGGAAGAAAAAGCCTTGTTTGAGAAGCTGTTGAATGTGACAGGAATCGGCCCTAAAGGAGCTCTTGCCATACTTGGTTCCGGCAAGGTGGACCAAGTAGTTCAGGCGATTGAGAATGAAGATGAAACCTTCCTTGTCAAGTTTCCTGGCGTTGGCAAGAAAACGGCGCGCCAAATGATTTTGGACTTGAAAGGGAAATTGGAAAATATCGTTCCTGATTACTTCCCGAATCTGTTCAATGATGCTTTGGAAACTGCCTATGCCGCTAATACGGGAGAACTGGATGAAGCGATGGAAGCGTTAAAGGCTCTTGGTTATTCTGAACGAGAGGTCGCCAAAATCAGGAAGCCGCTTGAGAAGGAACAAAAAACGACTGAAGAATATATTAAAGCAGGATTGCAGTTATTGTTGAAATAGGAGGTGGAGCAAATGGAAGAACGGATTATCCAAAGCGAGGCGGAGGCAGCTGAACACTCATTTGAACAAAGTCTTCGCCCGCTGGAACTGCGGCATTATATCGGGCAGGATAAAGTAAAGGAAAATCTTAAAGTCTTTATAGAAGCAGCGAGAATGCGCCAGGAAACGTTGGACCATGTTCTCCTGTATGGCCCTCCCGGTTTGGGGAAGACCACCCTTGCCGCAATCATCGCTAATGAAATGGGAGTCAATATACGGACAACATCAGGCCCGGCTATTGAAAGACCGGGCGATTTGGCAGCTGTATTAACTGCGCTTGAACCCGGTGATGTACTGTTCATTGATGAAATCCATCGATTGCCAAGAGCGGTTGAAGAAGTCCTTTATCCGGCCATGGAGGACTTTTGCCTCGATATCGTGATCGGGAAAGGACCGCAAGCAAGAAGCGTGCGGCTGGATCTCCCCCCGTTCACATTGGTGGGAGCCACCACAAGGGCTGGATCGCTTTCGGCGCCTTTAAGAGACCGCTTTGGCGTATTAAGCCGCTTGGAGTATTATAATGAAGAACAGTTAAAAAGCATTGTCTCCCGGACGGCTGATATTCTCCAAACAAACTTGAATGAAACGGCTGCCTTAGAGATTGCCCGCAGGTCTAGAGGCACCCCGCGGATTGCGAATCGCCTGCTCCGGAGGGTAAGGGACTTTGCCCAAGTAAAAGGAACAGGTGATATTACCCTTGAGTTAGCAAGCCATTCACTGGAGCTCATGCAGGTGGACCGCCTGGGGTTGGATCATATTGACCACAAACTGCTAATGGGAATCATCGAGAAATTCAGGGGAGGGCCAGTCGGTGTTGAAACAATCGCTGCCAGCATTGGCGAAGAAGCGACAACGATTGAGGATGTATATGAACCTTATTTATTGCAAATAGGTTTCCTTCAGAGAACCCCGCGAGGCAGAATGGCTACGATGGCTGCCTACCAGCACTTTGGCCTGGAGCGTCCGCAGCCATGAACCATTTAGGTAAAATGCTTATGGCTATCGGGACCCTCGTGTTCATTTCCGGTTTCCTTATCCATTTTTTGAAACTCGGCAGGTTGCCGGGCGACATCTTGATTAAAAAAGGAAGCAGTACTTTTTATTTTCCAATCGTAACGAGTATAATAGTTAGTGTTGTGTTATCGGCCGTATTGTTTATTTTGGGTAAAATTAAATGAGAACTTGCCGATGTGGCGGCAATATAGCGTGAACAGCGCCCTCTTTTCGGAAAAGGGATTGTCCAGTCAGCACAGGATAAATACGAAAGAAAAAACAGGATGTGACAGAATTGAAAGTCGATTTATTTGACTTCCATTTGCCGGAGGAATTGATTGCACAAACTCCTCTGAAAAATCGGGAAGCCAGCCGTTTAATGGTTCTAGACCAAAAAACAGGCGCAACCAAAGATGAAGTATTCAGTGATATAGTCAAGCATTTACATGAAGGCGATTGCCTGGTATTGAATGATACGAAGGTATTGCCGGCACGGTTATTCGGGGTAAAAGAAGATACTGGAGCCAAAGTGGAGATGCTTTTATTGAAGCAAGATGAAGAAGATGTATGGGAAGTATTGATCAAACCGGCTAAGCGGGTAAAAAAAGGTACAGTCATCGTATTTGGCGATGGCAAATTAAAGGCTGAATGTCTTGATGAGCTGGACCAAGGGGGACGTATCGTAAAATTCCAGTATGAAGGAATCTTTTATGAAATCCTTGACCAATTGGGCACCATGCCGCTTCCGCCTTATATTAAGGAGCAATTGGACGACCAGGACCGCTATCAGACCGTCTATGCCAAAGAGCGCGGTTCGGCGGCCGCACCGACTGCCGGATTGCATTTCACGGAGAGATTATTGGATGAAATCCGCGCAATGGGTGTCCATGTAGCTTTCATTACATTGCATGTCGGATTGGGGACGTTCCGACCTGTTTCTGTAGAAGATATTGACAACCATGATATGCATGCGGAATACTATCATATGAATGAAAAAACAGCTTCCCTGTTAAATAAAGTGCGAAGAGAAGGCAAACGGATCATAACCGTTGGGACCACGTCGACCAGAACCTTGGAAACCATCGCCAGCAAATATGACGGTGAATTCAAGGCTGAAAGCGGCTGGACTGACATATTCATATTCCCAGGGTTTGAATTTAAAGCAATTGATGGGATGATCACAAACTTCCATCTGCCAAAATCAACCTTGATGATGCTGATTTCGGCACTGGCGGGAAGAGAACATGTTCTGCAAGCATATAAGCAGGCCGTAGAGAAGAAATACCGTTTCTTTTCATTTGGCGATGCTATGCTGATTATCTAGCAGAAACCAGAAAGGAAGAACTTAATTGACAGCTATTCGCTATGAATTGATTAAAACATGTAAACAGACAGGAGCGAGGCTTGGACGGGTCCATACGCCCCATGGTTCATTCGATACGCCCGCTTTTATGCCTGTCGGTACACTGGCAACCGTTAAAACCATGTCGCCGGAAGATTTAAAAGAGCTTGGCGCGGGTATAATACTTAGTAATACGTACCATTTATGGCTGCGTCCAGGGCATGAAATCATCAAGGAAGCAGGCGGCCTTCACAAATTCATGAATTGGGATCGTGCCATCTTGACTGACTCCGGCGGTTTTCAGGTATTCAGCCTTAGCGAGTTCCGCAAGATTGAAGAAGAGGGTGTCCACTTCAGAAATCATTTGAACGGGGACAAGTTATTCCTATCACCAGAAAAAGCGATGGAAATACAGAATGCGTTAGGTTCGGATATCATGATGGCATTTGATGAATGTCCGCCTTTCCCAGCTACGTATGAATATATGAAGAAATCTGTCGAAAGAACATCGCGCTGGGCGGAACGTTGCTTGAAAGCGCATGAACGCCCAAATGACCAAGGTTTATTTGGTATCGTTCAAGGCGGGGAGTTTGAAGAGCTGCGCAAACAAAGCGCGAAAGATTTGGTGTCGCTTGATTTTCCTGGTTACGCAATCGGAGGATTGTCAGTGGGAGAGCCAAAGGATATCATGAACCGGATGCTCGAATATACAACGCCATTATTGCCAAGCGGAAAGCCCCGTTATTTGATGGGCGTAGGTTCGCCGGATTCATTAATTGATGGCGCGATCCGCGGCGTGGATATGTTTGATTGTGTATTACCGACCCGAATTGCACGAAATGGTACATTGATGACCAGCAATGGGCGTTTGACGGTGAAGAACGCCAAGTATGCGCGTGACTTCGGTCCACTGGATGAGAACTGCAACTGCCACGTTTGCCGCAACTACAGCAGAGCATATATCCGCCATTTAATCCGTTGTGAAGAAACATTTGGCATTAGACTTACTACTTATCATAATCTATATTTTCTGTTAAACTTAATGAAGCAAGTTCGCCAGGC
The DNA here is from genome assembly GCF_001243895.1 of Bacillus testis. Taxonomy (GTDB): domain Bacteria; phylum Bacillota; class Bacilli; order Bacillales; family DSM-1321; genus Bacillus_AD; species Bacillus_AD testis. Next base: position 3,002,847 of record NZ_LN851186.1, on the reverse strand, counting down.
GATTATGGAAGACCGTTTAGGCGACTTCAGAGAAGAATTTTTCGAACAATATGGTTTCAATAAGCCTGACGCGAAGAATTTCTAAACCTAACTATAATGAATAAAAATAAATGGAAGGAGTTGAATAATATGCAATTTCTAAGCACAATTGGTCCGTTAATATTGATGTTTGTTTTGTTTTATTTCTTGTTGATTCGCCCTCAGCAAAAGAGACAAAAGGCGATAGCGACTATGCAAAATGAATTGGCTAAAGGTGACAAGATTGTTACTATTGGTGGATTACACGGCATTGTAGATGCAATCGACGAAAATAAAATCGTCCTTAAGTGCGGAGATGGAAGCCGTCTTACATACGATCGTGCAGCTATCCGTGATGTAGTTGAAAAAGCTACAACTGTCGGTTAATGGCAAAAAAACTGCCCCTAGTCAGGGAGCAGTTTTTTTTATGCCTGTTTATTCTTTATTGCCGCCGGATAGGTTGACGCCAAGAATGCCTCCCATCATACAGACAACAATATAGCAAAGAGATTGAATCCATTCGCGAATTGTAAAGGCCTGGTCATGCCCCAAGTATTGAAACAAGAGCAAGATGACCGTATATAAAAGCCCTGTAGCTCCCCCGAGCATCCACCCCTGTTTTTTGCCCCTGCCTCCAGATACAATGCCACCAAAGAATATTGCCAGAAATGAAAGAATCAAAATCATATACGACAAGGAAGATTCAGTCAAAGAAGTGAAACGTAACAGTACAGAAAATAAGAGGCTGAATAGAAGCGCTATGATAAAAATGGTTAAGGTGCCGTACAAAATGGCAGATCCTAGTTTTCTTGTTTCCATCCTTTTCTCCTTTCAAGCAGAAGTCATGTGTTTGTACAAACATATGAAGCCTGTATTAAGAATAGAACATCGGGGCATACTAACATTTTATTTCGGATAATGTGAAGCCTTGATTAGTCATCAATGATTCGTTGAACTACTCTTAGTTCCTATTGTCGCTTGATCATCCGCATACACTTCTTTATCAACGCTCTTGTTTTAAAGTGGGAGTATTAGCGCCAGTTGGGAAAGGGAGAACAAGAACAGCTGGACATGCTTATCCTGCCAAGCGGTAAGTGTGATCTTCTGTATTTTTTGGAAAACGGTGGTGTATGAACATGTTTGAATTTGCTTTTATCGTCGTGAGGACCCTTTTTATGTACGTTTTTCTCCTTATTATTTTTAGGTTGATGGGCAAAAGGGAAATTGCAGAGCTAAGCATACTAGATCTAGTTGTTTTTTTAATGATTGCGGAATTGGCTGCTGTCTCAATCGAAGACACAGAAATGCCCCTATACAAAGTAATTCTGCCTATAGTAGCTCTTCTGATTATTCAGCTGGCGCTTGCTTTGTTATCATTAAGAAATAAAAAAATAAGAGAGTTATTAGACGGCAAACCAACGATTATTATTCACCAAGGCAAAATTGACGAAAAAGCGATGAAAAAAGAACGGTATAATTATGATGACTTGTTGCAGCAACTTAGGGAAAAGGAAGTATTTAGCCTTGATGAAGTTGCTTTTGCCATTTTAGAGCCTTCCGGTGATTTGTCTGTCATGAAAAAGAATAACAAGCCAGGAAACTACGAGTATGAGTTGGCGCTGCCATTGATTCTTGATGGCGTCATTCTGGAAGACCATCTCCGTAAAATGAACCTAACCCGCCCCTGGCTTTGTGAGCAATTGGAGTACCGGGGGATTAGCCATGAGAGCGAGATTTCCTTTTGTTCTTATCATCACGGGAAATTTGTGATCTCTAAAAAGAAAGGCTAGCGCTTTTTTCGGAATGGCAAAAACAGCATCATTTCCCGAAATGTAATGACCTTAGTCAGCAGGCATAAAGAAATGAAACAAGCGCATACTGCTCCAATAGAAAGGTATAAAGCATAGCTTGTGTGAATCAATCCAAAACAGTAATAACCTGCAAAGCCGGATACAATCGTAATCAAGATCGTCATGGCATAATTAGGAATATCAAGAGCCACTGGTATAACTTTGGCGATCGTCGCAAAGTGCAGGAACGTCACCAATACGATACTGGCCGCAAATCCGATGGCCGTTCCCATAATGCCGAATTGGGGCTGGGAGGATAATGCAAAGATGAAGGCAAGCTTAATTACAGCGCCGGCCAGACTGTTGAACATAGCGGCCTTGGCCAAGTTCATGGCCTGAAGCACGGCCTGAAGCGGCATTTGATAGTAGGAAAATATGAAAATGGGTGCCAGATACGTGATGTAAACGCTGGCGTTATTCTGTCCATACATAAGATTCATAATTGGATCAGCAAAAACAAAAAGAATCACGACGGAAAGGCAGCCGGTAATAAAAGTCACGCGAAGCGCTTGATGGAGCCGATGTGAAACGAGCGTAATATTTTTTGCTGCCGCCGCTTCGCTGATTGCCGGAACCAATGAAGTGGAAAGGGCAAATGTCACAAAGGAAGGGAGCATAAGCAACGGCAGGGCATAACCTGTCAGTTCCCCGTATTGCCTTGTTGCCATAGAGGCAGAAATACCTGCGATCGCCAGGCTTTGGGCGACGACAATCGGCTCGAAGAACCAAGAAATATTCCCGATTATTCTGCTGCCGGTTGAAGGAAGGGCAATGCTGAATAATTGCCGAAGCGTATTCTTACTGCTGCGGGCAGCCGTAAAAAAACCAGTCCGCAGCCGGAAATGTTTCTTTAGTTTAAAAAATGTCAGCAGATAGAGTAAAGATGCCAGTTCGCCTAGAACAGAAGCTCCCATGGCTGCCGCAGCAGCGTATTCGATCCCATAAGGGAGAAAGTATTTAGTGGCAGTTGCTATTAAACCAATCCGTACCACTTGTTCGAGAACCTGCGAAAAGGCAGCCGGTTTCATGTTTTGCTTGCCTTGGAAATAACCGCGGATCACCGATGATACAGCAACGACTGGGATGATCGGCGAGATAATGATCAAAGGCCACATAATGCGCTCGTCCGTGAACAAGGTATGTGACAGCCATGGCGCAAGCAAGATTAGGGCCGGGGTGAAGATGAGCGAAAGCCCCAGCGTCACGCTGAGCGACACAACTAAAATCTTTTTGATTTTCCTTTCATCGTTGGTAGCGTTTGCTTCCGCTACAAATTTCGCAATAGCTACCGGCAGGCCCAATTGCGTAACTGAAATAACTAAATAGAGGGAAGGCATGGCCATCATGTATAATCCGACACCCTCGCTTCCAATCGTACGCGCCACTACAATGCGGTTAATGAAGCCTAAAACCCTTGTCACAAACCCAGCGGCAAGCAATATGAGTGTTCCCTGAAAAAATTTGGACATTTATTTATTACCCGCCTTCTCAAAATTATCATAATAATCTACAATTATTTATATGCATTGAGGTGGACAAAGCATGACAAGGTATCAGATATTCTTAAGATGAAGGAGTGTAGGCGGATATGGCGAAAGAGCACCCTATTAACAAAGAACATGGTACATTGTTGCCTGCTTTACTCAGTAAGTGCGAGGAATTTGCCCTTCTCGGCTACCATGAAGTGACAGAAGCGCAATTATGGCAATTCATGCTGAAGAAAAAGTGGAAGAAGAGCAAGGGCGGGGAGCCGCTTCATCAGCTGTTCAATGATATTATGAGAGTGAACATCGGTGAATATATGAATTTTGCGGCAGTCGAAGGGTTTAAAGAATCAACGCGGCATGCATCTACCGACCTATCTGAATTCAGGGATTTATTTTCATAATTTTTCCTTGAATATCCAGAATATGACCTGGTTAACCTTTCCTATTTTTAAAAATCTAAAATTGACAGTGCTATCAAATTCACTCATAATGGGATTGGAGCTTTTTAGCAGTTCGATTGTACCAATCCGCCGTATTGTTCCTTTAGTCTTAGGTTAAGAAAAGAAAATGAAGATCGTTTGTGCCATATCTTTGTATATGAAGTCGTTTTTTTGGGAATATACAGCTGGTTTATCCAAAATGCGTCATCCTATTCATACTGCAAGATCAGGCCTAAAAGTTTTAAGGAGGCTCTTACATAATGGTTAAAAGATCGAGAATCGTTGCGTTCTTCCTTCTCGTTATTGTATTATTCGGGATTATGGGAACGACAACATCAGGGATTGTAAAGAACATAAAACTCGGCCTCGACCTACAGGGAGGCTTTGAGGTTTTATATGAAGTGAAGCCAGAAGATGGCGAAAAGATCACAAAGGGTGTCCTTAACAGCACAGTGGCCGCATTGGACCGCCGTGTCAATGTATTGGGTGTAAGCGAACCGAACATCCAAATCGAAGGAGATAACCGCATCCGTGTCCAATTGGCGGGGGTGGAGGATCAGAATAATGCCAGAAAGATTTTATCCACTTCGGCAAAACTAACTTTCCGTGATTACAACGACAAAGTAATGATGACAGGTAAGGATCTGAAAGAGGGCGGCGCCAAGCAGTCATTCGATAAGAATAACCAGCCTGTCGTGGAAGTGACACTGAAAGATGCCAAGAAGTTCAAAAAGGTTACTGAAGATATTTCCTCAAGACCGGAAGGACAGAATGTATTGGCCATCTGGCTTGATTATGAAGAAGGTAAAGATTCCTACAAGGATCCGGCTAAACAGACAAACCTTGTGTCAGCACCGCGAGTTAGCCAAGTGTTTAACCAAAACAACGTATTGATCACTGGGTCTTTCACGCTTAAGGAAGCACAAGAATTGGCAAATATGCTGAACGCTGGTGCGTTGCCGGTCGACTTGAAAGAAATCTATTCAACGTCGGTGGGCGCTAAATTCGGTGAAGAAGCACTTCATCAAACAGTCTTCGCCGGTATTGTGGGTGTAGCCATTATCTATCTGTTTATGTGGCTCTTCTACCGTTTGCCAGGTTTCATCGCAACGATTTCATTGACGGTTTACATTTTCTTAATTCTGTTGGTATTCGACTGGATGAACGCCGTTCTGACGCTTCCGGGTATAGCGGCTTTGATTCTCGGGGTCGGTATGGCAGTCGATGCCAATATTATTACCTATGAGCGGATCAAGGATGAAATACGTGTCGGCCGCAGCCTAAAATCGGCCTACCATACCGGGAACAAGCACTCGCTTGCTACAATCCTGGATGCGAATATCACGACATTGCTAGCAGCTGCCGTGTTGTTCTATTTCGGTAACAGTTCGGTCAAAGGTTTTGCGACAATGCTTATCATCTCCCTTTTCATGGGGGTTATAACAAACGTATTTGGAACGCGCTTGTTCCTGAACCTATGGGTGAACAGCAACTTCCTAAACAAACGTGCGAGCTGGTTCAATGTAAAGGAAAAACAAATCCACAAATTGAAGGATTTCAATGATACTTTGCATTTGCCAACCCATTTCGATAAGTTGGACTTTGTAAAAAAACGGAAAATCTTCTATACATTCTCGATTGCGGTGACTGTGATCGGTATCATATTCCTGTTTGTGTTCAAACTGAACCTTGGCATCGATTTTACCAGCGGTACGCGTGTTCAAATTGGATCGGACAAGCCGATTACAACGCAGGCCGTCGAAGATGATTTCAAAACGCTTGGCCTTAAGACAGACGATATTGTCCTATCTGGAGAGAAGGACCGGAATGCAGTTGCGCGTCTAGTCGGCGTGATGAATAAAGAGGAAATCCATAAAGCGAAGGAATATTTCAGTGAAAAGTACGGCCATGAGCCAAGTGTCAGCACTGTTTCGCCTACCGTTGGGAAAGAACTGGCAAAAAATGCACTATACTCCGTGTTGATTGCATCCATTGGGATCATCCTCTATGTTTCGCTTCGTTTCGAATGGAGGATGGCAGTTCCGGCAGTTGTGGCATTGCTGCATGATGCGTTCTTTATTATCACGATTTTCAGTGTATTCCGCATTGAAGTTGACTTGACATTCATAGCCGCTGTATTGACCATTATCGGTTATTCGATCAATGATACGATTGTTACATTTGACCGTATCAGAGAAAATATGAGAAAAAAATCGCGCATCAAACATGTTTCTGAATTGGAAGAGATTGTGAATATTTCTATTCGCCAAACGCTCGTCCGTTCACTTAATACGGTCCTAACCGTATTGGTTACGGTCATTGCCTTAGTCATATTCGGAAGCGAATCAATCCAAATATTCTCAATCGCTTTATTGATTGGGTTGGTCATCGGGGTTTATTCATCCATCTTTATTGCTTCTCAGTTATGGTTGGATCTGAAGGAGAAAGAACTGAAGAAAAAAGGTTATCTGAAAACGCAAAAAGAAAAGAAAAAATCTACAGGCGACGCTGTCGTTTAAAAGAGAAAGCTGCGGGTAATCCCGCAGCTTTTTTTGTCTCCTTCTAACTGTAAAACGCCTACTGATCAAAGTTATACTTGATCTCTTTTTCCTAAAACTTCATATGTATCTCCTGCTCTTTCTGCTAACAATAAAAGGGAACAATCGATTAGTAGGAGGAATAGCCATGAGCAAGAAGGACCGTTTCAAACAGGCTGAATTTGCCGCCTTGGTCGGTATAGCGGGAAATATAGCATTGGCGCTTGTAAAGGGAGCAGCAGGCATTATGGCCAATAGCCGGGCTCTAGTGGCTGATGCCGTCCATTCAGCTTCTGATGTAGTGGGTTCTTTAGCTGTGTATGTCGGCCTGAAAGCGGCGAAACAGCCTCCGGACCACGACCATCCTTATGGCCATGGCAAAGCCGAATCCATTGCCGCAATTATTGTGGCTGTCTTATTGTTGCTTGTCGGCGTTAAAATCGGGCTGAGCTCGTTGAATGCTTTTACATTGCCTGCATCACCCCCTAAATTGCTGGCCATCTATGTGATCTTGTTGTCCATTGCTGTGAAAGAATCCATGTTTCAATATAAATATAAATTGGGAAAGAAAATAGGAAGCCAGGCCTTAATCGTAAACGCCTATGAGCACCGTTCAGATGTTTATTCTTCAGTTGCGGCATTAATTGGAGTAGGGGCCGCAGTGCTGAGCAGCTATCTGGATATCCCTTGGTTGGTTTATGGCGACCCTCTCGCTGGATTGCTGGTCTCAATCCTTGTTGCGAAGATGGCTTTCACACTTGGGAAAGAAGCAATCCATGCCACTTTGGACCATGTGTTGCCAGATGAGAAGACGGCTCATCTTCGTGACATGATTTTGTCAGATCCCGATGTCCTGCAGATAGGCTCTCTTTACGCCAGGGAACACGGGCACTATGTCATTGTCGATCTAAAAATATCCGTCCATCCTTATTTAACGGTCGAACAGGGGCATGCCATTGGAAAAAGGGTGAAAAGGCAACTGTTGCAAGAACCAACGATCCAGGATGTCTTTGTACATATAAATCCACTAGGGGAAGAATGATAGGGGGGATAAAAAATGAAACTGCAATGGCTATATTTGATAGGCCTGATTTGCATCATAATCGTCTGTGTTTTTGCGGTCTTAAATGTTGGCACTGTCGAAGTGAATTATTTGTTTGGCCGCTCAGAATGGCCGCTTATTTTGATCATTATTGGCTCTTTTGCAATTGGAAGCCTATTTTCGTGGATGTTAAGTGTTAAAAGGATTACATCATTAAAGAAAAGGGTGAAACAGCTGGAAAAGGAAGAAACACAAATATTCCAACAGGAAAATGAAATTGATGTTCGTAAATAAATTGAAACCCTTCAACTCCTCCTGTATAATGAGGAAGGTTGAGGGGTGAATTTATGTTACAGTCAAAGACTCGTTGGAAAGTTGAAGAAGCGAATCACCAAACAATTGAAGCGTTGACTGCCCAATTGCATATAACTCCATTAGTGGCACATTTACTAGTGAACCGTGGCATCGAGACAGTCGAAGCTGCACGGTCCTTTTTATTTTTAGATGAACAGGAATTCCATGATCCTTTCTTGTTTAAGGATATGGACAAGGCGGTTGACCGTATAAAGAAAGCAATCGCCAACGGAGAAAATATTCTCATTTTCGGCGATTATGATGCGGATGGCGTCAGTTCGACGACTGTTTTAATGGAAACGCTAAGCGCTCTCGGGGCGAATGTGGATTTTTATATTCCTAATCGTTTTTCTGAAGGATACGGTCCGAATAAAGGCGCGTTCCAATTAGCAAAAGACCAGGGCACGGATTTGCTTATTACGGTTGATACAGGCATTTCTGCCTTGGAAGAAGCGGCTTTTGCCCGTGAGTTGGGCATGGATTACATTGTTACCGACCACCATGAGCCGGGGCCTGAATTGCCGGATGCATTGGCCGTTATTCACCCTAAGCTTAAGGATGGAACCTACCCGTGTAAGCATCTTGCTGGTGTCGGCGTTGCTTTTAAGCTGGCCCATGCGTTGCTCGGGCACCTTCCGGAAGATCTTCTGGAAATTGCGGCGATCGGGACAATAGCTGACTTGGTGCCGCTTACAGGCGAAAATAGACTGATAGCATCAAAGGGCCTCAAAAAGCTTGCCTCTACTAAACGGCCCGGCCTGCAAAAGCTAATGTCCATCGCAAAAGTTGATTTGGCCCATGTGACGGAAGAAAGCGTGGGCTTTGGGCTGGCTCCAAGGATAAATGCCGCTGGAAGACTTGGCGATGCCGATCCTGCTGTCGATTTGTTGTTGACCAGGGATCCAGTGCTGGCCGAAAGTATTGCCGAGGAAATACAGGCATTGAATATCGAAAGGCAAGAAATTGTTTCATCTATTGCTAATGAAGCTATTAAACAAGTTGAAAACCTATACCCTATTGAAGAGAATTCTGTCCTCGTAGTTGGCGCTGAAGGCTGGAATGCAGGAGTGATCGGCATAGTAGCTTCCAAATTGGTAGAAAAGTATTATCGGCCGACAATTGTGCTTAGCTATGATGCTGAAAAAGGCTTGGCAAAAGGCTCGGCTCGAAGCATAGAAGGCTTCGACCTTTATCACAATTTGTCGCAATGCCGGGACTTGCTACCTCACTTCGGGGGACACCCGATGGCAGCCGGCATGACGCTCGCCATTAAGGATGTCGATGAACTTAGGGCAAGATTGAATGATCTTGCAAAAGAAACTCTGACAGAAGAGGATTTTACGCCCATTACACTTATTGATGCAGCAATTACACTTGAAGAAGCAAATTTGGGCACAATAGAAGAAATGAATAAATTAGCTCCTTTCGGGATGGGCAACCCCAAGCCTAAAGTGCTGATTAAAGATGTGCAATTGTCTTCGCTGAAAAAAATTGGAGGAGACGGGACGCACTTGAAAGCAGCGATGTCTGACGGATCTGCCCATCTTGATGGAGTAGGATTCGGAATGGGATATCTGGCGGATGAAATTTCACCGTCAGCTACGCTCTCTGTAGTTGGAGAACTATCAATCAATGAATGGAATAATATCAGAAAGCCCCAGCTTTTCTTACATGATGTACTTGTGGACCATTGGCAATTGTTCGATATTAGAGGGAAAAAGAAATTAAGCCAATTAGTCGGCCATATTTCTTTGGACCAGACCGTTTTTATTGTTTTTAATGAACAATTGGCTGAAAAAATGCCTGCTCAATGGAAAGAACATCTTCTCCTTATTGACCATGGAGAAAGTGCAGCAAATGCGGAAATCGACGGGAAATATGTTATATTGGTTGATTTGCCTCCGACGGAAAACATTCTGCAAAAGCTTCTATACGGCAAGCAGCCAAACCGTGTATATACGCACTTCTATGAAAGCCATCAGCATTTCTTTTCGACGCTGCCGACCCGAGACCATTTTAAATGGCTCTATGCCCTTATTGTCAAAAAAGGTTCGTTTGATCTGAAACGCCACCGCGAGGATATTGCCAAACATAAAGGATGGACTCGCGATACTGTGGATTTTATCTGCCAGGTGTTTTTCGAACTTGGATTTGTTACAATAGAGGATGGGATTATTTCCATTATAAAGCAGCCTAAGAAGCGCGATGTCAGTGAAGCGCCGTCTTATATAAAAAAACAACAGCAATTAAAATTGGAAAATGAGCTTCTTTACTCTTCTTATCAGCAACTGTACCAGCTGATACAGTCATACTTAATTGGTGAAGAACTCAAGGAGGAAACAACGTCATGGATTTAAAAAAATACATTACCATCGTGCCGGATTGGCCAAAACCAGGTATTACTTTCAAAGATATCACTACGCTTATGGACAATGGGGAAGCGTATCACTACGCGACTGACCAAATTGTCGAATACGCGAAAAAACAAAAAATTGACCTGGTAGTCGGTCCAGAAGCCCGTGGTTTTATTATTGGTTGCCCGGTGGCATATTCATTGGGAGTCGGTTTTGCGCCGGTCCGCAAAGAAGGTAAACTTCCTCGTGAAACAATTAAGGTGCAATACGGCCTTGAATATGGAAAAGATGTATTGACTATTCATAAAGATGCTATCAAACCTGGACAGCGCGTCCTTATTACAGACGATTTGCTTGCAACAGGCGGAACAATCGAAGCAACAATCCAACTAGTTGAAGAGTTGGGCGGAATCGTTGCGGGGATTGCGTTCTTGATTGAACTTTCTTACTTGGACGGCCGCAAGAAGTTGGACGGCTATGATGTGCTGACTTTAATGGAGTATTGATCCGAACGAAAGCCTTGTCTTTAAGACAGGGCTTTCTTTTATAGGCAGGCTTGTCGCTAACCGGATGCCCTTGCATTTCTTGAACCAGTATCTCAAAGAGAAAGGGCTCCAGTTCCTACGGTGCTAAACGACCGCCTCCGCTTTTCTTGATCCAGCTGCAGACCTCCAGCTCCTAGCAAACTTCGCGTTTCTCTCATCGATAAGTCAACATCGGCTTATAACTTCGCCGTGTTTCCTTTCTTACGATTAGTCAAGCATATTAATGAAAATTATTAGTAAAAAATGAGGGGAATAGGGCATACCAAATAGACCTAACGATTGGATTTCATTTTTTTGTTAGGGGGGCTATGGTATGATAAGGATGTCACCTATGCATCAGGCGGCTAACCGGAAGTCATAGGTGACATGGTGTGTAATAAGAAAGAAGATATTCTTCAACAGCTTATTTACACATGCGATGGATGCAACCTTATGGCATTTGTTATAGGGTTGCATTTTTAATTTGTCATAGTAATTAACAATATGGTTATGGCCAAACCTTCTTTGTTTAATCATGTTTTGGATGATCAGATACAACAGTTTTCGTAAGTGTTTATTCCCTCGTTTATTAATTTTGTCCCTGTAAAAGGTCTTGCCAGACTGAAATCGGCGTATATCAATCCCTGCATAAGCATTCAGTTGCTTATGGGTAGTAAACCGGTGGATATTGCCAATTTCGGCGATTAAGCGAACAGCTGTGTTAGGGCCGATTCCAGGAATACTTAATAGGATAGGATATTCTTCTAATTCTTGTGCGAATACCATCATCTTTGTAATGCAGTCCTCTTTTTGTTCATTGATATCAAGATAGCGCTGGGCATAGAGCCGAACTTGATCACAGACCACATCCATAGAGTGGACGGCAGGATAGGAGTTTCGGGCTGCTTCCAGGAGTTCAATGGCTTTCTGTTCGGCTTGGAGTTTGGATAGGCGCTTTCGGGTGCGATGGATGATCTTGTTTTTAATCACCGTTTTAGAATGGGCCAGGACCAAATCTGGATGTGGAAACAATTGAACGATTTGTAGGAACAACTCAGATTTAGATGAGAAGAGCGTATCTAACTCTGGAAAGGTAAGTTGTAGGACTTTATGTAAACGATTCCGGGTCATGGATAATTCTTTGTCTAGCTCGTCATATAAGCGAGATAAAGATTTCAATTGTTGGTGGACATCATCACTCGGCGTTTCTACTCGCCGGTTCTCTTTGAAGTGGGTTAATGCCAAGCGATGGGCATCGCTANAGATATCACTACGCTTATGGACAATGGGGAAGCGTATCACTACGCGACTGACCAAATTGTCGAATACGCGAAAAAACAAAAAATTGACCTGGTAGTCGGTCCAGAAGCCCGTGGTTTTATTATTGGTTGCCCGGTGGCATATTCATTGGGAGTCGGTTTTGCGCCGGTCCGCAAAGAAGGTAAACTTCCTCGTGAAACAATTAAGGTGCAATACGGCCTTGAATATGGAAAAGATGTATTGACTATTCATAAAGATGCTATCAAACCTGGACAGCGCGTCCTTATTACAGACGATTTGCTTGCAACAGGCGGAACAATCGAAGCAACAATCCAACTAGTTGAAGAGTTGGGCGGAATCGTTGCGGGGATTGCGTTCTTGATTGAACTTTCTTACTTGGACGGCCGCAAGAAGTTGGACGGCTATGATGTGCTGACTTTAATGGAGTATTGATCCGAACGAAAGCCTTGTCTTTAAGACAGGGCTTTCTTTTATAGGCAGGCTTGTCGCTAACCGGATGCCCTTGCATTTCTTGAACCAGTATCTCAAAGAGAAAGGGCTCCAGTTCCTACGGTGCTAAACGACCGCCTCCGCTTTTCTTGATCCAGCTGCAGACCTCCAGCTCCTAGCAAACTTCGCGTTTCTCTCATCGATAAGTCAACATCGGCTTATAACTTCGCCGTGTTTCCTTTCTTACGATTAGTCAAGCATATTAATGAAAATTATTAGTAAAAAATGAGGGGAATAGGGCATACCAAATAGACCTAACGATTGGATTTCATTTTTTTGTTAGGGGGGCTATGGTATGATAAGGATGTCACCTATGCATCAGGCGGCTAACCGGAAGTCATAGGTGACATGGTGTGTAATAAGAAAGAAGATATTCTTCAACAGCTTATTTACACATGCGATGGATGCAACCTTATGGCATTTGTTATAGGGTTGCATTTTTAATTTGTCATAGTAATTAACAATATGGTTATGGCCAAACCTTCTTTGTTTAATCATGTTTTGGATGATCAGATACAACAGTTTTCGTAAGTGTTTATTCCCTCGTTTATTAATTTTGTCCCTGTAAAAGGTCTTGCCAGACTGAAATCGGCGTATATCAATCCCTGCATAAGCATTCAGTTGCTTATGGGTAGTAAACCGGTGGATATTGCCAATTTCGGCGATTAAGCGAACAGCTGTGTTAGGGCCGATTCCAGGAATACTTAATAGGATAGGATATTCTTCTAATTCTTGTGCGAATACCATCATCTTTGTAATGCAGTCCTCTTTTTGTTCATTGATATCAAGATAGCGCTGGGCATAGAGCCGAACTTGATCACAGACCACATCCATAGAGTGGACGGCAGGATAGGAGTTTCGGGCTGCTTCCAGGAGTTCAATGGCTTTCTGTTCGGCTTGGAGTTTGGATAGGCGCTTTCGGGTGCGATGGATGATCTTGTTTTTAATCACCGTTTTAGAATGGGCCAGGACCAAATCTGGATGTGGAAACAATTGAACGATTTGTAGGAACAACTCAGATTTAGATGAGAAGAGCGTATCTAACTCTGGAAAGGTAAGTTGTAGGACTTTATGTAAACGATTCCGGGTCATGGATAATTCTTTGTCTAGCTCGTCATATAAGCGAGATAAAGATTTCAATTGTTGGTGGACATCATCACTCGGCGTTTCTACTCGCCGGTTCTCTTTGAAGTGGGTTAATGCCAAGCGATGGGCATCGCTACGATCAGTTTTATGGATTCGTAAGGAATCACATTGTTTTTTTGCTTCTAGTGGATTAAGAAGGCAATAAGGCAAGGAACTTTCTCTGAAAAAACGTTCTAAAGGACGGGAATAGACTCCCGTGGATTCGAAGACAATGGAAGACTGTTCGCCATCTACTTGAATGATTTCCTCCACTTTATCCTTCAGCCAGTTGAATGATGGGCGTGTATGAAGGATATCCCCTTCGTACTCACATTTTTGTGCGCTATTGTAAATCACCATATAACTTTTCCCCATACTGACATCGAAAGCGATGACGTGTTTCATTCTGATTCCTCCTGAAATAAATGAAATTGAAGTCTCCATCTTACTCTTATCGATTCCCATTTCTTTTACACGATCTCAAAGGATCCAACATACTAAAAACTGATTCAAATAAGGTAAGTGAAGAAGGCCAGTTTATTTTACGGATTCAAGATCCTCGGAAACACGCGGCCGTTTCTTCCTCTTTACTATATAAAAAATAGTAGTACGAACCAATGCATTAGTTCGTACTACTAATCTTAGTATGTTTATCTTGAGAGAAACACTCCAGTTTGTACGGAGCTAAACGGAGGTCTTCCGCTTTTCTTGATTTTATTGAATATTTTGATACACTATTATAATAGGTGCGAGAACCGTAAAAAGAAGGATTAACCACTTTACTTTCTGGACTTTTTTTTCGATAATAGAAACAATACATTCATATATAGTTGGTCTTATAAACTTATTGTTTTTTTTAATTAATAATCGGTTCGGAAAAATCCTGAGACAGTATCTTCTTTCGGAGTTTGGCCGAGATTTTTTCTACTCTATAACTAAGGTGGTTTCATGGCAAACGAACAAATACTTACTTCAAAACAAGTGATAGAACGAACACAGCGCTATTTGCAGCCGGAAGAGGTTGCAATGGTGGAAAAAGCCTTTCATTATGCGGAAGAGGCTCATAAAGACCAATTCAGAAAGTCTGGGGAGCCTTATATTATCCATCCAATCCAGGTAGCCGGGATTCTTGCTGACCTTGAGCTTGATGCAGCGACGGTTGCTTCAGGGTTTCTTCATGATGTCGTTGAAGACACTGATGTGACGCTTCAAGACCTTGAAGAGGCTTTTACGCCGGAAGTGGCTATGCTAGTGGATGGTGTTACGAAGCTTGGAAAAATCAAATACAAATCACACGAAGAACAGCAAGCGGAAAACCATCGGAAGATGTTCGTAGCTATGGCACAGGATATCCGCGTTATTTTGATAAAGCTGGCTGACCGTCTGCACAATATGCGCACACTTAAGCATTTGCCATCAGAGAAGCAACGCAGAATTGCGAACGAAACGCTGGAGATATTTGCTCCATTAGCCCATCGATTAGGTATTTCGACAATCAAATGGGAGCTTGAAGATATTGCACTCCGTTACTTGAATCCTCAGCAATATTATCGAATTGTCAATTTAATGAAGAAAAAGCGAAATGAGCGTGAGGATTATCTGCAGGATGTAGTCGAGGAAGTACGCAAACAGCTCGATGAAGTCCAGATAAAAGCTGAAATATCAGGACGCCCTAAACATATTTACAGCATTTATCGTAAAATGGCGCTGCAAAACAAGCAATTCAGTGAAATATATGACTTGCTTGCAGTCCGCATTCAGGTGAATAGCATTAAAGATTGTTACGCTGTCCTCGGCATTATCCATACATGCTGGAAGCCGATGCCTGGGCGATTCAAAGATTATATTGCCATGCCGAAGCCGAATATGTATCAATCGCTCCATACGACTGTAATCGGTCCAAAGGGAGACCCGCTCGAGGTGCAGATCCGTACGTTTGAAATGCACCGGATCGCTGAATACGGGATTGCCGCTCACTGGGCATATAAAGAAGGCAAAGAAGTCGATAAGTCGGTTCCTCTTGAAGAAAAACTCAGCTGGTTCCGTGAAATCCTGCAATTCCAGGATGAAGCTACGAATGCGGAAGAGTTTATGGAATCTCTTAAAATCGACCTGTTTTCCGACATGGTGTTTATCTTTACGCCAAAGGGCGACGTCATCGAATTGCCGTCGGGTTCGATTCCGATCGACTTTGCTTACCGCATCCACTCGGAGATAGGCAATAAGACGATTGGTGCAAAAGTAAATGGTAAAATGGTGCCTTTGGATTATAAATTGAAAACTGGCGACATAGTGGAAATATTGACTTCGAAGCATTCATATGGACCAAGCAGAGATTGGTTGAAAATCACGCAAACGTCCCAGGCGAAGAGCAAAATACGCCAATTCTTCAAGAAGCAGCGCCGCGAAGAAAACGTGGAAAAAGGCCGCGAATTGGTTGAAAAAGAAATCAAGAGCATGGACTTTGACCTTAAAGAAGTGCTGACGAACGAAAATGTGAAGCGTGTTGCCGAGAAATTCAATTTTACTAACCTGGATGATATGTTTGCTGCAGTTGGTTATAACGGCATCACTGCCCTGCAGATCGCCAATCGATTAACGGACAAGTGGCGCAAGCAGAAGGAACAGGAAGAACAGCTTAATAAAATTTCAGAAGCAACATCAGAAGTGAAGTCCGTGTCATCTTCGCGCAAGCGTGAATCAGGCGTGCGGGTAGTGGGAGCGGATAATCTGTTGATCCGTCTGTCTAGATGCTGCAATCCTGTCCCTGGCGATGATATTGTCGGTTTCATTACAAAAGGGCGCGGGGTATCCGTCCATCGCCGGGATTGCCCGAATATCGCCGAAGAAGATGCTCGGCTTATTCCGGTCGAATGGGAAACGGGCTACAATGAAAGCAAAGAATACAATGTTGATATTGAAATCAGCGGATTCGACCGCCGTGGTCTCCTGAATGAGGTCTTGCAGGTTGTCAATGAGACAAAGACGGACATTACTGCTGTTTCCGGGAAGACAGACCGCAACAAAGTGGCTCTCATCCATATGTCGATTGCCATCCACAATGTCAGCCATTTACAAAAAGTGGTCGATCGGATCAAGCAAATACCTGATGTTTATTCTGTAAGAAGAATCATGAACTAAAGGAGAGAATCATGCGCATAGTTTTACAACGGGCTAAACAAGCCAATGTGACGGTCGATGGCAAAATCGTCGGCAGCATCGAAAAAGGGTTGGTGCTTTTGGTAGGGGTCACCCATGAAGATACAGAGGAAGCAGCTGACTATTTAGCGGACAAGGTGCTGAACTTACGTATCTTTGAAGATGCGGAAGGGAAAATGAACCGCTCCCTCCTTGATGTGGGCGGAAGTATCCTATCCGTCTCGCAATTCACGTTATATGGTGATTGCCAAAAAGGCAGAAGGCCCAATTTTATGGCTGCGGCGAAGCCTGAGTTCGCCAACCGTCTTTACGATTACTTTAATCAAGTGCTTAGGGATAAAGGGATGGATGTGGAGACCGGTATTTTTGGCAGTATGATGGATGTTTCTCTTGTCAATGACGGACCGGTTACACTCATTCTCGAAAAATAAAAAGAAGCTGCAACTTATATGAGGTTGCAGCTTCTTTTTATTCCGTTAACTTGGCGCTACAAGCGGGAGATCAAGCAAGTTAAGGACCACAAAGGTATCATTCATACTTTATGCCAGTAAGGTATTGGCTGATTCCTTCATAAATGGCATTGACGGCCTTTCCTTGGAAAGCAGGTGATGTAACAGTGTCTTCTTCATCGGGGTTACTGAGGTAGCCTAATTCAAGCAAAATAGCCGGTTGGCTGTTTTGCCGCAGTACATGGTAATCGCCAAACCGTTCATCCCGAATGGTGAGTGTTCCTTCTTCTTCAAGGTTTTGGTAGATGGCCTTCGCCAGCTGTTTTTGGTAGGAATGATAATAATAAGGTGTTATTCCCCGGACCTCGCTTTGTTCCGCACTGTCATAATGGATGGAAATGAAAGCGTCCGGCTGTGCAGCGAAGGCTTGGTCTGTGCGCTCGCTCAAGGCCACATATACGTCATTGTTTCTGGTCAAAATGACGTTTGCCCCCGAACTCTCCAGTTTTTCCTTTAATCTTTTGGCGGTCGACAAAGTTAGATTTTTCTCTAAGGTGCCATTTTTTCCAATCGTTCCGCTGTCATTGCCGCCGTGCCCTGGATCGATGAGGATTAATTTGCCTGTTAAATCGTAGAGGCTGTCTGGAGGGCTTATTTGATCGGCCTTATTATCCGCTTCAACTAGCCAGCCGGCTACAAAGGCTGTTTTGCCCCATCCGGTTTTCACTTCATAGTAATTTTTTTTAACGCCAACCACATCGAATGTATCGCCTTTTTTAGCCCACTTTTTGACGGGGGAAGAGGCGTTCGCTTTTTCTCTTAAAGCAACACCGTCTTCTTTCACGGTTATTTTACTGTTTTTATGTATGGCGCTGGTATGCTTCATCACACTTTCGACCAACCAGCCTGGCAGCCATCCTTTTTGGTTCTTTTCCCACTGGATTTGGACCCAGTGATTCTCTCTTTTTAGGATGCTGAATGTGTCTCCTTTAGTGACGGTCCCTATTGTTTTGCTGGCAAGTGAAGGTTTTTCATGAATATACAGCGAGGAAGCGGTTATTTTGGCATACGGAGCAGCCTGGTGGCCTTCCTCTTTTTCTTGTTTGCCTGCTTTTTCAGTAAGCCAACTGGCAATCCATGCTTTTTCGCCGGATGGGAGTTGAATCTTAAGCCAGTCTTTCTCTTTTTTTTGGACGGTGTATACCTCTCCGCCATCGACTTTTCCGACGATATCGTAATGGGTTCCGGGCCCGCTGCGTGCATTGATGCTGCCTTCCTTTACCAGTACTTTTTCCTTTGCGTACACGGGGACAGTGGACCAGGACAGCGACAGCAGTGCCAGGATGAGCAACGCTGCTAAAAGCTTTTTCATATTTTTCCTCCTTTAGGCTTGTCTAATTTTCTTTATCTTCCATGAAAAAATGGCGGAAAAAGGGTAATGATAAAAATACAGTGCTTTTTAATAGGGAGGAATATTAAAATGAAATTCAGCGAAAAAAATCAGCTAAGCCAAGATGGCTACCATCAAATCTTCGGCATTGACTTCCATGATTTTATCCAACGGGAACAAACAAATAATATGGTTGAGCTTGCAAATGAATATGGCCTTCACGTCCGCGACATAAAAAATTTGAAAAGAGGCGTCCAGCGCTCTTAAATCAGTATACAATAGATATTGAAGAGAATCGAAGGGGAAAATAAACTTTAGTGCAATGAAGTATATTTCCTCTAAGACCTTGACAATACCGATAGAGACAATTATCATTAGTAAAATAATAAGGCTACATATTATCGAAAACCAATGAGGGAGAACAGTAATTAAGAATACCGGGTATAGAGAGGGAAAGTCTCAGGCTGAAAGCTTTCCTACAACGGAACTTAGTGAATGAACACTCCGTAGGTTTCTCCTTGAAAGAAGGCGGCTGCTTTTTAGTAGGGGATGAACGTAAACAGGCGTTAACTGTCAGAAGGAAATGCATCAGCATTTTAAATTAGGGTGGCACCACGGGAATATGACTCTCGTCCCTTGTAACCATGTTTACAAGGGGCGGGAGTTTTTTGCGTGGGCCGCCTTTTCTTATATAAACCAAAAGGAGGCTTTTGTAATGAATGTGCAAATCCCTAGAGGAACGCAAGATATACTTCCTGAACAAGCAGCCATATGGCAGTATATCGAACAGATAACAAGAGAGCTATGCAAAAGATATCAATATAACGAAATTCGGACTCCAATATTCGAGCATACGGAAGTGTTTTCGCGCGGGGTAGGAGAAACGACTGATATTGTCCAAAAGGAAATGTATACGTTCCAAGACCGTGGCGACCGCAGCATTACCCTTCGTCCTGAAGGCACGGCAGCCGTTGTTCGTTCCTTTGTGGAGAATAAAATGTTTGGATGGGCTTCCCAACCTGTAAAACTATTTTATTATGGACCAATGTTCCGCTATGAACGCCCTCAAGCCGGCCGTTTCCGCCAATTCGTCCAATTTGGCGTGGAAGCGCTGGGCAGCGCCGATCCGGCGATCGATGCAGAAGTGATCAGCCTGGCAATGAATACGTATAAGAGCCTTGGATTGAAAGAATTGAAGCTGGTCATCAATTCGCTTGGCGACCAGGAAAGCCGGACGAAGCACCGCGAAGCGCTAGTCGCTCATTTCGAACCGCGAATCGGTGAATTCTGCAGCGATTGTCAAAACCGCCTGCATAAGAATCCGCTAAGAATCCTTGATTGCAAGAAAGACCGCGACCATGAATTGATGAAGACAGCTCCTTCGATTCTGGAATATTTGAACCCGGAATCGAAATCTTACTTCGAAAAGGTCCTTAAGCATTTGGAAGCTATGGAAATTCCATATACAGTCGATCCAACTTTAGTGCGCGGGCTTGATTATTATAATCATACAGCCTTTGAAATTATGAGCGATGCCAAAGGGTTCGGCGCCATCACCACCCTTTGCGGAGGAGGCCGGTATAACGGTCTTGTTGAAGAATTTGGCGGCCCTGAGACACCGGGTATCGGTTTCGCAATGAGCATCGAACGGTTGATAGCTGCTCTGGCAGCTGAAAGTATTACCTTGCCGATCGAACACGCAACGGATGTTTATGTAGTGGCCATGGGTGAAGCCGCACAGGATTACAGTGTGAAATTAGTCAATGAATTACGCCTTCAAGGCTTTTCAGCAGACAGAGATTATAACGGCCGTAAAGTGAAAGCCCAATTCAAAGCGGCAGATCGTGCCAACGCCCGTTATGTGGCCGTACTTGGCGATGATGAATTGAACAAGAAAACAATCACGCTAAAGGATATGGAATCGGGCGAACAGCAGGAAATAGCGTTGGAAAGCTTCGTAGCAACACTTAAAAAGCAACAACAATAAGGGAGGAAACAGGCATGTTTGGCAGAACATATTTTTGTGGAGAAGTGTCAGAAAAAGCAATAGGCGAAAAAGTAACATTAAAAGGATGGGTACAAAAACGCCGCGACTT
Source organism: Bacillus testis (assembly GCF_001243895.1). Taxonomy (GTDB): domain Bacteria; phylum Bacillota; class Bacilli; order Bacillales; family DSM-1321; genus Bacillus_AD; species Bacillus_AD testis. Next base: position 2,982,252 of record NZ_LN851186.1, on the reverse strand, counting down.
GGGAGGGTTGATTTTTATCGATCTTCGCGACCGTACGGGTTTGGTCCAAGTCGTTTTTAATCCAGATTTATCAAAGGAAGCTTTGGAACAAGCCGAGAAAATCCGCAATGAGTTTGTACTGAGCGTGGAAGGCACTGTAGCCCCTCGGGAAGAAGGAACAATCAATACGAACCTTAAGACAGGCAAAATCGAAATTAAAGCCGAGTCAGTAACAATCATCAATGAAGCGAAGACGCCTCCTTTCACGATTGACGACAAAAGTGATGTTTCCGAAGAAGTCCGCTTGAAATACCGTTATTTGGATCTTCGCCGCCCGGCTATGTTCGAAACGCTTCAAATGCGCCACCGCATTACAAAATCAGTGCGCGATTATTTGGACAGCGAGGGATTCTTGGATATTGAAACACCAATCCTAACAGGAAGCACCCCGGAAGGCGCACGCGATTATCTTGTTCCAAGCCGTGTGCACGATGGCGAATTCTATGCTTTGCCGCAAAGCCCACAATTGTTTAAGCAATTATTGATGGTTTCCGGTTTTGAGCGCTATTACCAAATTGCCCGTTGTTTCCGCGACGAAGATTTGCGCGCAGACCGCCAACCGGAATTTACCCAAATTGATATTGAAACAAGCTTTATGAGCCAGGAAGACATCATGGCTATGACTGAACAAATGATGGCGAAGGTCATGAAAGAAGTGAAAGGCATTGAAATCTCATTGCCGCTTCCACGCATGAAATACCAGGAAGCAATGGGACGCTACGGTTCCGACAAGCCGGATACTCGTTTTGGCCTTGAGCTAGTTGATGTGTCGGAAATCGTCAAGGATTCCAGCTTCAAAGTGTTTGCCGGCGCTGTGGAAAATGGCGGGCAAGTGAAAGCCATCAACGTAAAAGGGGCTGCCAGCAAATATTCACGCAAAGATATCGACGCATTGGGTGAATTCGCAGCCATTTATGGCGCAAAAGGGTTGGCTTGGATGAAGATGGAAAGCGAAGGCTTAAAAGGACCGATCGCTAAATTCTTCGTGGATGAGGCAGCTGACCAAATGATTTCTGCCTTAGAAGCAAGCGAAGGGGATTTGCTCTTGTTCGTTGCCGATAAAAAGAGCATTGTAGCAGATGCTTTGGGAGCTTTGCGTTCTAAACTGGGCAAAGACCTTGACTTGATTGATAACAGTAAGTTCAACTTCCTGTGGGTAACCGATTGGCCATTGCTTGAGTACGATGATGAAGAAGGCCGTTATTATGCTGCCCACCATCCATTCACAATGCCGTTCCGTGAAGACCTTGACAAGCTGGAAAGCGAACCGCAGCATGTGCGTGCTCAGGCTTATGACCTAGTTCTTAACGGCTATGAATTAGGAGGAGGATCACTTCGTATATTCGAACGTGATATTCAGGAAAAAATGTTCAGCGTATTGGGATTCAGCCCAGAAGAAGCAAAAGAGCAATTCGGTTTCTTGATGGACGCCTTCGAATACGGTACACCTCCACATGGCGGAATCGCGCTTGGTTTGGACCGTTTGGTCATGCTGCTTGCTGGCAGAAGCAATCTCCGCGATACGATTGCATTCCCTAAAACAGCCAGCGCAAGCTGCTTGTTGACAAATGCGCCAAGCCCGGTCAGCGATGCACAATTAGAAGAATTAAAGCTTACTTTAAAGCAAGAAAAAAAGGCATAATTTCCTACAGCACATCGCTTGAAATGCAGTGAAATCCTATGCTATGATTTAATCAACAAGTAAGAGTCCTGATGTGTACGTTGCTTACACCTATAAGTTTTGACCGAACACTTATAGTTACGGGAGCCCAAGTTTCACTGCCGCGTAAATGCCTCGTGGGTGTGGACTTACAGAAGCAGTGGACAGGGCACCCACCTGCGGAGAGCGGGTTCAAAACGAAGGCGATAAACGGCACGATCGGGACTTCTTACTACTAAATGAAACGGCACGGACTATTAATCCGGATAAACAACGGAGCATCATCTGCGGAAACGCAGGAGGTGCTCCGTTTTCGTTTGTTACAGGCGAGGATTAGTATATAATGTAAAGTATATAAAAAGGTTGTTTTTTGATAGTCCGGTGAGTGCATCATTGGCATATAAGCAACAAAGTAAATAGATGCAGCCTAGGAAAAAAGGGCACATATTCGCTTATTGAACCATTTTTTTCAGGCTGCAAAGTTCCATAGAGTATGAATCTAAAGATTTAGTAATGGAGTTGACAAGATGTTACACCAATTTTCTAGAAATGAATTAGCTATCGGTAAAGAAGGATTAGAATCGCTGAAAAACACCACAGTCGCTGTTTTGGGCGTGGGAGGGGTAGGTTCCTATGCAGCAGAAGCACTTGCCCGCTCAGGAGTGGGCCGGCTGTTGTTGGTCGATAAAGATGACGTTGACATTACCAATATCAATCGCCAATTGCACGCATTGTTGTCAACGGTCGGAAAATTCAAAGCCGATCTGATGAAAGAGAGAATCGCAGATATCAATCCGGAATGCGAAGTTATTTCATTAAAAATGTTTTATACAGAAGAAACCTATGAAACGTTCTTCAGCTATGGCATTGACTATGTCATTGATGCGTCAGATACCATATCCTACAAAATCCATTTGATGAAAGAATGCCTAAAGCGTGATATTCCGATCATTTCCAGTATGGGGGCTGCCAATAAAATGGACCCTACCCGTTTCCAGGTAACAGATATATCGAAAACACACACAGATCCCCTCGCTAAAGTCATCCGCACCCGTCTTCGCAAGGAAGGTATAACGAAAGGGGTCACCGTCGTATTCTCGGACGAAAGCCCGATTGTCATCCGTGAAGATGTACGAAAAGAAGTAGGGAATGACGATGCTGAAATCCGCAAAGCTAAAATGCCCCCTTCATCCAATGCCTTTGTCCCATCGGTAGCCGGATTGATTGCAGCCAGTTGGGTAGTGAGGGAAATACTAAAGAATATAAAAATTACACGCTTGAGCGATGATCGAAAATAACTATTTTTAGCATGAAGGAGGTTTGATTCTGTGTATCATGAACCGTTATCACATCGCATGAGACCTGAACGGATTGAAGAGGTAGTCGGTCAAAAACATATTATCGGGCCGAATTCTGCGTTGTATAAAATGATTAAGAACGACCATGTGCCCTCGATGCTTCTGTATGGCGAGCCGGGCACCGGGAAAACATCCCTGGCTTATGCCATCGCAGGGAGCACAAATAAAGACTTTTACGCCTTGAATGCAGTGTCTGCCGGTAAAAAGGACGTCGAGCAAGTCATTGAAGAAGCAAGGCTAACACGAAATGCCATCCTTTTCCTTGATGAAATCCATCGCTTCAATAAAAGCCAGCAGGATTCATTGTTGAAAGCGTTGGAGGAAGGTGTTTTTATTCTGATTGGAGCTACAACGGAAAATCCCTACCATAGCGTAAATGGAGCGATCCGTTCTCGCTGCGGCCAAATAAAGCAACTGAAGCCATTGAGCCCTGAAGATATAACGGAACTGATTAACAGAGCTCTTCAAGACCGCGATAAGGGACTTGGCAAATGGAATGTCCAGATGGATCCGCAGCTTATTGGCCTGATCGCCCAGACGACGAGCGATGGCAGGACTGCCCTCAATCTATTGGAAGATATCGTCATGGCATCTGACCGCGATGCGCAAGGCGCTATCATAGTGGAAGAGGAAATGGTGAAACAAAGCATCGAGAATAAAGGCTTCACGCATGACAAGAAAGGGGATATCTATTATTCCTTGCTTTCGAGCTTCCAAAAGAGCATCCGTGGAAGCGATACGGATGCGGCTCTGCACTATTTGGCCAGACTTTTGGAAGGCGGCGACCTGCCAGCCATTTGCAGGAGGTTGCTGGTCATTGGCTATGAAGATATCGGCCTTGCCAATCCGGAAGTGAGCGCAAGAGTGCTGACAGCCATCCAGACTGTGGAACGGCTTGGGCTGCCTGAAGCGCGTATTCCTTTGGCAAGTATTACGATTGAACTTTGCTTATCTGCTAAATCCAATTCTGCCTATAAAGCATTGGATGCGGCGATTGCCGATGTCCGTAAAGGGCGGACAGGAGAAATACCGGACCATCTGCGCGATGCTCATTACCAAGGAGCAAAAGAGCTTGGCCACGGGATTGGTTATAAATACCCTCATGACTACCCCAACGGTTGGGTAAAGCAGCGTTATCTGCCTGAAGAATTGGGGGATGCGAAATATTATCAGCCTAAAAATGCCGGGGAAGAAAAGAAGCTGTTGCTGATTCATGAGCGTTTGGAGCAATTGCGCCATCAAAGAGACTAAATATATACAAGTATAAACAAATCTGTTAATATGATGTAAATAAGTATTGAATAGGAATCCATTTATCCAAAAAAGGCGGCATCATTGCGTATACTTTACGGCAATCATGCGCCTTTTTTGTGCATAAGGGAGGAGTGTTCGGTGTTATTTGCCAGATTGGCAGACTCCTAGACTTCCGCATACACAATTGAGGAATAAGAAATGGGAGAGTGAAAAAATGAAGCAAGTTTCAAGGAAAGTGGCAAGGTTTGCTTTACTGTTTACCTTATTGATCGGATTGATCACAGCCCCGGTATCCGCCGCTGAACAGACAGAAGCCAATAATTATCTGTCGCTGGGAGACTCGTTGGCAGCAGGCATGAACTCTGACAATAAAGTCGACAGCAATGGCTTCTCTGATGTGGCGGCAAAGTATTTGTCAGACAATAAAATGATCGGATCTTACTCCAAAGAATTTGCTGTGCCTGGTTATACAACTTCTCAAGTTTTGAAAGATCTTAACGAGAAGGCTGCCTTGCAGGACACTGTCAAAAAGTCGAAACTTATCTCGATTTCTGTGAGCGCAAATGACTTATTATCCATTGGTAAGATGAATGAAGCTACAGGAATGATGGAGATCGACAGAACAAAGCTAGTGCCGACGCTTGGAACGATTTCGGCCAATTATTCGGCGATCATGAAGAAAATAAAGGAACTAAACCCCAATGCCGATGTTTATGTGATGGGCTACTATTTTCCTTATCCCTATATGAATGACCAACAGAAGCCCGAATTGATCCAAATGGAAAAAGGATTGAATGAGTTGCTCAGAGGAATCGCTGTGACAAATAACGCTACATTTGTTGATGTTTATAGCAAATTCGGGGATGATACCAAGCCGTATCTTCCTAATCCCAAAAGTATTCACCCGAATGCTGCTGGGTATAAGCTGATGGCGGATGCATTGATTGAAGCAATTGCCGTTAAACATGCACCTACGCCAATCCCGACACCGATGCCACAGCCGATACCTACACCGAAAATGCCCGTAGACCTTGATGGCCATTGGGCTGTCAAACAAATGCTGTACATGGTGGAACATGATTGGCTTGCCGCTGATGCCAATGGCAAAGTGTATCCGGACCATCCCATTACAAGAGCTGAAGCTGCGAAAATCCTTGTAGATACAATCATCACAACGCAAGTGATGCCAAAGGATCCCGGTTTCACTGATGTTCCGAATAACCATCCCGCTTATCATGCGATTGCCGTACTGACGGAAAAAGGCGTTTTTGCCAAAGCAAAAACATTTAAACCGAATGATCCGCTCCAAAGGGTGCAACTGGCTAAAGTTATTGCATCTACTTATCAGTTGAAAGCAACCGGAAAAGCGGTAGCCTTTAAAGATGTTACGAAGGCGTATTGGGCTTATAATGAAATTCAGGCCGTTGCCACAAACAAGTTAATGATTGGATCAAACAACCGGTTTGACCTTTACAGTAAAACAACAAGAGCCCAATTTGCTTCTGTTATCTATAGGGCTTTAGAAATGAACAAAATGCTTGATACTGCACAATAAAAAAGCATAAACCAAAAAGTCCTTCCCTGCTTCATTTTCTGCAGGAAAGGACTTTTCATTTTGAAGCTATAAAGGTTTGAACTAGGCGTGAATGCTGTATAATGAAAGAATATATGCATAAAAAGGGTATGTATGCTATAATTTCAAAAGTTATTTTCCATTGTTCTAGCAATAAAAAGAAGTTCGTTCACCATAGAGAACTCTACGGGCCGTGAACTGCCATTTCGAAAATACGGCCATTGAAGATATAAGATAGACTTTATAAAGAGAGAATAAAGATAGAGGGTGCAAAAAATGAAAATATCTACTAAAGGGCGCTATGGACTAACAATTATGATTGAACTTGCCAAAAAGCATGGTGAAGGCCCAACTTCTCTAAAGTTGATTGCACAAAATAATAACTTGTCTGAGCATTATTTGGAGCAATTGATTGCCCCTTTGCGAAATGCAGGCCTTGTTAAAAGCATCCGCGGCGCATACGGAGGCTATATTCTTGCTAAAAATCCGGATCAAATCACCTCAGGGGACATAATTAGAGTATTGGAAGGCCCTATCAGTATTGTCGAGGGGATTGAGAATGAAGAACCTGCCAAGCGTGAACTCTGGCAGAGGATCAGCGATGCCGTCAAAGAAGTACTGGATAAAACATCGTTGGAGGATCTGGCTAATTACAATGAGGACAACGCTCCGGGCGCATATATGTTCTATATTTAAGTAGCAATAGATCTTGGGAGAGTTATAAACACACACTATAAGGCTAACGGAACGAGGAGGAAAGGTAGTGGAAAGAATTTATCTTGACCATGCTGCCACTACTCCCGTACATCAGGATGTTGTACGAGAAGTCATGTCAGTGATGGAACAAACATACGGTAATCCATCAAGCATCCACGCTTTTGGAAGGGAAGCGCGGAAAACGGTCAATGATGCGCGAAAGGTGCTTGCGCGTACCATTGGGGCAAAAGAAAATGAAATCATCTTTACGAGCGGTGGAACGGAAGCTGATAACCAGGCGATCATCGGCGTCGCCATGGAGCGTGCATCAGAAGGAAAGCATATGATTACAACGGTGATCGAGCATCATGCCGTTTTGCATACGTTTGAGCATTTAGAAAAGTTGGGATTTGAGGTTACCTATTTGCCGGTCGATGAACAAGGCAGGATTTCAATTGACGAACTGAAGCAGGCTTTGCGGGAGGATACGATTCTGGTGTCTGTTATGTTCGGCAATAATGAAGTCGGCACCATACAGGACATCGGAACAATCGGTGCGCTCGTGCGGGAAAGCAATGCTTATTTCCACAGTGATGCCGTTCAGGCATATGGGGTGGTTCCCATCTCTGTCAATGATCTTCACATCGATTTATTATCGGTTTCTTCTCATAAAATTAATGGACCAAAAGGGATTGGTTTCTTATATTGTCGAGAAGGAGTGGCCATCAGCTCTGTTCTTTATGGCGGAGAGCAAGAAAGAAAGCGCCGCGCCGGGACGGAAAACGTACCTGCCATAGCGGGATTTGCCAAAGCGGCTGAGATCATTCAGAATGGGATGGAGCAAAAGAATAGCCAATTGCTGCTTTTCAAGCAAACGATGTGCGATATTCTGGCTGAACGGGGAATTGCTTTTGAAGTAAATGGTTCCAGCGATCATTGCCTGCCTCATGTGTGCAATTTGTCCTTTCCGGGAACCCATGTTGAAGCCTTGCTTGCCAATCTGGATTTAGCCGGCATCGCTGCTTCAAGCGGCTCGGCATGCACCGCCGGTTCCATCAATCCGTCGCATGTACTGGTTGCCATGTACGGTAAAGATAGTGAAAAAATATCCAATTCCATTCGCTTCAGCTTTGGAATGAACAATACATTACAACAGATTGAGAAAGCTGCCCATACTACGGCTGATATCATCAATCGATTAACAAAATAGGAAATGGAGTGGGGTGAAAGCATGACTAAATCACCAAAAGATACCCGGGTTGTAGTCGGCATGTCAGGAGGGGTGGACTCTTCGGTTGCGGCTTTGCTTTTAAAACAACAAGGGTATGATGTAGTGGGCATCTTTATGAAAAACTGGGACGACACAGATGAGAATGGATTCTGTACAGCCACTGAAGATTATGAAGACGTAATGAAGGTGTGCGAACAAATCGGAATCCCTTATTATGGCGTCAACTTTGAAAAGCAATACTGGGATAAAGTGTTTACCTACTTTCTTGATGAATATCGTGCGGGAAGAACACCTAACCCGGACGTAATGTGCAATAAAGAAATTAAATTCAAGGCTTTCCTTGAACATGCTTTGAATCTTGGGGCGGATTATTTGGCGACTGGCCATTATGCGCGTGTAGAATACCGCGACGGCGAATACAAAATGCTGCGAGGTATTGACGACAATAAAGACCAAACGTATTTCCTTAACCAATTGACGCAAAAGCAGCTTGAAAAAGTCATGTTCCCGCTCGGGCATCTTCCAAAGACAAAGGTAAGGGAAATTGCTGCAGAGGCGGGTCTTGCTACGGCAAAGAAAAAGGATTCTACAGGCATTTGCTTCATAGGAGAACGGAATTTCAAGGAATTCCTTAGCAGCTATCTTCCTGCTCAGCCTGGCAATATGGAAACAATGCAGGGCGAAGTGAAGGGCAAGCATGACGGTTTAATGTACCATACGATTGGCCAGCGCCATGGCCTTGGCATCGGCGGCAGCGGTGAGCCGTGGTTCGCGGTGGGCAAGGATTTGGAGCGCAATGTGCTTTTCGTGGAACAAGGCTTTCATCATGAGGCATTGTATTCTACTTCGCTTGAAGCCAACCAGATCAGCTGGGTGTCGGACAAGCCAAAAGCATCTGAATTTAAATGTACAGCTAAATTCCGCTACCGCCAAACCGATAGCGGAGTGACTGTTAAGATATTGGATGAAAACCGAGTCGAAGTTATATTCGATGAGCCTGTCCGCGCCATTACGCCGGGACAAGCCGTTGTCTTTTATGATGGCGAAGAATGCCTGGGCGGTGGCACGATCGACAAAGTCTTTAAGGACAGCAAACAGCTTACGTATGTCGGCTGACAAACAGCTTGAAAGTCCTCAGTTCTTTATGGAGCTGGGGATTTTTTGAAATGTAAAACAGGCATAATTCAAAGCCTAAATCGATTATGATATAATTTAGGAAAATGGAGTGAACGACATGACAAAAAACGAATATGGGATTCAATGCATGCAGGAAGGGAAATGGGAAGAAGCTGTGAAGGCTTTCTCGGAAGCCATCGAGGAAAATCCTAACGACGCTGTCAGCTATATTAATTTCGGCAATGTCTTGACTGCTGTTGGCGAGAGGGAGAAAGCCGTCAACTTTTTCAAAAAGGCATTGACTATCGATCCGAAAGCCGGGGCAGCTTTTTATGCGCTGGGGAATTTGTATTATGAGAGCGAACAATACATAGAAGCCAAAGACTTCTTGGAAAAAGCGATCAAGGCAGGGCTGGAAAACAGCGACGGTTATTTCATGCTTGGCATGACCCTGCTGCAATTGGACCAGCCGAAGCTAGCGTTACCTTACTTGCAAAGAAGTATTGAACTGAACCCGGACGACAGTGATGCCCGTTTTCAGTATGCGTTATGCCTTGCAGGAGAGGAATTATACGAAGAAGCGATCAGCCAATTGGAAAAGGTAATTGAGAAGGTTCCAAATCATGCGGATGCTTATTATAATCTCGGAGTGGCATATGCCGGCTACAAGGAAGATGCAAATCAGGCGCTGGCCTTTTTCACAAAAGCCTTGGACATCCAGAAAGACCATGTTCTAGCGGCAAACGGCAAGAAATTAATGGAACAATATCTACAGCAATAAGCTAATCAGGAGGGGATTTTTCGGTGCAACAGAATGAACTTGAGTTATTCGATGAACCTAAAAAGTTGTTCATGAAAGGCAGACATCTGGTCACTATTTTTCATAATGAACAAAATCTGTATTCTGTTGTCCGGATCCGCGTGGACGAAACGAACGCGCCTTATGACGAAAAAGAAGCGGTCATTGTCGGCTATTTCCCCCAAATCCATGAGCATGAAACGTATATTTTTTATGGAAAGCTGAAAGACCATCCAAAGTTTGGCGTACAGTTCGCGGTGGATCAGTTTCAGAAAGACCTCCCTCAAACAAAGGATGGGATCGTCAGTTATCTATCCAGTACACTCTTCCATGGCATCGGCAAAAAAACAGCTGAGAGCATAGTGGATACGATCGGGGAAAATGCCATCTCTAAAATACTGGCTACGCCTTCCCTGTTGGATTCAGTCCCCAAATTGTCAGCGGAAAAAGCCAAAGCGATTTATGACACACTTGTTGAGCACCAAGGGCTGGAACAGGTCATGATTGCATTGAACCAATACGGCTTCGGGCCGCAGCTATCGATGAAGATTTATCAAATGTATAAGCAGGATACATTGAGCATCATTCAGACCAATCCATATAAGCTCGTTGAGGACGTGGAAGGGATCGGTTTTGGACGGGCGGATGAACTGGGCTTTCAATTGGGCATTTCCGGCAGCCACAGCGATCGCATCAAAGCGGGCTGCCTGTATACTATCGAAACCCAATGCCAGCAGGAAGGCCATGTTTATGTGGAAGCCGAGGAGCTTTTGCAGAAGGTTCAGGCCCTGCTTGAAGGCAACAAAAGGGACAGTATCGATTTTCAGGCGATTTCCCAGCAATTGATTGAACTGGCGGAAGAGAAGAAAGTGGTCATTGAAGATAAACGTATTTATGCCCCTTCTCTCTATTACTCGGAAAAAGGGATTGCCACCAATATCAAACGGATTATGGAACAGACCGAATATAAGGATGCGTTCCCCGAATCAGAATTTTTGCTTGCTTTGGGTAAGTTGGAAGAAAGGTTGGAAGTGGAATATGCCTCCGCCCAAAAAGAAGCCATTGAAACGGCGCTCATGTCGCCAATGATGCTTCTTACCGGCGGTCCCGGAACCGGAAAAACAACGGTCATTAAAGGGATCGTAGAGTTATATAGCGAACTTCACGGCGTCAGTATGGATCCCCATGCATACAAGGATAAAGACCCTTTTCCGTTTGTGCTTGCGGCTCCTACAGGCAGGGCTGCCAAGAGGATGGCGGAATCGACAGGGCTGCCGGCCGTAACCATACACCGATTGCTTGGCTGGAACGGCAGCGAAGGTTTTAGCTACGATGAAGAAAATCCGATTGAAGGCAGAATTGTCATTATCGACGAAGTATCCATGGTCGATACCTGGCTGGCGCATCAATTACTAAAAGCGTTGCCGGAGCATGTCCAAGTAATATTCGTAGGGGATGAAGACCAGCTTCCATCCGTGGGCCCGGGACAGGTGCTAAAGGATCTGTTAGAATCGGAGTGCATACCGACGATCCGCCTTGAAAGCATCTATCGCCAAGCTGATGGTTCATCGATTATCGAATTGGCGCATGAAATTAAAAAAGGCCGCCTGCCAGCCAATATTACATTGCAGCAGAAGGACCGTTCGTTCTTTTCCTGCCATACGGGACAAATCATGGATGTTGTAGAACAGGTAGTCAGAAATGCGAAGAACAAAGGGTATAAAGCAAAAGACCTTCAGGTGCTTGCTCCTATGTACCGGGGGCCGGCAGGGATTGATGCCCTCAATAAGCTGATTCAGGAAATCTATAATCCCAATCCGGACGGTTCCCGCCGCGAAATAGCATTCGGCGATATTGTATATCGCGTGGGCGACAAAGTCCTTCAGCTCGTTAACCAGCCGGAAAGCAATGTATTCAATGGGGATATGGGTGAGATCATCTCCATCTCTTACGCAAAAGAAAATACAGAGAAACAGGATTTGCTCTATGTCTCATACGATGGCATTGAAGTGGCTTATACCAAACAGGATTTAACGCAAATTACCCATGCTTATTGCTGCTCGATTCATAAATCGCAAGGCAGTGAATTTCCGATTGTCATCCTGCCCGTTGTGAAGAGCTACTACCGCATGTTGAGAAGGAAACTGATTTATACAGCCATCACCCGCAGCAAACAATTCCTTATTCTGTGCGGCGAAGAGGATGCATTAAGAATGGGCGTAGAACGGACACAGGACCATGAACGGAATACAACCTTGCAACAACAACTCATTGCCGCTATACAGGGCAAATCTGTTGAAGAGGGCGGCGAGAAATCGCCAGTGGACGATGAGGTAACTGACAATGAGTTTTATCGTGATCCTTTAAAAGTGGACCCGATGATCGGTATGGGCTCTCTGACGCCCTTCGATTTTATGGAAAAAGAAATCAGCTAAAAGCCTGCCCGTTATGACGGGCGGGCTTTTTTATAGGAAAAATCAGCCTGAACTGGTTAAGGAATGCAGTCATAAGCGGCGCTTTATCAGCCAAACTAGTAATGTTCGGAAAGGCGGGGTGTACTTTGCGAACACTATCATTATTGGACGGAATGCCTGTGTATGACAATGGAACAATCATCGGGCATGTATCAGATCTTGTGATATCCGATGGCGGCTCTGTATTGGGCCTGCTCATGGACATGCATTCCCCGTTCAAAAAGGCAAAACTTCTTCCTCTGCAAGATGTGGCCGCCTTTGGCAAAGACGGACTGGCAGCTAAACAAGAATCCCTGCTTCCGTTCAAACGTGATCAAGTATACACTCTTCGACATCAGCGAGACTTAACCGGTAAAAAAATCATCAATGATCATGGTGAAGATTTGGGATTTCTGGAAGATGTATACTTCAGCGAGCAATTGGGCACAATCGTAGCATATGAAATTTCAAATGGTTTCTTCTCCGATCTTCGGGATGGAAAACAAATGATCTCTGTGCACAAGCCTCCATCGTTAGGAAAAGACGCCATCATAATTTCAACACTTGAATAATGAGGTGTCATAACGTATGAAGTGTCCCAACTGCGGAAGTAAAGATATCGGTAAAATTGGCGTCAACCAATATTACTGCTGGAATTGCTTAATTGAAATGTCTTTGCATAAAGGAATCATCAATACCCATCAAGTAGAGGAAGATGGCAGTTTAAGTTCCTTGGATGATTTGTTTTCTGAGGATGACAGACGCTATACCATGTAGAGGAATAGATCCTCTATTGGTGGGCATGTGCTGCTTGCCCATGTGTGCAGAACACATGGGCAACGCGCTATTGCCGGAACATAAGCTCTTTACTGCGGCCTGAATAAAGGTAGAAGGAAGAGGTGTATGTGATGCGTAAAATGTCCGTATCTTCCATGATGACGTTTGGAGCAGGCATGGTTGCCGCTTCGATGATCAACTCTAGGAAATTTTCACAAAAGTCTATGCGGAAAATGAAAAGAAAAGTAAAATCGCTTTTCTAGTCCATTTATCAATACTAGACGGCAAAAACCGAAAAGGATGTCCTTTTCGGTTTTTTGCTATTCTGCTTGCCTCATTAGAAAATGCTTGTGAATTTGGATAAAAACGCAAGAGAGACAAATGCTATAGGCAGGTAGGTGAATCATTGTGCTTAAATCAAAATGGATTACCCGATTAACTTTATTGCTGTTGATCTTTATTGTATTATTTTTGTTTTTTAAGCTGAAAATCATCTGGTTGCCTGTCGTGGCTATTCTGCTGAAATCGATTTTGCCATTTGCCATCGCAGCGTTTATCAGTTATCTTTTGCACCCGGTTGTTGAAAAGCTCCATCAGAAAGGGATGAACCGTGGGATCAGCATTTTGTTGATTTATGTCGTTTTCTTTGGAGGGGCAGGATTTGCCATCTATAGAGGCATACCAGTCATTATCCGTGAACTGGAGGAATTGATGGAGGCAACGCCGGTGTTTACCCAAAAATACCAACATGTGCTTGATGTCATCCATGCCAAGACGTCCCATTGGCCCGTCCAATATAAAGACAGAGTCCAGGATGCCATTTTATTCGTGGAAAAGCAGGCCGAAGCTTTTTTGACAAAATCATTGTCTTCATTGGTGAAGATCTTCGATTTTGTTGTCTTGTTCGCCATCATTCCCTTTATTTCCTTCTATTATCTGAAGGACTGGGTAAAAATAAAAAAAGCGATTTGGTATATCACTCCTTCCTTTCTCCGCAAACAGGGAATATCGTTTATGAAGGATGCTGAGGTATCGATTGGAAGCTATATCAGGGGACAATTGATCGTTTGTGTCATTATTGGTGTTCTGTCGGCTCTTTTTCTCTGGATCGCCCATGTGAAATATAGCCTTTTATTGGGCGTGATCATCGGCATAACCAATGTGATCCCTTATTTTGGGCCAATCATCGGGGCATTGCCGGCGCTGCTGATTGCGGCGGCTACCTCGGCTAAACAGATGATATGGGTGGCAGTCATTGTGTTTGGGCTGCAATTTGTGGAAGGCAATATTCTGTCTCCAATGATTGTTGGCAAAAGCCTTCATATGCACCCGCTAATCATTATGTTCAGTTTATTCCTCGGCGGAGAGATCGGCGGCGTATTCGGCCTGATCTTGGCAGTGCCGATTCTGGCAATCATCAAGGTGGCCATCCTTCATGCCCGCTCATATTACATGAAAGAAAGGCAAAGGAAACAACTCGGGGAAGAATGAATGCATGTTATTCCATTTGACAAAAGGCAAAGTTGTACATATAATCCATTTATAGATGAATTGAAATAAAACGTTGAAGGATCGAGTATGTTATCATCCGCCTGACGGTACTTGTATAGTGCCGGTAGAGAGGGATTCCCTTAGGCTGCAAGGAATCCGGGGTAAGGGTTAACAGAAAGCTAGTCTGGAGTGTAGCTAATACCTGCCGTTTGCCGCGTTAAGGCAGCTAAGGTGATGATTTGGATTATGTAAGGATCCGATCATAATTAGGGTGGTACCGCGAGTTACTCTCGTCCCTTTTAGGGATGAGGGTTTTTTTGTGCCTTCAGAAGGTCCTGATGTGTCCCATCATTTATGCATAATTAGGAAGAACAAGGAGGAAATTGATTTATGAAACAATTAACAGGCGCTCAAATCCGCCAAATGTATCTGGATTTCTTTAAAGAAAAAGGCCACAGCATTGAACCAAGTGCCTCATTGGTTCCCCATGAGGATCCGACCCTTCTTTGGATCAACTCCGGGGTTGCAACATTGAAAAAATACTTCGACGGACGTGTCATTCCGGAAAATCCGCGCATTACTAATGCCCAAAAGTCCATCCGTACCAATGATATCGAAAATGTCGGCAAAACAGCCAGACACCATACATTCTTCGAAATGCTTGGAAACTTTTCAATCGGCGATTATTTTAAGGAAGAAGCCATTCTTTGGGCTTGGGAATTTCTGACTGATGAAAAATGGATCGGTTTCGATAAAGATAAATTGGCTGTCACCATCCACCCGGAAGATGACGAAGCATTCGAAATTTGGAATAAAAAAGTGGGCATCCCTGAAGAGCGCATTATTCGCCTGGAAGAAAACTTTTGGGATATCGGGGAAGGCCCAAGCGGTCCGAATACAGAGATTTTCTATGACCGCGGACCTGAATATGGGGATGACCCTAATGACCCTGAACTGTATCCAGGCGGGGAAAATGAAAGACATCTTGAAATCTGGAACCTGGTATTTTCCCAATTCAACCATAATCCGGACGGCACTTATACGCCGCTGCCAAAGAAAAATATTGATACAGGGATGGGACTGGAACGGATGGCATCAGTTGTTCAAAATGTTCCTACCAACTTTGATACGGATTTATTTATGCCGATCATCCGCGCTACTGAAGAAATTTCTGGCGCAAAATATGGCAAAAACCCAGTGCATGATACAGCATTCAAAGTCATCGCCGACCATATCCGCACAGTTACTTTTGCTGTAGGAGATGGTGCGCTGCCTTCGAATGAAGGACGTGGATATGTATTGCGCCGCCTGTTGCGCCGTGCAGTCCGTTACGCTAAGCATATTGGCATCGAAAAGCCATTCATGCATGAATTAGTTCCGGTTGTCGGGGAAATCATGAAAGATTTCTATCCGGAAGTACTGGAGAAAAAAGATTTCATTGCAAAAGTCGTAAAAAATGAAGAAGAACGTTTCCATGAAACGCTTCATGATGGTCTACAAATTTTAAGCTCAGTCATCGCTAAAGAAAAAGAACAAGGAAGCAAAATGATTTCCGGCAAGGATATCTTCCGCTTGTATGATACGTACGGATTCCCTGTGGAATTAACCGAAGAATATGCGGAAGAAGAAGGAATGGGCGTAGACCATGAAGGCTTCGAGAAAGAAATGGAAGAACAAAGGGAACGTGCCCGTGCTGCCCGCCAGGATGTAGATTCCATGCAGGTCCAAGGCGGAGTGCTGGGGGATATCAAGGATGCCAGCACATTCGTGGGTTACAGCCAGCTGGAGGCGGAAGGCACTATTATTGCTATCGTTAAGGACGGCGAAAAGCAAGCTTCTGCAACAGCCGGAGAAGAAGTGCAAATCATTTTAAGCCAGACGCCTTTCTATGCGGAGAGCGGCGGACAAATTGCCGATAGTGGATTTATGGTAAATGAAGACGGCAAAGCGACTGTATTGGATGTACAGAAAGCTCCGAATGGCCAGAATCTACATCGAGTGAAAGTGGAAAACGGTGTTCTCAAAGAAGGGGCAACGGTTGTCTCTGAAGTAGATGCATCGATTCGCAGCCAAATCACTAAAAACCATACGGCGACTCACCTGTTGCACCAGGCATTGAAGGACGTATTGGGCACGCACGTAAACCAAGCGGGTTCATTGGTCCAAAAAGACCGTCTACGCTTCGACTTCTCTCATTTCGGACAAATCACACCGGAAGAGTTGGAACGGATTGAACAGATCGTAAACGAAAAGATCTGGGAAAGCATCCCGGTAGTGATCGAAGACAAAGACATCGAAGAAGCAAAAGCAATGGGAGCAATGGCTCTATTCGGCGAGAAATACGGAAAAGTGGTCCGTCTAGTCTCAGTTGGCGATTACAGCCTGGAATTATGCGGAGGCTGCCATGTGGACAACACAGCAACCATCGGTTTATTCAAGATTGTATCTGAAAGCGGAATCGGTGCCGGCACTCGTCGTATCGAAGCTGTAACAGGGGCTGCAGCCTACAATACGCTGAATGACCAATTGTCTTTACTGAAACAAGCAGCTTCTTTATTAAAAACGAATATGAAAGATGTGCCTACCCGTATTGAATCATTGAATGCTGAGCTAAAAGAACTCAACCGTGAAAATGAATCATTGAAGACAAAATTGGGCAACATTGAAGCAGGAAATCTTGTCTCTTCTGTTAAAGAGATCAACGGAATCAATGTATTGGCTGCCAAGGTGCAGGCTTCGGATATGAACCACCTGCGTTCTATGGCAGATGAATTGAAAGGAAAAATCTCTTCAGGCGTGATTGTATTGGCTTCCGTACAAGGCGAAAAAGTCAATATAATCGCAGCGGTCACTGAAGATTTAATTCCGAAGGGCTACCATGCCGGCAAATTGATCAAGGAAGTGGCAACACGTTGCGGCGGAGGCGGCGGAGGCCGTCCTGACATGGCCCAGGCGGGAGGCAAAAACCCTGGCGAAGTGGATTCTGCGCTTAAATTTGTAGAAGAATGGGTAAAATCAATTTAAATAAGGATTGTATTGTTGTACAATAAGCTTAATAATCTTTTATGGACAATGTCCTGAAGAAAGCGAGAAGCGAGGTGTCCAAATGAGTTCCTTTGACAAAACGATGCAATTTCATTTTCAAGAAGAGCCATTTGAAAGGGATGTGCAAGAAGTCTTGATGAAAGTATACAGTGCGCTCCAGGAAAAAGGGTATAACCCAATCAACCAGATTGTCGGTTACCTGCTTTCAGGGGATCCGGCCTATATACCCCGCCATCAAGATGCGCGCAACATGATCCGCAAGCTCGAACGAGACGAGATTATTGAAGAACTTGTTCAGTTTTACTTAAAACATAATCGCGAGGAGCAGTAAATGCGAACTATCGGTTTGGACGTTGGCTCCAAGACTATCGGAGTAGCAATAAGCGATGCGATGGGCTGGACGGCCCAAGGCATCGAAACAATTAAGATTAATGAACAAATCCAGGATTTTGGCTATAAGAGACTGAAGGAACTGATTAAGGAATATGATGTCACGAAAGCCGTAGTGGGTCTGCCGAAAAACATGAATGGCACGATCGGGCCCCGGGGAGAAATCTGCCAGGAGTTCGCCAAGAATTTCGAGAAGAAATTCAAGATGCCTGTTGTTCTTTGGGACGAGCGCCTTACCACAATGGCTGCCGAGAGGGTGCTGCTTGAAGCCGATGTAAGCCGGAGCAAGCGCAAGAAGGTCATTGATAAGATGGCGGCCGTTATGATCCTGCAAGGCTATCTGGATAGCCAAAACTAACTAATAGAGGTGTTTAGAAATGAATGAAGATCAAATCACAATTGTGGACGAGCAAGGAAACGAACAACTATGCCAAATTCTTTTCTCTTTCCCATCTGAAGAATTCAACAAAAGCTATGTGCTTTACTATCCAATCGGTGAAGAAGAAGACGAGAATGGCGAAATCCTTGTTCACGCTTCTGCTTTTATCCCAAGTGAAAACGACGAGGAAAGCGAAGGCGAATTGATGCCAATCGAGACTGAAGAAGAGTGGGATCTAGTCGAAGAAATGTACAACACATTTGTTGAAGAAAAGAACGCTGAAGAAGAATAAGCTATGAAAAAGCCTTGCCGAGCGGCAAGGCTTTTTTTTGCATGGCTCCATTTGATTCAAGAATAAAAAAAGCGGACGCAGCTGGCCCTATATGTATGGCGGGGCGAAAAAATTGTTGAATACTGTGTAATTTTGTATGTTTTTTAGTATAATGTTCGTTGAAGTGCTTGGCGAAAGGCTACAAAGCATGAAGAAAGCGGAAAATAATATAAAAAGAGACAGTAATCCGTCCTTACTCTACAGGGGGAAAATGAATGAGTGATAAGAAATCAAAGAAAGATATGATGATCAAGAATCTGTCCGAAAGACAAAATGAAGCGAAAACGGTTAGGAAAATTGTGCTGATAACGATCCTTTCCATACTGGCTGCCATCATTATTGTCGGCTTAGCCCTGTTTTTCTATATTAACTCGGCTTTAAAGCCTGCGGATCCCGATAATGATAAATTCACAAGCGTCGAAATCCCAATCGGCTCATCCCCTTCCAGCATTTCGCATATTCTGAAAGACCATGGCATTGTTAAGAACGCACGAGTCTTTAAGTACTATGTCAAGTTCAATAATGAAGGGAATTTCCAAGCAGGAAACTATCAGCTTTCTCCATCAATGACGCTGGATGAGCTTGTCAAAACGCTTAAGTCCGGCAAATTAGTGAAAAAAGCCAACGTCAAAATCCTTGTACCCGAAGGCAAACAACTGAAGGAAATTGCTAAGATTATTGCCGATGAGACGGGGCAGGATAACAAAAAGATTTTCGAAACATTGAATGATCCAGCCTTCATCAAAAAAATGCAGGCTAAATTTCCAGATTTATTGACACAGGATATTAACGGAAAAAACATTAAGCATCCTTTGGAAGGCTACCTTTTTCCTGCCACATATGAATACTATGAAGACAATCCTTCGCTTGAAACCATTGTGAGCGATATGCTGCGCAAAACAAGCAACGTCATGGCCAAATACCTGGAACAGATGGCAGCAAAAAAATTCACGATCCATAAGTTGCTGACGGTTGCTTCCTTGGTGGAGGAAGAAGCGACACAGCAAACGGACCGTGGGAAGATTGCCCAGGTGTTCTATAACCGCATACAGGAAGGAATGCCCCTCCAGACAGACCCTACTGTGCTCTATGCCCTTGGTGAACATAAGAAAAGGGTGCTTTATAGCCATCTTGAAGTAGATGATCCGTACAATACGTATAAGAATAAAGGTTTCCCTCCAGGACCGATCGCAAATGCTGGCGAAACATCGATCCAGGCTGTCCTTAATCCAGTGAAGACGACCGCTCTGTATTTCTTGGCGACACCTGAAGGAGAAGTCATCTTTACAAATACGCTGGAGGAGCACAACAAAGCAAAAGCTGAGCATATCACAAGCAAGAAAGATAAGGAAAATAAAGACTGATTTCCTTATCGCCTGCACATGTGGTACAATGGATAAAGTTTTTCACAGAAATAAAAAAAACGTCTTAGGACAATGTTTTCTCGGCTAACGCCGAGTTTTTTTGAGCAAATAACTAAACGGAAGCTAGTGATCTCCGGACATATAGACCATATAGCAGTAAAAAAGGCAGGAGTGGGAATGATGAATGATGGAATCAATAAGTATCTTGAAGAGTTAATACCCCAAAGAAATGAATTACTGAGCAAAATGGAAAACTATGCTCAGGAGCATCATGTTCCAATTATGGAACTTGTGGGAATCGAGGCGATGCTGCAATTATTGAGGCTTCATCAACCATCTTCTATATTGGAAATTGGCTGTGCCATTGGCTATTCCTCTTTAAGAATGGCCTATGCGTTGCCTGAGGCGCGAATTGTCACGTTGGAACGCCATCCCGAACGGATAAAGGCTGCTAAATCGTTTCTCTCCCAGTCCAGTGAGGGAAGCCGTATTACGCTGCTCGAAGGGGATGCATTGGAATTGGCAGACCAGGTGAAAAGCCATGGACCATTCGATGCCATCTTCATTGATGCCGCCAAGGGGCAATACACACGCTTTTTCGAATTATATGAGCCATTCCTTGCCCCTGGTGGGATGATTATCTCAGATAATGTTCTGTTCAAGGAACAGGTGATTTTACCGGAAGAAGAAATAGCGACAAGAAGAAAAAGATCGCTTGTCCGTAAAATTAAGCATTTCAACAGCTGGTTGATGGAGCATGAAGATTATGATTCTGTCATCCTGCCTATAGGAGATGGGATGGCCGTTTCCAAAAAGAAAAAACAATGAGGTGTCTGATATGAAAAAACCTGAACTTTTGGTTACACCAACAAGTGTAGATAGCATAACACCATTGATTGAGGCTGGCGCAGATGCTTTCGTCATCGGCGAGCAGCGCTATGGCCTGCGGTTAGCAGGGGAATTCACGCGGGAAGACGTAAAAAAAGCGATTGATATCGCCCATCATAAAGGGAAGAAAGTCTATGTGGCGATGAACGCTATCTTCCATAATGATTTGGTGGACGAGCTGTCCGATTATCTGGCCTTTTTGAAAGAGGCTAAAGCGGATGCGGTGATTTTCGGTGATCCTGCCGTATTGATGGCTGCTAAGGAAGTTGCCCCTGATATGAAGCTTCACTGGAATACCGAAACTACAGCAACCAACTGGTTCACCTGCAATTATTGGGGAACAAAAGGGGCCAAGCGCGCTGTTCTGGCGCGTGAAATCAATATGGATGCCATCTTGGAAATGGCCGAGCACAGTGAAGTGGAACTGGAAGTGCAGGTCCACGGGATGACTTGCATGTTCCAATCACGCCGTTCATTGGTCGGCAACTATTTTGAGTATCAAGGAAAACAGCTGCCGATTGAGGAAATCCGGGCGAATAGAACAATGTTCCTCCACGATGACGAACGGAATAACAAATACCCGATTTTCCAGGATGCCAACGGCACGCATATCATGAGCCCAAATGATATCTGCATTATTGATGAACTGCAAGAAATGATTGAAGCAGGCATTTCATCCTTCAAGATCGATGGAATCCTGAAGGACGAGTCATATCTGGCTTCAGTTACTAAATTGTACCGCAAGGCAATCGACAGTTGTGTAGAGGACCCTGCGGTATACGATGAAATAAAAGACAGCCTGCTTTCGGAAATTGAAAGCATCCAACCGGTAAACCGCAAAGTAGATACAGGCTTCTTCTTTAAAGAAACAGTGTATTAATGAATATATGAGATGGAGGTATAGCCTTGAAAGCTATTACTGATAATATTTCAAAAATAATCGATGGTAAACGAGTGATCGTTAAAAAACCTGAGTTGCTTGCGCCGGCAGGCAATCTGGAAAAATTAAAAATCGCTGTCCGTTATGGTGCTGATGCGGTCTATATCGGCGGACAGGAATACGGCCTGCGGTCCAACGCAGGGAATTTCACATTTGAGGAAATGAAAGAAGGCGTCGAATTCGCCAAACAATATGGAGCAAAAATTTACGTAACAACCAATATCTATGCCCATAACGAGAATATCGATGGCTTGGATGATTATTTGCGGGGCTTGGAGGCTGCTGGGGTATCCGGCATCATCGTGGCTGATCCGCTCATTATTGAGACATGCCGCAAAGTCGCTCCGAATGTGGAAGTCCACTTGAGCACCCAGCAATCCCTAACCAACTGGAAAGCAGTCCAATTCTGGAAAGAAGCTGGAATGCATAGGGTTGTACTGGCGCGTGAAGCCAGTGCGGAAGATATCCGCGAGATAAAAGAAAAAGTGGATATCGAGGTAGAGACATTCATTCACGGTGCGATGTGCATCGCCTATTCCGGCAGATGTACGCTATCCAACCATATGACGGCCAGGGATTCCAACCGTGGAGGCTGCTGCCAATCATGCCGTTGGGATTATGATCTGTACCAGCAAACCGAGCAAGGGGAACAAGCGCTGTTCGCTGAAGGCGATGAACATTTTGCTATGAGCCCGAAAGATCTAAAACTGGTTGAATCCTTGCCGAAAATGATTGAACTTGGAATCGACAGCCTGAAGATTGAAGGGCGAATGAAATCGATCCATTATGTGGCAACAGTTGTTGGCTTGTATAGAAAAGTAATTGATGCGTACTGTGCCGATCCGGATAACTTTGTGATTAAGCCTGAATGGCTGGAAGAATTGGATAAATGCGCAAACCGCGACACAGCCCCGGCATTCTTTGAGGGAATTCCTGGGTATAAGGAGCAAATGTTTGGAGACCATAGCAAAAAGACGGCATTCGAGTTTGCAGGGCTAGTGCTTGATTATGATGCTGATACGGAAATGGTTACCCTGCAGCAGCGCAATTTCTTCAAACCAGGCGACGAAGTGGAATTCTTCGGACCGGATATAGAGAATTTTACGTACGTTATTGATACAATATGGGATGAAAAAGGAAATGAACTTGATGCAGCACGTCATCCTTTGCAGATTGTAAAATTCAAGATGACTACACCAGTGTATCCGTTCAACATGATGCGAAAGGAGAACTAGCGCTATGAAACAAAAGCCGATCGTCATAGGAGTTGCAGGAGGTTCAGGCTCAGGAAAGACAAGCGTAACGCGCGCCATTATCGAAAGCTTTAAAGGACGCTCAATTTTGATGCTGGAGCAGGATTATTATTATAAAGATCAAAGTCACCTACCATTCGAGGAAAGACTAAAAACCAACTATGATCATCCACTGGCTTTTGATAATGATTTATTGATCGAACATATACAAAAACTTTTGAACTACGAATATATAGATAAGCCTGTTTACGATTACGCCATGCATACACGTTCACAGGAAGTGGTTACTGTAGAACCAAAGGACGTTATCATCCTTGAGGGGATTCTTATTCTTGAAGATGCGCGCTTACGTGATCTGATGGATATCAAGCTATTCGTTGATACAGATGCTGATATTCGCATTCTGCGCCGATTGGTGAGGGATATCCAGGAACGGGGACGGACCATCGAATCTGTAGTAGACCAATATGTGTCCGTCGTCCGCCCGATGCATAACCAATTCATCGAACCGACAAAGAGATATGCCGATATTATCATCCCTGAAGGCGGGCAAAATCATGTCGCAATTGATTTAATGGTTACAAAAATCAAAACAATCCTTGAACAAAAGACAATTTTGTAATAACATGTCTTGTATAATGTATAATAAAATATAGGTTGATTATGGAAAAAATCTTCAACTTATAAAATTAATAAGAAAAAATGCGCGCCCTTTTTTCAAAGGACGCGCAATTATGTATTTTTACATAATATTAAGAAAAGCGGAGGCGACCGTTTAGCTCCGTACAAACTGGAGGCCTTCTTCTCAAAATAAAGGAAACACGGTGAGGAACGAACTGATGTTGACTTATCGTAGAGAAAATGGCGAAGTCCCCTAGCCGCTGGGTGTTTGAAGCTAGATCAGAGAAAAACGGAACGGAATGCCTATGCATTCCAGCAAGTAAGTAAACTCGACGGGCGAGATGCCCGTTTGATTATGTAGAAGGAGTGAAAGGTCTTGGCAAACGAAAAAGTCTTCCCTATGACTAAAGAGGGAAAAGAAAAATTGGAACATGAATTGGAACAATTAAAATCTGTAAAACGTAAAGAAGTAGTGGAGCGTATTAAAATTGCCCGCAGTTTTGGCGATCTATCTGAGAACTCAGAGTACGATTCAGCAAAAGAAGAGCAGGCATTCGTTGAAGGCCGCATCACGACAATAGAAAATATGATCCGCAACGCTAAAATCATCGAAGAAGATGAATTGGATTCAGATCATGTCTCATTAGGGAAATCGGTTACATTTGTGGAACTTCCTAATGGGGATGAAGAAACTTACACAATCGTCGGAAGCGCTGAAGCAGATCCGTTCGAAGGCAAGATTTCCAATGATTCTCCGATTGCCCGCAGCTTGATCGGCAAAGCAGTTGGAGATGAAGTAGTGGTTCAAACACCGGGCGGAGACATGAATGTCCGCATTATTTCAGTGAAATAATTAAGCTCTGTCCGCAGAAAGCTTTTTAGTAGATAGGTTTTAAATAGAAACACCTCGTCGACAATAGGAGATGAGGTGTTTCTTTATGTTACGGAAAAAACGGGCACTAGCAACTGCTGTGTTATTCTTGGGGATGTTTTTAGTGTTGCTCGCCAGACTGATAGACATTCAATTAGTTAGGACAGAGTCTTTCTCAAAGTATCATCTGAATTTGCTGGAAGAAAGTGTAAAGCAAAGGGTGCAGAGTATCACCTTGGATGACGGCAGAGGCAAATTCTACGATCGGACCGGAGCGCCCATCAACCATAAAGCCGTACCGGCTCTCATTCTGTTTCCTTTCTTGAATGAAATGGCCTGGCCGATTGAGAAGGTATCAGCCATAGCTGGTGTGGACGAGTTTTCATTGTCTAAACAATTAAAAGGCGCAAAGAAACCTTTCGTCCTGACAGAGGGGGGGAAACCACTGCCTCTTAGCGAGAAGCAAATGGAAACAATCAATGCCTTAAAGATACCGGGCGTTTTTGCCGCTTTCCGGTTGATGCCCATGGATAAACTGATTGCTCCGCAGCTATTGGGGGGCTTGACGCTTTCAAAAGAAATAAAAGAGAAACGCTATGGCAAAAGGCATTTAGCATCAGAGGTAAAGGTAGGCGATAAGGGACTGCAAGAGCAGTTGGATGAATTTTTGCTTTCGGATGGCGAATCTAAACTCGTTTACCATGTAGATGGAATGGGAGGCCCTTTATTCGGTGTTGATATCAAGTATTTGGCTCCGGGAAATCCATTATACCCCGTGAAGGTTAAAACGACCTTGGATCAGAGGCTCCAGGAGGCGGCAGAGGAAGCGGTGGAGGAAAACCACATACAAAAGGGTGGCTTAATTCTGATCGATATTGAATCCAGCGAAATCAGAGCTAGTGTTTCGAGGCCTGCCTTCACTAAAGGGCAAGACCCGAATAAAGGTGATGGGGCCAAAAATAAAATGGTACAGCAGGCTGCATTGGGCTCTGTGTTTAAAACCGTGGTAGCAGCGGCTGCAATAGAGGAAAACTTGGTGGATGATGCCATGACATTCAACTGCAATGAAACCATACAGGGCACGCAAGAAAAGGAGCGGCCCCTTGGCTTATTGCATTTCGGGGATAGCTTTGCGCAAAGCTGCAATAAAACATTCGGCGACCTGGCTATTTCCTTAAGCAAAAAAGATCCTGGCTTATTGGAGAAATATGCAGAGAAACTGCAGCTTGTCGGTCAATCAGGCTGGAACGGAAATGTGTACCATTCTAGGGTTGTCCAACTATATGGAGAAGAGTTTGGAAGAGTCTGGTTGGAAGGGGCAAGCAAGCAAGAGGAAAAATTAGTAGCCCAGACCGCTATCGGCCAACAGGATGTCCAGGTGTCCCCGCTTGGAGCCGCAAATATGATGGCAACCATTGCGAGGGGCGGAGAGAGAAGGATGGTAAAGGCCGTGAGCAGGATTGACTTCGCGAATGGAACAACAGCAGCATCTTTTAAAGAAGACCAGCAGAAAGGAGCATCCATTTCGCATTCAACCGCTTTGAAGCTTCAACAGTTGCTGGCATCTGTTGTCTCAACCCCCAAGGGGACGGCAGCCCTTTTGCAGTCGCTGCCCTTTCAAGTAGCGGGGAAAACAGGGACTGCCCAAACCAACAAAGAGAAACAACAGCTTAATATGTGGTTCGCTGGCTACTTCCCGGCTGACCATCCTAAATATGCAATCGCAGCTGTCAGGCTGGAAGCTCAGCAGGATGACCGAAGCGCTACAAGGCTTGTTGCTGATTTTCTAACCAAGGTATCAAAGTTGGAGGATTTGCCATAATGCCATAAGGCCAAAAGTAGCAAATGGTGTTAATTCGCCGGGTCCATGTTATTATTGCTTCAAATAAAGGAAGTGTCCATGTTACAATGGGGGATGAATATAAAACAGAGGTGATACTGAATGAGAGATGACGGATCTTCAAGATATGCTTCTCGTTCCGCCAAAAAGGGGAAAAAACGGAAAGCAAATAAGATATACAATATATTGCTTGCTGTTGTCATTATCGCCATTGTCATCGTAGGCGCATCCATTTTCATGGGCAGCAATGACAACGATCAATCAACACCTAAGGAAAAAGTAAGCGATAATTCGGAACAAACAGCCAATGACTCAACTGAAGATAAAAAAGAAGATGGCGATTCGGAAACAAATGCTTCTGACTCCAATGATGATAACGCTGAGGAACAAGGATCGGACGACGAAAGCCAAGTGTCTGACGATGAATCTTCCTTAGATGAAGACAATTCAGAAAACAATCAAGACCAACAGGCAACGGATACTGAGAATGCAGATGAGGGTTCCGAAGCCGATGAACAAAAAAACGCCTCTACTGGCACAACTCAATCTGAAAACGGCAAGCACGTCGCTGACTATACAATGGGTTCAGCTGATTGGAAAGCAATGGAGGCAGCTTTGGCTGCTGGAGCAGGAATCGACCAAAGCAACATGACAATCTCATGGCTTGGCAATAACGGGGCAACCGATAAGGCGGTCGGCACTGTTACCACTAAAGATCGATCAGCCACCTACCGCGTGCAGATAGACTGGGTGGATGGAGGCTGGAAGCCGGTCAAAGTGGAGAAATTGAAATAAGGCAAAGTAGCCTAATATGAAAAAAGCATAAGCTCCGTTCCTCAATGGGAAGAGCTTATGCTTTTTTCTGCTTAAAGTGGACAACAGCGCTATACAGGCGGTCTCCATGTTCGCCTACATGCATTTGGTGGGAGACTGATGCCACTTGCAGCATTATGGCTTTATTGATATCGATTTGTTTCTGGACCTCTTGTTCAAGCGTTTTTAAAGAAGTACTTTCAAAGAATTCAATTTTATCTTCGATTAAATCAAATGAAAAATCCATTTTTTCTCCTTTCTCCCGTTTTGATTGTTAGAAAGATATTGATAGGATCAGGCAAAGAATTCAGGAGTTCTGAACAGATTATACCACGATTCTGATGCCTCTTGCAGGTTCTCTTTACCTTAAATTCTAATTTTAAAAGCAATATGAAGTGAAATGTTAAAGCGGGAGTATTAGCGCCAGTTAGAATGGGACAAAACAATATAGCATGCAGTTGCCCAATGGTGGTAGAATAGGGTTTGCAGTTATATTTTAAAGGGGAACGAACCTGTTTCCAAACATGCACTGCCTATAAAAAATGTCCGGCTGATGAATGCCGTGATTAGAGGATAGAAAGGTTGTTAAATATATGAGAATTGCCATAATAGGAGCTATGGAAGAAGAAGTAACGATCCTACGGGGCCAAATGGAGAATGCGCAACAAGACCATATTGCCGGATGTGAATTCACAGTCGGAACATTAGAGGGTACTGAAGTAATCCTCCTTAAATCAGGGATTGGTAAGGTGAATGCAGCCATGTCCACTGCTATTCTGTTAGAAAGATATAATCCGGATGCAGTTATTAATACCGGATCTGCTGGCGGTTTCTCGCCGGCGTTAAAAGTGGGCGATGTTGTCATTTCATCGGAAGTGGTCCACCACGACGTAGATGCTACTATATTTGGCTATGCTTACGGCCAGGTTCCGCAAATGCCGGCAACCTATATGGCTGATCAACAGCTGATTTTGATCGCTGAGAAAGCAGCTAAAGCCATCGAAGGCATCAATGTAGTGAAGGGTCTCATTGCCACAGGAGATTCTTTTATGAACGATCCGGAAAGAGTAGAATTTGTGCGGGGAAAATTTGAAGATCTTCAAGCAGCCGAAATGGAAGCGGCAGCAATTGCGCAGGTCTCTTACCAATTCAATAAGCCGTTTGTGGTTATTCGGGCATTATCTGATATTGCCGGCAAAGAATCGAACATTTCTTTTGACCAATTCCTTGAGACGGCAGCCGTGAACTCTTCACAATTGGTTCTGTCCATGTTGAAAGAATTAAAGCATCAATAATGAACGTATGGAAAGTTCTTTCCTCTCCTGCCATCAACATACCTGGCGGCCCTCTCGAAAGATATGGTAAAGTGACTTAAGTGATATATCTGGAGAGGAGGAAATGGGATGAAACAAGAATCAAAAGGGCGCATATACCGCGAAAAAATGACAGATTACAAGCGTTTTGCGTATAGTTTATTGTGCATTTCTGTGTTTACCTATTTCGGTACTCTGATCGGAATGCATGAAGGCCGGGAACATTATGCTTTCCTGCCAGTTGCAACGTTGATTTTATTAATTGGTTCGTCCGTGTTCTTTACTTTGTCACTTTCATATAAAAAGAAGTATCATCAGGAAGACGATCCGTTTACTTCTTAATTGAGTGCTCTGGCTTTAACAGCCAGGGCTTTTTTGGTTCTCTAGTAGGGTTTTCTAATGCATATATTCCCTGCCATCCGGATCAATTCAAAAAGAGAAAGCCTAATTGTAAAAATAGAGGTTTACAAATATGGCAATTTTGGATATACTTACCATATAATAAATTCTGAGGAAAAGGAGGTCGAAGAACATGATTACAGCTATTGCATTATTGCTCCGTAAATCCATGTCCATCCAATTATATAATGGTACATTCGGCCTTGCAGGTTCAGGTATTTATTAGAAGGATTTTATTTCCTTTTATCCATTAATACAGAGCCACAGGTGAATGTATTCTCCTGTGGCTTTTTTGCGCTCGCTTTTAAGCGGATGCATGAAGCCCCAGGAAGTGTATTCCCTGAGGCTTTTTGTGTTGGGTGAATGAATAAGAGGATGTATGCCGCAAGTAGAAATGAGGTGATACAAAATGACAATCAATTTACTATTTTTTACCGTCATCCTTAAAAGAAATAAAGTGACGGCAGAAGAAGCAATCCGTTACGAACAATCAAAGCAACGCCATGAAGAATATGTCTTGAAGATGCTTCAATATCGCCATATGCAATAATTGAAGAGAAAGCAGAAATACAAGCAGTCCAGAAAGGTGGAGATCGTGATGGCACGAATAGCAAAAAGCATGAAAAAGTTTTATATTTATAAGGATACTGGCTAACTGTCTTTTCCTTATATTGACTTAAAATGTTCGAAATGCCAGAAAGCTGTTTTTCATTTTCCATGATAAACTATTTGTATAACAGTAAATGGAAAACGGAGGGGTTGTACAATGTTCATGGTTGTAATGGCTTTGATTTGTACGTCCGTTATAGGGGTTATTATCGCCTCTGAGATTAGTGTAGAATCGTAAACAAAGAAAAACTCTTTCAACCTTCGATTAAACAGGCTGAAAGAGTTTTTTTCTATTGTAACCGGCGCTAAAACTTACGCTTCAACACAAGTGTGAAAGAAAGCGCAAGAAGGAGATCAAGCGCCAGCAAGAATCAGATTGGGTCAACTAATCACCGGTAGAGGAGAAATAAAAACCCTTGATGATCAAAGTCTTACTTTATAAAACCGCCGTTCGAATTTAGAAGCAAGAGGATATGGAGTATGATTAAAGCGGTCTTTTTCGACCTTGATGGGACACTATTGGACGGGGACCAATCGTTGCAACATTTCATAGAAGGCCAGTACCAAAGATATAGAGAGGCCTTGCATCATATTGATATAGGCGAATCCATTTCACGTCTCCTGGAGTTTGATGAACATGGGTATACGCCAAAGGATTTAGTGTATCAAAGAATGGAAGCGGATTTTCATGTGAAGCATATTGATTGGCAGGATCTTCTGCAGGATTACCGGAATCAATCCATAACAGCTGTGTACCGTTTGCAGGAATGGAAAAAACGCTGGTCTATCTAAGGAATCGGCATATCAAGCTTGGGCTTGTCACCAATGGGGAAGGAGCCTTTCAAATGAAGAGCATTCAGGCCTTACAGATAGCAGGCAGGTTTGACGGCATTTTCATCTTTGAATGGGAAGGAATGGCCAAACCAGATCCAAACCTATTCCGTAAAGCCATGGCAGCTTTAGGCTACAGCCGTATGAAAGTGCTTTTGTGGGTGACCACCCTGTAAATAAGATCGATGCCGCCAAAGCAGCCGGCATGATTGCAATATGGAAAAAACAACCTGGACCACTGCAGAAAATGCCGATTATATCATTGATTCTTTGGTGGAAATGACAAATATTGCAGCAGAAAGCGATTCTGTGGGTAGAAGGAATTCATCTTCCCTATAGGCATTATTGCCGCCGGCGTTCTTTTTCTGCCCGGTAGAATTCATGGAACATTTTCATGAGCGCCCGTTTTTCAATCCTTGATACATAGCTTCTCGAAATGCCGAGTTCCTTGGCGATTTCCCTTTGTGTTTTTTCTTTGAATAATCCCAGCCCGAAACGATTGACAATCACTTCTTTTTCTCTTTCATCCAGCACATCGATATATTCCTTCACTTTTTCGATTTCCATATTCAATTGGATCGTATCAATTACATCTTCTGATTCAGATTTAAGCACATCGATCAAGCTGATTTCATTGCCTTCTTTATCTTGGCCGATCGGATCGTGAAGGGAGACATCTTTCTTTGTTTTTTTGGTGGCGCGCAAGTGCATGAGGATTTCGTTTTCGATACAACGGGCAGCATAGGTAGCGAGTTTGGTTCCCTTGCCATCCGAGTAGCTTTCGATGGCTTTGATCAATCCGATCGTGCCGATGGATATCAAATCTTCTGTATCCTCGCCTGTGTTCTCAAACTTTTTGACAATATGGGCAACAAGCCTTAAGTTATGTTCAATTAATAAATTTCTTGCCTCAGGGTCTCCTTCGCTCATCATTTTTAAGTATTTTTGTTCATCTTTGGACGAGAGGGGCTGCGGGAAAGCATTATTTTTCACATACGAAACTAACAGGATTACTTCTTTCATGACATATCCAAATGCCGCCAGTAATCCGCTCATAGTATCACCTTCTCTTCCTGTGGACATTTGCCTATATGAAATACTATGTTCGTGTAGGAAGGAACGTGTCTGTACAATCAAAAACGGGCTTGTTTATTCACGAAAATATCGCTAAATAGCTATACACAACTAATATTTATCAAATAGAAATAGTTTTCTGAAAATGGTACAATCAGTAATATGTAAAGGAGGAGAAATAATTGTCATATTCAGAGGTTTGGGATTTAGATGTATTTTTTAAAGGTGGAAGTGCTTCACCTGAATTTGCCCAGTATATGAATGAAATCAAATCAGATATAGAGAAGCTGGACATTCATATTTCAAACTGGCAAGTCACTTCAACGGATGGGGATGAGCAGGTATTGGCATCCATCATGTCGCAGTATGAAAAGATCAGCTCCCGCCTGATGCAGGCAAGCGCCTTTATCGAGTGTTTAGCGGCTCAGGATGTTAAGGACCAGGGCGCAAAACAATTAGGGTCGCAATTGACGGCATACATAGCAAAAGCAAAGGGAATCACAGCTAAGCTGGATGAAAAGCTCGTTCAGCTCGACGATGGCTTCTTTGCGGAGTTGATTGAACGCGATTCTTTGCGGGAAATCTCTTTTATCTTGAATGAAAGACGAAATAAGGCCAAAGAGAAATTGTCCGTTGCTGAAGAAACGCTGATTGAGAAGTTAAGTGTCGATGGATATCATGGTTGGAGCGATTTATACGATAGCATAGTCGGATCCATCGAAATTCCTTTTGTGGTAGATGGTGAAGAAAAAGTACTGTCTGTGGGGCAGGCACATAATATTTTCGCCCACCCAGACCGCAGCGTCCGCCAAAGAATGTTCGTTGAGTGGGAAAAAGCGTGGAAAAAGCAAGAAGAGTTGTTTGCGCATGCCTTAAACCATATTGCCGGCTTCAGGTTGAATGTATACGAAAGCCGCGGTTGGGATGATTTCCTGAAGGAGCCGCTGGAAACAAACCGCATGAAGAAGGAAACGCTGGACAGCATGTGGAACGCCATAACCGATCGGAAAGAGCATATGCATAAATTCCTACAGCGCAAAGCAGAGCTTTTAGGCTTGGAAAAACTAAGTTGGTATGACTTGGACGCGCCTCTTGATCAGACAGAACAAAAGCGGCTTTCTTATGATGAAGGCGCACAATTTATTCTGAAGCATTTTGCTAGTTTCGGCCAACAGTTGACTGCTTTTACCGAGAAGGCTTTCGAGGATGCTTGGATCGAAGCGGAAGACCGCGCCAATAAACGCCCGGGCGGTTTTTGCACAGGCTTCCCGGAAAGCAACCAGTCACGCATTTTCATGACCTATTCAGGCACATTGAACAATGTATCTACGCTTGCACATGAACTGGGGCATGCTTTCCATTCCTATGCAATGCGGGATGTTCATCCGCTCAATCAGGATTACGCCATGAATGTGGCTGAAACAGCGTCTACCTTCGCTGAAATGATCGTATCCGATGCAGCTGTAAATGAAGCGCAATCAACAAAAGAAAAGATTGCTATGCTTGAGGATAAGATTCAGCGCACAATTGCTTTATTGATGAACATACATGCCCGTTTCCTTTTTGAAACAAGATTTTATGAAGAAAGAAAAGAAGGCTTCGTTTCAGCGGACCGCCTGAATGAGTTAATGGTAGAAGCGCAAAAAGAAGCGTATTTCGATTCATTAGAAGAGTATCATCCATTGTTCTGGGCATCTAAGCTGCATTTCTATATTACTGGAACCACTTTCTATAACTTCCCGTATACTTTCGGTTATTTATTCTCCTTGGGGATTTATGAAAAGGCGTTGCATAGCGGCGGTGAATTCGAAGAGAAATATATCGCATTGCTGAAGGACACTGGAAGCATGAATGTAGAGGACTTGGTCCGCAAACATTTGGATGAGGATATCACTTCAAAAGGCTTTTGGGAAAAAGCAGTGGATACATGCATGAAGGATATTGATCTTTTCCTAGAATTGACGCAATCACAGGCCGTACAGGGTAAGAAGCAATAAACATTGATGGGTGAAGGGGGTGTATGCCCTCCACCCGAACTAAGTTGAGTTCATGTTGCCATTTGAACACGAACTGGGATAAAGCAAAAAAGACAAAATGCAATGTCATTTTGTCTTTTTTGCTGTAAATAAAACACCCAACGATTTAAGCATGCTTATTGGGAATAAAGGCTTACACTTTCTTCAATTTAAACGGGCTGACCATTGAAAGTGATAGAAGGCACATAAGAAACATATAAAAAATAGGCGGTAAAGCATGGGTGCCGAGGAAGCTAAGCGTCGCCAGGCAGCCCGCAGCTGTAATCGGAAGGCCGGTAAAATAGCCATTGCTTTCGGTGATGTTAAATTTCGCTAAACGAAAAGCGCCGCATCCTATATAAAATACAGTGAAAAACATACCCGGTGCGCCGAAATGTACAAGGACAGCCTGATAAATTAAAACAGCAGGCGCGACCCCAAATGATATAATATCGCTCATGGAGTCCAATTGCTTTCCCAGCTCTGATTCACAATTTAATTTTCTGGCTAAAGCACCGTCAAAACGGTCGGCAAGGGCAGCTATAAAAATAAATAACATGGAAATATTCAAATTGCCATTTATACCTGATAATACAGCGAACCCTCCAAGAGACATATTGGTTAATGTCATTAAGTTCGCAGTTTGTGATTTGATTTTTTTTAGTGTTTGATCTAAAACATCCGATAAGAACATCATAATCACTCCTTTTTTAACCGGATGGATGAGACATATGCTGTCTGCTTATTGTATAATAATATTTTATTCATCCCACATTATGCAAGTAGATATAGTATTATTTTTACATTTTGGAGGATTTTTCTTGAGAAAAAAACTTTATCGCTTAATGATTGAATTAACGAACCATAAAGGCAGTTCCCGAGTCTTAAAGCGCTTCAGCAGGAGTAAATTTAGCAGGACGGTCATACCTTCCTATATAAAAATATACAAGTTGAATATGGCAGAAGCGGCTCAAGATCATGGAAGCTATAAAACCTTGCATGATTTATTCACCCGAACGTTAAAGCCCGGAGCCCGAATGATTGATGAGCATCCGGATTCTGTCGTCAGTCCGGTAGATGGGGTCTTTGAGGATTATGGTATAATCCGCTCCGACAGCAAGATAATCGTAAAGAACAAAACATATTCCATCCAAGAAATGCTCGGAAATGACAGCATACTCCAAAAATACCTTGGCGGCAATTATATGATCCTGTATTTAAGTCCAAGCCATTACCACCGTATCCATTCTCCTGTTGCCGGAAAAGTGTTGCAGAGATGGTCGCTCGGGAAAAATTCCTACCCGGTTAATGCATTAGGGCTAAAATACGGCAAGGAGCCCCTCTCCAAAAATTTTCGGATCATTACAGAAATGAGGCATTCTAAGGGACATATGGCCATCGTGAAAGTAGGAGCCATGTTCGTCAATAGCATTGAAATAACAAATCCTGGCGAGCAACTGCAAAAAGGGGAAGAATTCTCTTATTTCAGTTTTGGTTCGACAGTAGTTCTGTTATTCGAAAAGGACACCTTTGAGTTAACGGAAAAAGCTGCACTCCATTCAGAAGTGAAGGTAGGGGAAACCCTCGGATATGTAAAGCAGGCTATAAAAGAATAGCCTGGTTTGCGAGTGGCAAATCAGGCTGTCGTTATAATCATCTTCAGTTGAACAATGGGAATGTTTGGTTTAATGGGCGTTAAGAGCTTTTGCGGATTTTAGCGCTCAAAGAACGTTTGCTGATCTCTAGTTCCATAAGGCGTATGAAATCGGGGCTTAATTGCAGTTTTTTAGCTTTAAAATAAGATTCAATTAAAAGCTCATCGGATAATTTATTCATTTCATTCAGCTCTTAAGCTTTTCACCTCCGTCAAAAAAAGTGTACTATTTATAAGAAGCTGGACATATATGCTGTCTGTCGGTATTTAATATCCTTACTTTACCAAAAAGAAACATTAAGAACAACCGTTCTATTATCCACAGAAGCCGGTGGATAAGTTGTGGTTAAATTGTTTATAAATTCCATTTGTTTAATATAATGGCAGTTATTTATGTGAATAAAGTTATCCACAATTGTTATATGGCAGCACCTTTGTCGAAAAGTATTTTATTTTTATTTTATGGACAACAGTCCGGTAAATGAAAGAATAATTGATTTTTATATAGAGACTTTGAAAGAGGAAGAAAATTCGGTATGATGAATATCGATGAATTCAAGAATAGGTAGAGGTGTAATTATGCTTAAGGGTTTTTTACCAAGCCAGCACGTTAAGAGTATTTTTGAAATAACTCCACAATCGCTTAAGGAAAAAGGCATTAAGGCGATTATTACGGATTTAGATAATACATTGGTGGAATGGGACCGTCCCGCTGCCACCCCGAAGCTGATTAAATGGATCGACGGCATGCGCAATGAAGGAATTCTTGTGACGATTGTATCCAATAATAATGAGCAAAGAGTAAAGTCCTTTTCGGACCCGCTAAAGATTCCATTCATATTCAGAGCAAAAAAACCGATGGGCAATGCCTTCCGCAAAGCAATCAAAGCAATGGGCACCCAAAAGTCTGAAACAGTGGTTATTGGCGATCAGTTGTTGACGGACATTTTTGGCGGCAACCGGAACGGCTTCCATACGATTCTGGTTGTGCCTGTGGCGCAGTCGGATGGTTTTTTTACAAAATTTAACCGAAAAATAGAACGAAGAATTTTATCTTCCTTCAGAAAGAAGGGGATGCTTAATTGGGAGGATCCAAAGTGACAGAAAATGAAAAATTATCATGTGTAGGATGCGGAATTGAAATACAGACAACGAACCCTGATGAAATGGGGTATGCACCGAAATCTGCTTTGGAAAGAGAGCAGATTATCTGCCAACGCTGTTTCCGTTTAAAGAACTATAATGAAGTGCAGGATATATCTTTGACGGACGATGATTTCCTGAAGATTCTTCATGAAATCGGCCAGAATGATGCGCTGATCGTAAAAATCGTCGATATCTTTGATTTTAATGGCAGCTGGTTGCCTGGCCTGCACCGTTTTGTCGGCAAAAATCCAGTGTTGCTCATAGGCAATAAAGTCGATTTACTGCCTAAATCCGTTAAGAAAAATAAGCTGATTAATTGGATGAAGCAGAGTGCCAAGGAATTGGGGCTGAAACCTGTGGACGTGATGCTGGTCAGCTCTGCTAAGGGAGCAAATATTGGCGAAGCAGTTGAGGCCATTGAGCATTACAGAAATGGTAAAGATGTGTATGTGGTTGGCTGTACGAATGTCGGCAAGTCGACTTTCATCAATCGCATAATCAAGGAAGTAAGCGGCGAAGGCAATATTATCACTACTTCCCATTTCCCAGGAACAACGCTTGACATCATTGAAATACCGCTTGATGATGGACATGCACTCATGGATACGCCAGGAATTATCAACCACCACCAGATGGCGCATTATGTAGATAAAAAAGACCTGAAAATCATCACGCCGAAAAAAGAAATCAAGCCGAAAGTCTACCAATTGAATGAAGGGCAAAGTTTGTTTTTTGGCGGATTAGCCCGCTTTGATTATGTAGCTGGAGGAAGACGGTCATTTACATGCTATCTATCGAATGAACTCGGTATCCATCGGACAAAGTTGGAAAAAGCCGATCAATTATATAAAGAGCATGTGGGCGAACTTTTAGCGCCATCTATAGAGTCGGAAGACGAAATACCTGAATTAGTGCCTCACTCATTCTCGCTAAAAGAAGGGAATGTCGACATTGTGTTTTCTGGTTTAGGCTGGATTACCGTCAATGAACCGGGAGCTAAAGTGGTAGCCCATGTCCCTAAAGGGGTAGCAGTGATGGTGCGGCCTTCACTTATATGATCAATAGCATCTAGGCCCATTAAGGCGATTAACAGTCCTTAAACATGAAGCGATAGAGAATGGTTGTTTCCCGTCACTTGGTGTTCCGCTGATCCAGTATCAGAAAGCCTATGGGAATCTTAAAATGATAGGGAAGGGGAAGCGGAAATGAAACAACTTTATGGAGTGATTGGTAATCCGATCGCACATTCCATGTCACCGGATATGCATAACGATGCATTTCAAGATCAAGGCATTGATGCTGACTACCATGCTTTCCATATCAAGCAAAATGAATTAAGGGAAGCTATTCAAGGAATGAAGGCCCTTGGCGTGAAGGGATTCAATGTAACCGTTCCTTTTAAAGAAGCAGTGATCGCTTACTTAGATGGAATAGACGAGCTTGCTTCCAAAATGGGAGCTGTCAATACAGTAAAATTAGAAAAGGGAAAGCTAATAGGCTATAATACGGATGGAATTGGATATGTCCGCGGGTTGAAGGAAGAATTGAATGCTGCACTCCAGAACATGGATATCCTGTTGATCGGGGCAGGCGGTGCCGCAAAGGGCATTTTTCACGCTCTGATTAAGGAAGGAGCGCGCCATATCGATATAGCCAACCGAACCGTTCAACGAATAGAGGATTTCATTGCCTCGGGGGGAAATGTAGTGCACACCCAGGCGCTGACTTTAACGGAAGCAGAAGAAAATCTGGAAAAGTATGATTTGGTCATCCAGACTACTTCAATCGGCTTGGAACCGAATACAGAAGCGATGCCAATCTCGTTGGATCGTATCCGGCCGGAAGCTTTTGCCAGCGATATCATATATAATCCGCTTAAGAGCGCCTTTTTGAAGGAAGCTGAAAAAAAAGGCTGCACCATTCAAAATGGGTTGCCGATGTTTGTACACCAGGGAGCTTTGGCATTCGAAATCTGGACAGGCATAGCTCCGGATCCAGACCGGATGAAAAGCATTGTTTTGAAGAAATTAGGAGGTTAACTATGTTAACAGGAAAACAAAAACGATTTTTACGCTCGACTGCTCACCATTTGAATCCGATTTTTCAAGTGGGCAAAGGTGGAGTGAACGAAAATATGATCGCGCAAATTTCTGATGCTTTGGAAGCGCGGGAATTATTGAAGGTAAGCATCCTGCAAAACTGCGATGTGGATAAAGACACAGTTGCAGAGGAGCTTGTCAAAGGAACAAAAGCTGAGTTGGTTCAGCTGATCGGGCATACGGTTGTTCTTTATAGAGAGTCCAAAGAAAACAAACAACTTGAATTGCCGGCAAAAAAATGAGAAGAGTAGGAATCCTGGGAGGGACATTCGACCCTCCCCATATTGGACACGTCATTCTGGCCAATGAAGTCCGATCTGCCCTGCAATTGGATGAAGTCCGTTTTATGCCCAATCATACTCCTCCCCATAAGAAGAAGACGGAGAGTATTTCTAATGATGAAAGACTGAAAATGCTGGAGCTGTCCATCGCCGGAGAACCGTATTTTAAATTGGAAAAAATCGAATTGCAGTCGCCGGGGCCTTCTTACACGTATAATACTATGAAACAATTAAAAGAGAAGGAACCAGATACAGAATTCTTTTTCATAATTGGATCCGATATGATTGAATATTTGCCGAAATGGTACCGCATCGAGGAGCTGGTGGAGCTGGTGACCTTTGTCGGTGTCAAAAGGCCGTCCTATAGCTCGGAAACGCCTTATCCGGTCATTCTGGTGGATACGCCCCAAATTTATTTATCATCTTCTATGATTAGAGATAAAGTGAAAAAGGGTAAATCAATTAAGTTTTTAGTCTTGCCGGCAGTACAACAGTATATCGAGGTGAACTCACTGTATGAATCGTGAAAAAGCCATGCAAATAGTGAAAGAACAATTGCCGGAAAAACGCTATCTCCATTCAGTAAGAGTGATGGAAACAGCGGTGCAATTGGCGGAAAGATTCCAAGATGATGCAAAAAAAGCAGAAATGGCAGGTATTTTTCATGATTATGCAAAATACCGTCCGCAGGAAGAATTGAAAAAGATCATTGAAGAGCAGAATATGCCTAAGGAGCTGTTGGATTTCCATTCGGAATTATGGCATGGGCCAGCCGGAGCATATCTTGTGGAGCAGGAAGCAGGAATCGCCGACAAAGACGTACTGTCGGCCATCACGTATCATACAACCGGCCGCCAGGGGATGACACAGCTTGAAAAAATTGTTTTTCTCGCAGATTATATAGAGCCGGGAAGACAGTTTCCCGGCTTGGATGAAGTGCGGGAAGCGGCGAAAGAAGATTTGGACGAGGCTGTTTTAATGGCATTGCGGAACACGATCTCTTTCTTAATGTCCAAACGGTCCACTATTTATCCTGATACATTCCATGCATACAATGATCTTGTTAAGAAAACGGAGGAATAAGTTTGTTAAAAGATAACGAATTATTGATGACAGCCGCAAAAGCAGCTGATGATAAAAGAGCAGAAGATATTATGGTTTTAGATATGCGCGGCATTTCGCTGGTAGCGGATTATTTCTTGATTTGCCACGGTAACTCAGATAAGCAAGTCCAAGCTATTGCCCGTGAGATGAAAGAAAAGGCCCAAGAAAAAGGGTTTGACGTAAAGCATCTTGAAGGTTTCGATGAAGCCAAATGGGTATTGGTTGACCTTGGCGATGTTGTTGCCCACATTTTCCACCGTGACGAAAGAAGCTATTACAACTTAGAACGCTTATGGGGAGATGCCCCGCTCGTTCCGATTCTTGAAGAGCTGGAACAATGAGCTATGAACGCTTTGCATCCGTCTATGATATATTGATGGAGGATGTCCCTTATGATCGGTGGATCGCTTTATTTGTAGAAGAGATGGGCAAAACGGGCATGGTTGGAAAAAAGGTCCTGGACGTTGCTTGTGGGACAGGCGAGTTCACGATTCGCCTGGCTCAAAGAGGCTTTGACGTATCAGGGGTCGATCTTTCAGAGGATATGCTGTCTATTGCCCGTGATAAAGCGGAGCAGCAAAAGTTGAACCTTCCCTTCTATCATCAGGACATGACGGAGCTTGATACTGGAGAAGTATATGATGGTGTAGTTATTTTTTGTGATTCTCTCAATTATTTGCGGAATGAAGAGGAAACGAAAAAAACATTTGCGGCAGTATATGAACATCTGCATGAAGGAGGACTCTTCCTGTTTGATGTACATAGCGTCTATAAGATCCATCAAATATTCGCTGATGCAACATTTGCCGACGCTGGCGAAGAGGTATCGTATATCTGGAATTCCTTTTTGGGTGAAGAACCCAATAGCATCGAACATGAACTGACCTTTTTCGTCGAAAACGATTCAGGGCTCTATGAGCGGTTCGAGGAAGACCATTACCAGCGGACTTATCCGGTTGAAGATTATCTCGGATGGCTGAAACAAGCCGGCTTCAGTATAAAGAGGCTAGTAGGGGATCTGGGCGATTCAGAGCCGGGCCCGACGAGCGAGCGGATCTTGTTCGTCGCCGTTAAAGAATAATCGGCGGACATCTATAGAAACAGGAAAATGTCAAATAGACTAAACGATGAAGAGGCTATATGTTCATTTGTATGAGCGTATAGCCTCTTTTTCTTATGCATATGGATGGGTTATAGAGCGATACCTTAAGGTTATCCATCGTATTTAGCTTATGACTCTGCCTCATGGCTTCTAATATATCTGGTGGAATATCTTCAATAGGATGGGTATGAAATTAATTGATCAATATCAAAGGTTTGGTGCCGAGCAATTGTTGTATGCGATTGAATCTAATGCGTAAATTCAATTTCTTTTTAACGAAAACAGGGGCATCAGTTCAAAACAAAAGGACCTAATAGATTATATTAGTCTATATAATATCTATTAGGTCCTAATGTATATATTATAAACCATTTTTTTGTCCTGTTTCTTCATGTTAAAAGAAGGAATAAGGCGGTTTATGTCGAATGACTAATCATCAAGATTGAATTGCTTTTCAATCTTGATGATCTCCTCTTGAAACTTGCTGTGTGTAGCCTTGAATAAGTCTTCGAACGTATTGCCTAGCTTCTCCTCCAGGACATTGATTCCTTCCCCTGTGATGCCTCCTTTTACGCATACTTTTTCCTGTAATGTCGGCAAGGAATAATAGCCGCCCTTTAATAAATCCCCGAAACCGATCAGCATCTTTTCTGTCAAAATCCCCGCTGTTTGTGCATCAACAGCTGTTACCTTTACAGCCGCATCGATAAAACGCTGGGCTAAAAAGCTGAAAAAAGCCGGACCGCAGGAAACAATGTCAGAAGCAACCCGGGTAATGCTGTTATCTATTTCGATTGTTTCGGAGATGGCCCCTGCAAGGTCTTTGACGGTTTTTTTCCATTCTGGTGTACTTGCGGCTCCGAAAGTAAGAAGCGATACCCCTGATAGGGCTGTGTTGGTGATGCTTGGAATCCATCTTGCGGTATGGCATGAGAGGATTGAATCCATCTGAGCAATGGATATAGGGCTGGTTATGCTAATGACGCCTTGATCCTCTGTTGACCACTTCTTTATTTCAAGAAACACAGGCAGCATCTCCCCTGGTTTCACACATACGAATATAACTTTGCTTGCGATGACAAGTTCCCGGATACTTTCAGAGATGATCACATCGGGATGCAGGTTTTGAAAGGCGGCAGCCTTATCATGAGTACGGTTTATAATGCAAAGGTCCTTTTCGGCAATGGCTTTTGACTGAAGCAATGCTTCCGCTAATATGGCCCCCATATTCCCAACCCCTATGACTCCTACTTTCATATACTCCTCCCCCTTTCTTGCCCATATATTCTTACCTTATGCCTTTAAGAGGGCTTATATGAATCAAGAGATGATTTTAAAAATAGGCAGACCATTTAAGAAAGGAGATGATGCCCATTGAAATCCAAGATTGATAAAAAAGTGCTGGTGGCTGCATCGTTAGTAATTGCTCTGATTGCAGGGGGATCATTTTGGTTTTTTGGCCAGCCTGAGCCGGATAGCGCGGCTGATCCTTGGAATAAGCAAGGGGAAATGCCCGTTCAGAAGCAAGAGGAAATACCCGTTCAGAAGCAAGAGGCAGTAGCAGCTGAGAAGGAAGCAATCAAGAAAGTGGATGTCAAAGGAGCGGTCAATTCCCCCGGTGTTTGCATTGCTGAAGGAGATGACAGAGTTCTAGATATTATCGCCAAGGCGGGTGGCTTCCGAAAAGATGCCGACCGCAACGGCGTTAATTTGGCGCAAAAGGTGGAAGACCAAATGTTGATTTACGTACCGGCAATCGGGGAAAATAACGTCGCTTCGAGTATTCAGGCAGGAGGGAACGAGGGAGCGAAGCCGGCCGGATCTGCGGAAGGCGAAGGGAAAATCAATATAAACAGCGCGGATGAAACAAAATTGCAGGAATTGACAGGCATTGGCCCTTCCAAGGCAAAAGCGATTATTCAATACAGAGAAGAGAAAGGAACATTTACATCGATTGAAGATTTGAAGAATGTGGCTGGCATAGGGGATAAAACCTTTGAGAAAATCAAAGACCAACTCAGCATCTAGATTGGGTGCCTACCTTTTTCGTTTGAAAGCATGTAAAATGGACAGGTGACCTTTCACAGAAGATCAGTACTAGAGGAGATCGATTATGGAACGAATTAGCTGGGATCAATATTTTATGGCGCAAAGCCATTTACTGGCTCTGCGGAGCACATGCACCCGCTTGACAGTAGGAGCGACAATTGTCCGGGATAACCGAATCATTGCAGGTGGCTATAATGGTTCAATTGCCGGAGGCGTCCATTGCATTGACCAGGGCTGCTACGTAATTGACAATCACTGCGTTAGAACCATTCATGCTGAAATGAATGCGCTGCTGCAGTGCGCCAAATTTGGCGTGCCTTCAGAAGGCGCCGAAATCTACGTCACTCATTTTCCGTGCCTGCAATGTTGTAAAAGCTTGATACAAGCTGGGATTAAAACCGTTTATTACGCACAGGATTATAAAAATCATCCGTATGCGCTGGAACTTTTCCAACAATCGGGCGTGAAGCTGAAAAAGGTTCCTTATGAGCCGTTTACTGTCGATCCTGCCGAGGCCGAGAAGAAGCAATTAGTGAACCGATTGTTGGAAACATTGAAAGAAAGCAATATCGATGAAGATTATCTCAATCGACTTCAAGAAGAAGCTGACAAGCTCTTTTGATAAAGAGGTGATTTATTGATGATCATGTATGTGGCCGCTGGAGCTATTTTAGGCGTAGCGGCCTTCTTTTTCCCCTCTCTCCCTCTTTGGGTAACAGCCCTTTTTCTCCTATTGGCTGTATGGGCGCCAAGAACAAAAGGTTTTCTTATTCTTTTATGTTCTTTTTATCTATTTCTTTCCTCTACGTATCTGCATGCTTATTTCCAAAAAACTTCCCTGGCGGAAGGAGAGGGAAATGTCAGCGTCCTGCTGACAGATCTTCCAGATATCGATGGCTACTCTTTCCAAACGGTAGCTCTCCTGGGAAAAGAAAAAGTAATACTGCGCTATCATTTCCGTTCAGAACAAGAAAAGAAAGAAATGCAAGCTGCCTATGCCCTTGGCCTCCAATGCAATATAAAGGGAACCTTGGAGGCCCCTGAAAAGAACCGCAACCAAAACGGCTTTAATTATCAATTTTATCTTCAAATGCAGGGGATTAATTGGATATTAAAAAGTGATGCTTTTCCGCTGCAATCATGTACACCCCATAAAAAAACCATTCCTCAACTCATTAAGAATATCCGTTTGCAG
This sequence comes from Bacillus testis, assembly GCF_001243895.1. GTDB lineage: Bacteria > Bacillota > Bacilli > Bacillales > DSM-1321 > Bacillus_AD > Bacillus_AD testis. Next base: position 2,938,199 of record NZ_LN851186.1, on the reverse strand, counting down.
GGGCTTAAGCATATTGACGCTGTTTTTCCCGAAGAGTCCCGTGGATTTGCTGCAGCCCTTATTTTTGGCGAAAGCAGCTGGATTGACGACAATACCTATACTGCCTATCAAAGACTGTCCCTTGTCCATATTTTAGCGATATCTGGCATGCATGTGACCATTCTGTCGGCTGCTTTTTTCTATGTGGCCATCCGGTGCGGATTTGCACGGGAAACGGTGCAAATTCTGTTGATTGCTTTGATGCCCGTTTACGGCATCTTGGCAGGGGGAGCTCCTTCCGTGATGAGAGCATGTATTATGGTCATGTTATTTTTGCTGCTCTCTCTTTTAAAGGCCAGGTGGTCAGCGATTACTGTATTAGGAACGCTTTTCTTGATCTACGTCTTTGTCGACCCGTTTGCCATGGTGCAGGTGGGGTTTCAATTATCCTTTTTCATCACTTTTTCTCTGTTGATGAGCCATCTCCTTTTGCAATCTTTAAGAACCTCGTCAAAATGGGTGCAAACCTTCTTGGTCACGCTTATCTGCCAATTATCTTCTCTTCCTATTTTGCTTTATTATTTCCAAAGCCTCTCTTTGTGGGGATTTATTTGGAATATGGTTTATATCCCTCTCTATACGTTTTACCTGCTGCCTTTTACGTTTCTTGCTTTTTTTCTCTCTTTGCTACATGGCCCTTTTTTATCCCAGGTCCTTTTCCTTATCGAAAAAAGCTTTGTACTGAGTAATAAAGCAGCGTTATTCCTAAGTGAAGCCCCGCTTATTCAGATGGCATTCGCAAAACCCGGACGGCTGTTTATATTCGTACTGGCGGCTGCTATAGTTGCTCTGTTTATTGGCTGGGAAAAAAGGAAGTGGAAACAAGTCATGGCAAGCGGGGGCGCTGTCGCCTGTATGCTGTTCAGTTTGTATGGCAGCGTGCATATTTCTCCATGGGGAGAAATTACGGTGATTGATGTCGGGCAGGGGGACAGTATTTTGATTAAAAGGCCGCATGGCGATGGCGTTTACTTAATTGATACAGGTGGCATCCTGCCTTTTGGACAAGAGGCATGGCAGGAGAAAAGAAAGAGTTTTGAGCCTGGACGTGATCTCGTGGTTCCTTTCCTCAACAGCAAAGGCATCCGTAAACTGGATGCCTTGATTTTGACTCATGACGATGAAGACCATATCGGCGGGGCAAGAGCAGTGATAGAAGAACTGGATATAAAAGAAATTGTAATTGCGGAAGCATTGGCGGATAGGTTTATGGATAGTGATGCCTGGAAAGCGGCGACGAAAAAAAAGGTTCCGATAAGGCTTGTTCGGGACGGAGATGGTTGGAATAAAGGCAAGGATCTTTTTCAGGTATTGCATCCTGATGCGTACGAAGGCAATTCTAACGATACCTCGCTTGTCATTTGGGCAAAAATCAACGGAATTAGCTGGTTATTCACTGGGGATTTAGGCGAAAAGGGAGAGGAAGCTTTGCTCAAGCGTTATCCGGATTTGCAGGCGGATGTTTTGAAAGTGGGGCATCATGGCAGCAAAACATCTTCATCAGCCCATTTCCTCGATCGTATTGCCCCGAAAGCCGCCTGGATTTCTGCCGGCAAAAAGAATCGCTATGGCCATCCGCACGCCCAAGTCCTTGAACTTATAGAGAAAAGACATATACAAATTTACCGAAGTGATCTTCAGGGCTCTATAATGTATAAATACCGGCAAGGACATAAAGGAACCTTTTCTGTCATGCTGCCATAGAATATCCATGTAAAGAGAGGGACCCTGGAAGCTAATTTAACCATCCACGTTTCATTGGCTAAAGCTCTTGCTTGCAAACGAGAGTGGAAGCGGAGAAATGTAAACATAAGCAAAGTTGAAGGGGGATTCAGATTGGTTCAACGAATGGCTGGCCGAAATGATTTCTCCACCGAGCAACGCTTCATACTTATCATTAGTAACAGGATCCATCTTGCTTGGACTTGAATGGACTGGCGGAAACATAAAAAAACGACCTCCCAGGAGAGTGGAAGGTCTATGTACGATCAGGATCCGACGTACTGGATTACGGTGGCGATAATGAACATGGTGGCAAAGAAGCCGAAGGATACGATAAAGCCGACACCTGAATCTATAAGATCATTGCGTTTGGATTGGACGTCTTTTTCAAATGTATTCATTTCCCATTCCCTCCTTTTTCTTACTAAGTATAAGGGATTGTTCCAAAAAAATCCATATGGCAGCTGAGTGATTACCACTACTAGTAAGAGTTGTCACAAATAGTTTGTTATTAAAAGGCTACTCTATAAGTACAAGATGATAAACAGCAAAGAAGCGCACTACCGCAGAAAACATAAGCACCCGGGGGTTTATCGTTCTGCGTTCACATAGATGAAGGGGCTTAAAGCCCCTTTCCACTTCCTTTTTCTGATCAGCACGGCCGGTTTCTCTTGATAAAATGGACAATCATCGCTACGATTATGGTACTAAAGGTAAAAATGAGGCGATTTTGTGGTTTTAGATGTATGGAAACAAATAGCGAAGAAGCAATTTGCATCTTTGTATGTAATATATGGGCCGGAAAGTTTTATAAGCCAGGAAACAATTGTTAAGTTGAAAGAACATGCTTTGAATGGGGAGGAGCTGGAATTCAATGTCTCCTCTTTCGATATGGAAGAGACACCGGTACAATTGGCTGTTGAGGAAGCGGAAACTTTTCCGTTTATGGGTGAACGCAAGCTGATCCTGATACATAACCCGTTGTTTTTGACTGCTGAAAAAGGAAAAGAAAAGGTATCCCATAATCTTCAGGCATTGCTCGACTACGTGGACAACCCATCTCCTTTTTCTATTATGGTCATAGCTGCCCCCTATGAAAAATTGGACGAACGTAAAAAGATAACAAAAGAACTTAAACGGAAAGCGACTGTCATAGAAGCTAATCGGTTGAAGGAACAGGAATTGCATGCATGGGCAGTTCAACAGGCAAATTCTTTTGGTGTGGACATAGAAGATGAAGCTGTCCGTTCATTGATAGAAATATCAGGCCATAATCTTCTGCTGCTGTCCAATGAATTGCAAAAGATGGCGTTCTACGCTAAGGATGAAGGGGTTATTACGGTTCAGACAGTCGAAGCGCTTGCCTCCAAGTCACTCGAACAGACAGTATTGACATTAGTCGATTATATTATGAATCGGCGGGTCGGACAGGCTATTGAATTGTTGCAGGCTTTGCTTAGACAAAAAGAAGAACCTATCAAAATCCTTGCATTGATGGCTTCGCAAATTCGGATTATGTATGTATCGAAAGAGATGGCAGGAAAAGGGTATGGCCAGCAAAAAATCGCATCCTACCTAAAGGTCCATCCTTTCCGAGTGAAATTGGCAATTGATAAGGCGCGCGGATTTTCACAAATCGAATTAATGCGTGTCCTCAATACCATTGCAGACGCTGATTATAAAATGAAAACGGGCCAGATGGACAAGGCCTTGCTCCTTGAATTGATTATCCTTCAGATTGGCGGACAGACAAGGCAGAGGTAAACGGTAAACCACGGACATACAAAAAAGACCCCATCGTTAGAAGGGGTCTTTTGTCGTGCTTAGCTATGGCAGTAAAAAACGACCCTGAGGATCGTTTTTATTATGCGTTAAGGCTGTTTAGTCTTTTAGTTAAGCGAGACTTTTTGCGGGCAGCCGCGTTTTTATGGATAATTCCTTTAGAAGCAGCTTTGTCCAACTTTCTTACAGCTGCTAATAGAGCATCTTTTGAATTTTCATCATTGTTTGCAATTGCAGCTTCAGCGTTTTTTACAGCAGTACGCATAGAAGATTTAGCAGTAATGTTGTTAGCTCTTCTTAGCTCAGCAGTTTTAACACGTTTGATAGCAGATTTAATGTTTGGCATTCCGGTGTCACCTCCTATATCAGGAATCGAGATATATGAACTCGACATTTCAAATTCATTAGTTAAGCAACAAAAATCATTTTAACAGAGTGACTTTTATATTGCAATACTAATAATGATTGTACACCATGGATACCTCGAATGTAAAAGGATTTTTATCAATATTTGCTATAAATTATCGCCGTTTTTCGGATTAAATGTGAAAACTTGGAGAAAATAGGGCCATAAACATACATTAAACGGAGGAAAGAAAGATGAGTGAGCCATTAGATCTGAGCCATTACCAAGTACGCACCGATCTCGCGATTGAAGCAAAAGAATTGACAGAACAGAAAAAAACCGCCGCCGGTGAAAAAGACCAGTCAAATATAGAAGGCGTCATCATCAAAGAAAAAAATGTGGATGATATAAAAGTATCGCTGATACAAATCACTGAAGAGGGGGCCCGCCAAATCGGCAAAAAGGCCGGAACATATACGACGATTGAAGTGCAGGGTATCCGTTCGGGAGACAGTGAAACCCAGATGCGCGTCGAAAGGATTTTTGCGGATGAATTTGCATATTTTTTGGACGCTCTTGCTATTTCCAAGGATAGTTCTGTATTGGTTGTCGGCCTGGGCAATGAACATGTTACGCCGGACGCCCTCGGTCCATGGGTTGTAGAAAATTTGATCATAACCCGTCATTTGTTTTCGCTCCAACCTGAATCCGTCGGCGAGGGTTTCCGCTCTGTCGCAGCCATTACACCAGGAGTAATGGGAGTGACAGGTGTGGAAACAAGCGATATTATCGCCGGGGTCATCGATAAAGTGAAACCGGATTTTGTAATTGCTGTTGACGCATTGGCTGCGCGTTCGTTGGACCGGGTCAATGCCACCATTCAGATTTCCGATACCGGCATCCATCCAGGTTCGGGAGTCGGCAACAAGCGGAAAGAGCTGAGTTATCAAACACTCGGGATCCCGGTTCTGTCAATCGGCATTCCGACCGTTGTCGATGCAGTGACCATCACTGCCGATACCATCGATTATATATTGAAGCATTTTGGGAAAGAATTGAAAGAAGGAAATCGTCCGTCCCGCTCCCTTGCGCCGGCAGGCATGAATTTCGGCGAGAAGAAAGTGTTGACGGATGAAGATTTGCCGGGGAATGAAGAAAGGAAGGCGTTCCTTGGCATCGTCGGTACTTTATCGGATGAAGAAAAAAGGAAATTCATCCAAGAGGTGCTTTCGCCTCTTGGCCATAACCTCATGGTGACGCCAAAGGAAGTGGATGTTTTTGTGAAAGATATGGCTAATTTACTGGCGAACGGGCTGAATGCTGCGCTTCATGAAGCCGTTAGCCAAGATAACACCGGTTTTTACAGCCGTTAGCAGTAAGGGGCGTTTCTTTTAATCTGTTCTATCATCAGATGGGATTCTATCTTTCTGTTTCCGTTCATAGAATAGGTAATAGGATAAATGAACGGTGGGGCTTTCATTCCTAAACTGATCATTACTGTCGCTCAAACTCCAGCTTTTTCTGGGGAGCTGAAGTCTTGGCGCCAGTTAGAATCGACTTAACTTGAAAGGAGGGTGAAAAAGATGTTCCGTTTTTTTCTTACTTGCTTCTGCCTGCTTCTGCTTTTTTTCGTAGGTGTGGTTCTAGGTATGCAAAAAGCGAATACAGGTTTAGTCAATATGAGAGGATACGATGATCCGTCATTGCGACAGGCTGCCCAGATCAGAAATGAGGAAGGGGTTCTAAAGCCTGAACTGTTCGGTAAGCAGGTTGATTCCCACGATTTGGAAGATAAGAAGAAGAAACTTGAGGAAATGAAAGCTTTCAATGCTTTCTCATCCTTAGGCAAAAAAGCGACAGAGGGCACAAAGGAATTGACCACGCGGATCATCGACTTCATCGTTCCTGAATAAAGTGAAACTTTAATCGGCGGGGGATGCATGATCTCCCGCCGATTATAAGTTAAACCAGTCGGATTTTTACGGGCGCTTGATCTCCTGCTGACCCTTCTTTGTTTTCACTCCCGTGTTGAAGTGGAACATCAAGCGCCAGTTAGAATGGCATAAAAGATCGACAGACAGTCTTGCGGCTAGTGAGGCTGTTTTTATTTGGTTTAACCACCCTTTCTGGCCAGGGGCGCTTTTAACATTATATTGAAACTTGCTTTTTTCATTGCTATAATGAAAAATAGTGTATTTGTGTCGACTTACAGGAGTGAAATGAATGAATAGAGAAGAAAAATTAAAACGACAATCGAAAATCCGTAATTTCTCCATAATCGCCCATATTGATCATGGGAAATCTACATTAGCCGACCGTATCCTTGAAAAGACGAATGCCCTGGCCCAGCGTGAGATGAAAGCGCAGCTGTTGGATTCGATGGATCTTGAAAGAGAACGAGGCATTACCATCAAACTGAATTCGGTACAATTGAAATACAAAGCAGCAGACGGTGAAGAGTATATCTTCCACTTGATTGATACACCGGGACATGTCGATTTCACATATGAAGTTTCACGAAGCCTGGCAGCCTGTGAAGGGGCCGTGCTAGTAGTGGACGCCGCTCAAGGGATTGAGGCTCAGACGCTGGCAAACGTGTACTTGGCCCTTGATAATGACCTGGAAATCCTTCCGGTCATCAATAAGATCGACTTGCCGAGTGCTGACCCCGAAAGAGTCCGCAATGAAATTGAGGAAGTGATCGGCCTTGATGCCTCGGATGCTGTCCTTGCCTCTGCTAAGGCAGGAATCGGGATTGAAGATATTTTGGAGCAGGTTGTGCTGCAAGTGCCGCCTCCGGAGGGAGACCCGGATGCCCCGCTGAAGGCCTTGATTTTTGATTCCCTCTATGATGCCTATCGCGGAGTGGTCGCATATATCCGTGTAGTGGATGGAAGCATCAAGGCTGGCGACAAGATTAAGATGATGGCAACAGGGAAAGAATTCGAAGTAATCGAAGTGGGTGTGTTCACACCTAAGTCCACAATCGTGGATGAATTGAACGTCGGAGATGTCGGCTTCCTGACAGCTGCAATCAAAAATGTTGGGGATACACGCGTCGGGGATACCATTACCAATGCGAAAAATGGAGCAACCGAACCGCTTCCTGGATATCGTAAGCTGAATCCGATGGTTTATTGCGGATTGTATCCAATTGATTCAGCTCGTTTCAATGACCTTCGTGAAGCACTGGAGAAGTTGCAGCTGAACGATTCAGCTCTACAATTCGAGCCGGAAACATCACAGGCACTTGGATTTGGTTTCCGATGCGGATTCCTTGGATTGCTTCATATGGAGATTATTCAGGAGCGGATTGAACGTGAATTCAAAATCGATTTGATTACGACCGCACCGAGCGTTATCTATAATGTAAATCTGACGGACGGCGAGAAAGTGGTTGTCGATAACCCTACCAATATGCCTGACCCGCAGAAGATTGAGGCAGTGGAAGAACCGTATGTGAAAGCAACGATGATGGCGCCAAACGATTATGTTGGAGCTATTATGGAGCTATGCCAGCAAAAACGAGGCATTTTTATCGATATGCAGTACTTGGATGAGACAAGGGTAAGCATTGTTTATGAAATGCCTTTATCAGAAATCGTCTATGACTTTTTCGATCAATTGAAATCGTCTACCAAAGGATATGCCTCCTTTGACTATGAATTGATCGGCTATAAGCCGTCCAAGCTAGTTAAAATGGATATATTATTGAATGGTGAAACAGTCGATGCCTTGAGTTTTATCGTTCACAGGGATTTTGCCTACGAACGGGGCAAAGTGATTGTCGATAAACTGAGAGATCTAATTCCAAGACAACAATTCGAGGTTCCAATCCAGGCAGCCATCGGACAGAAAATCATTGCGCGTTCAACTATCAAGGCTATGCGTAAAAACGTTCTTGCCAAGTGTTACGGAGGGGATATCTCCCGTAAACGGAAATTGCTTGAAAAGCAAAAAGAAGGTAAGAAACGGATGAAGCAAGTCGGTTCTGTCGAAGTGCCGCAGGAAGCATTCATGGCTGTATTGAAGATGGATGATTCAGGTTCAAAAAAATAAGGTTAAAAGAAGGCCGGTAAGGAGAGTCCTTGACTGGCCTTTTTTTATGCATGGAATCATAGCGTGTTCCGGGAGGGCAGGCTTTACGTTTGTATACCGTTTTTGTTTTCGTTTAGACTTATAAAATGGAAAAAGGAGTTGGTTACATGATAAAAGGCGCTTATATTCATATTCCGTTCTGTGAACATATTTGTCATTATTGTGATTTTAATAAAATGTTTTTAAAGGGACAGCCTGTCGACGAGTATTTGGAGCTATTGAAAAAAGAGATGCAATTGACGCTTGCACAAGTTCCGACGCAAGCGCTCGATACCATTTATGTCGGAGGGGGGACACCCACTTCACTAAATGAAAAACAATTAGCCTATTTGTGCGAAAGTATTGAAGAAACCCTGCCTTTCAATCGATCCTCAGTTGAATATACATTTGAAGCAAACCCAGGCGATTTATCGCTCGAGAAGATGAAGGTACTGAAAGAGTATGGAGTAAACAGAATCTCATTCGGTGTCCAATCTTTCCAGGAAAAACTGCTGAAAGTAATTGGCCGCACCCACCAGGTAAGCGAGGTGTATGACTCCATCTCGAAAGCACGGAAAGCTTGTTTTGACAACATTACCATCGACTTGATGTATGGCTTGCCGCAACAAACAAAGGAAGATTTTAAAGAATCCCTGGATAAGGCCTTCGAATTAGAGTTGCCCCACTATTCCAGTTATTCACTGATCGTGGAGCCGAAGACAATTTTTTATAATCTGCTGCAAAAAGATGCCCTGCATTTGCCCACACAGGATACGGAAGCAGAAATGTACGAAATGTTGATGGATGAAATGGAGAAGCATGGGCATCATCAATACGAAATCAGTAATTTCGCCGTAAGTGGATATGAGAGCAAGCATAACCTAACTTATTGGAATAATGATTATTATTATGGGTTTGGAGCCGGGGCACATGGGTATATTGCAGGAGATAGAGTAGCCAATCACGGCCCTTTGAAAAAATACATGACACCTTTGGCGAACAATGAGCTTCCGCGGCTGGAAGTGCACTCTGTGCCGCTGAATGAACAAATGGAAGAAGAAATGTTCCTTGGGTTGAGAAAAGCGCAAGGGGTATCGGAACAAGTCTTTCTGGAACGATATGGAAGGGAGATGCAGGAGGTATTCCACGAACAGATCGATGACATGCTTCGGCGCGGATTAGTGCAGTTCCATAAAGGCTTTCTCCAACTGACAAGGGAAGGGAAATTGCTTGGCAATGAAGTCTTTCAATCGTTCATTGGAATCGGGTAAAACCGTTGACAATCGAAGTTCATTTTGATAACTTATTAAGTAGATTTAGCACTCGATGATTAAGAGTGCTAACAGAGGTGATCATACATGCTAACAGAACGACAATTGTTGATTCTCCAAGTTATTGTAGATGACTTTATCCAATCGGCACAGCCAGTTGGTTCCAGAAGCCTATCAAAAAAGAGTGAAATCACATTCAGCTCTGCAACAATCCGAAATGATATGGCTGACCTCGAGGAATTGGGCTTTATTGAGAAGACCCATACCTCTTCGGGCAGGGTCCCTTCTGAAAAAGGATATCGCTACTATGTCGATCATCTTTTGACACCTCAGTTGGTTCGAAGTGAGGAGTTGCAACGTATCAACAGCATATTTGCGGACCGGATAGATGAATTGGAGCAGCTCGTCCAAAAATCGGCCCAAATCCTGTCGGAAATCACCAACTACACAGCGATTGTCTTGGGACCGAAAGTACTGGATACCAAGCTGAAAAAAATATCCCTTGTCCCGTTGAATAAAGAAACAGCTGTTGCTTTAATCGTTACAGATTCAGGACATGTAGAGAATAAATTGATTGCCCTGCCGCCGCATATAGATGGCAGCCAGATCGAGAAGATTGTGAATATCTTGAACGATCAACTAGTCGGCGTACCAATCGTCGAATTGACAAATAAAATTAAGAATGAAGTAGCCCGACTATTCGCTAAGCATGTGAATGAGTATGACCATATATTAAGATTGCTGGACAAAGCATTGAGCATCGCCCCCGAAGAGAAAATTTTCTTTGGCGGAAAAACGAATATGCTGAGCCAGCCGGAATTCCACGACATCGAGAAAGTCCGTATGCTCATGGGAATGATCGAACATGAGAAAGAACTGTATCGGTTGCTTGTAGAAAACCCGGCAGGCATCTCCGTAAAAATAGGCAGTGAAAATAAAGCCCCTGCCATGGAGAATTGCAGTTTGATTACAGCGACTTATTCCATTGCGAATAGCCAAGTGGGAAGCGTTGCGATCCTGGGGCCGACTCGAATGAATTATTCTCATGTCATTTCATTGCTTGAGTCGTTTTCACGCGATTTTTCCACGGCTCTGACTAAGTTGTATCAAAAAGAATAGAAGTGGAGATATTGATTAAAGGGTGAGCAATCACCCCTCTACATCTGTTCATTTTATATCTATATAGACTTTTTAAGTGTTATAGGGAGGTGAGCACCATGTCAAAAGAAAAGAAAGAAAAGCTTCAAGAAGAAACAGCTGACAATGGGCAGGTCGAAGAAATCTTTGCTGAAGGCGAAGAAAAAAATGTTGATAACGAAACTGAGCAGCCTGTTGATCAGGAAACACTGCAACAACAGTTGGATGAAGCGAATAAAACTATTAAAGAATTGACAGCTAAGGCTGAAGAAATGGAAAATCGTTATCTTCGCCTGCAGGCTGATTTTGATAACGCCAGAAGAAGGGCGAAACTTGACTTGGAAGCAGCTCGAAAATATCGTGTCCAAAGCCTTGCGGCAGAATTGCTGCAATCATTGGATAATTTCGAACGGGCTTTATCTGTCCAAACAGCTAATGAGGAAGCAGCCAGCATTCTTCAAGGCCTCGATATGGTATATAGAGGAATTGTCAATGCCTTGAAGCAAGAGGGCGTTGAACCTATTGAAGCTGTCGGCAAAGAATTTGATCCGAACCTTCATCAGGCAGTCATGCAGGTGAATGAAGAGGATGCTGCCCCGAATACAGTAGTTGAAGAACTGCAAAAAGGGTATATGCTGAAAGACAGGGTCCTAAGACCATCCATGGTTAAAGTAAACCAATAAAAGAAGAACTACATATTTTTAATGGGAGGTAAATAAAAAATGAGTAAAATCATCGGTATTGACTTAGGTACAACTAACTCATGCGTGTCAGTTTTGGAAGGCGGAGAAGCGAAAGTTATCCCAAATCCGGAAGGTAACCGTACAACTCCTTCTGTGGTTGCGTTCAAAAATGGAGAAAGACAAGTAGGGGAAGTGGCTAAACGCCAGGCAATCACAAACCCAAACACGATTTCTTCTATCAAACGCCATATGGGTACAGATTACAAAGTAAATATTGAGGGCAAAGACTATTCACCTCAAGAAATTTCGGCCATCATCTTACAGCACCTTAAAGGATATGCAGAAGAATATCTTGGCGAAAAAGTATCTAAAGCTGTTATCACTGTACCAGCTTACTTCAATGATGCTGAACGCCAAGCTACTAAAGATGCTGGACAAATCGCTGGATTGGAAGTAGAACGGATCATCAACGAACCGACTGCAGCTGCATTGGCATACGGTATGGACAAAACAGATGAAGACCAAACAATCCTAGTATTCGACCTTGGCGGCGGTACATTCGACGTATCCATCCTTGAGTTGGGCGACGGCGTGTTCGAAGTAAAAGCGACAGCCGGAGATAACCGCCTTGGCGGTGATGACTTCGATAAAGTCATCATTGATTACTTGGTAGAACAATTCAAAAAAGAAAATGGCATTGACCTTTCAAAAGATAAAATGGCGCTTCAACGTTTGAAAGATGCGGCTGAAAAAGCGAAGAAAGACCTATCTGGCGTAACTTCAACTCAAATCTCACTACCATTCATCACTGCTGGTGAAGCTGGTCCGTTGCATTTGGAAGTTAATTTATCCAGAGCTAAATTTGAAGAACTGTCTCAAGGCTTAATCGAACGTACAATGGGACCTGTTCGCCAAGCTCTTAAAGACGCTGGCTTAAGCACATCTGAACTTGATAAGATCATCCTTGTCGGTGGTTCAACACGTATTCCTGCTGTACAGGAAGCTGTTCGCAAGGAAACAGGCCAAGAACCTCATAAAGGTGTAAACCCTGATGAAGTGGTTGCGATGGGAGCGGCTATCCAAGGCGGCGTGTTGACAGGGGACGTGAAAGATGTTGTCCTTCTTGACGTAACACCTTTATCACTTGGTATTGAAACAATGGGCGGTGTATTCACTAAATTGATCGACCGCAATACAACAATCCCAACAAGTCAATCGCAAGTATTCTCTACTGCTGCAGACAACCAAACAGCGGTTGATATCCATGTTCTTCAAGGGGAGCGCCAAATGGCTGCGGATAACAAGACATTGGGCCGTTTCCAATTAACTGATATTCCGCCTGCACCACGAGGCATTCCGCAAATTGAAGTATCATTTGATATCGATAAAAACGGTATTGTAAACGTTCGTGCGAAAGATTTGGGCACTAATAAAGAACAAGCTATTACAATTAAATCTTCTTCAGGTCTTTCAGACGAAGAGATCGACCGTATGGTTCGTGAAGCAGAAGAAAATGCCGAAGCCGATAAGAAACGCAAGGAAGAAGTTGACCTTCGCAACGAAGCGGATCAATTGGTTTTCGCAACTGAAAAAACATTGAAAGAGCTAGAAGGCAAAGTAGATGCTTCAGAAGTGGAAAAAGCAAACGAAGCCAAAGAAGCACTTAAAGAAGCAATCGAGAAAAACGAACTGGAAGAAATCCGTACAAAGAAAGATGCATTGAACGAGATTGTACAGAACTTGACAGTGAAATTGTATGAAGAAGCTGCTAAAGCTCAACAAGCGGCACAAGGTGCAGACGGCCAACCTCAAAATGAGGATGACAATGTAGTCGATGCTGAGTTCACTGAAGTGGACGACAAAGATAAAAAATAATCTGCATTGCTAAGAACAAAATAGAGAGAACAGAAAAAAGTCAAAGTCATGATAAGGGGCTTTGACTTTTTTCAAGTTCTTATTGATTGGCAATAGTCCGGGGAAGATAGGCGGATTGCAATTCATATTGCAACCCGTAAGGACAAAATGATAAAATAACATTTATGTGAAGAAGCGGGAGTTGAAAGCTTATGAGTAAAAGAGACTATTATGAAGTGTTGGGCGTCAGCAAAACAGCTTCTAAAGATGAGATAAAAAAAGCATATCGTAAACTTTCTAAAAAATACCATCCGGATATTAATAAGGCGGAAGATGCTGCAGATAAATTCAAAGAAATCAAGGAAGCTTATGAAGTATTGAGCGATGATCAGAAGAGAGCGCAATATGATCAATTCGGCCATACGGATCCAAACCAAGGTTTTGGCGGCGGCGGTTTCAGCGGCGGCGGCTTTGGCGGTTTTGAAGATATCTTCAGTACATTCTTTGGCGGCGGTGGAGGAAGAAGACGTGATCCGAACGCGCCTCGCCAAGGAGCCGACCTTCAATACACAATGTCCATTTCCTTTGAGGATGCGGTATTCGGCAAAGAGACAACGATTGAAATCCCGCGGGAGGAAGAATGCGATACATGCCATGGTACCGGTGCGAAACCTGGTACGAAGGCTGAAACATGTTCTTACTGTAACGGAAGCGGAGAAATCAATATCGAGCAAAATACGCCATTTGGCCGCATCGTAAATAGAACTACATGTAAACATTGCCACGGAACAGGTAAAATCATTCCAAATAAATGTTCTACATGCGGCGGTACAGGCAAAGTGAAGAAAAGAAAAAAAATCTCCATTAAAGTGCCGGCCGGTATCGATGATGGTCAGCAATTGCGCGTCTCAGGTCAAGGAGAACCAGGTATCAATGGCGGTCCGGCAGGGGATTTATTCGTTGTATTCCATGTGAAAACACATGAATTCTTTGAACGTGACGGCGACGATATCTATTGTGAGGTGCCGTTGACATTTGTTCAGGCTGCGCTTGGCGATGAAATCGAAGTACCTACATTACATGGGAAGGTATCTTTGAAAATTCCTGCAGGCACTCAAACCGGCACAAGATTCCGTTTGAGAGGAAAAGGGGTTCCGAACGTAAGAGGTTATGGCCAAGGGGACCAGCATGTCATTGTCAAATTGGTAACACCGAAAAAATTGACCGACAAACAAAAACAACTGCTTCGTGAATATGCCGAACTTAGCGGAGAAGCATATGACGAACAGGAAGACGGCTTTTTTGCTAAAATGAAGCGTGCCTTCAAAGGAGAATAAACAAACAGGAGTTGGCAGTACATGAAATGGTCTGAGATTGCAATTCATACAACAAACGAAGCGGTGGAACCGATTTCGAATATTCTTCATGAGGCGGGGGCCAGCGGTGTCGTTATCGAGGACCGTGAAGATCTTTTTAAAGAAAGAGAAGATCAATTCGGAGAAATCTACCAGCTGAACCCTGATGATTATCCCGAAGAGGGCGTTGTAATGAAAGCGTATTTGCCTGTGACCAGTTTTCTAGGAGAAACGGTAGAAGGCATAAAAGAAGCTATTAATAATTTGATTATTTATGAGATCGATCTTGGATTGAACGATGTCAGCATTTCGGAAGTCCATGAAGAAGAGTGGGCGACTGCGTGGAAGAAATATTACCATCCGGTCAAGATATCTGAACGATTTACGATTGTGCCTACATGGGAAGAATACGAACCCGTGTCAAGTGATGAACTCATTATCGAACTGGATCCAGGAATGGCATTTGGAACGGGGACGCACCCGACAACCGTTATGTGCATACAGGCTCTTGAATCGATAGTGAAAGAAGGAGACAAGGTAGTTGATGTCGGAACGGGGTCTGGTGTACTAAGCATTGCTGCCGCTATGCTTGGAGCTGCCCATGTTGAAGCATTGGACCTTGATGAAGTGGCTGTTCGTTCAGCGAAGCTGAATATTAAGTTGAACAAGGTGCAGAATGTAGTTGATGTATCACAGAATAATCTTCTGGACGGTGTAAATGGTGTGCAGGATGTTGTGGTGGCTAATATTCTTGCGGAAGTCATCATGCGCTTCACTGACGATGTTGCCGAAGCTTTGAAGCCGGGCGGCTATTTCATTTCTTCAGGCATTATCCAACCGAAAAAGAACGATGTCAAAGAAGCTCTTCAATCTTCAGGATTCGAAATCGTGGAGACAATAGAAATGGAAGATTGGGTTGCGTTCATTGCGCAAAAAAAATAAGGCCTAAACATAGCGAAAAGACCTTCTGCAAAAGGCAGTGGGCCTGTACACGCTATTTGTAAGCCTATTTATGAAGGTAGAAGCGGATGCCCCGGCATATAGGGGCAAGCCGGCAACCTGATCGAATATTACTGCCAGGCTGAATAGGTATGGAGAAGATAAGAGTCGTTAATACTGGATGTTGGACGGCTTTTCCATCCTGGAAGCTGGCTCTTTTTTTGTACAAGGCAAGGCTGTTTCTGTAACCAGCCAGGATACTGTTCAGCAAATAAAGCGGAACGTTGATCGGTATGGATTCGATTATTCCGCCGGATCATCAATAAAACCAATCTGAGTTCTTACTGTTGCTTGGTTTTTTCACTTCTTCGTCTTCATAATTGTGCTGAAGTAGGAGTCTTAGCTATCGTACGGAATAAATTTAAAAACAGGTGGAATGAAAATGCAGCGTTATTTTGTGCCCTTAAAGCAATTGGAAGGCAACAAGGTGGACATTATCGGTGACGACCGCCACCATATTGCCAATGTACTGCGCATGTCAGCGGGCGAAGAGATTATCTGTGTGTTCGATGACGGTAAAGCTGCGCTGGTTTCAATCGAAGAAATTACCAGTGAAGCGGTAATCGGTCATGTAATAAAATGGATGGAAGAAGAAAAGGAAATGCCTGTCCATATTACAATTGTCAGCGGTTTGCCTAAAGGGGATAAATTGGAGTATATTGTGCAAAAAGGGACCGAGCTCGGTGCCAGTTCGTTTATCCCTTTTATTTCGGATCGTTCCATTGTAAAGTGGGATTCCAAAAAGGCTTCCAAAAAAATAGACCGATTGCAAAAAATCGCCAAAGAAGCGGCAGAGCAGTCGCACCGCACGCATGTGCCTTCAGTCGAACAGCCGGTTACACTGGCCCAGCTGTTAAATAGGGCCGCTAATTATGATGTGTTGCTTGTGGCTTTTGAAGAAGAGGCCAAGCAAGGCGAAAAAAGCGCTTTGCATCAAGCGCTGAAAGTGATGAAGCCTGGTGCATCTGTTATAGTAGTCTTTGGGCCGGAAGGCGGTCTTACGGATAAAGAAGTGTCTGCGCTTAAAGATGCCGGATTTACGGCATGCGGGCTTGGACCGAGAATTTTACGGACAGAAACAGCGCCTTTATATGTATTGTCGGCTGTTTCGTATCAATTAGAATTAATGGGGTGAAAAGAATGGCAACTGTTGCTTTCCATACACTAGGATGTAAAGTAAATCATTATGAAACTGAAGCTATATGGCAGCTATTCAAGGCAGAGAATTACGAGAGAGTGGACTTTGAAGAAACCTCTGATGTATATGTAATCAATACATGCACTGTTACCAATACTGGAGATAAAAAGAGCCGCCAGGTCATTCGGCGGGCAATCAGAAAAAATCCGGATGCCGTTATTTGTGTTACGGGTTGCTATGCCCAAACGTCCCCGGCAGAAATACTAGCTATTCCGGGTGTCGATGTCGTAGTCGGCACGCAGGACAGAAATAAAATGATTGGTTACATTGAACAGTTTAAAAAAGAAAGACAACCGATTAATGGAGTAGGCAACATCATGAAATCACGTGTTTATGAAGAGCTGGATGTCCCGGCATTCACAGACCGTACGCGTGCTTCTCTGAAAATCCAAGAAGGCTGCAATAATTTCTGCACTTTCTGCATCATTCCTTGGGCCCGAGGCTTAATGAGATCCCGTGATCCTCAGGAAGTCGTCCATCAAGCGCAGCAATTGGTGGATGCCGGCTATAAAGAAATCGTTTTGACAGGGATCCATACGGGCGGTTATGGTGAAGACCTGAAGGATTATAATCTTGCAATGTTGCTTCAAGACCTTGAAAACAAGGTAGATGGACTGAAACGGATCCGTATTTCATCCATCGAAGCAAGCCAGATTTCAGATGAGGTTATCGAGGTGCTTAGACGCTCTAAGAAAGTTGTCCGCCATTTGCATATTCCAATTCAATCCGGTTCGGATACGGTACTGAAGAGAATGAGAAGAAAATATCGCATGGATTTCTTCGGGGAACGTATCCAAGCTTTAAAAGAAGCACTTCCGGGCCTTGCCATCACATCTGATGTCATTGTTGGTTTCCCTGGCGAAACAGAAGAAGAGTTTATGGAAACATACAACTTTATTAAAGACCATAAATTCAGTGAACTGCATGTCTTCCCGTATTCCAAACGTACAGGTACGCCTGCGGCCAGAATGACTGACCAAGTGGATGAAGAAGTGAAGAATGAGCGTGTTCACCGTTTGATTGAACTAAGCGACCAACTGGCCAAAGAATATGCTTCGCAGTTTGAAGACGAAGTATTGGAAATCATTCCGGAAGAGCGTTTCACGGAAGATGGCAAAGAAAATTCATATGTAGGCTATACGGATAATTATTTAAAAGTCGTTTTCTCAGGCAGTGAGGATATGATTGGGGAATTAGTGAAAGTTAAGATCACAAAAGCGGGTTATCCTTATAATGAGGGCCAATTTGTAAAAGTGATGCTTCCCCAAGAAAAATCTTTATTAGAAGCCTAAAACCACTCTTGGTGCATGAAGAAGTACTGATTTAGTAAGCGCAGATTGGCTGATAGCGATGATGAATGCCAGTAAAAAAACAGGCCCTACAAAGGGTCTGTTTTTTTACTTATAATTATATTTTTTTGCTTTTGGAACGATGGATCGTTGTAATGAATCTGGAAAAATGGCCTGTGAATGGCAGCACAAGCAATGAACAGGCAAGGTTGAAGATTACGCTGGCATGTGCCAGTTGTTTAGCGGGATCATCCGTGAAAAGGGCGGCTGTATGCTGCAGTGTATGAATAAAGGGGTAGAAAACAACGACACCCAATACGTTTAGCCAAATATGGGCATAGGCAGTCCACTTAGCGGCTTGTCCGGCTCCAAGACTGGCGATATACCCAGTCACGCAAGTCCCGATATTGGATCCGAGCATAATGGCAATCCCGGTATCCGGAGCAAGTTGCCCACCGGCTATGAACCCCATTGCAATCGCTATGGTAGCCGTACCAGAATGAATAGTAGCTGCTATTGCGGCTCCCAGGACAACCGCCCAAAAAAGATGATGGTCGGCCTGGCGGAAAATACCGGCTGCCGCATCAATCTGCATGAGTGGGCCAGACAAAGCGGTAAATCTACCGATGCAGAAAAAAATCATGAATAAGCCAAAAATAGCCATTCCAGTATGCTTAACAACGGTGTGGCGGAAAAGCATACAAATAAAGCCGATGATAAGGGCAGGCCCTATGATTGGCTCGAAAGAAAACGTCATGAATTCTGCCGTCACAGTCGTGCCTATATTGCTCCCAAGTATAATGCCGATGCTGCGCTGAAACGTGATGGCACCGACCGAAACAAGGCCGACAGTCATGACCATGATGGCAGAGCTGCTTTGAAGCAAAGCGGTAAATACCATCCCGGTCATAAAACTCTTTAGAGGAGTGCTGGTCAATTTCTCCAACTTCCTTGAGATGTTTTCCCCAGTCAGCTTAAAAAGGCCGTGGCGCAACAAGGCCATACTGCTCAGAAATAAAATGATATACATTACAAAAAGAAAAATTTCCCGCACATAATCACCCCTTTGTACAGTGTATGGACACTGAACTGGGACATGCATACTTTCACATCATTTACAATTTAAGAATTGGCGTTTAAAATTATTGAAACTAACTTTTATCAAGTAGTTGACCTTATATTATCCTTATATTATAATCGATAAGTAACTGGTGTAATTACGAGTTACATCTTGAGTTAGTGTGTTGTGTTCGGAGGGAGGGATAGAGATGTCTAAAACCGTAGTTCGTAAAAACGAATCACTTGAAGATGCTCTTCGCCGCTTCAAACGTACAGTATCTAAAACAGGTACTTTACAAGAAGCAAGAAAGCGCGAATTTTATGAAAAGCCAAGCGTAAAACGTAAGAAAAAGTCTGAAGCAGCTAGAAAACGTAAATGGTAAGAGAGGGTGGTAGCATGAGTCTTCTCGATCGTTTAAACCATGACATGAAACAAGCGATGAGGAACAAGGAAAAAGACAAGCTTTCTGTCATTCGTATGCTTAAGTCTGCACTTCAGAATGAAGAGTATGCACTTAGAGTCGATGAGTTGTCGGAAGCGGAAGAGTTGACTGTCCTTTCTCGCGAATTGAAACAACGTAAAGACTCTCTCCAAGAGTTTTCAAAAGCAGGTCGCGACGACCTTGTTGAAAAAGTCCAATCCGAAATCAAATACGTAGAAGTATATATGCCTCAGCAGCTTACTTCAGAAGAAGTAGAACAAATCGTGCTTGAAACAATCCAAAGTGTTGGAGCTGTTTCAAAAGCTGATATGGGTAAAGTAATGGGATCATTGATGCCTAAAGTTAAAGGCAGAGCAGATGGTTCTCTTGTGAATAAATTAGTACAACAACATCTATCTTAAACTCGTTTAAAAACCGCAGGTGAAGACGCCTGCGGTTTTTAAATACTTTTTTTATGCTTACAGTAGATGAATAGCTGCTTAGTCTCGATTGTACGATAAACGGAAAAAATAATTAGCAATATTGAAACCTTTATGTTGGAGAATCGTATAAAATGGTAACATGCATGACATTTTGGAAAGGAGGAATAGGTGTGCACAAATGGGTGCTGCCCTTTTTGTTGCTCTTTTTGCTGGCTTGCGGTTTATTCGCTCCTGTCCAAGCGAGTGCGGATAGCGCAAAGGTATATATAGTGCCGATTGAAGAAACGGTCGAGGACGGCTTGTATGCGTTTTTAAAGAGAGCGATTGCAGAAGCGGAAGAAAATAAGGCCAAAGCAATCATCTTCCGTATTAATACACCGGGCGGAATGGTGGATTCAGCCTGGAAAATTGCCAAATTATTTGCAGATACAGATATTAAGACAATTGCCTGGGTAGATAATCATGCACTATCGGCAGGGGCCTATATCGCTTTAAATGCAGAGGAAATCTATATGTCGCATAATGCTACAATGGGGGCAGCCGCGATTATTGATCAACAGGGAAATGCCGCAGGAAAAAAAGCACAGTCGTCTTGGCAGGCAGCCATGAAAGCAGCAGCCGAACAGAATGGTCGCGACCCTAAATTTGCCCTGGCGATGACGGATGAGAATAATTCATTGGATGAATATGGAGCTGGACAGGGAAAGTTATTGACACTGACGGAAAAGCAGGCCTTGCAAGCCGGATACAGTGAAGGAACAGTAAAGGACCAAAAAGACCTGTTGCATACCTTGAAATATGATGATGCAGATGTGCGCCATATCAATGAAAGCTTTGCTGAAAAAGCGGCCAGGTTTCTGACCAATCCCGTTGTTATTCCCATATTATTGACGGTTGGCTGCATTGGTTTGGTTATTGAGTTGTTTTCTCCGGGCTTTGGGTTGCCGGGGCTTACAGGCCTCGCTTCTCTGTTTCTCTTTTTCTACGGCCATTTAGTGGCAGGGCTAACGGGGTATGAATCGCTTATTATGTTTGTATTAGGAATTGCACTCATTCTGTTGGAACTCATTGTACCAGGAGGGGTGATCGGGGCTATTGGATTCGCTTCTATTATCGGCAGCCTGTTCATTGCTGGCGAGAACAATACGCATATGGCCTTGTCCATTCTTATAGCGCTTGCGGTTTCTTTGACGGTGTCCATCCTAATGGTAAAGGTGTTTGGAAAACAAATGAAATTTTTTAAACGAATGATCTTAACAGATTCAACAAACAGTGAAAACGGATATGTGTCGAATATTAATCGGCTTGAGTTGATCGGCCGCACTGGAGTTGCAGTGACTCCGCTCCGTCCATCCGGAATCGCCTTCATTGATGAGGAACGTATTGATGTAGTGTCGGAAGGAAGTTTCATAGCACCTGGTGTTGAGGTGAAAGTCGTTAAGACAGAAGGATCAAGAATAGTGGTAAGAGAACTAAAGAAGAATGAGGAAGGATGATTGAAGAAATGGGTTCAGAAACAATATTGCTTTTAGTGGCCATTTTTATTGGAATCGTAGTATTAGCCATATTTTTCACATTTGTACCGGTTATGCTATGGATTTCCGCTTTGGCTGCCGGCGTCAGAATTAGTATATTCACATTGGTAGGGATGAGGCTTCGCCGTGTTATACCTAGTCGTGTTGTCAATCCATTGATCAAAGCCCACAAGGCCGGTTTGGATGTAACAACGAATCAATTGGAAAGCCATTATCTTGCTGGAGGAAATGTGGACCGTGTTGTGAATGCCTTGATTGCTGCACAACGGGCGAATATCGAATTAAGCTTCGAACGCACAGCTGCCATTGACCTTGCTGGCCGTGATGTATTGGAAGCCGTACAAATGAGCGTTAACCCTAAAGTGATCGAAACACCGTTCATTGCGGGTGTCGCCATGAATGGGATCGAAGTAAAGGCTAAGGCCAGAATCACTGTCCGTGCTAATATTGAACGATTAGTCGGCGGTGCAGGTGAAGAAACAATTGTTGCGCGTGTCGGCGAAGGGATTGTATCGACCATCGGTTCATCCGACAGTCATGCACAAGTGTTAGAAAACCCGGACCGTATCTCGCAAACGGTATTATCAAAAGGGCTTGATTCGGGGACTGCTTTCGAAATCTTGTCCATTGATATTGCGGATGTGGATGTCGGCAAAAATATCGGTGCCATGCTGCAAACAGACCAAGCGGAAGCGGATAAGAAAATTGCCCAAGCTAAAGCGGAAGAACGCCGTGCAATGGCTGTAGCGCAGGAACAGGAAATGAGAGCGAAAGTAGAAGAAATGAAAGCAAAAGTGGTCGAATCCGAAGCGGAAGTGCCACTGGCGCTTGCAGATGCCTTAAAGCACGGCAATATCGGTGTAATGGATTACATGAATTATCAAAATATCAACGCCGACACTGAAATGCGTGGATCAATCTCCAATATGACAGGCCATGAGGATAAGAATAATTAAAGATACCAATCATTATGGTTAGTTGGTTTCGAAAGGAGAGTGGCTCCCCATGATTGATTTCTTAACGGATAATCCGTTTCTGATCTTCATATTGATTGGAATCATTAGTTCTTTGTTCGGCAAGGAAAAAATGAAGGAAGATTCGAGACGTACAGGACGGCAAAAACCGAACGGGCCACAGCGATCCCAAACGGCTGCTCCACAGCGTCCGCAGCAGCAGGCTAAGCCATTGACTCCTGTGACGCCCCATAAGCCGTCTGTGAGCAAATCAGCGCGCATAGAGGATGCATCCAAAGAGAATGCAGCTGAAAAAGCGAATCAAACCAAGCGCATCCTTGAATCCTATATCCAAGAAAGCGGGGAAGGCATTGATCCCCATCCTGAAGGGCACCGTGCCTTTCAAAAAGAGGTATATGAACAAGAAGAAAAGGTTAACCAGAAAGCCAAGGAAGGCCTGCAACGGGAGCCTGGCCGCAAATTGCCGGAGTTCAGCCGCAATCAATTGGTCAACGGTATTATAATGTCCGAAATATTAGGGCCTCCGCGCGCTAAAAAGCCTTTTCAGCGGATGAAATAAGAGGCAGTGCTTTTAAGGCAATGGCCCATAAGAAAAAGAAGTGCTAGAACCCCTTTTCTGCTCATACATTTGAGTAGAAAGGGGGTTCTTTTTTTATGGCTAAGAAATGGAAGCAAAAGCTGAAGCAATTAGTGACCAATACCATTGATCTGCCGAAAGATGTCATGATGGATCTCCCCAGAATAACCATGGTCGGACAATTACATATTTATATTGAAAACCATCGTGGGCTGTTGGCGTTTTCCGATGAAGAAATCAGGCTTCTCCTTCAACAGGGACAGCTATCCATAAAAGGGAACCAATTTGTCATTAAAGCCATTTTGCCGGAAGAGATCATGCTTGAAGGAATCATCCATTCTGTGACATACCTGTCTTGAGGCGGGGCGGCATGCCTTCTGCTGTAAGGACGCGTCTTCAGCCAGGCATGTTTGTGAAGGATAGGAAGGAGGAGCATTGTGAGGAACCAATGGACAAACTTTTACACAGGAAGCGTGGAGTTGAAAGTAACCGGAACGGGAATCGAGCGATTCGTTAATGATTTGGTCCGCAGGGAAATCTATCTTTGGGATATGAAAAGGTTGGAGGACGGCAGTATTTCATTCAACATGAATATTGCCCATGTCCATCGGATGAGAAGGGTGCTGCGCCGGCACCCTTGCAAGGTAGCGTTCATGAAGCGGACGGGCCTGCCGTTCCTCATGCGCCGCTTGCTTTTTAACAGCGGTTTTCTGGTGGGGTTCATTCTGTTTCTGGTTGCCCTTTTCTTATTATCCAACGTGATTTGGAATATAGAGATTTCCGGAGCCAAGCCGGAAACCGAGCATTTAATCCGCAAAGAATTGGCGAAAATCGGTGTGCAAAAAGGCAAATTCCAGTTTACAGTCGATGGTTCTGACGAAATCCAAAGAAAGCTATCGCATGAAATAGGCGCTATTACTTGGGTGGGCGTAGAGTTAAAGGGGACGACCTATCATCTGCAAGTGGTCGAAAAGAAAGAACCGAAACGCCCGGTAGCAAAGGACCGCCAGAATCTTGTTGCCGCAAAAAAAGCAATCGTCAGGCAAGTGATTGTAGATAAAGGCAAAGCAATCGTATCAGTAAATGATTTCGTAAAAAAAGGCCAATTGCTGGTATCGGCAAATATCAATACCAATCAGAATACAGCGAAAAGCGAGGTTTTGGTCCCTGCTGAGGGGAAAGTGATGGGGGAAGTCTGGTATATATCCTCTGTCGAAATTCCATTGAAGACTCATTTCTCCGTTTTTACAGGGAAAGAATATAATAAGCGTGCGCTCACCTTTGGAAAATTTGCTGTACCGGTCTGGGGGTTTAAAAAGCCAGACTATCGCGAATATGTCAGGGAAGAAAGCGATAAACCATTATTCTTTCTTGGCTGGAAGCTCCCTGTCGCTTATAAAACCATTACCTATCGTGATAAAAAGAATGTTGTTAGGGAATATTCAAAAAAAGAGGCCATCCAGAAAGGCAAATTAACAGCGCTTAAAGACCTAAAGAAGGAGCTGCCTAAAAATAGTTCTGTAATAGGCCAAAAAGTTTTGCACGAAGGTATTGAGAATGGTACAGTTATATTGTCTATACATTACCAAGTACTAGAAAATATTGCGATTGAAAGACCAATCATTCAAGGAGACTAAGGAATGACAGAAGATCAAAAAATGGTAGATATACAGCTTGAAAATCCGAATGAAGCAATTGCTTTATTAGGCATATCAGACAGTAATCTAAAAGTGCTCGAAGAAGAGCTAAACGTTTCCATCATTACACGCGGTGAACGGATCTCTGTAGGCGGAGATACAGAAAATGTCGAGAAGGCATATGAAATCATCCGCGCCCTTCTTTCCGTCATCAGACGGGGCATAAAAATAAGCACTAGGGATGTAAGCTATGCAATTACTTTAAGCAACAAAGGGACACTCGAGTATTTCCTTGAGATGTATGAAGAGGAAATCGCAAAGACGGTTAAAGGAAAACCGATCCGTGTCAAAACACTCGGGCAAAAACAATACATTACTGGCATTAAGAACAACGATATCGTATTTGGGATTGGTCCAGCAGGAACGGGAAAAACCTATTTGGCTGTCGTGATGGCGGTTGCAGCCATGAAAAGCGGCAAAGTCAACAAAATTATCCTTACCCGTCCGGCTGTTGAAGCAGGGGAGAGCTTGGGATTCCTTCCAGGCGACTTAAAGGAAAAGGTGGATCCATATCTTCGTCCTTTATACGATGCGTTGAATGATATACTGGGGGCAGAACATACTCAACGCCTAGTCGAGCGCGGAATTATCGAAATTGCGCCGCTTGCCTATATGAGGGGGCGGACCCTTGACGATGCTTTCATCATTTTGGATGAAGCGCAAAATACAACAGAGGCACAAATGAAAATGTTCTTAACCCGTCTTGGTTTCGGCTCCAAAATGGTCATAACCGGTGATATATCCCAGATTGATTTGCCGCATAAAGCAAAATCAGGGTTATTGGCAGCGACCAAGATCCTTCAGGGGATAAGCGGAATTAATTTTACCTTGCTTGAAGGCAGTGATGTTGTAAGACATCCACTGGTCGGCCGAATTGTATCTGCCTATGAACAGCATGATGCCGAACAACAAAAACGGTGAATAACGTATGATAAAGAAGAAGGATTTTCGGCCCAGCTGGAAGAATCCTTTTGGAAATAAATCTAATTGAGTCCAAGCAAGTTGGTCTTGTGCACTTCAATCAGGGACAGGCTGCTGTTAAGTGCAGTGCCGGTCCCTTTTTGGTTTACGGGGTTTCTATCGGGTATGCAAATAGTTGAAAATGAGCGATAAAAGAGGCAATTCTTGCAGTTTTTATGGGAAGCTTCACACATACACTAGTGAAACTTCCCATGAAAACTGCTATCCTTTGTATAAAGGTAGACTAAATCATCCCGCCTAAGAAGGGTAATGGTATGATTCGGAGGAAAAATACACTTATGGATATCAATCAATTCATGTCAAAATTGAAGCAATTGCTGCAGCTAACATTCTTTCAAGTTCTGTTGTTTATTCTTCTAGGATTGATTTCTTACTTCGTCATGGTTTCGAATGTTATTCCGCAGAAGATTAATGCAGAATTATTAAAAGTATCAGATGAAACCATCCGATCGCCTAAAACGGTAGAAGACACAGTTAGGACCGAGCAGGAAAAAGAAGAAGCCAGAAAACAAATTGATGATGTGTATACGTTGAAATCAAGTTATGCAAAAAACCGGGTCGATCTGATTTCTTCCATCTTTGACAGCGCTATGGAAGTCAAAAATGAAAGCGCCGAGGATAAGCCGGACAGTAACCAGGCTAGCATGAGCGCTGCAGAAAAATCGAAAGCGCTGCAAAAAGAAGTAAACTTGCTGAAAAAAAAGCTGACGGACGATGTTAATAAAAGCTTGTCGGATGATGTCTATAAGAGCTTATTGAAAGCTGACGTAGAGGAACTTCAAGTAGCCAAAGACGTAACCGTAACAGCCATTAACTCCGTCATGGGCAATAAGATTCCCGCCAATGAAGTAGAAAACGCAAAAAAACTGGCGGAAAACGAAATACAATATACTTCCATGAATAGCGATGCGAAGAAAGCATCGATTGCTTTAGCGCGGTTTGCTGTCACACAGAATTATTTCTTCGATCCGAAAAAGACGGAGGAGCAACGTGAACAGGCAGCTGAAAACGTTGAACCTGTCAAAATCCTACAAGGAGAAATCCTCGTCAATAAAGGGCAACTTGTCGATAAGGACATTTACCGCAATCTGAAACTTGCTGGCTTGCTTGACTCCGAAAAGTCGATTATGCCGTTTGTGGGGCTGGCTCTTCTGGTGGCATTTGTGTTTGGGTTCATGTTTTATTTTTACACGATTTTCGAAAAGAAAAATGAGCATAGGCACAGCCATATTCTGATTTTTAGCCTAGTGTATATCATGCTACTGTTGATTATGAAGATGCTTTCTTTATTGTCCAATATGGAGACGCATGATTTAAGTTATTTTGTTCCCGCAGCTATGGGGACGATGCTTTTGAAGATGCTGCTCAACGATCGATACGCCATTACGTTAACGATCATTTTGAGTATCTTCGGTGCCATCATCTTCAATGGTTCGTTGACGTCGAATTTTAATGTCTCGGCGGCATTTTATATTTTGCTCAGCGGCATTGCCTCTTTATTGCTTGTCTCAGCCCGGAACTTACGCCTGAGAATTTTTCAGGCAGGGTTGCTGCTATCATTGATGAATGTAGTGATTATTTTTGCATTGTTCTTTATTATGGATATGCAGATGTCGAAAGGGGATTATTTGTATAATCTGATTGCTGCGTTTGTATCCGGCTTGTCGGCGGCTATATTGACAATCGGCCTGCTCCCGTTTTTTGAATCAGGGTTTGGCATTTTATCAACCATGAAATTAATTGAATTATCCAATCCGAACCATCCATTGCTGCGCAAAATCTTGACCGAGGCACCGGGAACTTACCATCATAGTGTCATGGTGGCGAACTTGTCGGAATCAGCTTGTGAGGCAATTGGGGCAAACGGTTTGCTCGCCCGGGTCGGCTCCTATTACCATGACCTTGGGAAAATTAAGCGTCCGCAATTTTTTATCGAGAATCAGATGAATATGGACAATCCGCATGATAAACTGAAACCGGAAACCAGCAGAGATATCATTATCGCCCATGGCAGTGATGGTGCCAAAATGCTGCGGAAGGAAAAAATGCCGAAAGAAATCGTAGATATAGCTGAACAGCATCATGGCACGACATTACTGAAATTTTTTTATTATAAAGCGAAAGAGTCAAATGGCGATGTAAAGGAAGAGGATTTCCGCTACAAAGGCCCTAAACCGCAAACAAAAGAAATCGCAGTCATTTCTGTGGCTGACAGTGTTGAAGCAGCTGTCCGCTCGATGAAGCAGCCGACGCGCGAAAAAATTGAAGCGTTGGTTAAAAGTATTATCCACGACCGGATTAATGATGACCAGTTCTCTGAGTGCGATATTACTATGCAGGAATTGGACAAAGTCGAAAAGACTCTTTGTGAAACCTTGAATGGGTTTTTCCATTCGCGAATTGAATACCCAGATAGCAAAAATGAATCAAAGTAGGTGTAAGATATGTTATCGATCGATTTTATAGATGAGACAAATGAAGTAACAGAAAAGGAAACCTCGTTGATCACCGGGCTGCTGCAGTTTGCCGCAGAGAAAGAAGGGATCAAGGAAGAATGTGAACTGAGTGTCACATTTGTGGATAATGAGGCAATCCGCCAAATCAATAAAGAATACCGTCATAAAGACGCTGCGACCGATGTTATTTCCTTTGCTCTGGAAGAAATGGGTGAAGGGGAAGTAGAAGTCGTCGGCATGGAAGGCATGCCGAGAATTCTTGGCGATTTGATTATTTCTGTTGATCGGACCAAAGAACAGGCCGAAGAATACGGGCATAGCTTCGAAAGGGAGTTGGGATTCTTGGCTTTGCATGGTTTCTTGCATCTTTTGGGATATGACCATATGGAAAAAGAAGATGAAGTCATTATGTTTACAAAGCAGAAAGAGCTATTGGAAGACTATGGCTTATCCAGGGAGTGACAAGCACCATTCATTTGCAAAGAGCGTAGGGTTTGCATTGGCGGGCATTAAATGGTCTTTTCGGGAAAGGAATATGAAAATCCATTATTTTATGGCAGTTGCTATCGTAATGGCCGGCTGTTTTTTTTCTCTTACAAAAGTAGAGTGGTTGTTCATCCTTTCTTGTGTCGGCGGCGTTATTGCCTTGGAAATGCTTAATACGGCCATTGAGGCAGTCGTAGATCTGGTGACGGACGAATTCCATGAGCTAGCCCGTATTGCCAAGGATACAGCGGCTGGAGCTGTATTGGTCTATTCCATATACTCGCTGATTGTCGGTATCATTATTTTTTTCCCAAAAATGTTGAGCATTGTAGCGTAATAGGGATATACTGTTATTCCACGTTTCTTCCGCGTTTAAGCGCGTGCGTGGACACTGTGGACAGCAAATTTGTGTTTACAGGGCAATAAGATGCCAAGAGGAAAGGAAGTTTTAGAATGAATCAGACCCATTTAATCGCTGAAGCAAATAAAGCCCGTGAGAAGGCCTATGTACCTTATTCAAAATTTAAAGTGGGAGCCGCCCTTTTGACCAAAGACGGCACGGTTTTCCATGGTTGCAATATCGAAAATGCGGCATACAGCATGTGTAATTGTGCAGAACGCACAGCGCTTTTCTCAGCATATGCAAACAGTCAAAAAGAATTTACGGCGCTTGCAGTCGTAGCAGATACACCGGGACCTGTCTCTCCATGCGGCGCTTGCCGACAAGTGATTTCGGAATTATGCCCGAAGGACATGAAGGTTGTCTTGGCCAACCTAAAAGGGGATATACAGGAAATAACGGTGGAAGAGCTATTGCCTGGAGCGTTTTCTCCGGAGGATTTAAATGAATAATTATAGTGAACAAGGATATAAATCAGGGTTTATCTCAATCATCGGCAGACCGAATGTCGGTAAATCCACTTTTCTGAACAAAGTAATCGGCCAAAAAATCGCCATCATGAGCGATAAGCCACAAACAACACGCAATAAGGTGCAGGGAGTCCTGTCCGCCAATGATTCGCAAATGATTTTCATTGATACGCCGGGAATCCATAAACCCAAACATAAGCTTGGGGATTTCATGATGAAGGTTGCTACCAATACTTTACGCGAAGTCGATGTTATTCTTTTCATGGTGAATGCTGTAGAAGGAATCGGCAAAGGCGACGAATTTATCATGGAGAAACTGCAGGATGTGAAAACACCTGTATTCCTGGTTGTCAATAAAATTGATGAAGTGCATCCAGATGAACTTTTGCCCTTGATTGAGAAATACAAGGCTAAAATGAAGTTTGAGGAAATCGTTCCAATCTCTGCCCTGCAAGGGAACAATATTGACACATTGCTTTCGGCCATCAAAGAACGCCTGCCTGAAGGCCCTCAGTATTATCCAGCAGACCAAGTGACTGACCATCCGGAACGTTTCATTATTTCCGAATTGATCAGAGAGAAGGCCCTTCACTTAACACGCGAAGAAGTGCCGCACAGTATTGCTGTCATGATCGATTCCATCAAAAAGCGCGAAGACAAAGATATCATCAATGTCATGGCTACTATAATCGTGGAACGCAGTTCACAAAAAGGAATCATAATCGGCAAACAAGGAAGCATGCTGAAAGAAATCGGGCAGCGTGCGCGCACCGATATCGAATTGCTCCTAGGATCGAAGGTATTCCTTGAATTATGGGTGAAAGTCCAAAAAGACTGGCGCAACAAGGCTACCGTGCTGAGGGATTATGGATTCCGGGACGATGAATATTAATCCGTTCTATGCCTTGAACTGAGAGTGGGCAAGCATTCGGCAGACTTTGAGAAAGGCGGTTGTTTAGCTATTAGGTTAAGCGGCCGTCTGCATTTTTCTCTGCGATCAGTTATCATTAGATCGCTTTGCTCTCTGTGATTCCTTTATCTCAAGAAAAATGCTCCAGTCCATACGCCTCTAAACGGGTGTTCTACGCTTTTCGTTGTTGTCTA
Source organism: Bacillus testis (assembly GCF_001243895.1). GTDB lineage: Bacteria > Bacillota > Bacilli > Bacillales > DSM-1321 > Bacillus_AD > Bacillus_AD testis. The sequence goes on along the minus strand of NZ_LN851186.1, from coordinate 2,907,843 downwards.
GCTCCAGACCTCCAGCTCCTAGCAAACTTCGCGTTTCTCTCATCGATAAGTCAACATCGGCTCGTACCCTCGCCGTGTTTCCTTTATCTTGAGAGAAACACTCCAGTTTGTACGGAGCTAAACGGAGGTCTTCCGCTTTTCGTTGTTTTTAACATTTTTTGCTGCTTATGAAAAAAAGGTGGGCGGTCAAGATAATAAGGAAGTTGGATTAAACAGCTTGCTAGTAATAAAACAGATAAGGTGGGATTTGGTATGTTGGATTTTACCTGGAATATGTTTAAAGAGACGGGCAGTATTGATATGTATCTTCTGTTTAAAGAGATTCAGATTGATCATCATGGTCCTGTCGAAGAAGTTGCTGAAGATCTAGCAGATGTGAATTTTCCGATTTCCTGAGGTTCTTGACCGTCCGAAGAAGGTGACTTGTCTTGATGCAAAAATGTGAGGGCATTGTCATTCGCCGGATTGATTACGGGGAAAATAATAAAATTATCACCCTTTACACCCGTGAATGGGGAAAAATAGGTGTAATGGCCAGAGGAGCCAATAAAGCTAACAGCCGCTTTTCAGCAGTCACCCAGCTTTTTTACTATGGCTATTTCTTGGTACAGACATCTTCGGGGCTTGGAAGCCTGTCGCAGGGTGAATCGATTTCGTCGTTCCGCCACATCCGTGAAGACTTGGTGGCAACGGCCTATGCTTCTTATATTGTTGAATTGCTTGATAAGGGAACGGATGAAAAGAAGGTGAATCCTTATCTTTTCGAATTGCTTTATCAGGTGCTGAACCATATTGATGAAGGCTATGACCCTGAAGTAATTACCATGGTTTTTGAATGGAAAATGCTAGGGGTCTTAGGCATCCCCCCCATACTGGACCGCTGTGTGAATTGTGGGGAAACGGAAGGGGAATTTTCCTTTTCTGTCCGTGAAGGCGGTTTTTTATGCCATCGTTGCAGCCATATCGATCCATACCGGCTGCCCCTTTCGGCGAATGTGGTGAAACTTCTCCGCCTCTTTTATTATTTTGATCTTGCGAAGCTTGGAAAAATATCATTAAAAGAGGAAACGAAGCAGGAGCTCCGCCGCCTCATCGATTTATATTATGATACCTATTCAGGGATTACACTTAAGTCAAAAAAATTCCTGAAGCAGCTGAACAAGCTTGACGGGCTTATCTAAAAGCTTTGGATTAAGCTTGTTTTGCTTTCTACATAGAACATGCAATCTTTTTTAATATGACGCTGCCTTATTGACAACAGGGTTCTTTTTTGGATAAAATGCTAATATTAAAAAGTGTAATATTGCCGAGATGGAAAGTAGTATTTGTCTCCCTTTATAAAAAGCGAACCCGGGATAGTGGAAGCCGGGCTGTAAATAGGCGAAGAAGGCGTTCCGGAGCAAGCGTACTGTAACTAAAAGAGGCTGTTTCATCAGTGGAACGGCAATTAGGGTGGAACCGCGGGTTAACTCTCGTCCCTATGCTGACAGGCATAGAGGCGGGAGTTTTTTGTGTTTTCAGAAGGCTTTTAAAGCCTGCCCTAAAAAGTCAGCAATCGTTTTTATACTAATTGGAGGTGCACGATGAATATTCAAAATATGATTGTCACATTACAAAAGCATTGGTCTAATCAGGGCTGCATTTTGATGAATGCCTATGATACCGAAAAGGGTGCAGGAACGATGAGCCCCTATACATTCTTGAGAGCTATTGGGCCTGAGCCGTGGAGCGTGGCCTATGTAGAGCCTTCACGCCGTCCTGCCGATGGCCGCTATGGAGAAAACCCGAACCGGCTTTACCAGCATCATCAATTCCAAGTAATTATGAAGCCTTCGCCGGATAATATCCAAGAGCTTTACTTGGAATCATTGGCGGCGCTTGGAATCGACCCATTGAAGCATGATATCCGTTTTGTTGAAGATAACTGGGAAAACCCTTCATTGGGCTGTGCCGGTCTCGGCTGGGAAGTTTGGCTAGACGGAATGGAAATCACCCAGTTCACTTATTTCCAACAAGTAGGCGGATTGGAGTGTAAGCCGGTTTCTGTAGAGATCACTTATGGAATCGAGCGTCTTGCTTCTTATATCCAGGACAAAGAAAATGTATTCGACCTGGAATGGACAGAAGGCTTCACAGTAAGGGATATTTTTGGCCAACCAGAATATGAACATTCGAAATATACGTTCCAGACAAGCAACACTGAAATGTTGTTTGAACTCTTTAATATGTATGAAAAAGAAGCGCATGCGCAAATGGAACAGGGTCTTGTACATCCTGCCTATGATTATGTATTGAAATGCTCACATACCTTTAACTTGCTGGATGCAAAAGGGGCCATCTCGGTCACTGAGCGGACCGGATATATTGCACGATGCCGGAATCTGGCACGAAAAGTCGCTAAAACATTCTATGAAGAACGTGAAAAGCTAGGATTCCCAATCTTAAAAGGGAAGGGAGAAAACACTCATGAATAAACAAGACTTATTATTAGAAATCGGATTAGAAGAGCTGCCGGCCCGTTTTGTCACTGACAGCATCAAGCAATTGAAGGATAAGATCGAAAGCTGGCTGCAGGAACAAAATATTGCCTATGAAGAAGCGAAAATGTATTCTACTCCCCGCCGATTGGCGGTTCTCGTTACTGGCGTGAATGAAATGCAGGAAGACATGCATGAGGAAGCGAAGGGCCCTGCCAAGAAAATCGCCATGGACGCTGAAGGGAACTGGTCCAAAGCGGCTATGGGATTTGCGCGCGGCCAAGGCGCTACTGTCGAGGATATCTATTTCAAAGAAATCAAAGGCGTTGAGTACGCTCACGTTCAAAAATTCACGAAAGGCCAACAGGTGAAAGACCTGCTTGTCCACTTAAAAGAAATCATTCTTTCCTTATCTTTCCCAAAAAATATGCGTTGGGGCAATCATGATCTTCGTTTTGTCCGTCCGATTAAATGGATGGTGGCGCTATTCGGAAAAGAGGTTATCCCATTTTCAATTACTGACGTGGAAACAGGCAAAACAACCAGAGGCCATCGCTTCCTTGGAAAAGAGGTTACCATTGAAGAGCCATCCAGCTATGAGGATAAACTAAGAGAACAATATGTAATCGCGGATGCTAGCCTGCGCAAAGAAATGATCCTCTCTCAATTGAAAAAATTGGAAGAAGAAAATAATTGGGTCATCCCTGTAGATGAAGACTTGTTGGAAGAAGTCAATAATTTGGTCGAGTATCCAACCGCATTGTTTGGCTCGTTCGAACAGGAATTCCTGGAGTTGCCGGACCGTGTCCTGATTACCAGCATGAAGGAACATCAACGCTACTTCCCGGTCATGGACAATGAAGGGAAGCTGCTTCCTCATTTCATTACAGTACGCAATGGAAATGAAGATGGAATTGAAACGGTTGCCCGGGGTAATGAAAAAGTTCTGCGCGCACGTCTAGCAGACGCTGCCTTCTTCTATCGTGAAGATCAAACGAAAGATATCGACAGTTACTTGAAAAAGCTTGAGACGATTGTATACCATGAAGAAATCGGCACGCTTGCTGAAAAAGTAGGGCGTGTTAGACAATTGACGAATGATTTGGCAATTGCATTGAACGAAGACCAAGAAACAACGGCGCTTGCTGACCGGACTGCGCAAATCGCCAAATTCGACCTTGTCACTAATATGGTTTACGAATTCCCTGAATTACAGGGGTATATGGGGGAACGCTATGCGCGCATCATGAATGAAGATGAACGGGTGGCAGTTGCAATCAATGAACATTATATGCCGCGCCATGCAGATGATTCAGTGCCGGCAAGCACAATCGGAGCACTGGTCAGTGTTGCGGAAAAAATGGATACAATCGCTTCTTGCTTTGCAATCGGCATTATTCCAACAGGCTCTCAGGACCCATATGCACTAAGAAGACAAGCAAGCGGTATCGTCCAAATTCTGTTGGATAAAGACTGGGCTATCAAATTGGAAGAGTTAGTGGATATGTCTCTTGGACTTGTAGTGAAACAAGGCATCAATAAGAAAGAGGCAAGCGAAATCCGCGAAGATATGCTTACATTCTTTACTGCGCGAGTGAAGCATCTATTGGCTGATAAAGAAATCCGCCATGATTTAGTGGATGCAGTTCTATCCGGAGAAATCGGCAACGTTTCTGCTGTCGTTCATCGTGCGGAAGTTCTGGAGGAGGAAAAAGATCGCCCAGGATTCAAAGAAAGCATGGAAGCTCTAAGCCGCGTGATGAATATTGCGGTGAAGCTTGAAGGCGAACCGTCCATCAAACCTGAGTTGTTTGAGAATGACTTTGAAAAAGCGCTGTATGACAAATTTGTTTCCGTAAAAGAAGAATACCATTCAGAAAGCGATGCGCAGAAGCAATTCAATCTGCTTGCATCAATGAAACAGGAAATCCAGCCTTATTTCGATCATACAATGGTAATGGCGGAAGACCAAGAGGTCCGGAATAACCGCCTTTCTTTGATGAAGGAAATGAGCGATTTGATCGGCAGCTTTGCTTATATGAATAAGGTACTGTCTTTATAATTTTTTGAGATCAAGGGAAACTTTGAACGGCGGGGTTTTTAATCAATCCCTGCCGCTCATTAGTTGAACCCATCAGATTTTTGCTGGCATTTGATCTCCCGCTAACACTTTTTCGTTTCGCGCATCAGTTGAAGCGGGAATCTTTGGGCTAGTTAGAATGGGATAAAACCATAAAATACGCAGAAGATAAAGTGGATTTTGCGCGGTAGGGAGTTCATTCATCCTCCGCCTACCCCTCTTCGTCTTCTCTTCCGTGTTAAAGTGGGCGTCTCAGCGGCAGTTAGAACGTGATAAAAGTAAGATGTACAATTGTATGTCTTACTTTTTATTAGCTTATAAGTAAGTTATAATATTCACATATAGTATGTCTTACTTTTTGTATAATCTAGTAAGGTGGTGAGTACAATCGAACTGAATAAACGCCAAGAGACCATTCTTCAAATCGTTAAAGAAAACGGGCCGATTACAGGGGAGCATATAGCTGAACGGTTAAATTTGACTAGGGCTACACTACGCCCTGATTTAGCAATCCTGACGATGGCAGGTTTTCTTGAAGCCCGGCCGCGGGTAGGTTATTTTTATAGCGGCAAATCAGGAACACAGCTTCTTACGGATAATTTGGCGAAACTTTATGTGAAAGATTACCAATCGATACCGGTTGTTGTAAATGATAGTATTTCTGTATATGATGCCATCTGTATGATGTTCTTGGAGGATGTGGGGACCATGTTTGTAACCGACCAACAGTCATTGCTTGTCGGTGTCCTTTCCAGAAAAGACCTCCTGCGTGCCAGCATTGGGGGAAAAGACTTAAGCTCAATCCCTGTGAATATCATTATGACACGTATGCCGAACATCGCTATGTGCACAAAGGATGACCAATTAATAGAAGTAGCCAAAAAGCTTATTGAAAAGCAAATTGATGCTCTTCCTGTCGTAAAAGAGACAGAAGGCGGATTTGAAGTAGTTGGCAGAATCACCAAAACCAATATAACCAAAGCGCTTGTTTCACTGGCGACTGAAGAGTTATAAAGCCGTAGGGGGAGGGCATTTATGAGTGCATCTATTATTTATGTTGTTTCTGATTCTGTCGGCGAGACGGCGGAGCTTGTGACAAAGGCTGCTGTCAGCCAATTCATGAATTCAAATATAAACGTAAAAATAAAAAGAATACCTTATGTCGAAAATCCTGAACATATCGATGAAGTCATATCACTGGCTAAGTTGAATCAAGGAATTATTGCTTTCACATTAGTAAGGCCTTTAGACCGCGAGTATATGATCAAACGAGCAAAAGAAGAAGGGATTATCTACTACGATATCATCGGTCCGTTGATTGATATGCTTCAGGAAAAGTTCCAACTGGATCCGGTTTATGAACCTGGCCTTGTCCGGAAGTTGGATGAGGATTACTTCAAAAGAGTTGAAGCGATTGAATTTGCTGTTAAATACGATGATGGACGTGACCCAAGAGGAATTCTGCGCGCGGACATCGTTTTGGTAGGAGTTTCTAGAACGTGCAAGACGCCATTATCCCAGTATTTGGCCCATAAGCGCTATAAAGTGGCGAACGTTCCACTTGTCCCAGAAGTGGAGCCTCCGGAAGAATTGTTCCTAGTGGCACCTGAGAAATGCATCGGTTTAAAAATAAGCCCGGAAAAACTCAATAACATCAGGAAAGAGCGTTTGAAGACATTGGGGCTAGGCGACCATGCCATTTATGCGAATCTAGAGCGCATTAAGGAAGAATTGGCATATTTCGAAAAAATCGTTCATAAATTGAAATGTCCTGTTATTGATGTGACCAATAAAGCAATAGAAGAAACGGCTAATAACATCATGGATACAATCAAACGGAATAAAAAGTAAATGCTTTACGCTCAAAAGCACTTAGTGAGTGCTTTTTTAGCGTAGGAATTGTCCGTAGATTGTTGAAGTTAAACAAGATCGTCTATGGATTTTTGCTTTTTAATGTACTATAATGAAAAATTGTGATAAAAAGAATAAACAATAGGTTTAGACTAGCTCCAGAAGGAATAAACTATAATTATAAGAAAGTCAAGCGCGTTTTGTAAAAAAATTCGACATATGGCTGCTCTTTTGAAAGTAATTGAAGCAGAAGCAGGAAATTGAGGGAAAATGGAGAAATAAGAAGATATGATCAATAAACCATCTGTCTTTATAGATGCCGATGCCTGTCCGGTCAAAGACGAATGCATGTCGGTTGCACAAGAGCTGGGTGTGGCTCTTACCTTCGTAGCGAGCATTAAAAATAAGGTGAACGATGAAAAACATGCGAATTGGGTGTATGTTGATTGGGGCAAAGAAGCCGCCGATCTTCATATCATGAATTCCGCAGAGAAAGGGGATCTTGCCGTAACAGCAGATATCGGCCTGGCGGCAGCCCTTATCGGAAAAGGTGTATGTGTCCTTTCGCCTAAAGGCATTCTTTATGACGAAGGCAATATCGACAGGCTGCTCCTAATGAGGCATGAAGCTGCCAAAAAACGGAGAAACGGTGTATACTCAAAAGGGCCTAAAGCCTTTACGAAGGCAGACCGAAAAAACTTTCGTGAAGCGTTATTCAAAAATTTGTCGAAACTTGCAGGAAAATAAAAAGATCTATCGAATTATAGATTATCACCTAAAAGAAAAGGTGTAGTCAGATGTCAAATACCAGATTATCCGAAGAACAATTGAATAGTATCAGAAGTTCTGTAGATATCGTTGATGTCATCAGCGATTACGTACAGCTTAAGAAGCAGGGCCGCAATTATTTCGGACTTTGCCCTTTTCATGGTGAGAACACGCCTTCTTTTTCCGTGTCAGCTGATAAGCAGATTTTCCATTGCTTTGGCTGTGGGGCGGGAGGAAATGTTTTTACCTTTTTAATGGATATAGAAGGATATTCTTTTTTGGAGGCGGCCAAAGACCTTGCTGAGCGCGGCAATATCGCTTTGGACATTCAAAGCCCGGACACAGCCAGTCAAAGCCCGCAGCAGAGCGCTTCCAAAAAAATGATTGAAGCACATGAGTTATTAACTAAATTCTACCATCATTTGCTTGCAAATACAAAAGAAGGTGAGCCGGCTTTACACTATTTGCAGGAAAGAGGCTTTTCGAAAGAGTCCATTGAAAAGTTCTCCATCGGCTATTCCTTAAATTCCTGGGACTTTGTCCAGACGTTCCTGGGGAAAAGAGGTTTCGATGACGATATTCTCGATCAGTCAGGGATTATCGTTAGCCGGGATGATGGCAAAAGATTTGACCGTTTCCGCAACAGGGTGATGTTTCCGATAAAGGACCATCACGGGGACGTTGTTGCGTTTTCCGGAAGGGCTTTGGGAAATGACGAGCCTAAGTACTTAAACAGCCCGGAAACAGCTATCTTCAATAAAAGCAAGTTGCTGTTTAACTTCCATCAGGCAAGGGCGGCCATACGGAAGAAGCAACAGGCTGTATTATTCGAGGGGTTTGCCGATGTCATCTCATCTGCAGAAGCGGGGGTCGACAACGGAGTGGCTACTATGGGGACTTCCCTTACAGAGGAACATCTAAGCATCCTGAAGAGGAACTGTGAGGAAGTGCTGATATGCTATGACTCCGACAATGCAGGTTTTGAAGCTGCCAACAGGGCGGCTGAAATGATTGTGAAAAGTGGCCTCACTGTGAAAGTAGCGATTATGCCTGACGGCTTGGACCCTGATGAATATATCAAAAAATATGGGGCCAATAGTTTTATGCATGATGTGATTGGCGACAGCCATACTTATTTGTCCTTTAAGATGAAATACCTGCGCAAAGGCCGAAACATGAAGAATGAAGGCGACAGGATTTCATATATCGAGGAAGTCCTTAAAGAAATCGCCAAATTGCCCAATGCTGTTGAAAGAGAGCATTATTTGCGCCAAATTTCTTCTGAGTTTTCTTTATCGATGGACGCTCTCACCGAGCAGCAGAAGACCATTTTCCGGTCCGAGAAGAAAAGAGGAAATTTGCCGCAGACAAATCATCGCAATCAAGTGAGCGGCTTGGCCTTGCAGTATACGCAGCAAAAACTGCACCCAGCCCATATTAATGCGGAGTTGAAATTATTGGCCCATATGATGCAGGATAAGGAAACTGCCTATAAAATCCGTTCATTGATGGATGGAAATCCGTTCCACATAGATGAACATCAGGCCATTGTCACGTACCTTTTCGGTTTTTACGAAGAAAATGAAGAGTCGGATATCTCTCTTTTCCTTTCTTATATTCCCGACAAGCAGTTGCGTAAAGTTGTTTCCCAAATCCAAATGATGTCTGTATCTTCCGAACCATCTGACCAGGAATTAAAAGATTATGTTGGAGCCGTGTTGAAACAGCAAAAAATGTTAAAGATAAAAGAAAAACAAGACAATCAGGCCGAAGCAATCCGAATGGGCGACCATATCCTTGCTGCCAAGATTGGATTAGAAATTATACAAATGAAATCCCAATAAACAATACATCTAAAGCGGTTTGAAAGTTTGGAAGGAGGGGAACATATGGCTGATAAATCAGCTCGTTCCAAAGAGGTAGAAAATGAATTAACACTTGATCAGGTAAAAGAGAAACTGCTTGAAGCAGGGAAAAAACGTGGTGTCCTTACGTATGAGCAAGTAAGTGATAAATTATCGACATTCGAATTAGACTCCGATGCTATGGATGAATTCTTCGATTTCCTCGGCGACCAAGGCGTTGAAGTATTAGCTGAAGAAGACAGCGACAATGACCCGAACGTCAAACAATTGGCCAAAGAGGAAGAGTTCGATTTGAACGACTTGAGTGTTCCTCCTGGTGTTAAGATAAATGACCCTGTCCGTATGTATTTGAAAGAAATCGGACGAGTAGACCTTCTTTCAGGCGAAGAGGAAATTGCTCTTGCTGAGCGTATCGAAGAAGGCGATGAAGAAGCGAAACGTCGTCTTGCCGAAGCGAACTTACGCCTTGTTGTTTCCATTGCCAAGCGTTATGTCGGCCGGGGCATGCTGTTCCTTGATTTGATCCAGGAAGGGAATATGGGCCTTATCAAAGCGGTTGAGAAATTTGATTACCGCAAAGGTTTCAAATTCAGTACGTATGCAACATGGTGGATACGCCAAGCGATCACCCGTGCAATCGCTGATCAGGCGAGAACGATTCGTATCCCTGTGCACATGGTTGAAACCATCAATAAATTGATCCGTGTACAGCGCCAGCTTCTTCAAGATCTAGGACGTGAGCCTTCTCCAGAAGAAATCGCTGAGGACATGGATCTAACGCCAGAAAAAGTCCGTGAAATCCTAAAAATTGCACAGGAACCTGTCTCCTTAGAAACGCCAATTGGTGAAGAAGATGATTCTCACTTAGGCGATTTCATTGAAGACCAGGATGCTACATCTCCTTCCGAGCATGCAGCCTATGAGCTACTGAAAGAACAGTTGGAAGACGTTCTTGATACGCTGACTGACCGGGAAGAAAATGTGCTTCGCTTGCGTTTTGGCCTTGATGACGGCAGAACGCGCACTCTCGAAGAAGTGGGTAAAGTATTTGGCGTTACACGTGAACGTATCCGCCAAATAGAAGCGAAAGCCTTGCGTAAATTAAGACATCCAAGCAGAAGCAAACGCCTGAAGGATTTCCTTGAATAAAAGAAGCAACAAAGGTCCAAGCCTGTTTTTCAGTGCATGGGCCTTTTTTTTACCCCATTCACCCTAGCATTAAGATCTCCGCTTCAATACTGGAGCCAAGGGACGGAAGTTAGTCCACATTGCCTATTTACATCCCGCTCTCTTGAAAAATGGTCTGCTGCACCCGATATATGTAGAAAGACCCTATGGTGAGGATGTGCCCGGCCAGATGAATGAAACGAGAAAGAAAATCATACTGAATGAATTGAAATATTGGAAAAAAACAAAGATGCTTCCTGAGAAATACTGTGATTATTTAATAGCGCTTTATTCGGAAGGGGACGGCCAGGAAAAGAAACACCAGCTGCCCCAACCGGCAACGCTGCTGTTTGCCTTTATTGGGTTAATCTTTGTTGCAGTTGTAATTGTAAATTATTTTACAGAATTAGGAGGAACTTTGCAAATAGCCTTTTACCTATTTTGTATGTTGCTCTTGATAGGAATTATTTTTTTCAATCAAAACAACGGCAATTTAAGGACAGCCACCTTGTTGGCTTTAGCGTTTATCCTGGTTCTCGCAACTGTTTCAATGTGGAAGAAGCTTGCTCCCGGCAATCCGTTCATATTGTATCTTGGTTTGATTGTTAATTGCCTTTTATGGCTCTTTGCCGGGGTAAAGATGCGTAAGCTTTACTTCACTTTGGCCGGTTCATTTGGCATTCTTGTGGTTTTTTTCTATATATGTTCCTTCATTGGCATTGTTTAAATTCCCGGGTGTATTTTTGTATATTTGTCTAAATTCCGAAAATATTGAATAACTTTAGGGTTTAGGCTTTTACTAATTTCCATTTTAAAGTAAAATAGGTGTTGTTTGGTATTATCGTGAATCGTTATCGACGTACATAAGGGGAGGTAAAAGTATGAATCGCAGTCCAATTATTCCTTTTGTAATGATTATGGTTGCCGGGATTGTTTTGATTTTTGCTCTTTCATTCAAAGGGTTGGGCGACGCAAAGGATGTCGCTGAAGGGAAAGACGGCAAAAGTGGAGAAAAGACAGAAACGACCGCAAAAGCATCGCCTGAGGAATTTTACAAGGAAACATGCATATCTTGCCATGGGGACCAGTATCAAGGTGTAGTAGGGCCCGCATTGAAGGGCATTGGAAAAAATATGTCTAAAGATGAAATCAAGGATGTACTGAAAAACGGTAAAAAAGGGCCTAAAGGAGAAATGCCGGGCGGATTGGTTCCAGATGACAAACTGGATGAAATGACAACTTGGCTTTCTAAATTATAAGGCATGAAAAGGAGGCGGCTGATCATCGATCAGTCGCCTGTTTCGTACAGCCAATCAATCAAAAAAAAGCATGTTTGCTTGTTGGCTTTTATAATAGCTGATCCGATCAGTAAGGGTGCCGGTATGGAATTCAAATAAGTGACCATCCGGATCCCTGAAATAAATGCTGTCTTTTTCGAGCAAATGGCGCTTTCTGCCCTTTTCTATCACAGCGCCGTTCCGTTTCAGCTTTTCAGTGAATTCATCCAACTGGTCCTCGCAAATAGTGAAAGCAATATGCGTATATGTATTGGAGAAAGTTCTGTCCGGGAGATTTTCTTCGTTCAATGCCAGCCATAGGCCGTCTAAATCAAAGTAAGCCATTCTCGGGCCATGGACGATGAGTTTTGCCCCAAAGACATCCTGATAGAAGGCTATGCTTCTATTCAAGTCAGAAACTGAAACTGTAATATGGTTTATTTTATTTTCCATGTTTTAACTCCTTTTTCTTTTACAGTACGATAAGAGGCAAGATTGGTCAAAGCCTAGATTACAGGAGAAAAGGGGGTTTCAGCCAAACGTATTGCATAATGCCTGAATTCTTCTTTATACTGTAATAGTAAAGAATATGGAATAGGTGGTTTATATGAATAGCGAACATTTATCAAAACGATTACATACAGTAGTATCTTTTATACCAAAAGGCAGTGTTGTGGCCGATATCGGATCAGACCATGCTTATTTACCTTGTTATGCGGTGAATAAAGGAATTGCCAAAAGCGCAATAGCGGGCGAAGTGAGCGATGGCCCCTTCACGTCTGCGCAAAAACAGGTGAAATCTGAAGGGCTAGAAAAGGCGATTTCTGTGCGTAAGGGCGATGGCTTGGAAGTTCTTGCTTACCCTGGAGAGGCAACCTGCATTACAATTGCCGGTATGGGCGGCACGCTGATTTCCTCCATCCTTGAAAAGGGGAAGGCGAAACTGGAGGGAGTGGAAACGCTGGTTCTTCAGCCGAATATACAAGCCAATAATATCCGCGAATGGCTGTTGCAGAATGAATGGCAACTGACCCAGGAAGAGATATTGGAGGAAGACGGCAAAATTTATGAAGTCCTTGTAGCCAAACGGGGCAATCCTGAAGAGCCATACAGTGCAGCCCGTGAAATGGACATTCTGTTTGGCCCCTTCCTAATGAAGCAGCGTAACGATGTATTCCGGAAGAAATGGACCCATGAACGAAAGCATTGGCTGCAAATTATTGAACAATTGAATAAGAGCGGCAATCAAGAATCACTGCAGAAAAAGGAGCAGCTTGAACGATATATTCAATATGCAGAGGAGGTCCTACGATGAAAATACCTAACGGTTTTGAAGTCATTAGCGCATTTGAACAATTTTCCCCGAAAAAGTTGGCGATGGAAGGCGACAAAATCGGCCTGCAAATCGGCACGCTCAATAAACCGGTGTCGAAAGTAATGCTCGCCCTGGATGTATTGGAAGAAGTAGTCGATGAAGCAATCGAAACGAAAGTGGATCTGATCATTGCCCATCATCCGCTGATTTTCCGTCCTTTGAAAAAAATTGATACAAGTTCTGCTCCAGGCAGAATTGTGGAGAAATTGATTAAGCATGATATTACGGTTTATGCAGCCCATACCAATCTTGATGTTGCTAAAGGCGGCGTGAACGATTTGATCGCCGAGGCGCTTCAGCTAAAGGATACAGAGGTGCTGGTGGATACCCATCAGGTGGCTTTGAAAAAGCTTGCTGTATATGTTCCGCTTGAAGCGGAAGAAGCGGTACGCGAAGCGTTGGGAAGAGCGGGAGCCGGCGCGATCGGCCAATACAGCCACTGTTCGTTTTCAGCTGCAGGGAAAGGCCGTTTCCTGCCTGAAGATGGCACTGATCCTTATATCGGCTCAACGGGCAAACTGGAAACAGTCGAAGAAGTGCGGATTGAAACAATTTATCCAGAGGATATCGAGAAAAAAGTGCTGGCAGCGATGTTGAAGGCCCATCCATACGAAGAAGTTGCCTACGATCTCTATCCCCTTGACAATCAAGGCGAGGCTCTTGGGCTTGGACGGATCGGGTCGTTGGAAGAGGAAATGACACTCGAAGCATTCGCATATCGGGTAAAAGAAGCATTTGGCCTTCATGGGCTGCGTGTGGTCGGCAATCTAAAGGATAAGGTTAAGAAGGTGGCGGTCCTTGGAGGCGATGGAAATAAATACTTCATGACGGCCAAATTCCGGGGAGCCGATGTTTACGTAACCGGCGATATGTATTATCATACGGCGCACGATGCCATGATGGCCGGCCTGAATATTGTCGATCCCGGCCATAATATTGAAAAGGTTATGAAAGCCGGAGTAACAAAATACTTGAAAGAGTATAGTGAACAAGCCAAATGGGAATTGAATATTTTCCCTTCGGCCATCCATACAGATCCTTTTACGTTTCTGTAAATATAAAAGAGGCAGCTTCTCTCGGAGAAGCTGCCTTTTTAGGATGTGAAGAATGGCTGTCGACGGAAAATGAGGGAGTGATTCGAAAAGTCCGTCCTATATGAAATGTTCAGCTTCTTCTATCTTATCTATACACGAGTTACAAAAGGGCTGCTGGAAGCAACCCTTTTGAATGTTTATCTGCTTTTCGTTTTGCTATTAGGTCTTACCTTAGGCAAAATTTTGCTTAGCGGCGTGGATTTGACGCCTACCCATGTGTCGGGATCGGCAGGGTCGAACGCTTCCAGGTAAGCGATGACTTCCCTGGTGATAGGCGTTGGTGTGGAAGCCCCTGATGTAACAGCGACTGTCTCGATCTCTTTCAGCCAGTCAGGATTGATTTCCGATACGTCCGCGACACGATAGGCTTTAGTGCCGGCGATTTCTTCGGAAACCTGAGCCAAGCGATTGCTGTTGTTGCTTCGAGGGTCGCCTACTACAATTAATAGGTCTGCTTCGCCTGCCTGTTGGGCAACCGCTTCTTGCCTTGTTTGTGTGGCATTGCATATTTCTTTATGGATTTCTGTCTGAGGATATTTTTCATGGACGAATTCCATCAATTCCTGGACATCCCACTGGCTCATTGTTGTTTGGTTGGTTACAATGATTTTTTCGGACTGGATATTCAAGGCTTCAACATCTTCCCGGTTTTCGACCAAATGGACGATGTCGGGTGCTACGCCGACGGCTCCTTCTGGTTCGGGATGGCCTTTTTTTCCAATATAGATAATTTCATAGCCTTCTTTTTGCTTTTCCCGAATCAGATTATGCGTGGCTGTCACGTCAGGACATGTAGCATCTATTGCAACTAATCCTTTTTCTTCGGCAAGCTTTCTTACTTCGGGGGATACGCCGTGCGCTGTAAAAATAACGGTTCCTTTATCCACTTGATTGATAATATCAGATCTATTTCGTCCGTCCAATGTGATAATGCCGTCTTCTTCAAATGCATCGGTCACATGGCTGTTATGGACCAACATCCCGAGAATATAGATTGGACGCGGCAATGTTTTATCTAAAGCGGCATTGCGCGCGATGACCATAGCATCGACAACTCCATAGCAATAGCCGCGTGGCGATATCTTAATGACTTTCATAGGATCCTCCTTCGTGTGGGTACAACTCAAAACTATATATTTCATTATATAGAAGGATTAAAAACTTTACAAAGAAGTTACTGCATATAAGAAGGATGTGGCTTATTTATGATTTATTGTTGCGGGTAGAAGAGCTTTGGCCGCGATTCCCCCGGTATTTGCCCCTTAAAGTGGTTGGCAGCTTCCTTCTTTTTTTGGATATTTGGCTGAATATGCACCGCTTTTGGCGGTTTTGCCGCCTTCGGATGCGCTTCTGCTGGTGCTGCCTGTGATTCCTGCTTTACTTTTTCTGCCGGAGGGGTGGTGGTTGCCTCTTTCTCTGTGTCTTGAGTGGTTTCTTCCGGGTCAGTATTTTTCAGCCCCCGGAAAAGCTTCCACATGGAAGGGATATTTTTAACAAGCGGACCGTATTGTTGGACCAAAGGGGCAAAGGAATCGGCTGCCTGAAGCACCCGTTGTGTATTATTCAGCATATTCGTTAAGTTGCCGGGATCCATAATGCTTTGAAGAAAACCACCGCTGCTTGCAGCTGCTGTCCCTTGGGCTGCAGCTGCTGCACCTGCACCTCTGCTGCTATTGGAAGGAAGAGAGAACATCGATGGAGCAGGGGCTTGTTGTTTATTCGGTTTTTTCAGTATTTTAGAAAGCAATCCTTTTTTCTCCGGTTGGGGATTTCCCTGGCGCTGCATATACCCGTTAGGAGGATGCTGCATCGGCCTCTGCGACTGCCTTCGGCTCATAAAGGATTTCTTTGGCTGCCCCTGTGGCTGTTGTTGTCTGCTTGGGAACATTTGTCTGGTCTGCTGTGGAAAGCTTGGAAGACCGCCTCTAGGCCCTGGCTGTTGTGGGGGGCGGCCACGATATGGAGGAGCCTGATTCGGCATGCCTCTGCCCGCATTGAAATCCATCCGTCCATTCATCTGCTGCACCTCCTTCCTTCGGGTTAATTCTTTGCTGAATTTGAGTCCTTTTGCTGCTTGTATCGGCTTGTATTGGCTTACGCCCATAGAAACATCATTCTTATTCATAAGGTATGCAGAATAGTAAAAAGAGTCCATATTTCCTGAAGGTGCAATTAAAAGAATTTTCATAATGTGGATGGAATTGTTGAGTTAATGCAATAAAGAGGGTAAGATAAGACAAGCAGTAATAGTTGAAAAATGCAGAAAAACTAAGGAGTTAGTAACTAATATGGCAAACCAATTCGAAAGATTTTCCTTTCATCCATATATTTTAAAAGCGATTGAAGAGAGAGGGTTCACCAAACCGACAGACATCCAGGAACGCGTCATCAACGCAACACTAAAGGGGACGAGTATCATCGGACAATCCCAGACAGGTACCGGCAAAACGCATGCCTACTTGCTGCCGATCATGAATCGCCTTGAGAGCTCACGCGGAGAAGTGCAAGCAGTCATCACCGCTCCGACGCGAGAACTGGCCAACCAAATCTATCAGGAAGCACTGAAGATTGCCGAACACTTCCCTGAAGACGGAAAGATTACTGTGCGATGCTTTATTGGCGGTACGGATAAACAGCGAATGATCGATAAGCTTAAGCAGCAGCCTCAGCTCGTCATCGGCACACCAGGACGCATCAAGGATTTAATGAATGCCAATGCGCTTCAAGTTTATACGGCCAATACTCTTGTAGTGGATGAAGCTGATTTGATGCTTGACATGGGATTCATTGAAGATGTCGACTACATTGCAGCCCGCATGTCAGATAAATTGCAGATGCTTGTTTTCTCAGCTACCATTCCTGAGAAGTTGAAGCCATTTTTGCAAAAATACATGGAAAACCCGAAATATGTTCAGGTTGACCCCAAACAGGTTACCGCCCAAAAGATTGAACATGTGCTGGTGCCGCTTCGCCACAGAAATAAAGAAAAGATGCTGTATGATGTCGTTACGTCATTCAATCCATACTTGGCGATCATTTTTACAAATACGAAACAAACAGCCGACCATGTTGCCGATGATCTGACGAAAAAAGGATTGCGTGTCGGCAGATTGCATGGCAACCTATCACCGCGCGAGCGCAGAAAGATGATGAAGCAAATCAATGATTTGGAGTACCAATATGTAGTGGCTACTGATTTGGCTGCGCGTGGCATTGATATCGAAGGCGTAAGCCACGTCATCAACTATGAACTTCCTTCCGATTTAGATTTTTATGTCCACAGAGCAGGACGGACAGCAAGAGCCGGTTATTCGGGCATTGCAGCAACCATTTATGAGCTTTCTGATGAAGATGCTTTAAACAGGCTTGAGAAAATGGGCGTTACTTTCATCAACAGAGATCTTGTAAACGGCGAATGGGTGGAAATCGATGCCCGCAATAAGCGCCAAATCCGTAAAAAGAAAAAAGAAGAACTTGATGTGAAAGCGCAGGCGATCATCAAGAAACCAAGCAAGGTTAAACCTGGCTATAAAAAGAGAAAACAAGCCGAATTGGCTAAACATAAAAAACGCCAACGCCGGATCGAGGCGCGCAACAAAAAATAACATAGGGAGGGCATATAATGGTGAAAATCGGTTCTCATGTCTCTATGAGTGGAAAGAAAATGCTTCTTGCTTCTAGTGAAGAAGCAGCTTCCTATGGAGCGAATACCTTTATGATCTATACAGGCGCCCCGCAAAATACACGCCGTAAACCAATTGAAGAGCTGAATATCGAAGCTGGACTGCGCCACATGCAGGAAAACGGCATCTCTGATATCATCGTGCACGCGCCATATATTATCAATATCGGCAATACAATCAAGCCGGAAACCTTTCAGTTGGGAGTGGATTTTCTCCGTTCCGAAATTGAACGCACAGAAGCCTTGGGAGCAAAACAGATTGTTCTTCACCCCGGTGCCCATGTTGGCGCAGGGGCAGAAGCAGGGATCAAAAAAATCATTGAAGGTTTGAATGAAGTGCTAACAGGCGATGAGCAGCTTCAGATTGCTTTGGAAACGATGGCGGGAAAAGGGACCGAGTGCGGCCGGAGTTTTGAAGAGCTGGCAATGATTTTCGATGGAGTCACCCATAATGACAAGCTTTCCGTATGCTTTGATACTTGCCATACGAATGATGCCGGCTATCGTGTAGCGGAAGACTTTGATGGCGTGCTGAATGAGTTTGATAAGATACTGGGCGTTGACAAGTTGAAAGTGCTTCATATCAATGACAGTAAAAACGAAAGAGGGGCACGCAAAGACCGCCATGAGAATATCGGTTTTGGTTCCATCGGGTTTTCTGCGCTCCATAAAATCGTCCATCACCCACAATTGGCAGATGTACCGAAAATATTGGAAACGCCATATGTGGGAACGGATAAAAACAATAAAAAAGCACCATATAAACATGAAATTGACATGTTGAGAAATGGCGCTTTCCGTGAGGATTTAAAAGAGATCATCATGAATGGCTAATAGCTTACGAAAGGACAGGCTTTCCGTTTGAGGAAGGCTCTGTCCTTTTTTGGTGCGCCTGCTGGGGGGCAATCTTAAGAGGTAAAAGTCTGCACTTCAAGGCAGTAGTCTGGATCCTCTTAAGACAACGGTCTCTGTGTTGTGGCTTTATCGGCCAGTAAAAGAGAGGAACAGCTGTTCAATCTGTTCCGCCCGGTCTCTCCCTACAACCTCCGCAATCTGTTGGACGACCATTCGGCGCTGGCCGACATTGAAAAGATTATAGTTCTTTCCGCGCAGCAGCCGGCAAACCTGGTCAGCTTCTTCAGGCGTAAGAGTAACCCGATATTGATGGGCCAGGCTTAACAATTCATCTCTTTGAATTCCATTCAACTTCATGTTAATAATACTTTCAATTATTTTCACAACATCCCTCCTCGTACTTAACATATGAGAAGAATGGTTGATCGTGAACCGTAAATTGGTTGTTTGATGAAGAGCCTATTCCTTTTCTTTACTTCTAGCGGCAAAAAGAGTATACTACAAAAAGTAAATCGGAATGATTCTTAAATTAGGTGATAAATGTGAGTGATTTATTAATAAATATCCAAGATGTTTCTTATCGTTATGACAAGGAAACAGTGCTCGAAAATATCAATATCCAGATTACAAGAGGTTCGTTTCTTGCCATCGTGGGTCCCAATGGATCTGGTAAATCTACCCTGCTCAAGCTGATGCTTGGACTCCTTAAGATTCAAAAAGGGAAAATTGATCTGTTCGGAAAGCCGATTCAGCAATTTAAAGATTGGGAAAGAATCGGTTATGTCTCCCAAAAAGCCAACAGTTTCAACACCGGTTTTCCAGCCACAGTCTTTGAAGTAGTCATGAGCGGGTTAACCAAAAAAATCGGGCTATTTCATTTTGCACAAAAGAAACACAGGGAAAAAGCAATGGAAGCCTTGCGCTCGGTTGGAATGGAGCGGTTCGCCAACCGCAATATAGGTGAGTTATCAGGTGGCCAGCAGCAGCGTGTATTTATTGCCCGGGCAGTGGCCAGCGATCCGGAACTGTTAATTCTAGATGAGCCGACTGTTGGTGTCGATGCCAAAAACGAGAAATTGTTTTATGACATGATTGAGACGCTTAATAAACAGCACGGCATTACAATGGTGCTTGTTACACATGACCTAGAGGCGGTAAGCGATAAAGTCACACAGGTTGCCTGTCTGAATAAGCACCTTCATTTCCATGGAAACACGCATGAATACCAAAACCTTTCCGATGTGGAGCTATCTTGTTTTTATGGCAATGAAAAATTAAAATTTTAATCTTAATTGAGAGTGGATACTCGGGAGGTTTCCCATGATTACTAGTATGTTTCAATATGAATTTTTGCAGAATGCCTTTTTGACCGGCATTATCATAGGGGCACTCGCTCCATTGCTAGGCGTTTTTGTCGTGGTGAGGAGGCAATCATTGATTGCGGATGCATTAAGCCATGTGACGCTGGCGGGAATTGCCTTCAGTCTATTTTTGGAGAAAAAATTCTTTAATGCTCTTGGTGGTTTAAATCCATTGTATATGGGCATGACCTTCGCAACTGTGGGTGCGTTGTTCATCGAAAGGCTGCGCGCTGTCTATAAACATTACCAAGATCTTGCCATACCGATTATCATGTCCGGAGGCATCGGTATTACGGTCATTTTTATCTCGCTTGCAGACGGATTCAATACAGATTTGTTCAGTTATTTATTCGGCAGCGTGAGTGCAGTATCAAGAACGGATTTATATATTATTCTTGCAGTAGCTCTGATTGTTCTATTCTGTATTATTTTTCTGTATAAAGAATTATTTTTGCTATCGTTTGATGAGGATCATGCTAAGGCATCGGGACTGCCAGCAAAGCAGATTCATTTCATTTTTATCGTACTGGTCGCATTGGTTATTGCATCCAGTATGAGAATTGTCGGGGTTTTGCTTGTATCAGCGTTAATGACGCTGCCTGTGGCGGCATCCATGCGATTTGCACGCGGCTTCAAAAATATGATCATCTACTCTGTTCTATTTGGAGAGATATCTGTAGTAGGCGGGCTTTTTCTTTCCTTTTATCTCGACCTGGCCCCAGGCGGTACGATTGTGATGATCGCCATTGCCATTCTTTTGGCAGCAATCGGGTTTAAAAAATTAAAATTCCGGACTTCATAATTATTTATACTGGAGTGAATCAAGTATGAAAGTCGATGAAGCATTACATTTATTAAAGGACAGTGGCTATAAGTACACTGGAAAACGGGAAGAAATGCTGCTTCTTTTCGCAAATTGCGATAAATACCTTACGGCAAAAGATGTACTGGAAAGCATGAAAGAAAACCATCCTGGTCTTAGTTTTGACACCATTTACCGTAATCTGTCGTTGTTTGCCGATTTGGGCATTCTGGAAACGACGGAATTATCCGGGGAGAAGCATTTCAGATTCAAATGCAGCACGCATGAGCATCATCATCATTTCATTTGCCTAGATTGTGGGAAGACAAAAGAATTGGATACCTGTCCAATGGTCAGTATGAATGACGATTTGCAGGCGTATGATATTTCCGGCCACAAATTTGAGATTTACGGCCGTTGCCCTGATTGCAAATAAAAACGCTATGGAGAAGTGATCCTGCTTCTTCCATAGCGTTTTTTATTTGCCGGCAGCCCACTGCAAAACCCATTGATTGGCTTCTTGCCAAGAATGCACCCGGATGACTGTATCAGGTAGCTTGCCTTGGTTGTATGGTGTATCCAGAAGCAAGACGGGAATACGGCATTCTTCTGAAATAGCCACTGCATTATCAAATTTATCTTCAAAAAATAAATCGATGCGCAGCTGTTTGACAGCCTTGATTTTATTATGGGATCCAATTAAATCAATCGAGCTGTAAGGAATATGATGTTGCTTGAACCAATTTAATGTAATAGGCAATAAATATTCGTGGCGTGCCGAAATATAATGTAATTCTCCAAGATTGCTCCATTGCTGAAGTGTTTCGCTGGCGCCATTGCAGATTGGCGACTCCTGGTAAATAAGCCCTTCGTTGGTGCTGAACCAATCGGCTAGTTGTTGATCGCTGACCGGGACGAATGGTGTCAGGTCATACTCGGTAATGTCGTCAAGCGATAATTCCAGAGAGAAATCTTTATTTAAGAAAGGAATGATAGAGTCAGGCCGTGTAACAGTGCCGTCTATATCTACTCCAAAGTGTATTTTGGTTTTCAAATCAGCACCTGCTTTTTGTCAGTGTCTATAGCCCATTATAGAGGATCGACCAAAATTCTTCCAGTTATGAAGGCGGAACGGGAGAGGAAAAGATCGGGTATCTATTTAGAGAAATTATACTGAAATAAAGGTTTCTTTTACTTCTATTTAGTCTATATAAATAATAAGCATCCTGTGCATCATACATAGTAGTAAACCAAACTGGTCTCGATGGAAAGTGGGGAAAAATGATGGCAAACCATAGCAAAGCTCCATATAATGCACGTAACGAAGAAATTCATGAAGAAGTGACGAAATACCGTATAGAGGTGCGGCTTCTTGGATATGCAGCTCTCGCTTTCGCTGTTTTAGCATTCTTCCTATGGCCTTATGTTTTAGGAATAATAGCAATCATACTTGGTTTTGTGGCTCAGAGAAAAGGAGAGATTACCCTGGGTGCCTGGTCCATTGGATTGGCGGCTCTGGCAATCGTACTTAAAGTGTTTATCTATCCGATTTTTTAGCTCCCGTAATCGCCCGTTAGAATGCAAAAAAGAGCCTCCTGTCAGAAAAGGAGGCTCTTTCAATTCTTACAATTGTATAGGTGCAGTTTCTTCTTGTTCTTCTGCCGCTTTTTTCGCGAAATATTCTTCTGCTATGGCGTCGATTTCTTTTTTCAATTCTTCCACCATCACATCCTCAGGCACTTTGCGGACAATTTTCCCTTTGCGGAACAATAAGCCTTCTCCGCGGGCACCCGCTATGCCGATATCGGCTTCTCTTGCTTCACCAGGTCCATTGACGGCACAGCCAAGGACAGCAACCTTAATAGGCGCTTTAATGTGTGAAATGTATTCTTCCACTTCATTTGCAATTGAAATCAGATCAATCTCAATACGGCCGCAAGTTGGGCAGGAAATCAGTGTGGCGGCATTAGATAACAATCCGAAAGATTTTAAAAGCTCTCTTGCCACTTTTACTTCTTCAACAGGATCAGCGCTTAAAGAAACACGAAGCGTGTTGCCGATTCCTTTGCTTAGGATGGCTCCGAGGCCGGCGGCACTTTTTACGGTACCTGCAAACAATGTCCCGGATTCCGTAATACCAAGGTGCAATGGATAATCGAAAGCACGCGCTGCTTTGTCATATGCTTCGATGGCAAGGTTGACATCCGATGCCTTCATGCTCACGATAATGTCATGGAAATCAAGGTCTTCCAGAATTTTGATATGATGCAATGCGCTTTCTACCATACCGTCGGCTGTAGGATAACCGTATTTCTCAATGATATGGCGTTCAAGAGAACCGGCATTGACCCCTATTCTGATTGGAATGCCTTTTGCTTTTGCAGCACGGACGACAGCTTCCACTTTTTCACGGCTACCAATATTGCCGGGATTGATACGAATCTTATCTGCTCCGCCTTCAATGGCTTTCAAAGCTAATTTGTAATTGAAATGGATATCCACCACTAAAGGGATGTTGATTTGTTTTTTGATATCTGGAATAGCATTGGCAGCTCTTTCATCCGGGCATGCAACGCGGACAATTTGGCAGCCTGCTTCTTCTAATCGTTTGATTTGGGCTACGGTTGCTTCCACATCGTGTGTCTTCGTAGTCGTCATACTCTGTATGATTACTTGATTGCTGCCGCCGATCGTCAGATTGCCGACTTTGACCGGGCGGGTTTTAGTACGATGTATAAGTTCACTCACGTGTTTTCTCTCCTTTGGAAATGCAATTCTATATAGATTGTTTATTGAATCAATTGTTGTACATAACATTCTTATTGTATCAATCATTGTGAGTTTTTGACAACATTTTGAGCAGCCTGTAGGCCATGGACAAAGTTGCCGGCTTCATATAGACGGTGATGGTTCCTTAATAGTTACATATAAGCCGGAAATTTATACGTCTTACCAATCTGCAATTCCCTTGGAGATACGCCGCTGTTCAATTTTTCAAAATCAGCCATGATTGTTTCAATCGGTTTATTGAGGGTTCCTTCTTGGTCTTCCATGATGCTCAACAGGGTGTCGCCGGGCTGCACTTCCACTTCAATATAAGGGATAGATGCCATCGTTTCCTTTGTCTCCACGGAGGATGGCGATTTTCTGGGAAGCGTTCCTTTTGTCAAGTCTATGTAGGAACTATAAATAAACAAAAGCGCTAATCCTAGGAAAACCAATCTTTTCATTATGAAAGCCTCCCTGCTTGGCTTTATATCTTTATCTTATGAAACCGATTTAAAGAGTATGCCGAAAATTGGGCATTTTTTTGTGATGGCTTACGTTTATATTGGATGTGTGTATTTTCGTAAGGGGGATAAGTCTGTTGTTTTACAATTTGTCTAGTAGCGATCAAAGATAAGTTCGATATCAGAGGGCGCTATCCCTGCTTAAACGGGAAATGAATAAGGCAACTATTCAAACAGGCATTCTTTGGAGCATTGTAGCCTGTCTGGATTGTAGTATAGAGGTTTTTATGCAAAGGATTTTAATTTTTTAAGTGAATGCCAAAAATTCTCATTTCTGCGGCCAGGACCGATCTCTTTATCATAGGGGGAGTTTATTGAAATAGGAAAGAGCAAAGAAGCCGGTGCAGTTTAATGCACCGGCTTCTTTATTATGTAGCTGATTGTTGTTTTTTCTTAGGGCGGGGAATTTCCTTAATGACTAAATATACCATTGTAAGTGTGACAGCCCAACTGACGAACATACCGCCTATGACGTTTGTGCGCAGGAATGCCATAATGGTAAAGAATAAAGTCGGCAACGTGGTGCAGTAAGCTGTAATTCGCCAAAAATGCCTGTATTCCAGCTTCGGATTATAGGTACTGGCCATTAATTTGCCGAAATAGGCGATGATTGAAATCTCTATGAATTTGATTCCTGCAGCGAAGACATAGCTGATCAATCCAAATAGGGCTAAAATGATAATGAAAAAACCGCCCATCGAATCGAGGAAGCCTGCAATTTGCTTCTGGTCAATTGAAAATCCTTCAAAGAGTGTGTAAGGTTGGGTCTGCATATGGCCGTCCGAAACAATGACCATTTCTGAATCCAGTAAAGCAAAGGCGTTGGCCGATTGTGCCTCAACCATCCTGGCGGTCATTTTGCCGCTTCCATCAAAAAACACTTTAAAATGTTCACTTTCATGAATAATCGTCTTCCTATTATCCGTGACGAGTTTGCCATCTTTGATTTCAAAATAAGGCAGTTGGTGATCAATTACATCTTTAAAGGTATGGACTCCCTCGTTAACCATGGAGGCGGAGTAAATAAAGGAAGGGATGCAGGAAAGAAGCACCAACAAAAATACATATAGGATGGTTTTTCCAATCCCCTGAAAACGGAAGCGTGAAATCTCTTTTGGGGAATAAAGGCTTACCCAAAACTGTTTAAATATGTTCATTATGTCAGCACCTTGTATATAAGTATTCTTTTCCATTATTTTAGCTTTCTTATTTACTTAATTCAATTGTTTTAACAGAGGCTATACAGTAGTTTCTTCCTTTTTGTAATCTTTTCGTAATATAAAAACAGTAAAAAAGACCTTATGTAAAGCTATTGTAAAATTAATTCCCAATTACTTTACATAAAATATGGTTTTTTACATAATAAAAAAGTCTGGGTTTGTTGAATTATGTCGAATTTTTTGAGGGGTTGAACAGTAAGTGGAATTAAACGTACAAGAGATGTTATTTCAATTTCTAGGAGGGTTAGGGATCTTCCTATTCGGAATTAAGTATATGGGTGATGGCTTGCAAAAATCAGCAGGCGACCGGTTAAGGGATATCCTTGACCGTTTCACGACCAATCCCTTTATGGGTGTATTAACAGGGATTGTAGTAACCTGTCTGATCCAAAGTAGTTCCGGTACAACGGTCATTACCGTTGGTCTTGTCAGCGCCGGATTTTTGACGTTGAGACAAGCAATTGGAATTATTATGGGTGCCAACATAGGTACAACCGTTACGGCATTCATCATCGGTATCAAGATCTCCGATTACGCATTGCCGATCATTGCTCTGGGTGCAATACTTCTATTCTTTTTCAAAAACCGTAAAATCCATAATCTTGGGCAAATCGTCTTTGGTTTCGGTACATTATTTTTCGGGCTTGAGTTAATGGGTGACGGTATGAAGCCATTGCGTACACTGGAGGCTTTCCATGACCTGACTGTGAGCATGAGCGATAATCCGGTTTTGGGCGTAGTGATTGGGACCGTTTTTACTCTGATTGTCCAGAGCTCTAGTGCAACAATTGGAATTCTGCAGGAATTGTACTCGCAAGGCTTGATTGATATACAAGCTGCGCTTCCTGTGTTGTTCGGCGATAACATCGGAACAACAATTACAGCTGTCCTTGCGGCGATCGGCGCCTCTGTTGCAGCCAAGAGAGCGGCAGCTACACATGTATTATTCAATTTAATTGGGGCAGCTATTTTCATATTAATTCTCCCATTGTATACAAATCTGATTGAAGCCATCCAATCCGGCCTGGGACTGAACCCGGCCATGACCATAGCGTTCGCGCATGGCATTTTCAACATATCTAATACAGTGATCCAATTTCCGTTCATAGGGGCACTGGCCTTTATTGTTACGAAAATGATCCCTGGGGATGATGTGCTTATCGAATATAAAACAAAGCACCTTGATCCCATCTTTATCGAACAATCCCCAGCCATCGCCATCGGCTCGGCACAGGAAGAAGTCATCCGCATGGGGAAAATTGCGATCAAAGGATTGGAAGAGACGCAGGCATTTTTAATAACTAAAAATCAAAAGCATGCAGAGATGGCTAATCAAATTGAGGATGCCATTAATAATCTGGATGGGAAAATTACAGCTTATCTTGTTGCGGTCACTTCATCTCCTTTGTCGCCGCATGAATCAGAACGCCATGCTGTCCTTGTTGATACGGTCCGGGATATTGAGCGGATCGGGGATCATTTTGAAAATATCCTTGAGCAGATAAATGCGCAGATCAACGGTAAAGTCGTGATGACTGAGGAAGCAATGGATGATCTGAAAACGATGTTCACTTTGACAATAAAAACGGTCGAAGAAGCAATCGATGCATTAGACCATCATAACAAGGAGCTAGCGATTGATGTCCTGAAGAAGGAAAGAAGCATCGATGGATTGGAAAAATCGCTGCGGAAAAAATCAATCAGCAGACTTAGCGAGGGCGCATGCAGTGTCAAAGGCGGCATTATTTTTGTGGACATCATATCTAACCTAGAGCGGATCGGCGACCATGCAGTCAACATCGCTGAAACTGTGTTAGGCGACAGCAAATATAAATACAGATAATGAATATTTAGAGAAAAGAATCCTCCTGGCAGCAGGCGGATTCTTTTTTGGGTCGAATTGTATCCAAGTGGATGTTTAGGTTTAGAGGGAAACTGGTATAGAGTATAAAAGAAAATACTTTGGGTAGGAGAAAAGTCAATGTTGGATACGATTTATTGGATTATCATTGCAATAATGCTGCTGATCGGATTTGTAGGATTAGTCTATCCGGTTATTCCGGCGGTATTGTTTATCGCGGGCGGTATAATCCTTTATGGATTTTTGTTTACATTCGAACATTTTAATTCCGTTTTTTGGACGGTGCAGATCCTGTTTGTGATTTTGTTGTTTATAGCCGATTATGCTGCCAATTTATTTAGCGTAAAGAAGTTTGGAGGCAATAAGGCAGGTATTTGGGGAAGTACAATCGGTTTGTTGGTCGGTCCATTTGTGATTCCGTTTGCCGGCATCTTGATTGGCCCTTTTTTGGGGGCATTCCTGGCTGAGCTGATTGTGCACCGCACAGGTTTTAAGGATTCGTTGCGAATCGGCTTTGGCTCAGTGGTTGGTTTCATAACAAGTGTCGCTGCCAAGTTTGTGATTCAGGCCTTTATGGTTGCTTATTTTTTATGGAAGGTACTATAAAATATACTTGATAAAATTTTCAGAAAAAGAAAAGGGTTTAAAAAGCCTAATTATTTGAACGGAAGCTCTGTATTTGTTAATCTAAAGGTATAGGGCATAAACAGTGTGAAAAGCTGTATATGCTACTCTAACGGTTACATATAGGAGGAGATTGTCCATGTCTTTTGAATTACCACAATTGCCATATGCTTATGATGCATTGGAACCACACATTGATAAAGAAACAATGAACATTCACCATACGAAGCACCATAACACATATGTTACAAACCTGAACGCTGCATTAGAAGGCAACGAAGCTCTTCAATCAAAAAGCGTTGAAGAAGTAATCGCTAACCTTGATGCTGTCCCTGAAGAAAAACGGACTGCAGTGCGCAATAACGGCGGCGGACATGCCAACCATTCATTCTTCTGGCAAATTCTTTCTCCAAATGGAGGCGGAGAACCAAAAGGTGAATTGGCTGAAGCAATCAATAAAAAATTCGGCAGCTTCGAAAACTTCAAAGAAGAATTCGGTAAAGCGGCTACAACACGTTTCGGTTCAGGCTGGGCATGGCTTGCTATTAAAGATGGCGAGTTGGAATTGTACAGCACTCCTAACCAAGACTCTCCAATCATGGAAGGCAAAACACCATTGCTTGGATTGGATGTTTGGGAACATGCTTACTACCTAAAATATCAAAACCGTCGTCCTGAATACATCGCTTCTTTCTGGAACGTTGTAAACTGGGATGAAGTTGAAAAACGCTATCAAGCAGCTAAATAAGATGTGCTGAGAAAAAGGCGGGCTTTCCAATAAGCCCGCCTTTTTTTGCGTTCAATAGCAGCGTATGTAAATACAAGTTTTATACTAGACAAATATAACTAAGTATTGGTCTTGATTAATCTGCATAGCCCAAGTTCCTTTATCAAAAGCTAAACGGTATAAAGGAGAGTCGGAATATGATTGTACGTAAAATAGTGGGTGAAGCACCATTGACGAAGGATTTATTGCTTTTAATTGTAATAGGGGGGCTATATAGCATATCCGCTGCTCTTTCAAATACGTTTGTCAACATATATCTATGGAAACAGTCACAGAGCTTCTTGGAAATCGGATTGTATAATTTTTCGATCGTTATCCTACAGCCAATCACTTTTATCCTGGCGGGGAAGATGACGAAAAGCATGGACAGGGTAATAGTCCTTCGAATAGGGATTATTCTTTTGTCAGCTTTTTATTTATCGGTCCTTCTGGCCGGCGAACAGGCCGGCAACTATATCATTTGGCTAGGGGCGCTTCTGGGCATAGGGAGCGGCATGTATTGGCTCGCTTATAACGTTCTGACATTTGAAATAACCGAACCGGAAAACCGCGACTTTTTTAACGGTTTTTTAGGCATTATGGGTTCGCTAGGCGGGATGGCCGGTCCTCTGCTTGCTGCTTTTATTATCATGAAGGCGGCAGGGAATTGGGGCTATACCATTATTTTTGCGATATCGATGTTTTTATTTGCCCTTTCTGTCGTTGTCAGCTTCTTTTTGCAGAAAAGAGGGGCTGAAGGCAAGTATCATTTTGTGAAAATCGTGAAGGAGAGAAAAACCAACCGAAATTGGGCCCGTATTACAACCGCCCACTTTTACCAAGGGTTGCGCGAAGGAATCTTTGCCTTCATTGTTTCCATCTTTCTGTTTGTCGCAACGGGGACAGAAATGTCTTTGGGGACGTTTGGCTTGATCAACTCCGGTATCGGTTTATTTACATACTATGGTGTTTCTCGTTTCGTTAAGAAAGAGTTCCGGCTTACCGCCATCCTAATCGGCGGTATTGGTTTGTTTCTTTCTGTATTCCTTTTAGTATTCCATGTTTCTTATATGAGCTTATTGATATATGGAGCTGTGCTTGCCTTTTTTTATCCCTTGCTTCTTGTTCCTTATTTATCGTTAACATATGACGTGATCGGCAACAGCTGGAAGGCAGCGGAGATGAGAATTGAATATATAGTTGTCCGTGAAGTATTTTTGAATATGGGAAGGGTGGTTTCAATTGCTCTATTTTTGATCAGCATCTCTTTATTCCCGATCGAAAAAGTGTTGCCTTACCTAATTATCGTTCTTGGGACCGGCCATGGGCTTATCTATTTTTGTGTAAAAGGAATCCGTCTGCCGGATAAAGGGAAAGCGGCTTTGATTGAACCACTGCCATCGAAACGAGAGTAGCCGGCAAGAGAAACAGTGTTATACATTTTGCCAATAGTTAAAGTGAAACTTTAATCGGTGTTTTTTTTCCTTCCTCTTCACCGATTTTAGCTGAACCAATCGGATTTTTACTGGCGCTTTTATCTCCTGCTCATCCTTCTTTCTCTTCACTGCCGTATTGAAGTGGAAGTCTTAGAGCCAGGTAGAATGGTGTAATCGGTCGGCTTTGAATGAAGTTGTATTTTAAGCTAGAAAAATAAAGGGGTTTTATATACAATAGGAAAAGGATATCTAGTATTTACAAAAGAAGGATGTGTGCTCAAAGATTGAAAAAGATGAAATCCAAAAAGAAAAAAACGCACGTTCCTTTTCGCTTAAATATGCTTTTCTTTGTTATATTCCTTTTGTTTTCAGCACTGATTCTTCGCCTCGGTGTTGTCCAGATTGTATACGGAGATGATTATCGCCGGGAAATCGAACGCACGGAAGACGTAACCGTCAATAATCCGGTTCCCCGCGGCAAAATATTCGACCGCAATCAGAAGGTGGTTGTCGACAACACACCTGTCGATGCGATCACGTATACCCGTGTTCAAGGCACAACTACAGAGGAAATGCTTAAAACAGCTGAAGATTTGGCAAAAGTCATCCATATGGATACGAAAAAAATAACGGAGCGGGACAAGAAGGATTTCTGGATCCTTAAGAATCCTGAAAAAGCTCAAAAGTTAATTTCGGAGAAAGAATTGGAGAAGTTGACAGAAGAGAAAAAGGATAATAGCGAAATCTATAAAATCCAAATCGACCGCATCACGGAGAAAGACCTTGAAAGCTTTACAGAAGGCGACCTGCAAGTATTGGCCATCTATCGCGAAATGGCCAGCGCTAAGGCGTTGACTCCGCAAATCATCAAAAATAAAGACGTTACGCCACAAGAAGTCGCAATTGTTTCAGAAAATCTTGAGTCTCTCCAAGGGGTAGATGTGACGACAGACTGGGATCGCAAATACCTCTTCGATAAGACGTTGAAGTCTGTCATCGGCAAGGTGTCTTCGTCTTCCGAGGGCCTTCCGCTTGAGAAGCTCGCTTACTTTAAGGCAAGGGATTACAATAATAACGATCGCGTCGGAAAGAGTTATCTGGAAATGCAGTATGAAGATGTACTGCATGGGCAAAAAGCGAAGGTGAAAAATGTAACGGACAAGAGCGGAAACGTTTTGCAATCTGAAGTGATCACCGAAGGCCAGCGTGGGAAAGATCTGATCACAACTATTGATATGGATCTGCAGCTGGCTACGGAAAAAATCATTGAAGAAGAGCTGCGTTCCAAGAAAGCTATGGGAGGAACTTACCTTCTGGACAGGGCGTTTGTTGTGATGATGAATCCCAATACAGGTGAAATCCTGACAATGGCAGGCAAGCAATATGACCGTGATAAAAATGGAAAGGCTGTTTTTAATGATTTTTCATTAGGCACGTTCACTACTTCGTATGAAATGGGCTCTGTGGTCAAAGGTGCAACCGTATTGACAGGATACCAAACTGGCGCTTTGCGTCCGAATCAGTATATATTCGACTCACCTTTATATATTAAAGGGACACCTAAAAAAGGTTCTTGGAAAAACATGGGGTTAATCAATGATCTGACGGCATTGAAGCAGTCCTCGAACGTATATATGTTCAAAACAGCCATTGCGATCGGCGGGGGGCAATATGTCCAAAACCGTTCATTGAATCTTAATCTTGAGGCATTCGATAAAATACGTTATTTCTTTAATCAATTCGGGTTAGGTGTACGCACAGGAATCGATTTGCCGAATGAAATGGCGGGGTACCAAGGCACAAAAATGTCGGGTAAATTGCTTGACTTAGCAATTGGCCAATATGATACGTATACGCCGCTCCAATTGGCCCAGTATGTGTCTACAATTGCTAACGGCGGCAAGAGAATACAACCTCATATTGTCAAGGAAATTCGTGAACCATCCAATGATCCGAAACAGTTGGGGCCGCTGATCCAGTCCGTATCACCTAAGGTGCTGAATACCGTGGATATGAAAAAAGAATGGATCGAACGTGTTCAAACCGGCTTCAAACAAGTTATGCAGTCGCCAGGCGGAACAGGTTACAGCAAGTTCGGCAATGCCAGCTATAATATGGCCGGCAAGACAGGGACTGCGCAGGTCGCTGTCTATACTGGACCGAAAAAGGATCAATACCCGAATGTTTCGACCATGAATGTCACCATGATAGGGTATGCTCCGGCCGATAACCCGGAAGTAGCCATTTCAGTCGTGGTCCCATGGGCTTACCAAGGAAACACCGGCCATAGTATGAATATGGATATTGCGAAAAAGGTAATGGATAAATATTTTGAACTGAAGAAAGAACGTTCATCAGATAAAGAACAAACAGACAAAGAAGAAGCATAATCAACTGGCACGTCCTCCGAGGATGTGCCCTTTTTTATGCAGTTTTCCCGCTACCGCCCAGACTTATACACCATTTACAAAAGCATAACGTACATTTACACATCCTTAACATTCCTTTAAAACCAGTTTTACACTGCTGCTGTATCTTTAAGGTGTAAAGCAACCATAACGTAACCATTAGGAGGAATAAGCGAGATGAAGGGTTTAAAACATGTGGCATTATCAGCTGTGGCATTCGGGCTTTTGGCGTTTACTGCAGGCTGTGGATCAAATGCAGATGGTAAATCAGCGAATGGCAACAACGGAACATCCTTGTCGGGCGATGTAGCGATTGACGGCTCTTCAACTGTCTATCCGATCATGGAAGCTATTGCGGAAGAATACATGGCTGAACAGCCAAATGTTAAAGTATCTGTCGGTTTTTCCGGCACTGGCGGAGGATTTAAGAAGCTGATTGCCGGCGACACGGATATCAGCGATGCATCTCGTCCAATCAAAGATGAAGAAAAAGCCGGACTTGAGAAAAAAGCCATTGATTACACCCAGTTCGAAATTGCTTATGATGGATTATCTGTTGTCGTGAATAAAGATAATACTTGGGTAGACCACTTAACTGTGGATGAACTGAAAAAATTGTGGTTGAACTCAGGAAAGACAAAGTACTGGAGCGATATCCGCCCAGAATGGCCTAAAGAAGAAGTGAAGTTTTATGCGCCCGGCACGGATTCCGGCACATTTGACTATTTTGATGAAGTCATTCTTGAGAAAAAACAAATAGAAGAAAAAGCAACATTGTCTGAAGATGACAATACCATCGTTAACGGGGTGAGCGGCGATAAGAATGCAATTGGCTTCTTCGGTTTCGCGTACTATTACGAGAATAAAGACAAGCTGAAGGTTGTTCCAATCGATAGTGGCAACGGAGCGGTAGAACCCACCCATGAATCGATCAAAAATGGTTCATACGCACCTTTGTCACGTCCCCTCTATTTATATGCTGCCAATCAATCGGTGAAGGAAAAAGAACAAGTTGCAGACTATCTTGAATTCGCCTTAGAGAACGCTGGAGAGATGGCAGAGGAAGTCGGCTATGTTAAAATGCAGCAGGAAAAATATGATGAAGATCTAAAAAAGTTGGAGGAATTAAAGAAATAACATTCTCATGATCAGACAGGCTGGGAAGCAAGCGTGCATGTATGCATTCCCGGCTTGCCTTCCTTGGCAGAAAGGGGTCGTTTCATATGGCGCAACCCGCCGCACAAAAGATATCGGTCAGCCGATTAATCGAAGAAAAGAAACAAAAGAAAAAACGATGGAATGCAGATAAAGTGATTCCGATCCTTTTATTGGCCACTGCAACTATTTCAATGCTTACTACTATAGGAATCGTATTAACACTATTGTTCGAAACATTTGAATTTTTCACAAGGGTGCCGATCGTCGAATTCTTCACGTCAAGCAAATGGTATCCTTTTTCCGCAGCCGATCCTAGCTATGGAATCATGCCGCTCATCGCCGGGACGCTGAAGGTTACAGGCATCGCTACTCTGGTTGCTGTTCCTGTCGGTCTGGCGACAGCTGTGTACTTGAGTGAGTATGCAAACGACAAAGCACGGAAAATCATTAAACCAATTTTGGAAGTTCTCGCAGGCGTTCCGACGATTGTCTACGGGTTCTTCGCCCTTACTTTTGTCACACCTGTATTAAAACATCTATTTCCGTCACTTGAAGTATTCAATGCGTTAAGCCCTGGGACTGTGATTGGGATCATGATTACGCCGATGATTGCTTCCTTGTCCGAAGATGCGATGTCTTCTGTTCCAAAAAGCATGCGTGAAGGCGCCTACGCTTTAGGGGCGACTAGATTGGAAACCACGTTCAAGGTCGTTCTGCCGGCTGCTGTTTCGGGCATTATGGCTTCCATCGTCCTGGCGCTTTCGCGTTCCATCGGCGAGACCATGATTGTTTCGGTAGCGGCAGGAGCAACACCGAGCATGGGCTGGGACGTTACTTCCAGCATCCAGACCATGACCTCTTATATTGTCCAGGTTAGCACAGGCGATGCAGGATATGGGACTACGATTTATTACAGTATCTATGCAGTGGGGATGACGCTATTTATATGTACCTTGGCTATGAATTTATTGGCACAATTCATTTCCCGCAAGTTCAGGGAGGAATATTAAAATGAGGTTTCTAGACGAACAAACAGTTATGGGCAGGATGAGGAACCGGATCATGAAAAACAAGATCTTCAAAATGGCTTTCTTTGCAGCTACCATGTTTGGTTTACTTGTATTGGCCATCTTGCTGTACCGCATTTTCTCTCAGGGCATGAATCATTTGGATGGTTCATTTTTTCAACATTTTGCTTCCAGACGGCCTGAGGAGGCCGGCGTTAAGGCTGCTTTAACCGGTACAGTCTGGCTGATGATTATCGTTGCGCCTGTATCGATCATCCTTGGCGTCGGAACCGCTCTCTATCTGGAGGAATACGCAGGGGAAAATAAGTTTACCTCCTTTATCAAACTCAATATTTCCAACTTGGCCGGTGTTCCAAGTATCGTATTTGGTTTACTTGGCTTGACTATTTTTGTAAGAGCATTGGCTTTAGGCAATTCTATTATTGCCGCCGGTTTGACAATGAGTCTGCTCGTACTTCCTGTCATTATCGTGTCAGCTCAGGAAGCGATCCGTGCAGTACCGAAAGAATGGAAAGAAGCCTCATACGGAATGGGCGCCACTAAGTGGCAAACAATCGTAAAAGTCGTTCTGCCGGCTGCCGTGCCAGGAATTGCGACAGGTTCGATTCTCGCCCTTTCCCGGGCAATAGGTGAAACTGCGCCGTTGCTTGTTTTGGGTATCCCGATGTTTATCGCCTTTTTGCCTAAAGGGATTTTTGATACATTTACGGTCTTGCCGATGCAAATTTATAATTGGACTTCAAGACCGCAGGCCGAATTTCAGAATGTAGCGGCTTCAGGCATTATCGTATTGTTAGCTCTATTGATTATTATGAACTCAGTGGCCGTGTTGATCCGCAATAAATACGAAAAAAGATATTGATTTGAGAGGATGAGGGTAAATGAATGCAGTTATGGAAAAAAAGGTTTCCCTTGGGATAATTGAATCGATGGCTCCCGCTCCAGCTCCGTCATTGAAAAAAGTCTATGAAACAAAGCATTTGAACTTATGGTATGGAGACCATCATGCCTTAAAGGATATCAATCTTGATATCTATGAGAAAGAAGTGACGGCGATCATCGGTCCTTCGGGCTGTGGTAAATCTACTTATATTAAAACGTTGAACCGTATGATTGAAATGGTGCCGATTGTCAAGACATCCGGTGAAATCCTCTACCGCGAACGCAACATTCTGGATAAGGCATATGCGGTGGAAGAACTGCGGACTAAAGTGGGAATGGTATTCCAAAAGCCAAATCCGTTTCCTAAGTCCATTTACGAAAATGTCGTATACGGGCCTAAAATCCATGGCGTCAAGGATAAAAAAATCTTAATGGAAATCGTTGAAAAGAGCTTGCGGCAGGCCGCCCTTTGGGAAGAGGTCAAGGACCGCCTGCATGAGAATGCCTATGGTTTGTCGGGCGGCCAGCAACAACGCCTGTGCATTGCCCGCTGCTTAGCTGTGGAGCCTGATGTAGTCCTGATGGACGAACCAACTTCGGCATTGGACCCTATTTCAACGCTGAAAGTCGAGGAACTCGTCCAGGAATTGAAGAAGGACTACAGCATTATTATCGTAACTCATAATATGCAGCAGGCTGCCCGTATTTCAGACAAGACCGCCTTCTTTCTGAACGGCGAAGTGGTAGAATATAATGATGCAAATATTATTTTTTCCAATCCAAGCGATACGAGGACAGAGGATTATATCACGGGACGCTTCGGATAATAGAAGATAGAATATGAGCGCAAGAGAAACATTCGATCGTGGATTAACATGATTGAGGTATAAATGGGCCGATTTTGGCGAATTGGCGGAAGCATCACTGAAAAAAGCTTTCTTAGCCTTTGGAAAGCAGGCCAGTGAACGGGCATTGCAAATCCTTTAAGGCGATGAAAAGGTGGTTTGAATAGATCATAATAAACCCGAGGATAGAAGGTCTGCTCGGGTTTTAGCTTTTTAAAGAAGATACAAAGAAGCTATAAGTCTGAGGGCTTACAGGCAATTAAACCTCCAGCGGCATGCCAAAATGTAGGCATGTTGATATACTTACAGTAAATGTACGGAATAAAAAAAGTAAAAATTTGGATTTTTCCTTGTTTTTCGGGTAGAGATAGTGTTTACTAAGAAAAGTGAAGAGTGAAATATCTTTATATTCCGGCATTTTTTAAAAAAAGAGAAAGAGTATGGGAGGGTATTTAGTTAATGGAAGTAACGGTCAGATTGCAAAACGTTACAAAAAAAATCAAAAATAAAACGATTATTGATGATTTAAGCTTCGATGTATTTGGCGGAGAAATATTTGGATTCCTCGGACCGAACGGAGCGGGTAAAACGACAACCATCCGTATGATTGTCGGATTGATGAAATTATCGGATGGTGATGTCTTCATTTGCGGAGACAGCATCAAACATTCTTTTGAGAAGGCAATAGGGCATGTTGGGGCAATCGTGGAAAATCCCGAGATGTATAAGTATTTGACAGGCTACGATAACCTAAAGCATTACGCACGCATGTCGCCGGGCGTAGAAAAGTCAAGAATTGACGAGGTCATCGAATTGGTGGGCTTGAAGGCCCGGATCCACGATAAAGTCAAAACCTATTCATTGGGAATGAGACAGCGGCTTGGACTTGCGCAGGCATTATTACATAAACCAAAAGTGCTGATCTTGGATGAACCAACCAACGGTCTGGACCCGCAGGGAATCAGGGAAATAAGGGATTACCTGAAAGAGCTGTCGCGCAATGAAGGCATGACAGTCATTGTATCAAGCCATTTATTATCCGAAATGGAAATGATGTGCGACCGTTTCTGCATTATCCAAAACGGTAAATTGATTGATATACAGAATACCCATGAAGAAGAAGCCGAGACAACTGCTAAGATGCTGCAAGTGCAAGTGGATCCAGTTAAAAAAGCGTGTAAATTGATTGCGGATACTTTCCCTGATTATCATCCGGAAGTGGTGGATGGAGCTTTGCGCCTGCAAGTGACTTACGATTTGATTCCGGAAGTAATTAAGCTGCTCGTCATGGGCGATTGTGCTGTGTACGGAGTGGAGACGGTTACTATATCCCTGGAAGAGAAATTCCTTCAAATCACAGGAGCGGGGGGACAAATCCAATGAAGCTGATCCGAAATGAAATGATGAAAATCTTCAAAAAAACGAATACGTATATTATGATCGGCCTCGTTTTGGTGGCGCTTATTGTGGCCGGTTCTTTGATGAAGTATTATTCGAACACACAGGAACAAGAACCCGCCAGCCAAACAAACTGGAAGGAAAATCTGGCTGCGACCAATGCGGACTATGAAAAACAAATAAAAGAGACTCCATCGGCGGAGCACTATTATAAACAGGATATTGCTATTAATAATTATCGGATTGAGAATGATTTACCGCCAAACGATGATTACAATGTCTGGGCCTTCGTGAACTCCGTTTTGCCGATCATCAACTTCGTCGCCATCATAACCATCATCACAGCCGCCGGGATTGTTGCCAAGGAGTTTTCAACGGGAACCATCAAGCTGCTTTTGATCCGCCCTGCAAACAGAGTGAAGATATTGCTTAGTAAATATGGGGCCGTCATTCTATTCTCAATCATCATGTTTGTGATCACTTATGGAGCAGCGGTGCTTCTCGGTTTGATTTTGTTCGGAACGGGCGATGTCGGGCCCCATCTTTCTTACAGAGACGGCAGTGTAGTTGAATCAACACAGTTCGGCCATTCGCTGTCCGCGTATCTGTTGTCATCGATTAGCCTGCTCATGCTGACTACGATGGCTTTCATGATCTCGGCTGCTTTCCGCAACAGCTCGCTGGCAATCGGGATTTCCATCTTCCTGTTAATGGGAGGTTCGACGATTACACAATTGTTGGCAGCCAAGTTTGAATGGGCTAAATATATACTATTCGCTAATTTAGATTTGACTGCTTATATTGATGGAACCCCATGGGTGGACGGAATGACGATGACATTTTCGGTCATCACGTTAGTTGTCTATTTTGTTATCTTCCATCTCATCGCTTTCTTTGTTTTTACGAAAAGAGACGTAGCGGCATAATGGGAAAAAGCTGAACCCTTAGGCGTGAGCCTGTGGTTCAGCTTTTTTATTTAGAGATTGTTTTAGCAATCTGCTGCAGATTCATATCTTTTGTTAGGATATAGGTGCCTATTTGGATACGGGAAGAGAGGCCGTTACTCTCCAGGTAATGGATGAATGCAGAAGGGTCTTGGATGATTTGTTCCTTTTTTAAAATGTCGGCAATCTCTTCCGAAGACATTCCTGAAGAAATGGTCAACGTATAGGATGGAGGCCCCGTAACTGCTTGATCCGTTTTTTTAGCCTGTTTTGGAACCGGATTAGATACCGGAGAAGTATGGCTCGCTTGTTTACTTTCTTCTTTTTCCTTGACTAATGTGTACCCCCGTTTGCTGCTCTGTTCCTGCAATTGCTCCAAGCTTAACGGTTTTTCCTTCTTTTCGGAATCGACATGCATGGCCATCGTGAGAAAGGCGGCAGCCAAAAAACCGAGTGCTATCCCGCGTATAGTGCTTCTGGACATCAGCGATCCCCCATTTCCGCTGTCTGTAGGATCATACCTATCTCTTCTGTTGAAAGGGCGGAACGCTTGGATATTGCCTCGGGATCCAATCCTTGAGCATATAAGGCCAGTACCTGGTTCTTTAGGATTTCATTTACCTTGGACGCTGGATTTTTTATCTCGGCAGAGAATCCAAGCGAATCGGGAGCCAGGAGCTCTTCTTCAAGAATGCG
This sequence comes from Bacillus testis, assembly GCF_001243895.1. Lineage (GTDB taxonomy): Bacteria > Bacillota > Bacilli > Bacillales > DSM-1321 > Bacillus_AD > Bacillus_AD testis. Next base: position 2,868,633 of record NZ_LN851186.1, on the reverse strand, counting down.
CACTTTTTTCTTCAATTGATAAACATCCTGCATATGCTGAAGCGACAGTTCTTCCACGTTTTTCTCCAATTGTGAAACCCGGTCCGGAACAAAAAAAGAAATGATAAATAAAACAAGAGCAGTCGCTAATAGAATGATTGTTGCCATGAATTTTCCCCCATTTTTGTTGCAATGAATGCTATGTGAATCTCCTATACATATTTTAGGACAGAAAAGAAGAAAAAACATCCATTAAACACAAATTATGCAAAAGTAAGGGGCGAATGGGTGCAGAAAGTTGTCGAAAAGAGGAAGTTTGCCGTTTTTTCATCTTTCATGAAAAATTATTTAAGGGGAAAAAGCGATTCTGGCTAGTGTTAAAGATGTATGAACAATAATCGACAATTTGCGTTTATTGAACCGCCATTGCTTCAATGCTAACATAAAAGAAGGAAAATTATTGAAAATATACGTTCTTAAAACAGTGAACTTAAGAAAAGATCCCAAGCTGGCCCCTAATCGAACGACTGTCTGGCTTCCGCGCCTTTATTGGTGCTCCTTGCTTAATCCATATATAAGACTACAAAAAGGAGAGAATGGATATGAATAGCTTTGCAGCAGCAAATCAGCATAACCAAGATGCCGATTCCAATTCTGCGTCCACCCCGTCTTTGATCACAAGATTACTGTCCAATCCTATGCGCATTGGTTTATGGGATGAACAACAATTGACTTGGGAATATCCCCAAAATACCGACCAGCAGAATTCAACTTTATTCTCTGTTACAGCCATGAACAGTACAAAAGACTACGAAATCATCAAAGTACAATTGAATAATGAAAGCGCTTTAAAAAAGGAAGTGAAGATTATTGTCCAATACCATAATGTATTTGAAAAAGAATCGACTGCTTTTTACAGCCCAAAAGAAAATGCGATTATCTGCTTTTTTGAGAACCAGGTGACGATGCTCGGCGGCCATTTGAATGGAAAGGGGATGTCGCAATATTGCCTCCATGATATTCATGCCTGCAATTCCCTGAATTGGCTGGAAAGCTTGCGGCAAGGGTATCTGCCTTTATCCTGGCTGGCCAAGGGAGAGGTTGTCAGTACATTCGCCTTGGAAACTGAATTATCAGCACACCAGTCACTTGAGGGTGTTATATGGTCCTTTCATTCTACTTCAGAAGCCATCGTCCGCAGGTTAAAAAAAGAAACAATCCATAAATATATGTGATTGGCTATACCAATCAAGAAGCTGCTTTTTTTCAAGGTTCATGTCTTTTCCAGCTTGTTTTTCCGTTATCATTCCCTCAGAAAACATCATATTCGTATGAAAGCAAAATCATACTAGCATTTCATAAAAAAAAATGATATTATAGAAAAGTCCTATGTGAAGATGACTTGATGTTTGGAGGGAATTATATAATGCGCGTTAATATTACGTTGGCTTGCACAGAGTGTGGAGACCGTAACTATATTTCTAAGAAAAATAAACGTAACAATCCAGATCGCCTTGAGCTTAAGAAATATTGCTCTAGAGAAAAGCGTACTACGTTACACCGTGAAACAAAGTAAACAACAGGATTTGTCCTGTTGTTTTTTTTTTGCCTTTTTCAGACTGTAACTGTCCATGCCTAGGGCGCCTATTAGACCTAAAGACTCAACAGTAAAAGAATAGAACGTGTTATAGTAAAGAACAAAGAACAAATATGAAGTCTTGAATAGAATAAATGGAGTGTGCATATATGGATAAAAAAAGCATCCGCCAAGAAGCCATCAAAAAGCTGAACGAAATCCAGCATCATATAAGACAGGAGCAGAGTAAGCAAATTGCCCAGCAACTGTACGGAACGAATATATGGAAAGAGGCAAAAACGATTGGCATAACGGTTTCCACCAAAATTGAAATCGACACAACTGCATTGATTGAACAGGCATGGAAAGAAGGGAAAAAGGTCGCTGTGCCTAAATGCAACCCCGTAGACCATACAATGACCTTCCGTTTTTTAACGAATTTCAAAGAATTAGAAACCGTCTATCAGGGCTTGTTGGAACCTATAAAAGAACAAACGCTGGAAGCTACCCCTAGTGAACTGGATCTGATTGTTGTGCCGGGTGTAGCATTTGCAAAGAATGGGTACAGGATTGGCTATGGCGGAGGTTACTATGATCGATTCTTAGAAGGGTATAACGGTAAGACAGTTGCGCTTGCCACACCTTTACAGATCTATGCTTCGCTGCCTAACGAACCGTATGATATCCCGGTCCAAATGTTGGTTACACCGGAGGAGGTGCTGATACTGGATGCTGAGTTATAGTGCTGGCATTGTATTGATTGCATGTGCGGCGCTTGGGGGGTATGCCGTTTCTTCATTGACGAAGTCGGGAAGCATAGCCGCTTTTGCCGTTGGGACAGTTCTTTTCATCGGTTACCAATGGAACGGCCTGGTTATTCTGGGACTGTTTTTTGTTTCATCAAGCCTTTGGTCGAAATACAAGAAGCAAAAGAAAAAAAGTCTTGACCGGATGCTAGAGAAAGGCGATCGGAGAGACTGGGTCCAAGTGCTGGCCAATGGCTCCATAGCGGCTGTTGGAGCGTTATGGTTTGCCTTTAACCCTAGCGAAGCAGCCACTGTTTTTTTCCTGGCATCGGTTGCGGCAGCTAATTCTGATACTTGGGGTTCGGAAATCGGCGTGTTAAGCCGCGGTAAGCCGTTTCATTTATTGAAGGGAAAACGGGTTGAAAAAGGAACGTCTGGGGCTGTCTCCTTATTAGGGACCATCGCCTCGTTCGGCGGAGCCCTTGTGATAAGCTTGGCCGGCTGGCTATTGCTCCCGGGGATCGGCCTTGCAGAAACAGCTATTATACTATGTAGTGGTTTTATGGGAAGTGTGATAGATACATTGCTGGGAGGAAGCATACAGGCCAAATATAAATGTCCTGCCTGTTCCGAAGTAACCGAAAAAAGGGAACATTGCGGCAATTCCACCAATCTGGCTAACGGCTACCGCTGGTGCAACAATGATGTGGTCAATATATTATCTATCCTATTGAGCGCAATGCTTGCGATTCTTTTTTTAAATTTGCGGTAAAATATTCATCCAAAACACCGATAAATAGGATATTTTTTACTGATAATCCAAATATATCAATTAGTTTGTGAAATTTGTAACAAAATGTTTACATATAAAGCGCTTTCTTTTCACAAATAGGGCGGTGAATATATTAAACTGTTGCAGTAGGTTAAAATGTCGTTATTTGAAAGGATTGTATGTAATATGAAAAAGAAAGTTAACCGTGTCGTATTAGTTGGTACTGGATTCGTTGGAAGCTCATACGCTTTCGCTATGCTGAACCAAGGAATCACAGAGGAACTAGTACTTGTAGATATAAATAAAGATAAAGCTGCAGGCGATGCTATGGACATGAATCATGGTTTACCATTCGCCCCTTCAAAAACAAAAGTATGGAACGGTACATATGCAGACTGCAACCATGCTGACATCGTTGTACTTACAGCTGGAGCTAACCAAAAGCCAGGCGAAACTCGTTTGGACCTTGTAGCTAAAAACACAGCTATTTTCAAAGGAATCGTTAAAGAAATCATGGACAGCGGCTTTGACGGAATCTTCGTGGTTGCTGCTAACCCGGTTGACATTCTTTCTTATGCAACTTGGAAATTCTCTGGACTTCCAAAAGAGCGCGTAATCGGTTCAGGTACAATCTTGGATACTGCCCGTTTCCGCTATGAACTTGGAGAATACTTCAATATCGATACTCGTAACGTGCATGCTTACATCATCGGTGAGCACGGTGATACAGAACTGCCTGTATACAGCCATGTAAACTTAGGAGCAAAACCGCTTGCAAAAGCTCTTGAAATCAAAGAAGATTACAAACCGGGCGATCTTGATGAAATGTTCGTCAACGTCCGCGATGCTGCTTATAAAATCATTGACGCTAAAGGCGCAACTTTCTATGGAATCGCAATGGGTCTTGTCCGCATTACGAAAGCAATCCTTCAAGATGAGAACAGCATTCTTACTGTTTCTACATTATTGGAAGGCGAATATGGACATGACGATATCTACATCGGTGTTCCGTGTGTCGTAAACCGCGATGGAATCAGAGAAATTGTAGAACTTGAATTGAATGAAGAAGAAAAAGAAAAATTCGCTCATTCAGTAAACGTTCTTAAAAAGACAATGGCTCCTGTTCTTGAAGCATAATCATTAAGCAAAAAAGCCATCCGCTTATAATGCGGCTGGCGGATAAGAATCCCTCCTTTGTTGCACAATAGCAACAGGAGGGATTTTTTTATGATGCGTTTATTGAAATGGCTTGGAACGGCTCTGTTGGTGTTCGGCGCTTACAAATACCGCTACAAGCTGATGAACCGCTTATTGGGCTTTCAGCCGATAAGGAGCTATATTGTCGCTAAATCGATGAAGATGCCTTATGCCAGCCAATATATGATGCAGCGTTTATTTCGCCCTTGATTCGGGTATTCCGGCTATAAGCCGGTTTTTTATTTGTTTAATAACGCAGAATCCACACAATCATCCTCTAGTGAAACATTGATTGGTGAAGGGTTTCATTCTTCCGCCAGCATCGTAGGCGGTCTGGATAAATGTATTTCTTCATCATAAATTATTCTGTCAATCTAACCGGATTTTGATAAAGTATATAATAAGAGTGATTTTACTCTGAACCAACGATTTTTTGAGGCATAGATTGTTACATGAAGCCGGAAGTGCAGCAAGACAGATTGTTTAGGTGAAAGTAGGGAGTAGTGTGGGATTTAAAGAAGATTATTTGTTCTGGAAATCGATTAATTTGCTGATCAGGGAATATAATTACAGCCTGGTTACAATGTCGGATGATCAAAATGAGGTATGGCTGGAGCATAATGAAACGAGCCATGCCTATCCGGTCGTCAGGTTCATGAGATATGACTTTGACTGGGCTGCCGGATTAAAGAAAGATCTTAACCGCACGGTGATGAATGGAGAAAATATACGCAAACAATTATTCAAGCGGCCTATATCCGTCTTGAATGTATATATAACCCAATTCAAACCTGTGGATGAATATGAAATGTATATCGCTCAGCCGATCACCGTCAATAAAACAACTATTCACACCAGAATGGTTGATTCCGAGCATGCCAAAGAAGGTTTACAGCATGTCGGCCGTGAGCTGGGGATTGGCTTTTGGGCCAACGAAGAAATACCGGAAGATATTGAAGAGCAGGATATCATTGCCCTTAAGCAGAATGCCATTTCTTCCGGCATTGAACAACGGCAGACTGAGCAGAAGATGTTCCAATATGGAAAACCAATCTTTACAAAAGTCTTTTTAGCCATCCAGATTGTCATTTTTCTATTGATGGAGATATTTGGAAGTAGCAATTCGACGATTACTCTCGTGGAATTCGGGGCTAAGTATAACCCCTTGATTTTGAGCGGTGAATGGTGGCGCTTCATCACACCGATGTTCATCCATATTGGCTTTCTGCATCTATTGATGAACTCTCTTGCTTTGTTCTATATTGGCAGCGAAGTGGAACGCATATATGGAAGTGCACGGTTCGTGCTCGTTTATCTGTTTGCGGGCTTTGCTGGGGTTTTGGCGAGCTTCGTCATGTCCCCCACTTTATCAGCAGGGGCGAGTGGCGCTATTTTTGGCTGTTTTGGAGCGCTTTTATTCTTCGGGATTGTTAAGCCAAAGCTTTTCCTAAGAACGATGGGCATGAACATCATTGTGCTGATCCTGATTAATTTGGCGTTTGGATTCACCGTGTCAGGCATCGATAATTCCGGCCATATCGGCGGATTGATCGGCGGTTTTCTCGCTGCGGCAGCTGTCGGGGTGCCGAAGAAATGGAAAGCGGCTTATGCCATTCCTGCCATCCTGGTCATCGTGATAGGAAGTTTCTTACTGATGGACTATGGCTTTGACAAACAGAAACAAACCAGCCAGGACGTCCCATTGACGATGCTTGCACAGGAATATATCCAAAAGAAAGAAAATGATAAAGCGAAGGCAATTCTTGAACAGTCTCTGGAGCATGGGATGATTTCGCCGACAGCCGAATTTTTGCTTGGAAATTTAAGCATTGATGAGAAAGACTATGACCAGGCACAGGCGTATTATAAAAAAGCGATACAATTGAATCCCGATTTTCATCAGGCGCATTATAATCTGGCGCTAACGTATCTGCAACAGCAAAATATTCAGGAAGCGATCAAAGAGAGCGATGCAGCCCTAAAGCTGCAGCCGGATGAAGAATCATACCAGAAGTTGAATGAGCAGCTTAAAGAGCTGCAGTAATAAGTCTAAAGCCGAAAGAACGGGCGGGGATGTTCCTCTGCCCGTTCTTTCTATTTTTGTAAGGGCCGATATAAGGTATGTTTCCTTTTCTTTATGTCTAAGATTAACGATAGAAAGGAGTGTATTAGTTTGAATGACAGAAAGCATCCTGTTTCAACAAATATAGCAAATAATACTGCTTATCTGGATAGAGCCCTTGGAGTGGATAAAAGCTTTGATGTCATAAGGCTGGATGTTGTATATGCCGGCAGAAATATGGCCTTGTATCTGATCGATGGCTTTGTAAAAGACGATATTCTCCACTATCTGATGAAAATATTGCTTGAATTGAAAGCAGAAGATCTTCAGCCGGACCCGCTGGAGAAGCTATTGAAGACATATATCCCTTATGTGGAAGTGGAAGCGGTCGATGATCTGGATAAAGTGGCAGACACCGTTTTAGCGGGACCGACTGCTCTGATTGTGGATGGCGTAGATAAGGCTATCCTTATAGATGCGCGGACTTACCCAGTAAGAGGGCCCCAAGAACCCGATATGGAGCGGGTTGTCCGCGGCGCGCGGGATGGGTTTGTTGAAACACTGGTCTTCAACACGGCGTTGACGCGCAGAAGGGTGAGGGACAGAACGTTGCGCATGGAATACTTATCAATCGGACGGCGTTCCATGACCGATGTTGTTGTTTGCTATATTGAAGATGTCGCTAATAACGATTTTGTGAGGACAATCAAGAACTCACTTTCTAAGATTGATACGGATGGTTTGCCAATGGCAGAAAAAAGCATTGATGAATTTATCTCAGGGCGATATTGGAACCCGTATCCGATCATGAGGTATACGGAAAGGCCAGACACGGTTGCGGCCCATTTGTATGATGGCCATGTGATTATCTTCGTCGACGGTTCGCCCAGTGCCTTAATTACTCCTTCCACCTTTTGGCACCACTTGCAGCATGCAGAAGAATACCGCAATAAACCGCTGATTGGCGCTTACTTGCGCATGGTCCGATTCCTTGCTGTATGGGCATCGTTATTCATTCTGCCGCTCTGGTATTTTTTTGCCGAGAACCCGAATTATTTGCCTGGTGTCCTCTCCTACATAGGTCCGAAAGACATGGGCAGCATCCCGCTCATTGTGCAATTTTTATTGATTGAAGTCGGGTTGGATATGCTGAGGATGGCGGCCATACATACCCCGACTGCGCTTGGAACAGCACTTGGGCTTGTAGCGGCTTTGATGATCGGAGGGGTAGCGGTTGAGGTAGGATTATTATCAAATGAAGTCATCCTTTATTTATCATTGGCTGCAATAGGGACATTTGCTACGCCAAGTTATGAGTTGGGGCTGGCGAACCGGCTTGTCAGGCTGGGACTGCTTCTTGCGACAGCCATTTTCGGAATGCCTGGTTTGGTTATTGGGACTACATTTTACGTCCTTTCGCTCATCCAGATGAAATCATTGGGGGTTCCTTACTTTTGGCCGTTTGTGCCGTTTTCGTACAGGGCACTTCGGGATGTGATTATTCGGGCGCCGATTCCCCTCAAAAATCGCCGTCCGCGGGCTCTTCATCCGAAAGACCCCGATCGGTGAATAAGTTGCATGATACAGCCATTGGAATTACTCCCGATGGTTGTTTTTCTTGTGCAAGCCGCTAATAGCTTTGCGCCTTTTTCGAACAATCGAATAAGTGCGTTTTTTTTCAGATTTAAGTGGGTTTGCGTGCTTGTGGGATGGTCTGGTATCCGATATACTTTACCTGTAAACAAACAGGCGATGAGGGAAAAGATGAATACTATTTATGATATACAACAATTATTGAAGAAGTTTGGCACTATTATTTATGTGGGTGACCGGCTGGCTGACCTGCAGCTGATGGAGGACGAGCTCAAAGAGTTATACAAGTCGCAGCTGTTGCCAGTCCAAGATTTCCAAACAGCGTTGATGCTGTTGCGCAGAGAAATAGAAATCGAAAAAGACAAGAGAGTGTAAGGTGAACATCGACATGGAAAAATGGTTAATGGGTGTAGATTTAGGTGGAACAACCATCAAATTGGCTTTCCTAACGGCGAATGGCGAAATTTTACATAAGTGGGAAGTTCCCACGGATATTTCTGATCAAGGAAAAAATATAACAGCTGATATCAATACGGCGATGGAAGCCAAGCTTCATGAATTGGGTGAAGACAAAAGTAGGATTTTAGGAATCGGCATGGGTGCTCCAGGGCCTGTCAATGCTGAGAATGGCGTTATTTACGAAGCAGTGAACCTAGGGTGGAAGAATTACCCGTTGAAGCAAAGCCTAACAGAAAAAACAGGTTTGCCGGTCTGGGTCGATAATGACGCCAATACGGCGGCCATCGGCGAAATGTGGAAAGGAGCCGGAGCCGGTGCAAGCGATATGGTCTGTGTGACTTTAGGAACCGGAGTCGGCGGCGGAGTAATCGCCAATGGGATGATGGTTCAGGGAATCAGCGGAGCGGCAGGCGAAATTGGGCATATCACGGCCGTTCCGGAAAACGGCTTTGAATGCAACTGCGGTAAAACAGGCTGCCTTGAAACGGTCGCATCAGCCACAGGCATTGTGCGCCTTGCATTGGAAGACTTGAAAAACCATCCGGAGTCAAAGCTGACAGACCTATTGGGCGCAAACGGATCGATTACGGCCAAAGACGTCGTAGACTGCGCAAGGAATAAGGATGCCTATGCGCTTCATATCCTGGACCGAGTATCCTTTTATTTAGGCTATGCACTGGCGAATGTGGCAAACGCCCTCAACCCTGAGAAAATTGTTATTGGAGGCGGCGTCTCCAAGGCAGGCGATATTTTGTTGAAGGGCGTCGAAGCTTACTTTAGAAAATACACATTCCTCCGCGTCAGAGAATCAACGGAGCTAGCAATCGCCACTTTAGGAAATGATGCAGGCGTCATCGGCGCTGCATGGATGGTAAAAACCCATTTATTAGATTAAGGTATCAGAAAGGGACTGCTTTTCATATGGTAAAAGCAGTCCTTTTTTTATCCATTTTAACTGGCAGGGAACCTTCTGTTTCAATAGGAGAGTGAAGATACAAAAAGTGTAAGAGGGGAATCGGGCATAGTAACAATCCTGCTGGTTCGGCCCATAACCGGTGGTGATGAATGAATGAAAACCCCGCTGATTAAAGTTTCGCTTTATGCGTAAGGACATAATTTGATTTTTAAGACAAGAAGAAGTAAGATTTATCATATAATAAATGGTTAATATTTACTTTTTGTTTTCAAAAGCGGATAAGGACAAAGCTAGCTGTTAAGGGGAGGTAAAAATGAAGGGAAAAATGATAAGGCTTACGTGGCCGTCCAAGCGCATTTCATTGATGGCTCTGGCGATTATCATGCTGTGGCTCAAAACATACATCACTTATAAAATAAGCTTTGATATAAAAATCGAGAATGCTATACAGGAACTGATCCTGTTCATCAATCCATTGGCGTTTCTTATGATAGTCTTTGGGGGATCGCTTTTCTTTAAAAACAAATTTAAATCCGGTTATATTCTGGGCGCAAGTTGTCTTGTGTCTGCCATTCTATACGGAAATGTTGTGTATTACCGGGAGTTTACCGACTTCCTGACGATTCCGTTGCTCTTCCAGGCCAGTAATATGGGAGAGCTGGGAGAAAGCATTTTCCATCTGCTATCGCCGTGGGATATTTTATTCTTTTTAGATGTTTTTGTATTGGTGCTGTTAATAAAATGGAAGCCCGCCTTTGTGTCGGCTACGCCATATAACAAGCGAAAACAAAAGGTGTATGTGTTGCTCGTGGCCGCCATTTCTTTTTTGAATCTTGGCTTGGCAGAAACGGAACGCCCCCAGTTGCTGACGCGCACGTTTGATCGAGAAATGCTAGTCAAGAATATAGGAACCTACAACTACCATATCTACGATGCATTTCTTCAATCTAAGTCCTCGGCACAAAGAGCGTTAGCGGATGGCACTGAATTGGCTGACATCGAAAACTATGTACGAGCTAACTACAAACAAGAAAATCCGGCCATGTTTGGGGCAGCAAAAGGAAAAAATGTCATCATGATCAGTATGGAAAGCACGCAGAATTTTGTCATAAACGAGACTGTCAACGGCCAGGAGATAACCCCGTTTTTAAACTCGTTCATTAAGGACAGTTACTATTTCAATCATTTCTACCATCAAGTAGGGCAAGGAAAGACGTCGGATTCTGAGTTCATTGTGGAAAATTCGCTGTATCCATTAAGCAGGGGAGCCGTATTTTTCACAAATCCGAGAAATCAATACAGGGCCACGCCGGAAATCCTTAATGAAGCGGGTTATTCAACTGCCTCGCTTCATGCCAATAATAAAAGCTTCTGGAACCGGGATGTAATGTATGGATCGCTTGGATACCAACGATTTTATAATATTGAAGACTATACGGTTAACGAGGAGAACTCAGTTGGCTGGGGATTAAAGGATAAAGACTTTTTTGAACAATCTATAGAACACTTAAAGGAATTGGAAGCGAAAGGCAAACCATTCTACGCCAAATTCATTACACTTACCAATCATTATCCTTTCACACTGGATGAGAAGGATGCTTCGATTGCGCCCTATGACTCCAACTCAAAAACGCTTAATCAGTATTTTTTGACTGTCCGTTATATGGATGAAGCAATTGGGCATTTCATTGATTTATTGAAGAAGGAAGGGCTCTACGACAATTCCGTCATCATTTTATACGGTGATCATTACGGGATATCAGAGAACCATAATGCAGCTATGGCGCAATATTTGAATAAAGAGGAAATTACACCGTATGATTCTGCGCAGCTGCAAAAGGTCCCATTAATTATCCATATTCCCGGCCACAAGGGAAAAGTGATGACAGAGGTAGCCGGACAGGTAGATCTTAAACCAACCTTGCTGCATCTGTTAGGAATCCCAACGAAAGACAATATTGAGTTCGGCGCCGACTTATTCTCAAAGGACCGGTTAGGATTCACTGTTTTTCGAGATGGCAGCTTTATCACGGAGGACCTTACATTTACGAAAGATACTTGTTACAGCAATGTTAACGGGGAGCCGGTGGAGGATGCCGCTGCCTGCGGGCCATATGAAGAAAAAGCGAAGCAAGAACTCGAATTCTCCGACAAAATTATTTATGGAGACCTCCTTCGCTTCAATGAGAATGTAAAATCACCTTAAAGCGGCGATCATAAAACTATAGGATTTTGATTAAAAAATAAGAGCCATACTGCATCCTAAACGCAGTATGGCTCTTTAAAATTGTTTTACATTGGCATGCGCAGTTAATACTTAATGAAGAATAAAGTTGTATACTTTTTATTGAATCAATCCCCAGTTTGTTTAAGTACGTTTCTTCACAAACTTGGAACTGATTGTATACTTTTTATTCAATATAAGAATCTTACCTTAAATTTAAATAATACTTCTTTTATTCTGTTAATTACTGTATAATCACCCATAATATATAATAAATGCAATGAAGAGAAGAGTAAGTGTGTTCAAGCATAACAGAGAACTCCTGCTAGCTGAAAATGGAGGATGTAAAGGCACACCGAAACAAGTCTTGGAGCAATACATAGGATATTTCGTCTAGATATTGATTATGTGTCGGTTTCTCCCGTTATAGAGATAGAGTATAAACAGTTTTGTCGTACTCGAAAAGGTTTCTGTGGTAACACAGAAATAAACTGGGGTGGTACCACGAACTTCTAATATAAGGAGTCTCGTCCCCAAGGATCATATCCTTGGAGGTGAGATTTTTTTCGGTTTTAAACCTTATATTTAGGAGTGATAAGATGGAATGGAAAAACCCCCTTTTACTTTTATTTGGAATCGGAATATCAAATGTAGGTGCATGGGTTTATTTGATAGCTTTAAACTTAATTATATTAGATATGACGGGATCACCCTTAGCCATATCAATACTATATATTCTTTTACCTATCGCAACCTTATTTACAAATTTTTGGTCTGGAACTTTTATCGATCGATTAAATAAAAGAAACCTAATGATTTTTCTGGATTTAATTAGAGCGTTATTCATATTCACATTACCATTTCTAAATTCTCTTTTCCTGATTTACTTAGTAATCTTTCTAATTAATATAGCTAGCTCTATATTTGAACCAACTTCCATGGTCTACATGACTAAGTTAATTCCCAAGACGGATAGACAAAGATTTAATGCAATGAGAAACTTTATCAATTCATGTGGATTTATACTAGGACCTTCCATTGCAGGCTTTCTTTTTATTTTTGGTTCTCCTTACTTAGCTATTCAGATGAATTCTATTGCGTTATTTTTATCAGCAATAGTCATTCTACTACTTCCAAATGTGGAGATAAGGAAAGGAGATATCATATCAGAAAAGATTAATCTAGCATTAATTTATAACGACTGGAAAAGTATACTTAAATTTAGTCACACAAATATTCATGTGACCTTAGTTTATATTCTATTTAGTATAATTACAGTGTTTATGACTGCCTTAGATTCTTTGGAGGCTGCGTTCGCCACAGAAGTTCTATCTTTATCTGAAAGTACCTATGGATTTCTCGTTAGTATTGCGGGTGTTGGCATAATTGGCGGTTCATTAGTAAATGCTGTATTCGCCAATAAATTAAAATTAAATATTTTAATTGGACTTGGGGCGTTCTTTACTCCTATTGGCTACTTAATTTTTGCTTTTTCAGATGATTTCATAGGGGCATCTATTGGATTCTTCACTTTGACGTTTTTCTTATCATTCGCTAATATAGGTTTTTTAACTTTCTATCAAAACAACGTACCCGTAGATATTATGGGGAGATTCTCCAGTGTCTTTGGGATTTTGGAGGCTAGTTTAATAGTATTATTTACAGTCACAATTGGATTATCTGCTGAACTGTTTGAAATTCGTCCAATATACATCATAGGCTCCTTTGCTTTTTTAGTATTGGGGTTAATTATTAATTTTATTGTATCTGATAAGTCTAAAAGAAATTATTATGAACATGTAAAAGAATAATAAAAAAACATGTTGGAACAATAAATAAGTAGGTCCTTTTCTTAAATGGAGAAAAGGACCTTTTTTTAGTTATATCCTAGAAACTCTTCTTCTACAAACCTGCCCCATTAGCGACATAAGGAATGTTCTTCATATATAAACACCAACTTCACTATCATTTAACAGGAAATAAAAAATCAGGCATCAGAAAAGGTATACAACCAATTCAAGGATCATACAAATGGAAGTAAATACGGAATTACCGGCGAATTAGATTAAAACGAAAAAGGGATTTTGGGTGCCGAGGTTGGCGGATGGGAAAGGCTTGTTCATTTTAGGAACAAGTCTTTTTTAATCCCATTCTAGGAATCCTACTTCAAAAGCTGACACAACAACAGTAAGAATCCGATTGGTTCAACTCATAATCGGTGGAAAGAAGGCCATCAATCACAGTTTCACTGAATCTGAGAAAGGGGAAAGGTGAATTTGATATGCAGGGAGTTTACACATATGAGGTATTGCAAGAGGAAATCAGAGAGCTTATGGGGAATGTTCCTTCTATGGAATGCCGGGTGATTGGCAAAAGTGTCTTGAATCAAAATATATACGAGCTGCGCTGGGGAAGAGGAGAAAATATTGTCCATTACAATGCATCCTTTCATGCAAATGAATGGATTACCTCTGTGGTGTTGATGAACTGGTTGAAGCGCCTGGGCCAATCCAGCCAACTTATGCCCGGACTGCTCGACCAAATTCAGATTTCAGCTGTTCCAATGGTCAACCCTGACGGCGTCGAGTTGGTCGCTAAGGGTTCCCAAGTTACGGCCGGTATGAGCGATGTTGCTCGAATGAATGAATACAAGCCTGACTATAATGGCTGGAAAGCGAATATACGCGGCGTTGATCTGAATAAGCAATTTCCGGCGCATTGGGAGGAAAATAGAGAGAAAAGCTATTGCAGGCAACCGTATTATCGCGATTATCCAGGGGAGAAACCGCTGACAGAACCGGAAGCGATCGCCATGCAACAGTTAGTGGCAGGCAGTGATTTTCACCATATCCTGGCGCTCCATACTCAGGGGAAGGAATTCTACTGGGGGTATCGGGGATATGAACCGGAGGAAGCGGGTGAGTATGCATGTTGTTTGGAAGAGGCGGGTTGTTATAAAGCCATTCAGGATGTGGATAGTTCAGCTGGTTTCAGGGATTGGTTCATTTATCAATATAGGAAACCGGGTTTTACATTGGAACTGGGAAAAGGCATGAATCCGCTTCCGATGTCTCAATTGCCGGCAATCGAGAATGAGGCATTCCCTTTACTGGATAAAGCTCTCTTTCTAGGTAAATAGGTCCATATTGATTTATTTGCCCTTTACACCTTTTATAAACTGAATTTATTTACTATGATAGTCGTATGCAAAAGAAATTGTACCATGTAGTATGATCTCAATTGAGCTTTGCTGAAATATTGGGGTGAGAGTGTTTGAGGGAAAGTCAGGAAACAGAAACTGGCAATGCAAAGTTTTTGTTTTTATTTTTTTGTTTACTTGTTATCATTCTCGTTGGCTGTGAAGAAGAAGGAACCAATAAGGCAGTGCCTGAAGAAAAAAAACAGCAAGATGTAACAATTAAGCCCTTACCCCTGTCTGATGAGAAACATACTTTCCAAAATGCATACGGCTGGATTTCCGAGAATTCAATTCTTTATAGTGCAAAGGCTGGAAACAGGACGGTTATCATGACTTACGAGTTTGGCACCGGCAAGAAGAAAGAGATTTTTTCCACTACTGAAATGGTCGGTGGGGTTTCAATCTCGCCTAATAAGGAAATTATCCTTGTTTATATGCCGAATGGACAGAACAAAATGGGTATTCACATTCTGGAATGCAATGGAAAAGAACTGTATTCGTTTACAATTGCAGCCCATGAGCTAACCGTTTCATGGAATCCGTTTTCCGACAATATGATTTTGATTGACAGCTTCAATGAAGAGTGGTCATTCCAATCATATATTTGTTATTTCGAATTAGGAAAACTGGAGAAGGTTGCTTTGCCGAAACCTTTTGCACAATGGCAAAGTGCCCACTCTGTGGTGTATTTGGATTGGAATGAGGAAACCCCTCAGCTGACAACGCCGCTTAAAAGTTATGATTTATTGACGTCTTCATCTAAAGATCTCTATCAAGATAGCATAACATTCAGGGCGGAGAAAGAGATCCTTTTGACAATCAATCAGCACAAAGAGGACTCCATGGCCTTACAGTACGAATTCCATAAATGGAACGGCCAATCGTACAAAACGATGAAAGCGCCGGCAATCGGTTCTTATTCTGATTGGGTGATCCAACCGTTTGAATTGGTTGCCCCCAAAAATACGTTTATTACGTTCGTCCCGTATGAATCGGCTTTGGTCGATCAATATCAGAAACGGTACCGGTTAATCGCATTTAATTGGAAGACCGGCAAACAAGAAGTTCTGAAGGAACGGATTGATGCTGCTTCCATAGCATGTTCTCCGCAGGGAAATAAGTGTTTATACGGAAATAAACTCGAAAATAGTTTTGAATATAAAAAAATCTCCCCCTGATTGCAGGGAGGAGATTTTTTTGCATCTACATTTGAAGAGGCACTCCGTGTTTGATGGCAGTCATCAGCGCAAAAGCGCCAAAAATAAGAAAAGAGCCGACGGCAAATAGAATGCCAAGAATATTCTTTTGTTTAAACATGCGCAAAGAAGAAAAAGCTGCCAGTATAGCCACTAACGCAAAAATCACTACTAATCCCATTATGTCTCCCCCTTTTTACAATTTGGTTCAACGATGTTTATAAGATTTTCTTTTGATGTTCATGTAATCATCTACTATAATTTAGTAAAATAGCATTCGTACATATTTTAAATCTTTTTCTTATATTTGTCGAGAATTTCTAAATAAACGCTTTTGTGACAAATATGTAAATAAATGATAAAAGAAGAATATACTAAGAAAGTAGGGAATTTAATGAATTATTATCAATTGCCGCTCGGCCCGCTGGGAACCAATTGCTATATTGTTTCAAACGCCAAAAAAGAATGCCTAATCATTGATCCCGGTGAGGAAAGCCAAAAGATTATCCAGTATGTCAATACAAAACAATTGAAGCCTTTGGCTGTCCTGCTGACCCACGCCCATTTTGACCATATCGGGGCTTTAGATGAGGTAAGGAAAGCTTATAGCATCCCTGCATATGTACATAAGAAGGAAGCAAACTGGCTTGCCGATGCCTCATTGAATGGTTCCAGCCATTTTCTTATGGGCCAAAGCATTGTCCAGCAGCCGGCTGAAAAGATAATCACGGATGAAGGGAAGCTATCAATCGGGGATTTCAACTTTGCTATTTTTGAAACACCGGGGCATTCGCCGGGCAGCGTATCTTATTATGCAAAGGAAGACGGTTATCTGTTTTCGGGGGATGTCCTGTTTAAGGGAAGTATAGGGCGTACCGATCTGCCAGGAGGAAGCATGGATGTACTGATGCAATCCATCCATAAAAAAATTCTCGTCCTCCCTGAAGATACAATCATTCTGTCTGGCCACGGTCCGGTCACTCTGCTTCAGGATGAGATGGATGCCAATCCGTTCTTGAATGGTTTCTGATACGGCCAACTAGAAAAGCCTCCTCTGATGAGAAGGCTTTTCTGGGGGATATTCTACTTAATAATGGGAGGGGATATAGGTAAGCTACTATACAAAATATAGTATATATTTTCCAATATGTCAATAGTGAAAAACATTTATTAGGAGATTATATGGAAAATTATATAAAAAATGAAATCCTTAAAAATCCGGAAAACCGCATTACATATGCCCATTTTATCGAAATGGCCCTATATCATCCCATTTACGGCTATTATATGCAGAATAGAGCCAAAATTGGAAAAGGTGAAGATTTTTACACGAACAGCAATATGGGGAGTGTGTTCGGGGACGTATTAGGCAACTGGTTCTGCCGGCTTTTTAGAGACAATGATCTTCACCCCGCTATTTATGAATGCGGAGCGGGAACTGGAAAAATGGCCAATGATTTATTGAACCGCCTCAAAATGGTGGATCTAGACTTATATAATAGTCTGACGTATTTCATTATTGAAAAAAGCCCTTACCATCAAAAAATCCAATCCCAGCTCACAGCCGGCCATCCCCAAGTGAAAATCTTAGCAACCTTGCCTGAATCGGGATGGGAAGGCATCCTTTGGTCCAATGAGTATTTCGATGCTTTTCCTGTCCATGTAATCGAAAAGCAAAATCAGCAGTTATTTGAAATAATGGTTATGTTGGAAGGCGATCAGTTAAAAGAAACACGTCAACTGGCAACAGACAAGGAGATATACCGATATCTCCGTGACTATAATATTGTTTTGGGGGAAGGTCAGCGGATTGAAATTCCTCTTGCCATGGAAAAAGAAGCCCGCCGCATATATGGCCGATGCAACCGGGGCTTAGTCTTAAGCATCGATTATGGCTATCGCAATGAAGAATGGGGCCGCCCTGCCGCATACCGGGGCAGTTTAAGAGGCTACAAGAGACATATAATGCTAGATGATGTCCTCCAACAACCCGGCAGCATTGATATTACCTGCCACGTTCAGTGGGATACGTTGTTTTCACTCGGAAGAACAGCCGGTATGGACAATCATCCGCTGATGAACCAACAAGAATTTCTTCTTGCCAGCGGCATTTTGGAGCTGCTTGAAGAACAAGCAAGCGTAAGCAACTACAATCCTTTTTCTCCAGCCCATAAATACAACCGTTCAATTGCAGCCTGTCTTAACCCTGCCGGGATCAGCAATTACTTTCAGGTAGCGTTGCAGACGAAAGGCCTATCCACCGGCTGGCCTTTATTTGAACAAAGTATTTTTAACTCATTTTGATGATAAAAAGAGCTCCGAAGTTCCTGGATATACGTCCGGGAACGCCGAAGCTCTTTTTGGAAAATAACAAAGTAATAGACAAAGGTGTTTTGCAAAGTTGCCGATTCTTAATGTCCGCTTGCTCCGGGTACCATCATGAAAGTAGTCCAGTAGGTAAACCCTGCAAAGAATACAGTCAAATAGGCACCGAATACATAGATGTACATGCGCTCGGACAGCTTCAAATAACTTAGTAAAATAAAAAATCCCGTTTGACCGAAAAACAATAGTGAAGCTGTATACATGTCGCCCAAATAAAACATAACGGCAAAAATACCAGTCCAGAATCCAAGAACTCTGTACATGCGTTCCATCATGTATCCCTCCTTTGTCCCCAGCATGTTCATACGTACCAATTATAGTTTAAAATGTCTATAACTGTAAAGATTTGTTTTTGTTTCTAGTTTGTGACAGTTACACAGTAGCTGCAGCTTTCACACCCGGTTGTCATGTTTTCGGTTTCAACCAACTCAACAGCTTCAAAAACGGATGAGAACATCCCTTTCAGGAAGGCATTATGCATTCCGCATACAGAGTCCGATTGTTTGGAAGCCAGTTCCTTGAAGGGACAGTTGAAGATTTGAAAATGGATCTTGTTCTGTTCTTCATTTGCATGAAATTCAGGATAGAAGCCGGCCACAGTGGCTGCATTTCGGATGATCTTCATTTTTTCTTCAAAAGACAGCGTGTCCGCCTTCGCACCGCTTGTGTTTAATTCAGATTCAACCAGTTCTTTTCCGAAAGCTTTTCCAGTTTGGTATAAAGCCTCTTTGCCTGCATCTCCAAGTTTCATCATCGTTTCAATCGCTATTTTGGAAAGCAATTGATAATCGCGGTAGGGGAAGTGGAGCTGTATGACTTCGTTGGATAAGCGATATAAACGACTCGGACGGCCGCCTTTTCCGGTTTTTTTGGTTTCTGAGGTAAGCATATTGATATCTTCTAATTTAGATAAGTGCAACCGCGCTACATTGGGATGGATATTAAAATTATCCGCGATTTCCTGTACGGTTACTTCATTATGTTTTTTCGTAATATGCTGGTAAATATAATATCTAGTTGGATCGCTTAGTACATTTGTAATTTTTAATGTTTGTTCCACCAAAATCACCTCGGAATCATAATTAATACCATTGTAATACAGTTATTGTTGGTTTGGAATGTCATCCAAATAACAAGAAGAACGTTTTCTGAAAAGTTCACAAAGATGAAAGAAAATATTCGCCATATTGATAAGTAAATTTCGCAAACGGCTGACTTCTATATGCTTTTTGGCCGTAACGTGAGCATTTTGTGAAATCTTAAGTTTTTGCAAAAATAATTAAGATAGAGAAAGGATTTTGTATAGTACTGTCGAATTATGTTAAAAAGAGAAGGAGGTGAATTGAACAGTGTACAATACAGAGCAAATTGCAGAAGAATTATTGAAACGGGCGGTGGAATTAGGGGCTTCCGATATCCATATCTTTCCGAAAAACGGTAAGTCGCTGGTGCAGCTACGGGTTGACAACAAGCTTTTCCCGATTAAATGGCTGACGCGAGAGCAGGCAGAAAGGGTCATTTCCCATTTTAAATTTTTGTCCGGCATGGATATCGGCGAAAAAAGGAGGCCACAAAATGGGTCGATGAATTTTATGGTCCGTGAACAGATCGTCGGGCTCCGCTTATCTTCCCTGCCCGCTGCCGAAACCGAAACACTCGTCATCCGCTTGATCCCCCGCAAAAGCATCGTGCCGATCGAACGGTTGGCCTTATTCCCCGAAACAGCACGCAAAATCCTCGCCCTCATGAAACATTCCCATGGCCTTTTTATTTTTAGCGGCCCGACTGGATCCGGAAAAACCACTACCCTTTACTCCCTGCTTCATTATGCTAAAACCTTTATCCACCGCAATATCATCACATTGGAAGACCCCATCGAAAATGTTTCAGAAGATGTTTTACAAGTGCAAATCAACGAAAAAGCAGGCATTTCCTATTCGGTCGGCTTAAAGGCCGCCTTACGACATGATCCCGACATTATTATGGTCGGGGAAATCCGTGATGCCGAAACGGCAAAAATTGCTGTCCGGGCTGCGCTTACGGGGCACTTGATCCTCAGTACGATGCATACCCGGAATGCAGCCGGCGCTATTTCCCGTCTCCTGGAATTTGGTGTAGCGCACAGCGAAATCCAACAAACACTGATTGCCGTTTCCGCCCAGCGGTTGCTGGAATTGAAATGCCCCGTCTGTGAAGGAGAATGCTCGCCTTATTGCCACTACGGCAAACGTAACAAGAGGGCTAGCGTATATGAACTATTGCACGGCAAGGAATTATCAAGGCTCCTGGATGAAGGGGTGAAAGGGGAAGAACATGAATACACCTACCGGCTTCTGGAGGACGAGATTAACAAAGCCGTGGCACTTGGCTTTGCGCGGGAAGAAGAGTATGACCGCTGGGTTTATAAGTAACAAAGGAAAATGGAATAGAAAAGAACAATCTGTTTTTATACTTAAACTGGGCGAACTGCTTTCGGCCGGCTACCATTTATCGGAAGCGCTAACCTTTTTGCAATCGCAGGAAAAGGGGCCCAGAAGGCAAAAAGTCGAACAAAGCTTGTGTCAGTTGAAAAGCGGAAACAGTCTTCATGATGTATTGCTTCATCTTGGCTTTCACCCCCATCTATTGCAGTTTGTCTACTATGCCGAATATTACGGCGATGTGCCGAAAGCCCTTATGGAAGGAGGAGAGTTCTGGAGGAAAAGAAGCCAAGACCGTGAACAATTGATAAAGGTTTTAATGTATCCTATGATGCTTGTCATGATGGTAGTGATCATTGGTTTTATGCTGCAAAGCATGCTGTTGCCTAAGTTTCAGGCTCTATACGAGAGTATGGAAATGGCCCCTTCGTTAGCCATGAAAGTTGTCCAGGCTGTTTCCTCGCTCTCCGGCGTTCTTCCTTATGTCCTCAGTTTCATCCTTCTAGTTGCCGTTCTTTTTTATCAATTTTGGTTCAAACATTGGGAACCCTTGCAAAAAAAGAGCTTAATTCTTCGCATCCCCTTTATCGGGGCCTATATCCGCTTATATGATACCTATTATTTATCCTTTCAGCTCGGTGCTCTTCTGTCGGGGGGACTATCGATCAATGATAGTATTCACCTGTTCGCTAAGCACAACCAGCAGCCTTTCTTCCAGCATTTCTGCCAATATATTTACCTGGAGCTGGTTTCCGGGCAAAGCCTCGAGTCCGTCTTCAAAAATCATCCTTATTTTGAACCTTATTTGCCTGATGTCGTTGAAAATGGGCAGAAAAACGGAAAATTGGATCAAGAGTTATACCATTACAGCAAGCTGTTGATGGCACGCATAGAGCAAAATATGTCCCGGATGATTAAATTGGTGCAGCCGGTCCTTTTCATCTCTGTAGGCTTAATTGTTGTTGCCATTTACTTGTCTGTCCTCATGCCGATGTTTTCCATGATGGACCATTTATAGATATTAATATTGTGAGGTGCATGAATGAAACAGAAAGGTTTTACCTTAATTGAAATGCTGATTGTTTTGCTGGTGATTTCTGTATTGCTGGTCATTACAGTACCGAATATTGTGAAGCACCAAAAATCAATCCGCAACAAAGGTTGTGAAGCTTTTGTCAAGATGGTGCAGGCCCAGGTGGAAGCCTATCAAATCGATAATGAAACCATGCCTGCCAGCCTTGATGAATTGCAGTCCAAAGGGTATATAGAGAAAACAACCTGCCCGAACGGATCAAAGGTAGCAATGGATGCAGAAGGCAAGGTTACTGCAGATGCAGGGAAAAAATAAGAGTTGCCAAAATGGATATACATTGATTGAGATGCTGGTGGTGCTAAGCATTTTTATGTTGTTGATAGGCATTACTGTCACCATGCTCCCTAAACATAAAGAAAAAAGAGAAATGGAAGCGTTTCTCCGGCAATTCTCTAAGGATTATTATTTTGCCCAGTCTTATGCGATCGACCGGCAGATCACAATATCATTTCTCCTGGATTACGAACATCATCAATATTTTGCGCAAATAGACACGAATGAGCGGTTGTTCACCAAAAGTATGCCTGCTTATATAAAGGAACGTGACACCACCCTCGGCAGGCGCCTGTATTTTAATGCGGTAGGCCATGTATCCAAGTCCGGAACCTGGTTGTTTATTGGCAAACAATATAAATACATGTTTACGGTGATGCTGGGGAAAGGCAGGCATTATTATCGTGAATACTAAAGGGTTCATATTGCTTGATACGCTGGCCGCCTTCAGCATGGCACTGGTGGTCTGCCTGCTTTTATTGCCTATATTGGTGGATATCCAGCACAGGCGTGATGATTTGGACAAGGAGCGCATTCATTATCACGAACTGTATGACCGGCTGGAGTTCTATGCAAGGACAGGCACTGTTAAGGATTCTTCCTCATTTACCTTAACAGTTTTCCCTGAGGATTCTTCTTATATGGAAGGATGTATCGCTTATAAAGACAATAGGAAGAAAGATAAAAAAATATGTGACGTGGTCAGAAGGAAGCCATAGCGGCTTTACTTTAATTGAAATGTTGATTGCTTTGATGCTATTCATGCTTATCGCTTCATTGCTGTTGCAATCTCTGCTTGTCATCAAGCCGGGTTTCCAGCAAAAGAGAGGGCTAAATGCGCTGGAGTGGGAGCTTTTTCAAATGAATGTCCAAAGAGAAGTCAGGCAGGCTAGCAGCATTTCGGTAACGAATAATAAATTATATTTGATGGTTGACAGTGAAAAAGTGTCCATTGAACCATACGGGACAGTGATCAGAAGAAGAGTGGATGATAGTGGCCATGAATTGCTGCTTTATAATATCAGCAGTTTGCTAGTCTTTCAGAACGGCCAGGAAATTTCAATGGAGGTCACTGATCTTGTTGGCAAGACTCATCATGCCAACTTTTATCCCATTCTAACTGGCGCTAAAACGCCTACTTCAACACGGAAGTGAAGGTAAAGAAGTGTAAGTGGGAGACCAAGCGCCTGTTAGGACTCAGGTTGGTCCAACTAATAATTGGTAGGAAAGAAGGAAAATCCCCACCGATTAAAGCTTCACTTTATACATTGAATGAATAGAGGTTAATGATGGTTAAAGGAGATGGAGGATATGTTTATTTCCCTGTGCTTATTGTGATGGCGCTGTTCTTGGCGCTGATCGGGACAGAGTGCAATGAATGGCTGACAGAGAAGAAATTCACAAAAGAAATGGAAGGCAAGCTGCAAACAAACCATTTGCTTTCACTGGCTGTGTCTGATAGCGGAACGTATCTGAATGGCGACTTGGGCGTGGGGCAGGACGGCCTGCTGTATTACGAAAACGGGGATGTTTATTTCAGGATCGAAGAAAAGAGCGATGACATATTGCGGGTGCTGCTGTATGCAAGCGGAAAGAAAGGAGGGAAGGCAGAAGCAGCCTTCCGCTATAGCCTGCAAGAAAGCAAAATGATACAATGGGTAGAAAAATAAAGGCAGTGAAATAAAGTTGAAGACGATATTTTTAACAGGCTTTATGGGATCGGGAAAAACCACCTTGGGAAATTTGGTGGGGGCTATGCTGCAAATACCAGCGTATGATTTGGATTCACTAATTGTTGAAAAGGAAGGCAGAGACATTAATGCCATATTTGCCGAAGAAGGGGAAGATTATTTTCGCAAGGCGGAGAGTGAAGTATTGCGCACAGTGCCAATCGAAGATGCTATAGTCATGACGGGAGGCGGCTTGGTCATAAAGGAAGAAAACAGGAATTGGATGATGGAACATGGAACTGTGATTTATCTGCATTGTGAAATCGATGAAATCCATAAACGGTTAATGAATGATGAAAGTCGCCCACTGGGCAGTGGCAAGACAAAGGCTGAATTAACAAAACTTTTGATTGGCAGACTGCGAATGTATGGAGAAGCCCATTTTTCAGTGGATGTTACCCATCTTGCGCCTGAACAGGCTGCCGAACGAATTCTGGCGTGTATAAAGGGCGAGTAAAGGGCCCATACTGTTAAGGGTGATTATTCATGAAAACCAATGATTTTATAAAATTCCTAACACAACAATTTGTGCGGTATTTCAGCCAGTCAAAAAGCGTCCGCCATGAAATGAGAAAAGAAAAAAAAGAACAGCGAAAACCTTATCCTAACCAGCTATTCGGCATGGTTCCCTTTGCCATTATGATGCTTTTTAAAGGCAAGAAATAACGATAAAGCGCCCCCATTCTATCTATTAGAATGAGGGCGCTTTTCTGTATGCATAGAATTGACCGGACAAAAGAATGCTTTACAAGTGGGACAAAAAGTTATACATTTTTATTACCAAAAATTGTAATGATATTGTAAGAATATTGTGAATAGAATATAAAAAGGACGTCCTCAGCCAATAAGTGAGGGCGCGTGCCATTTTTGCAAGATCTGGATATTTGTTTCATTATTTTCTAAATAAAATTATATTTAAAAAATTAAGAATATATAAAATTTTATTGACAATAAAAGTGATAGGAGTGTAAAATATGTTAAGAATTAGTATATATTGTCACAAAAAGGGTCTTTTATCCTGTATAGAATAGAGTTTATCTCTTGTCTATGAACTAAATTATCAGAATATATACTTTTTTGAAAAAATATAAAAGGGTGAATCTCGGTATCTGATACAGAAAATTCAGTATATTCATCCTTATATTGGAAAGATTCTAAGGAAGAAATATAGATAAGGAGGGAAAAATAGTAGTGAATGCCGAACGCCAATTGCTAGAAATTAATCATTTACATACTAGTTTCCGAATTAAAGACACGTATTATGATGCAGTGGATGATGTGTCTATCTCTCTTTATAAGAATGAAATCCTC
The DNA here is from genome assembly GCF_001243895.1 of Bacillus testis. Lineage (GTDB taxonomy): Bacteria > Bacillota > Bacilli > Bacillales > DSM-1321 > Bacillus_AD > Bacillus_AD testis. The sequence continues at coordinate 2,843,502 of NZ_LN851186.1, read as the reverse complement.
GCAATTGTGGGGGAATCAGGCTGTGGAAAGAGTACACTGGCAACTTCGATCGTAGGTTTGCACAATCCTCTCAATACGAAAGTCACCGGCGAAATCAAGTTCAAAGATATGAACTTGGCCAATTTAAAGGAAGATAAATATAATCGGGTACGCGGCAATGACATCGGAATGATTTTCCAAGACCCTTTATCAGCCTTGAATCCTTTAATGCGAATCGAAGATCAAATAAAAGAATCATTGATTTACCATACTAAAATGTCAAAATCACAACAACAAGAGCGAGTTATTGAACTGCTTAACCAAGTAGGAATACCTAATCCTCAACGTGTAGCAAGACAATTCCCTCATGAACTGTCCGGTGGTATGCGCCAGCGTGTCATGATTGCGATTGCCCTCTCTTGTAAACCTTCTATTATTATTGCCGATGAACCGACAACGGCATTGGATGTAACGATACAGGCGCAGATATTGGACCTTCTTAAATCATTGCAGGAAGAAACACAATCAGGGATTATCCTGATCACACATGATTTAGGTGTTGTGGCCGAAATGGCGGACCGGGTGGCGGTTATGTACGGCGGAGAAATAGTGGAAGAAGCGCCGGTGGAAGAGCTCTTTGGAAACCCGAAGCATCCGTATACAAGATCGTTGTTTAACTCCATTCCTCAGATGAACAGCGAGGAAGAGGAATTGAAAGTGATACAGGGAATAGTCCCTTCTTTAGCGAAAATGCCTAGAAAAGGCTGCCGTTTTTCTGCAAGGATTCCATGGATTCCTGAGAATTGCCATGAAGAAAGCCCAAAATTGCATGAAGTTGCACCAGGCCATTTCGTAAGGTGCACCTGTTGGCAGCACTTTCACTTTGAGGACGAGGAAGGGGCGCAATAAGATGAGCTTTTTAGAAATCAAAGATTTGAAAGTCCACTATCCGATCCGGGGGGGCTTCTTTAATACAGTCGTAGACCATGTGTATGCCGTTGATGGAGTCAATATGATTATTGAACAAGGGAAAACATACGGTTTGGTGGGAGAATCAGGGTCGGGCAAGTCTACAACGGGCAAGGCTATTATCGGCCTAGAAAAAATAACATCCGGCGAAATCATCTATGAGGGCAAGAATGTGGCCGGGAAAAACAGAGGTCGCAGATCCGCTTTCAATAAAGATGTCCAGATGATCTTCCAGGATTCCATGAGCAGCTTGAATCCTCGCAAACGAGTGCGTGATCTGATTGCCGAGCCGATCAGGAACTTCCAGCGGCTGAGCGACCAAGAAGAAAGAAAACGCGTACTGGAATTATTGGATATCGTTGGCATGCCCGAAGATGCGATGTATAAATATCCGCATGAGTTCTCCGGCGGGCAGCGCCAAAGGTTGGGCGTAGCGCGAGCCGTCGCTTGCAATCCGAAGCTGATCATCGCGGATGAGCCGGTATCGGCGCTGGATTTATCGGTACAAGCCCAGGTTCTGAACTTTATGAAAAATATTCAGCAACAATACGGTTTGAGTTACTTATTTATTTCGCATGATCTAGGCGTTGTAAGACATATGTGTGATTATATCTCCATTATGTATAAGGGGCGTTTTGTTGAAACGGGTACGCGCGAAGAGATTTATTCAAACCCGAAACATATCTATACACAACGGCTCATATCGGCCATACCTAATATAAATCCGCTTGTCCGAGAGGAAAATAAATCAAATCGTAGAGCTGTCGATGCTTTTTATCGGGAGAATGAACATTTATATTTTGATGAAAACGGAAAAGTGTACGATTTAAACCCTCTTACAAAGACGCATCATGTAGCGATAAAAGAATCGATAAAGGGGGCCATCTGATATGTGGAAAACGGTAGTCAGACGAGTGCTTGTTATGATTCCACAACTTTTTATTCTAAGCATACTGATTTTTGTTTTAGCAAAATTCATGCCTGGAGATCCTTTTACAGGGTTGATTACACCTGAAACAGATCCTGCTGTCATTGAAGAGTTGAAAGTGGAATCGGGATTTTATGATCCGTGGTACACCCAATATTTTCGCTGGATCAATAATTCAATCCATGGTGATTTTGGATTAAGCTACTCCTTTAAAGTAAGCGTTGCTTCGTTAATAGGTGATCGGGCGTTAAATACACTGTGGTTGTCACTATTGAGTGCGGTTTTGGTATATGCGATTGCGATTCCATTGGGAATGCTGGCGGGCCGATATCAGAATTCATTCCTCGATAAATTTGTAGTGTTATACAGCTATGTGTCTTACGCGATTCCTACTTTCGTACTTGGGCTAATTTTCTTATTCATTTTCGGCTATTCATTCGGTTGGTTCCCTACCAGTGGAACCGTCGATGTAAACGCTGATCCAGGTACTTTCTCCTATATGTGGAGTAAGTTTTACCATCTTCTCCTCCCAGCCATTACATTTGCTATTTTGGGCACGACTTCAATTATTCAATATTTACGTAATGAAGTGATTGATGCAAAAGGGATGGATTTTGTAAAGACCGCTCGCAGTAAAGGAATACCGATGAAGAAGGTATATTCAAAGCATATCTTTAGAAATTCTATCTTACCGATAGCGGCGTTTTTTGGTCTTACCATTACCGGACTGCTCACTGGATCTATTTTTATAGAAACCATTTTCGGCTACCCTGGCATGGGTCAATTATTCGTGAGTTCCATTACGAGCCGTGATTATAGCGTCATTACAGCCCTAGTCATGCTATATGGACTTTTGACTTTAGTGGGTAGTCTATTATCGGATATTATCCTGAGTATTGTCGATCCGCGCATCAGAGTTGAATAAAAGATAGATTGAGGGGTGACAGATATGAATACAAATGAAACTGAAATCATAACAGAGGCGGTTCCAACCGTTTCAATCAGTAATCCGCCTACAGGTTTCCGTGTTATTATGCGGGAATTTAAAAAAGACAAATTAGCGATGGCATCCCTTATTATTCTGGTTGTGCTTATAGTTGGCATATTCATTGGAGCTATGATGATAAACCAGGAAGAAGTGATGAAAGTCAGCTTGAGCGACCGTTATGCGGGACCTGGTGAAGGTTTTTTCCTTGGTGCTGATCAGGGCGGCCGATCTATTATGGGGCAATTGGTAATTGGAGCAAGAAACTCGATTGCAATTGGTTTTTCCATTACGATCTTGACGGCTATTATCGGAATTGCTTTCGGTCTGGTTACGGGTTTTTATGGAGGAATGATTGACAATATTTTGATGAGGATTAATGATTTTATCCTTGTATTGCCAACTTTAATGATTATTATTGTATTTGTTACAATTGTTCCCAAATACAATTTATATAGTTTTATATTTATCATGTCTGCTTTTTACTGGGTAGGGACGGCGAGATTAATCAGAAGTAAGGCCTTATCAGAGAGCAGAAGAGATTATGTGAGTGCCTCTAAAACAATGGGTACAAGTGATTTTGTCATTATTTTCAAACAGATTATGCCGAACATCAGCTCGTTGATCATTGTTGAGCTGACATTGAACTTTGCCGGAAATATAGGTATTGAAACAGGACTGTCCTATTTGGGATTTGGATTACCGCCCAATGTACCGAGCCTTGGTACGTTAATCAGTTATTCGACAAACCCTGAAGTCCTTTCTGGCATGTGGTGGATTTGGTTGCCAGCATCATTACTGATTCTTGTATTGATGTTAGGAATAAATTATGTTGGACAGGCGCTACGCCGTGCAGCAGATTCAAGACAAAGATTAGGATAAAAGGAGGAAATGGGATGAAGAAATCAAAATGGTCCATACTGTCGCTGCTAATGATTGTTATGCTTGTTTTGGGAGCATGCTCTGGTAACAGTACAAAAACTGGCAAAAAAGGAAATGAGGAAAAGGTTGATGCAGCTGCTTTCCCTTTAAAATCTGACAATAAAGATAAAGGCATTAAAGGGGGTACCGCAACGGTCGGCATTATTGCAAGTGCACCGTTTAAAGGAATTTGGAGCTGGGAATTATATGAAGATTCAGTGGATGCAGATATTTTGAGTTTTGCTAATAACACCTTATTTGATACAGATAAGGACTTTAAATTCACGGATACAGGCATTGGATCCATGGAAGTAAAACCGGAAGAAAATAAAGCAATCGTTAAGATCAAAAAAGATGTCAAATGGTCTGATGGGCAGCCATTAACAATTGAAGACGTTATTTTCCCGTATGAAATAATTGCTCATAAAGATTACACAGGTGTTCGTTATGACCAAGATTTGAAGAATATTATTGGTGCTGAAGAATATCATGCTGGTAAAGCAGATACAATTTCTGGCTTGAAAAAGATTGATGATCACACATTGGAGATTTCCTTCAAGAAAGTTTCTCCTGCAATCTATACAGGTGGAGATGGGATTTGGGGGTATGCGGCTCCAAAGCATGACCTGAAAGATGTACCAGTTAAAGATTTGTTGAAATCAGAAAAAGTACGTAAAACACCAGTTACATTGGGGCCTTTCAAGTTTGATAAAATTGTACCAGGTGAATCTGTTCAATTCGTAGCAAATGAAAATTATTGGAAAGGTAAACCAAAATTAGATAAATTAGTAGTGAAAATCGTACCGCCAGCATCTGCTGTTGCTGCTCTTAAATCAGGGGATATTGATTTTGCAGCTTCCGTTCCTACAGATGTCTATAAGTCGCTTAAAGCGTTGAGTAATACGGAGATCCTTGGACGTAGCGAGCTATACTACAGTTATCTTGGATTCAATCTTGGTAAATGGGATGCCGCAAAAGGTGAAAACGTAATGGATCCTAACGCTAAGATGAATGATGTGAAATTGCGCCAAGCATTAGGGTATGCAATGAATATTGAAGAAGTAAATAAACAGTATTACGATGGTTTACGCACGAGAGCAAATGCAATCATTCCGCCTGCATTCGCTACGTACCATGATAAAGAACTTAAAGGATATACGTACGATCCAGAAAAAGCTAAAAAATTGTTGGATGAAGCGGGCTATAAAGATGTAAATAAAGATGGCTTCAGAGAAGATAAAGATGGCAAACCATTTGAAATTAAACTGGCAGCAAGAGATAATAGCGAGGTTGCTGAACCAATCACTCAATTCTACATTCAAAACTTTAAAGATGTTGGGCTAAAAGTAACTCTTACGAATGGACGTTTGTTGGATGGAAACAGCTTCTATGATAAAGTGGAAGCGAATGATAAAGACATTGATATGTATATGGCTGCTTGGGGAACAGGAACAAACCCATCCCCTGCTGGCGTATATTCTAAAGATGCTCAGTTCAACATGATGCGTTATGTTGATCCAGAATTGACAACGCTATTGGAAGCAATCGATTCTCCTGAGGCAATGGACGCTTCTGTGAGAGCAAAAGCATTCAAGAAATGGGAAGAATACATGTTCGAGAAAGCACCAGTCATTCCTATGGATTTCAGATATGAATTGACAGTAGTCAATAAGCGTTTGAAAAATGTAGATATTGATTATGCAACTACAGACATTCTAGGCGCAAAATGGGAAATCACAAAAGAACAACCTGTTAAAGGCGAATAAGGCATGAAATAAAGAACCCTCAAGAATTTTTTGAGGGTCCTTTTTTTGTTTCACACTGCCCCCTCACTCAAATAAAACATCCCCCCATTAATGACGGATATATTGATATTGGGCTCATATTGCTGCCGCAGTGCTTCCTTTTCCAATTCATAGCTGGCATCCTGTTCTTCACGGTCTTCATAAAAATGGTCGAGCAGCCGTTGATCCGCTTCCCATTTTTGAATGGCGCGCTCTGCCCATTCGTGGTTTTCTTCTGCCAGCTGCATGCGGATATAGCGGTCGATCCGTCCCATTCCGCTTTTCGGCATGATAATTGGCGAAAGGGTGAATGAAAAATCAGGGATTTTGGGAGTCAGCTGGAGCTCCTTCAATTTCTGGTGACAATCATTGACCATCCGCCCGGTGAGCAGGTGGAGGCCGATGGAAAAGAGGACATCTTTTTTTCGGTCGCAGACAAACGATGCTTTCACATTAACCGCAAGCCATGGATGAAGCGGTGTTTGTTGCTGGGCTTGTCCGCTCGGAAGTTCGTATAGCCGAATATATTTTGCTAGGCTATTGGTTGATTGGAAAATCTGGTGCAGCCGCGGCGAACCGAAGTGTATCGTTTCGCCTTTGACGCCCTCCGGTACCTGGACAGGGTCTGTAATAAGGGTCAATGTGGCCGGGTTAGGAATGCCGCCAGTTTTTTCGAGATAATGCCAGTAAAATGGCCGATTCATCAGCGCTTTATCCAGTTCGATTGTTAACTGGACGGTCAAGTAGGCAGGATGGTTCACGATGATTTGTGCTCCGTTTGCTTCGAAATAGTTCATGAGGAATTGCCGGATTTCATGTTGCTGCACGGTGGTCACGCTCCTTCAGTTCTTGGGCCAATGCAATCATGCTGCTGAGATTTTCCATCTTTATTTTCATTTCGCCCTCGCTTTTTGAACCGCCAACGACGTCTTCAAGATATTCCTCGATGTTGCGGATGTCCAGCTTTGTAAGGATATCATCCAGCTGGCCGACGACTTTCTCGAATAATTGTATTTTTTCATATAGTAAAGTAAGAATATGGTCTTCCACTGTGCCTTCAGTCGCAAAGTTATAGATTAGCACGTCTTTTTCCTGGCCGAGACGGTGGACCCGGCCGATACGCTGTTCGAGGCGCATCGGATTCCACGGCAGGTCGAAATTGATAATAATATTGCAGAATTGAAGGTTAATCCCTTCGCCGCCGGCTTCTGTTGCAATCAGGACCTGAGCATGGTTTTGGAATAATTCTTTCATCCAATCTTTTTTGCCGCGCTTAAATCCGCCGCGAAAAGGCACAGAAGTGATGCCGTGCTGTTTGAGGTACCATTGCAGATATAATTGCGTGGCCCGGTACTCGGTGAAGATAATCACTTTTTCATTGCTTGCCTGGATGATTTCCAGCGCTTTCTGTGCTTTTGAATTGGAAGTGACAGCATTGGCCCGGTCAATGACAGCCTGGATGTTTTGCTGCAGCTCCTGGCTTGGCTGTTCTTGTTTTTTTAGCATATTTTGCAGGGTCAAAAAGACAGCTTCCCTGGAACTGCATGCTTCCCTCTGCAGTATGAGTGTCGAAAAACCACTGTTTACCTGGCCATTGACCCGGAAATGGGAAACAGCCTCATACAGTGCTTTTTCTTCATCCGTCGTCTTGATCAAAACTGTTTCAACGATTCTCTTGGTCCATTCGATGCCTGTTTCATGGCGCCTGTTGCGGAGCATGACGGCATTCACCAGCTCTTTCAGATGGGCATCATCATAGATTTCTCTTCCTTTGCCTTTGTACTGTTGCGCAAACATCGAAGAGTTGCCGAGGTGTCCTGGCTTCAGCAATGATACCAGATGGAAGATTTCATCCACTTTATTTTGAATGGGTGTTGCGGTAAGCAGCAAGCAGAATTTTTTCTTGAGATTCTGGACAAATTCATAGTTTTTGGTTTTATTGTTTTTTAGTTTATGGGCTTCGTCCACTATGACAAGGTCATATTGCTGCTTATAGATAATATCGCGATGCGGCTGTCTTTTGGCGGTATCGATGCTTGATACGACAACGTCGCATGATTCCCATACATAACTTTTGCGCTGGACGGCGGCCGGAATGAAAAACTTTGTATTCAGTTCAAATGCCCATTGGGAGACAAGAGAAGCCGGGACAAGGATCAATGCTTTTTTTACAAGTCCTCGGATCATATACTCCTTCAGAATTAAACCGGCTTCTATCGTTTTTCCAAGTCCCACCTCATCGGCTAGGATTGCCTTCCCGTTCATATTCTCTACTACTTGTCTCGCCACTTCCAACTGATGGGGAAGGGGCTTGAGCTGATGCAGATGTTCGGTGGCGCGCAACCCCTCGAATTCCGGTACTTGCATGCTATGTTCGGCTTCGAGGGCAAGATTATAAAATTCCCAGCTTGACCATGGCCCATCTTCCTCAAGGCGCTGCATGAAACCATCTTCCCACGATGCATCATAATTCACTTTTATATTCAATGAAAGCGCCTCCTTATTTTTATTGAGGATTTAAGATTGTAAAAAACGAACAAAAATCTATTTGCAAGTATAGAATGTAAGTTTTATTAAAAATGGCACAAGAAAGAATTGCATCCAAAATATAGTTAATGGTAGGATGGGTGTAAGAGAATAAGACTGAATGATTCGATTGTTAAAAAGGTTATGTTTCTTCGATCCTTTCAGTTGGATATGCTCTCTTGTTTTACGTTGCAGTATACATATAGTATGACCATTAATGGCATTAATATAAGCGATTGAAGGCAAGGGGAGAGACTGCGGACCTAGCAGCGCCGAAGGAGCAAACAATGTGGTTGTGAATCTCTCAGGCAAAAGAACTCTTGCTGGACGCGCCTCTGGAGAGCGTTCGTAAAGAACCACCAACGGGGACAGCCTTCAATAGGTAAACTCTCAGGTAAAAAGGACAGAGACCACCCAGTGTATAAGGGGGGGCTCTGTCCTTTTTGTATGCCTTGCGGAAAAAGGTGAAGCGATTACGATTAAAGAAAAAAGTCAATTATACAGGAGGTAGCGCATGTCTCACTTGAAGAAAACACCATTATATGATGAATACAAAACGCATGGCGCCAAAACGATCGATTTTGGTGGTTGGGATTTGCCTGTACAATTTTCAGGCATTAAAGAAGAACATGAATCAGTGCGCACGAAAGCAGGTTTATTCGACGTTTCCCATATGGGCGAACTCTTGGTAGAGGGTTCAGGCAGCCTTTCTTATTTGCAAAAAATGGCAACAAATGATGTTTCAAAGCTTAAGGATGGCAAAGCCCAATATTCGGCCCTCTGCTATGAGGATGGCGGAACAGTCGATGATATTATCATTTATAGAAGAAATGAAAATTCCTATCTGTTGGTCGTGAATGCAGCAAATATAGAGAAGGATTTCGAATGGCTGCAGGAGCATTTAGGGACTGATGTGAGGATCAGCAATAAATCGGAAGAAATCGCCCAATTGGCGCTGCAGGGTCCGAAAGCGGAAGAAAATTTGCAAAAAATAACTGAAAATACAGATTTGAAAGAATTAAAGTTCTTCAGTTTTAAAGAAGATGTATCCGTGGCTGGCGTTCCTGCCCTTGTTTCCCGTACCGGATATACAGGTGAGGATGGCTTTGAAATTTACTGCCGCAGTAAAGATGCCGTCCAGATCTGGAAAGCGCTTCTTGCGTTAGAGGAAGTGAAACCGATCGGGCTTGGAGCGAGAGACACGCTTCGCTTTGAAGCCGGGCTTGCACTTTATGGCCAAGAACTGTCCCCAAGCATTACGCCGATTGAAGCAGGGATCGGGTTTGCCGTCAAAACGGATAAGGAAGAGGATTTCTTCGGCAAGTCTGTGCTGAAAGAACAAAAAGAAAATGGCGCTCCAAGGAAGCTCGTAGGATTGGAAATGATCGGACGTGGCATCCCGCGCCATGGCTATAAAGTATTTTCCGGGGAGCAGGAGATCGGTGCGGTGACAACCGGTACGCAATCGCCCACGCTGAATAAAGCGGTAGGCTATGCGCTAATCGATGCAGCCTATGCTGAGATTGGTGATGTACTGACTGTCGAAATCCGCAATAAACGAATCGAAGCGAAGATTACTGGAACACCATTTTATAAAAGACCGAAGAATGCATAGGGGGACGTTAAGCCATGATTAAACATCGTTACTTACCGATGACTGAGCAAGACCAGAAGGAAATGCTTGAAGCTGTTGGCGTGTCGCATATAGATGAATTATTTGATGATATTCCGGAAAGCGTGCGGTTCAAAGGGGAATTGCAGATTAAAAAAGCGAAGTCCGAGCCGGCCCTCACAAAAGAATTGAGTGCGCTTGCCGCTAAAAATAAGGATACAAAAGCGTATGCTTCTTTCTTGGGTGCAGGCGTCTATGACCATTATGCTCCGATTATTGTCGACCACGTACTGTCGCGTTCGGAATTTTATACAGCATACACTCCATACCAACCAGAGATTTCCCAAGGTGAACTACAGGCCATTTTTGAATTCCAGACGATGATCTGCGAGCTGACTGGAATGGATGTTGCTAACTCATCCATGTACGATGGAGGAACAGCTCTGGCCGAGGCAGCCATGCTCAGCTGTGGAAGTACGCGGCGGAAGAAGATCCTTGTTTCTGCCGCTGTCCATCCCCAATACCGTTCTGTGCTGCAGACATACGCAAAAGGCCAATATATCGAGGTAGTGGAAATCCCTTATACGGATGGAACGACTGATACGGCAGCATTAAAGGAACAAATGGATGACGATGTTGCCGGAGTGATTGTGCAGTATCCGAACTTTTTCGGACGTCTGGAAGCATTGGATGAAATGGAAACTGCCATTCACGAACATAAAGGGTTATTCATTGTCTGCAGCAATCCGCTTGCGCTTGGCGCGCTCACGCCTCCCGGCCAATTGGGTGCGGACATTGTCATCGGCGATGCCCAGCCGTTTGGAATCCCGGCTGCTTTCGGCGGCCCCCACTGCGGCTATTTTGCGGTGACATCCAAACTTATGCGGAAAGTCCCTGGCCGGCTTGTCGGCCAGACTGTGGACGAAGATGGCCAAAGAGGATTCGTCTTAACATTGCAGGCGCGTGAACAGCATATCCGCAGAGAGAAAGCGACATCCAATATCTGTTCCAATCAGGCATTGAATGCACTTGCTGCTTCGGTTGCGATGACTGCACTCGGTAAAATGGGCGTACGCGAGATGGCCATCCAGAATATCCAAAAAGCCCATTATGCGAAACAAGCCATGAAGGAAAAGGGTTTGGATATCGTATTCGACGGCCCTTCCTTCAATGAATTTGTCGTCAAGTTGCCCACACCGTATGGGGAATGCAGAGACCGTCTCTTAGAAAAAGGCATCATTGCCGGCTATCATCTGGGAGAGGATTATCCTGAATTAAAAGACCATATGCTGGTTGCCGTCACTGAGTTGCGGACAAAAGAAGAAATCGATGCGTTAGTGCAGGAATTGGGGGATCGCCATGAATAAGAACAATCAGCCTTTGGTATTCGAATTGAGCAAAAGCGGGCGCACCGGTTACAGCCTTCCTGAAATGGATATAAATGCGCAAGCACTGGAAGAGATTATTCCGGAAGCGTATATACGCAAAGAAGCAGCGGATCTTCCTGAAATGGCGGAATTGGATATCATGCGCCATTATACAGCGCTCTCAAAACGTAATCATGGGGTTGACTCCGGCTTCTATCCGCTTGGGTCATGCACGATGAAATACAACCCGAAAATCAATGAAAGTGTTGCGCGCTATAATGGTTTTGCCCATATCCATCCGCTTCAGGATCCGGCAACCGTGCAGGGTGCTCTTGAATTGATGTACGATCTGCAGCAATCCCTGATTGAAATAACCGGGATGGATCAGGTAACATTGCAGCCGGCAGCCGGTGCACATGGCGAATGGACGGGACTGATGATGATCCGCGCTTACCATGAAAACAACGGCGACCATAAACGGACGAAAGTAATCGTTCCTGATTCCGCCCATGGAACGAACCCAGCCTCAGCTACAATTGCCGGCTTTGAAACAATAACGGTGAAATCCAATGAACACGGTATGGTCGATCTTGAAGATCTGAAAAGAGTGGTCGGGGAAGACACAGCTGCATTGATGCTGACGAATCCAAATACATTAGGTTTATTCGAGCAGCAGATTATCGAGATGGCAGAAATTGTCCATCAAGCGGGCGGTAAATTGTATTATGACGGCGCCAATCTGAATGCCGTGTTATCAAAAGCGCGGCCGGGGGACATGGGCTTCGACGTCGTCCATTTAAACTTGCATAAAACATTCACCGGCCCGCATGGAGGCGGAGGCCCAGGTTCAGGCCCAGTAGGCGTTAAAGAGGATTTGATGCCTTATTTGCCGGCACCGCTGATCGTGAAAGGGGAAAGCGGTTATGAGCTGGACAATGACCGCCCATATTCAATCGGCCGCGTGAAACCTTTCTTCGGCAACTTCGGCATAAACGTCCGGGCATATACCTATATACGTTCTATGGGGCCTGACGGATTGAGAGCCGTTACGGAAAATGCGGTATTGAATGCAAACTATATGATGAGAAAACTGGCGCCGTACTATGATCTTCCTTATGACCGCCACTGTAAGCATGAATTTGTCCTGAGCGGCCGCCGCCAGAAAAAACTGGGCGTGCGTACACTGGATATCGCTAAACGCTTGCTTGATTTCGGCTATCATCCACCGACCACTTATTTCCCATTGAACGTGGAAGAATGCATGATGATCGAGCCGACAGAAACAGAAAGCAAGGAAACGCTGGATGGCTTTATCGACACGATGATCCAAATTGCGAAAGAAGCGGAAGAAACGCCTGACATTATCCTGGAAGCGCCGCATACTACTGTCATTAAACGGCTGGATGAGACACAGGCAGCCAGAAAGCCGATCTTGCGCTATACGAAAGAAATCTGAATACAAGCATACAAAGAAAGAGGCAATCCTTAGGGAATGCCTCTTTTGGTTCATAAGCTCTATTATTTACGTTTGATTTTTCCTGTCCAATGTTTGAAGCCTTTTTCTAAATGGTACAAATCACGATAGCCTTTCTTGTATAACATTTGAGCTGCCCGCCCACTGCGAAGGCCGCTTTGGCAGTATAAGTACACAGGCTTGTCCGGACGGATTTCCTTCAAGCGTGTTTTAAGCTGCGACATAGGAATATTGCGGGCTCCCAGAATATGGCCGGCATCGAATTCATTCGGTTCGCGGACATCGATTAATTGAGCCTTACGGTATCCTTCAATGAACTGTTCCTGAGTCAATGTTTTAACGATGCGGCGCTGCATGAAATAGTTATAGGCAGCGTATACAATCATGGCTACAATGACTACGATTAAAAAATACAACAATGTGAAAACTCCTCTCAGACTAAAAACATACAGATAGTTCTATTATAATAGCCGAAACCTATAATATCAAAGAAATTTATTTTAGAGAGATTACATTGGAAAAGCTTTTCTTTTTCCAGTGTCACCCTTTTTTGCTATTCTTAATAAAGTGAAACGTGGATCGTTGGGGGAATCATTCATCCCCCACTGATCACCAATTAGAATAGGATAAAATGCGCCATGCATTTATTTGCACTCTTTCATTTGGCAGCGTTTTAATCCAGTCAATATGAGTAGAAGCATAGCTGTAAGATAACTGATTTTTTGCAGAAGGTAGGAACAATAAAAGATGACGAAAGAAAAATGGCTGTTTATCGATTCCGGCAACTGTTCGCCGGGATACAATATGGCAATGGATGAAATGCTGCTCCAATGGCACAGCGAAGGAAAAATACCTCCCGTGATCCGCTTTTACGGCTGGGATCCGGCAACTTTGTCTATTGGGTATTTTCAAAAAGCGGAAAAAGAAATCGACCTGCAAAAGGTCAAAGAGGCTGGCTATGGTTTTGTGCGCCGTGCGACTGGCGGCAGAGCTGTCTTGCATGATCAAGAACTTACATACAGTGTGATTGTCACTGAGGAGCACTCGAATATGCCGAAAAACGTAACGGAAGCTTACCGGGTGATTTCAGAAGGAATCTTAAAAGGTTTTATCAATCTAGGGTTTGAGGCCTATTTCGCCATTCCTAAAACGGAAGAAGACCACCAGCGCTTGAAAGATCCACGTTCTTCGATTTGCTTTGATGCTCCAAGCTGGTACGAACTGGTCGTTGAAGGAAGGAAAGTGGCAGGAAGCGCCCAAACAAGGCAAAAAGGGGTCATCCTTCAGCATGGTTCGATCCTTTTGGACCTGGATACAGATGCGCTGTTTGATTTGTTTATTTTCAAGAATGACCGCATCAAGGAACGGATGATGAACAGCTTCAGCAGTAAAGCGGTTGCCATCAATGAGCTATCGGCCCGGAAGGTTTCAATTGAGGAAGCGAAGGCAGCGTTTAAGGCAGGTTTTGCGGAAGGCCTTCAAGTTGAACTGGAACCATTCTTGCTCACGGAAGAGCAGGAGGCAGACATTCTGCGGCTCAGCAAGGAAAAGTATGAAAGCGATGCCTGGAATTTCATGCGATAAGCAAACCAATTAACGGCCCTTCCAGAATCTTGGATGCAATGGACTCTGTTTTTAGTGAAAGCTAAAAGTAAATCGGCGGGCTGGCAAATAGCTGTGCTGATTTGTGCTAATCACAAAGAAAATGGTGAATCAAGATGAAAGCTTTTATGCCTCAATTGGTTTATATAGAGCCGCAAGCGCTTGATTATCCCTTGGGCCGCGAACTCAAGGAGAAGTTCGAAGCTTTTGGTGTGGAAATAAGGCAAACCACTTCGCATAACCAAATCCGCGACTTGCCGGGTGATCATGAATTGCAGAAATACCGGGTGGCTAAATCTACGATGGTTGTCGGCGTACGCAGGACCCTTAAGTTTGACACATCAAAGCCTTCCGCTGAATATGCCATCCCTCTTGCCACAGGCTGTATGGGGCATTGCCATTATTGTTATCTGCAAACAACTCTAGGAAACAAACCGTATATTCGGACATATGTGAATCTGGATGAGATTTTCGCGCAGGCAGAAAAATACATCGAAGAGCGCAAACCGGAGATTACACGCTTTGAAGCAGCATGTACCTCTGATATTGTGGGGATTGACCACCTTACACATTCCCTGAAGAAAACAATTGAGTTTATGGGAAGAACGGAGTATGGAAGGCTTCGGTTTGTGACCAAATTCCATCATGTGGACCATCTTTTGGATGCGCGGCATAATGGACATACGCGCTTTCGTTTTTCAGTGAATTCCCGCTATGTCATCAAACATTTTGAGCCGGGTACTTCTTCATTTGACCAGCGGCTCGAAGCGGCGAGGAAAGTAGCGGATGCCGGATATCCTGTGGGATTTGTCGTGGCTCCCATTTACATGCATGAAGGTTGGAGAGAAGGATATTTGGAATTGTTTGAGCGACTTTCAGCATCTTTGAAAGATTTGCATTTGCCTAGCCTCTCATTCGAAATGATCCAGCACCGTTTTACCAAACCTGCCAAAAAAGTGATTGAGAAACGCTATCCCAAGACTAAGCTGGATTTAGATGAAACCAAGCGGAAATATAAATGGGGCAAGTATGGAATCGGTAAATACGTTTACCCTACCGATGATGCGAAGGAATTGGAAGAGACGCTTTCAAGTTATATCAAGCAATTTTTCCCGCAAGCGGATATACTTTATTTCACTTAAAAGAATTCTAGGCAAAAACCGGAAGTTAGCAGCTTCCGGTTTTTTCTGTATGGGGTGTCTACTTCCTAAAATGGAATTGTTCTTAATGGGAGAGGAAGGAGTTTTTCATCAGTATGTAAAATATCTATATATACTAGGACAATGGTGACCAACGCTAAAATAGAATACAGACGGTCCAGCTCGAATAAAGATGGAATAGAGTATTGCTTTAATGCCCTTGGACCATAAAACAGGATCTCTGCATAAACGAATGAAAACGTTTGGATTGCAGGAGGTGGATGATGGATATAGACGGTGTATTCTCTGGCGGAGGAATGAAGGCGTATGGACTGATCGGGGCCTATCAGGTGTTTGAAGAAAAAGGGTTGGAGCTGAGGAATGCAGCCGGCACTAGCGCTGGCTCCATCATTGCCGCTTTAGCGCTGGCTGGATATTCCGGCAAGGAAATGGAAGAACTTTTTTTGCCTTTGGACGGAGGCCGCCTTTTGGATGAACGGTTCGGTACCAATAATCCTTTATTGAAGTGGCTGTTGTTATATTGGCGGCTTGGCTTATATAAAGGAGACGCTTTGGAAGCCTGGATCGCTCGGTTACTTGCGGCAAAAGGCATTATTACATTTGCTGATCTTCCGGGTGGATCCCTTCGCATTGTGGCATCTGACATCACTAACGGAAAGATTGTCGTACTGCCGGATGAGCTTGAGAATTACGGAATCCAGGGGCAGGTTTACCCAGTAGCGAAAGCTGTCCGCATTTCCTGCAGCATTCCTTATTTTTTTGAACCGGTCAATATCGGAACAAAACGAAAACCGATATTTCTGGTGGATGGGGGAGTACTTAGCAATTTTCCGATGTGGCTATTTGACCGGGGGGATAAGAAGCCGATCAGGCCGGTGATTGGAGTACGTTTAAACGGAAACAAAGAAGAGATACCGCCGCGGGAGATCAAGAATGCTGTTTCTATGTTCAGAAGCTTGTTTGAAGCAATGAAGGATGCGCATGACAATCGGTATATCTCCCGTAAGCATGAAAAGAATATCATCTTTATTTCTTCCGACCATATTCCGAGCACTGAATTCGATTTGCCGCTGGAGGACCGTTTGAAGCTGGTGGAACTAGGAAGATATTCCGCTGAATCCTTTTTAAAGAAATGGGCATAAAGTGTCTGCTTCTTAGCTTAAAGCGGGTTTTAGCGTTAGTTAGAATAGAACAAAAAAATCGAGCTGTTTATGCTCGATTTTTTTTGCCTTTTTTGCCATCGATGACCGTTAAATGGGCTTCGGATTTTTTTCTGTTTCTTTTCGGATGGCGGGCAGAATAGTGGACCACGTTCGTTTTCTTTCCGGAAGCCGTACCTTTCTGTTTCTGTTGTAAATGTATCTTTGATTGCTTAACAGCCTTGTTATAGCTGCTTTGCTGCGGATTGGTGGATGCACTGTATTTTTTAAAAGCAAATATGACGATTGCCACTACAGCCACAAGTACCAAGATGGAAGTGATCATTCCTTGCGGGTTGGCAGAAAACTGGGTGTAGAAGCCGAATAAAGCCAATAGAATCAATCCGACGGCTATATAAGTAGACGGGCGTTTCATAATAGATGACCTCCTCAGTAGCTTGTTAAAAGCGTATTGGGAACAACCGGTGAAATCTATTTGGGGATGAGGAGGCATGGGATTGCCTCTTCATCTTATAAACGTTAAACAAAAGTATTCTCTATTTCAGTTTTACACTATACTCTCTTTTTTTAAACCTACTTTATTCTCTTCTTGCTCTAATACCAATAATTTCTTGAAGGAGGCAATCGCCACCTCTACTTGGTCATCCTTAGGTTCTTTGGTGGTAGCGAGCTGAAGCCACAGCCCCGGGTACCCTAGGAAACGAAGGACAGGGATATCCCGCATTTTATTCGTCAGTTGAAGAACTTCGAACGCTATGCCGAGTACAACCGGTATAAGCGCCACACGATCGACGACACGGAGCCATAAAGGGTCGGTAGGGACCAGCATATAGACAAATACGCCCACAAAAACAGTGAATAGAATGAAACTGCTGCCGCATCGGTAATGGAGGCGTGACTGCGCCTGTACGTTTTCGACCGTAAGCTCCATATTGTTTTCGTAGCAGTTGATTACTTTATGTTCCGCTCCGTGATATTGAAAGACACGCTTAATTAAAGGCGTCATGGAAACGAAATAAATATAAAGCAATAATAAGAGGAGCTTGAATACGCCTTCCACTAGAACCTGGCCAATGCTGGATTGGATGATTGGCCGAGTCGCTTCGGCCAGAAAGACAGGGATGAGCGTGAAGACGAACTTTCCAAATATAAAGGAGAGGACGCCAATCACAGCCACGCTGAGTACCATTCCGAATTTGGAAGCCGGTTTTTCTTCTACATATTCCTGCTCATCGGCTGGATCGACATCATACCGTTCTGACGAGAAATTAAGATGCTTCGATCCGTTGGCGCTTGAGTCAATAATCGCCGCAATTCCACGAAGAAAAGGGATTTTCTTGATGGTTTTCAGAGCGGGCTTAGGCGTGCGGGGCACATGGTAATAGTCAATGCTGCCGTCTTTTCTGCGGATGGCAGTTACAGTATGCTTCTTGCCGCCGAACATAACGCCTTCGATGACTGCCTGGCCTCCGTATACCGGTTTATCTTGGGACATATTATTATACACCAACCTATACTGAATTTTATGGATGTTTCTGTTTGCTCTAACTATACTCTTTTACCTTTGTTTTTTCAAAAAAATAGAAAATACAAACACCGGGTATATATCTATTTTACTGAAAAAGATGGAACTGTACTATTTAAATTTTTCGGGATGACGAATAGAATGAAGAAAATATTCCATTAACTAGGGGCATACTAAAGGGCGGAGGTGTTTAAAATGAGCGAACAACAAAATCACACAGACCAAAATCAACAAGAAAGACCGATGTCCCAAAAAACAAATGTAGCAATCATCGGACTTTTTGGGGGCTTTTTCTTTTCTGCTTTCGCCTATTTAGCTTATTATTTTCACTTTATGGAGGTGAAGCCCAATTTCTTGATCAGCGGATGGGTACCCGCAAGGCTGAGCGATGGTTGGGCCGGTTTTATCCTGACTGTTTTATTGTACGGTGTTTTGTCGATTGCCGTTGCTTTTTTATATTATTTCTTGCTCCGCAAAAAAGATCGATTGTTTGTTTCCATCGTCTTTGGAGCCGTGGTTTGGGGATTTGTCCATTTCGTGCTGCCGCCGCTGTTTCCTGATATGCCGCGGGTTCGGGAGTTGGACTTGAATACGTTTGTTACGACTGTATGTTTATATTTGGTGTATGGGGCCTTTATCGGCGTGAGCATTTCCTATGATGAAACGGAGCGGAGGATGAAGCAGGAATTGGAAGAGCCCTCACCCGAAGTCAAATCCTAGAGCCATGCTCCCCTTAAGTAGGTTGTTTTATGCTGCGGTTTGTAAACGGTCCATAAAGCATGTTGTATTCTTTTGAATTATGTTAAAATGTTGTTACTAAATATACAACCAGGAAAGGGAACCCTTTCTGAGCTGAATTGGGGTGGAGTATGGGAACAATCTTGCTTCTGAATGGCCCAAACTTAAACAGGCTTGGTAAACGCGAGCCGGAAGTATATGGCCATGAAACATTGGGCGACATCGAATATAAAGTTAAAACACATGCAAAAGCCCTAGGTTATGAACTGGAGTGCCTACAATCGAACCATGAAGGCGATCTTGTGGATGCCTTGCATAAAGCGGAAGATGAGGGTATAGCCGGCGTTATCATGAACCCGGGGGCGTATACGCATTATAGCTATGCGATACGCGACAGCATAGCCGGAATCTCAGTGCCGGTAGTGGAGATCCATATCTCCAATATCCATGCGCGTGAAGAATTCCGCCATACATCTGTCCTTGCACCGGTAACAGCCGGCCAAATACTGGGCTTCGGCAGCAATGGATATCTGCTCGCTCTGCAGGCATTAGATTTTATATTGAGGGGAGAAAAATAAAAATGGATAAAATCCAACGTTTACGCGAAACATTTGATCAAGCTGGAATAGACGGCATCTTAGTCACAAACCCTTATAATCTGCGCTATATGACAGGCTTTACCGGTACTGCCGGCGTAGCTCTTCTTTCGAGGGATAAAGCATGCTTTATTACTGATTTCCGTTATACGGAGCAGGCTGCCAAACAATGCACAGGCTATGAAATTATCAAGCATACCAAGTCCCTGCCGGAAGAGGTGGCTCACCAGGCCAAGGAAATGGGCATCAACAAGCTTGGCTTTGAACAGGATGTATTTACATATGCCTCATTCATTACATATAAAGGGTTATTTAATGGTGAACTTGTCCCTGTATCAAACCTGATCGAGAAATTACGCTTGATTAAGACTCCTTCAGAGATTAAGATATTAAAGGAAGCTGCAAAGATTGCAGATGCAGCATTTGAACATATTATAGGATTTATTCGTCCTGGTATGACGGAGCTGACCGTTTCCAATGAACTTGAGTTCTTTATGAGAAAGCAAGGAGCGACTTCGTCTTCATTCGATACAATTGTTGCTTCAGGTGTCCGGTCTGCATTGCCGCACGGCGTTGCCAGCGATAAGGTCATTGAAACAGGCGACCTTGTGACAATGGACTATGGTGCCTATTACAATGGATATGTATCCGATATAACACGTACGGTGGCAGTAGGCAAACCAAGTGATCAATTGAAAGAAATTTATGATATTGTCCTTGAAGCCCAATTGCGCGGCATGGCAGGAATCAAACCAGGCATGACCGGCAAGGAAGCGGATGCTTTGACCCGTAATTTTATTGAGGAAAAAGGCTATGGCCCTAACTTCGGCCATTCGACAGGGCATGGAATCGGATTAGAAATACATGAAGCTCCTGGTTTGTCAATGAAAAGCGATGTCATTCTTGAGCCTGGCATGGCTGTCACTTGCGAACCGGGCATCTATGTGCCTGGTCTTGGCGGAGTGCGTATCGAAGATGATACAATTATTACTGAAGAAGGAAATGAAGCCTTGACTCATTCAACAAAAGAACTTATTATACTGTAATTTTTGGGAGGAAAAACAATGATTTCTGTGAACGACTTTAGAACAGGCTTAACAATCGAAGTAGACAATGGGATTTGGCAAGTAATCGAATTCCAACACGTAAAACCAGGCAAAGGTGCTGCTTTTGTCCGTTCTAAACTTCGTAACCTGCGTACTGGCGCTATCCAGGAAAAAACATTCCGTGCAGGAGAAAAAGTAGCAAAAGCACATATCGAAAACCGCAAAATGCAATACCTATATGCAAGCGGCGATCAACATGTGTTCATGGATAACGAAAACTATGAGCAAATCGAATTGAGCGAAAAACAAATCGAGCGCGAATTGAAATTCCTTAAAGAAAACATGGAAGTGTACATCATGATGTACGGCACCGAAACAATCGGTGTAGATCTTCCAAATACAGTAACACTTGAAGTAACTGAAACAGAACCTGGCATCAAAGGTGATACAGCTTCAGGCGGCACAAAACCTGCCACTGTTGAAACAGGCTTGATCGTCCAAGTTCCATTCTTCGTGAACCAAGGAGACAAATTAGTCATCAACACAACAGACGGTTCCTACGTATCCAGAGGCTAAGAAAAGCGGAAGCGGCCGTTGCAGCTAGCCAATAAAGAAAAGCGGAAAACATCCGTTTATCTAAACATACTTATCGATGGATGACCCAGGGGTGAAAGCATATGCTTTCACCCTTTTTTGCGTTCCGGCTGTTCTTCCAAAAGTCATCAGTCATAAAGTGTACATGCCCGCATACATTGTAAGGACACACCGAATAAGGAGGAAGCTTGTATGCAATCCATTTATTCATTCCTGCCCCCAAAATTGTCCGAGCTATTGCAAGACTTAACTCCTGAGATGATCGAACGAATAGAAGAAATCCGCATCCGTATCAATCGGCCAGTGGAAGTATCTGACGGCCGGGATTATATGCTTCTTCCATATATTGTTGATGAAGAAGCGGCGAGCCAGCTTTTGAACCAGCTGACCCGTTTTTCTATGTACACAATGGAAGAAGAGTTGAAAAGGGGCTATATCACCATTGAAGGAGGGCATCGGATTGGCTTGGCCGGAAAGGTTATTTTGGACAAAGGCAGTGTAAAAGCCATTATCCATATTTCTTCTTTCAATATCCGTATAGCTAAGGAAAAATTGGGCTGCTCAGTACATTTACTGCCGTATTTATATAGGAATAGCTGGCAGAACACTATGATTATCGGTCCGCCGCAGACTGGAAAAACCACACTATTGAGAGATTTGGCCCGCATTGCGTCACAAGGCATGGAAGAGTGCCGTATTCCTGCCATTAAAACAGGAATTGTCGATGAACGTTCGGAAATAGCGGGCTCAGTCCGGGGGGTCCCGCAATTACAGTTCGGGCCCCGGGTAGATGTACTGGATGCCTGCCCAAAAGCGGAAGGCATGATGATGCTCATCCGGTCGATGTCGCCGGAAATTATTGTTGCCGATGAAATAGGCCGTGCCGAAGATGCCGCAGCTGTCCTTGAAGCGGTCAATGCTGGCATTCAACTGTTAATCACCATCCATGGCCATTCCTTGGAGGATGTGCTGAAACGCCCGACTATCCGCGCCATCATGGAGCTTCAAGTGTTCAGCCGATTCATTTTGCTTGGGAGAACAAGGAACGGCGGTTTTTCATGCAAGGTTCTTGATGAAAAGGGCGCGGAGATTACCATGGAAAGAAGTGTTCCGGGATGATCAAACTGATTGGCGCAGCATTTATACTGATTGCCACTACTTTTGTCGGATTCGACAAGGCACGGCATCTGAGCCTGCGGCCGCTGCAATTACGTTCTTTCCGCCAGGCTCTCCAGGCGCTTGAATCGGAAATCATGTTCGGCCATATTCCGCTCCGTGAAGCGGCCGTCCGTTTATCCAAACAGCTCCCGGCCCCGGTTTCTTTATTTTTCATTCATTTTGCCGCTAGGCTCCAAGAGGCAGAGATGACTGCCAAAAAGGCTTGGGACCTCAGCTTGAAAAGCATCGGAGGGCAGCTTACTCTGAAAGAAAATGAAATCGAGATTCTGTCGCAGTTCGGGGAAACGCTTGGCAAACATGATCGCTACCAGCAACAGAAGCAAATCCTTCTCACTATGTCTCATCTCGAGCGAGCTGAAGAAGATGCCCTTGCCACACAGGGGAAATACGAAAAAATGGCAAAAAGCCTTGGCTTTTTGGCAGGGCTGTTATTCATCATTTTATTAATGTAAACCACAAGCAGGAGGAAATCGAAATGGGCATTGAAGTTGGATTGATCTTTAAGATTGCCGGAGTGGGAATCGTGATTGCATTTATTAATACTCTATTAGAGCAGATCAATAAGAAAGAATATTCACAATGGGTGACTCTTTTCGGATTCATCTATATTTTATTCATGGTCGCCCAAATCATCGACCAGTTATTCGATAAAATCAAGTCCGTCTTCTTGTTTGGTTAAAAGGGGGGAGCCGCCATCGAAATATTAAAAATTGCCGGCATTGCCCTGCTTGCGACTTTCCTCGCGACCATCTTAAAAGAGCAGAAGCCCAATTTTGCATTTCTTCTGGTCATTTTTGTAGGCTGTACGATTTTCCTGATGCTCGTCGACCAGATTTACAGCATCATCCATATGGTGGAAGCGCTTGCTGAGCAGGCCAATATTAATATGCTGTACTTGGAAACAATCCTGAAGATTATCGGCGTTGCTTATATAGCGGAGTTTGCCTCGCAGATTACAAAGGATGCCGGACAGGGGACGTTGTCATCCAAGATTGAATTAGGCGGCAAGATCCTAATTTTATCCATGGCCATACCTATACTGACCGTATTGATTGAAACCATCCTGAATTTAATTCCGGCTTAACCGTTAGCAAAAGAGGTGAAGAAATGAAGCAATTAATCTTGGCAGTATGTATGGCTTTTTTCCTTATTGGCATTGCTCCCCTCATTGTACAAGCTTCACCGGACAACTACGCACCCACTCAAAGCAGTAGCAATCAGGACAACTCTCTGGGAGAGAACGGAAATAGCACAGAGTCCCCAGAAGAACCTTCTTCTGCAAATGTTTCGCAATCATTAATCAACAAGAGCCTGCAGCAAGTGAAACTGGATGATTTGACCGGCTTCTGGGATCAAATCATGGAGGAGTACGGGGGCTATCTGCCGGAAGGGCAAAAGGGAAGCCTGAAGGATTATCTAAGCGGTGAAAAAACATTTTCGCTTAAAGCTTGGGCCGGAGGATTCCTTAAATATATATTCCATGAATTGCTGGCTAATGGCAAACTGTTGGGAACATTGATTTTGTTGACTGTCTTCAGTATGTTCCTGCAATCGTTGCAGAACGCCTTCGAGAAAAGCTCAGTATCAAAAGTAGCCTACAGTATCGTATTCATGGTGTTAATCATTCTTGCGCTAAACAGTTTCCATGTGGCAATCCAGTACACAAAAGAAACGATTGATACAATGATTTCCTTTTTTATGGCGTTAACACCTTTGCTTCTGGCATTAATTGCGGCTTCAGGCGGGGTTGTGTCTGCTGCTTTTTTTCACCCTGTATTGATTTTCTTGATGAATATCAGCGGTCTTTTGATTGGGAAAATTATCTTGCCGCTTTTATTCCTGGCTTCTCTTTTGAGCATTGTCAGCGTCTTGAGTGAACACTATAAGGTGTCTCAGCTGGCTGGGATGATCAAAAATTGGAGCATTGGCTTGTTGGGAGCCTTTATGACCGTATTTCTGGGAGTCATCTCTGTACAGGGAGCTTCCACCGCCGTGGCGGACGGCATTACGATCCGTACGGCCAAATTCATAACAGGCAATTTCATCCCGGTTGTTGGCAGGATGTTTACGGATGCAGCGGATACTGTATTCAGTGCTTCTTCCCTCCTGAAGAACACGGTGGGAATTGCAGGGGTCGCCATCCTGCTGTTGATCGTCGCCTTCCCAGCCTTAAAAATATTGATCATCGCCTTCATCTATAAATTATCGGCAGCTGTCCTGCAGCCGCTCGGAGGCGGGACCGTCATTAAATGCCTTGATATTATCAGTAAAAGTATGATGTATATCTTTGCCGCTTTGGCGATTGTATCAGTCATGTTCTTCTTGAGCATCACCATCATCATCGCTGCCGGCAATGTCACATTAATGGTCAGGTAGGTGAATGGACGCAAATGGAATTTCTGACTGATTGGATAAAGAACATCATCATTTTTATTTTGCTTGCTACAGTGATGGACATGCTGTTGCCCAGCTCCGCCATGCAGAAATATGCAAAGATGGTCGTCGGCCTGCTGCTGATCACAGTGCTGCTTTCTCCTGTATTCAAATTGTTGTCGGCTAATTTTGATGAATTGCTTGCGCAGGCGACCCGTTCAGGCACTGTCGAAAATAATAAGATGGAAATAGCGCTCTCCGACAAGAAAAAAGAAATACAAGCTGCCAACAATGCATATATTTTAGATGAAATGGCTGTCCAATTAAAGAAAGAAGGAGAAGAGGAGTTGATTAAACAATACAATTACGAATTCAAGCATATAGACGTGTCCGTAAAGCCGGTCGACAACCCACAGCTTCCAAAGGATCTGGCTGGCATCAAAGTCGTACTGGCCCCTAACCGGTCCGGTGCGGTAGAAGCTGTCCGCCCAGTCGATATCGATACTGACAAGGATCCGGCAGATGAAAATGCTGTCCGTTCAGAAGCAATCAAGCAGTTCCTAGGGGAACAATGGGGAGTCGATGAAGCGAAAATCCAAATCGGTTTTGAAAGGAGGGACACATAGAATGAAAGGTGAGAACCCGTTTTCTAAATGGCTGAAGAAATGGACGAATCAAGATGATCAAGCAGGGAATGAAGGAAAGAATAAAAAGCCTTCCCTCTATGTCTATATGTTAATTGTTCTTGTCTTGGGTGTGGCGATCATGATGGGCAGTGAGATGCTGACCAAGAGAATCAACATCGCTTCTTCTGCTGATGCACTACCGGCGGTTGCTGGCGCCGAGCCAGAAAACGTAGAGACATTCGGCAGCAAAAATAATAAGGCAGATGTAACCATAGCTGATTATGAGCGCAGCTTTGAGACACAAATCAAGGAAGCTCTTGAAAACATAGCCGGTGTGAAAGATGTAAAGGTAGTCGTCAACGTCGATGCCACCGAGAAAAAAATATATATGAGGAATCATGTCGCTAAACAGCAAATTACAGAAGAGATAGACCGAGAAGGCGGCAAGCGGAAAGTGGATGATACATCGAAGGACGAGCAGATGGTCATCTTGAAAAATGGCGATAAGGAAGTGCCGCTTGTACAGGAAACGAAAAAGCCCGCCATTAGAGGCGTTTTGATTGTCGCTAAAGGCGCTGAAAATATAACTGTGAAAAAGTGGATTGTCGAAGCCGTGACGAGAGCGCTGGATGTGCCAAGTTATCGGGTGGCAGTCATGCCGAAAAAATAAGGAGGAATTAAAATGTTATTGAAAAAACAAACAGTTTGGCTTTTAACAATGTTAAGTTTGGTAATCGTATTGTCTGTGTATTATGTGACGACGCCGCCGAAAAAAGGAAATGAAATGGCAACGACCGTCCAAAAAGAAAAAGATGTGGTCAAAGAGGGACAAACGAATACAGTGGCTAAAAATGATACAAAAGAAAAGAGCGTCAGCAAACAAGTGGTTCCTGCCGGCGATGAAAAATTCGAAACCGTACGAATGGATATCCAAGACCAACGCAGCAAGCAAATTGAAGAACTGAATGCAAAATTATCGAATACAGAACTTTCAGCCGAGGAAAGAAATGAAGCGAAAAACGCCATCGACACGTTAAATACAAGAAGCGAAAAGGAAGAAATGCTGCAAGGGATGATCGAAGGAATGAATGGCACAAAAGCAGCGTTGGTCCGCACAGATAATGATAATAATGTCCAAGTATCAATCAAGACAGCTAAACATGACAAGACAACAGCCAATGAAATTTTCCGCCTTGTCGCCGGCGAAATGCCAACAGCAAATGACATTACAGTCGACGTGCAGCCAAATGAATAAGCAATATGACAAGGAAAGGCACACCATTCTATTTGGATGGTGTGCCTTTCCTTGTCTGTCTGCAGCTGGGAAGAATTTATGGCTTGAATTGAATTATTATTTAATATAGTTGACTTATTTCCCGGACGATACGATGATAGCTTTAGATAGTTTAGATGTATAAGGGCTGTTTTGAAGGAGAGGCCGGTCTAATGAAGAAGGGGCGGATATGTAAAAAGTCCAGCAAGTTGGGCTGGTATTTAAATGTCCCTGTTACTTGTGAAAACAGCTTGAAAAATAGATCAATCTGATGGAGACGGAGGAGAAGAGAAGGACATTATGCATAAACAGAAATTTGTATTCACAATGCTTTTGTTTAATATTTTCATTGTTTTTCTTGGAGTCGGGTTAATTATTCCCATTATGCCGACCTTTATGGAAGAAATGCACTTGTCGGGCAAGACGATGGGGTATATGGTGGCTGCCTTTTCGCTTTCGCAGTTACTTATATCCCCATATGCAGGGAGATGGATCGACAGCATCGGCAGAAAGAAAATCATTGTGATAGGGTTATTTATTTTTTCGCTTTCTGAATTGATTTTCGGCTTGGGCACCAATGTATGGGTGCTATACCTTGCCCGCATTCTGGGCGGAATCAGTGCCGCTTTTATTATGCCTGGTGTAACAGCGTACGTAGCGGATATCACAACGATTGAAGAGCGCCCGAAAGCGATGGGCTATGTTTCTGCGGCCATCTCCACGGGATTCATTATCGGCCCTGGAGTCGGCGGTTTCATTGCCTCATTGGGCGTCCGGGCTCCGTTTTTCTTTGCGGCTGCCATCGCTTTTGTTGCAGCAATGATATCGTTTGCCATTTTGAAAGAGCCGCTTACAAAAGAAGAGTTAAGGAAACTGTCAGAAGAGAGCAAGGATAGCCATTTTTTCGGCGAACTAAAAAAATCGTTCCAACCGTTCTATTTAATCGCTTTTATTATTGTCTTTGTGCTGGCGTTCGGCTTATCTGCCTACGAAACAGTTTTCAGTCTGTTTTCTGACCACAAATTCGGCTTTACGCCAAAGGATATTGCCACGATTATTACCATTTCTTCTATTGTGGGTGTGATTGCTCAAGTATTTTTATTTGAAAAAGTAGTTTTTGCAATCGGCGAAAAGAAATTGATTCAATTCTGTTTAATTATTGGCGCGATTTTTGCTTTGATATCGACAGTCATCGGTGATTTTTGGATTATTTTGCTTGTGACAAGCGTTATTTTCCTTGCATTTGATATCCTGCGCCCGGCGCTTACTACTTTTCTGTCCAAGATGGCAGGTAATGAACAGGGGTTTGTGGCAGGGATGAATTCGGCATACACCAGCCTTGGCAATATTGCCGGACCTACGATTGCCGGAATTCTGTTCGATGTGGACATCCATTTTCCTTATTTTTTCTCGGCTTTCATCCTTGTGATCGGCCTTGGAATTACGATGTTTTGGAAGGAAAGGAAGCTAAGCCGTTAATCTGCCGGTCTATGT
Source organism: Bacillus testis (assembly GCF_001243895.1). Classification (GTDB taxonomy): domain Bacteria; phylum Bacillota; class Bacilli; order Bacillales; family DSM-1321; genus Bacillus_AD; species Bacillus_AD testis. The sequence continues at coordinate 2,815,591 of NZ_LN851186.1, read as the reverse complement.
ATGTTTTCGAAGAAAAGAGGAGATTGACAGAAATGCATCCTTTTCTTATAGTAAGTATAGTTCAATAAGGTCTTCTGTTAGGTGAGGCTCCTGTATAGAGATATGCTGCTGCCCAGAAACGTCGAAAGACGCCAATGGGTCAACAGGGAAAATCGGAGTAAGGTTTTTCTTAATGTAGCTGGTCTTCCTATGCTATACAGTGCTAAAACTCGGCAAGGGGAGACATGTACAGCAGACTGTGCTTATATGCCCCTTTCTCTAAGAAAGGGGCTTTTCATTTTGGAGGTGAGGGAAGCATGAGCACTGACGATCCAAATCCGATAAGGACAAAGAGATACGGCGAAAGAATGAGGCAGCAAAAAGTGTTCCTGTTCCTCTTGTCTTTAAAAAGGGTTCACATTGATTTTTGATGCCTCGTCACATTAAGAAAACGAGGTGTAATAAATGATAAAAACCTATCTGTACCAGTCTGACCAACAACAGGTTATAACGAATATCAATTTACAGGAAGCAACGCGTCAATTGGATAATCCAAATAACCTGCTTTGGATTGACCTATATGATGTCGGCAATCAGGAACTGTATCAGATTGCACGGCTATTTGATTTTCACCAACTCGCCATAGAAGATTGCCTCCATGACAGTCCTCGGGCTAAGGTGGACAATTACGAGGATTACCAATTCTTTGTTTTCCATGCCCCGCAGTATAATGAAGAAAGCGATAATGAGATTACGACATTAGAGCTCAATGTCTTCTTCGGGCCCAATTATGTGGTGACCATCCATAAGCATAAATTGAAATGGCTGCGGCAAATGGACCTGATCTGTGCCAAAAGCAGCAAGTATCTGGATAAGGGGGCGGACTTTCTCCTGTATGCCTTGATTGACGGCATCACGGACGAATATTTCCCAATCCTAGACCGCATCAGCATGCGGATCGATGAGCTCGAAGATGAAATTTATGATGAAGAAGTCCGCGGCGTTACCGAGGAATTCCTGGCTTTGAAACGGACCATCATTCTGATCCGGAGAATCATCCTGCCGCAGCGGCGGATTTTCCTGACGGTTGACGGCAAATGGAAATTCGATATCCAGGAAGAAAATCTTCCGTTCTATACGGACTTGATCGACCATCTCGAAAGGATTGTCGACGCGACGGAGACGTACCGCGATTTGGTGAACAGTGCCCTCGATACGTACTACAGCATCATTAACGCCAAGTCATCGGAAAAGCTGAATGTGTTGACGCTTATATCGACCATTATGCTGCCTTTGACATTCGTCACTGGATTCTTCGGCATGAATGTTCCGCTTCCTTTTGAAGATTCGCCGTACACCACTGTGGTGATTTTGGTCTTGTTGATTGTGCTGACAATCGGCATGTGGCGTTATTTCAAAAAGAAGCAGTTGTTATGAACAGAATATAACGTAAAAAAGCAATGGCTGTCATTTTGACGGCCATTGTTTTTTATGCTTGGACGGGGATACTCTTACGTGCATTTACATGCGGGAAAACTCTCATCATGAATGAATGGATCGGTAAAAGACAAATCCAGTTAACAAACGGCAACGAGGATTCAACACACTGCATTAAAATGGAGGCCAGTCTGGGAAAAAAGTTGGATAACAAATATATTGGTGCTGACATATTTTATAACCGGTATCTCCCGTGGTGACGGAATTGGCCGTTACTTAAAGTATTCTTCCGCTTTTCTTTCACATTTAATCTTTGGCGACTGAATGATCATAGCTTCAATGCAAAATGAAAGACTCATCCTGCTGCAGGAGGGCCAGGCTTTTTATGGAGTTATCCGCCTCCTTGATTGATTTGGTCAATAGCTTTTGCTCTGACTTCTGCAGGGAAGTAAGAGAAGTTATTTCTTGAAGCTGTGCGTTTGCCTCTACCAAGATACCGCTGAATTGGTCCATTGCCTGGTCCACCAAAACAGTGGATTGTTGAATGTTCTCGATTAAATGATAAGACTCAGAGATTTCCGTTTGCAGCTGGCTGATTTGACTGACAATCATTGTGAATTGGTCTTTTGATTGGGATGCGAGCACTTGGTTGCCATCAACTGTTTCTGAGGCATCATGGATGCGCTGGTGTACTTCAAGGGTTTGTTCGGCAATGGTGGATAGGTTGTCTGATATAAATGCTGCGGTTGCTTGCGTTGTTTCGGCCAGTTTTCGAACTTCAGCAGCCACAACTGCGAAACCTTTCCCGCTTGCTCCTGCCTGGGAAGCTTCAATGGATGCGTTCAGTGCCAATAGATTTGTTTGCTTTGCGATTTGGCGGATCGTCAAAATGTAGGAGGATGCCTCTTCAACCTCTTTTGTTAATATGCCAATCTTTAAAGTGATATCTGCCACTTGGGAAGTGATTACCATCATTCTTGCTTGAAGCGACTCGATTGTTTCGTAGCCTTTGTAGGCACTGTGTTCTGTTTGGACTGCATTTTCTGCGATTTTTTTGGATAAATGGGCATATTTTTGAATCATTTTCCTTGTTTCTTGAATGGAATCACGCAGTTCGATCACAGCATTTGTCTGTTCTTGCGTCCCTTTTGCCAAGTCGGAGAGAGATAGGGCGATGCTGTCGCTGTGGTTTTGATATTCCTCGCTCTTCGAGGAAACAGTATTCATCATGGATGATATAACAGAAGTGTTGTTTTTCAGCACTCCTTGTGTCGTCTGTTGCTGTTTTAGGAGATGTTCAGTCTGCAATTGGACCGAAGTTATGTCATTTTCCATTTTCCTGGACATTGTCAATTGAAAATCTAGGAGAATGCTGACAAGTGTATGTAATAGGAAAATAGTCACGTAGTTTTTCAACTCGAAGGGTAGCACATCATGGTGGAGATATGTAAACAAAATCAATAAGAGCAACCCGAGGGCGAAGCCAAGGCGTAAAATGGTTTTATCCAGATAGATGGCGCAAGTGCCCAATACAAAATAGACCAGTAAAATGGCCGTCGGGGATACACTGTTTTCCATAATGAAAAAAATGACGATCGATACAATGAATGCGGCGACATAAGGAATCAATCGAATCGATTTCTTGCTGTAATGCATGAATGCTACAACTCCTACCCCCATGATCTCTCCAATGAGGATGGATAAAATGGTTTGTGCTTCTTTCTTCATGATTACGTCGACTGCAGCGGCAAGGATGACGGACAGTAGAGTGGCTTTCACCATTAGGCTGTTCTTCCTGATTAAGTCATTTCGTTTGATTTCTGCTAGAGTCAAAAGAGACCCTCCCTTTTAAATAAAATACATTTTTATGTATTTTATAACAATAATATCCATTTTAATAGATATCTAAGTAAAATAATAGAGTGCAAGATATTCCCTAAAGCACCATAAAAGAGTATGATAGTTAGTAAAAGTATGAATTCTATGATAGAGATTGTCTTTTTACTTGGCAGTATATTATGATATTAGAAGTTAGTCATAAAAAATTTAGGGAATGGGGTGCAGTACTTTGTTAAAAGTACAGGAAATCAGAGAAATCATTAAATTAATCGATTCTTCAAGTATCCAAGAGTTTAATTTCGAGCAGGATGGGACAAAAATCAAAATGAAGAAAGCGGCAAATGAAGTATCAGTCGTCCAACAACCAATCATCCAGGCAGCTCCAGTGGAAAATCCTGTTGTTCCGGCACAGCCTGCACAAGCCCAGCCGAAAGAAGCCGCACCATCACAACCAGCAGCTCCTGCCAATGAGGCATCTCCTGCACAAGACGAAAACCTACATAAAATTATTTCTCCTATGGTGGGGACATTCTACAGTTCTCCATCTCCGGAAGAGGCACCATATGTTCAAAAAGGAATGAAAGTAACCGAAGAAGGCGTAGTTTGCATTGTGGAAGCAATGAAGCTATTCAACGAAATCACTGCAGAAGTTAATGGGGAAATTGTTGAGATTCTGGTGAAAGACGGCCAACTGGTAGAGTATGGTCAGCCATTATTCTTAGTCAAAGCTGAATAAGGAGCTGGAACATATGATTAAAAAACTATTAATTGCGAATAGAGGAGAAATTGCCGTACGTATTATCAGGGCATGTAAAGAAATGGGCATTGAAACGGTTGCTGTCTATTCGGAAGCCGACCGAGATGCTCTGCATGTCCAATTGGCAGATGAGTCTTATTGCATTGGGCCGACTCTTTCGAAAGACAGTTACCTTAATACGATGAATATTATCAGTACAGCCAAATTGACAGGATGCGATAGCATCCATCCTGGTTACGGCTTTCTTGCGGAAAATGCCGATTTTGCCGAATTATGCAGAGAGTGCAGTATTATATTCGTTGGGCCGTCGCCGGAAGCCATTTCTAAGATGGGTACCAAAGATGTGGCGCGGGAAACAATGAAAGCAGCCGGCGTGCCAATCGTGCCGGGTTCTGAAGGAATCATCAAGGATGAAGAGGAAGCCCTTCAGCTGGCAGATGAGATCGGATATCCTGTTATCATTAAAGCAACGGCCGGCGGAGGAGGAAAAGGGATCCGCGTAGCGCGCGATGCTGACAGTCTAGTGAAGGGAATCCGCATCACTCAGCAGGAAGCAATGACCGCGTTTGGAAATCCGGGCGTCTATCTTGAAAAATATATCGAAGATTTCCGCCATGTAGAGATCCAAATTATGGCTGATAATCATGGGAATGCTATCCATCTTGGCGAACGCGATTGCTCCATTCAGCGGAGATTGCAGAAGTTGCTTGAGGAAACGCCGTCGCCTGTTCTGGATGAAGATATGCGCGCGAAGATGGGGGAAGCTGCCGTTAAAGCAGCCCTTGCTGTGGATTATTCAGGCGCAGGGACAGTCGAGTTCATCTATGACTACCGCAATAAGCAATTTTACTTCATGGAAATGAATACGCGTATCCAAGTAGAGCATCCTGTTACTGAGATGGTAACAGGAGTGGATTTGATCAAAGAGCAAATACGTGTTGCATCCGGAGAAAAACTCTGTTTAACTCAAGAGGAAGTTACTTTTAATGGATGGGCGATTGAATGCCGGATCAATGCGGAAAATCCTTATAAGAATTTCATGCCTTCCGCAGGCAAGATCCAGATGTATCTTCCACCGGGCGGCTTAGGCGTAAGGGTTGACTCTGCGGCATATCCTGGCTATACGATTCCTCCTTTTTATGATAGTATGATTGCAAAGGTCATCACTTATGGCAAAACACGCCAGGAGGCGATCGACCGCATGAAAAGAGCGCTGAGTGAATTTGTGGTTGAAGGCATTCATACAACGATTCCGTTTCATCTAAAATTACTTCAAAATGAAGACTTTGTAAGTGGTAACTTTAATACAAAGTTCCTTGAAATCCATGATATTATGGATTCAGAATGAGTAGTATAAATGGAGGTGTGTTGAATGGTTGAACAAAACAATATGTTGGAAATGACGCAAACGAACAGTTCGTTGGGTAAGGTGGAAATTGCACCGGAAGTCATTGAAGTGATTGCCGGGATCGCAGCATCCGAAGTAGAAGGGATTGCGCAAATGCGCGGAAACTTCGCAACCGGTGTAGTCGAGAAATTGGGCAAGAAAAACCATGGTAAAGGCGTCAAGGTTGAACTTTCAGAAGACGGCATCAAAGTAGAAATCTACTGCATGATCAAATTTGGAGTATCCATTCCAAAAGTGGCTCAAGAAGTTCAGGATAATATCCGCCAAGCTCTCATCAATATGACAGCAATTGAAGCGGATGAAGTGAACATTCATGTTGTCGGTGTGGTCTTTGAATCGACAAAAACAGAGCCGGATGTCATGCAGGAAATGTAATGAATTCCACGCTGCTTATCCTGAAGGGTAAACAGACTTTAGATTGAATAGGCCTTCTTAGCTCGCTGCTGACGCATTTGTCAGGCAGCGGGTTAGGAGGGCTTTTTTTGGGGCGAAGATAATCGGAGTTCCGGATAGTGCGGGTGATTTTTGTCTATAATGAAAGTAGGAATAGAGCAATTGAATGCAAATCGCTGCTTAAATACTTAAATTAACTGATTGTTTGTTCAATTTCTTAATATTGTTCGAAACACTACCTTTCAATGTTCGTTTATGCTATAGTTTACTATAAAGTGAAACTTTGTTAATCGTGGCCGGACAATCACGCTTAATAAGAGTCGAACGTAACGGAGACATGGGGGTAACCGGCTTTTTGAATCCTGCTAAGGGATGCAGGACTTTTATATTCCCATGCTGAGATAAAAAAATGTGAGCAAAGAAAGCGCTGAAGGAGTACAAAAATGAAACGTAGAACCGCACGAGAAAAGGCTTTACAGGCCTTGTTTCAAATAGATTTATCAAAAAGTGAAGTGGATGAAGCCATCGCGGCCGTCCTGGAAGACGAGCCTGGAGACGAATACCTGGACTTTCTTGTTAAAGGCACAGTTGAAAATATGGATAAAATCGATGAGATCATCAAGCGTAATCTGGAGAACTGGACAATCGGCCGATTGGGCAATATCGACCGCAATATCCTTCGCTTAAGCACATACGAAATGCTTAAGTCAACAGAAGTCCCTGTCAATGTGGTAATGGACGAAGGAATTGAAATAGCCAAATTATATGGTGATGATCAATCAGGGAAGTTTGTGAATGCAGTACTTTCCAAAATTAAAGCGAATCTGTCACTATAATAACCCTCTAAAGGCCTGGATGGGTCTGCAGGTTTAAGCATAACCTTGAGTATAACATATGGAAGAAGATTGGCAGCAATTCCCCTGAACTGACGAAAAGAGTCAGGGACCGGGCGGGTTCTGCCAGTTTTTTTATAGAATACATAAATCGTTGATCTTGAGGAGAGGAAGATTGGAATGACCGCTACTATAATTGATGGAACTGCCATTTCGAAGAAAGTCCGCGAAGATATTGCGACACAAGTGCAAGAGCTGAAAAACAAGGGGGTCACTCCCGGTCTTGCTGTCATTCTTGTAGGAGACAACCAAGCTTCAAAGACATATGTCGCAAATAAAGAAAAAACATGCCGTGAATTGGGCATGTATTCTGTGCTGCTGGAACTGCCGGAATCCACATCGCAAGAGGAACTGCTGGCACATATCAATGATTTAAACCAGGATGAAAAGATCCATGGGATATTGGTGCAATTGCCTTTGCCTGGCCACATAGAGGAAAAAGCAGTCCTTGACGCCATTCTTCCTGAAAAGGATGTAGACGGATTTCATCCGGTCAATATCGGCAGATTGATGACCGGCCAAGATACTTTGTTTCCTTGTACACCATATGGCATTATGGTGATGCTGGACCACATTGGGTGCAATCCGGAAGGCAAGCATGCGGTCGTTGTGGGAAGAAGCAATATAGTCGGCAAACCAGTTGGGCAGTTATTGCTTAACCGAAATGCAACCGTCACGTATTGCCATTCCAAAACGGCAGACTTGGCCAAATATACGAGCGATGCTGATATTTTGATCGCAGCTGTCGGTGTCCGTGACCTTATTAGAGCTGAACATGTGAAACCGGGCGCAGTTGTCATTGATGTCGGGATGAACCGCAATGAAGAAGGCAAACTATGTGGCGACGTAGCCTTTAACGACGTGAAAGAAGTGGCTTCTTTTATTACGCCGGTTCCTAAAGGAGTAGGGCCGATGACCATTACCATGCTGATGCATAATACCGTCAAGGCCGCAAAAAGAATCCATTCACTGTAAAGCAGCCATTCCAAAGGACAGGCAAGCGAGGATAAACACTTAAAGAAAACTGTCATTTTGTTTATAATAGCAATATGACAGTTTTTTTATCTTGGATGAAATAATTGCGCATGGAGTCAAACAGAATCCAATCCATTTCGCGCTAATGATAGATAAAGTGAACAGAAAAGGGGTTTCGTATGGCGATTGAGCGATATCTGACGGTTACAGCTCTGACAAAATATATCAAACGAAAATTCGATTATGATCCCCATCTTAGAGATGTATACATTAAAGGGGAGCTATCGAATGTTAAGCGGCATTCCAGCGGCCATATGTATTTTACGCTGAAGGATGAAAAGGCGAGGATTTCGGCAGTTATGTTCGCCAAGAGCAATGCATCCCTTCGATTCGTGCCGGAAAACGGCATGAAAGTAATCCTCCGCGGGGAAGTATCTGTATTCGAGCAGAGCGGCAATTATCAGGTCTATGCCAAGGAAATGCATCCTGATGGAGTCGGCGATTTGTTTGTCGCTTTCCAGCAATTGAAGGAACGATTGGAGAAAGAAGGGTATTTTTCTTCTGCACACAAAAAGCCTTTGCCACCTTATCCGGCTACAATCGGTGTAGTGACATCTCCTACCGGTGCTGCTGTGCGCGATATTATGACGACTTTGAAAAGACGTTATCCGATGGGGCGTGTGCTGCTGTACCCAGCTTTGGTGCAGGGGCAGAACGCAGCGGATTCGATTGTGAAAAGCATCAGACAGGCTAATGAAAATGAAGAGATTGACGTCTTGATCGTTGGGAGGGGCGGTGGATCAATTGAAGAATTATGGGCGTTTAATGAAGAAAAGACAGCCCGTGCCATTTATGAATCCCGAATCCCCGTCATATCTGCAGTCGGCCATGAAACAGATACAACCATCGCCGATTTTGTAGCGGATATCCGGGCAGCCACGCCGACTGCGGCAGCTGAGCTGGCCGTGCCGAACTATCTTGAAATGAAGAAAACATTGGATGCAACAATATCTAAAATAGGAACCCTGCTCGTGCACACAATCCAGCAAAAGCAGTCAGCACTGCAGCGTCTGGAAAAATCATATGCATTCCGCTATCCGGAAAAATTGTACCAGCAAAAGGCGGAACAATTGGATTTCTTGGCAGAACGCCTACTAAAAGAAGGTTTGCGCTTTTATCAAAAGAAAGAGGATCGTTTGAAGCGCACAGTAAACGTACTGAAACGCTTCCATCCGGTGCAGCAGGTCGAACAGCAGGTTGAAAGGCTGTCGAGAATCGATAAACAGCTGAACAGGAATATGAGAGATGTCATCCGGCTGAAACAGCAGGCTTTCAAGGGCACCATCAGTAAACTGCAGGTTTTGAGCCCGTTGAACATCATGGAACGGGGCTACAGCATTGCCTTCGATGAAAATGAACAAGTCATCAAAAGCAAGGATCAAGTAAAAGCTGGTGATTCGATTAACGTGATCGTGAAGGACGGACAACTGGTTTGTGAAGTAAAAGACTTAAAGGAGAGTGAATTCAATGGCTAAAGAAAAAGAAATCTCATTTGAAGAAGCAATGGAACAGCTGGAGCATATTGTTGAATTGCTGGAAGAAGGAGACGTTCCTTTAGAGGAAGCAATTAATATTTATAAACGAGGCATTGATCTGTCTAAAATCTGTAACGGCAAATTACAGTCCGCTCAGGAACAGCTAGTGCAAATCGTAGATGAGAATGGTGAATTGAAGCCTTTTCAAGTGAAAGAGGAGGAGTAATCGGCAATGAATACAGCCTCGTTTGATTTATTCATGGAGCAGCAAAAACAAAAGGTTGACCGAGCCCTTCTAGAAGAGGTCGACCGCATCAAGGCGCCCCAGGTCCTTAAAGATGCCATGAGTTATTCATTGAAGGCCGGGGGAAAAAGAATACGCCCTCTGCTTGTTTTTGCTGTACTAGATGCTTTTGGCAAAGAGCTTGAATACGGAATGAAAGCTGCTTGCGCCATTGAAATGATCCATACATATTCCCTGATCCATGACGATTTACCAAGCATGGACAATGATGTCATGCGCCGCGGTAAGCCGACCAACCATATTGTCTATGGTGAAGCCACTGCGATTCTTGCTGGAGACGCGTTGCTGACGCATAGTTTTACCCTGCTGACCGAAAACATGCCCAAAGGGATTACTGCTGAACAGAAACTTGAATTAGTTTCTGTCATTTCCTCCTGTGCAGGCGCTGGTGGGATGGTAGGCGGACAAACTGCGGACATGGAGGCGGAAGGTAAAGCCATTTCCCTTGCAGAGCTGGAATATATCCATGAACATAAAACAGGACGTCTGCTCTCGGCTAGTGTTTTGGCTGGCGCAATTTTAGCCGGTGCAACCAAAGAGGAAAAGGCAGCCCTGAAGGATTTCTCCCACCATCTTGGATTAGCTTTCCAAATCCGTGATGACATTCTCGATATCGAAGGCAGTGAAGAAGAGATAGGCAAACCGGTTGGCAGCGATGTAGCCAATCATAAAAATACATACCCGGCTTTATTGACCTTGGATGGAGCAAAAGCCAAGCTGCAGGAAGAAATAAGCGTAGCTTTGTCTGTTCTGAAAGAGCTGAATATGGAACGGGGCTTTTTATACGACATTACAAAACTCGTAGCTTTTAGAACCAAATAAATCTGCCAGCGGCCAATTCTTTCCTATCATCAGCGGAATCAACCGCTGATTTCCCATTTAATGCTTAGTGAACGGGATAAAGTGCTGAATTTGTAGTACAAGAGGATTTATGGTATATTGACGTAAAATATACTTATACTTGAGAGCGTTATGGAAAGTGGCGCGAATAGGCAGCAATAAGCGATTTGCGATTAGTGATGATCAGATAGGAAAGCCGTTATCACCTAAGTGCTAACGGCTTTTTGTAAAGAAAATCTACGGGCGAAACCGAAAGAAAGTGAGTGATCCTGTTGGATCTTCTATCAATAAAGGACCCTTCTTTTTTAAAAAATATGAATAAACAGGAATTGGAAGCGCTGAGCCAGGAAATACGGGAATTTCTTATTCAGAAACTTTCTGTCACCGGAGGCCATATCGGACCAAATTTAGGCGTTGTTGAATTAACGATTGCGCTCCATAGAGAATTCAACAGTCCTCAGGATAAATTCTTATGGGATGTAGGCCATCAATCCTATGTGCATAAAATATTAACCGGCAGAGCTGGCCAATTCGATACGTTGAGACAATTCAAGGGGCTTTGCGGCTTTCCAAAAATGGCAGAGAGTGAGCACGATGTTTGGGAAACCGGGCACAGTTCCACTTCTCTTTCCGCTGCGATGGGCATGGCGATTGCCCGCGATTTGAAAAAAGAAAAAAGCCATATTGTTCCGATTATCGGCGACGGCGCCTTGACCGGCGGCATGGCCTTGGAAGCACTTAATCATATCGGACACGAAAAGAAAGATATGATTGTTGTATTAAACGATAATGAGATGTCGATCGCCCCAAATGTAGGTGCCCTTCATAATGTATTGGCGTCTTTGCGCACAGCAGGGAAATACAACAGAGCGAAAGATGAATTGGAATATTTGCTGAAGAAAATACCGGCTGTAGGCGGAAAACTTGCCGCAACGGCAGAACGGGTAAAAGACAGCTTGAAATACCTATTAGTATCCGGCGTCTTTTTTGAAGAGCTGGGCTTTACGTATCTTGGTCCGGTGGACGGGCATAGCTATGATTCGCTGATTGAAAACATCCGTTATGCCAAGAAGACCAAAGGCCCCGTTCTTCTTCACGTAATCACGAAGAAAGGGAAAGGGTTCACGCCTGCGGAGCATGATACAGTTGGTACATGGCATGGGACCGGTCCTTATAAAATCGATACCGGCAAAATCATTAAAGCAGTCAGCAAGGCCCCTGCCTGGAGCTCGCTCGTAAGCGAGACCGTCCGCACATTAGCAAGAAAAGATGAGCGGATTGTCGCTATAACGCCGGCAATGCCGGTCGGCTCTAAGCTGGAGGGATTCGCTTCTGAATTTCCGGACCGGATGTTTGACGTAGGGATTGCCGAACAACATGCTGCCACCGTGGCGGCAGGGCTTGCGACCCAGAAGATGAAACCATTCTTGGCCATCTATTCTACCTTCCTGCAACGGGCGTATGACCAGGTCGTGCATGATATCTGCCGCCCTAACTTAAATGTTTTTATCGGCATTGACCGGGCCGGCTTGGTAGGGGCAGACGGTGAAACCCATCAGGGTGTATTCGACATCTCGTTCCTTCGCAGCTTGCCGAATATGGTGTTGATGATGCCTAAGGATGAGAACGAAGGGCAGCATATGGTCAATACGGCCATCAGCTATGATGACGGTCCGATTGCCATGAGATTTCCGCGCGGCAATGGTTTGGGCGTGGAAATGGACAAAGAGCTCAAGACGATTCCAATCGGAAGCTGGGAAGTATTGCGCCCAGGCAGGGATGCGGCTATCCTGACATTCGGAACTACAATCCCGATGGCGCTTGAAGCGGCAGAGAAACTTGAAAAACACGGTGTTTCTGTTCAAGTTGTCAATGCCCGATTCATCAAACCGCTTGATGAAAGCATGATGCATGATTTGCTGAAAGCGAATATCCCATTGCTGACAATTGAGGAAGCCATCCTTCAGGGGGGATTTGGCTCAGCTGTTATTGAGTTCGCCCATGACCATGGCTATCATTCGGCAGTAATTGAGCGCATGGGTATCCCTGATCATTTCATTGAACACGGAAATGTGGATAAACTATTGGAAGAAATCGATCTGACAGCAGATCAAGCTGTTGCTCATATTAAGAAAATGACACCGCAAAAACAAAAAAGGGCTTAGGTATGAAAATAAATAAAGAACGAATAGATGTATTGTTAGTTGAACAAGGGTTGGCTGAGACAAGAGAAAAAGCAAAAAGGGCTGTTATGGCTGGGTTGGTATACGCCAATGAAGAAAGACTTGATAAACCCGGCGAAAAGATTCCTGTGGATACACATCTGACAATCAAGGGTAAAGTGATGCCATATGTGTCGCGAGGCGGGCTAAAATTAGAAAAAGCGATCCATACGTTCGGCCTCAATCTCCAGGACAAAGTGATGCTTGATATCGGGTCTTCAACAGGCGGATTTACGGATTGCGGGCTGCAGAACGGCGTTAAAATGTCTTATGCTTTGGATGTCGGCTATAATCAGTTGGCATGGAAGCTAAGACAGGACAACCGTGTCATCGTAATGGAACGGACCAACTTCCGCTATGTGACACCGGCTGATTTAGCTGGAGAAATGCCAAACTTTGCAAGCATAGATGTTTCTTTTATTTCATTGCAGCTTATATTGCCTGTCTTGAAGACATTGCTTGTATCCGGCAGCGATGTCGTGGCTTTAATCAAGCCGCAATTTGAAGCCGGCAAAGAACAGGTAGGCAAAAAAGGAATTGTCAGAGATCCAAAGGTCCATCAAGAGGTCATTGAGAAGATTGTTGATTTTTCGCTGGCGCTTGGTTATGACTGTCTAGGCCTGACGTTTTCTCCAATCACGGGGGGAGACGGAAATATCGAATTTCTGATCCATCTGCATTGGGAAGGCGAAAAGCCTGCCGGCGAGAATAAGTCCGCCTTGCAGGCAAATGAAGTCGTCGCAATTGCGCACGCAGAACTGAAGAAAAAATAAATGCATAAAAAATCCCCAGGGTCTTTAGCCCTTGGGGATTTTATGCATGGTCATGCAAAAAAGAATACCATTTTTATCCCACTCCCAAAATGCGTAAAGGCGAAGAAGTGTAGTGGGAGGCCAAACACCAGTAAGAATGCGAATGGTACAATTAATACCCTGCCGAACAAAACGATTGTGCGGTTTTTAAAACTATTTTGATAAAATAAATAGAGGTTATAGTGCTCAAACAGTTATACATCAAAATTAAATTTTTATACAGATTTTCTGGAGTTAAACATGTACAAGATTTATAAAATGGTCTATGATTTGAAATATAGAAGTCTTATTCATAGTTGCATGTTTGAATAAGTCAAAATGCAGAAGTTACAGAGGTGGATTATGAATAAAGGACAACGGCATATAAAAATCCGAGAAATTATTGCACAGAATGATATTGAAACTCAAGATGAATTAGTTGATGAATTGAAAAATGCTGGATTTCATGTTACTCAGGCAACAATTTCCCGTGATATCAAAGAATTGCATTTGGTGAAGGTTCCATTGATGGATGGCAAGTACAAATACAGTCTGCCTGCTGACCAGCGATTCAATCCTCTGCAGAAGCTCAAAAGAACGCTGATGGACGCTTTCGTCAGAATTGATTCGACCAGCCACCTTCTGGTCATGAAAACACTCCCCGGAAATGCACATGCGGTGGGGGTTTTGCTGGATAATCTGGATTGGACGGAAATATTGGGCACCATCTGCGGAGATGATACATGTTTGATCATATGCAAAACGGTGGAAGATACTGAAGTCATTAAGAAAAGATTTTTAGAAATGCTATAAGGGAGAAGGGTGATTATCATTGTTAGTTGAGCTTTCCATCAAAAATTTCGCCATCATCGAAGAACTGACTGTTTCGTTTAATAGCGGATTGACTGTATTGACTGGTGAAACAGGGGCCGGGAAAAGTATTATTATCGATGCGATCAATCTTCTGTCTGGCGGAAGAGGTTCTTCGGAGTTTGTTCGGCATGGGGAAAATAAAGCTGAACTAGAAGGCATGTTTATCATTAACGATGATGACCATCCCATTTATGAAAAGTCTCAACAGCTAGGAATAGACGTATCCGAAGGTACCATCATCTTAAGAAGAGATATTTCGCAAAACGGCAAGAGTGTATGCCGCATAAATGGCAAGATGGTAACGATCGGCATCCTTCGAGAGATCGGAAGTTCGTTAATTGATGTCCATGGACAGCATGAACACCAGGAACTTATGGATCCCCATTTTCACCTCCCACTGTTAGATCAGTTCGGAGGGGAAGAAATCAAAAAAGCAATGGCTGAATATAGCAGGGTGTATGAAGAATACATAAGTGCCCAGAAACAATATGACAGCCTCAATCAAGATGAGCGACAAACTGTGCATCGTCTGGACTTTTTGAATTTCCAATATAATGAGATCCTAAATGCCAATTTGGTGCTTCATGAGGACGAAGAGTTAACGGAAGAAAAGAAGAAAATCAATAACTTTGAAAAAATATATTCAGGCCTACAATCAGCGTATCAGGCTCTGAGAGGCGAACAGAAAGCGCTCGATTGGCTATCAGTCGCCATGAATCATATGGATGATGTTGCGGAGCTGGATGACGAAGTAAAGAACATGTCGGAAAGCATCTCATCCAGCTATTATCTGCTTGAAGAAACATCGATTTCTTTGCGCAGCGCTTTTGAAATGCTTGAATTTGACCCTGAGCGTTTAAATATGATTGAAAGCAGGCTGAATGAGCTGAATGTCCTCAAGCGAAAATACGGAAAGACGATTGAAGAGATTCTGGAGTACTTCGCTGATATCGAAGCAGAAATAGAAACGCTGCAGAACAGGGAAACGCATCTGGCCAAATTAGAAGAAAAATTGAAGGAGTTAAAGGCAGATCTGCTTGTAGAAGGCGTCAATGTCTCGAAATTGCGCCAAACATATGCAAAAAAACTGACCGCAGATATCCTTCAGGAGCTGAAAGAGCTTTATATGGACAAAACAGTGTTTGAAGTTATGTTCCTGCAAAAGCCTTCTATGGACGAAGACCTAGCGCAGCGTGATATTAAGCGCAACGGAATGGATGAAATCGAATTTTACATTTCCACAAACCCCGGAGAGCCACTGAAGCCTCTTGCCAAGACAGCTTCCGGCGGAGAATTGTCCCGGATTATGCTGGCGCTTAAGAATATCTTCTCCAAGCACAGCGGCATCACATCCATTATCTTTGATGAGGTGGACACGGGTGTCAGTGGAAGAGTGGCCCAGGCCATTGCCGAAAAAATCTACCGGGTATCGGTCGATTCCCAAGTGTTGTGCATTTCGCATTTGCCTCAGGTGGCTGCAATGGCGGATACACATCTGTTTATAAAAAAACAAATCGAAGCCGGCCGGACCAAAACAAGCGTCCATCCTTTAGGATACGACGAAAAAGTCAAAGAAATCGCCCGCATGATATCGGGTGTAGAGATTACGAGCATAACGAAGAATCATGCGGAAGAATTGCTGGCGCAAGCCGAACAGTTAAAATGATTCCGCAGTAAAGCTATCCAATTCAGGATAGCTTTTTATTTTGCCCAAATTGTTATATTTGGCTGTTTCTAAGGCAACATTAAAGATGTAGCCATTTTAAGAAAAAAGGAATTGAAACGAGGAGAGTGACGTTTTTGAAGCGCAATGTAATCAGATTGATACTTGGCACAATCCTCCTTGTTTCGTTTATCTCAATAAGCATCAGTAAGCCTTATCAGCAGTTTTTCACAATTCCTGAGAAAATAACCCTTTTTGAAGGCCAATCATATGACATTCCGCGTACTTTCCCAGTCAGCGCATCCCTGACGAATAAAGACACTCTTTCCCTGAAGGAGACGGAACATACCATAACAATTGACGGCCAAACAGCAGGCACCAACCAGCTATTGTTGGATATAGCAGGTTTCCCTGTGAAAAAAGTAGACGTGGAAATCATGAACGATTTCAAAGTCATTCCCGGAGGGCAATCCATCGGAGTGAAGCTAAATACTGTCGGAGTGCTCGTAGTCGGTCATCATTTAATACAAACATCAAACGGAAAAAATTCACCGGGTGAAACAGCCGGTGTCAAAGTCGGAGATATCATTACAGAAATTAACGGCAATACGATTACAAAAATGTCTGATGTGGCACAGTATGTCCAACAGTCCGGCGAGGAACATAAGCCTATGGACCTGGTAATCAAACGGGAGAACGAAACGGTTAAAACACAGCTGATGCCGCAAAAAGACAAAATCGAACAAATCTATAAGCTTGGCCTGTATATCCGCGATTCGGCAGCTGGAATCGGCACCATGACCTTTTATCATCCGGATACCAAAAAATACGGAGCGTTGGGCCATGTGATCTCGGATTCGGATACAAGAAAGCCAATTGTCGTCAAAGACGGCCAAGTTGTTTCCTCGACTGTCACATCGATCGAGAAGGGGAGCAACGGGGACCCAGGGGAGAAGTTGGCCCGGTTCTCCGCCAACAAAGAAATAATCGGCAATATCCAGCGCAACAGCCCATTCGGCATTTTCGGGTCTCTAAAGAAGCAGGTTCCGAACGGCATGATGGATGAAGCAATCCCCATCACTTTATCCCATCAGGTAAAAGAAGGGCCAGCGCAAATCCTGACGGTTGTAGACGGGACAAAAGTAGAAAAATTCGATGTTGAAATCTTAAGCACCATCCCGCAAAAATTCCCGGCTATCAAGGGGATGGTCTTAAAAGTGACAGATAAGGAATTATTGAGGAAGACAGGCGGAATCGTCCAAGGAATGAGCGGCAGTCCAATCATCCAGGACGGCAAGCTAATCGGGGCTGTCACGCATGTTTTCGTTAATGATCCGACCAGCGGATATGGAGTGCATATCGAATGGATGCTGCATGAAGCAGGCATCAACATCTACAAAAAAAGCAATTCGGACCGCAAAGCAAGTTAGCAAGGCTTTTTTCTAAAGCCTTGCTTTCTTTATGCAATCATTCGGTCTTTTATAGGAAATATGGTATAATGTTCTAATATTGCAAAACATTGTCCATGCCATGCGAAAATAGTCGAAAATAGAAGTATCCAATAGAATAATCACATTTATGAACGTTATATGAATTTATTGGAAAATCCACAAGGAATTTTTTCTGCTATTGTCGAAATTCTCTGAGTAGATGATAATAGAACTGCAATTGGAACGAGGAGGAAAACTGGGTGAAGAAAGTCAAAGTATGTATTGTAGATGATAATAGAGAATTAGTCCGTCTTTTAGGCGATTATATTTCTTCTCAGGAAGATATGGAAGTGACAGGCATTGCTTACAATGGACAGGAATGTCTAAAAATGCTTGAAACGGTCCATCCTGATGTACTCTTGCTTGATATCATAATGCCCCATCTAGATGGTCTGGCTGTATTGGAAAAAGTACGGGACGGCAGCAGAAGCCATATGCCTAATGTCGTCATGCTTACTGCGTTCGGCCAGGAAGATGTAACGAAGAAAGCGGTTGAGCTTGGAGCAAGTTATTTTATCTTAAAACCTTTTGATATGGAACAATTGGGCGGAACAATCCGTCAAGTCAGCGGCCAATCTTCGCCTTCCAGCGTAAAGAATCCTTCTCACACCCATTACCGCAGTTCTTATGAACAGAAACCTAAAAACTTGGATGCCAGCATCACAAGCATCATCCATGAAATCGGAGTCCCTGCGCATATAAAAGGATATCTTTATTTGCGTGAAGCCATTTCGATGGTTTATAACGACATCGAATTATTGGGCTCCATTACAAAAGTACTGTATCCTGATATCGCAAAGAAATACAATACAACTGCCAGCCGTGTCGAGAGAGCAATCCGCCATGCGATCGAAGTTGCCTGGAGCCGCGGAAATATTGAATCCATTTCCTCGTTGTTCGGCTATACAGTTTCCATGTCCAAAGCAAAGCCCACCAACTCAGAATTCATCGCAATGGTCGCAGATAAGCTTCGCTTAGAGCATAAGGCTTCTTGAAAGGGTTAGGGGCTACAGGTTTCCCAAGGGCTTGAAGCCAATCTAATGAAGAATACGATAACCCACAAACGTTGAGCAAGTCCGCAGGCAAATGCTCGATTAAATGATAAACTTTTAGAAAGTGCCAATGAATATGCTTGGTGCTTTTTGTTTTACTTGAACAATTATGCGGATTATATGAACAAGGAGATATAGATACGATGACAATCATTGACTTAACATTTCCAAAGCAATTTTGCTCGGTTTCCCAGGAAGGCGAAGCGGAATTACTCGAAGAGGTACCGGCATCCGTGTTGCTCGATGATCAGGCAACCGCCTCCCTCATGGACAGGGTGAGCGACGCTTATGAAGCGACCAACAAGCTGTTGCCTGCTTCTGTATTGGGCTTATCTTTATTTGGTTTATGTGGGACCCAATTGTATGTGCTGGCCCGCTACAATTCTTTGCTATCGCTTAGTCTGGATCGCTTAACGCTTCAAATAGCATTATACAATCGGCAGATACCTTATATGGCATTCAAAATGAATAATCTTGCATTAGAGGCTTCTTTTAGCAAAACGGATATACTGGACCAGCTAACTGCCAGTGTAATAAATCCGGTGGGGAGAATCAGCCGGTTGGCAGGGGTGAAGTCCAGCCTCATTTATAACCAATATGGGGCAAGGATGAGCATGCTTGAGCAATCGTTCTTGCAACAGGAGAATTTGCAGGCGTATGCCAATCAGTTCATTGATTATCTGCAATGGTATAAGCAGATTCCTGGAACTTATTTTCAAGGCGGCATAAACCCTTTTATCCATACGCCTGTATATATCAGCCATCCATTTGTTGAAGGGGAACAAATGATGCTCCGATCCGCTTGTTGTATGTATCATTGTAGAAAAGGCGGGCAAAAATGTTATAATTGTCCGGCTTTGACGGCGGCAGCCAGACAGAAAATACGGGAAGAGATGCACCAATCCTAAATGGGGCGAAAAAGCGCCCCGCCGTCATAATGAATTGGGTGCCGTTCATATACATGCAAGGGAAGTGCCTAAAATAAGGAGGGGTTTGATGGGAAAAACGGCTATTTTTGCACATCGCGGTTCAGCAGGGACGCACCCGGAAAACACCATGATTTCGTTCGAGGAAGCAGTTGCCGCTGGAGCGGATGGGATTGAGCTGGATGTGCAGCTGTCGAAGGATGGTGTGCCGGTTGTCATCCATGATGAAAAGCTGAACCGTACGACGGATGGCAAGGGATATGTAAAGGATTTAACATGGAAGGAATTATCCTCGCTGAATGCCTCTGTTGCCCATAAAAAATTCGGTATAAACAGAATTCCTGCCTTAGAGGAGGTATTGCGATTTCTCAAAGGTACCAATCTTCAACTGAATATTGAGTTGAAAAATGGTGTCTTTCTCTATCCGGGAATGGAAGAAACGGTGATTGCCATGATCAGGTCCTTCAAGATGGAAGAACGCATTATTTTATCTTCGTTTAACCATTACAGCCTGGTCCATTGCTTCAGGCTCGCTCCAGAGATAGAGACAGCCCCCCTTTACCGGGATGGCCTGTACATGCCGTGGGTTTATGCCAGGGCCATCGGTGCCAAGGGCATGCATCCAAGCATAAAAGCAGCTCCCGAGCCAATCATTGTCCAGGCAATGGCTGAAGGGATTGCAGTCAGGCCGTATACAATCAACGATGAAGCTATGATGCGCTCATTATTCTCGATAGAGTGCAGTGCTTTCATCACTGATTATCCGAAAAAAGCGGTTCAGATAAGAAAGGATTATTGACTACATACATATCCTTTTTCTCCTCAATAAAGAAGCGGCTGGCGCTGTAGCCAACCGCTTTTAATATGCCAAATTCATAGATGCAAGTGTGGGAATCTTCATACATTCTTTCTGGTGCTGAATCGTTGCTGTACTTTATTGCGTTTCCGGTCGCGATGCAGAATGAATCCTGCGATGAAACCTATACCGCCAACCATCAGGATGAAGCCGCATAAGAATTGAAGCGTAAGGGAGGGAAATGGGCTTTTTAAAAGGCCAAAAACCATGTCTCTCATTAACTTTATACCTAAAGCGGCAAAAGCACCGGGAATAAATAAAATCAAAAAAGCCAGAAACCTCGCCAATATATACATCCCCTTTTTTTGAAGCCTACTTGTAGGATAGAATATTATAAAAATTTGTCAATAGCCTCTGTTTATCGTAGTATGAAAGCAAATGATGAAATCCTTTTCATGTTTGCTATGAAAGTTTTTGCATAATCGTTTTGCTAACCCATCTGAGAAAGGAAGGTAAATGAATGCAAAAAGTGATGATTGTTGGAGCCGGAAAAGGCGGGACAGCTATAATGAAATTGCTGCTTGAAATTGATTTTTTGAAAGTCGGCGCTGTTGCCGATATGAATCCGGAGGCCCCGGGAATGATTCTTGCCCGCGAACAGGGCATACCCCATGATGTAAACTGGAAAGCGCTGCTGGATGCGACTTTTGACACGATTATCGACGTGACAGGCTGCGAAGATACATTCCAGGAGTTAAGAGCGGCAAAGGATGCCCATACCGTTCTGATTCCCGGTTCAGTCGCCCTCATTATTTCCAAACTGCTCGAAGAGAAAGAAGCGTTAATCGACACGCTGAAAAAAGAATCCCACAGAAGAAATCTCATATTCAACTCCACGGATGAAGGCATGGTAGGCATCGATGCCAATAATAGAATTACCCTTTTCAATAGAAGCGCAGAAGCGATGATCGGTAAAACAAGGATGGAAGCCATCGGCAGACCAATCAATGAGATTATACATAATAGCCGGCTGCCGGAGGTCATTAAAACCGGGAGAATGGAAGCGAATAAAGAACAGGTACTAGAAAACGGCCTGAAAATCATTACCACAAGATTTCCCATGCTGAATGATGAACAGGAAATCATTGGTGCATTCGCTGTGTTTAAAGATATCTCTGAAGTGGTGAGCCTTGCTGAGGAAATCACCGATATGAAAGAGATCCAGACCATGCTCGAAGCGATTATCCAATCAAGTGATGACGCGATTTCCGTTGTTGATGAAAAAGGGCGGGGCATTATGGTCAATCGTGCCTATTCACGCATTACCGGTCTGAGTGAAGAAGAAATCATCAATAAGCCGGCCAACACGGATATTTATGAAGGCGAAAGCATGCATATGAAAGTCCTGAAAACAAGACGCGCTGTCCGGGGTGCCAAGATGCTCGTCGGCCCTAACCGCAAGGAAGTCATCGTCAATGTCGCACCCATTATCGTCGACGGCAAATTAAAAGGCAGCGTTGGCGTCATCCACGATATGTCGGAAATAAAGGAACTGACGCAGGAGCTCAATCGCGCCCGCCAGATCATCAGAACGCTTGAAGCTAAATACACATTTGATGATATTATCGGTGAATCTCAGGAAATGATGCTAGCGATCGAGCAAGGCAAATTAAGCGCAAAGACGCCGGCAACCGTTTTGCTTAGGGGCGAATCCGGGACAGGCAAGGAATTGTTTGCGCATGCCATCCATAACGAAAGCGACCGCAAGTTCAATAAATTCATCCGCGTTAATTGTGCGGCCATATCGGAATCACTTTTGGAAAGTGAATTGTTCGGCTACGAAGAAGGTGCATTTTCCGGAGCAAAAAGAGGAGGGAAAATCGGCCTGCTGGAAGAAGCGAACAACGGCAGCATCTTTCTGGATGAAATCGGAGAAATCAATCTCAACACACAGGTTAAGCTTCTGAGGGTATTGCAAGAGAATGAGATTGTCCGTGTCGGCGGCACCAAACCGGTGCCGATTAATGTCAGGGTAATTGCCGCCACCAATGTGAACCTTGAGAAAGCGATCATGAACGGAAAATTTCGGGAAGACCTGTATTATCGCCTAAACCGGATGCCTATCTACATTCCTGCTCTCAGACAACGAAAGGGTGATTTGCCGCTTTTGGTCAGTTATTTGCTGCGGAAGCTAAACCAGGAATACGGCAGGAACGTGGAAGGCGTAACAGAGAGGTTTTTGGAGAAGTTAAGCGAATACCATTTCCCCGGCAATGTGCGTGAATTGGAGAATATCCTTGGTAGGGCAATCATCTTCATGAAATATAACGAATCAATGATCGATCTTCACCATATCCCTGATTTTATGCATAAATTGCTGCCTAAACAGACAGAACCGGAGAATCATGCCATTGGATTTAGCGGCAAGCCTTTGCAGGAAAGAGTAAATCTGTATGAAAAAATGCTCATTGAGGAAGCGCTTGCCGAAGAGCAGGGCAATAAAACAGCCGCTGCTCGAAAATTAGGGATTTCCGTAAGAAATTTGTATTACAAAATCGAAAAATGGGAGCTTGAAGAAACTAGCATGCAATAATTTGCAGACTATGAAAGGAATTGCACGTTATTATATTGGTAACAAATGATTAAGCTTGCAAGATCCCTTGTGCTGACAACTAAGAATACATTTTTGTATGTTGGCATGAGATTTGCATATATAGTATTTGTCAACGTGAGGACAGAAAGGCCTGAGTAAAATGAATCTACAACAAGTAGTGGAACAAGCAGCCAAAAGCGAAAAAACGATAGTGGCTGTTGCAGCAGCGCACGACCAGGAAGTATTGGAAGCGGTTGTGCAGGCAATCGCTCTACAAATTGCCGATTTCAAATTATATGGAGATCATGATGCCATTGAACAAATGTTGGGAAGTATGGCGGATGATAGGGTGAAGGAGCATGTCATCATCATTCCTTGCAAGACAGCTGAAGAAGCTTCGCAAATGGCTGTCAAAGCAGTCCATGATCATGAAGCCCATGTGTTGATGAAGGGAAATGTCCCGACTGCCACCATTTTGAAGGCTGTACTGAATAAAGAATACGGTTTGCGGTCAAGCACAGTTCTTTCACATGTCGCTGCTTTTGAAGTGCCGGGATATGACCGGTTAATCTATGTCAGCGACGCAGCGATGAATATTGCCCCGGATCTTAACCAAAAGGCGGGAATTATCGTTAATGCTGTGAAAACAGCGAAGAAAATGGGTGTTGAAGTGCCGAACGTTTCATGCTTGGCTGCCGTTGAAACTGTCAATTCTGCCATGCAGGCCACGCTTGATGCGGCCGAATTGGTGAAGATGAATAAAGAAGGCATATTGGCCGATTGCATCGTGGAAGGGCCATTGGCACTTGATATCAGCATATCAGAGCATGCTGCTGCACATAAAGGGATTAAAAGTGAAGTGGCAGGCCGTGCGGACATCTTGGTGGTGCCAACCATTGAAGCGGGCAATGTCTTGTATAAATCACTAGTCTATTTCGCAGGTGCCAAAGCAGCTGCAATCATAGCCGGTGCCAAAGCGCCGATTGTATTGACATCCAGAGCCGACAGTGCGGAAACGAAGTTATATTCATTGGCTATGGCCGTTGTTTGCTCACAGAAAAAGTAAAATGTTGGTGGGCAGGGATTTTTATACATTGACCACCGATCATTAATGAACAGATTGCAAAGGGAACAGGGAGGAATTACACATGGAAATCTTTAAATATATGGAGAAGTATGATTATGAACAATTATTATTCTGCCAGGATGAACAATCAGGGCTGAAGGCGATTGTCGCCATTCATGATACTACGCTTGGGCCTGCTTTGGGCGGCACACGCATGTGGTCTTATAAGAGCGAGGACGAAGCAATCGAAGATGCTCTGCGCCTTGCTAAGGGGATGACTTATAAGAACGCTGCTGCAGGTTTGAATTTGGGCGGAGGAAAAACGGTCATTATCGGAGACTCGCGCAAAGATAAAAATGAAGAAATGTTTCGCGCTTTCGGCCGGTTTATCCAGGGCTTGAACGGCCGTTATATCACTGCCGAAGATGTGGGTACAACGGTGGCTGACATGGACTTGATCCATGAAGAAACCGATTTTGTGACAGGGATCTCTCCAGCGTTCGGTTCATCTGGAAACCCTTCTCCGGTGACGGCTTACGGCGTCTTCAGAGGAATGAAAGCGGCCGCCAAGGAAGCATTCGGCTCCGATTCGTTGGAAGGAAAAGTCATTGCCATCCAAGGGGTTGGTAACGTAGCATATAATCTATGCAAATACTTGACTGAAGAAGGGGCATCGATCATCGTTACGGATATCCATAAGGATGCTGTCAAACGTGCAGTTGACGATTTTGGCGCAAAAGCTGTCGACCCTGATGAAATTTACTCAATTGAATGCGATATTTATGCACCTTGTGCGCTTGGTGCAGTCATCAATGATGAAACGATTCCGCAATTAAAGGCAAAAGTGATTGCCGGTGCAGCCAATAATCAATTGAAAGACACAAGACACGGCGACTTGATCCATGAAATGGGCATTCTATACGCGCCTGATTATGTCATCAATGCCGGCGGTGTGATCAATGTAGCCGACGAATTATACGGATACAATCGCGAGCGCGCCATGAAGAAAGTGGAAGGCGTGTACCAAAATATTGAAAAGGTAATCAATATTGCTAAACGTGACGGCGTGCCAACTTATGTGGCGGCCGACCGGATGGTGGAGGAACGGATCGCCAGAATGCGCAATTCCCGTAGCCAGTTCCTTCAAAATCCTAAAAGCATTCTAAATATGAAGAAGTAAAAGCTATAAGGTAGACCTGCCTTCTTAATCGACAGCGAATAAAAAGATGCAGCCATTCTTTTTCAACCATCATTAAGCACAGTTAAATCATCTACATTTAGCTGTACCATTAAACGGAGGTTTATCAGTTGCAAGGTGAAAAAAAGCGGATTTTAGTGATCAATCCAGGATCCACGTCTACAAAAATCGGTGTGTATGACAATGAACTTCCGATTCTGGAAAAGACAATACGCCATGATGCGGACCGAATAAATGAGTTTGATAACATCATTTCCCAGTATGAATTCAGGAAGCAAACAATTCTTGAAGCACTCCACAATGAAGGAATCAACCTATCAAAACTGAGTGCCGTTTGCGGTAGAGGAGGATTGCTCCGCCCGATTGAAGGAGGGACCTATGAAGTCAATGACCTCATGCTGCAAGACCTGAAGGCAGGGTTCAATGGCCAGCATGCCTCCAATCTGGGCGGTATCCTCGCTTACGAAATCGCAATGGGGCTAAATATTCCAGCTTATATTGTCGATCCGGTTGTCGTTGATGAATTGGAACCAATCGCCCGCATCTCGGGATTTGCTTCCATAGAGAGAAAGAGCATATTTCACGCATTGAATCAAAAGGCGGTTGCCCGGCGGGAAGCAGAAAAGTTAGGGAAAAAGTATGAGGAACTTCGCCTAATCGTCGTCCACATGGGCGGAGGGATAACTGTAGGCATCCATCGCAATGGGAGAGTTGTGGATGTCAACAATGGTTTGCATGGAGAAGGACCGTTCAGTCCGGAGCGTGCAGGAACTGTCCCGGCTGGAGACTTAGTGAGATTATGCTTTTCCGGAGATTTTTTCCGCGAAGAAATCATGAAACAGCTAGTCGGCCAGGGCGGCCTTGTTGGCTATCTGGGCACTAACGATGCAATCAAGGTTGAAAAAATGATTGCCAAAGGTGATGAAAGAGCAAAACTGGTTTATTCAGCCATGGCCTATCAAGTAGCGAAGGAAATAGGCTCAGCTGCAGTGGTGCTTGAAGGAGATGTGGACGCCATCATCTTGACAGGCGGGCTTGCCTATGGAAAAAGCTTTATTGATGAAATAACATCCAAAGTCAACTGGATTGCCGACGTAATTGTCCACCCGGGAGAAAATGAATTACAGGCGCTTGCTGAAGGAGCATTGCGTGTTTTGACTGGCAAAGAAGAAGCAAAAATATATAAAATCGATTGAATAGTTTTTCACAAAGCAATTTTTTAGGTAAAATTATAGAAGTGCAGGCTAAGGCAGCCAGTAGGAACTTTATGCCCTTTTTAGGGAAGGGTGCTGGCTGCCTGGCGTGTATGTAAAAGACTCTCCCTAATTGAAGGAGGAACGAACATGGCGACAGAGTATGATGTAGTGATTGTCGGAGGCGGACCGGGAGGATATGTAGCGGCGATCCGCGCTTCCCAACTAGGGTTGAAAACTGCGATTGTTGAAAGGCAAAAACTTGGGGGAACATGTTTACATAAAGGGTGTATCCCGTCCAAAGCATTATTGAGAAGTGCTGAAGTATTTCAGCAGACGAAGAACAGCTTCGATTACGGAATTATTTCCTCTGATCCTTCCCTTGATTTCTCTAAAGTGCAAGAGCGCAAGGAAAGCATCGTATCTACTCTTTATAACGGTATCCAGCATTTGATGAAAAAAGGAAAAATAGATGTATACAATGGCATAGGCCGTATTCTGGGCCCTTCTATTTTTTCTCCTATGCCTGGCACAATATCCGTAGAGATGAACGATGGCAGCGATAATGAAATGCTGATTCCGGCAAATGTCATTATTGCGACTGGTTCAAGACCACGCACTTTGCCGGGGCTTGAACTCGATGGTACATATATAATGTCTTCCGACGATGCGTTAGCGCTCGAGGCCCTTCCCAAAAGCATTGTCATTGTCGGCGGGGGCGTGATCGGGATTGAATGGGCATCCATGCTCAATGATTTTGGTGTAGAAGTTACCGTCATCGAGTATGCCCCGCACATCTTGCCGACAGAAGACCAAGATATTTCAAAAGAAATGCAAAGAATACTAAAAAAGAAAAAAATCAATATTGTCACTAATGCCAAAGTCTTGCCGGAAACGGTAAATCTCAGTGAACAAGTCAGTATCCAGGCAGAAGTCAAAGGTGAATTGAAGACTTTTACAGCGGATAAAATCCTTGTAAGCGTCGGCAGACAGGCAAATATTGAAGGGATTGGCCTTGAAAATACCGAAATCCAAGTGAAAAATGGGTATATCGAAACCAATTCCTTCTACCAAACGAAAGAATCGCATATCTATGCCATCGGCGATTGCATAGGCGGCCTGCAGTTGGCCCATGTCGCTTCGCATGAAGGGATTGCGGCTGTTGAACATATCGCTGGCCAGCATCCTCATGAATTAGATCCTCTTCAGGTGCCTAAGTGCGTATACTCGCATCCTGAAGTAGCCAGTGTCGGATTGACGGAAGCTCAGGCGAGAGAGCAAGGATATTCTGTCAAGGTCGGAAAGTTCCCGTTCAAAGGAGTAGGCAAAGCCCTAGTCCTCGGCGAGAGCGATGGCTTCATTAAAATGATTGCTGATGAGAAAACAGATGACCTGCTTGGAGTGCATATGATCGGGCCACATGTAACGGATATGATTTCAGAAGCAGGCCTTGCTAAAGTCCTTGATGCGACGCCTTGGGAAATTGCCCATACCATCCATCCGCATCCGTCATTATCTGAAGCGGTGGGCGAAGTCGCCCTTGCAGTTGACGGCCTGGCAATCCACTCTTAATCTACTTTTCTCGTAAAAAGGAGGAAACACTATGGAAAATCGACACAAAGACCTTGGTCTTTCAAATGAAAAATTATTGCAGATGTATGAAACCATGCTTCTTTCACGGCGGATCGATGAGCGTATGTGGCTGTTGAACCGTTCTGGTAAAATTCCATTCGTCATTTCCTGCCAAGGGCAGGAAGCCGCACAAGTAGGGGCTGCCTTTGCACTGGATCCGGAAAAGGATTTTGCTCTTCCCTATTACCGGGATGTGGGCGTTGTTCTAACATTCGGCATGACGGCAAAGGAATTGATGCTGTCCGGTTTTGCTAAAGCGGAAGATCCCAACTCAGGCGGCCGCCAGATGCCGGGGCATTTCGGACAGAAGAAAAACCGGATCGTCACCGGCTCCTCGCCAGTAACTACGCAAGTGCCCCATGCTGTCGGATTGGCATTGGCAGGAAAAATGGAAGGAAAAGACTTAGTGACCTTCGTGACGTTCGGAGAAGGATCAAGCAATCAGGGCGATTTCCATGAAGGGGCAAACTTTGCCGGTGTCCATAAGCTGCCAGTCATCTTCATGTGCGAGAATAATAAATATGCGATTTCCGTACCAATCGAGAAACAGCTTGGCTGTGCCAAGGTTTCCGACAGAGCAATCGGATACGGAATGCCGGGCATCACGGTTGACGGCAACGATCCGCTGGAAGTGTATAAGGTGACGAAGGAAGCAGTGGACCGTGCCCGCAAAGGGGAAGGCCCGACATTGATCGAAACCGTTTCTTATCGTTTTACGGCTCATTCCAGTGATGACGATGATCGTGTATATCGTACCCAAGATGAAGTGACGGAAGCAAAAACCAAAGATTCCATTGTCACTTTTGCCGAGTATCTGAAGCATTTCGGCATCTTGACGGACGAAATGGAAATAGCGATGAACGACCGTATCATGAGTATTGTGAACGAAGCAACGGATTATGCGGAAAACGCTCCATATGCAGATCCGGAAAGCGCATTGAAATATGTATACGGTGAAGAGTAAGGAGGGAAAACAATGGCTGTTATTTCATATATTGACGCTGTAACAATGGCAATCAGAGAAGAAATGGAACGCGATGAACGCGTATTTGTATTAGGGGAAGACGTAGGAAAGAAAGGCGGCGTTTTCAAAGCGACGCATGGCTTGTATGAACAATTCGGGGAAGCCCGGGTATTGGACACTCCTCTTGCTGAATCAGCAATAGCCGGAGTTGGGATCGGAGCCGCTATGTATGGCATGCGCCCGATTGCTGAAATGCAATTCGCTGATTTCATTATGCCTGCTGTCAACCAAATCGTATCAGAGGCTGCAAAGATTCGTTATCGTTCCAATAATGACTGGACGTGCCCGATCGTCATCCGTGCGCCATACGGCGGCGGTGTCCACGGCGCTTTATACCATTCGCAATCAGTGGAAGCGATGTTCGCCAACACACCTGGCCTGAAGATTGTTATGCCTTCCACTCCTTACGATGTGAAAGGCTTGCTGAAGGCCGCAGTCCGTGACCCGGATCCCGTCCTTTTCTTCGAGCATAAGCGCGCCTACCGTTTGATTAAGGGAGAAGTGCCTACGGATGATTATGTACTGCCGATCGGCAAGGCAGACGTAAAACGCGAAGGCGACGATATCACAGTTATCACGTATGGCCTTTGTGTGCACCATGCCCTCCAGGCAGCCGAGAAATTGGCTAACGACGGCATCTCTGCGCATATTCTGGATTTGAGAACAGTCTATCCATTGGATAAAGAAGCCATTATTGAAGCCGCTTCGAAGACAGGAAAAGTCTTATTGGTAACGGAAGATAATAAAGAAGGCAGCATTATCGGAGAAGTCGCAGCAATCATCGCCGAGAACTGCCTATTCGACCTTGATGCACCAATCATGCGTTTAGCGGGCCCTGATGTTCCGGCAATGCCGTATGCACCGACTATGGAAAAATTCTTCCTTGTGAATAGTGATAAGGTTGAAAAAGCAATGAGAGAATTAGCTGAGTATTAATTGGAAAAGGGGGTTTCTTAATTGGCTATTGAAACAATGAAAATGCCCCAGTTGGGCGAGAGTGTAACAGAAGGCACTATTAGCAAGTGGCTGGTGGGCCCTGGAGACAAGGTCAACAAATATGATCCAATCGCTGAAGTGATGACGGACAAAGTGAATGCTGAAGTGCCATCTTCTTTCACAGGAATCATTAAAGAACTGAAAGCCGAAGAAGACCAAACATTGGCAGTCGGGGAACCAATCTGCACAATCGAAGTGGACGGGGGCATTGCTGCCGAGGAAACAAAAGCGGAGCCCGCAACTTCTGCAGCTGAAGAAAAAACAACACCTGTCAGAGATATGTCCGACCCAGGCAAGGGAGTGAACGCCGGCCGCTATTCACCTGCCGTCCTTCGCCTATCCCAAGAGCATGGCATCGACCTAACAACTGTAGCAGGAAGCGGCGCCGGCGGCCGTATTACCCGGAAAGACCTGCAAAAGCTGATCGAAAACGGCCAAACACAAAGCAATGCACAAACAAGTGCATCGACAGCAGCGTCTATACCAGCCAAACAGGAGGCTCGTTCTAGTGAAACTCCGGCAGCAAAAGCGCCTGCCCAACCAAAAACCAACGTTACAGCAGCTGCAGGCGATGTGGAAGTGCCGGTCACAGCAGTCCGCAAAGCGATTGCCCATAATATGCTGAAGAGCAAGCAGGAAGCTCCCCATGCCTGGATGATGGTGGAAGTCGATGCAACTAATCTGGTAAAATACCGCGATGCAGAAAAGGCAGATTTCAAGCAAAAAGAAGGATATAACCTGACTTATTTTGCGTTCTTCGTAAAAGCTGTTGCACAAGCACTGAAAGAATTCCCACAAATGAATAGCATGTGGGCAGGGGATAAGATCATCCAGAAACATGATATTAATTTGAATATCGCTGTAGCAACAGAGGATTCCCTATTCGTCCCTGTCATAAAACATGCTGACGAGAAAAGCATTAAAGGCATTGCACGTGAAATCACTGAGCTTGCCGGCAAAGTGAGAAGCGGCAAGCTGAAGCAGGAAGACATGCAGGGAGGAACCTTTACGGTTAACAACACAGGTTCATTCGGATCTGTCCAAAGCATGGGCATCATCAACCATCCACAGGCAGCGATCCTTCAGGTGGAAGCAATCGTGAAACGCCCAGTCATCATCGACGGCATGATTGCCGTGCGTGACATGGTCAACCTCTGCCTATCGCTTGACCATCGAGTACTTGATGGCCTGGTGTGCGGAAGATTCCTTGCCCGCGTTAAAGAAATTATTGAGGGTATGAATAAGGAAAACACATCGATCTATTAATGAAAAGGATTCTCTAGTCCTTCTTCAGGACAGAAGGGAGCCTAAAAAACGAGCATGCGATCTCTTGATTGCATGCTCGTTTTTTAGCTCAGCTGGTTATTGGCATAGTCTTTATAAAAAGAAATGGCCTGAAAACATAATATCAGTTGCGTTTCAGACCACTCAATAACTATTGCTTTTTAAAAACATAGATAAGAATGAGTACATTTAGAGGAAGATGATGGAGATTTTCCGACTCTTTGATTGAACATTGGTTTGTACATATCTTCTTTAACTTCCTGCGCTTATTAAGGCAGTTTTAGGATATAGGAAGAGCTTAATTGATATGTGCGTTTTTGTGGGAATATCCTTTGGAATCATTCAGAGATGTGATATAACGTCCTTTTCCGTAGGGAACACAAAGCGGCGTCCCGAAAATAGGGTCGGCTATGATTTGGCATTCCATGGCAAAAACCTGTTTAACAAGTTCACTATCAATAATATCTTCAGGTTTGCCTTGGGCGCATACGGTGTTATTTTGAATGGCGATAATATGATGTGCATAACGGCAGGCTAAATTTAGATCATGTAAAACCATCACAATTGTTCTTTGTTCCATTTGGTTAAGTTCGTACAATAAATCGAGAATCTCGATTTGATGGGTCATATCTAAGTAAGTGGTTGGCTCATCTAAAAGGATGGTATCTGTATCTTGAGCCAATGTCATGGCAATCCAGGCCCTTTGTCTTTGTCCCCCGGAAAGTTCATCAACCAGTTTATCCTTCAGATCATTCATACCTGTTGCTTCAAGAGCACTGTTAACCTTTTGCTCATCTTCCTTTGACCATTGATTTAGCCAGTTTTGATAGGGATACCGCCCTTGTTTAACAAGTTGAAGAACAGTAAGTCCTTCTGGTGCGTTAGGGGACTGCGGCAGAATAGATAATTTTTTTGCTACACTTTTAGTGGAAAGCTTATCGATTGCTTTTCCTTCCAACAAAACAGAGCCGCCTACAGGCTTCAATAAGCGAGCCATTGAACGCAATAAAGTGGATTTACCACAGCCGTTTCCGCCTATAAGGACGGTGATCTCCCCTTTAGGTATAGCGATATTTAATTCTTTTATAATAATGTGGTTCCCGTAACTCAATGTTAATTGGTTTGTACGGATGATTTCCGACATGTACATCATTCCTATCTGTTTTTTGCTTTAAATAAGAGATAAATAAAATACGGAGCGCCAATTGCCGCTGTAAACACCCCGGCAGGAACTTCCAATGGCGAAAATGCCGTTCTTCCAATTAAATCTGCAACCATAACGAGTATAGCTCCGATACAGGCGGCTGTTGGCAATAGCACGCCGAATGATGAACCGACAAGCCGTCTGGCAATATGCGGAGCCATTAAACCGACAAAGCCGATCCCCCCAGCAAATGCAACGGCCCCGCCAACTAAACAAGTACTAAGCAACAATAGAAGAAATCTGCTTTTTTCCACGGGATTTCCTACCCCAGTTGCTATTTCTTGGCCAAGTTCTTGAATATTGATTATACGTGACGCTATAAAAGCAACCGATAATAAAATAATAGTCCATGGCATTAGAATGGCTATTTGTTCCCACGAAGCCCCATTTACACTGCCTGTAATCCATACATTCGCATCACTTGCTCTATAAATAGGCCCCATCAACATCAAAAGAGTCGTTAAACCCTGCATAAGTGCCGAAATACCGATTCCAATCAATACAAGGCGAAAGGGAGCGACGCCATTGCGCCAAGCCAGTAAATAAACGGAAAAAGCAATAATGGCAGCGCCTAAGAAAGCAGCCAGCGGCATCCAAGCTATACTGACTGTCAATGAATGATTTTGATCGCTGAATAGAGCAAGGAATGCGACTACAAATGCTCCGGCTCCACTCGTTATTCCTATAATATCGGGCGAGGCTAAGGGATTCTTTACGATACCTTGCAATATCCCGCCTGCAACAGCCAATGCCATGCCGGCAAGCAACGCAACAATCACTCTGGGAAGCCGGAAATCAATTATCACTAATTTTTCTAGTTGTGTCCCGCCGCCAAAAAAGACATGCAAAACAGTGAATGGATGAATGTTCATGTCTCCTAAACCAATACTGGCAATGAAAATGATGGCAAGCAAGAGTAGAAGGATCATTATCTTGCTGATTGCCTGTACGTCTATCAAAAATGATACTTTTTTATTGTTTGATTGATAACTGTAGTATTTCTTCATTATTTATTGAACCCCCTTCTGGCTATAACAATAAAAAAGGGTGTTCCAATCAAGGCAGTCATCACACCTACAGGAATTTCACGTGGCATAATAATATACCTTGCAGCAATATCAGCCACAAGTAACAAAATGCCTCCAAGTAATCCTGAATAAGGGATGAGCCAGCGATGATCAATGCCAATCATTTTTCTCGCTATATGTGGAATGACAATCCCAATGAATCCAATCGGACCAGCAATGGAAACAGAACCGCCTGCAAGCAAGATGACGATAATAGCTATTGTCAGTTTTAGAAAACCAAGTTTGATCCCAAGCCCTTTTGTTACGTCGTCACCCATTGCTAAAACATTCATTTTAGCAGAAATAACGAGGGAGGCTAGCCATCCTATCAATAAATAGGGGAATACAGCACTCAAAATGTCTAAACTCCTGCCTTGGACCGAACCGGAAAGCCAAAACAAGACTTGATCGAATCCGGCTTCGTTAGTTGCTAACAATCCTTGGGTGAAAGAGGCAAAGAGAGCGCTTAAAGCTGCTCCGGCAAGAGTAAGCTGCATGGGAGAAGAGTTGTTCCCCCCATTGGTGCCAATCATATAGACAAGAATTGCCGAGATGGCTGCGCCAAGAAAAGCAATCCATGTGAATGTTTGTAAACTAGCGGAATGTATGAAGGTCACACTTAATACAACAGCAAATCCAGCACCGGCGTTTATTCCTAAAATACCAGGTGAAGCAAGAGGATTTTTTGTCAGCGTTTGCATTAAAACCCCTGTTATTGCTAATGAAGATCCAACTGCCGTAGCGATCAACGCACGCGGTAAACGAACAGATTCGATGATAATATGTTCATTGCTTCCATTGAAATGTGTAAATGCATGAATCGCCGTTTTAAAGGAAGTGTCACTATATCCATATACAATGCTCAAACCCATACATATCAAAAGGAGCATGAGTGTGAAAAGAAAGCCTATTATTTTTTGAGCATTCGTTTTAAAGAGCATAGTCTACCAACCAATCTTTTAGATTTTGATAAATTGAAACTTTGATAGGTGGGGGGCATTCAACCCCCACCTATCATTAGTTGAACCAATCGCATTTGTACTGTCGCTTAACATTTCTTCATATTCATTCTCGCGTTGAAGTGGGATTCTTAGCGCCAGTTAGAATGGCATAAACCGATATTAATGAAGACAGGTTGTAAAATATTGCAAGAGTTACGTTGACAAGTCTTTTACCATGTTTTAGTATTAGAATGTAATTGAGAATGAATATCAATATCATTTTCTAAGTAATATATTACCATACAACTCAGGGGGAGAAAAGATGAAAAAGAATATTCAGATAGTTTTATCTGTATTTTTTTTGATTGCTCTGCTAGCTTTAACGGGATGCGGCAAGGAAAAAAATGAAGAAAACGCAGCTGGCGAGAAAAGCTATACAGTGGAACATGCAATGGGGAAAACGAAAATAGTGGGAGAACCAAAAAAGATCGTTGTTCTGACAAATGAAGGAACGGAAGCATTGCTCTCCTTAGGAATTAAGCCTGTTGGTGCGGTTCAATCATGGGTGGGGAACCCTTGGTACGACCATATTAAAGATGACATGAAAGACGCAGAGGTTGTCGGGGTTGAACATGAAGTAAATCTTGAAAAGATTGCATCGTTAAAACCAGATTTAATTATTGGCAATAAAATACGCCAAGAAGCTGTCTATGATAAATTGAGTAAAATCGCTCCGACTGTATTTGCTGAAACGCTTAGAGGCGATTGGAAAGAGAACTTTGCGTTATATGCAAAAGCAGTTAATAAAGAAGAGCAAGGAAAGAAAGTACTTAGCGATTATGAAGAAAAAGTAGTAAATGTAAAAGAAGCTTTAGGGGATAAAGTAAATCAAGAAATTTCAATGGTTCGTTTTATGACGGGCATTACACGGATCTATTATACGGATTCTTTTTCGGGGGTCATTTTTGAAGAACTAGGATTTAAACGTGCCCCACAACAAGAAAAATTATTCAAAGAAGATAATAAGCTAGGAAAGCTTGCTATAGAAGTCGGCAAAGAAGTTATTCCTGAAATGGATGCGGATACACTATTTTATTTCACTTATACGCCTGAAGGCGACAATAAAGCCTTAGAAACAGAAAAGGAATGGATTAATGATCCTCTTTGGAAAAATCTAAATGCTGTAAAGAATAATAGAGCATACAAAGTAGATGATATCATCTGGAATACAGCAGGGGGCGTTTTGGCAGCCAATTTAATGTTAGATGAGATTAAAGAGTTATTTGCTAAACAAAATTAAAAAATAATTTAAAGCATGGTCACAGCAAAAAATGTAGTAGATTTGCAGTGATCATGCTTTTTGAAATGTTTTTTTAATAGTTCTTTATTGCAATCTTTTGCCGGTCCAGATCCTAAGGTGGCGCTAGCATAGTATCTTCGTTCATCTAACCCTTTCTCGGCTAAAGAGGGGTTCTCCACTTTCCTTTTTCCCATTACTATACTAAAATGGAAGCAATAGAGATTTATAGTTTTCCAGGTTCATCCTGCTTTAACAGGCGCAAAAATTGTCATTTTAAAACATGATGGCGGATTAGATAAGCGGGAGGCCAAGCGCCAGAAAGAATCTGATTGGTTCAACGAATGATCGTAGGGGATGATAAAAAAACGCCATCGGTCAAAATTTCACTTTAAGACAAAGGGAGGTGAAAGCTTCTTTCGCCATTTTCAGATAAATGAAAGCGTTATCTTAAAATGTGATAGAAGCGGTGCTTTATGAAAACGCTTGAGACGAAAGCTGCAGTGTTCCCATCTGTTTCAATGGAGGATTGGGAAAGAAAAGCGGAGAAGAGCTTGAAAGGAAAGCCGTTAGAGAAATTATATACCTCTACATACGAAGGGATTACCCTCAAGCCTTATTATGGGCAGGGGGCAACAGACAATGAGGAGCAGCCGGGCGAAGCTCCCTATACAAGAGGCATTACAGAGAATCCATACAGTGTCCAGCCTTGGAAGATGGTCCAACGCTTATCAGGGGACTCATGGGAAGGTTTCCTTCAGTCCCTGCAGGAAGCCGAGCATAGAGGGCAACGGACGATCGTTCTCGACGAGGAACAGTTAAATGGTGCACTTAAAGGGCAATTTGTAAGGGTTTTGAAGCTTGCCAATGAAAAAAAATATGACATTTTTATCAAAGACGTGAGTGATCTTGAGCCTTTGTTGGCGGAGTTGAAGGCAGCGAATATGGGCGAACTTGCGGATATGGAAGGGTATTTGGCAATCGATCCGATTCTGCAAGGGGCAAGCGCCGGAAAAGGGTTTGATGAGAAGAGCGATTATTTCGATGGCTGGTTCAAGTCGCTGCAGGAAATGCAGGCTCTTATGCCTGGTGTTAAGACGATTGCTGTTAATACGGAAGTCCTTCATAATGCCGGCGCCCATGCAGTCCAGGAATTGGCTGCAGGCCTAGCAACCGCATCTGAATATATCCATCAGGCAGCAAGGAATGGCTTATCTGCCGATTTTATTGCAGAGCATGCGGTATTTACATTTGCGATTGATTCCCGCTTTTTTATGAATGTTGCCAAACTTCGCGCCGCCCGCCGTCTATGGTCTTGGATGGGCGCAGAATTCGGCGGTGATGCCAGCCGCTTTAAAATGAATATCCATAGCGAAACATCATCGTTTACTGCCACTATGTTCGATCCGTACGTCAATGTGCTCAGAACGGCCAATCAGGCATTTGCAGCCGTTATTGGCGGAACGCAATCTTTGGAGGTCAGTCCCTATGATCGATTCCTAGCTCCACCTTCCGCTTTTTCCGAACGTCTAGCGCGGAATATCCATTTACTTCTTAAAGAAGAGACACAAGTGGATAAGGTAATCGATCCTGCCGGCGGTTCTTTTTATATTGAACGATTGACCGATGAACTGGCAGAACGAGCTTGGGAATTATTCCTTGATATCGAAGAACGGGGCGGCATTTTATCTGTGCTGAAAACAGGCTGGCTTCAAGAGCAGATCGCCAAAACACGGGAGCAAAAAAATAAAGATGCCGCCGTCAGAAAACAACATTTGATTGGCGTCAATGTGTATGCAGATGTTCATGAACAAGAGACATACTCCACTACCGTCGAAAAGCGCCACCATATGCCTTTTGGCGAGTTGCAGATTGAAGCTCTCAGACCAGTTCGCCTGGCTGAACCGTATGAGTTGCTGCGCTCGCATTCTGTCCATTATGCCAAACGGACCGGACAGCCGCCAGAAATAGGGTTGATATGCCTGGGATCTTTGAAAAGCTATAAAGGCCGGGCTGATTTCAGCAAGGAATTGCTAGCTACTGTAGCCATTAAAGGGACGATGAAGGAATGCGCAACGCTGAAAGAAGCCGATGATTTTGTCCAACAGTCCAACTTGAGCCATTTCATTCTCTGTGGAAGTGATGCCGAATATGAAGAAAAAGCGCTTGCATGGGTGGAGGCCATCAAAGAAAACCATCCACATGTCCGGCTTCTGTTGGCCGGAAAAATGGATGGCGGTGCCATGGAAGCTCTGCAATCGGCAGGATTGGACGGATGCATGGCAGCCGGATCTGATACGATTGAAGTAGCAGGGAAACTATTGAAGGAAATGGGGGTGATGTAAGTGGGCAAAAGACATACTTTCTCAAAGTCTATCCATTTTAAACGGCCAGACCGTAAAAGCCCGTTGACTATGAATGAAATGAATCTTGCATCATTTGAAACCAATGAAGAAATACGCATAAAGCCGCTTTATCATCACAGAGATATCGCAGGCAGTGAACAGTTAAACCATATACCGGGCCTCGCTCCCTATACACGCGGGCCTTATCCGACTATGTACGTAAACCGTCCATGGACGGTGCGTCAATATGCCGGTTTCTCGACAGCGGAAGAATCGAATGCTTTTTATCGGCGGAATCTGGCAATGGGACAAAAGGGATTATCAGTTGCCTTTGATTTGGCTACACACCGCGGCTACGATTCGGATCATCCCCGTGTTGTCAGCGATGTCGGAAAGGCCGGCGTTGCTATTGATTCAGTAATGGACATGAAACAGTTATTTAATGAGATTCCCCTTGATGTCATGAGCGTCAGCATGACAATGAATGGA
The DNA here is from genome assembly GCF_001243895.1 of Bacillus testis. Classification (GTDB taxonomy): domain Bacteria; phylum Bacillota; class Bacilli; order Bacillales; family DSM-1321; genus Bacillus_AD; species Bacillus_AD testis. Next base: position 2,777,089 of record NZ_LN851186.1, on the reverse strand, counting down.
GCAGTCCTTCCCATTATGGCTTTTTATATAGTTACAGCCGAAGAACAGGGAGTCAGCCCTGAGCAATTAGCCGGTACGATCCAGAATGATATTTTAAAAGAATACATGGTTCGCAATACGTATATCTATCCCCCGGAAATGAGCATGAGGATTATTGCGGATATTTTCAGCTATACATCGAAGCATATGCCTAAATTCAACAGTATATCAATATCTGGCTACCATATGCAGGAAGCGGGCGCTCCTGCGGATATCGAGTTGGCCTATACGCTTGCAGATGGGCTTGAATACGTCCGTACAGGACTAAAAGCCGGCATACCGATCGATTCTTTTGCTCCCCGCCTGTCCTTTTTCTGGGCAGTCGGAATGAATTATTTCATGGAAGTTGCCAAAATGAGGGCCGGACGCCTATTGTGGGCGAAGCTCATGCAGCAATTTGAGCCGAAGAACGAAAAATCGGCGATGTTGAGAACGCATTCCCAAACGTCGGGCTGGAGCCTTTCTGAACAGGATCCATTCAATAATATTACCCGCACACTCATAGAAGCCCATGCAGCCGCAATGGGGCATACCCAGTCGCTGCATACGAATGCGTTGGATGAAGCGATTGCATTGCCTACGGACTTCTCAGCGCGCATAGCCCGCAATACCCAACTGTATCTCCAGGAAGAAACGGGCATTACAGATGTCATTGATCCATGGGGCGGTTCCTATTATGTCGAAAGCCTGACGAATGAATTGATGGAGAAAGCATGGAAGCATATCGAGGAAATCGAATCGCTCGGCGGCATGGCAAAAGCGATTGAAACCGGCATCCCGAAAATGAGGATCGAGGAAGCGGCCGCCAAAAGGCAGGCTAAAATCGACTCCAAAGCGGAAACGATTGTCGGCGTCAATGCATACCGGCTTGAACAAGAGGAACAGCTCGACATTCTTGAGGTCGATAATAGCGCTGTTCGCGACAGCCAATTGAAGAAGCTATCTGTGCTGAAGGAAACCCGTGATGAATCCAGCGTTCGGATGGCTTTGGACAATCTCACAGAAGCGGCAAGGACAGGAGAAGGCAATTTATTGGACCTAGCTGTACAGGCTGCACGCGTGCGCGCAACATTGGGTGAGATTTCTTCGGCAATCGAGGAAGTATCGGGGCGCCATAGCGCAGTCATCCACTCCATATCCGGCGTGTATAGTTCCGCCTATGATGAACAGGAGGAAATCGCGGAAGTAATGGCAATGACCACGGATTTTTTGGAACAGGAAGGTCGGCGTCCGCGCATCCTGATGGCCAAGATGGGACAGGACGGGCATGACAGGGGTGTGAAGGTCGTTTCAACTGCCTATGCGGATCTTGGGTTTGATGTTGATATTGGCCCGCTTTTCCAGACTCCGGAAGAAACAGCGCGGCAGGCGGTTGAAAACGATGTCCATGTGGTTGGCATGAGTTCCCTTGCAGGCGGGCATAAGACATTGCTTCCGCAGTTGGTGGAAGAATTGAAAAAACGGGGACGGGAAGACATTATTGTCATCGTAGGCGGCGTAGTGCCGCAGCAGGATTATGAATTTTTGCGCAAGCACGGTGCGGCAGCTATTTTCGGACCGGGGACAGTCATCCCGGCCGCAGCCAAAACAATTCTTGCGGAAATCTATAAAGCACTCGGTTATGAGGAAGTGTCATCCTGATGAAAGAAAATCGGCCTACTTATGTGAAGAAACAGGCGTCTGCCATTGATATCGACGCCCTCTTTGCAGGCATTACCGGCGGCAATCGTACGATGCTTGCCAAAGGGATTACGTTGATTGAGAGCAATGCCGCACATCATTTTGCGCCGGCACAGGAATTGTTGCAGCGCTGTCTGCCTAACAGCGGACGCTCCATGAGAATCGGCATTTCGGGGGTGCCTGGCGCCGGCAAGAGCACGTTCATTGAATATTTGGGCACAGCTCTTTGTAATCAGGGACATCGTGTGGCGGTGCTTGCTATCGATCCTTCGTCTTCATTGACTGGAGGAAGCATCCTGGGAGATAAAACGAGGATGGAAAAACTTTCTGGATTGGAAGGTGCATTCATTAGGCCGTCTCCTTCAGAAGGGACACTGGGCGGCGTGCACCGAAAAACAAGGGAAAGTATGATTCTTTGCGAAGCTGCAGGCTACGATATCGTATTGATTGAAACGGTCGGCGTCGGGCAAAGTGAAGCAATTGTCCGCGGGATGAGTGATTTCTTTATGCTTTTAGCCATTACCGGTGCGGGGGATGAACTGCAGGGAATGAAAAAAGGGATTATGGAACTGACTGATGCAATCGTCGTGAACAAAGCGGATGGAGACAATATAAGAAATGCGAAGGCTGCAACAGCAGAATATAATAGAATCCTTCATTTTCTTCAGCCTGCTACTGAAGGCTGGAAAACAAAAGCATATGCCTGCTCATCGCTTGACGGGACAGGAATGGAAGAATTATGGAAAGCGGTTCTGCGCTTTTTTGAAAAAGGATCCAGCAATGGAAGCTTGGATCATCGCCGTAAACAGCAAACAAAAGAATGGATGAGGCAATCGCTCGCACATCGCTTGAATAACTGGTTTTATAGTAATCCAACGATGAAGGAGCTGCTTCCAACACTGGAGCAGAAGGTCATGGAGGGTGGACAGACAGTCTCTACAGCTGTTGAGGAAGCACTGAATCTGTTCAAATCTTCTCTTAAGTAAACACAAGAAAAAAGGGCTGGTAAATAGCCAATGCTATCTTTGCCGGCCCTTGAATGGGAGTTCGGGGTATCTAAGTTGTACCTGTATAATTCCCAGTTCAGAGAAATTTAAACATCTTAATCAGTTGTATATCTCCTTTTTCTTCTGATATGATGAATCTAATGCCACACTAGTAGGAGAGATGAAACATGAGTATGAATTTCAACTTTTTCATGAATGATGTAGTCAGACAGGCACGCGATGAAATCAAAGCGGCTGGATATACAGAATTAACTTCGCCCGAGGAAGTCGATGAAGCATTAAATAAAAAAGGAACAACTTTAGTAATGGTCAACTCAGTATGCGGTTGTGCAGGGGGAATTGCCCGCCCAGCAGCTGCTTATGCTGTGCACTACGACCGTAAACCTGACCAATTGGTAACAGTCTTTGCCGGGCAGGATAAAGAAGCGACAGAAAAAGCAAGAAGCTATTTCGGTGAATATCCGCCATCTTCTCCATCTTTTGCGCTGTTGAAAGACGGCAAGATCTGCACAATGGTGGAAAGACATGAAATCGAAGGCCATGACCCTGTTTCAGTTGTCAACAAGCTTCAGGAGCATTTTGATCGATATTGTGAAGAAGTATAATAGAATGTATAAAGCATTCCGTTTCTAAGAAAGCGGAATGCTTTTTTTGTTATTTTTTGGCTTCGTAATGCCGTTGCAGCAATAACCGGGATTGATCAATCGATGTTTCGATATAGCCGATGATCTGGTCAAATGTAAATACTTGTAGAGGTTTTTGGGATTGAGATTCATTGTACTGCAAATCTTCCTGTATGTATGAAAGGAAAGCTCTAGCTGCATGGGGAGAGACTTCCGGCAAGCTTGGGAGGTCCTGTTCTTTGATATTGAATGGAATTTCCCCCGCAGATAATGAATAATGCTCAGCCAGCTTGGCGTTCAAGAGATGGAAGTCGCGGTGATATTTTTCCGCAAGCGCACGATCGGCAATAATCCGATTACGCAGCCAGGGCATATAGAATCCTTTCAGCCATAGATCATCTGAAATGAGATGGGTGTAATATCCTAAGACATAGCTTTCATTATCTTCTTCTTGGCAGGCTTCGATAAAAGAGGAAAAGTCAATATGCCTTGTATAATCGTAAACCTCTCCCCTGTAATAATGCGATATTTCTTTATCCCTGGCTGCATCGGGAGAAACGCCGCCAATCATAAATGTTTCCTTGTTTTCGATAGGAAGCGTTTTTGCTAATTGCCTGGAAATAATATAATGCATGATTCTTGATCCCATTGATCCCCCTCCTTTGTTGCTATTATACAATATTTGCTAATCATGATGAGCATCCTATATGCTTAAAGTAGACATAGGGTCTAGTTAATAATGGCAGTTTCAAAAGAAAGATATTTCCTTGAAATGTAAAGACCGGGGTGCGATACTGTTAAGTGTCCATAACGAATCCATGGAAATCATGGGTTTTCTATAGAGAGTAGGTACAAGTATTTATGTTTAGGATCGGTTATCGAACCATCAAAACGGCTATTGGGGTAGCCATTGCTATCAGTATTGCACAGCTCTGTCATTTGAACAGTTTTCCATCCGCCGGGATCATTACCATACTGTGCATCCAGATCACGAAGAAGAAATCATTGCAGGCAGCATTCAGCCGGTTCTTGGCTTGTTTGATCGCTATGCTTTACAGCACGATTTTTTTCGAAGGGATTGCCTTTCATCCGGCAGTCATTGGCTTGATGTTGCTTTTCTTTATTCCGACGGTTGTAGCTGTCAAAGCGCAGGAAGGTGTGGTGACCAGTTCGGTTATTCTCCTCCACATCTATTCTGCGGGCCATGTGACTGTACATCTTCTATTGAATGAACTTGGATTGCTTGTTATCGGTATCACTGTTGCTTTACTTATGAATTTGTATATGCCGAGTGTAGAGGGCAAGCTCAAGAAAGCAAGGCAACAGCTGGAAGGGGATTTTTCCGTTATCTTTAAGAAGATGGCTCTGTATCTCCGCACCAATCGCAGCAATTGGGACGGCGAAGAGCTAATGAGGGTGAATGATACCATTTCCGAAGCGAAGATATTGGCGTTCAGGGATGTTGAAAACCATGTGACCAGCAAAGATGATCTTTATTACCAGTATTTCATTATGCGTGAAAAACAGTTTGAGATTGTGGAAAGAATGCTGCCCTTGGCGGCTGTATTGCCGAAAGAGCTGCCGTACAGCCAGGTGCTGGCCGATTTTATCGAAGAGCTTGCCGATCATGTCCACCCATATAATACATCACATATTTATTTAAGGAAGCTGGATGCTCTCATGGAACAGGCACAGCAGATGCCTCTCCCAGCAACCAGGGAAGAATTTGACATTCAGGCTGCTTTGATCGGCTTAATAAAGGAATTAGAAAAATACTTAATTTTAAAAAGCATTTATAAAGGTTTTTCCAGACAGAAAGGGTGCATGAAAAAAGAAGCGGTTACCTAAACTAAATGAAAACAGTTTAGGATGGGATTGTGTTGAAAAGAGTTATTGCTATATGCATACTGCTGCTAGTCTTTCCGCTTGTTGCCCAGGCGGCGCCCATCAAGCAACCATCATTGGTGATTGTCAATAAAGCCAATAATAAGCTTGCCTATTTCAAGGACGGGAAAATGATAGGGATGTATAATGTCGCCACGGGTAAAAGCAATGAGCTAACTCCGGAAGGCTTATTCACCATTGTAGTAAAAGCAAAGAATCCTTATTACCGAAAAAAAAATATACCGGGCGGCGATCCCAGGAATCCCCTTGGGTCAAGGTGGATCGGCTTCAATGCGCTGGGGACAGACGGACGTACATATGGCGTCCATGGCACCAATGCTCCTTGGTCGATTGGGAAATACATATCGAACGGGTGCATACGGATGAATAATAAGGATGTTGAGGCGCTATACGAAATTATTCCACTGGACTCCAAGATACTTGTCACGATGTCGAATAAGAGCTTCGTCCAACTGGCGAAGGAAAATGGGGCTATGCCAAAACTTTGATGGCTGGGGGGCTCATTAGTCCCCTAACAGTACCAATCGGATTCATGCTGGCACATGAACTCCCGCTTCCTTTTTTGTCTTCGCTGTCCTGTTGAAGCGGGAGTTTTAGCGCCAGTTAAAATGGCCCGTATATAAGCAAAGCCCGGCCGCTTCTTCAGGATAGAAGCGGCCGGGCTTTTTTTGATGAGGTCGTTTAGAAAAGAAAAGCTACCCCGGTTAGCAGGGTGGATAGCAGCATGATGAATATCATTACATACACTGCAATCTTTTGTATTTTTTTGCTCATAGCACTCTTCCTTTTTCTCTAGTGATTAGCTCCATTTTACATGGAACGGTACGAGAACACAAGATTTCTATAGCTGGATGGAGAGGAAAGAAGAGGCGGTACTGCCAAACCGCCGGGCATTGAAATGGAGGGCTAGCCTGCCCGAAAGATCGTTGAAAGCGTGTACAATACTTTTATATCTAGACGTTTTGGTTTACAATAAAAGTTAATAAATGAATTTTATGAAAATAAAATCTTTTAGGCTTTTACATAAGGATGGGGGAAAAGAAATGGTCGGATCAGTGGATCATATTGGCATAGCCGTATCATCGATTGAGCAGTCGCTCACTTTTTACCGTGATATCCTGCGGTTAAAGGTGGAGGGAATGGAAGAGGTCGCAAGCCAGGGAGTGAAGGTCTGTTTTTTGAATGCAGGCAATACCAGGCTGGAGTTGCTTGAGCCTTTATCCGAAGAGAGCACTGTAGCTGCTTTTATTCAGAAACGCGGGGAAGGCATCCACCATATTGCCTTGGGCGTTGAAAGCATCCAGGCGCGGATTGGCGAATTAAAAGAGCAGGGCATTCGAATGATCGATGAAAAAGCGAGGGCAGGAGCGCATGGCGCGCAAGTTGCATTCCTGCATCCGAAGGCTTGCGCCGGCGTCTTGTATGAATTGTGCGAGCATGAAACAAAGGGGGATGATAGCAAATGATCGATATTTACGAAAAAATCAACGAGCTTTATGATAAAAGAAGAGAAGTCGAGTTAGGCGGGGGCGACTCAAAAATCGACAAACAGCATGAAAAGGGCAAGCTTACAGCAAGGGAACGGATTGACTTGCTGGTCGACCCGGGTACATTTGTCGAACTTAGCCCGTTCATTGCCCATCGTTGTAATGATTTTGGGCTTGATCAAGTAGACGGGCCCGGAGACGGGGTTGTGACCGGCTACGGACAAGTGAATGGAAGGGATATCTATTTATTTTCTCAGGATTTCACGGTTTTCGGCGGGGCTTTGGGAGAGATGCATGCGAAGAAAATCGCCAACGTCATGGATCTTGCTGCCAAGAATGGCGCTCCCTTCATTGGCCTGAATGATTCCGGCGGTGCGAGAATCCAGGAAGGCGTTGTTTCTTTGGATGGGTATGGACAGATCTTTTACCGGAACAGTATCTATTCAGGCGTTATACCGCAGATTTCCGTTATATTGGGCCCATGTGCGGGTGGGGCCGTTTATTCACCGGCCATCACGGATTTTGTATTTATGGTGGAAAAGACCAGCCAAATGTTTATTACCGGCCCTAAGGTGATTGAGACGGTTACAGGGGAAAAAATAAGCGCAGAAAACCTTGGCGGCGCCAAAGTGCATAACAGCATCAGTGGAAATGCTCATTTTAAGGCGGGCTCCGAGGAGGAAGTACTGCAGAATGTCCGTACATTATTATCGTACCTGCCGCAAAATAATAGGGAAAAGGCTCCTATCAAAGAAATGGCAGACGAGGATGACTACCGGCCAGATTTGACGGATGCCGTCCCGATCGACAGCGTTCGGCCTTATGATGTCCGCGGAGTCATCGAGCAAGTAGTGGATGCAGACAGCTTTATGGAAATCCAAAAAGACTTTGCACGGAATATCGTGATCGGGCTCGCCCGCATTAAAGGGGAGGTTGTCGGTCTCGTTTGCAATCAGCCGAAATTCCTTGCCGGCGGATTGGATATCGACTCGTCGGACAAGGCAGCCCGTTTTATCCGCTTCTGTGATTCTTTCCAGATACCGATCGTTACGTTTGAAGATGTGACTGGTTTCTTTCCGGGCATCAAACAAGAACATGGCGGCATCATACGCCATGGAGCCAAAATCCTGTTTGCTTATTCAGAAGCGACTGTGCCGAAGCTGACCGTTATCCTCCGTAAAGCATACGGCGGCGCTTACGTGGCCTTAAATAGTAAATCAATCGGCGCCGATATCGTCTATTCATGGCCGAATGCTGAAATCGCCGTTATGGGTCCTGAAGGGGCAGCCAATATCATTTTTGCCCGCGAAATCCAAAATAGTGATAACCCTGAAGAGACAAGACAAAAGAAAATCCAGGAATATCGTGAAAAATTCGCTAATCCCTATGTCGCGGCCAGCCAAGGGATGGTCGATGATGTCATTGATCCGCGCGAAACACGCATCAAAATCGTTCAAGCATTGCAAATGCTACGGAATAAAGAAGAATCGAGACCGTATCGCAAACACGGAAACATCCCGTTATAAGGAGACCAAAAAAGCCAGATTCCTCAGGGATTTGGCTTTTTGGGGCTGGAATAATTCGGCGAATTTGTTTCCCGGCGGCAGTATAATCAAATAACCCTACTCTTCAGTAGGGCAAGGAAGGAATTAAATAATATTTGTTCTCAATTTTAGCGTATTCCTCAGGAGATATATTAAATTTATCGCAAATCGCTTCTAAAAATAATTGATCATCTTTGCTGGGATTATAATATTTTCCATTCTTAGTCATAACATTAAATAGATTTCGCGCGTATCTGTGTATATCTAAATCGTCGTATCCATTCACTTTTTCAATATACGAATTTACAGTGGATTGGTTAATAGTTCGTTTAAATTCAGTAGAGGAAAAAACGGTCTTTTTGTTTAATGAAAGGTGGCTGTCATAAGAGTAAATCGAATTTTTATATGGTAATGTACTATTATATTCAAACACATTATTATCGGATTGTCCGCTAATAATTAGATTTTTTTTGCTTAAGTCATCACCGTATCTGCTGGAATGATGATATAGAATAAAACGAAATTTTCTTGCAAACATTTTAAAAACTTTAAATTGATCAACAGCTTCCATGTTTAAAATTTTTGGGTCTAAGTCTAAATTCACATAGATTGTTTTCTTATTAATACTGACCCTTGGATTACTAAATAAATTTTTTTGGTAGTGTTTTTCAATTGTCTGTAGTGTAGATTGTTCAAGAATATTTAATTTTTTGTATAGGTTGTATGTAATAGAAGAGTCAGCAGAAAGTGTCATTACTAACAGTAGGTATAGTATAAGGATGCCTCTTTTTTTCATTTCATTCTTTAAATTCTCCTTTATGACTTGTACTACGAAAGTTCATTTTATTAAAAATTGTAGAGGGAAGTGTGTTGCGATTATGGCAATTTTATTAACGGTTTGTCGGACATAAAATAGTTCAATTAGACCAGAAAATGAAGTTTCGAGAATGTGCCTTGCAGTTACATCCTAAATAGCCTCTTACTTTATAAAGATGGAGTGTATGCAGTCCCCTTTTGCCCGTAAAAGGAGTACAATGAAGAAGCACCCATATGTCGACGGGCAAATTATGTTTTAGTGCCTATCCCTGATTATACCAGGGGGGTAAAAATGGATTTGCCACTTCATTAATAGAGTGGGTATACTAAGGAAGAGTACATAGTTGGAGGGAATAAATGATGATTAATAAACAAAGATTGCTTGATGAATTCTTGGAATTAGTCCAAATCGATTCTGAAACAAGACACGAAGAAAAAATCAGCAAAGTGTTGAAAGAAAAATTCACTGCCCTGGGCGTTGAAGTATATGAAGATGATGCTGCGGCTAAAACTGGTTTCGGGGCTGGCAACCTAATCTGCACATTGCCTGCCACAAAAGAAGGCGTAGATACTATCTACTTCACTTCCCATATGGATACAGTAGTTCCTGCCAACGGTGTCAAACCATCGATTGTGGATGGCTATGTTGTATCTGACGGTACGACTATTCTGGGAGCCGATGATAAAACAGGGCTTGCTTCTATGTTCGAAGCGATCCGTGTATTGAAAGAACAAAATATTGCACATGGTAAAATTGAATTCATCATCACTGTTGGTGAAGAATCTGGTTTGGTAGGTGCAAAAGCGCTTGATTCTTCTTTAGTAACTGCCAAATTCGGCTATGCATTGGATAGCGATGGAAAAGTGGGCGAAATTGTTGTTGCCGCACCGACACAAGCGAAGGTGAAAGCGACAATCAAAGGAAAAACAGCCCATGCCGGCGTTGCGCCTGAAAAAGGAGTAAGTGCCATCACAATTGCTGCCAAAGCAATCGCGAAGATGCCACTAGGCCGCATTGATGAAGAAACAACTGCAAATATCGGCCGTTTCGAAGGCGGAAAACAAACAAATATCGTCTGCGACCATGTGGAAATCCTGGCAGAAGCGCGCTCACTGGTCAACGAAAAAATGGAAGCCCAAGTGGCTAAAATGAAAGAAGCATTTGAATCCACTGCCAAAGAAATGGGTGGAGAAGCAATCGTTGACGTTGAAGTAATGTATCCAGGCTTCAAGTTTGGAGACGGAGACCATGTGGTGGAAGTAGCGAAGAAAGCCGCTGCTAAAATCAACAGACCATCATCCCTTCAACAAAGCGGCGGCGGCAGCGATGCCAACGTAATCGCAGGATTCGGAATTCCTACGGTCAACCTGGCTGTTGGTTACGAAGATATCCACACAACGAAAGAAAGAATGCCAATTGAAGAATTGGAAAAAGTAGCTGAAATGGTCGTAGCGATCGTTTCGATTGTTGCTGAATAAAAAAGGATTTCTGCACCTCTTCAAGAAGATGGCTAGCTCACCGGTTAAACGGTGCGCTCCTCTTCCTGAAGAGGTTTTTTGTTTTGCAGGAATAATGGTTGGACGGCAATTCCATGGATTCAAGCCGATTATATGAGTGATTTTATCCCTTTCTAACCAGCGCTAAGACTCCCGCTTCAAAAGATGCCGCAACGACGAAGAAGCGTAATTGGAAGATCAAGCGCCAGTAAGAATCTGAATGGTTCAAAGAATAATCGGTGGGGGATGAATGAAAACCTTTATCAATCAAAGCTTCATTTTATTTTTGTTCTAACTCGTATCACCCTTAACATTTTATACAAGTAGCCGAAAAATAAAGAGTGGTTTCCTTATTTTGGTTGCAATTTGTATGAAGAGGTGGAGACATTGAAAGAGAAATTTAATGTAAAAGGCTTAACAGTTAAAATCCTAATCGGCTTTTCCTCTGTATTTGTGATGATGGGGTTATTAGCAATTTATAATGTATATTCATTAAACAAGACGAATGAAAAAATGGCTGGCATAACTGATCAGCAATTGCCTTTACTGATCGCTGATGAAAACATCGCCTATAACATGACGGAGCGTACAGCTATGGTACGCGCATATTTATTATATGATAAGGAAGAATACCGGAGAGAATTCGAGAAAACGACTGAGGAAAGTATGGCCCTAGAAAGCACTCTGCGGAAACTGTCCGATTCTTCTAAGACAAATCAGTTACTGGAGAAGAAAAATGAATGGGATGAGTTATTAAAAAAAGTATTCATGGCATATGACCAAGGCAATAAGGAAAAAGCGAAAGAAATTATGTATGAAGAAGTGGGCCCATTGGAAAAAGAACTGATCGGCGGCTTTGAAAAAGTGGCTGCAGAACAGGGCAGTATCCTGGAAAGGCAAGGGAAGGATATTGTCGACAATGGCACTGAGAACTTATGGGTGATCAAGATTGTATCGATATTGACGATTGTGATTGGCATTATCATTGAAATAATGACGCTCAGAAGAATCACCAGACCGGTGATCATGGTTATGAACAGGATGAAGTTGATTGCCTCAGGCGATTTAAGCCAGGAAAGGATCGAAACGAAGCTGGGAGGCGAATTAGGACAACTCATTCATGCAACAAATGATATGAGAGATAATATGTACGGTATTTTACAGGAATTGGATGATGTGGCGGAAACTGTGGGCAAACAGAGCAAGGCGCTTCAGCATTCAGCTTATGAAGTGAAGGCAGGAACGGATCAAGTGGCGATTACGATGGAAGAGCTTGCTTCAGGGTCCGAGAGACAGGCGCAAAGGTCCAATCAACTGACAACGGCGGTAGGGACAGTCGATGCCAACATCCAAGAAGTCCGTGGGCATAGTATCCAAATGGAAAACTCGGTAACACAAATCTTCCATCTGACGGAAGAAGGAAAAGAGCGAATGGAAGCTTCCATGCAACAGATGATGAAGGTAGACGCGATTATAAAGGATGCTGTGGAAAAAGTAGAAAATCTTCAGATGCAATCACAGGAAATTACGAAAATGGTGCTGATTATTAAAAATATAGCAGAGCAAACAAATCTCCTTGCACTCAATGCTTCCATTGAAGCGGCAAGAGCAGGGGAACATGGAAAAAGCTTTGCAGTTGTGGCCAATGAAGTTCGAAAACTGGCAGAACAGGTTGCCGAATCAGTTGTTAGCATTACTAAAAATGCAAACCATCTCCATAATGAATTTTCAGATGTGACGCAAGTATTAAAGGGAGGCTATCATGAAGTCTCGGTGAATACCAGTCAAACGCAAGAGACAGAGAAGACATTCAACAAGATCAGCGCAGCTGTCACAGGCATGGTGGACACGATTGCTGTCGTTGCCAAAAACATCACTGATGTAGCAGACAAAAGCCATGAGATGAGCAAATACATAGAAGAATTTGCCTCCATAGCGGAGGAAACGGCGGCAGGAATCGAAGAGACAAGTGCATCGTCACAACAGACCAGCAGTGCAATGGAACAGGTATCAGCCAGCTCTGAATATCTGGCGGAATCGGTTGAACATCTGCAGGCCCGTATGCGCCAATTTAAATTAAAGTAAGAAAATAAGGGAAGACGCCAATCGTCTTCCCTTTGTTGCGCGGTTTGCTAAAATTTACACACGATTTAGAGTGTGTAGATGTTTTTCAAAGAAAGTAAGAATCCGATTATAGACGGCAATTTCATTTTCTTTTTTGGAGAACCCATGCCCTTCGTCTTCCAAAACCATGTATTCAACTTCCCGGCCTGCTTCTTTTAATGCCCGGACAATTTGGTCAGATTCCTTCTGCACGACTCTCGGATCATTGGCGCCTTGGATGATAAGCATCGGTCTGGTCATGCCGCCGATATAGGAGATAGGAGAAAATTCGGTTAGTTTTTCTTTATCGCGAATCGGATGCCCCACCCATTCATCCATTACCGGCTTCCAGTCTTCCGGTACCGAGTCAATGAAGGAAAACAGGTTAGAAGGGCCAAATAGATCCACCACCATACTGAAATATTCGGCGTGGCGCCCATGCAGCAGCAAGGACATGTATCCGCCGAAACTGCCTCCCAGCAAGATGATTTCTCCTTTTTGTGCATGCCCATTCTTAATCAACCAGTCCAGTGCTGCAATATTATCGAGTCTTGGGCCATTTCCCCATTCGCCTTCAACCATTCTCATGAATTCCAGGCCATAGCCGGTGGAGCCGCGGAAATTAGGGGCGAATATACTGTACCCATGGCTCAAGAAGAACTGGAACATGGCCCGGAAGGATTTCCGCTCCGCGAATTGTGGACCGCCATGCGGCCAGAAAATCAGCTGGCCATTGGCGGTATCTTCATTTGCCTTAAAAAAGAGTGCTTCAATTTCCAATCCGTCATAAGAAGAAAATTTGACTATTTCAGGTTCCACCAGATCGCTAGGATTGACTCCAGGAACTTTATTATGGGTGATTTCTGCCCATTTCTGGTCGATAAACGTATAGATGTTAGTGGGGGCAGTTGCGGTTTTGCCTAAAACATATAAGTTGCCTGATTCGGCCACTACCATTTTTTCAATGATGCTAAATGGCGTTTCAATCTGTTCCCAATCTTGATTATTCAGGTTGTAGGAATAGAGCTGGTCCTCCACACCTTTTTCGGTACTGATGTAAAGTTTTTGATTCTTTTTATCCAAGCGAAGAGAAGTGAAGCTTTCTTTCTCCAACTCTTTTAGTTTTGTAAAGGTGTGCGTTTCTAAATCATAGGATGCCAGATAGGAGTAATCACTGTCATAGTCTGTCAATAAATAAACCATATTCTCTGTAACAAACAGGGCTTCATTCGCTGTATGCTGGCGGTCGGTCTGAGGCGTCAGGCAAAATTCGTTATCGCCGTCTTTCATATATAACCGAGTATTTGTATTGCTAAAGTGTTTGTAGAACAGGTAACGCGTCCCTTCAGGGGAAACGTCCATCAATAAGGTGGATGCTTCTGTCCCCTGAATGATGGTGCTTTCCTTACCGGAGTCGAGTTCCAGGCAATAGATATTCAGGTAGGAAGGATTGCCTTTACTTGATGAATAATATAATTTGTTGCTTTCTTTGGAGAGAATCGGATAAAAGTTGCGGCAATTTTCATGATGGACGATTTCTTTTAACACACCGCCGTTTGGAGGCAGGGCATAAAGTTGTGTATTTTCATCTCCGTCTTGGTCAAAGCCAGCGATCATGAATTGCCCTTTTTTGTCATATATCAACTCATGGCAGCTTTGATTGATCGAGGTCAGCTGATAAGGGAAAGCATTAGGCAAATCCATTGCCCACAGATTGAAGTGGCCGTTAAGATTCATAGAGAAAACCAATTGTTTTTCATCAGGGCTGACCGTAAAATTGGCGATGGTAAATGTTTTGATGTATTGTTCCATGTCGGGTTTTGGGAATGTAATCACTTTTAATCGATCCTTTCTTTACTTAAATTCCTTGTTAGCTTGTTTTTAAGCAATTCTGCGTATTGTTTGATCAATGCCTGCGGATTCCATAATCCATTTTTGATCTGATCGGTCAACGAGGCGCATTCCTGGATGGCCGTTTCATATAATGAGATGTCAATCAGCCCGAGTTTCAGGGCTTCTAGAAATGTAAGGGGAAATCAAGCGCCAGTAAGAATACGGTTGATTCAACGAATGATCGGAGGGGGATGAATACCCTCCAAACAAAGACCAGAAAGATTTAGCAGAATATTTTAACAACATTTTCATATTACCATATTTTTCAAAGAGAGTATCCTTTTTATGCAGATTGATTTTTGGCATCAACACATATGTTCGTTTTTTGGTACACTAAGGATAAAGAGTTTGGACGAAAAGGAGGTGGCCTCCTTGGAGCGTATGTATCCTGTAAAAGGCCGTGTTATTTTACATGTGGATATGAACAGTTTCTATGCATCGGTAGAGGCCGCTCATGATCCTTCGTTGAAAGGGAAGCCGCTCGCGATTGCCGGCAACCCTAAAGAAAGACGGGGCATTATCGTTACCTGCAGCTATGAAGCAAGAAAGTTTGGCATCAAAACGACCATGCCGATTTGGGAAGCAAAGAAGCTATGTAAGGATCTCGTGGTCTTAAAGCCTGATTTCGATAAATACAGAGAAGCTTCCATCCGCATATTCGAAATGCTCCGCACCTATACGCCGATGGTAGAGCCGGTTTCCATCGATGAAGGGTATCTTGATATTACGGATTGCAAGCATTTGGGATCGCCGGTCCAGATCGCCGAAAGCATTCAAAAACGAATTTATGAAAATTTGGATTTGCCATGCAGCATCGGCATTGCCCCCAATAAGTTCCTCGCCAAAACAGCTTCTGACATGAAAAAGCCGATGGGCATCACCATTTTAAGAAAGAGGGATGTACCGTCTGTCCTTTGGCCGAAGCGGACAGCTGATATGCACGGCATCGGCGAAAAAACGGCTATGAAACTGGAAACGATCGGAATCAGGACGATCGGAGAACTGGCAAATGCGAATGAAATACAGCTGAAGAAGCTGCTTGGCATTAATGGCCTGAAATTGAAGGAGAAAGCCAACGGGATCCATCTTTCGCCAGTCGACCCGGAATCGATCTTTGATTTCAAATCGGTCGGCAATTCGACTACCTTGCCAAGGGACATGACAAACCAAAGGGAGCTATTGAAGATTCTCGACCAGCTGTCGTCCAAAGTATCCGCCCGTCTTAAGAACAAGCAGCTTCTCGGCACAAAGATTGGCATTACAATCCGGTATCAGGACCGCAGGACCATCACCCGAAGCCAGGCTGTACAAAACCCGTTTGTGGAACATAGCGAAATTTTCGAGAAAGCGCAGTTGCTTTTCAAGAAACATTGGAACGGCGATGCTGTCCGCCTCCTTGGCGTCACAGCCTATGATGTGGTGGAAAAGCAAGCTGCCATTAAACAGCTAGATTTGTTTTCTTTTGAGCAGGACGCTAAAAAGGAGCCTTTATTAAAGACAGTGGAAGAACTAAAGAAGAAATTCGGAAGCAATGTTTTTCTTGATTTGCAAGATAGAAAAGAAATTCAAACGAATAAAGGAAAGGCAGACACTAGTTTTAGCAAGGATGTTTTTGATGATTTTATGAAATAATGATAGATGTATGATTTAGAGGATAAAATGATATAAAATAAAAGCATGGAAAGGGTGTTGGCGGTTCAAAAAACCACCTGCATCGGTAGGGCAAATAATTGAATCAAAAATACAGCTGAAATACGGAAAGGACGTAACGATATGCAACAAATTGGTGTAATTGGTCTAGCTGTAATGGGTAAAAACCTAGCATTTAACATTGAAAGCAGAGGCTACTCTGTTTCTGTATTCAACCGTTCCCGCGAGAAGACTGACGACATGATGAAAGAAGCGGTAGGCAAGAATATTGTGCCTACATATACGATTGAAGAGTTCATCCAATCACTGGAGAAGCCGCGCAAAATTTTATTAATGGTCAAAGCGGGCGCAGCTACGGATGCGACCATCCAACAAATCAAACCATTGCTTGATAAAGGAGATATCGTAATCGACGGAGGAAACACATTCTTCCAAGATACTGTCCGCCGCAATAAGGAGCTAAGTGAAGCAGGCATCAACTTTATCGGAACCGGTGTATCCGGCGGTGAAGAAGGCGCTTTAAAAGGCCCGTCTATCATGCCTGGCGGACAAAAGGAAGCATACGAATTGGTTGCGCCGATTTTTAAAGAGATCGCTGCCAAAGTCGATGGAGACGCATGCACCACTTACATTGGTCCTGACGGGGCGGGCCATTATGTGAAAATGGTTCATAACGGCATTGAGTACGGTGACATGCAATTGATTTCAGAATCTTATTTTCTGTTGAAAAATGTTCTGGACCTATCGGCCGAAGAGCTGTATGAAGTATTTTCAGAGTGGAATAAAGGCGAGCTGGACAGCTATCTGATCGAAATCACTGCGGATATCTTCAAAAAATATGATGATGAAACAGGCAAGCCGATGGTCGATGTCATTTTGGACAGTGCCGGCCAGAAAGGAACAGGCAAATGGACAAGCCAAAGCGCGCTTGACTTGGGAGTGCCTCTTCCAATCATCACAGAATCAGTATTCGCCCGTTTCATTTCAGCAATGAAGGAAGAACGTGTCGCTGCCAGCAAAGTCCTTTCCGGTCCGGTGGCAAGCGAGTATAAAGGCGACCGAAAAGCATTGATCGAATCCGTGCGCAAGGCATTGTATATGAGCAAAATCTGTTCGTATGCCCAAGGGTTTGCTCAGATGCGGGCGGCTTCTGAAGAATATAACTGGGATTTGAAATATGGCGATATCGCGATGATTTTCCGCGGCGGCTGCATTATCCGCGCCCGCTTCCTGCAAAGTATCAAAGATGCATATGACCGCGATCCTGAACTGAAGAATCTATTGCTCGACCCTTATTTCAAGGGAATTGTCGAGCAATACCAAAGCGCTCTTCGCGAGGTCATTTCTTTGGCCGTTGCAAATGGAATTCCAGTGCCATGTTTCTCTGCTGCATTATCCTACTATGACAGCTACCGTTCTGAACGTTTGCCGGCCAACCTGCTGCAGGCACAGCGCGATTATTTCGGCGCTCACACGTATGAACGCACGGATAAGGAAGGAACATTCCATACGGAGTGGATGAAATAGTTCCTAAACTTTAGGCTATGGGGAAGACCCATAGCTTTTTTTCTTGTGTCCCAAACAGTTCTGGCTGATATTCTTTTCCCTAACTGTTATGATTATAGTAGAATAAACGGTTTAAAATGGCGGGTTATCCTTTTGTATTTTAATCAGGAAAAGGAATGGAGGAGGTTATATTGCAAGATACTGTGATACATGATTTGGCAACGAAATTGACGGAAGGCCTCTATGAGAATCACCCCGATTTGATTGAGAGATACGGGGAAAGGGGCAGACAGAAGTGCATAGAAGATAATGAACATCATTACAGGCACTTGGATACAGCCTATCAGATGGGGGATGCCAGCTTATTTACCAATTATTCCAGTTGGCTTCAAGGTTTGTTGTCAGCCCGGGGAATGGCACCAGTGTATTTGTTGGAAAATTTCGTAATGATGAAGGAATTGCTCGGCGGCCAAGTGCTAAGCCTGGACGAGGAACAGCGGAAGTTCTACTTGCATTGCTTGGATAACGGCATTGCCGTTCTAAAGGAAATGGAAGCAGCTTTCTAAGGAGGAATGGATATGCAAGACCAAACTGTAAAAGATTTCGCCGATCTCTTACTGGCTGGCAACCAAGATCAAGCTTATGAATTCATCAATAATCTTCCATACAGGCATTTGGTCGATCTATTGGACTCAGTCATTACACCTGCGCTGCAGTATATCGGAGATCTCTGGGAAAAAAATCGGGTAAGTGTGGCAGATGAGCATTTGGCTACAGCCATCTGTGATTTTATCCTGGCTAAGCTGCATCCCAAAACAGAAGGGTATAAGGGACAGACTGCTATGTTCATGTGCCTGGAAGGGGAGTCCCATTATATTGGCTTGAAAATGGCATCGATGCTTTTTGCCGAAAATGGATGGAGGATACGCTACTTGGGGCCGAATATGCCCGTTGAGCATGTACTGAAGCAAGTCGAGGATATCAAACCTGATGTAGTTTGCCTTTCTGTTACCATTGCTTATCATTTGCCTCGTATTGCTGCTTATTTGAAAGGGCTAGCATCGTTGTCTGAGCGCCCGGACGTGATCATCGGCAGCCGGTTGGCGCTTCAGCATGATTTCAGCCTGTATGGGGTGCAGCCTTCAAATGTGATGAAAAATCTGGGTGATGTTACACAATGGATGGCCGGATTGAAGCAAGGAGAGAGAGTAAATGTCTGAACAAGATATCATCCAAATGCCTGTCGCATATACTAAACTATCAAAGGATGGCCATATTATCGACTTTTCACTGGCCGCAGAGCGCCAATTTTATTTTCCTAATCATCATATTGCCGATATCCTTGATGAAGGCAGTTTTGCCAAGTTTAAAGCCCTGACGAGCGAACAAGATGAGCGGCCCTTTGAAGTAAATATCCACACACGGGAAAAAACAATTGCCCTTTTTGATGCCTATCCATCTTACGATCCAGAATATATACGGATTTGTTTCATTCCCAAGGATGACAAAATGAAGGTGATGGAAGAAAACTTCCGCGCCATTCGCAAGCGCCTCCAGGAAACAGATCTAGATTTATTCCATAAGAAAGAAGAATTGGAGGAAGTCTTGAACAAATTGGACCAATTGTCGGGACCATTTATCTCGTTAAGCTCCAGCTTTGCATTTGTACCCATTTTCGGTGATATCACCAGCCAAAAAATGAAGGAAATCACCAAGGCTGTCAGTATCCGTTTGTTTGAGGGGGAGTATGAAGCAATCGCCTTTGATTTTACGGCTACCGGTACAATTGATGAAGATGGATTGGCTCTTATCAATCAGCTGCTGCAAGTAATCAAAGTTATGGGGGAGGACACAGTCATAAATCTGATCGGGCTGAAAGCAGAGCATGTCAAAAACCTGCATGCTTTTCAGTTGAATGCAGAAGTGAATTATTATTCGTCATTCAACAAATTCTTAAATACGTAATTAGTATTGTGAAATAACTTTCTATTCTTCATAATAAATATAGACTCTTTGGTGGTATGATCCTTGTTTTTAACGGGAAAGAGAGCGTTATTGTCGTAAGGGAGAGTAAGAAAAATGAAAACTATACTTATTATAGCTGTTTCGCTGTTCCTGTTTTATGTGGCAGTAGAATCTTTTGTTTCCTTTTACATAAATAGATGGAAGGCGAAGGCCGATCAGGCAGGAGAGGCAGAACTAAATGACGAAGCAAATCCAGAATGAACAATTGATGCATGGCAGTTGACCCAACCAAACAAAGCAGCCGACAGCTGCTTTGTTTTGCGGGAAACCAGTGTGAATTTTATACCCCGAATGGTATTTTTGCGGATGCATGGCCCCAGTGGTATAGTGGAAGAAGGCAAAGAAACGGGAGGTCTTTTACATGTCTAAAGAACATTGGGATAAGAGATTTTCAGATCAGGATTTTGTATACGGGAAAAACGAAAATGAATTTTTGAATAAAATGAGCGGCATTCTTCCTGCATCTTCACAAGTAGGCTGCTTTGCTGAAGGAGAGGGCCGGAATGCGGTCTTTCTAGCGAAACAAGGACACAAAGTTACCGCTTATGACCATTCCCGGGTTGGCCTGGAAAAGACAAAAAAATTGGCCGAAGAAAAGGGCGTACATGTCGAAACGGTTGAAATGGACCTGACAGAGCAGAAGGTAGAAAAAGGCCAATTCGATGCAGCGGTCATGATTTTCGGGCATGTGCCTGAAAAGGATCAGCCTTTTCTATTCGACAGCATGATCGGTTCGTTAAAGCCGGGCGGCTATTTGATTGTTGAAGTCTACTCGAAGGATCAGCTGCGGTACAAATCGGGCGGTCCCGATTCAGAGAAGCTGATGTATGATCCTATCGATGTCCTTCAATGGATCAAGCCTTATACATGTCTGCATTTTTACTATGGGGAAGAAGAAGTGAACGAGGGCAAACGCCATACTGGCAGAGGGCATGTCATTCAGTTAGTTTTAAAAAAAGTGATTGAATCATAATAAGGTGAACAATCGAAAAAATGGCACTTCTCTTCTGGAGGAAGTGCCATTTTTGGTTTTTTTAACAGCTTTCGATTTCAAAATCCTCAATCGGCCACCACATATTTCCGTCTTTTTCAAGCAGTTCATCGGCTTTAGCAGGCCCCATCGATCCAGATGCATAGTTGGGGAAATCGGGTTCCGGATTCTCCTTCCAGATGCGCGCGATGGCATCCACGAATTTCCAAGACAGCGCCACTTCATCCCAGTGGGTAAAGTTGGTTGTGTCACCGACCATGCTGTCAAACAATAGTTTTTCATATGCTTCTGGTGTATTCATTTTGTCGCTGCTTTTATTGCAATAGTTCAAGCGAATTGGAGTAGTGCCATTTTTGCCTGATTTCTTAACATTCAAGTGAAGGGTAATCCCTTCGTCTGGCTGGATATGGATGACAAGCAGGTTTGGATTCAACTCTTCCTGCGGATTATAATACAGATTCATCGGTATATCCTTGAACTGTACGACAATTTTTGTTGATTTGGTGGCCATTCTCTTACCGGTACGGATATAGAAAGGCACGCCAGCCCAGCGGAAGTTATCGATTTTCAGCTTGCCGGCTACATACGTTTCTGTGTTCGACTGTTCATCGACCATCGGTTCCTCGCGATAGGAAGGAAGGGATTCGGAGCCGGCTGTTCCCGGTCCGTATTGGCCTCTGACAAAATTTTCAGCCAATTCTTCATCTGAATAGGCTCGCAGTGACCGCAGCACACGCACTTTCTCGCTTCTGATTTCTTCCGTCGTTAAACTGATCGGAGGCTCCATAGCCAATAGAGCTAGTATTTGCATCATATGATTTTGGAACATATCCTTCAAAGCGCCGCTCTTATCATAATAGCGCCCCCGTTCTTCCACTCCCAATGTTTCACTGGACGTGATCTGGATATTGGAGATATAACGGTTGTTCCATAATGGTTCGAACATGGCGTTCGAAAAACGAATCACTTCAATATTTTGGACCATTTCTTTTCCTAGATAATGATCAATACGGTAGATTTCATCTTCTTCAAACGAATTCCGTATCATATTGTTCAGCTCTTGAGCTGATTCAAAATCATGGCCGAACGGTTTTTCGATGATGACACGCTTATAGCCTTTAGTATCCGTTAAACCTGACGATTTTAAGTGATTGCTGATTAATCCGAAGAATTCAGGCGCCATCGCCATATAGAATAGGCGGTTTCCCTGTAATTGATATTTCTTGTCCATTTCTTCGGCAATCCGCTTAAGGTCTGCATATGATTCGGTATCCGATACATCATGAGAATGATAATAAAAATGTGTCGCAAAACGCTTCAGATCATCCAATTTGACATTTTCAAGCGCGGACTGGACAGAATCCATGATATTTGCTTGATATTGTTCTTGGGTCAGCGGGCGTCTCGCTACACCTATCACGGCAAAGTGCTCATTGATTTTTCCTTTCCGATATAAGCGGAATAAGGATGGATACAATTTGCGCATAGCCAAATCTCCGGTTGCTCCGAAAAGCATGATTAGTGATGTAGGTGGCTGTTTCGTATTCATGTTACGACCTCTTTTCTTAGGAATTCCGGTAAGCAGCATTCTTCGCTTAGCTACCAAATTGGCTTTATACGTTCAGTTTATTTGAAACATTCACTCATATTATATCGCTTTGGAAGCAGAAAAGAAATTTACATCCCTTATCTTTTCTTTGATACAATTATTTTGGCACTATAAAGTACCGCCATAAGGTTATAAAGCTTAAATAATCGTTTAAAAGGAAATAGTGGAATACTATAGAACGTTATTTAATCAGGGGGGTTGCATGTGAATTTTGTATTTTTGGGGACAGGGGCCGGCGTCCCTGCCAAAAAACGCAATGTCTCTTCTGTGGCATTGCAATTATTGGAAGAGAGAAAAGCGGTATGGTTGTTTGATTGCGGGGAAGCCACTCAACATCAAATTCTCCATACGCATGTAAAACCGAGCAAAATTGAAAAAATCTTTATCACCCATTTGCATGGTGACCATATATACGGGCTGCCCGGTTTGCTGAGTTCCCGTTCTTTTCAGGGCGGAATCAGTGATTGCACGGTTTACG
Source organism: Bacillus testis (assembly GCF_001243895.1). Taxonomy (GTDB): domain Bacteria; phylum Bacillota; class Bacilli; order Bacillales; family DSM-1321; genus Bacillus_AD; species Bacillus_AD testis. The sequence continues at coordinate 2,754,236 of NZ_LN851186.1, read as the reverse complement.
GACCGAAGGGAATTAAAGCCTACATTGAGACCTCTCTTCAAATCAGCGGCACGCATCTGAAATATAAGCTGATCATCGAAGAGATTGAAGAAGGCTGTATTTTTGAAGATGATACTTTCATGGTGGAAGCGGCCAGACTGGACCATGGAATCGAATGCTTCGGCTTCCGGGTTGTGGAGAAAGACCGCCCCGGCGAGCTGATGGTGGACAGGCTGAAAACGCTCGGCATCAAGCCTGGCCCGATTTACAAACAGATTAAAAATGGCGAGACCGTGCAGTTGGAGGATGGCCGGATTGTCGACGGCAAAGAATTTGTCGGAGAGCCAAAGAAAGGGCGAGTCCTGACGCTATTAGGCGACACGCGCACTTGTGCAAATAGCAAAAAACTCGCCGAAGAATGTGATTATCTGCTGCATGAAGCGACATTTTCAGCGGACAGCGGGGACATGGCGTATGAATACTATCATTCAACGACTGCCCAGGCAGCGCGGACAGCTAAAGAAGCAGGCGCCGGCCAGTTGATTTTGACGCATATCAGTTCGCGTTATTTACCTGAGGAAATTCCTTTGTTGCTGGAAGAAGCCCGTGCTATTTTTCCTCAAACGATCATAGCGGAGGATTTTTTGCAGGTCGAATTGAATAAAGAGAAGCAATGAGTAAAAAACGCCTGCAGGGATGATGGCCGCAGGCGTTTTTTCTTATAGATATTTTTCGGCGATATGGACAAGGCAATCGATGAACAAAGGGTCATCATTAGCAGCGGGAAGGTAGTGGTATTCCTTGCCTCCTGCTTTGCTAAAGATGCTTCTGTGTTCGTCTTCAAGTTCTTCCAATGTTTCCAGGCAATCAGCTGCAAAGGCAGGAGCCATGATTTGAACATGCGTTTTTCCTTGCCCGGCCAGCTGCTTTAGGATATCTCCAGTTGAAGGAAGAAGCCATGGCTCCTTGCCAAACTTACTTTGAAAGCTCTCGACAATATCCAGATGCGGCAATTGTTTCTTCACTGCCTCTGTCGTTTTCCTGCACCGCTTGGGGTAATCATCGCCTTCGTCGGCATATCGCTGCGGGATTCCGTGATAGGAAAGAATAAGGGCATCCGGCTCGCCATATTTTTGGGTGCATTCTATACTTCTTTGGGAGAGAAGCCGGATGAAATATTCATTGTCCGGAAAGTCACGGACAAAGCATAATTCCGGCATGCTGCGCCAGGTTTTCAACACCCTGCAGACATGGTCGAATACGGATGCTGTCGTTGTGGAGGAATATTGCGGGAACAACGGCAGCACGATCAGTTTTTCCACTCCCCATTCTTTCAGCTCCGCAAGTTTGGATGTGATGCTGGGTTGGCCGTAATTCATTCCCAGCAAGACTTTGACGCCTCTATCTTTCAGTCTTTCCTGCAGCATGCGTTGCTGGTTGACGCTGTGAACCATGATGGGCGAACCAGCGCTGGTCCATATTTTTTTATAGAGGGCAGCTGATTTTTTTGGACGGGTACGCAGTATGATGCCATGAAGGATAGGCTTCCATTTATAGCCTGGCATATCGATGACCCGCCGGTCGCCCAGAAATTCCTGTAAGTAAATCCGGACATCCGATTCTGAAGGGCTTGCGGGCGTACCGAGATTCGCAAGTAGAATAGCTGTTTTTCTCATCCTGTAATGATTCCTCTCTTATGATTGATACCTTTATTTTATCTTATTGCAGGGCGGTGGCCGGTTGTAGATATTGCTTCTTTGTGAAGGGAATATATAGTGTAGAAATAAAGAAGGCTGGAGCTTTGTGCTCCAGCCTTCGCCCTTAATTGCTTGCGTAGCTGTATAGGGAATCTACGTTATAGCCTTTCTTTTGGTAATAATCGAGTATACCCATGTAGATGGCACCGGCCGCTTTTTGGCGGTAGTCCGGGTTGTTCAGCTTATCAAAATCTTCTTTACGATCCAGGAATCCAAGTTCAGTAAGGACTGCAGGCATCGAGTTTTCCCGTATGACGTGCAGATCTCCATTTTTGATGCCGCGGTCTTTCATATCCAGCGCTACAGTCAATCGATCTTGGATGAATTTCGCCAATGCCATGCTGTCGGCTACATGTGGATTATAGGCACTGGAAGAATAATAGTAGGTTTCGGCGCCTGTGCCTTTTCCAGCATTGGAATGGATGCTCACAAAAATGTTTGCTTTAGCCTGTTTGGCAAAGGCCACGCGATCCCTTAATTCAGGGAAAGTATCATTTTCACGCGTTAATTTGATATTGAAAGGCGTTTTTAGTGCGATTGCCTTTAATCTAAGTGCTACATCAAGGTTGATGTCTTTTTCTTTTACTTTGTTTAGCCCAATTTTTCCGGTATCCTTGCCGCCATGGCCGGGATCGATGACGATTGTTTGGGAAGAAAGCGGGCTTGATGGGGTACCGTCTTCGTTCGGCGTGTCATCGGCGCTTCCTCCTGTTGTTGGCAGAGGATTTACGGATAAATAGCTGTCAAGAACGAATCCGGTAATGCCGCTATCCGATTTGATATAGGTCCAACTGCCGGCTTGATAGGCTGTCGCCACCCGGTCCTGGATATTCAGTTTGCCGCTGATACTATAGTTTGTGTTCGGGCCTGTCCGGACATTTAAATTTGCAGTGTTTACATATTTCACTTTGTTGAAGGATACACTGTGATTGGTTCTGAGATCGGCATTGATCGCTCTCGCTAAGAATATTGCTGTCGTTGCCCGGTCGCTGGTTCGGTTAAAGCCGAATGTACCGTCTTCCACACCGGAGTCGATGCCGCGGTTTTTAATGGCTTGTGCCGCCCCTGATGAAGAATTGCCGAAACTGTAATCGAACGCTTTACAAATCATAATGGCCATTTCGCCGCGGGTTACGAGGCCGTTAGGTTTGAATGACCGATCGCTGTAACCGGAAATAATATTCTTGTCGACTGCTGACTGGATATAACCGGAAGCGAAATTGGCGCTGCCTACATCTTTGAATACTGTTTTTCTTTTGTTTCCGTTCAGGTTCAATACGCGGCCAATCATGGCAGTGGCTTCTGCTCTTGTTACATTGGCTTTGGGATTGAATTTGCCTGATATGTCTCCGCTTACTATTTTTCCTTGAGCAAGGTATGTAATTTCATTGAATGCTTGATGGCCAGCAGGTATATCGCTGAAGATTACAGCGGCATCTGCCTTGGAATGCCCGGCAATCAGGATGCCAGAAGCCATTACTAGCAGGCTGAGACATAGTTTCAATACAGCTTTCATTTATATATAATACCTCCCATACTTTTCATTAGTTTCCATTTTATCACAAATAACGACAACTTGATGGTAATTTTTTCCGATTCAGTCTATTTATCTGTCATTTAATTCCATTTTAACTAACACTAAGACTCCCGCATCAATGCGAGAGCGAGAATGGAAAATGCAAGTGGAGTATCAAGCGCCAGTAAGAATAAAGACGGGCAGTCGTGATTTTAGGCAACAGTAAATGTTATACTGGAACAATAGAGTGCTCCTGAATAGTCAGGAGAGGGGATGGACTAGCTGAAAGCCGTTTTAATCGATCAGGAGGGAAAATATGAAAAAACCAACAGAAGCAGAAGCCTACAAAATACTGCAGCAGCTCGGCATTTCTTATCAACGCGTAGACCATGAACCCATTTTTTCAGTCAAAAGGTATGATGCTGTTTTGCCCGGACCTCAGGTGAAAAATCTTTTGTTGAAAACAAAAAAAGGCAAAGCGTTTTATCTGGTTATTTTACCTGACGAAAAAAGTGCGGACTTGAAACAACTGGCAGCTGGATTGAATTGCTCCCGCTTGTCTTTTGCCACACCGGCAGAGCTAGATGATCTATTGGGTTTGCAGCCGGGAACGGTCACCCCGCTGGCCCTTGCGCACGACAGCAACCATCGAATTCAGGTGGTGATCGATAGCAGCATTGACCGAAATGATACCGTCGGCTTCCATCCAAACATCAATACGACAACGTTGATTCTATCCTTCAAAGATTTTGAGCGGTTTCTCGATTGGGCAGCGCATCCACCGCTATATAGTGCATTATAGTAACTCAAAAAAGGCAATCTTCCTTGGTTGGAGATTGCCTTTAAATATTTATCCATTCTAACTGGCGTTAAACTACCGCTTCAACACAAGAGCGAAAGACCAATAGGAAATCAAACGACAGGTATGAAAGATTGGTGAGTGATGAATGAACGCCCCCTAATCGCCCTTGAACGTTTTTACCAGCCTCTTTCGTATTGGACGGGAGGGGTGATTTCCGTATGCAATTCCGCTGCTGCTGTTCTCGGCCAATAAGGGTTTCGAAGCAGCTCGCGCCCCATGAAGATAAGGTCGGCACGGTTATTTTGAAGAATTTCTTCAGCCTGCACAGCTGAAGTAATAATACCGACGGCGCCGGTTGGAATATCCGCTTCATTGCGGATGACATCACTGAATGGAACCTGGTAGCCGGGGAATGCCTGAATCTTAGCGGGAACAACCGCACCAGAGCTGACATCTATCAAGTCGACGCCATCTTCTTTCATCCATTTGGCAAATGAGACATAATCTTCAGGGGTCATTCCTTCCTGATGATAGTCATTCGCCGATATACGGACGAATAGAGGGCCGTCCCATTCTTGCTTCACGGCCTCAATGATTTCCTTGACGAGGCGGTAACGGTTCTGTTCACTGCCGCCATACTTGTCTGTCCGCTTATTGGCAAGCGGGGACAGGAATTCATTCAGCAAATAGCCGTGGGCGCCATGCAGTTCAATAATGTCGAAGCCCGCTTCTTTGGCTCGCCGCGCTGCTGCTTTGAAGTCAGCAATTGTTTGGTTGATATCATCTACAGTCATAGCGGCAGGCGTTTTATAGGATTCATCGAAAGCCAAGGCGCTGGGCGCATAAATTGTGCCGTCCACTGTTGCTTTGCGTCCTGCGTGGGCGAGCTGGATTCCGGCCTTGGCCTCATTGCTGTGAAGGATACGGACAATATGAGATAGGCCTTCTATATGCTTGTCATCCCAGATGCCTAAATCCTGCGCAGAGATGCGCCCCTGTGGAGAAACCGCTGTCGCTTCCAGGATAATTAAGCCTGTGCCGCCTACAGCCCTGCTTCCGTAATGGACAAGATGCCAATCTTCCACAAAACCTTGTTCATTGGTTGCGCTGTACATGCACATCGGCGACATAACAATCCTGTTTTTTAATGTAACATCTTTAATAGTAAAAGGTGTGAATAGTTTTTTGCTCATTGATAACGCTCCTTTTGATAAACATGGAGAATAGAAAATGTTCTGCTGCTTCTTTAATGAATGCTAAGTTTTGTAGCAGCGTGTAAGTATGGAGACTTAGCGTTAAAGAGAACACTGGCTAGTCCAAACTTTTCCCTCTCTTATTCAGTTATAAACAAACGGTGCGATCTAGGCAAAAGAGAAGCACTTACAATTTTGTCAATTTTTCATCCATTTCCATCGCTAGCTTTTCACCCATCCGCTTCGATTGCTTGGCTGCTTCCGTAATGCAGTTGATGAAAGCCTGTTTGACCTCTTCGGATTGCAGGATTTTTATTCCCGCTTCAGTTGTCCCTCCCGGAGATGTCACCTCTTTTCGCAGTTGCCGGGGTGTTTTTGGTGAATTCTTCAGCATTTCCGCTGCGCCAATGATTGTCTGCAGGATTAAGTCTTTTCCTTGTTTTTGCTCAAGGCCGATTTCGGCAGCTGCGGCTTCCATGGCTTCGACAAGATAATAGATATAAGCCGGGCCGCTGCCTGATAAACCGGTCACGGCATCGAGCTGATCTTCATCCACAATTGATACCGTTCCGAATGTTTGCAGAAGCAAAATGATTTGCTGCAGTTGATCCGCGGAGACAAAACGATTATGTGCCAGGGCAGTAGCCGATTTGCCCACAGCAGCGGAGGTATTGGGCATACAGCGGACAACAGGATTGGCTTGGCCGACGATCCGTTCAATGCTTGTGATTGAAACCCCAGCGGCAACAGAAAGGATGAGCATATCCGGTGTGATCGATTCCCTTATCTCAGACAATGCTTGAAAAACGTCTTTTGGCTTGACGGCAAGCACGATGATATCCGCGCTGTCCATTAATTCTTCATAAGAGGAGGCAGGTGTTACGCCATACGTATCCTGCAAGAATGCCATTCGTTCAGGATTGTGGCGGTTCTTCACGAAAATCGATTGTGGCTGTACAATTCCTTGGGTGGCCATGCCGGAAATCATCGCCTCAGCCATAGAGCCGCACCCTAAAAAAGATAATTTCATTTGTTAATTTCCTCCTTTAAAAATTGGTTGTAAGTAAATAGCAGCTGTTGCCGCTGTAACCAGTAAAATCTGCGGATACTGAAAATATAAAAGCCCTTCGTCCTATAGAAAGGACGAAAGGCTTTGCTTCCGTGTTACCACCTTTGTTCATCCTTTCAGTGAAGCAAAAGGATGCACTCGATATCCTATATCGCCGGACGGACGTTCAGGTTTTCCTGAAAGCTCATGGGGCAGGTTCATAAATAGAGAGGATATACGAACCTTCCAGCCTTTGGGTTCATTTTCTGGCTATCATCTATTCATTACTATTCCCATTCATCGCTTTACTATATGAAAGGTTTTTTATCGATTATGAAGGAAGGCGGATAGGGTGTCAATAGCAAATGAAGCAATGTGGAAATCCATAGGTTAATTGGAACAACTCAGACGGAATATTGGAATAAAAATCCTGCAATTGCATGACTTTTTGTTTTCGTAGTAGTAAACTTATGATCATACATGAATTGTTATTCATAATTTATGATAATAAGGTGAGATAAAATGACAGAATGGAACAATGATCTTGCACGAATCGCCATCCCGACCCCTTTTGCTGTTGGAGATGTAAACGCCTTCGTTCTGAAAGGCGATGTATTGACCTTAATCGATACAGGGATCAAAACACCTGAATCAGAGGAAGCAATTAAGGCAGGTTTGAAAGCTCTAGGTTTAACAATGAGAGATATCGAACAAATCATTATTACCCATCATCACGTCGACCATGTCGGAGGGGTGGATTTTTTTCCGGAGAATATTCCTTTCCTCGGCCACACCAATAATAATCCTTGGCTTGAAAATAGCGAACAATTTACCGGTGAATATGTGGAGTTCTTTTTAGCGCTGGCAAAGGAAATGGGCGTTCCCGACAATTATCGTTCCCTATTCGGCAGGCTAAAGAATAATTTGAAAGTCCATAGCTCACGAGTCCTTACGGGAACGTTGAAGGAAGGCGATGAAATTCCGGGCCATCCTGGCTGGACGGTCCTAGAAACGCCAGGGCACGCAGAAAGCCATATCGTCCTGTTCAGAGAAGAGGATGGGGCTATGTTTGGCGGGGATTTACTGTTGGCGAAAGTATCTCCTAATCCATTGATCGAACCCCCGATGGAAGAAGGGCAATCGCGGCCAAAATCGCAGCTGCTATTGAATCAATCGTTGCGGAAAATCGCTGGTTTGCCGCTTGGCGTCGTTTATGCAGGACATGGGAATCCAATCACTGATCCTAAGCCTCTTATAGCTAAACGGCTACAATCACAGCATGAACGCGCTATGCGGGTCTATGGATATCTGAAGCAGCAGCCAACCACTGTATTCGAGATGACAAAGATCTTGTTTCCGAAGAAGTATGAAAATCAATTTGGCCTTACGTTGTCCGAAACGTTGGGACAGTTTGATTATTTGATGGATTCCGGCCTTATTTTCGGAGAAGAAACACCAGACGGAACTATTTACCATACGAAGCAGTAAAGATTGGGAAGTGCTCCTTCCGCCGGAGCGTTCCGCCAATTTAATGATGTGAAAGGTATGAGGATCGGAAAAGATGCGCCACGGCAGCAGGATTGCCGGAGACGCATTTTTTTGTTAGCCTGTTTTATTGAATCATGTAGAGCCGGAGATTCAAATAAGCTGTTATTTTAAGAGCAGAGGATGGTAAAATGGAAGAAGTACATAAAAGGCAGTTTTTGAGGTGAAATAGTGATACAGCTAAAAGGTAAAAATATAGTGATTACCGGCGCTTCTTCCGGTATCGGGGAGAGCCTTGCCTATAAAGTAGCAAGGGAGGGCGCCCGTCCGATTCTTCTTGCCCGTTCTGTTGAAAAACTGAAGGACATTTGCCGGTCGCTGAATGAGACATACGGAGCAGACAGCATCTGGTTCCAGTTGGATGTCGGCAATAGGGGCGACATCGGCCGGGTGTTCAAACAGATTGAACAAACTGTCGGGACGATCGATATACTTGTAAATAGTGCAGGATTCGGCATTTATGAGTATGTGGCCGATGCAGATCTAGCCGATTACGAAGAAATGTTTTCCGTCAATGTATTAGGTACGATTGCTTGTACAAAAGCCGTACTGCCGCAGATGATCGGCCGCAATTCAGGCCATATCATTAATATTGCATCGCAAGCAGGCAAGCTTGCTACTCCAAAGTCAAGCGGCTACTCGGCAACCAAGTTTGCCGTTCTCGGTTTTTCGAATAGCTTGCGGTTGGAGTTGATCGAAACAGATATTCACATTTCCACTGTGAATCCTGGCCCAATCGACACCAATTTCTTTGAACGTGCGGATCAATCCGGGACATACCAACAAAAAGCCAAGAAGATGATGATGAGCACAGACTATGTCGCCGGCAAAATCGTCCGGCTTATGCAGCATCCCAAACGAGAATTGAATCTGCCCCGTTGGATGAATATAGGGAGTGCGATCTACAATCTCATCCCCGGTTTCGTTGAGAAAATAGCAGGCAAAAAATTCAATATGAAATAATACTGCATGAGACCTCTTAAGCCTGCGGATGAACATAGAGGTGAAGTAGATGAAAAAGATAGCATGGGTAACAATGCTGATCCTTTTGCTGGCGGGTTGTTCCCAGAAAGCAGTCCACCGGGGCACTACAGGATTCATTACACAATTTGTCAAAGACGACCAAGTGCTCATCGGTGATGTAATCTATGAAATTGGCCATGATACCCAACTTCAGACAAATGAAGGAGAAGCACTGAAGAAAAATGACTTGCGGTTAGGCATGAAAATCCAGCCCTTTTACGAGGGTGATATAAGCCAGGCATTTCCAAGACGTGCTCGTGCCAAAATGCTCCAGGTCCAACAAGAACCGGCGGATCTGCAGGAATCAGCCATGATTGTCAATGTGCTCAGCCAGCTTAGGCATAATAAAGATGAACATTTTATCGTTACCAATGTCATCCATAAACCGGATGAGGATGCCTATGTCATGGATGTCATGAGGCGGTCAAACGTGGACATTGGTTTTAAGATTACGGTTGATGAACATAATTATGAAATTTTATTTATGGAAGCTTAATAGGGCCTATGCAAAGGAGGGAATGTGAATTCTCCTCCTTTTTTCGCGTAGCCCACACTTTGGGGTATTTGCTGTTTTCTTTCAGCAAAGCCTTGAAACGGATGATCCATGCCTTTATCCTTTCCTTATTTTGTCATATTAATATAGCTTATTTGAAGATTAAGATGTTGCTAGAAAGAGTGTTTTACTTCAAAGAGACTAGGGAACATAGTCATTAGATGAGCAATACAACGAGGGAGGAAAAAGCAATATGGGAAAAATGACAGCTGGCATGGCTTTAGTGAAAACGATGGAAGAATGGGGAATCGACCATGTATATGGAATGCCAGGAGACTCCATTAATAATGTGGTAGAGCAGTTGCGCAAGGAAGAATCCAACGTGCAATTCATTCAAGTGCGGCATGAAGAGACGGCTTCGCTGGCAGCGGCAGCCTATACAAAAATGACCGGCAAAATCGGTGTCTGCCTCTCCATAGCCGGACCAGGTGCTGTCCATCTACTTAATGGGATGTATGATGCCAAAATGGACGGAGTGCCTATGCTTGTTCTGGCTGGGCAAGTGGAATCGTCAACATTAGGAAGACAATATTTCCAGGAAATCAAGCTGGAGAGCATCTTTGAAGATGTATCCGTCTATAACCAACAAATAACGAGCGCTGAGAGCCTCCCCGATGTGGTGAACCAGGCAATACGTACAGCGTATGCTAAAAAAGGGCCCGCTGTCTTGATCATTCCTGATGATATCCCGACACATAAAATAGAGAAGGAAACGAACAATACCTCAAATGCCTATAGTATTCCGCACATCTTTCCCGAGGAAAGAAAGCTGCGGATGGCTTTGGAAAAAATAGAGAACAGCAAACGGCCTGTCGTGCTAGCAGGCTTCGGGGCCCGCTTTGCCCGCCAGGAATTAAAGCGTTTCTCGGAAACCTTCGGGGCGCCGGTTATAGTGACTCTTCCAGGTAAAGGCGCATTGCCCGACACGGATTTAAGCAATCTGGGCAATTTGGGGCGCCTTGGTACGAAACCGGCCTATGAGGCGATGGAGGAAACTGATCTCCTTATCATGATTGGAACCAACTATCCGTACCGCGACTATCTACCCCCTAACGCTGAAGCAATCCAGATTGACCTTAAACCGGAAGTCATCGGCAATCGCTATCCCGTCAACTTAGGATTAATCGGCGATTCCCGGGGGATTCTTGCCTGGTTCAATCAACACGGCAAGCCCACAACCAATCGCACATTCTTAGAAGCGTGCCGCAAGAATATGCAAAATTGGTGGAAGCAGATTGAAAAAGAGGAAAGCAATACAAGCACTCCAATCCAGCCAGAAGCAGTCATGCCGTATATTCAAAAATATGCCGATCCTAATGCCGTGCTTTCAGTGGATGTTGGAGAAGTGACGGTGTGGACGACTCGGCATTTCCGTGCAGTCAACCATACATTCGCTTTTTCCAGCTGGCTTGCGACAATGGGATGTGGACTGCCTGGGGCGATTGCCGCTAAAATCGCTTACCCCAACCGCCAAGCGATCGCTATTTGCGGAGATGGAGGATTTGCTATGGTTATGCAGGATTTCATCACTGCTGTCAAATATGACCTGCCCATCACGGTTATCATCCTGAACAATGATATGCTTGGCATGATCAAATCCGAACAGGCTGTTAAAGGCCATTTGGAATACGCGGTCGATCTTCAGGACTTTAATTTCGCAAAATTCGCCGAATCATGCGGAGGGGTAGGCTTCAGAGTCGAAAAATATGAAGAATTGGAGGGCGCCTTTTCGATGGCCAAACGGGCTGGACGTCCTGTGATCATCGACGTCCGCGTCCAAGAGAAACCGCCGCTTCCAGGGAAAATCCTATTGCCTGAAGCTATAGGTTATTCAAAAACAGCCATGAAGAAATTCTTTACGGAAGGATCATTCGATATGCCGCCGCTCAAGAAAAGTATAAGCCGTTTATTGTGAGTAAAAGTATAACAAGTAAAGCCAGATGCTTCATAAATAAGCATCTGGCTTTTTTTGATGCAAAATTGGCAACATTTTCTTATTTAATAAAAATATTGAAACTTTTTCCATATTCTGTAGTCTATATATTAACAGAGTTAGAGGGAGGCTTAAGGATGGATATTGAACAGCTGGCGGCCAAAGCGGCGAAGGGGGAGGATGAGGCCTTTCTTGCATTGCTTCACCATTATAAAGGAATGCTGTACAAAACAGCATTAGTCTATCTGCGAAACGAAGATGAAGCGTTGGAGGCCCTTCAGGAGGTGACTTTCCGGGCTTATAACCATATTCATACACTGAGAGAGCCGGCTTACGCCAAAATATGGCTGCTCCGCATGATGATGAACTATTGCCATGACCAGGCAAAGCGCAAAAAAAGAATGATTGTCAGCGAGGAGCTTGCCTATTCGATGTCCGGAAATATGTCCCACGAGCAGATGGAACTGCTCGATGCCATGGAAGCATTGGACCAAAGATCACAGGAAATCTTAATGATGAAATATTTTCAGGACCTGAAGATTTCAGAAATTGCAAACATATGGAAAAAACCGGAGGGGACCATCAAAACATGGCTGAGCCGTGCGTTGCGCTCCCTTCGTCTTTTGTTGGATGAAAAAGAAGGGAGGGAGACGCCATGGAAAAAGAAGAAGCACAGTTAAATAGAATGAAAGAGACATTGGACCGATGGGAAATCCCTGGAGAAAATCTTGACCAAGCTATTTTGGCAGGCTACCAGAAAGCCAAAAAGGAAAGGCGCAGACAAACAAGAAAAAAATACCGGCTTATTGCTGTATTGGCCGTCGCTTTCATTTTCCTTTCGTTTGTTTCGTCCATTTATCATTCCTCCGCATTTGCCGACTATCTATCGAAGCTGCCCGGCATGGAGCCATTTGTTGAATTCTTCCGTGATGACAAAGGGCTTACGGCCGCCGTAAAGAATGAGTATCAGGAAATGATCGGACTTTCTCAGAAAAAGAATGGGATTACCATGACGATTGACTCGGTAATCAAAGATGAAACCGGGATCATCTTCTTTTATTCGCTTGTTTCCGATACAGACCGCGGTCCGGTGGAGGTGGAAAATAAGGGATTATTGCATCCGGACCGTAAGGAATTCGAGAATTATTCGTTCAATATAGGGTACGATTTAGAAAAAATGGAAGCTGGCAAAAAGTATGCGGACAGCAAACATTATTTTTTTACTTCTCCCTTCAAAGACCATACTTTTCGTTGGTCTGTTGATGTAAAGGGGAAGGGCTACAGCGAACATTTTGAGTTTGCAATTGAACTTTCAAAAAGCCATGCAAAGCCTAAAAAATATCAATTGGAGAAGGAATTCAACTTCGCCGGCCAGCGGGTTCTTCTTCATTCTGTTTCTGTTTCCCCGATCCTGACTGATATCCACTTGGAGGCAGACAAAGGAAATAGCAAACGGATTCTCAACTATGGAGATATACATTTGGTAGATGAAAAAGGGGAGACCTGGGGAAAGGATCCAGGTGGCCTCATAGGACGGGGGAAGGCCTGGGGGAAAGAATATCATCGGTATTTGCAGAGCAATTATTTCAAGGAGCCAAAAAAGCTCTATCTGGTCATCACTAGAATGCAAGCGATTGATCGAGAGAAGGCGAATTTGCAGATTGATACAAAAACAAAAGCCATTCTTAAGGCACCGGATCAAAATATCAGAGATTTACAAGTAATAGGCGATACCATTTCGATGAAATACCTGTCGCCAAAGGTACTAAAAGAAGGAATCTCTTTCGGCCAAGTGTATGATGCGACAGGGAAAGAAATCCAAGTCTCATCTTCCTCCTCCAGTGTTGGTACAAAAGAAACGGATCTTTCCATCATTCTGGAACCTGGACAGACGTTCGTGAACCCATTAAATATCGAATTCGGCGGTTATCCTAGCTGGATCGAAGACTATGTGAAAATCCGGATTAAATAAAAAATGTAGATTGATGAGGGGGACGCTTGGGCCTTCTCCGGCATTCAGCATCTATTTAGGCTCTTGCTGATTGATTTTCTGTTTATTTATGGAACTTCTAAAAAGATCGCCAATCTACGATAACAGTTGATGTAAACGAAAAACGGCAGCCGCTCAATTTTGCCGTTTTCGTTTTTTATATTGCGAATAGGGGAAGAATTGCGGTATAACTAACACATACATATTGAGTTACGTTTAGAGAGGTACATGAATGGAGAAGCAATTGCAGTACGATGTTATGGAAGTCTGTTTGCTGGCGGGTAAAATATTGCTGCAAAGCGGAGCGGAGACTCACAGAGTGGAAGATACGATGATCAGGATGGCAAAAGCATTCGGCATCGCTAAGTGCGAGAGCTTCGTTATTCCGACCGGCATAATTTTTTCCGTTGGCGAGACCGAGGCGCACAAGACGAAATTGGTTCGTGTATCTGAACGAACGACAGATTTATTGAAAGTTGCACGTGTGAACCGTGTGTCCAGGGCAGTGAGCTCGGGAACCATGACACTCAGTGAATCACATGAGGCGCTTGAAGAAATAGAAAAATCTAAGTTTGCTTTCTCCGTTACCGTGCAAGTGCTTGCCGCAGCTTTATCAAGTGCTTGTTTCGTCATAATGTTCCAAGGTCATTGGTATGATTTTATACCGGCTTTGTTGGCTGGAGGATTAGGCTTCATCGGTTTTCTGTTTTTCAGTTCTTTGGTGTCGGTCAAGTTTATCTCGGAATTCTTGGCTGCAGTGATTATTGGGTTAGTTTCCTATCTGCTTGTCCAGATTGGGTTTGGCCATGAGATTGATAAGATCATCATTGGGTCGGTCATGCCGCTTGTGCCTGGGCTGCTCATCACAAATGCCGTCCGTGATTTGATGGCAGGGCATCTCGTATCCGGATTGTCTAAAGGGGCAGATGCATTTCTGACGTCGTTCGCAATCGGAGGCGGCATTGCCATCGCTTTAACGTTATTTTAAGGGGTAGGATAGGGATGGACTATTTAGCGCAGATTGTCACAAGTTTTATCGGTTCGGCTGGGTTCGGCATCATTTTTAATGTGCCACGGGAATCGATCGCCAAATGCGGGTTGGTCGGCATGCTCGGCTGGATTACCTATTATGGGCTCACGCAATACGGAATGAATATCATACCGGCGACAGCAATCGCTTCTACGTTGATTGCTGCCATCTCCCAATGGTTCGCCAAATTATATAAAACACCGATGATTATCTTTATCGTTGGCGGCATTATTCCTTTGGTGCCTGGAGGCATGGCCTATGATGCGATGAGGCATTTTGTCCTCAATGATTATAATATGGCACTGATGCTAGCAGCAAAAGCATTTTTGATTTCCGGAAGCATTGCTATTGGGCTGGTGTTTTCGGAAGTATTACATCAAATTATCATGAAGCTAATGCGACGTTTAAAACCGTCAAATGCAAATTAGGGCAGAAAGGCGGAAATTTCGCTTTCTGCCTTTTTGGCCTAGTTGTAGTTGAACCAATCTTTGTTTTAACTGTCGCTTGGTTTCCCACTACTATTTTTCTGCATTCGCTTTCCCTGTTTAAGTGAGGCTCTTAGCGCCAGTTGGGATAAATGATGCAAACTACATATCTTATGAGGTGATTTCCATGCAAAAATTCTTAGAGAGTGCACAGGCTATGAAAGATGAACTTATCCGGTTCAGAAGAACTCTCCATCAAAATCCGGAAGTAGGCGACCACCTGCCAAAAACCAAAGCATTCGTAATGGATCAATTAAGGGAATTTGGATATGAACCTATGGAAATATGCGAAAGCGGTATCGTTGCTTTGGCAGGGGGCAAGAAACCAGGCAAGACATTCCTGTTGCGTGCGGATATGGACGCATTGCCTATACACGAAGAAACCAATTATGAATTTAAAGCAGACAATGGATGTATGCATGCCTGTGGCCACGACTTACATACAGCTATGCTTTTAGGTGCAGCTAAGTTGCTAAAACAATATGAAGATGAAATAGAAGGAACGGTTAAATTAGTATTCCAGCCTAATGAAGAAGGCTTTAAAGGAGCAAAGGCAATGCTGAAGGCCGGGGTGCTGGAGAATCCTCGGGTGGATGCGGCAATGGCGATGCATGTACATTCAGGTACTCCTTCCAATGTTGTTTTATGTGGCTTGGGCACAAGTATCGCGGGTTGTACGATCTTTAGGATTACAGTGAACGGGACCGGCTGCCATGGAGCCATGCCTGAAACAGGGGTAGATCCTATTAATATCGCCGCCCACATCTATTTATCCATGCAGGAAATAACAGCGAGAGAAATTGCTGCAACTGAATCGGCTGTAATCACGATAGGGAAGTTTAAGGGTGGCGACACACATAATGTCATTCCTGATCAAGTGGTTATGGAGGGGACAATTCGTTATTTATCAAGAGATACCGGAGATTTCATTTTTAAAAGAATAGGTGAAATCGCAACAGCAACGGCACAAATGTTTAGAGGCGATGTCCAGGTTGAACAGCTGGCAGCTGTACCGCCATTGACCAACGACAAGGAGTTAGCGAATGAGGTTGCCGGGTATGTAAAAGAACTAGTCAGTGAAAAAGCGGTAGTCACATTTGAAGGAGCAGGAATGGGATCGGAGGATTTCGCTTCATTCGGATATGAAGTCCCAAGCGTTTATTTCTTATTAGGAGCAGGCACAAAAGAAGAGAATCCTCTATATGGATTTCCAATGCATCATCCCCAAGTCGTATTCAATGAGGATATTCTCGTTACTGGGGCAGCTATGCATGCGTACGGTTCGATTATGTGGCTGAAAAACCATAAGCAAGACCATAAATAAACAAGCTTACAAAAGCGTAGAAGAAGCAGGCATAGAAAGGGTGCCTGCTTTTTCTGGCTGGAGTGGAAAGAAGAAAAATGGATATCCTGTTACACCTTTCCCAACGAATCCGCAACAAATAGTGAATTTTTTCACATTTCATGAAAATCCATTCTTTAACGTGTATAATACGGTATGTACCAATTAGCACTTAGGAGGTAATGACGTGGTTGAGCAGCAAACGATGTCAGGTTATAGCGTTATTGTAATTACTGATGATGATACCCAGTCAAAAGCCGTTCTCTGTCCGGAAAGAGGAGGAATCCTTCTTCAATTGACTCTCCGGAATGAGGACATTCTATACTTGCAGGAAGAAACATTCATAGATGCAACAAAAAATATCCGTGGCGGAAATCCGGTTCTATTCCCGATATGCGGCCCGCTTCCGGACAACGAATATACGCTGGACGGTGTTACCTACACAATGAAACAGCATGGATTCGCCCGCAATAAAGCGTGGAAGGTGCTGTCGGCTGAGGGGACAAAGGTTAGCCTTGTCCTTGAAGATGATGAGGAAACAAAGAACCAATATCCATTCTCATTCCAGCTTATTTTCACCTATGAATTAAAAGACGGCAAGCTTCTGATCCACCAATCTTATGAAAATAAATCGGAACGGGCCATGCCTTTCTACGCAGGGTTCCACCCCTATTTCCTTGGCAATCACCATGCATCCAAATACAATATCCCGGCAGCGCGTTATTTGGATAATGAAGATAACAAGATGAAAGAACGGAAACAGCCCACTGCGGAATTGGCTATTGGCGATTCCAAAGTATACATGCATTTGTCTGATCCAGAAATGTGTATTAAGGAAGGAAAAAGAACTTTGCATATCCAATACAGCGAAGTCTTCCAAAATGGGGTGCTTTGGTCGGAACGCCCTGAAGAGTACATCTGCCTTGAACCTTGGATGGCCGGGCCGGGCACGTTTTCCAAAGAAGAGGGTGCCATCTACTTAGAACCAGGCCAAATTCTGAGAGCAGAGTGTGTATATTTTATAGAAAAATAAAGTGAATTTTGATCGGTGAGGGTATTTATTCATCCCTCACCGATCATTAGTTGAACCAACCGGGTTCTTACTCCGTTTGATCTCCCAATTACTCTTCTTTGTCATCACTCCCGCGTTGAAGTGGATAGGAGTGTAATCATTTTTAGAGTGTTTAGCACATTCAAATGGATATAAATGATGCAAATTCAAATGATTTTTTAAAAAATTATAAAAAAACAGTCATTAAAACACTCCTTTAGTGTAAAATTACACTAAAGGAGTGTTTTTTAGATATGAATCGAGAAGAATTTGTAGAATTGATTTCTAGAAAAATGAAGCTTGTCCGGACGGAACAGGGATTTTCACAAGATAAAATGTCGGAAATGATCGGGGTCTCGAAAAAGACGCTTGTCCAAATTGAAAAAGGAAGGGCAATGGCCAGTTGGACGACAGTGATCGCATTTTGTACTTTATTTCAACATAGTGAACTTCTCTCAACGGCCATTGGCGATGATCCTGTTTATTTTGTTCGACTAATTGCTAATGCCAGTGAAGGAATATCAAAGGAAAAAACACTAGGCGGAAAGGTTTGGTGGAAGGAAATTGAGAGAAGGGGGGATTTCCGGCTACAGCAAAATCTCATAAGCCAGCATTTTCGCATTTTAGATGAAGAACATTATCGATGGTTCAGCTCTTTTGATAAAGAGGATGCTCTGAAACGACTAAATGAATTAAGCAAAAGCCAGTAAAGAAGTGGAATTGAAAAAATGTCTGAAGGAAGGGTGCTATGGGCATGAAGGATATGAAAGTATATAATCTTATTTTTCCTATATGGTTTTTGTTGTTTTTCCCACCGGTTATTTTCTTCACGTTACTGGGGAATTATGTAATCGATTCCCTTGTCGTGATTGTTAGTTTCTATCTATTTAAACAAGCAAAGCATCAGCTGAATGTAAAACGTTTTTACAAGAAAAGCATATTGAAAGTTTGGCTGTTTGGATTTTTAGCCGACATCATTGGCGCTGCCATTATATTTGTATTTGGGATGAGTGGATTTCTCTTCGGTTTATCGAATGAATTAATGTCGGCGATTTGTTATGATCCGTTCAGCCACCCTGTAGCCGTACTTATTATTTGTGCCGCTATGCTTGTATCCGCACTGCTTATTTTCTTCTTTAATTATGCATGTACATTTAAACGTCTTATTGAAAATAAGAAAGAAAGGATAAAGGTGGCATTGACCATTGCTATTATTACCATACCATGGACCTTTTTATTGCCGACTAAATGGTTTTATGAAGGATGAGTGATCATCATCGTGCAGCTTTTGATAGAGGGGAGACTTGCTTTAATGAAACAGCACAAAGATATTGTATGGGAGACAGCAATGACTACCACTTATAGAAATGTTTGTTTTTTTAATTCGTAACATAGTTCATATATTGACCGTATGAGTGGGCATTTTTTTCAATGGTTTGGATGGATTTTTTTGCTGTCAAAGCATTCAGTTCAATCAAGGATGCCCCAACTTGGATCCAAGCACCGATCACTTGGCTCAAAACACCCTTCAGTTCTTCTTCTTCAAGGGCTAGGATAGCTCCATATGCTTCGATGAAGGCACCGATGCCAACCAGGGTAGATGCTAAGCCTTCATCCCTTTGGATTGGGGAAGGAGGTAATTGTGAGATGCCCTGTGCACTAATGAAGGCACCGGTTCCTTGGATAGCGCTCGATAAAGCATCGAAGGCAATGGTTAATTTCAATGCTTCATCAACGCCTTGCTCCTGGGCGACGCTTTGACCAGGAGTCTCTTCCGTCGGGATTTCCCCCATCTGTGCTCTGTCCCTTCTGCTTCCTTGATCAGTGAATGTATATCGGTACAGTATGATGCCTTCCTGAACAGCAATGGCAGTTCCTGCATTTCCAATAGCTTGAAGCCAATCACCCTTTATGATTTTGGCTTGGGCGTCAGAAGGTTCGACTGCATACAGTTGTTGGCTTCCTAATGCTTGAATGACATTCCCTATACTTTCGATTCCACTTCCGATTACAATCCCTTCCGCTCCCTGTGGGCTTCTTGTTATGAATACTTCTGTTAAGGCAAGCGCTGCAATGATGGTACCAATTGTTATTATGACTGAACCAGATAAGATTATATCTTCCCCTTGTGTTTCGATAAAGTTCTTTAATAGTTCTTCTTGGTTGTTTTCTGCGGACAACATGTACTCACCTTCTCCTTCGTTGCTATTATAGAGTATTCATTGTCGCTAAAAATGATTATTCTTTTGATTGACCTTCTCCAATTTGAAGGCTGTTTTTTTATCCGGATATAATCATATACTCCCGTTTTCTCAAGAGGAAAATATCAAAATACATGTATGCTGGTTACAGTTTCGCATAAGACATAAATGGATTCCTGATTTATTATGGCTGATAAGAAAACTGGCATGGCCTATTGGAGATGTTATTTCGTTATAGACGATGGGACAGGTAAAGCAAAAAAGAAACACAGCCCAAGCTTTTGCATGGGCTGTGTTTCCGGTATCTTAAGTTTGTACGTCGCTGAACGGCCGCTTCCGCTTTTCGTGTTGTCTAGCTGCAGGGCACAGCGACTAGCAAACTTCGCGTTTCTCTCTTCAATAAGTCAACATCGGCTCGTGCCTCGCCGTGTATCCTTTATTTTGAGAAGAAACACTCCAGTTTGTACGTCGCTAAACGTGCCCTTCCGCTTTTCGTTATTGTCTAGCTCCAGCGGCCAGGGACTAGCAAACTTCGCACTTTTCTCTACGATAAGTCATCATCAGCTCTCTATGTTCGCTGTGATTCCTATATCTCAAGAAAAGTACTCCAGTTTGTACGTCCCTGAACGGCCGCTTCCGCTTTTCGTTATTTCATGCCGATCCAGACGCTTTTTACTTCTGTGTAGTTGTTGAGGGCGTAGGAGCCCATTTCGCGGCCGAGGCCGGATTGTTTGTATCCGCCGAATGGAGAGGCGGCGTCGAAGGCGTTATAGCAGTTTACCCATACTGTTCCTGCACGCAGTTTGCCGGCGATATAGTGTGCTTTGGAAAGGTTTTCCGTCCATAATCCGGCTGCCAATCCATATTCCGTCGCATTGGCGCGTTCAATGATTTCATCGATATCGTCAAATGGCATCGCTGCTATGACGGGACCGAAGATTTCTTCTTTGGCAATGGTCATTTTGTCGTCAACGTCGCTAAAGATGGTAGGGGACACAAAGTATCCCTCCTCGCGCGGCACAGTGCCGCCCACCAGGACTTCTGCACCCTCGTCGACTCCTTTTTCGATATAGTTCATGACGCGTTTTTGTTGGATGCTGGAGACAAGCGGCCCCATTTGTGTGCCTGGATCAAGCCCGGCTCCTTGCTTGATGGATTTTGCATGCGATACCATATCTGCCACGACATTATCATACATTTTTTTCTTGATGAAAACGCGCGAGCCGGCACAGCATACCTGCCCTTGATTGAACATTACGCCATTCAGAGCGCCCGGTATGGCTTTGGATAAATCCGCATCATCAAGGATGATGTTCGGCGATTTGCCGCCCAGTTCTAATGTAATGCGCTTCAATGATTTTGCGGCGTTTACCATAATGCTCTTTCCTACTTCGGTTGAGCCGGTGAAGGCGATTTTATCTACCTGAGGATGGTCGACGAGTGCCTGTCCGGCTATTTCGCCCATGCCCGGTACAATATTGACAACGCCAGGAGGGAATCCTGCTTTGTCGATTAGCTCTGCCAGGTAGAGGGCGGAAAGCGGAGTTTGTTCCGCCGGCTTCAAGACGACTGTACAGCCTGTGGCCAAGGCAGCCCCAAGTTTCCACATGGCCATAAGGAGCGGGAAATTCCAAGGGATAATCTGCCCGACGACACCGACTGCTTCATGCCGGGTATAGTTGAAGAATTTGCCGCTGACCGGAATTGTCTGTCCGACAATCTTAGTGGACCAGCCTGCATAATATCTCATATGTTCAATTGCAAGCGGCACATCGGCATTGCTAGTTTCAGAAATCGGTTTTCCGTTATCCAGCGTTTCCAATTGCGCCAGTTCTTCTTTATGTTCTTCCATTAAATCCGCCAATTTGTACATCAGGCGGCTTCTTTGGGCTGCACTCATCTTTGACCAGTACCCTTTGTCAAAAGCAGTCCTTGCGGCTTTTACCGCGGCATCGATATCTGCAGCATCTCCTTCATATACATCCGCCAGTGTTTCGCCGGTTGCAGGATTCGGGGTTGAAAATGTTTTTTGCGATTTGCTTTCGACAAATTCACCGTTGATATACATTTTCTTTTTGCCGCTTAAAAATGCTTGTACGCTTTTTTTCACTTCACCTATTGCTTGGGTCATGCATGTACCTCCCTTATGGATTCAGTTTGGTAATGACTCTATGAAGTTTGCAAAAATTGTAAGCGATTTCATTACATATCTTTAATGATAGGGCTACTAGTTTCATAATTCAATCTATTTTATTCTTGTTTTTATGAGGAGTTTCGACTATTTTTTCTACTCTGTCTGTGCTACTATTTAGTAATACGAAATAATTGGATGCCGTTATTTTAATCGAATAAAGTGGGAGAGATGGATTGTGATTCACCAAGAAAGACTGTGGACAAAATCATACATTATGTTGATTGTGGGTAATTTGTTCACGTTTATGAGTTTTCAAATGTTAATACCGACATTGCCTCCATATATTAAATCAATAGGCGCATCGGAATTGGAAGTAGGGCTGGTAACAGCGCTGTTTTCCATTGGGGCAGTTATTGTCCGCCCTTTCATCGGTTTTATGCTTGAATACAAAGCGCGGCGCTTGCTGGTCATGGTCGGAGCTGTTGCTTTGCTGATCGTGACTTTGTTTTATCCGCTGACGAATATTGTCATTGTGTTGTTAGCCCTCCGCTTTGTACATGGGGTTGCTTGGGGCTGGTCAACGACGGCCAACGGGACGGCTTCCGTTGATTTGATACCAAATTCCCGATTGGGGGAAGGAACGGGCTATTTTGGCTTGTCCATTACGCTTGGAATGATTGTGGCTCCGAGTCTTGGATTGTTGCTGTTTCAAACAACGACCTTCACCAATCTGATTTATGTTTCAGGATTTTTGGGTGTGATTGCAATCATTCTTTTGGCGTTGGTTTCCTATCAAATGCCTGAATCAGTCGCCAACACTAAGCGGACGGACCTTTCTTTTTCATACACGGGTTCTTTGGTTGAAAAAGCTGCCTGGTTCCCGGCTGTGCTTACACTGCTTATCGCGTTCGGCTACGGCAGTATCGTCTCCTTTATTGTGATCTTCGGCAATGAACGAGGCATTGATAATATTTTTGTTTTTTATCTTGTTAATGCTGTTTTTGCTACGCTTTCCCGGCCGATTACTGGGAAATGGTTCGACCGCAACGGCCCCCGGGGAATTGTGCTGGTGTGTGCGGTTCTGACCTTCGCTGCTTTATGGGTATTGTCGTTTTCCCACAATAGCTTCCAAATTGGCATTGCCGGGGCGCTGCTTGGAATGGGGTATGGCTCCATCCTGCCGACACTGCAGTCATGGGGCTTGTCCATTACGCCCCCTAAACGGCGTGGAATCGCCAACGGCATGAGTTTTTCCGCCATCGACTTGGGCATCGGATTAAGCGGCCTGGTTTTCGGCTTTCTTGCTGGATATATGGAAATCGCGACTATTTTCCAAATTTCAAGTGCCTTTATCGTGCTTGCATTCCTGCTTGTATGGTGGAATCCACATGGACGGAAGGCTGCCAATGCGCCGGAGAAGTCGACCGTATCTTCATAATGCAAAAAACGCTCGTGTTGAACGGGCGTTTTTTTGTGGATGATTATACAAACGTATTCACAGGAAAGCTGGTTCTTTTTAAAGAAAATATGGTACGCTTGTACTAGATTTACTTGATAAAGGAGATTCCAGCAGATCATGATTATTGAACAAGCTACACCTGAACATGCAAGGGAAGCGGCTGTCCTTATCTATGACGCCATCCATGAAATCGCCCATTCGTTGACGGGGGAAGAAGAAGAACAAGCTGTATTGGCACAGCTAGAACGTTATTTTCAGCATGAGGGCAATCGTTTGAGTTATCAAAACTGTCTTGTGGCAGTAGAAGACGGCAAGGCTGTCGGCCTGATCCTTGTTTATCACGGCAGCAATGCTGAGGAGCTTGATGCTCCGATTCTTGCTTTTCTCGAGAAGAAATTCCCCGGACGGGCGTTCAAATTGGACCAGGAAGCGGATGCGGAAGATTATTATATAGATACGGTCAGCGTCAACCCAGCCTATGGAGGCAGAGGAATCGGAACGGCTCTGCTCAAAGCAGCCATGGAAAAAGGCCGTGCTCTTGGCTATGGCAGCATCTCGTTGAATGTGGATGAGGGCAATCCAGATGCAAGAAGATTATATGAACGAGTAGGCTTTAAAGAGAAGAAAAAAATAAAGATTGTTGACCATACATTTGCTTATATGGTTAAGTCTTTGTAAAGTGAAGCTTTGGGTATTTTATTATATCCGCCAGTTAGAACGGCGCAAAAAAGCACTGCCATCCGAAAAGGGGGCAGTGTTTTTTTGCTGTTTTTAAAGCCATCTTGGTGATGGAAGTGGGGGATACTCATTTAGACACATCCGTATAGAAAGTCTTATTATCCAATAAATTTAATCGGTGTGCTTTTCATTCATCCCCTCATCCGTAACAGCATAAGGGAGCTTGGAAAAAATTTTTTGTTGAATACGAACGTATATTCCCTTACTATTAAGGATATAATAATAACAGAACAAATGTTCCGGAGGAAAGCCATGGATTATAATACAATGCCGCATAACCATATACTTTGCGTGGATATGAAAAGCTTTTATGCGAGTTGCTCGGCTGTCATGCTCGGTTTGGATCCGCTGACATGCCATCTGGCCGTTGTCGGCAATAAAGAACGTACGGGCAGCGTGGTGCTGGCGGCTTCACCCATGATGAAGAAGGAATTTGGCATCAAAACGGGCGCTCGCATGTTTGAAATCCCGAATGATCCGCGTATCCAGATTGTGGAGCCGCAAATGGCGATGTACCTGCGTATGTCCACCGAGATTAGCCGCTTGTTCAACCGCTACGTTCCAAAAGAAGCCATCCATACGTACAGTGTTGATGAAAGCTTTTTGAAAGTGGACGGCACGCTGCCTTTGTGGGGGAGCGCCCAACAGATCGCTGCCAACATAAAGGATGAAATCGAGCGGGAGTTCCAACTCCCATGCGCGATCGGCATCGGACCTAATATGCTTCTGTCCAAATTATGCTTGGATCTTGAGGCCAAAAAGCACGGAATTGCCGAATGGACGTATGAAGACGTGCCGGCGAAACTTTGGCCCGTTTCGCCCCTTAGGGAAATGTGGGGGATCGGGAGAAGAGTGGAGAAGACACTCAATGGAATGGGTATTTTTTCAGTCGGAGATCTGGCTAATTATCCCCTTGAATTATTGGAGAAAAAATTCGGCATTATGGGCAACCAACTGTATCATCACGCCTGGGGAATCGATTTGTCCGAGATGGGCGCGCCGATTATGGAAGGCCAGATCAGCTTCGGCAAAAGCCAAATCCTCCTGCGTGATTATAAAGAAGAAGAGGAAATCAAGCATGTGATGCTGGAAATCTGTGAAGAGGTGGCCAGGAGGGCAAGGTCTTCACGAAAAGCCGGACGTACGATTACTTTGGGGGTCGGCTACAGCAAGGATGAATTCGGCGGCGGCTTCATGCGTTCGCGTTCGATTGAAGCGCCGACCAATATCACCATGGAATTGTATAAAGTCTGCCTGGATCTCTTCCATGAGCATTACCAAGGAAAGACTGTGCGCAAGCTTTCTGTATCGCTTTCCAACATAACGGAGGATGAATGCATGCAACTCACGCTGTTTGAACCGTCCAAACCGGCACAGCGCGAGTTGGGTTATACAGTCGACCGCATCAGGGGCCGGTTCGGCTCAAAGTCATTGCTGCGCGCTATTTCGTATACGGCTGCCGGAACGGCTGTATATCGAAGCAAGCTTGTGGGCGGACATAAGGCCTGATCGCTTAATTTGATGTGGAGAAGGGAATGTAAAGGATGATAAGAGACCGAGGCAGAATAAAATGGGTATCAATGATGCTGCCCGAGCATGTCGCCATGCTTCGCGAGTGGGCTGAAGAAGATACGTACGAGCAAAAGGCAGAGTTAGATGAACAGCAGATGGAGGAGTTGGATAGAGCGATTGCCGAAGCGATGGAATATAGTACGCCTGTTGTCGTTACCTATTTTCAAGGCAATAAGCACCGGTTCATCATGGGGAACATCCATCATGTGGATGCCGGGAACAAGAAGCTGCACCTGGTTGATTCGTTTGACGAGGCCCACTATATCGAGCTAGGTACTGTCGTCGATATTCGGCCGGCATAAAGGAAGGCATTTATCTGCAACCATCAAGGAAATAGGGGGGAGGTACGGCGGCCATATCATGCGTTGACCGGCCTTGGAGACGTTTGTTAAAATAAAAGTGAATAGAGGGATTTTTCTGAAGGTTGAGTGAAGCAGGGCAAAATTCGGCAATGCGGAAGAGATAGCCGGCAGAACTTCGCTGTCTGGCTTGAATAGCAAGGCTTGACGGGCAAACAAGCAGGCGTTTTTAAACGGCCTGTTTTTTTACCATATACAAAAAAGGAAAAGTCGCTCTCCAAAGAAAAACAGATCGACAGCATGGAAGCACGACAACTAGGAGGAACGATGATGAGTACGAAGCATCAGAAAAAAATAACGATGCGGCCGATTAAAGAAGAGGAAGTGGACCAGTTTTCCGATTTGATGAAGTACGTGTTTCAGGTTTCAAAGAAAGCGATGGATGATGAGAGGATGCTGATCAAGAAAAAAAGCCATCAGCTCAAGCCTGGCACGGCACTGGGATGGTTCGATGGAGACAAATTAATCTCACAGCTGGTAACCTTGCCGTTCCAGGTCAATATTCATGGAGAAATATATGATATGGGCGGTGTTACCGGCGTTGGCACCTATCCTGAATACGCCAACCATGGCCTGCTGCATGCATTGATGAAAGAAAGCTTGAAGAATATGAGAGAAGCAGGGCAATACATTTCTTATCTTTATCCGTATTCAATCCCTTATTACCGAAAAAAGGGTTGGGAAATTATTTCCGATATTATCGAATATAAAATCAAAGACACACAATTCACAACATATAAAGGTGTTTCCGGCTGGGTAGAACGTGTGGATAAGGACCATGAGGAAATCAAGAGAGTCTACAATGAATTTGCCCGGAAAACAAACGGGGCCATGATCCGTAATGAAACTGCCTGGAATGAGAAATTCAGGGAAGATTTTTGGGAAGAGAAATTCTCTGAAGGAGAAGTCGATTTGCAGAGTGCTATTTATTACAATGAGGATGGCCTTCCGTTCGGCTATATGTATTACCGTATAGTGGACGAAATTTTTTATATTGATGAAATCATTTATTTGGATGATGAAGCCAGAAGAGGTCTTTGGAACTTCATTTCCGCCCATATATCGATGGTCTATTATGTCTATGGCAAAACATGTGTCTATGAACCGATCGCTTTCCTCCTCGAGGATAGCGAGATCAAGCAAACCATTGCCCCTTATTTCATGGGAAGGATTGTGGATGTCGAGGAATTTCTGGCCAAGTTTCCATTCAAGCCGGCCGCCGGGAAAAGGGTGGCTATGACAATCGATGATCCGTTGCTCGAGTGGAATAGAGGCACATTCAATTTAATATGGGATGAAGAGGGAAAGTTGGAAATCACCCGTGTGGCCGATGGCGGGAAAGCTATCAAACTGTCAATCCAGACGTTGACAACGATGATGCTAAGCTATAAGCGCCCGGAATTCCTATGGAAAATCCGGCGTATCACGGGAGATGAAGAAAGCATCGCCTTGCTCGAAGCCATCATTCCGGATGAAGAACCTTGTTTCTTCGATTATTATTGATAACTGATCAGCTGCTAGGCGGGTCGATGAACGATAGGAAATCTTGTCTCTCTAGGTGACTTGATAGCGGAAAAGCAAGAAAAGGGATGGCATGGAAGCCACCCCTTTTCTTGCTGCAACAAGTTATTGCTCTTCGGCAGGTACGGCGCGTTCAACCGATTCGAAAACCCCTCTATGGGAGCCGTCGCAATAAGGCTTTCTAGCTGATTTTCCGCACCGGCAAAGAGAAACGACTTCCTTAGTCGGAAAGACATTGCCCTCGGCATCAATTACTTCAAAGTCCCCGCTTACCCGCAATGACCCATTATCCATTACTTTAATTTGCACTTTTGACATGATGATCGCTCCTTCCTTTTTTAATCCTACGTTTAATATCTGAAAATTACAACACGCAACCGGGAATTTTCCGGTTGATTCCTTTATGTTAATTATAAGGTAAGATTAGTTTTTATTTTATGAAAATTAGAAGAACAATAGAAATCGAAACACGATTATATAGTCGGCATGGAAGTAGGCAAGCACGAAGCCCTCAAAAAACAGTAAATCAGTAATCATACTTAAATGGTTGAATCTAAGGCTGTCACTTTGGCAGCTTGTTTCATTGGTAGATTTTCTATATTAGTTGCATCTGGATCGGTTCTTGGAGTGACTATTCCAGTTTCCAAAGAAAGCTGCCCCAAAAGTCGAGTTACCCTGACTTTTGGGGCAGCTCCTCGGGCTAACCTTTTGATTTCACTCAGGAATTAATGGCAACCCAGTGGCCGGCTGTCACTTCCACCAACTTGGAATTCTCTACATCATATTCTTTTCTGCTTGATTGATCTGCGCCTTCTTTCTTTTTTAGTGCTTCAATCGCAGGGTCCGGTATCGGAATCGAGGATAACAAGGATTTGGTGTAGTCATGCTGAGGATTGGCATATAACTCTTCACTTTCAGCCAGTTCAACCATTTTCCCCTTATACATAACGGCTACCCGATCACTGATATGTTTGACCATAGACAAATCATGGGCGATAAAAAGATAAGTGAGGCCAAGTCTTTGCTGTAAATCCTCCATGAGTTTGACAATCTGTGCCTGGATGGAAACATCGAGGGCAGATAATGGTTCGTCACACACAATGAAGGTTGGATCGACGGCCAATGCCCTGGCTATGCCTATACGTTGTCTTTGGCCTCCGGAGAATTCGTGGGGATATCTCATGGCGAATGAAGAATCCAACCCGACCATATCAAGCAATGCTTCCACTCTTTTCTTCCGGTCCGCTTTGCTATTAGCGATTTTATGGACATCCAGTGCTTCCCCGATGATATCCAATATGCGCATCCTTGGGTTGAGGGAGGCATAAGGGTCCTGGAAGATCATTTGCATATGGCGGCGCATCACCAACATTTCTTTAGGGGAAAAGCTGTTAAGAGCCATACCTTTGTAAAGGATATCCCCACTGGTAGGTCTATGTAATTGAAGAATGGAACGTCCTGTTGTTGATTTTCCGCTTCCTGATTCCCCTACGACTCCTAATGTTTCCCCGGCTTTGATGTTAAAAGAGATGTCATCAACGGCTTTTATGATATTTCCTTTGCCGATATCAAAGTATTGTTTAAGATGGCGCACTTCCAGCAATGGAGTACAGTCGTCTGAATTTCTGATTATATGAGGACCTGCTTTTGGCTTTTTCTTTTCATCCAATCTTGGAAGTGCTTGAAGCAATTTTTTAGTGTATGGATGCGAGGGAACTGAAAAGATTTCCCTTGTCGTACCGGTTTCGACGATCACCCCTTTCTTCATGACGGCAACTCGGTCGCACATCCCGGCAACCACTCCTAAGTCATGTGTGATCAAGATAATGGCTGTACCGAATTTCTCTTGCATCTCTTTCATCAGATGAAGGATTTGGGCTTGAATGGTGACATCAAGAGCTGTGGTCGGTTCATCCGCTATAAGCAAAGACGGCCGGCATGCCAAGGCCATCGCAATCATCACACGCTGTCTCATCCCGCCGGAAAATTCATGGGGATATTGTTCATAGCGGATTCCGCTGTCCCTGATGCCTACTAATTCAAGCATTTCGATGGCTTGTTTCCTTGCTTCTTTATTTGATATGTTTCCATGTTTTTTTAGGCCTTCCACAATCTGATTTCCAATTTTCATGGTAGGGTTTAGAGATGTCATTGGATCTTGGAAAATCATTCCGATGTAGCGTCCGCGAATTGATTCCATCTCTTTTTCGGAATATTGCCCGATGTCCTTTCCTTCAAATAGAACTATGCCACTTTTGCGTTTGGCGGTTACAGGCAATAATTGCATGATTGAGCGGGCTGTGACACTCTTGCCGCTGCCGGACTCTCCCACAATCCCTAATGTTTCACCTTTGTTGAGCGAAAAACTGATATTTTGTACAGCTTCGATTTCATGATCCTCATGTTCAAAAGAGACCGATAAATTCTGTACTTGTAATAATGAATCCATTTAATAACACCTGCCAACTCATAATAATAGTCGTAAAAACATACTTTATGGGTATATTTTCTAACTTTATTGACTTTTACCAACTGTTAAAATAAAATATACTATACCGGTCGGAAAAGTGCAATTTTTCATAACAATCTTTTTTTATCTTAAAATTGTTATGGGTTGTTGTTGCTAAAGGCCCATTAGTGATGATGAGAGGAGGATGGAATAATTGGCTAGTGATCCGTTGGGGAAAAGTAAGCGCTCTTTCGTTCAAATAATTGATTACACGTTCAGGAGAATGATGGCAGCTCCTCCATATAAGCAATTCCTCCTGTTGTTAGGGGCTCCTCTATTTTTAATTGTACTGCTGTACTACCTGTACCAAAGAAAAAAGGATGGATACTCAGAGCAGGAAAGCAAGCTGAAGCAATCGCTCATCGCCTCCGGTCAGCTCGATCAATTCAAGAAGGATTTTACTGACCAGCTAATAAGGAAGCGGCAGTTTTTTGGCAAGCAGATAGATGATGGTGAAATAGCAAAGGAAGCGGAAAAGCTTGCGCAGTGCAAATTAGAAGCATATGTATCCGAATTGGCTGTAGAAGTGATACGGAAAGAGACAGGGAAGAATAAGATGTCATTCGAAGATGCATTTTCTGTGTTAATAGAGAAAAAGTGGTTTTTCTGTTTATCCTTCATTCCCGGTTTGTTTATGTACTTATTACTATTCTTATATATGAACCCATATGTGAAGTATATAATGGAACGTTTGGTCATGACGGTATTTGTCGTTGTAGGCGTCTCCATTCTGGTATTCACAATTCTCTATATTTCACCATTCAATCCGGCCGCTAACATATTGGGGGAAACGGCAACAAAAGAGCAGATTGCTGCTTTTAATGCTTTACATGGTCTAGATCAGCCTTATTACATTCAATTATGGAATACGATTAAAGGTATTTTTACATTCGATCTTGGCAGTTCTTTTGCGGGTAATGAGGATGTCATTTCAACCATACTGCGCAAATTTCCGATCACGTTGACGATTACAGTCTGGTCATTGTTGCTTGCTGTAGTCATTGCGTTGCCATCAGGAGTTGTTTCGGCTGTCAGAAGGAATTCTATCTTTGATCACTCTTTCATGTTGATCGCGCTGCTAGGTTTATCGATTCCTAGCTTTTGGCAAGGGCTTATTTTCATCTTGGGCTTTTCTGTTAATTTGGAGTGGCTGCCTGCGACTTACAATTCACACAACTGGCTGTCATTGATTATGCCTGTTGTGGTATTGGGAACAGGATTGACAGCCGCTGTTGCAAGGATGACCAGGTCGTCCACACTTGAAGTCATTCATGAGGATTACATGCTGACAGCAAGGGCTAAAGGATTAAGCTCAAGAAGGGTGGTCATGAGGCATGCAGTGCCGAATGCGCTCATCCCGATCATCACTGTCATCGGCCTTCAATTCGGAGGTATGCTCGGTGGGGCAGCTGTCACGGAAAAAGTGTTCAATATCAGCGGTTTAGGCAGCTATATTGTCGACAAACAGTTCATTCCTGATGTGCCGGCAGTAATGGGTGCGGTCATTTATACAGCCATTATTATTTCAGTCGTCAATATGATGATAGATATTTTATATGCATTTTTTGATCCTCGTATCCGGCATAAGATGAAACAATACTAAAGCAGGTGGAGAAAATGAATAGTTTAAAAGCTTCACAGGAATATAGGCAGGCTAAGTTTGCCTGGGGTGCTTCCCTGATTCTTACAGTGGTTTTCCTGCTTAATGCCTATGATTTCAAAAGTATGGATGTCAGGGGTTTTATATTGGGGATGTTTGGCCTGTATGCTTTTTTTACTGGTGTACAGAGCGTGGTGCTGCGAAAGATCAAAAAGGATTTATTGGAAAAAGGAGATATTTCCGCCTTTACTAGGGGTATGGGCATGATCCAGCTAATGAGCATTTTCATAGGGAACATCTTCTTGGCAGCAGCCGCTTTATCATTGATTAAGAAAAAAAAGACCATCTATTATTCTCTTGGAATCTACATGTTATTGACTGATTGTTTTGTAATCGGAGTTTCCGCTATGAATCTATTCAAGCCATATGTATCAAATAGCTTCATGGCAGGGATGGGTGGCCTGGTTGTATTAACGGTATTCCATTTGTTGGCTATGTTTTTGCTCATGAGAGGAAGCCTGAACAAAAAGGCATCAATCGTTCTGGCTGTATTCTTGATTGCAGGTTCCATTTCCGGAAATCTGTTTTCTTTGGTATTGGGAATTACGCTAATTATAAAGATGAGGAATCAGCAATATGGTGTAAAGACACAATGGGAGTTGATATGGGAGCGGTTGGCAGGGCATTTCACTGCTATGCTGAGTTTATTTTTTATTATGTTTTTGTTTATGGTTTCGATCTGCAGCATTTTTACATTCGAGAAAAGTTTGGCAATCGATAATGACTATGGAGCTATTTTGCAGGCTCCCAGCCTAGTGTATCCATTTGGCACTGATAACTTTGGCAGGGATGTTTTCTCAAGGCTTGTATTTGGCGCCAGAATCTCACTTATTGTCGGTTTCATGGCAACTATTATTCCGGTTATCATCGGGGGCGTTCTTGGTGCCATCTCAGGATACTATGGAAGGCATACGGATAATATCATCATGAGGCTTCTCGATATTTTATATGCCATTCCAGGGATATTGCTGGCAATTACCATCATTGCCGCTTTTGGGGCAAATACAGTCAATTTGATCATTGCCTTAAGTGTAGGGGCAATCCCGACTTATGCAAGAACGATGCGAGCTAATGTTTTGCAGGTATCCACTTACGAATATGTGGAGGCTTCCAGGGCTCTCGGGGTTACAAATCGTGCGATCATCTTCAAACATATCATACCTAACTCTATGGCTCCTATGATTGTTAAGTCTACATTGACAATCGGGGCGGCGGTTATCTCCACCAGTAGTTTAAGTTATCTTGGGCTCGGAGTTGAGCCGCATATCCCGGAATGGGGAAATATTTTAAGGGTAGGAAGCGCTTATCTGGAATCACAGCCCTACCTTGCCATTTTCCCCGGGGTGGCCATCGTTTTATTGGTGCTATCATTCAATTTTCTTGGGGATGGTCTGAGGGATGCATTAGACCCTAAGCTTGATCGATCATCATAACGCAAAAACGTTAGGGGAATTACCAAAATGAACAATCTGGGGGAATTACAATGAAGAAAAAAGGAATTATATCTTTGATGCTTGGACTCCTATTGATATTGAGTGCTTGTTCAGTCAAGACCAAAGATGACGTGAGTGAAAAAGTCAATGACGGCGGAAAGAAAGAAGCTACCGAGATTGAGATATTGAGCATGAGCTCAAATGAGTCGGATGTAAATATCCTACGTGACCAGCTTGCCAAAAATGGATTCAAGGTAAAATTAAATCTACAGCCGGATTTTGGCAGCTTTAAAGCGCAGGAAGATGCAGGCAACTTTGACGTGTCAATGTCCAGTT
Source organism: Bacillus testis (assembly GCF_001243895.1). Classification (GTDB taxonomy): domain Bacteria; phylum Bacillota; class Bacilli; order Bacillales; family DSM-1321; genus Bacillus_AD; species Bacillus_AD testis. The sequence continues at coordinate 2,721,067 of NZ_LN851186.1, read as the reverse complement.
GGACCACAGTCACGGGGAACCCGGATTATGCAGTCCGATCATTGTTCATCTCAGGAGGGGATTACAGCATCATTTCCGACTCGAAGCTGGATCAATTAATCAACCAGGCATCTACCCAAACAGCTGAGGATTATAAAGATACCTACAAAAAGCTTGAAGACCATTTAGTGTTTGAAAAAGCTTATATTGCACCTCTTTATATTTCCAATAAAAATCAGGCAATCAACACCCAGGTATTAAAAGAAAACTCTGTCCGTTTATCGAAGTCCCGGGCATTGGCATGGGATTCCATCGATTATGTTGATGCCTCCAAGCGGGATAAGCGGCCATTGAAGTTAACACAGGCAACGTCAACTTTAACGTCTTTAGATCCGATTAAAGGGAATGACGGTTCCATCAATCAGCTGAATACGAATATGTATGTGCGTTTGGTAAACCTCACAGACGATGACAAAATAACCTCTGACGCTTCTTTATCGCTAAATCACGCCATTGCCGAAGGAAATAAAGAATACTACTTTGTCCTGCGGAATGATATCAATTTTGCCAAAGTCGATGATAAAAAAGCAGTGGATTCAGGAGAAAGGGTAGGGGCAGAGGATGTAATCTTTTCTTTGAACCGTGCCAAAGATAAAAATTCTGTGCCAGACCACAGAACATATAGCCTTCACGAGCATATTAAAAACGTGGAGATTGTGAAAGACGTAAAAAAACTTGAATCTCTAAAACTATCCAATGGGGAAGGCACCGTTAAGGATGCGCTTAATAAAGGGCTTGAGAATAAGATATCTGAACTTGTCACCGATAAAAAGGATGCCGATCAGCAAAGCGGAAAATATCAAGTTGTAAAATTGACAACAACTGAGCCGTTCCCGCAAGTATTGAATTATTTGGCCCACCAATCTGCAGGAATCGTATCGAAGAAACAGGTTGAAAGTATTAATACGTATAAGGTCGCTTCTTTTGACGCTAAGAAAGATATCCCTTACGGAGACCAAAACACAGTGACCGAAGGAAGCCGATATAATAACACGCTTTATGCAAGCGGACCGTATATTATGCTGTATAAAAATGACTATGAAGCCGCGTTCCAAAAGAACCCCGCTTATATGGCCGGAACGGATGATGAACCGCATATAAATCAGGTCTCTGTCCGCTTCATTAAAGACCAGGATAGTGCATTTTCCGCATTGCGGAGTGGGGAAATCGATATGTTGTACGGTGTGCCGGAAACAAAGTTTGATATCTTAAAAGCAGACAGTAAGATGAAACTGCAAAGCGTACAAAGCAATGGTGTTTCCTACTTATTGTTTAATACGAAAAACCGCGAAGTCGCCAAAAGTGAGAATCTAAGAAAAGCTGTTTTATATTCTATTAACCAGAATGAGTTCATTCAATTCTATAAGGGCGATAAGGAGAAGGCCGTGTCAACTGTAAGCCCGTTAGTCGATACAGGCAATGAATTAAAGGCTGATCCTAAAAAAGTACAAAAATTCTTGAAAGAATATCAAGCTGAAAAATAATTTTGGTCATGAATATGACTATAAAAATAGAAGGAGCGGATCCATTGGATCCGCTCCTTCTATTTGCATCTAAAGAATTCCATTTTCTCGTTTTAGAAAATTACTCTGTTTTCTTCAAGAAGAACGAAAGTACCAGATTGACGATGGCCAATGCCAGACTGATTTTAAAAACAAAGGATGAACCAGCAGCTGCTGAAGCAGGTAATTGATTTGCGATATCGGCCAGGTAGCTGCTTTGTTTCGCAGAGAAGAGCGAAACCATGACGGCGATTCCGATTGCTCCTGATACTTGCTGGGATGTTTGCGTAATGGCAATGCCGTCCGGATAGAATTGTTTCGGCAATGCATTCAATGTGTTCGTTTGGACAGACGCAAGAACCATACCGATACCAAGCATCATAATAATATGCGTTACAACCATAATCCAAAGGGCGGTTTCTGTGCCGTACATAGCATAAAGACCGTAGCCGATGACAACCATGAATGTTCCTGGTGTAATCACGGCACGCGGACCGTATTTATCGAATAATTGCCCGATCTTCGGAGCCAGCACGCAATTCAACAAACTGCCCGGAAGCATGATCAAACCAGTCACAAAAGCCGATACAGCAAGTGCCATTTGCATAAACATCGGCAAAATAACAAGCATGGACAACATGTTCAGGAAGGTAATCATATTCATGCCAAGGCCCAATACGAACATTGGGTATTTGAATGCCTTCAAATTCAGCATCGGATGTTCCATCTTTGTCTGGCGAATGACAAATAAAAGTAAAGCAATCAATCCGACAACGATGGTTGCAAGTACAGTCGTGCTTGTCCAACCAAGATCGCCGGCGACACTCACGCCGTATACAACGCCGCCGAAACCGATGGTTGACAATACAACGGATAGAACATCGATGGAGACTTGGCGGATTTCATTGACATTTGGAATGAAGATATAGCCAAAGATTAAAGAGAACAGCAAGAATGGCAGCGTAAACCAGAAAATCCAATGCCAAGATAATGTATCTAGAATCATCCCTGCCAAGGTCGGGCCGAACGCTGGGCCAGCCAAGATGACCAAGCCCATTACACCCATTGCTGCACCTCGTTTATTCGGCGGAAAAATCGTGAAAATAACATTTTGTGTCAATGGTAAAATGATTGCCAGTCCAGCCGCCTGGATGACGCGCGCTGTCAATAAAACACTAAACGCCGGCGCCAATGCAGCAAGCACCGTTCCGATCATTGAAAAAAATAAAGACGCCAAGAACATCTGACGCGTTGTAAACTTTTGCATTAAAATGCCTGTCACCGGCACTAAAATCCCCAATGTTAAAAAGTATCCCGTAGCTAGCCATTGGATGGTTGTGGCATCCACTTCAAAAATATGGCTTAGTTCTCCCAATGCTATATTTAAAGCTGTTTCACTGAACAGTCCTACAAATCCAGCCACCAATAGGGCGGCCATAATAGGTCCTGTTTTGATTTGTTTATTCACTTTTTAAAACCCCTTCAATAAATTTGGTAATACGTTTGAGAGCACTCTTAGTGGTTCCGATGCTCTCTGTGTTAAGCAAAGTATTATGCCTCCTTCGATAGAAGCTGTCCTCATTAAAGATATAGAGGAGGTGGTCTCAGTGGGACAACCATCTGCCAACAGCTTATTGTAATAAAGTGAAACTTTGATCGGTGGGGGCTTTATTCAACCCCCACTGATTATTAGTTGAATCAATCGGATTCTTACGGGCGCTTGATCTCCCGCTTACACTTCTCCATTTCGCGCATCAATGGAAGTGGGAGTCTTAGCGGCAGTTAGAATGGGATAAATTTCCTGAATATTCAGATAGATATTACTGCAAGCATGCCGCGCTGGATCGCTTACCGATGCCATTTCACTGACTATGCTGCTAAACGTACAGCCGGTAATGGTGCCTCCATATCCAGGTTATTGATTCAATCGTGGCATTTGACGATTCTATTGGGACGGTTGTTTTGGAAAATCGATCTCATATCCGTTAAATCGTTTCGTTCAGCAGTAGAAATAAGCGATTTATATTTCTTCTTTTCCATTAGGTAAATGGGGGTACCGCAAAACGCATGGCATTTTTTATGGTTTTATTTAGCCTGTACCTTTTTCCTTAGGGGGAAAGCTTTGTCGCGATGTTGATTATCAGCGAGTTTGTATTCATTTCGTCAGTACACCTCCGCTATACTGACGGGTCTGTTTTTCACTATAACAAAAAAAAATCGCTTGATGTAAGTATTTTTTTTCTCTATATAGTACGATTTCACAATTTAGACACATTTTAAAGGTGGTGGCCAAACGACTTATCTCCTGCTATTATCGTTGTTTTTCTTCGTACATTATATGTAGATATTATTAGTTTCCCGGAATGCAAAAACACTTCGAACCAGTATAGAATAAGATCGAAGTGTTGCCGGTAAAATATTGCGTGATAATGGACGAATCCATTAAGCGTCTGTGGACGTTTCCATGTACTCCAGGAATTGATCGATGTATGTTTCGTATTCTTCCTGGTTTTCGTTAAAAGATTGAGCATGGCCGCCTTTTTCCGCCAGCCATAATTGTTTCTTCCCTGGTTTGGCTTCGTAAAGCGCCTGCGTCATGCTTGCCGGAATAAAAGCATCCAGTTTGCTGTGAATGAACATGACAGGGTGTACGATCTGCCGGACGGCATCGATCGGCGAAACATCCTGAAAACAATAGCCGTCGCGGATTTTAAGGAAGGCATTCCCGATAGGCATGACAAACCAGGAAGGGAGTGGCGTTTCCTCCCGCAAACGGTATAATACCTGCGCGCGCAGCGTTGAAAACGGGCAATCGGCAACATAGAAAGCGGCGTCATCCTTCACCGAGCCGCCATACAGCAAAGCAGTTACAGCGCCCATGCTTTCGCCGTGGATGCCGAAATAGACATCTTTTCCCTGGCGCTTTTTCAATTCATTGATGATTGCTTCCAAATCCCATTTTTCATAATAGCCATAGCTGCTCGATTTTCCTCCGGAAGCGCCGTGCCGTCTATGGTCATAGAGAACGGCGTTGAAGCCTTTTTTCAGGAACAGGTTCATGTACTTAATGGAGTTGTACTTGTTTTCCGTGATGCCATGGCAGAAAATCATCCATTTGTTGCTTTTATGCGGAGCGACGAATAGGCAATCTAATGAATAGCCGAAAGGGGAATCGACCGTAACGGATGTTTTCGGCAGTTTGTCAAATTCCTCTGCAATCCATCGTTTTGCCTTCATTTCCCTCGTTTTAATCAATTCATCCTCTTTCTTTTTCATAAACATCAGGATATTGGTGAAATAAATGCCGATTGCACCAATGGCAGCAAAGGCCAGGAGAAGGGGAAGGAACAGCTTTTTCATGAACGGACGCCTCCAAATCGATTATAATATGGAGTATTGTACCATGTTATAATATGACCATGAAAACTGAGGAGGCACACTTATGAAAAAGAACAAAATCCGAATGCAGCCAGCCGGCAAAAAAGAAGAGAAACTGACGCTTTCTTCCATGTTGGATCAGGATTTGGTCGCGCAATTGAAAAATAAACAAAAGGAATTAATGCAGGAAGAGCAAAGCAAACGGGAAGCGGAAGAGCAAAAGAAGAAAGAAGAACGCCGGCGGGAAGAAAAAAACAAGACATTTGCCGAGCTTTTAAGTGAAGACAAGCAGGACTGGCATAATTTTAAATAAAGTGAAACTTTGATCGGTGGGGGTCCATATTCATGCCCCCACCGATTATTATTAGTTGAACCAATCAGATTATTATGTTGAAGTAGGAGTCTTGGTTACAATCAATCAAACAGCCCTTTTTTAGTCTGGTCATACTGTATCAGACTTTTTATCGTAAAGATAATGGGTCAAGGATTAGCATTGGAAGGATACTTGCTGAGTTTTTCAGATATATTTTTTAAGATGGCATTTCTTTCTTTTTGACCCTTTAAAAAGGTGAGTAGATACCGAACGGAAAAAACTAGGATACCCAGAGTACAGTATGTTCTAATATAGAAGGTAAAAGGGGAAACGAATTAAGAGGATTTTTAAAACATGAAAAATTGTAAAAATAGATGGACTGAAAAAAGGGCGCTGCCTATTAGCCGAATGGGATAGGCAACGCCCTTTGTATACTTTCTTCTATTCTCTTTTTTAGGAACGGTGAGCGCTGTATTTGTTTTGCTTGGTCAAACTCTTCAAAATATCTAATTCGCGGTCAGAAAGCGGCGAAGCCTCGACGGCCTTTACGTTGCTGATGACCTGTTCAGGAGAGCTTGCGCCGGGAATGACAGCTCCAACCACAGGATGGGCAAGGACATATTGAAGGGCTACTTCCTGCAGGCTTTTTGCAGCGAACGCTTCCTTCAGTTTGTTTAATACATCTTCCAACTCTTGGTAGCTGTAATCGAGGTAGCCATTTTCCTGAATGTTCTCATTCGCTTTTTTTAGCATTTTGTCGCTGAGCATGCCTTTGGCCACAGGCCCGCGGGCGATAATGCTGACGCCTTTTTGGCTAAGGGCTTCCATCCATTCTTCAGGGCGGCGGTCGAGCAGGCTGTACTGCATCATGACAGAGACCAGCGAAGATTTGTCCAGGAATGTCTTAATTACATTCGGGCGGATGGATGAGATGCCGTAATGCTTGATGTATCCTTGTTTAACTAATTCTTCGAACGTATCTATGATTTCATCATGATTGTCCTCCATGGTGCCCCCATGCAGCTGGTACAGATCGATATAATCTGTGTTCAACCGTTTTAAGCTGGATTTCACTTCTTCCTGGATATACGCTTTGGAAGCATCCCATGTCCAGCTGTCTTTCTTCTTATTCCAACGGTTACCGACCTTTGTTGCAATCACCACTTTTTCACGGACCGGTTTAAGGGAAGAGCCGACGAGTTGTTCATTTAATCCAAAATCGTATAAATCGGCTGTATCAAAATAAGTAATGCCGCATTCTAATGCGGTTTGTATGATGCTTTCTGCCTTTTTTTCGTCTGTGCCGAGCGACATGCAGCCCAATCCCATTTCAGATACGAGCAAATCAGACTGTCCCAGTTTTCTCTTTTTCATTTTGATCACCTCTAAGAATGGTTTTCTTCTATTGTAAAGGATGTAGAGAGAAAAAAGTATTATTGTCCCTTGTCCGTTTCGGAAGCGGCGCCCTGGCAAGCGGCGATCCAATCGCTCACATATTGATAGCGCAAACTGTATTCTTTCAGCTTTTGCTGAATTTCCCACGCTTTCCCCGACATATGAATGCTTGTTATGCCAACCGTTATCTTCAATAACATGCCCTCCATTATTCCGTATGGTAAAATGTATGATAGGAAATAGAGCAGATAGAACGGAGGCTTTAAAATGAATAAATTCGAAGAAAAGACACTGTCCAGTGAAACGATCTATAAAGGCAAGGTGATCACGCTGCAGGTGGATGATGTTGCTTTGCCTGACGGGAAAACAAGCAAGCGCGAATTGGTGAAGCATCCCGGCGCAGTTGCCATTATAGCGCTGACAGATGATCACAAATTGCTGATGGTGGAGCAATACCGCAAAGCATTGGAACGTTCAATTATCGAAATTCCGGCAGGGAAATTGGAAAAGGGGGAAGAGCCGCTGCATACAGCCCACCGCGAGGTGGAAGAGGAGACGGGATACAGCTGTGACAGTATGGAAAAAGTCGTGTCTTTCTATACATCCCCCGGGTTCGCTGATGAAATCCTGCATGTTTTCGTGGCCAAAGGCTTGAAGAAGCTGGAAAACCCTGCAGCAGCCGACGATGATGAATTCGTTGAGTTAATGGAAGTGTCACTTGAAGAAGGGGAGCGCTACATAGAAGAACAACGGATCATCGACGCCAAGACAGTATATGCAGTCCAATATTTGCGTTTGCTGAATGCCTCACAATCAACTAAATAATACGAAAAGAGCCTGGATTTTCCAGGCTCTTTTCCATGTTATTTAATCTCCATTATCAAAGAGAATCCATCCCTGTATTGGATTTAACCAGTATTTCGTCATAGCTGGCATCTCCTTCAACGGGAGCAGCTTTGGAAGAAAAAATGGTGCCAAAATATCCAGCAAGGAATCCAAGAGGAATCGAGACGAGTCCCGGGGTGGTCAGAGGGAATAATGGATTCCCGACAAACATCGCTTTTCCTGCTTCAGGGCTGAATACATTCGGGCCAACGATTACCAGTCCGATTGCTGATATCAAGCCGACCGCCATCGCCCAGATAGCGCCGGTCGTATTGAATCGCCTCCAGTAGATGGTATATAGGATGACCGGGAGGTTCGCGCTGGCCGCCACTGCGAATGCAAGCGAAACGAGGAATGCCACATTCAGATTCTGCGCGAATAATGCCAGGATGATGGACAATACTGAAATGCCGATCGAAGCAAAACGGGCCATGGAAACTTGCTGCTTTTCTGTGGCTTTTCCTTTTTTCAGAATCTGGTTATAGAAATCATGTGAAAAAGCAGTGGCTGCAGTCAATACCAATCCGGCTACGACAGCAAGGATTGTAGCAAACGCAACCGCGGACACAAACGCGAATAGCATATCGCCCCCAAGCGCTTCCGCCAGCAAAGGCGCTGCCATATTTCCGGCTTTATCCGCAGCGATGATTTTACTATTGCCGACAAAAGCAGCCGCGCCGAATCCAAGGAAAATGGTCATAACGTAAAAAATACCGATAATCCAAGTGGCATACACGACGGAGCTTCTGGCAGTCTTGGCATCCTTGACGGTGAAAAAACGCACCAGAATATGGGGCAGACCAGCCGTTCCGAGTACGAGGCCCATCGTTAATGACAGGGTATCGAGCCCGACAGTATACTTGACGCCTGGATTCAGAAACGCTTCCTTAAGCGGAGTGGCGTCTTTCATGCGGTCAAACATATCCATGATATTGAAGTTGAATTTAGCGAGCACCATAATAGAGATGATAAAGGTTCCAGCCATCAGCAGGAGTGCCTTCACGATCTGCACCCAGCTTGTGGCATGCATCCCGCCAAAAATGACATAGACAGTCATAAGGATGCCTACGATCAGAACGGACGTCGAGTAGTTGATGCCCAGCAATAATTTAATGAGTGCACCGGCCCCGACCAACTGGGCAATCATATAAAAAATGGAGATAGTGATTGTATTGAAAGCTGCAAAGCCTCTTATTTTTTTGGCATTGAATCGTGCGGCAATCATATCGGCAAATGTGTATTTTCCCAGGTTTCTTAATGGCTCGGCAACAAGATACAAAACAACCAGATAGGCGACAAGAAAGCCGATGCTGTAAAAGAAGCCGTCAAAACCAGCCAGCGCTATTGTGCCGGCGATGCCCAAGAAAGAAGCTGCAGACATGTAGTCACCCGCAATGGCCAACCCATTCTGCCAGCCTGTCAGCCCTCCGCCGGCCGTATAAAACTCACTTGCATTGTTTGTTTTCCTGGAGGCCCAATAGGTAATGAATAATGTTACGGATACAATGCCGAGAAACATGATAAAGGCGGTAGTGTTCATAGATTATCTCCTTTGTTCTTCAATGATTTCATCGGTAAGCTGATCGAAGGCATTGGCTTTTTTGGAATAGATCATGCAGAATGACCAAGTCATGATGAATTGCATGAAGGCAAAGACCCAGGCCCAGGTAATGCTGCCAACAGCCGGTTTGGTGAGGATAGTCGTGTAGGATGTCATGATAGGGAGCGCGAAATAAAAGCAAAAGAAAAAAATAGTAAACGGAATAATGAATTTTTTCTTTTCATGAAGAAGTCTTTGGAAGGATGCTGATTGGACAATGGCTGCATATTTTTCCCGAGTTTGTTTTTTTGCAGGCGAATCTTTCCTATTAGGCATTTCCATGGCGAAAACTCCTCTCGATTAAATTGTGGGTACTTGCATGTTAAGCTGCGTTTCCTCCTTTTGGCCTGACATGTCAAAAAACAATATGTCAGAAAATTTAGATATCTGTATTATACATGACAGGCCTATTTGGGAAAAGATAAATAATCCATTTTTTTAATGAAAGGATTAACAACTTGTGGGTGCTGTATATAGGGAGCAAGCGGGGGGTATTCTTTTGCAAAAACGTCATATAAAGAGACTATTTCTCATAGAATCTAGTAAATGAATCGTAGGAGGCTTTAAAATGAAGAAACGATCTCCTTTACAAAACGCAGTAAATGCCCATATCCGCGACCATTCTTCGCTGTATATATTTATCATTATTCTGTTTTTGATGGGTGTCATCTGCGGTGCCATTATTGTTAATAGTCTGAGCATTACTCAAAAGGAAGACCTTATGTATTATTTATCCCGTTTTTTCGGACAAGTAAAAGAAGGAAATATAACGGCTTCCTATCATATGTTTAAGAGCAGTATATCTCATAATATTCAGTACATGGCGTTGATTTGGGTATTGGGGATTAGCATAATCGGCCTTCCGTTGATTCTTATTCTATTATTTCTCAAGGGAGTGGTGATCGGTTTTACCGTCGGCTTCCTAGTGAATAGCATGGGATGGGAAGGATTCAGGATTGCTGTGGTCTCTGTTCTTCCACAGAATATTATTCTTGTGCCTTTGACGATTTTTATCACCGTTGTAGCGCTGGCGCTCAGCATAAAAATGATCCAAAGGATTTTTTACAGGCAGGTCCGCATTCCTTTGAAACCGATTTTTTTCAAATATATCGCTTCATTCGTTTTGTGCATTCTTCTTATTTCTTGCGCCGGAATGATTGAGGCATATATATCTCCCGTCTTCATGAAGCAAATGGTGGGTTTGATTTAATAATTTATAATTATTATTATATGATAATCACTATTTATTCTAGAATATAATAATTCTATTTTGCTTCTTTTGGCCATTTTGTTATAATGTAAGATGAAAGTGGCAGGGAGGAAAAAGAATGGAAGAGAGAATCAATCGTATAAAGAAGCAATTGCACTCATCTAGCTATAAATTGACTCCTCAGCGGGAAGCGACCGTCCGTGTTCTCTTGGAGCATGAAGAGGATCATTTAAGCGCAGAAGATGTGTATCTCCTTGTAAAAGAAAAATCGCCTGAAATTGGTTTGGCGACCGTATATAGAACGCTTGAATTACTGACTGAATTAAAAATTGTAGATAAAATCAACTTTGGTGACGGCGTATCGCGCTACGACCTCCGCCAAGAGGGTGCCGCCCATTTCCATCACCATCTTGTATGCATGGAATGCGGTGCGGTAGATGAAATTCAGGAAGATCTTCTGGGTGAAGTCGAAATGGATGTTGAAAAAAGATGGAATTTCAAGATTAAGGACCATCGTTTGACATTTCATGGCATCTGTTATCGTTGCCAGGGAAAACAAGAGAAACCATCAGTGAACCATGATGCTGTTGAACGCTGAGCCATGAATTTCCATGGCCGCGTTTCGCAGCATCTTTTTTTAAAGTTTTTAGTGAATGGATGTATAGAATGGCGGCCTCGGGGCATAGATTGAAAGTAGCGATGCTCATAGGGAGGACAAGGTATGGGAATCTGGTTGAAGGCCATCATTCAGACACTAAAAGTATTTATTTTATTTGTCTGCTTTACTATTCTTTTCTATATAGGAATGGTATGGTTGAATCAGGAATATCAAGATTATAACCGTTATGATGAGCCGAACGGACATTCAATGAAAGTATCAAGCACAGAGGAAGTAAATGAAGATCCTGCATGGTTCGAGCGGTTAAAGCTTTTTTATTTAAACGGGGAGTAATGACAGATGGAAGATGCTTTGAAAGATTTTATGCATTTTTTAACAGTGGAAAAAGGATTGGCCAAGAACACGATCGTTTCTTACGAACGTGATTTGAAATCGTATATACGGTTTCTTGTCCATGTAGAGCAGTTGACAGATCTGAATGCTGTCAGACGAGGGAATATTGTTGCTTTTCTGTCCGGACTTAAGCAAGAGGAGAAGTCGTCGAAAACCATAGCGCGCCATATTGCGTCAATCCGTTCTTTCCATCAATTCTTGCTGCGTGAAAAGCAAACCGAACATGATCCTTCCGTCCATATTGATACACCGCAAAAAGAGCGCACACTTCCAAAGGTATTAAGCATGGAAGAAGTAGAAGCGCTGCTTGATGCGCCAAAAGGCACGGATGGATTCGGCCTGCGCGATCAAGCCATGCTGGAATTGATGTATGCCACCGGGATGCGGGTCAGTGAATTGATTTCCCTGGACGTATCGGATGTGCATGGGACAATGGGATTTGTCCGTTGCGTTGGAAAAGGCAGCAAAGAGCGGATCATCCCCATCGGAAAAACGGCATTGGCAGCTATTGACCGATATTTGGACAAGGGCAGACCGCTTCTTGCCAACCCGAAAAAATCTTGTGATGCCCTCTTCCTAAATCACCACGGTGGAAGACTGTCGCGTCAAGGATTCTGGAAAATCCTGAAGGGGCTGGCCTTGAAAGCGAATATAGAAAAAGAACTGACACCCCATACGTTGCGCCATTCTTTCGCTACACATCTATTGATGAATGGGGCTGATTTACGTTCGGTCCAGGAAATGCTAGGGCACGCCGATATTTCGACAACACAAATCTATACGCATATCACAAATACAAGACTGAAAGATGTCTATACTAAATTTCATCCGCGAGCCTAATAGTTTGCTAGATTGAAAAATCTATATGATGACGTTTTCAACTCAATGGTGTATGATGAGAGGGAACTACGAATGTTCTACTTTTATTATACCAATTTATAGATGTCTGACATCAGACCATCTTAAAATGTTGCATCTTATAGAAGAGTAAATCCTCCTCGATAGGGTAAACTTGTCAATAGAAGGTTTTATATTCTCATATAAGACAAGAGTGAGATAAATGGGATGCAAAAATGCATAGGAGGTAACAGGAATGAAGAACGAACATACTTTTAAACGGATTTTCTTAATTGTTATGGACTCAGTAGGTATCGGAGAAGCTCCGGATGCTGATAAATTTGGCGACAAAGGTGCGCATACATACCGTCATATTGCTGAAGCGATGAACGGATTGAACATGCCTAACATGGGTAAATTGGGCCTAAGCAACATCGAAGAAATCCCTGGTGTTGAAAAAGCTGCAAAACCGTTGGCATACTACACAAAACTACAAGAATCTTCAAATGGAAAAGATACAATGACAGGACACTGGGAAATCATGGGCCTTGATATCAAGACTCCTTTCCGCGTTTTCCCTGATGGTTTTCCTAAAGAATTGATTTCTGAGCTTGAAGAAAGAACAGGAAGAAAAATCATCGGTAACAAACCGGCAAGCGGTACAGGCATCCTTGATGAACTAGGCGAAGAACATATGAAAACAGGCGCTTTGATTGTTTATACATCTGCTGACTCTGTTCTTCAGATCGCTGCCCACGAAGGTATCGTGCCAATCGAGGAATTATATTCAATCTGTAAGATCGCCCGTGAAATCACATTGCGTGAAGAATACATGGTGGGCCGCGTAATCGCCCGTCCATTTATCGGAGAACCAGGAAACTTCACTAGAACAGCAAACCGCCATGATTATGCGCTTAAGCCATTCGGAAGAACGGTTATGAACGAATTGAAAGATAATAACTACGATGTGATTGCCATCGGTAAAATTTCTGATATTTATGACGGCGAGGGTGTGACGAAATCATTGCGCACTGTTTCCAACATGGATGGCATGGACAAATTGATGGATACAATCCGCATGGACTTCACTGGACTTAGCTTCCTAAACTTAGTAGACTTCGATGCATTATATGGCCACAGAAGAGATCCAATCGGTTACGGTAAAGCATTGGAAGAATATGACGCAAGATTGACTGAAGTGCTTGCAGAGTTGAAAGAAGACGACTTATTATTGATCACAGCTGACCATGGCAATGATCCAATCCACGCCGGCACTGACCATACGCGTGAATATGTGCCATTGCTTGCTTACAGTAAGAAGTTGAAAGATCCTAAGGAGCTTCCAATGAGCAAAACATTCGCGTCTATCGGGGCAACTGTCGCTGATAACTTTAATGTTAAGCTTCCTGAATACGGGAAAAGCTACTTGGAATTATTAAAATAAGGTGGAATATGACTATGTACGATAAAATCAAACAATCAGCAGACTATATCCTTGAACGCGCAAAGGTTAAGCCAGAGATCGGCATGATCCTTGGTTCCGGCCTTGGAGTTCTTGCTGATGAAATCCAAGATGCAGTTTGCATCCCTTACAATGAAATCCCGAACTTCCCTGTGTCAACTGTGCAAGGGCATGCCGGACAATTCGTCATTGGTACGCTTTCAGGCAAGACGGTTGCTGCTATGCAGGGCCGGTTCCATTTTTATGAAGGGTATCCTATGGAAATGGTGACCTTCCCTGTCCGTGTCATGAAGCTCCTCGGCATCGAGAAAGTCTTGGTGACAAATGCGGCTGGAGGAGTCAATGAGTCCTTCAAACCGGGCGACTTGATGCTGATTACTGATCATATCAATTTCATGGGCACAAATCCTTTAATTGGCCGCAATGATGAGCGTTTTGGCCCTCGTTTCCCTGATATGTCTACAGCATACGACCGTGAATACGTGCAAATGGCCCGCGAAACAGCGGCCGATTTAGACATGGCTATCCAGGAAGGCGTTTATTTCGGATTGACTGGCCCTACGTATGAAACGCCTGCAGAAGTAAGAATGGTACGTACATTGGGAGGGGACGCAGTCGGCATGTCCACCGTTCCTGAAGTAATTGTTGCCAACCATAGCTCTATGAGAGTTTTAGGCATTTCATGCATCACTAACATGGCAGCCGGGATTCTTGACCAACCTTTGAACCATGAAGAAGTCATTGAAACAACGGAAAAAGTTAAAAATGATTTTCTGCTTTTTGTAAAAGAATTGACTAAAAAAATGTAACGGCGGTGCATATAGATGAGAATGGTAGATCTGATAGAGAAAAAAAGAGACAACCAGGAACTGTCAACTGCAGAAATACAATATATAATCGAGCGCTACACAACCGGGGAAATTCCTGATTACCAAATGAGCGCTTTGCTTATGGCTATTTATTTCAATGGCATGACAGAACAGGAACGCGCTGACCTAACAATGGCCATGATGAAATCAGGCGATACAATCGACTTGAGCGCCATCGAGGGCATAAAAGTCGACAAGCACAGCACTGGCGGTGTCGGCGACACTACTACACTTGTGCTAGGACCGCTTGTTGCGGCAGTGGGTGTGCCTGTTGCCAAAATGTCAGGCAGAGGCCTTGGGCATACAGGCGGTACAATTGACAAGCTTGAAGCAGTCAAAGGCTTTTCTGTAGAAATTCCTAAAGAAGAGTTCATTGATTTGGTGAACAAAAATAAAATTTCGGTTATTGGCCAGACAGGCAACTTGACGCCAGCAGACAAAAAACTGTATGCACTTCGCGATGTAACAGCCACTGTCGACAGCATTCCGTTGATTGCCAGCTCCATCATGAGTAAAAAGCTGGCGGCAGGCGCAGATGCAATCGTGCTTGATGTAAAAACAGGCGCCGGCGCGTTCATGAAGACACCGGAAGATGCGGAAAAATTAGCTCAAGCCATGGTTAATATCGGGAATAATGTAGGCCGCAATACAATGGCCATCATTTCCGATATGAGCCAACCGCTTGGATTTGCCATTGGAAACGCGTTGGAAGTGAAGGAAGCAATCGATACATTGAAAGGCGAAGGTCCTGAAGACTTGGCTGAACTATGCTTGACTTTGGGCAGCTATATGGTGCTTTTAGCCAAGAAAGCTGCAACTTTGGAAGAAGCCCGCTCAGCATTGAAAGAAATCATCGCCAATGGCAAAGCACTTGAAACATTCAAGCTGTTCCTTGAATCTCAAGGAGGCGATGCATCACTAGTCGATGATCCGTCTAAGTTGCCGCAAGCAACCTATAAAATCGAATTGCCAGCCAAGAAAGACGGTTATGTAAAAGAATTGATCGCCGATGAAATCGGAACGGCGGCCATGAAGCTTGGCGCCGGCCGGGAAACGAAAGAATCGGTCATTGATTTGGCTGTAGGCTTGGTATTAAACAAAAAGATTGGTGATACAGTCAAAGCAGGAGAGTCCTTATTGACGATTCACAGCAATACAGAGCAAGTGGATGACGTGAAAGAAATGCTCTATAACAGTATCATCATTTCAGATGAACATGTAGAGGCACCTACTTTAATCCACTCTCATATTTCGAAGTAAAATGATGATGGCCGACCCAGAAACTGTAAAAATGGTTTCTGGGTCGTTTTTTTAGGTACGAAGCTTGCGGGGACTTTTCATTTTAAGGGAAAAAAGGTAGAATGAAAAGCATCGTAGGGAGAAAGAGGCATCTATATACATGAAAAAATCAACCATTAAAGATGTAGCGCGTGTCAGCAATTTTTCCATCGCGACAGTAAGCAGGGTATTGAACGGCAAAGGCAATGTAAGCCCTGATATCGCCAAGAAGGTATTGGATGCCGCTGAGCAGCTGCAATATATACCGAATCAATTGGCGAGAGGGCTGAAGGATCAAAAAACAAATCTTGTCGGTATTGTGGTGCCTGATCTGAAGGATCCTTATTTTGTGGAAGTTATTGCTTTGCTTGAACAAAGACTACAGCCCGAGAACATACAACTTCTATTGCTGCAGACTCATTATAATGAAAAGCAAGAAAAGGAAGCACTTCAGCAGTTGGAAGCAAAGCACGTAGATTCCATATTGATTTCCAGCGTCGGCGGCAATGATAAAGAGCTCGGCGAATTAGTTGTAAAAGGGATTTCTGTTGTCCTTTTTCATTCAAGAATAAAAGTGAATGATATTAAGATTCCTCAAATCACCGAAGATGAAGAGGCCAATGCAAGCCTGCTAACAGCGCAATTGCTTGAGGAAGGGCATCAGCTGATTGGGGTCATTAATGGCAGCAAGTCCTCACCGAATGCGATCGACCGCTATGTGGGATATGTGAAATCTATGTATACGGGAGGGGAGGTTCTCGATTCAGCTTATACCTATGAAGGGGACTATTCCATTGAGAGTGGAAGAAAAGCAGTAAAGCGTTTTCTGTCTCTCCCGAAAAGACCGACCGCCATTCTGTCCTTCCATCCGTATTTTACTATTGGCGCAATTGCAGAATTGAATCGCCAAAAAGTCCGCATTCCCAGAGATATAACCATTGCATCGCTGGGGAGCGACCCGTCATTTGCCATGCTTGGCGACAAAGAGCTGATCGTGCATGAATACAGGGCAGAGCTTGATGTAGAAGAAATATTGTTTCATTTGATATGAATAAGGAACACCCTCCCGGATATTGAGTAGCCGGGAGGGTGTTCTTTTTGCATTCTAAGAGTAAATCCGTATTAATAAATTTATTGTGTCTAAATTGTGAACTATTAAAGAAAACGTTTACTTATCTCGTATTCTATTGTAATATATTTTATGTAAACGCTATCAATTTAAAAATAGACTCGGAGGACGGAAAATATGAATATTATGTTAGTTTGTTCAGCAGGAATGTCTACAAGTATGTTAGTGACTAAAATGGAAGAGGCAGCTGCCGCGCAATCAATCGATGCAAAAATCTGGGCGATCCCGGAAGCGCAGCTTCAAGAAGATATTGACAAATGCGATGTTGTGCTATTAGGGCCTCAAGTCCGCTTCTTGAAAAGCAAAATTGAAGCCGTAGCCGCCCCTAAAGGTATTCCTGTGGAAGTAATCGACATGATGAACTACGGTGCAATGAACGGAAAAGCTGTTTTGGACCAAGCATTAAGCATGAAAAAGTAAACGACATCAACTACTTACTGATATCTTAGAGGAGAAATAAGGATGAATAAATTTATTCAGTTTCTGGAAAAGTACTTTGTGCCTTTCGCAGGTAAAATAGGAAGCCAAAGACATCTCGTAGCCATCCGTGATGGCTTTGTCGCTATTATGCCACTTATTATATTAGGATCATTTGCAACACTTATAAACGGCTTGCCATTTGAAGGCTATCAAAACTTCATGGTAAAAATTTTCGGAGAAGGCTGGACAGATTTAGGGGGGAACATATGGAAAGGTTCCTTCGCGATTCTATCCCTTCTTGTATCCATCGGTATTTCATACAATTTAGCAAAATCGTATAAAGTTGACGGTCTGTCGGCAGCGCTTGTTACCTTCGGCGCCTTGATTATCATGACTCCGGTAACAGCAACAGAAGGCGGCCTTGATTTCGGCTGGATGGGAGCCCAAGGGTTATTCGTTTCCTTGATCGTATCACTTATCTCGACAGAAATATTCCGCTGGTTGATCCAAAAGAATTTTACGATCAAAATGCCGAATGGCGTTCCGACGGCAGTTGCCCGTTCGTTTGCGGCCTTATTGCCTGCAACAGTCGTATTCGTGGTTTTCGCATTGATCTTCTTGCTGTTCACACATGCCGGAACATCATTGCATACAATCATTTTTGAAACAATCCAAAACCCGCTGACAGGCCTATCCAATACATTGCCTTCAGCAATCATCTTCTCCCTATTGATCCACCTATTATGGTTCTTCGGCCTTCACGGCACGAACATCCTTGGACCAATCATGGAAACGATTTATCTTCCATCAATCGAGAAGAATATTGAAGCATTCAAATCAGGTGTAGACGTATTTAGTGATCAGTTAGCTACCATTACAAAACCTTTCTTTGATGTCTATGTCCATCTGGGAGGCGCCGGTGCCACATTGGCCTTGATTGTTGCCATCTTCTTAGTAGCGAAAAGCGCCCAATACACGAGCATTGGCCGCGTGACTGCACCAGCCGGATTATTCAATATCAATGAACCTGTCTTGTTCGGTGTGCCAATCGTATTGAATCCAATCCTGGTAATTCCATTTGTCTTGGTTCCGATTGTATTGACATGTACTTCTTATTTCGCTATTTCGATGGGACTTGTCCCAAAAACAGTCGCACTTGTTCCATGGTCCATGCCGCCGATTATCAGCGGATATCTGGTTTCAGGGGGACACTGGCAAGGAATTGCCCTACAGATTTTCAACTTTATGGTAGCGGTTGCATTGTATATTCCTTTCGTGAAAGTACAAGACGATGCGGCACTTAAAGCGCAAAAAGCTCAAGCACAGTAATGATAAGAATAATAACAGGAGGCTATCCACCAATGGAAACCATCATTATGAATATCATCCTTCATAGCGGAAATGCAAGAAGCCTTGCTATGGAAGCAATAAAGGAAGCAAAAGAAGGCAACTTCGAAATTGCTGAAAAGCATATCGCAGAAGCTACACAATCGCTTGGTGAAGCACACCGTTCACAAACGGACTTAATCCAAGGAGAAGCGCGCGGAGAACAGTCGGAGATTTCTATCCTGCTGATCCATGCACAAGACCATCTGATGACAGCCATGTCCGTAAAAGACCTAGCAGCAGAGATGGTCGAATTATACAAACGAATAGCGTAAGAGCAGAATGAAGGGCGAAGGTTTGCATCTTCGCCCTCTTTTAAGAATAAATGTAATCATCGAAATAAGGTAACAGGGGTGTTAGCCATGAGAAAATTGGGGATATCTATTTATCCGGAGCACAGTACGCCAGATAAAGATAAAGAATATATTTCATTGGCAGCGAGATATGGATTTAAACGGATTTTTACTTGCCTTCTGTCTGTAAAAGGAAATAAGGAAGAAATCATCGAGAAATTTACAGATATTATCTCACATGCCAAAAAGGAAGGTATGGAAGTGATCTTTGACGTCGCTCCCCATGTTTTTCCTGCCATCGGGGCTTCCTATGACAACCTAGAAGTGTTTGCAAAGATGGGAGCAGCCGGAATTCGCTTGGATGAAGGATTTGGAGGTCAAAAAGAAGCGCTGATGACCCACAATCCATACGGGCTACAGATTGAAATCAATATTTCAAATGGAACGAAATATGTGGAGCAAATCTTAAGCTATGGCCCGAATACAGACAATCTGATTGGCTGCCATAATTTTTATCCTCAAGAATATACCGGACTGTCCTATAAGTATTTTGTCGAGACATCGGAATTGTTTAAGAAACATAATATCCGAACGGCAGCATTTGTTTCTTCAAAAGAAGCAACCTTCGGACCTTGGCCAGTGAATGATGGTCTTTGCACGTTGGAAGAGCACCGAAGATTGCCGATTGTCACTCAGGCTAAGCACTTGTTCGCTACCGACCTGATTGACGATGTGCTGATCGGCAATGCCTATGCTTCGGAGGAGGAATTGAAGCAATTGAGCTCGATTAATCCTAATAAGCTTGCATTCCGAGTGAATGTGAATGAAGAAACATCTCCATTAGAAAAGATCATTATTGAAAAAGAAGTGCACTTCAACCGCGGTGATGTCTCCGATTACCTGATCCGTTCCACTCAAAGCCGGGTGAAATATAAGGAAGAATCTTTCCCTAACCATGATACGGTTGACATCCAAAAAGGCGATGTGCTGATCGGCAATAATGATTTCGGCCAATATAAAGGAGAGCTGCAGATTGCGCGTCTTCCTATGAAGAATGATGGCCGCAAAAATGTCGTCGGACGAATCGTGGAAGAGGAAGTCTATCTCCTGGATTATATAAAACCATGGGATTACTTCGAAATGACAATAGAAGAGTGATTGTTTAGACAGAAAAAGAAAGCACAGAATCTTCTCTTTGTGCTTTCTTTTTTTATCTGTGACATAGTATGTTCGGAGGTTAATCGGTAGCGATTTGTTTGTAGACGGGTCCCAACATATCCCATACTTTCCGGTCGATATCGCTGCTCCCGGGCTCGCCGATGTCAATGACGCCTGTATGCTTCATCAAAGCATCAAGTGGCATTTCTAACAAAGATGGAAGGGGGAATTTTTTTAGAAAACCGGCTAGTTTATCCGGAAATACATGGCCGAAAATTTCAAGCGCCATCGAATAGTCGTGGATGGCAATTTCCCGACCGTACAAAGCAAGAAATTGCTTTTTCAGCGCTTTGGCAATTTCCAATGCGCCTTCGGTTTGCATGATGGCCCGAATAAGCGGCTCATCATTATTAATATGTATCGCTTTTTCAGTTAAAAAATATTGAATGCGCTCTCCTCTTACGATTACCTCTGACCAAGCTTCCATCGTAGCCACCTCCATGATCTATATATACCCATTCCGAAAACCTTTACATCTCCATCAAGTCTACATTTTTTCACACAAAAAAGATTGCTCCTTTCAATTGGAATAGTTTGTATAAAAATAAATTACTTGGAAAAAATACAGCTATAAAGATTAGGAGGGTTAGGCTTTGAGATTAAAACAAATAGTGTTGATATTCACCGTTACTGTATGCTTGTTGAGCTTTACAGCGCAACCTGGTTTTGCCGCAAAAAATGAAGTGAAGCTGGCAGATGAAGCAAAATCCGCCATCTTAATAGAAAGGGATACAGGGGCAGTCTTATTCGGCAAGAACGAACATGAAAAATTATCCCCGGCAAGCATGACGAAGATCATGACCATGCTTTTGATCATGGAAGCCATCGACAAAGGCGAACTTGGTTGGGATGAAAAAATCAGAACGAGTGAGTATGCCGCGTCCATGGGCGGCTCGCAGATTTTTCTCGAGCCAGGGGAGGAAATGACGACAACCCAGATGATGAAAGGTATTGCCATCGGCTCAGGAAATGACGCCTCTGTGGCTATGGCTGAAAGGCTGGCTGGATCGGAAGAGGAATTCGTCAAATTAATGAATAAGAAAGCCAAGCAATTGGGTTTGAAAGATACCCATTTTGCCAACTGTACAGGTTTGCCTGTCGATAACCATTATAGTTCAGCCTACGATATGGCCATGATGGGCAAAGAGCTTTTGAAATACAAAGAGATCACTAAATTCACGGGAACATATGAGGCTTATTTGCGCGAAAAGACGAAGAAGCAATTCTGGCTGGTGAACACCAATAAGCTGGTCCGCTTCTATCCGGGAGTAGACGGCCTGAAAACGGGCTTTACAAGCGAAGCGAAGTATTGTCTGACAGCAACGGCGAAAAAAGGTGATATGCGTGTCATCGCAACAGTATTCGGTGCGCCGAATCCGAAAGCAAGAAATGCCCAGGTGACACAAATGCTTGATTATGCGTTTGCGCAATACACCACCCATCCTTTATATGAGAAGGGACAGAAGCTGAAGGAAATCCTGGTATCCAAAGGGACCGAAAAAAGCGTGCCGGCGGTGACAAGCGAACCTATCTCCTTGTTGACGAAAAAAGGGGAAAGCATCAAAAAATACAAAGTGTCCGTTTCAACAACAGACAAAGTGGCTTCTCCGGTGAAAAAGGGTGATGTCATTGGTACATTAACAATCAAAAAGGATGGCAAGACAGTGGTTACATCCCCAGTGGTCGCTGCCAAAACGGTAGACCAGGCCAGCTGGTGGCAGTTGTTCAAAAAATCGATGGGACTGTTCACGCACGGCGGGAAATAACTCGAATTATGTGTAAGAAATGCGAAAGGGCACTAGTTTTGTCAGTATGAAGGAAATCCTTCCGGCTGTATCGAATTGAAGCAATACAGAATCAGGAAGGGAGCTGTACAAAGTTGAGCCTTACAGTGAATATGGAAGTGAAAGGGACAGTATTGTGCATACGGTTAGGCGGGGAATTGGACCACCATTATGCCGAAGACCTTAAAGAGAAAGCCTCCAAAACAATAGAAATGCATCAAATAAAGGATATCATCCTGAATCTATCGGATTTGACGTTTATGGACAGCTCTGGCCTAGGTGTCATACTCGGCCGTTACAGACAAATCAAGCAGCAGAAAGGCGAAATGATTGTGTGTGCGATTTCGCCTGCCGTCAAACGTCTATTCGAAATGTCGGGTTTATTTAAAATCATTCAAGAAGAAGAGTCGGAATACCAGGCTCTACAAAGATTGGGGGTTGCTTGATGATGAGAAACTCAATGACTTTACAATTTTCCGCACAAAGCCAGAATGAGTCATTTGCCCGTGTGACTGTCGCTGCATTCATCGCCCAGCTAGATCCGACTATGGATGAACTGACCGAAATCAAAACAGTCATCTCTGAAGCTGTGACAAACAGCATCATCCATGGGTACAACAACGATCCGAATGGTGTGGTGACGATAGAAGCGGCCATTGAAGATCAAGTGGTGGAAATCACGATTAGGGATGAAGGCGAAGGGATTGACGACATAGAAGAGGCGAGACAGCCATTGTTTACAACAAAGCCTGAATTAGAACGCTCAGGTATGGGATTTACCATCATGGAAAACTTTATGGATGAACTGGATATTGTCTCTCACAGAGGAGAAGGAACCATCATTCGCTTGAAAAAACATGTGGCAAAGAGCAAAGCTTTGTGTAAATAAGGAGACATGCGTATGGACGTGGAGGTCAAACACAATAAGAATGGCGCTCAATTAAAGGATAAAGAAGTAAAGGAATTGATTAGGCGCAGCCAGACAGGCGATCAAGAGGCAAGGGATTCTATTGTAAAAGGCAACTTACGGCTCGTATGGTCTGTTGTGCAGCGTTTTTTGAACCGCGGCTATGAACCGGATGATTTGTATCAGATTGGCTGTATCGGCTTGCTGAAGTCGGTCGATAAATTCGATTTGTCGTTCGATGTGAAATTTTCAACCTATGCCGTGCCGATGATCATCGGTGAAATCCAGCGGTTCCTCCGCGATGACGGGACAGTGAAGGTAAGCAGGTCCATCAAGGAGCAGGGCAACAAAATCCGCCGCGCTAAGGAAGAACTGTCCAAGGTATACGGCAGGGTGCCGACGGTGAATGAAATCGCGGAGTACTTGGAACTGACGCCGGAAGAAGTGGTATTTGCACAGGAGGCGAGCCGTCAGCCGGCATCCATCCATGAGACAGTCTATGAAAACGACGGCGACCCTATCACCCTCTTGGACCAGATTGCCGATCAAAGCGAAAATCAGTGGTTCGATAAATTGGCATTGAAGGATGCGATTGAAGAACTGGAAGAGCGCGAGAAGCTGATTGTCTATCTGCGCTACTTCAAAGACCAGACACAGTCCGAAGTCGCTGCGAGGCTATGCATATCGCAAGTCCAGGTATCTCGGCTCGAAAAGAAAATACTGCAGCAAATCAAAGTCCGTATGAACGATTGATTCATACGGGCTTTTTCCTGTGAAATCAAAATGGGTTTAGTGCGCCGATAAGTGGGGATGCTATGGAAGAAGGGAAAGTGAAAAAGACATTTTTAGCTAAAAAAGTGCATTTTTCTCTTGAAAAAACATTCATAAACGAATATTATTATAAAGGTTCGTTAAAAACATTCGTCATTTCTTTCCAGGAAGAAAGACATATTTTCGGAGGGCTTACTTTGTTAGATAAATTTTTCAACATTAAGCAACACGGTTCAACTGTAAAGACAGAAGTTGTTGCTGGTATTACAACCTTCTTTACGATGGTATATATCATTTTTGTCAATCCAGCTATCCTTTCATCAGTAGGTGTACCGTTTGACCAAGTGTTCATGGCGACAATCATCGCTGCGGTAACCGGTACGCTGATCATGGGGCTTTTGGCAAAATATCCGGTGGCAATAGCTCCGGGAATGGGATTGAATGCCTATTTCGCAACAGTCGTTGCCTCGCAGGGTTTAAGTTATCAAACAGTATTTGGCGCTATTTTCGTCGCCGGTATTATTTTTATTCTTATGAGCGTCAGCAACCTGAGACAAATGATTCTGGAAGCAATCCCTTCCACGCTCAAATATGCAATTACATCCGGTATCGGATTATTCATTGCTTTTCTCGGTTTCAAACAGTCCGGCCTGATTGTAGCTAATGATTCCACTTTAATTGGAATCGGTGATTTGACGGCTCCGGTTACCATCCTTTCAATCGTAGGATTGTTCATTACATTAATTCTGATGGTGAGACGAGTCCCGGGGGCATTGTTCATCGGGATGGCGGTTACGGCTGTCATCGCGGGAATCTGCGGCATGCTCCATTACGAAGGCGTTATGAGCCTTCCTCCTACTCCGGTATTTTTTGATATGGATATTGCAGGCGTGTTCACGAATGGGCTTTATGCCGTTATCTTCGCTTTCCTATTGGTGACTATCTTTGACACAACAGGAACACTGGTTGCGGTGACTGAACAAGCGGGACTTATGAAAGACGGCAAAATTCCGCGGGCAAAAAAAGCATTCCTTGGTGATTCGGTTGCGACAACAATCGGTTCAATGTTTGGAACCAGCCCATCAACTGCCTATGTCGAATCGACTACTGGCGTAACAGCCGGCGGACGAACAGGGTTGACAGCCGTAGTGGTTGCAGCGTTGTTCTTGGTGTCCATGTTCTTTTCACCGATTGTTGGAATGATTGCCAACATGGCAGCCATTACTGCACCTGTGTTGATCATTGTAGGCTGCTTCATGATGGAAGGTTTATCAAGAATCAACTGGCCATCATTCGATGATGCTTTTCCGGCATTCGTTACCATCCTGATCATGCCTTTAACATCCAGCATCTCAACGGGAATCGCCTTTGGCTTCATCACCTATCCGGTCTTGAAGCTGTTCAGCGGAAAAGGAAAACAAGTGCATCCGATCATTTATATCTTCGCTGTACTGTTCCTAATCCAGCTCGTATTTTTCCCGGCACATTAATGAAATAGTAAATCAGAGGGCCCTGGCAAATATGCCGGGGCTTTTTTTTGTGCGCGATTTCTTTTGCCGCAGAATGAATATGCGATACAATATTTTTATAAAATGGAATATTTTAATATAAAGGAAGTTATCTGTATGAATAACACGAGACGTAACGGCGATTATTTGAATCAATTGGAATTATATAAGGAAATTGCCCAAACGTTGAATCGCGGCTTTGATCTGTCAGTTACGCTGCATGAGGTCCTGAGTCAGGTCCTACAAATTACGGGCTTTACGTCCGGCTGGATTTTTCTTGAGAATCAAGAAGGAAAAATGGAGTTGGCGGCTGATTGCCGACTGCCGCCGGCGCTCTCGGAAGAAGACAAGGCATCGATGTGCTCTGAGGATTGTTATTGCATAGAACGTTACAAAGACGGCCGGTTAAAAACTGCTTTAAACGTGGTGGAGTGCAAAAGGCTTGAGGAAGCGATCGAAAAAAGGAAGGATACTTATGGTTTGACGCACCATGCATCGGTTGCTTTGCGTTCTGGCAATGAATTTTTCGGTATTCTCAATATTGCGGATGCGGGTGAACTCTTTTTCGGAAAAGCGGAACTGCAGCAATTGGAGGCAATCGCCCTTCAAATAGGGAATACAATCAAACGCATATTACTGACGGAACATCAAAGGATGGACGCCATCAGGCAAGAACGGATCCGCCTTTCAAGCGATTTACATGATTCGGTCAATCAATTGCTTTTTTCAATTAATCTGCTTGCCAAATCGGGACAGTATATGAGCGATATTCCTTCCTTGACGGATGCGATGGCAGATATTCAAATGATTGCCCAAAAGGCACAGTTGGAAATGAAGGAAATTATCTGGCGCCTACGGAAACAAGGATTGGAGAAGGATTTGGTTTCCCATTTGGAGCACTATGCCGGATTGCTCGGCATTCGTATGGAGAGCGAAGTAAAAGGGAGGAGCGCTCTCCCGTTTGAAGTCGAACACCAGTTGCTGCGGATTGGGCAGGAAGCGATCAATAATGTAAAAAAACATGCACAGACAGATGTAGTCAAGTTCAGCCTTCTTTTTACTGAAAGCGAAATAAAAATGGAAATCAAGGATTCTGGCTGTGGATTTATTGTTACGGAAATCGCTCCAGCTTATTCGTTAGGGCTTGAAAATATGGGAAGCAGGGCAGGGATTTTGAACGGCGAGTGCCGCATTATCTCCCAGCAAGGATCCGGGACAGCCGTTTCGGTCACAATTCCTTTGAAAGGAAGTGGCAATGAATGATCCGTATACTGATAGCAGATGACCATCCGATCGTACGCCGCGGGCTGGTTGCTTTTCTGCGGACCATAGAAGAATTCGAGATTGCAGCTGAAGCAGAAAACGGGCAGGCAGCTGTTGAGATGGAGAAACGTTTTGCTCCAGATGTAGTGGTAATGGATGTGAATATGCCGGTCCAGAATGGAATCGAAGCAACCGAGGAGATCATGCGGCGTAACCCGCAAGCCAAAATATTGATGTTAACCAGTTTCAGTGAGGAAAATCTGGTTATCCCAGCGTTAGAAGCGGGGGCAAGCGGCTATCTGCTCAAGGAAAACGATCCGCAGATCATCGCAGACGCCATAATTGCGCTCGCAAAAGGAGAGCAGACATTGGACCAGAAAATCACTAGGCATGTGCTGGCCCATATGCAAGGGAAATCCAAACAGCAACGGCCGCTCCTCACTGCCCGTGAGAAAGAAGTTCTAAAAGAAATTGCAGCCGGCAAAAGCAACAAAGAAATCTCGGCAGACCTGCATATCAGCGAGAAAACCGTAAAAACCCATGTCTCCAATTTGCTAAGTAAATTACAGCTGCAGGACCGGACACAAGCGGCCATCTATGCAATCAACAATGGGATGATCGGATAAGTCCTACATCTTTTGGCGGAGAAACCGCAGTCTGCGAATACATATAAAGGTGCAATAAAAATCATAGCAGGGCCTGATTTCCTTCATTAAGCCACCTACTATACTGAGTAGTAGGAGGGATAATCATGAAGAACAAAGGAAGGGCCGCATCCGGCAGGAAGGACAGCATTTATCACGACCGCAGGTTTCTCTATATATTGGCAGCAAATATCGCTTCGGCCATTGGATCGGGCATTACGATGATTGCGCTTCCATGGCTATTGATCTCCAAGCAAGACGGAAGCCAATTATTCGGATATGTTTCACTCATTTTGACAATCATCTCTTTTTTGATCACACCTTATATCGGCAAGCTGGTCGACGCTATATCGCGGAAAAAATTGCTTATGTACGGAGAGGCTACAGGTTTGCTGATCATTGGATCGTTTGCCCTGCTCGGATGGGCCGGTATGGACTATCAGACATGGCATTATGTAGCTATTATTTTTGCGGGGAATCTCTATAATACCCTTTTTTATCCGACGATTTTTGCTTTTACACAAGAAGTATTCCCAGAGAAGATGTATAAATCCTTGAATGGCGCGATGGAAGTGCAAGGCCAATTCAGCAGTATGGTAGCCGGAGGAATAGGCGGTATTATCATGTCTTCCTGGAAGCTGGAGTATATCCTATGCTTGGATGCGGCTACATACGCAGCCGCCATCTTTTTCTTTTTGAAAGTGAACTATAGGAAAAAAGCGATGGTTTCCCCGACTGGACAAAGGAAGGCAACGTTGAAAGAGGGATTCAGCTTTTTGTTGAAGTCGCCGGTCTTATTTGTGTTCTTGTTGGCGTCCTATATGCCATTCGTTGGAGTGATGGTGACCAATTATCTGTTCCCGGTATACTTAAAGGAAACGCTGCATGCAGGAGCATGGGCTTATGGTGTGGAAGGGATGGTCTATAGTATCGGAGCAGTCGCCGCCGGACTCGTAATCCCTGTTCTCTTATTGAAGGCCAGGGAAGAAAAAGTGATGGCAGGCGGAGTGTGGTGTTATTTTCTGGCGATAGGCTTCATTCTGTTCGCCAATCTCCCATCCTATTTAATCCTGATGTTTTTCATTGCGCTTGGGAATGCCGGCACTCGTGTGGCGCGCAATACATTCATTATGAAAGCAGTGCCTAATGCCATCATAGGCAGGGTAGATAGCATCTTTCGGCTGATCGGACTTTTGCTGCGTATCCTTCTGATCGGTGTTTTTACGAAGATGGTTTCTGTCGGATTCATCTCTTTTTGTTTCGTCATCCTTGCGTCCATTATGTTCCTTGCTTCTGTTGCGGTATGGCGGAGCGGAAAGGCGATGGAAGGGCAAGCGGGAAAAACAACAATGGCTGTTCAGCAACCGAACCTATAGTGTTAAGCAGGCTGTCCGCTCGAGAAGGGGACAGCCTTTTTGCATAGTTGTTTGAATTGCGTATATTTTCGTATTATTCCCTTCTATTACAATAATAGGCAGAGATGTTTTTTAAATGATAGCAAATTGAAAAGCGCAGGAATTAAAAGTTTGTTAGAATAGATATATAGGGTATATAAACTGCAAGTGTTGTGCATACATGGCATTTGATTTACATATTGTTATATTTACAAATAAATATAATAAGGAGATAACTATGACTATTGAGAACCATTTAAGTAAAAAAACATATTATGAAACACTACTGGAAGACCGGAACAGCGAAGATATTGTCAGAATCCTAGGCAACATGTTTCAGGAAGAGAATATGAAAGAGCTGGCGGACCTATCATATATTCGCTTTGCCCAGGGCGAGGTGTATTTTCACTACCATGATTACGAGGCAGCTGTATTTAAATGGGAGAATATCTCCAACGAATTGCAGCCATGGGCGCGCAAGAATGTCGGCGACGCCTATTTTGAACTTGGGCTTCTTCCCGACGCAATCGATACATATAAGTCAACCAAAACAGACCAATTGATTCTGCAAACGGAAATTTCGTTGAAGCTGTTTGAAATCTATATTAAAGAAAACAATCAAGAGAAAGCGGTCGATTACATTAAACAGGCTGTTTCGATTAACCCTGATTACCAGGATATCACCGATGTGGCCAGGGCTTTCTTTGAGCAAAACGGCGATTGGAAACATGCTGTGGAACTTGCGCTCAATGAAGCGGTCCGTACAGGCGCAGTCGACTGGTTCGATAAGCTGCATAGTTACGTAAGCGAAGGCCATACAGAGGCCATTGCCCCTGAGTACTTCTCATACGGCTTGGAAGTCCTGTATGGTCTGGATGCCAAACGCTTCGAGGACTTGACGGCAGCTTTGTGGAGAAGCTATCACCAGGGACCGTTCTTCCTGCAATGGATGAAGTCGTTGAACCAATTGCTGCAGACGCTCGATTTGAATCTATCCTCGTATTGGCGCGAGCTTTCCGGATTGTACCAAACAGCTTTCATGGAGCTTGCTGGGGGCCGGTTCGAATTGAAAGAAATCCGTGAAATCATGCCGGAGCTCTTGACCAATTGGGCTGCCATCACAGAACGAAAGCAAGCTCTAGCTGCCTATTCTGCTCTTTTGGCCTGGAATGAATTCTTCCCTGAGAGTATCAAGCCCGGGGATATCCAACGTGCGGAAAACCAAATTTGGGATTGCGCAAAGAACGCAGACTTGCTGGATGACAGCTTGCATCTGTTTGATTCCCTTGTGGCGTGGGCCAGCAAACAGGACGTGGAAGTCAGCGCGAAACTTCGCTGGTTCGTAGAAGAAATCCTTGATCTTAGCAAACAAAACATCTTGGTTGCAGGCGTGAACGATATCGGTAAATCCTCTTTCATTAACACTGTGTTGAAACAGGATCTATTCGATGGCCCGACTCGCAACACAATCCGCCTAAAAGATGGAGAACGGCCGCAATTGACATTCGTTTCCGAGCGCGACCTCCATTCAGAAACGATTGTTCCTGATGTATACGCAGTGTTGAATCGGCCGGAAAGCGCCGGGGCTAAGTCATTGACTGACCTTGCGATACCGTCCGAGGTGCTCGGCAAGAACCGGATTGCCATAATCGACACCCCGGGATTCAGGGGGCGCAAAGACGAACAGGAAGTCATCGAGTTCCTTCCATTGGCTGATTGCCTGCTGTTTGTCTTAGACGCCGAGGATCCTTTCACCGATCAGGAGCGGGATATTCTGTTGAAGATGACCGAACAGTCACCGTATCTGCCAGTGGCATTTGTCATCACGAAGCTCGACACCATCTATAACAAGAAGGAAGCCAAACGGATTGTGGATGAGACATATAACCGGATTTTGGAATATGTGCCGAATACGCAAGTGATCGCCTTCTCATCCAAATATGATATTGATGGACAGGATCAAGCAATCGAGTCATTGTTCCGTGCCATATCATCCACAGATAACCAAGCGGAAAAAAGAGCCGGGAAAATGCTTCAGGTCATCCGAAAAACGATCACATTCCTGCTTGAAAGCAGAGTGGAGAAAAAAAATAAATACAAACAGGGTATTGCCTGGAATCAGGACATGGTGAAAAAATTGACTGCTTCCATCAATCATGTACAGGACCTTGAAGCAGAAAGAAGTGAGAAGATCTGCAAGGATTACCACATGATCAAGGAAGATATGAAGGCCAGTATGATTAAGGACATCCCGGAAATGCTGAAGGGATGCTCGGAGCTGCTGAACGAAGATAGCGACTTCCGCAAAGTGCATCTGCAGCTGAATAATGAAATGAATATCAGAATACAGACATATATTGATGAAAAAATCCTTCCTAAGTACTATCACGAGATGGAAGAATGGATTTTACGTTCCAAAGATGAACTGATGCTTACAAAGCAGGAGCTTGATGAAATGGCAGGAAGCTTCAACTCGCTATATGGGGAACAGAAAGTTTCCTTTGCCTATGATTTCCGTATTCTGAATGATTGGCAGCGGGACATGAATCGGATGACAAGCGGTGTCAGACTTGAGGAAGAAAATATTCTTCTTCGCCACACTCCTTCTCAATTTATCTTGAAGAGTGCGGGTAAATTGTTCAATGCAATCGCCCAAAAAAATATGCTGTATAACCAATATAAGAAATTCATTGAAAACGAAAGCTATACAGAAACAACGAATAATATTGTTTCCAAGTTCATGCTTCCGTTCGAGGTATTCGAAAAGGCGATTGAAAGAGATTTGCACCTGTTCTTCAAGCCGCCAGTAGACATCTTAAACGGCCGAGTGGAAGAAGCGCATGCCCAAATCCGTGAGAAAGAAGAATTATTAGCACTAATGAAAGAAAATCCAGAAGTCTACCATGATGCAATCCGCTTATTTGAAGTCAGATTGCGCCAATATGAGTGGATGATGAGCGCAGTGAAGGAAATTTCCTATATTGCTCAATGAGAAAAAGGACTGAAGCCTTAAGCTTCAGTCCTTTTTTATACAATCAGGCATTCATATCCCCTATACCCGGACTATGCTCATTTGGCATGACAGGAAGTTCAGGCACTGGGAACCCTGCTGGCGGATCGGTCACAAGCAATTCACCTTGGTTGCGGCTCGGGGAAGTTCCTTGGAAGATTTCTCCCATCAAAGTGCCGTCCAGACGATAGTTGAACTGGGCATTATGATAGCCTAGGTCGACATATTTTCTGCATTCCGGATATTTATTCAAATCATAATTAGGTATCGGGAATAGTTTGCCCCAGTTGACGCCCAGTGTTTCCAGTGCTTTTGCGAAAGCATTTTGGTGGGCGTTGTCGCGGACCATCAAAAACGCCAATGTTTCCCGGAATGTTTTGTTGGAGCTCATTTCATAAATTCTTGATTTTTGAAGAACACCTGTGGATTCCAAGACCAGATTATTTAAAAGATCAGCGATTAGATTCCCGTGGGAGTATACCCATGAAGCATTCCATGGATTTCCGCCGGCATCTACAGGCAATGAGCTTTGGGCAGCCATAATGTAATGATGGGGGTTGGCGTGTTTGATTGCATCATCCAATGGCGCGCCGTCTGCGCCTGAATCGCCGGCTCCTTCTGCGCCTGATCCGTTCAGCAACTGGTTGATCGTTGTTTGCACTAATTCGACGTGGCTGATTTCCTCAAGAAATACACCGCGGATTAAATCACGGTATTTTTTATCTTTGCCTCGGAAGTTGGCACTTTGGAAAGAATATTGCATCATGGTGCGCATTTCGCCAAACTGCCCTCCCAATGTTTCCTGAATCACTTTTGCCGCTGCAGGATCTGGGCGATCCGGCACAATGACATTAATTAAGTCTTCCTTATAGAAATACATATAGATCCCTCTTTCATTGTTCTTTCAGTTATAGGATGAACGTGGACAGGAATTATATGCAAAGATATGGCATGAGCCGGATTGATCCTTGTTTTTACTAAAAGGAAAATGCCAGGATGGGATTGGCGATGTGAGACATATGCGGGCATCCTTTGGAACGTTTAAATCGATTTCCTTGCTTTTTAACTCATAAAATCTGCTCCCCAGGTGCAAAATAAAAACGGTTGACTAAACCAAATACAATTGTAATGGAGCGATTCTAATGGGCGTTATGAGCGGCAATCCTC
Organism: Bacillus testis; assembly: GCF_001243895.1. Classification (GTDB taxonomy): domain Bacteria; phylum Bacillota; class Bacilli; order Bacillales; family DSM-1321; genus Bacillus_AD; species Bacillus_AD testis. The sequence continues at coordinate 2,688,393 of NZ_LN851186.1, read as the reverse complement.
AAAAGGAACCAATGCATTACGGGGAAGTATATGGTCTGTATACACAGTTGGTGACGGCTAAGGCTGCCCTGGATGGATACCAAGTATATTATAACCATACCGGCGATAAAGACCTGAAAGACTTCATCAGTGGAGTCATTAAGAACAGCATCAAACCTTCGATTGAAGAAGTCGAAAAGGTACTTTTGGCAAATGATGTTCCAATACCGCCTACACCTGCTGAAAGACCGAGCGTGGATATTGAGCAAATTCCAGCTGGGGCCAGATTGCAGGATGCTCAGGTGGCATATGCGATCGCAAGGGATATTGCGGCTGGATTGACTGCGATGAGTACATTGATCGGCCAGTGCATCCGTGAAGATATTGCTTTGATGCTCACACAACAGAGCGCCAAAGCATTGAAAGATGGAGCTGCATTGCTTCAGATCATAAAAGAAAAAGGCTGGTTAGTGCCTCCTCCGCTGCATATGGAAACAAAAAACAAAGTAGATTAAGTATTGCGAAAAAATGGCCGCCATTTCTAATGGCGGCTTCTTTTGTTTATGTTACTTAGTTATAATTGGTCGAATATTCTCATGTATGTATGTGATTTAACTGTTTACCATTATTCTGAAATAAGGAGGGAGCTAATGGATATTTCAAAAATGATAATCGTAGGTATGTCTCTAACCTTACCTGATTAAAATGACGAATTTGTCATATTCTGTACTGCCCAAGAAAACGGATAAAATCGTTTTGGATGCGATGCCGATGTTTCATGAGCGCATAGAAACGGGATTCGGGCAGCTGTATGCCTGACGGCGGCACCTCAAGTAAGCGGCCTTCCAATAGTTCTCTTCGGACGGTGGAAAGTGGCAGATAAGAAACGCCAAGACCTTCTTCGATGAATTTTTTTGTTATATGAATCTGGGAAACTTTCATGTACCGGGTTCCTGGATACATACTTTTGATTTGTCTTTTTAAACCGTCCCAATAGACAGGATGATTATCTGTAATCAACAGGTTTTTCGATAGTATATCTTCCTCATCGAGGGGAGGGGCAATCTCATTATCAATGCCATCATGTGGGACGATCAACCGTACATCTTCCGTAGAGACCAATTCATTGACCAGTGCCGAATGGCGTGCTTTTACGGAAGATATCCCTAAATCAATCTCATCATGCAGGAGTGCATCTTCCATCTCTTTTCCTTCAAGAACCTGTACAGACAATTCAATGGCAGGATGGCTTTCCATGAATCTTTTTAGGGCATGTGGAAGCACGGTATCTGCGGCAACTGGCGAAATGGCAAGCGAAAAAGAGGCTGTATATCCCAAGCTGAATGATTGTAGATCGGACAATCCTTGCTGGTAGACAGCGAGCAATCGTTCAGCGTGGGCCATATAGCGTTTTCCTTCCTCCGTCAATGTGACTTTCCTGTTTTCGCGGTTGAACAGTCGCACGCCAAGTTCCTTTTCTAGGTTATGGATATGCACAGTGACCGATGGTTGAGAAATAAAGAGGATTTCGGCCGTTTTGCGGAAATTCCCGCATTGTGCGGCGGTTAAAAACGTCTGCAGCCAACTGAATTCCATATGATTACCTCCAATTAATGATGAGAAACCGGTTAGGAACAGTATATTTTCAATATTCTATTCCTGTCTACTCTTTTATATAAGAGCGATAAACTATATTTGGCATTCATGGTGAATTTGCATGGAACGGGACAGAGGCTCTGCTATTGTAGTTAGGCAGATGGGTTTGCCGGCTATGCTTAGGCTAACGGAAACTCGCCGTAGTCTTTATAAAAATGGTATAATTTTCTAAAGTGAGGTGGATTACATGTTGAATATCGGCGACGTCCTTTTTCAGTTATTCGCGATATTAGTTCCTATCTTTTTTATCGTTTTGGTCGTATTTTTCGTTCGTTCTTCAAAAAAACGGAAAGAACAGTTGGATAGGATAGAAGAAAAAGTAGATAGAATGTCAGAGCAAAAATAGATTGATTTGCTCGGCTCTAAACGGCGGTTTTTATGCACTTATTGGCTTTTATGGCTAAGGCTGGCTGCTTCATTAAAACATTATTCCAGCAATTTTGGGGAATACCTAAAAAACTGGTACTACTGAAAAAGAGGGAATTTTAATAGAATACCTGGTGTATATGCAAAGCTCAGAGACAATAAGGACTCCGAGCTTTTTTGGGTTTTCTCCACAAAAACCGAATGATTTAACCGGAACATAATAGGGGTGGGATAGCGTTCAGAACCTGATTGGTTTGACTAATGGTCATCGGTTGGAGCGGATGAACCCCTCTAATCCATCTTTTTATTTTAGGTAGATCAGTATGGAAGATGGCCCTTATACGCTTCATAGACCATGTACAGCAAGACAAGCCATGAAAGGAGGAAAAGCATATTTTCGCTGGTTTTCCCGGTCCGGTAGAGATTGAGGCGTATTTTCCGTTTATGGAAGGGATACAGCAAGGGGACCCCTTGTTTGGAGCACATATCTTCAAGGACATGCAAGGTGTAGCCTACTGATAGGCCCAATAGGACACTGGAAGGAAAACGGCTATATAAAAAAAAGAAGAGGACGCAAAAAAGCAATGTATGCGTGAGGCCCCTATGGCCGAATAGGCCTTTGATAAGCGGCGATAATCCCAAAGCCACCCGTTTGCGGCCGATTTTCCTTTGCACACTGACCGTCTGCCCCATCTGTGAAGCAGGTTCATCAATATCGGGCAATACCGAACCGATGATGGTGCCAGCATAAAAAGCGAAATCGGTCGGAGCGGTCAGGCCTGTATAATGGACGATCGTCGCTGAAATCGCCAATGAAGAGACGATATGTGTTTTAAACATCATAGTATTTCCCACCTTTTCGTATATTTGTTATTCTACCATAGGATTGTCAGGCGAGCAAACGTTCGTATGGGTTCATTTGGAAAGGATGGATTGAAAAAGCTCTTCATAGATAAGATTCCGAAGGGTTTTTTAAAAACAACAAAATATTGTAGAATGATTATTTAAATTAATCAAATTATTTAAAATTATTTAATTTATTTAATGGATGGCCCTCTATATACTGAGACTATAAAAAGGGAGGGACGTGGAGAAATGATGAAACCAGGGTTGAAGGGAATTATTGCAGCGGAAACAGCAATCAGTTATATCGATGGCCATGCAGGGGAGCTTCTTTACAGAGGATACAGAATAGAAGAACTGGCGGAAAAAGGCACATTTGAGGCAACGGCTTATTTATTGTTGTTCGGCGAATATCCCGACAGAAGCCAAGTGGAATACATGGTAAATGAATTGAAGCGGCAAAGGGAATTGCCCGCCTATATGATGGATATGATCAAGGAGCTGCCCGGAGAAATGGATATGATGAGTGTATTGAGAACCATCATTTCAGCGGAAGGGACAGACAGGTACAGCTGGAAGCCAACTGTCGAGCAGGCAATAAGGCTCTGTGCCATCACTCCTGTAATCATCGCCTTCCGTAAACGGTATTTGGAAGGGAAACCGCTGGTCAGCCCCAATCCTAATATGAACCATGTCAGCAATTATCTATATATGCTGAATGGAGAAGAAGCGAAAGATCTACATGTCCATGCATTGGAAACCTATATGATCCTGACTATGGAACATGGCATGAACGCCTCTACGTTCTCCGCCCGTGTCACTTCTTCGACGGAGTCGGATCTGGTTTCTGCTATAAGTGCTGCCATAGGTGCCATGAAAGGCCCTCTCCATGGAGGAGCGCCATCAGGAGTCATCTCATTGTTGGACAGGATCCATGCTGCGGGCAACACAGAAGAAATAATTCGGGAAAAACTGGCCAAAGGGGAAAGAATTATGGGCTTTGGGCATAGGGTGTATAAAACGAAGGACCCCAGAGCAGTGGCGCTGAAAAAAACACTGATGGCTTTCGCCGGGGACGATGCTTGGTTGGACCTCGCCGTTCGGGTAGAGGATGAAACAATCGCTTTATTGCAACAGTTAAAGCCGGGGAGGAACCTCTATACCAATGTTGAATTTTATGCGGCTGCCATCATGAAGTCTCTCTCCATGGACAGCGGATTGTTCACTCCGACTTTTACGGCAGCGCGCATAGTCGGATGGTGCGCACATGTGTTGGAGCAATCGGAGAATAATGTGCTGTTCAGGCCGGAGGCTGCTTACATTGGCAACCATCATGCATAACGATTGTTTTGAAAAAGGAAAAAATGGGTAGTTTTCTAAAGGTACCATGAAAAGGGAACGGCCAATCGCTCCTTTTTCATTTATGAGGATGGTTGCGAATGGTGCAAATAACCCGGTTCCTGCGGTAATGCATTCAAATTCAATAGCAAAAACATAGGAGTGAGTCCATGGAAAGTGTAGCCCAGCATTGTTTACTGAATAAAGAAGATATGAGCGACAAACAATCCGTCCCTGAATGGCTTCTTAAAGAATACGAGACATTCCACAAAGTCGTGACATCCCCCACTTTCCCCTGCTATTTTGGCATGAGCGCCGAGCATAAAGGGGAGCTTCGTTATTCCTATATCAGCCATGATGACTGGTCTTCTCTGCCGAATACCCTAAATCAATTCATCACCCTGTTTGAGAATCAGAAGCGGTTGGTGCGGCATGGGCTGTTTGTTTTTGTGGAGCCTGAGAAAGAGGAAAAAAGCATCGATTATTACCGTTCTTATTTTTGGCGTATTCTACAGTATTTGCATGATCAGGATGAACAGGAATGGCCCGAAGATTATCCGACTGATCCAGATCATCATCTATGGGCTTTTTCCTATGGTGGCGAACCGTATTTTGTATTCGGCAATACACCGGCGTATAAGCAGAGAAAGACAAGGGACTTAGGGAAATCGCTTATACTTGGTTTCCAGCCGAGGCGTATTTTCGAAAAATTGGAAGGTACATCTCCTGGAGGTATCATGAGCAGGGAAAAAGTGAGGGAGCGAGTGGAAGTGTGGGACGGCATTCCAAAGCATCCAAATATCTCGCACTACGGCGATCCCGGACATCGTGAATGGAAGCAATATTTCATCGGCGACGATTGCGAGCCAATTACGGGGAAATGCCCGTTCCGACATAAATAGTTTGCCGTCAAGTTAGAATCAGAATCAATCCATAAAATTAGGCTCCTATTTTCCAATACGTTTTCGCGTTCTTGCGGGAATAGGAGCCTTTTCCTTTCTTATTTTGTTTTACGCGGGTTGATGAGTCAAACCCCCATGTTCTGCGGCTGGCGGTCATTTGTCCGATTGATTTCGCTTTCTTTTTCTTCATTAATAATCCCTCTTTTCTCGTATTGAATCCATTATATACCTTTTGATAGCCAATCGGAACCATGAAGTGAAGCGTTGAGAAATGCATTATATACCTAATCATTTTAAAACAATTGGGTTCTTTCTGCTTCCATATAAGATTAGATTGCAGTTTGGCAGCACGCTTGCCAAAAAAAGTGGGAATTATTGGAGGTTCCAGGACTGGTATGTTGTCCAGGCAGCTATTGCATACTATACCATGAAGCAATTACTGGAACGGGGTGAAGAGATGGATCAAGTTCTCTATATCCGTATGAGGCAGCGCGTCCAAGTGCAGGATAAGCGCAAGCTGTTGATCGGGGATATCGCACGATGCGTCGGACCAAAGGATATTGTCAGCCAGGCAGAGAGTTTGCCTGTCTACGAAATTTCCAAGGCGGACCGCAATATAATTGTGATTGACTTAATCATGGTGATTGATGTAATCCTGAGGTCGATGGGGAGTGTGGAGCTGCAGGCGGTCGGGCCGAACCAGACCATCATCCAAGTCAAGCCAAAGCAGAAAAAAAGCAATCCTCTTATTTTTGCGGTTGTGTGGTCGCTATTATTTGTGGGCGCCGGCTTGACCATCATGAATTTCCATGAAGATGTCAGCATGAGGGCTGTCCATCAGAAAATCTATACCATCCTTACCGGAAAGTTGGAGACAAAGCCGCTGGTTTTACAGATCCCCTACAGCATTGGCTTGGGCCTCGGGATGGTTCTGTTTTTTAACCATTTTTTCAAGAAGAGGTTCAACGAAGAGCCAAGCCCTCTAGAAGTGGAAATGTTCAACTATCAACAGGATCTCGATCACTATGTGATGGTCAATGAAAATAAAGAAAGCATGGTGGATTTGGATGATCCTGACGAGCGCTAGCCTGATATTCATTGGCTTTGCGGGAGGACTGGCAGTAGGTGCCGGGTTCGTGGCGTTCCTAACGGTATTGGGCGTCATCCCCAGGGTTACGCAACTGACTAAAACGGACCATAAAATCCATTACTATGAAGCTGCCGCCATCATCGGTGTGGTAGTGGGCAGTTGGCTCGATCTGCAAGAGTACATATTCCACTTCCCAGTGGTCCTTCTAGCGGTTGTCGGCACTCTTAGCGGCATTTTTAATGGCATGCTGGCGGCCGCTCTTACTGAAGTATTGAATGTGCTGCCTCTTTTAGCGAAGCGCATTGGCATCCAGCACCAGATTATTTATTTATTAATGGCGATTGTGATAGGAAAAATATGCGGATCATTGTTTCAATGGATTTATTTTGTCGATCTGTGATACAGGAAAGGAACAGCGCCCATGCAGAAAAAAAGGAAAGTGATACTCGTGACCGACGGCGATGAATATGCATCCCGCTCCGTGCAATTAGCAGCGAAGGCAGTGGGCGGGCGTTGTATTTCATTATCGCGGGGCAATCCTACGATGATTTCCGGCCCAAAGCTTGTGCGGCTGATCAAGAAAGCCGCCTCAGATCCTGTCCTTGTAATGGTTGATGACAGCGGATTTGTCGGATTGGGATATGGGGAAAAAGTGATGAAGTTTGTGGCCACCCATCCTGATATCGAAATACTCGGAGTGATTGCCGTTGCTTCGAAAACCAGGCAAAGAGAATGGACGCGCGTCGATGTCTGTATTGACCGCGACGGCCAGCTGACACCATATGGGGTGGATAAGTACGGCGTCCAGGAAATGGATATGGGAAGAATAACAGGGGACACTGTTTACAGTATTGATTCCTTGAATGCGCCGATTGTAGTGGGGATAGGCGATATAGGAAAAATGGCCATGAAGGACCATTATAGCGTAGGCTCGCCGATCACAAAGCTTGCCGTTGAACTTATTCTTGAAAGGAGCGGCTTTTATGACGACAAAAAGCGAAGAGAAAGTCCCGATACCGAAGAAACTGGAGCAGACTGAAGAATTCATGAAAGAAAGAGTCGGGCTCGGTGTTAGCTTCGACCTCGGTGTCCGGAAATTCCAGGTATTAAAGAAGGGTTTGAATCTTTATTATATCAATGGTTTATGCGATACCGAGTTTGTTATCGAATTATTGAAAGAACTAGTAGACTTGAATGAACATCAAAAGCTTAATACTCATATTTTCACGTTGATTGAAAATAGGCTCGTCAATCAGTCTGTGACCGTCATCAAAACATTGGACGAATTGGTGGACCAAGTGCTGACTGGCTTGGTTGTTTTCGTTCTAGAAGGGGAAGACCATGCACTCGTAGTGGATGTCCGAAGCTATCCGGGCAGGACGCCTTCCGAACCGGATACGGAAAAAGTCGTGCGCGGTTCACGTGACGGCTATGTCGAGAACATTATCATCAACACCGCTTTGACACGCCGGCGAATTCACGATGAACGCTTACGGTTCGAAATTATCAAGGTGGGGGAACGATCCAAGACAGACGTGGCAATCGGCTATATAAAAGACGTGGCCAATCCAAATTTGATTGAATCAGTCCGGAAAAAAATACAGGATATCAAGATTGACGGCTTGACGATGGCCGATAAGACAGTCGAAGAGTTCATGGTCAGGCAAGGGTATAATCCCTATCCGCTTGTAAGGTATACGGAACGGGCCGACGTGGGCGCTGCTCATTTGCTCGAAGGCCATGTGCTTGTCTACGTAGATACTTCCCCGAGTGTCATTATTACGCCAACGACTTATTTTCATCATGTGCAGCACGCAGAGGAATTCCGACAGTCGCCGGCTGTAGGGACATTTGTCCGATGGATCCGCTTTATCGGTATATTTACATCCATATTTCTTCTGCCGTTGTGGTATTTGTTTATCTTGGAACCTTCGATGTTGCCGGAAGGGTTGGCTTTTATCGGACCCAATGAACAGACCAATATGCCGGTCCTTGTCCAAATATTGATAGCGGATATCGGTGTCGAAATTCTGAGGATGGCAGCCATACATACGCCAACCCCGCTCGCGACCGCTATGAGTTTGGTGGCTGCAGTAATCCTCGGCCAAATTGCGATCGATGTCGGGATGTTTGTCGGTGAAGTGATTCTATATGTGGCTGCAGCTACATTAGGCACATTTGCTACGCCGAGCCTGGAACTGAGCGTGGCGAATAAGTTTGCGCGGCTATTCCTGCTGATTTGCATAGCCATCTTCAAAGCGCCTGGTTTTGTAGTAGGTACCACTATCTATCTTTTATTCCTGGTTGGGATCAAAGCCTTTAAAACCCCTTACCTTTGGCCGCTGATTCCATTTAATATAATCGCGTTCATACAGATTCTTGTCCGAAAAAGCATTCCTGGATCAAAAATCCGTCCGAGCATCGTCCATCCGCGAAACCGGTATAAGCAACCTGGAAAATCCTAACCTGCCCTTGATGTTAAAGTAGTATTGTGTTAATTTTAAAATGATTTAGACTTTGGTGGATTACAGTGTGAATGTATGCATGCATAGAATCCTCAGCCGAATGAGAATCTTGGAGAAAATCCGGATACCCATAGGGTTGTCCGGATTCTCTTCATTTAAATATACTACTTGGGTATCAAGAGAAGGGATGAACAGAATGTATTTATATGGAACCAGCAAAGTGAACGAGTATGGCCATTTGGAAATCGGCGGCAAAGATACGGTTAGCCTTGCAAAAGAATACGGTACGCCGTTGTATGTCTATGATGTCGCTTTGATCAGAGAAAGAGCAAGGGGCTTTAAGAAGACGTTCGAACAACTGGGCGTCCCTTTTCAAGTGGCTTATGCCAGCAAAGCTTTTTCCGCTATTGCCATGATACAGCTGGCAATGGAAGAAGGGCTGTCTCTAGATGTCGTCTCAGCAGGCGAATTGTATACAGCGATTGTGGCCGGTTTCCCGAAGGAAAAAATACATTTCCATGGAAATAATAAAAGCAGGGATGAGCTCGAAATGGCGGTCATCGAAGAAATCGGCTGCGTCGTTGTGGATAACGGGCATGAACTGCAGCTGCTTGAGGATCTGTGCGCCAAGCATGGCAAACATATGCCAATTCTGCTGCGTGTCGCCCCAGGCGTAGAAGCCCATACCCATGACTATATTGTAACCGGGCAGGAAGATTCCAAATTCGGCTTCCATATAGATAGCGGACAAGCGGAAGAAGCGATGTTGTTTGGTGAAAAGAGTGAATTTTTAGATGTATTAGGGTTACACTGCCATATCGGCTCGCAAATTTTTGAGACGGCTGGCTTTCTATTGGCTGCCGACAAGTTGCTTTCAATCCTGAAAGATTGGCATCAGCGCCATGGCTATCATGCCAAAGTCCTTAATCTAGGAGGCGGCTTCGGCATCCGCTATACAGAAGAGGACCATCCGCTGCCGGCATCTCAATATGTAGAGAAAATTGTGGTGGAAGTGAAACGTTTATCGGAAGAGTTGGGTCTTGAAGTCCCTGAAATCTGGATAGAACCGGGCCGATCCTTGGTGGGGGATGCTGGCACCACGCTTTACACAGTCGGTTCAACGAAAGAAATCCCCGGCATCCGTAAATATGTGGCGGTGGATGGCGGTATGTGTGATAACCTCAGACCGGCATTGTATAATGCCAAGTATGAGGCCGTATTGGCAAATCGGATGGAGGATGAACCGGAAGAAACGGTATCGGTTGCCGGCAAATGCTGTGAAAGCGGCGATATGCTGATTTGGGACATACCGCTTCCGAAGGTCAAAAGCGATGACCTGCTGGCTGTTTTCTGCACAGGCGCCTATGGCTATTCCATGGCGAATAATTATAACCGCATCACGCGGCCGCCGGTCGTCTTTGTGGAAAACGGGCTGGATCAATTGGTCGTCAAAAGAGAGACAATCCACGATATTGTTAGACTGGATTTGTCCCTGAGGGAAACAGTCATAAAATAAGAGATTAGGTGGAGGCTTCAGGAAGCGATATGCTGCTACTATTCTCTTATTCGTTTGATTTTCTGTAAAAAAAGAGCATGGAGAGTATTCTCTCCATGCTTTCCGGGATTAACTGAAGAAGGATTTGATGGCATCAATCAAGCTTGAAAAGAAACTTTTCAATTTATCAAGGAAGCTTTGTCCTTCTTCAGAACTTAGGTAGTTCTTTAATTTTTCCTTAGCATTGTTCAATTGATCTCCGACTTTGTCCCAATTGATATTTAGATCTTTTAATTTATTGAATAAGTCAACCAGGCTTTGTTTCTGGTTTTCCGTTAATTCGACACCGACATCTTTAGCGGATTGTTCAATGACATCCTTTGTTTCTTCTTCCGTTTGTGGCGGATTTTTGCTGATGTTTTCTTTGATTTTGGTTATTAAGGCGGAAGCCTCATCTGTACCGATTTGATCGCCAAGCTTAGCGGTTGTTACCATTTCCTGATTGGCTGCTTGCTTGACTTCCTCAGGGATTTTTTTGTCGGATTTGATTTCATAGGCTTTCATGATCCCTGTCAGGGCTGCTGTCCCAGATACATCAAATGGCGCGGTGACATAAATTTCAGCATCTTTTACTCCGGCAGTCGCCAAAGCATTGATATACATCTCGTCGGTTACCCAATCAATATGGTTTGTTTTGACGATTAATCCGGAATTTTTTTTGCCAAGTGTGATTTTGCTGGAAGAAATCGCTCTAGTTCCTATTAATCTCTTAGCGATGTAGTTTCCCAAGTATTCGTGCTCCTCAGCATTGGACACGGTGACCGTATCCACATCCGGGCTAACGCCCATTTCGTTCAATAATTGTTGTTTTTGCTGTGGAGACAGGTTTTCTCCTAGAGTAACGATTACGTCGCCGGCCTGTGCATCAGCGAACGCCTGGATCGGCATGATCATTAAGCTGCAGGCAATAAGAGCCAGCATTATTTTTCTGCTTAGATATTTCATAGTACAACCTCCTTACGGTTATTAGACGGATATTCTGTGAAAAAGGATTCATTTTTTTGTTTTTTTTGAATGCTCCTTATCGACTTCACAAGCACCTATTTAGCATAATGAAAGAAATCTGAGAAATCAATATGACTTGGGGCGTATAGATCATCGCCCTATCATTATGGTGTTGGAATTTTCTTGTAAAAACAGAAGATTGATGGGCTTATTTCTGTTATGATACTACTATTCAAGGAAAGACTCCAGAAAGAAAGAGGGAAGCTTTATTGAAAAAGAGAAATATCATTTTGTTTGTTGCACTTGCCGGTCTATGCATCGTTTGGGGTTGCCTGTATTGGGTATTCATTGCTTAAAATGCCCTTCTAATGGACTAGTTGTTTAATGTCATATTTGCTCAAAAGGGTAGGACAAAGGTGTCAATCTAAAAGAACACGAATGTCCGTTCGCGTTCAAAAGTTGATAGAAGGCTGATTTTCTTGTAAAATTATCAGAGGCACTATAAAAAATGTTCTTCATTATAAAGAGGTAAGAATATGCTAATACGTTATAAAAAGAATTTCGAAAAAATTGCAATGGGCCTATTGTCTTTCATGCCGAATGAGAAGGATGTCAAGACGCTGCAGGCAGCCATCAAGCAATATGAAACTCAGGATAACTGGAACTTGCTTCTCTGGAAGGAAGACGAAGACATCATCGGCCTTATCGGTGTAGAAGTTGAGCCCGAAGATACTGTCACCATCCAGCATTTGACCGTCAATCCTTCGTTCCGCTATCAAGGGATAGGCCGGAAGATGTGTGAAGAGCTTGCGAATATGTACAGCACGAAGAAAATACAGTCAAGCGATGTCATTGCTCCGTTTCTGGATAAATGCCGGGAGAGCGAAGACAAGTAATCAATTATATATCTTAACTAAAAAACAAGCCCCTATTCGGCTTGTTTTTTAGTTATTGCCATTAAATCGCCCCTGCCGGCTTTCATACATCTTGCCTCTGTACAGGTGGCGATTTTTGATTTCTTCAGGCACAGGGAGGCTATTATTCCAAACCAACCCTAATCGATTGCAAGCCTCTCTGCAATGAGTAATAAGTTCCTGATCGTTAAGCGGTAGGGCAAAGGGAGCGTATAGCTTGCCGTCCAAAACCCGTTGATGCTGCGACTGGATCAGCTCAAGAAGGCCTTCTTCCCCCATGCCAATCACTCGCAGTTTTTCGCGATCGACAGCCTGCAGGTTGGCCTCGGCTTTTTCCAGCATCTTTTTGGCCCCGGCCAGGTTATTTCTTCTATAATGATAGCAGCCGACCGCGATTTGAATGAGGACTACCCAAATGGATTGCCGCTGGCCCGGCTCCTGCTCTTTCCAATAGTCTTCGAGCAACTCATGGCATTCAAAATAATCCCTCGTTGCATGAAACTCAATCAAGTATGCGATATAGGCTTCTGGATACTGCATGTAATCCCTCCCATCACTTACATTGTAGCAAATGGGCCATTGACCGGGCAAAAGGCAGACGGTTATGTAAAAGACCCGGTGCTAGGCCGGGTACCTGTTCTTTCTAGCAGCAGAACGCTGCACCAACAATCACTAACAGAATGAATAGCGTCACAATCAATGCGAATCCAGTACCGTATCCGCCGCCGTATCCGCCGCCACAACAACTTTCACCCATATTTTTGACCTCCTTAAAGGTTTACTTCAATGTCAGCATATGACACAATAATGGAATGGGTATAGGCGTAAGCCTAGAATTGTTAAATATTACGCAGACAGCGGAATCGAATCCATATTGGAATAAACCGCAACTTCATCTATACTTAGGATATAGCTGCAATTAAGAAGCGATGGTGGACAAAAAATGATTTATAACGTAAAAATTGATGCTTTCGAAGGTCCACTGGATCTGTTGCTGCATCTGATACATACATTGGAAATAGATATATACGATATCCCGGTTGCCGAAATCACGGAGCAATATTTGTTGTACATCCATACGATGAAAGAGCTAGAACTGGATGTGGCATCTGAATATCTGGTGATGGCCGCTACTCTGCTTGCGATCAAGAGCAAAATGCTGCTGCCGAAGCATGAGGAAGAGATCGAGGAAGAAACAGATTTTGAATACGAAGAAGATCCGCGGGATGAATTGGTAGAGAGATTGCTTGAATACAAGAAATATAAGCATGCGGCCGAAGAACTCCAGGAAATGGAACATGAACGGAGCCTGATGTTCTCAAAGCCCCCTGCCGACCTTTCGCATTTAATGAGAGAATTGGGACCGCAGAAAGTGGAATTAAATGTGACGCTCTATGATATGCTTGGGGCGTACCATAAATTATTGCGCAGGAAAAAGCTGCAGAAGCCGCTTCACACGAAAGTGACACGCCAGGAAATCTCCATCGAAAAACGCATGGACGAAATACGTCTTGAACTCAAGTCGCTGACCGGGCGTGTAAGTTTCGGGGAGCTCTTCCCCTTCCACACCAAAGAGCATATTGTCATTACGTTTCTTGCCATCCTGGAGTTGCTGAAACGCAATGAAATCTTTGCAGAGCAGGAGAATAACTTTGCAGAATTATTTATAGTCAACAAGGAAGGTGCATGAAGCAGTGAATAAGAATAAAGGGCAGGGCATCCTCGAAGCATTGTTGTTTGCCGCGGGGGATGAAGGCATCTCCCTGCAGCAAATAACCGATGTGCTTGATACGACGGCCTTGCAGGCTACAGAATTACTTGAAGATCTTCAAGAAGAGTACAAAAAGAAGTCCCGTGGGCTTTCGATCATCGAAGTCGGTGGCGTCTTCCAGATGGTGACGAAGAAAGAGCATTCCGAGTACTTAAAGAAGCTGGTTGAGTCATCAAACAGCGCCAGTTTGTCGCAGGCTGCTTTGGAAACATTGGCGATTGTCGCATACAAACAGCCGATTACCCGCATCGAAATCGAAGCCATACGTGGAGTCAAGACGGACAGGTCCCTCCAGACGCTGACGGCTAAAGCGCTTATCAAAGAAACCGGGCGCGCAGAAGGGCCGGGCAGGCCGATCCTTTACGGAACGACCAAAGAATTCCTCGATTGCTTCGGATTGAAGACGCTGAAGGATTTGCCTCCGCTCGACGATGTGCAGGAAGAGGCATTGGAACAGGATGAAGCCGATCTGTTCTTTGGGCTGCCTAGTTAAATAGAGGAAAAGAACGAATAATTGTTATGACAGTACATTCCAGGTTGTGTTACTATTAGGGGGAATTACCAGTGTTTGTCATATGCAGTTATTCGTTTTTCTTTTGGGGCAGGAGCATGTTGGCGACTACGGTATGTTCATTAACAGTGTTCATGCATTATTTCAGAGGATAGCCCTGCCACAGGCTGTGGCAAGCGAGTATGATAGTGATGGGGGAATGCCAGTGTGGATTAAGCAATGCCGAGGATATGAATTGGTGAAATCCAAACAGGTTTCACCTGAAGAATTCTTTAACGTGTCAGAGGTTGTTTATCAGGTTGGTTCCAAAGAGAGGACCCTGCATGTCATGTTCCTTCGCTATTTTGAAGAGCGCTTTGAGCGCTTTGTCCCTTATGAACATAATCCGCTATTCCAAATAGGCAAGAGGGACATCTATTTCAGGGATATCGTCGGATTGGTCTGCCTGGCAAAAGATAGCAGCTTACAATCAAGAAAACGGCTGTATATTCATTCTGAGCAAGAATTGATGAACTATTGCCAGAACGCCGACTACCAGGAAATTGAGCATATGATGCGCTGTATTGAAACGGAAAGAACCTTCCAACTGGGAACCTATTGAATAGAAAAGCAAAAATTGTAGGAGGATGACAAGACGTGGGAAATAGCATGGTTCAGATGCAACTGGAAGAAGTAAAGAGTTTTTTGGGCGAAAGCGTAGAAAAGATGAACAGTTTTTTGAATGGAACCACGATACGCATGCTTCAGGATGAAAGCAGCGGGGACGAGGCTTATTATCAAAGTTTATTATCGACTGTCAGACGTTTGGCGGTTTATTGCGAAGAAGGATATGAAACATGCAAAATCGTCCTGGGCAACAACACTTTCCATAAAGGTGCAGCCGAAAAGACACTCTACAAAGTTTTCCACCAATGCATTGAAGAGTTTTTCTCGCCGAAGAATGACGCTTGGTACGAAGACAGCCGTTCAGCCTATACGGGAAAGAACTCCATTAAATACCACCAGTCAGTGCCGGCCTCTTTTGCTGCCTTGATCAAGGGATTGGAAGGCAGCTTCCAGCACATCAGAGAAGAGCTGGAATATTATGAAACGGATTACCGGACAAAAATGATGCATTCCAAATAAAGTGCAACTTTAATCGGTGGGGGTATTCATTCATCTCCCACCGATGATGCAAAATCCATAAGTTGGTTGAACATATGTATAAGGACGCTACAATACCATAAAATCAAAAAGAGGACTAAAAGATGCTGGTAACATCTCAATCCTCAGTTGCTACTACCGCAAAGTAAGATCGCGGCGGTGGATAAAAGACTAGGCTTCTATCACCTTGGCTAAGGGTAGCTTAGTCTTTTTTGCATGCAACAATGATAGCAACGACTAAGGACGCGAACGAAATAACAACCATTAAGACATCTGTTGCTAGGACCGTACGATCCACACATCTTTCGTCCATGATTATATGACTTATAAGTCTATATTTTCTGCATCTTTTATGGCCTAATCAATATGAGTTAGGCTATTTATTATACTCTAACGTTGATTGTGCAGCTTTACTTTGATTGAAGAAATTTTGGGGGCGGAAAACGGAAACATTTCATGAAACAAGCTGTTTTTTCATAGTAGTGAAAAGGGAGGCGATGAAATGTCCGTATTTAAAGATTATGTTGACCAGGTCCAAGGATGGCTGGTGGATGTGAAGGACTATTTGGCGGAACAAAGAATATCGAATGAGGGGCTCCAGAGTCAGTTGGATGAAATCGAACGATCCCTCCAGGCTGATTACAAACAGAAAGAGGAGATCCTTGCCCTGCAGGACAAGGTAAAACAAGTACAGGCTGATTTAAGAGGAGAAGTCGAAGGCCAAGAAGCCAGGCAGCAGAGCGTACCTGCCGGGCAGCACACGTTACCGCCGCTTCCATATCCGTATAATGCATTAGAGCCGTATATTTCAGAAGAAATCATGAGGCTTCACCATGATAAGCATCATCAGGCGTACGTAGATGGATTGAACAAAGCGGAAAAAATGATGAAGCAAGCGCGGGAAAGCGGGGACTTTTCCTTGATTAAGCATTGGCAAAACGAAGCAGCCTTCAATGGTTCCGGGCATTATTTGCATACAATCTTCTGGGAGAATATGAACCCGAACGGCGGCGGGGAGCCACATGGCCAATTGCTTAAGCAAATTGTAAAGGATTTCGGCAGCTATGCGGCATTCAAAAAGGAGTTCTCGGAAGTCGCCAAGCAGGTGCCGGGTGTCGGATGGGCCATCCTGGTATGGTCTCCGCGGGCACGGCGGTTGGAAATACTAATGTCACAGTTGCATATGATTCTGACTCAATGGGATACCATACCGCTCCTTGTCCTAGATGTCTGGGAACATGCTTATTATTTACAGTATAAAAATAAGCGCGCCGACTATGTTGATCAATTCTGGAATGTCGTGTACTGGCCGAATGTGGCAAACCGGTATGAAAAAGCGCATAAGCTGCAATGGACTCCCTTTTGACCAAGGGCCCTTAGAACTCCTGACGAGCAGAAGAAGATGAAGGCATGAACGTTTGTTCAGCTCCTATTTCGGGTAATCTTATAGCAATTAAGGTTGCTTAAGGAGTTGTATGGCCAGATGGAAATAATGAAGAAAGTGCCGCAGGAAATAACGCTTGATGATTCAATCGCTTTGTTGCAAGAGGGATACCGCTATATCCCGAACCGCTGCCAGAAGTATGGGACCCGTGTCTTCCGGACCCGCCTTCTTGGGGAAAAAGTAGTATGCATAAGCGGGGAAGAAGCAGCCCGCATGTTTTATGACAATCGGCTCTTCAAACGTAAGGGAGTCACACCAAAGAGAGTCCAAAAAACGCTCTTCGGTGAAAACGCCATCCAAGGAATGGATGGCGAAGCACACCGCTGCCGCAAACAGCTATTTATGTCATTGATGACACCCAGCCATTTGGATGAACTTGCATCTTACGTGACAGAAGAGTGGAGAGCAAGCAGTGCTGGATGGAAAGATGCTGGCGAGGTCGTGCTGTTCAGGGAAGCGCAAAAAGTACTGTGCCGTGCAGCCTGCAAATGGGCAGGCGTCCCATTAGCGGAGGAAGAAGTCACCATGAGAGCGGAAGACTTCGGAGCGATGGTAGATGCCTTCGGAGCTGTCGGCCCTAGACATTGGGAGGGAAGGAAGGCTCGTTCGAGAGCGGAGAAATGGATCCGCGGCATCATCACCCAAGTCCGCAGCAAAGAATTAGATGTGCCTAAAGAATCGTCGGCCTATGCGATGGCATGGCATACTGAACTGGATGGGCAACAGCTCGATACCAATATGGCGGCCATAGAGCTGATTAATATTTTGCGTCCGATTGTTGCTATTGCTATTTTTGTTGCATACGGAGCTCTGGCTCTCTACCATTATCCGGAAAACCGCGAAAAGCTGTTGAACGATGATGAGAAGGGCAGTTACCTGTATATGTTTGTGCAGGAAGTGCGCCGTTTTTATCCATTTGCCCCTTTCTTAGGAGCGCGTGCAATCGATGATTTCAGTTGGGATGGCGTCCATTTCAAGAAAGACCAGCTTGTTCTGCTCGATCTGTACGGCACCAACCGTGACCCGCATTTATGGAAGTCACCCAAGGTTTTTGATCCAGAACGATTCAAGGATTGGAAAGGCGGGTTATTCGACCTGATTCCTCAAGGAGGCGGAGACTATTATGAGCATCATCGTTGTCCGGGAGAGATGGCGACAATCGAAGTGCTAAAAGCCACTTTTGCTTTTTTGACAAAAGAAGTGCAATATGACCTGCCGCCGCAGGACCTGACCATCCGCTTGAACCGCCTGCCGACATATCCAAAGAGCGGCGTGGTCATCAAATTGCTGTAAATAGTGTGCTGACTGAAGAAAGCCTTGCCGGTATGCAAGGCTTTTTAATTGTGGGGATTGCCAGGGGCAGGCTATAAAGTATAATAGTAAATATCAGAAAATTCTGTACTTAAAAAGAATTGAGGAATATTTGATGATAAAGCGCTTTACTCGCTTGATATTTGGCTTGTTTTTGTTTGCTCTCGGCACTTCCTTGGTCATTCGCGGCAATTTGGGATATGGCCCTTGGGAAGTGTTCCAGGCAGGCATCGCCAATCTGCTGCCGCTGACAATTGGCCAGGCTACAGTCCTTGTAAGTGTGGCTCTGGTCGTTGTAGTGATCTTATTGAAAGAAAAAATCGGCATTGGGACGTTGGCAAATATGGTTCTGATCGGTGTGTTTCTCGACTTGATCCTGGCTGCAGGCATAGTGCCTTCCATGCATGGTTTATTTAGCGGTCTCGGTCTGGTGGTTGCCGGCTTGTTCACTACTTCCGTGGGCAGTTATTTTTATATTAGTTCCGGATTTGGAGCAGGGCCCAGAGATTCATTGATGGTGGCCATCCGCAGGCGCACAAGCTTGCCGGTCGGCCTATGCCGCAGCCTATTGGAATGTTTGGTTGCCGGCTTGGGGTGGATGTTGGGCGGCCCATTGGGTGCTGGAACGGTGATTACCGCATTTGGCCTCGGGGTCTGTATCCAGATTGTCTTCCGTTTGTTTTCTTTTGAGGCCACGGCTGTGCAACATGAAAGCTTGGCGGCAACCTTTCGGGGCCATCCGGCTGAAAAGGAGAAGAAAGAAGAGGGCAACAACCCAGATATGTAAGAAATGCGCCACTTGCATCCCTGAAGTTGGGCACGGCCCTTCCATAATAGAGTCATAACACTTGTCCTCCTGCATACACTTGTACAAAACAGAAAAAGGATGAGGTACTTCATGGCGCTAAAAAAATGGGTGTTAATAGGTGTGTCTTTGTTGTTGCTTGCTTCTTTGCTGGCTCCTCCGTCCTCTGCCAGTGCCACTGAAGAAGCCCAATCGATCAAGGTGTCAGCAGTCAATGCAGTATTGATGGAACAAAAGAGCGGTCGGGTCTTATTCGAAAAGAAAGCGCATCAGCGGAAACGGATTGCCAGTATCACAAAAATCATGACCGCTATCATCGCCATAGAATCCGGCAAACTGAACGATACGGTTTCCATTTCGGAACAGGCGGTACGTGCAGAGGGTTCTTCCCTGTTCTTGAAGCCGGGGCAGAAGATGAAGCTAGAGGACCTGGTATACGGTCTAATGCTCCGTTCGGGCAATGATGCGGCAACAGCGATCGCCGAGCATGTAGGCGGAAGCGTGGAGGGATTTGCGCTTTTGATGAACCAAAAAGCGGAAGAGCTGGGCATGAAGGATTCCTCTTTTACCAATCCCCATGGCCTCGACAATACAGAAAACCATTATTCCTCGGCGTATGATATGGCGCTCTTGACACGTTATGCGATGGACAACCGTACATATGCCAAAATAGCGGGAACCAAGATCCATCGTGCGCCCAATACAGAAGAAGCCTGGGATTATTCTTGGAAAAATAAGAATAAAATGCTGACGCTGTATAAGTATTCAACCGGAGGCAAGACAGGATTTACTAAGCTGGCCAGGCGGACATTAGTATCCACTGCACAAAAAGACGGCATGGATTTAATTGCCGTAACGCTGAATGACGGTGATGATTGGAAAGACCATATGAATCTCTTCGAATACGGTTTTAAGCAATATACTTTGACACAAGTACTTAGACCAGGCTATGTGAAAGGTATCCAATCCAAATTTTACCGGAAGAAGGTGGTGTTGAAGCGGCCATTTTACTATCCGTTGACTGCGGATGAACAGGACAGAGTGACCGCTGAAATCAAATTGGTCAAGCCTGGCAGGAATTGGTCGAATAAAGATAACATTCCTCCGATCGTCGGAAAGGCAATCGTGGAACTGAACGGTGAACCGATCGGCAGCCGCAATATCTTTTTTAAGGGCCTGGAGCCTAAGAGAAAGACCAGTTTCCTGGAAGAATGGAAGCATGCCTTTTTGATGCTCTTGGATTTGAACCGCCATGGTTAATTATATCTGGGGAGCGATGTTCATCATCGGCTATGTCTTTGCGTTGATCAATGGAAAGATGGAAGCGGTCAATACTGCTTTATTCAAGGCGGCGGGAATGGGCGTCACGATTTCTCTCGGTTTGATGAGCGTGCTGATTTTCTGGCTCGGCCTTATGAGGATAGCAGAGGAATCAGGCTTGCTGGCAAAGATGGCAAATCTATTCAGGCCGCTGATAACCAGGCTTTTTCCCGATGTTCCCCCTGATCATCCTGCTCTGGGCTACATCCTGTCGAATATGATGGCGAATACATTCGGTCTCGGCAATGCGGCCACGCCGTTGGGCATTAAAGCGATGGAACAGCTCAAATCATTGAACGGCGGCAGGGATGAAGCTAGCCGTTCCATGATCACTTTCCTGGCCATCAATACATCGAGCATTACACTCATTCCGACGACTGTCATAGCGCTCCGTATGTCCCATCACAGTGCCAACCCGACGGATATTGTCATTACAACATTGCTGGCTACGACGGTCAGCATGATCGGAGGCATTCTGATCGACCGTTACTTTTATAAACGGAGAAGCAGGAAAGGGAGGAGGTAAACATGGGCTCGTTACTGATGTTGTCCACATTCATTCTGCCTATTTTGATCGGCGGGATTCTACTTTATGGCACGTTCAAAAAAGTCCCTACATATGAAAGCTTTGTGGAAGGAGGCAAGGAAGGCATCACGATTTCTTTTTCCATCATTCCTTATCTGGTCGGGATGCTGGCGGCAATTGCCGTATTCCGGGCATCGGGGGCCATGGATGCGTTGGTAGGTTTATTCAAGCCGCTGTTCAACTTGATAGGCGTTCCTTCGGAAATTGTGCCGCTGGCGCTGATCAGGCCTATTTCAGGGAACGCTGCCCTTGGTTTGACGAGCGACCTGATGGGCACATTCGGGCCGGATTCATTCATTGGCAGGCTTGCATCCACCATTCAAGGAAGCACGGATACGACATTTTATGTACTGACTGTCTATTTCGGGGCGGTCGGCATCCGGAAAATGGGGGATGCCGTCAAGGTCGGGCTGCTTGCAGACCTGGTCGGATTGGTTGCTGCGATTACAGCAGTCGTTTATATATTCGGATACTAATGGTACGATGGAAAGAGCTTTCTTTTCCATCGTTTTTTTTATGGGAAAGGGATTAGATGGCTGTTTAGAATATTGAATAGTCTGTACTTTTGGTTTTAGGAAAGTTTGTTTTTGCTTTTCCTCAGGAATATGACATAATTGTATATCGCTTGTTTATTTGTACAGCAAGAGATAATATGTAAGAGGTGATAAATTATGGAAAGATTACAAAAAATAATCGCTCACTCCGGCGTCGCTTCCCGTAGAAAAGCCGAAGAGTTAATTTTAGATGGCAAGGTGAAAGTTAACGGCGAAGTAGTGAAAACATTGGGGACAAAGGTTGGTCAGAATGACAAGGTTGAGGTCAATGGGGTGCCGCTAGAGAACGAAGCGCCGGTCTACTTTGTTCTGAACAAACCGCGTGGCGTAATTTCCGCCGTCCAGGATGACAAAAACCGTAAAGTGGTTACGGATTTCTTTCCACTTGTCGAGGAACGTATTTATCCGGTCGGCCGATTGGATTATGATACGTCCGGGCTGCTGATCATGACGAATGATGGAGAATTCGCCAATCTGCTAATGCATCCGAAAAATGAAGTCGACAAGGTATATGTGGCGAAAGTCAAAGGCATTCCGATGCGCGAGCAGCTGAAGAAACTAATTCACGGCATCAAGCTGGAGGACGGCATGACAGCACCGGCAAAGGTAAAGGTCATCTCAACCGATAAGAAGAAAAACACAAGCATCATCCAAATCACCATCCACGAAGGACGCAACCGCCAGGTCCGCAGAATGTTCGAAGCCATTGGACATCCTGTCATCAAACTGAAGCGTGAACAATACGGATTCCTGACGCTTAAAGGCCTTCGCCCAGGAGATGCCAGAGAATTGACTCCCCATGAAGTCAAGCAACTGCGTGTAATGGCTTCTAACAACGGGAAATAATTGGTATTATTCACATAATTTTCATTTTTATAAACAATATACAGATGTTGTTAAATGCTATAATGACGTTAATGTGCATGTAGGGGGATAAACATGGATAAGAAAAAACAACGTCTTGCAATCAGGACGGCGATATTAGTCGTTTTACTGATTGCGCTTGCTTACACACTGTATGCCAACTTCACCAAAGACAAAAACGACGAGGTAAGCAAAGGGGACCAAGCACCTAATTTTGTTCTGAAAGATCTAAATGGAAAATCACATAAGCTGTCCGATTATAAAGGAAAAGGGGTATTTATCAATTTCTGGGCCACTTGGTGCAAGCCATGCGAGGAAGAAATGCCGGCCATCAATGATATGTACCGCCAATATAAGAAGCAAGGAGTGGAAGTTCTTGCTGTCAATGTAGCCGAATCCGATGTAGTGATCGGCGATTACCGTGACCGCCTTGGCCTGGATTTCCCTATCCTGAAGGACAGTGACGAAGCTGTCGAGGAAGTATACGGTGTCTATAACCTGCCAGCCTCCTTTCTAATCGATCAGGACGGTAAAGTCGTATATGCCAAAACAGGCGCCATTGAACCAGATGAATTGAAACAGCTTTTTGAGCAGGTCAAGCCATAACATTGGGGAGTTTTAGACATGAATGATGTGAAATGCGAATGTGGCCATGTGAATCCACATGGCACCATCCTTTGTGAATCCTGCGGGAGAGTCCTGAACGAGACAGAGAAACAAAGCGAAGTTGTGGACATGCGCT
Source organism: Bacillus testis (assembly GCF_001243895.1). Classification (GTDB taxonomy): domain Bacteria; phylum Bacillota; class Bacilli; order Bacillales; family DSM-1321; genus Bacillus_AD; species Bacillus_AD testis. The sequence goes on along the minus strand of NZ_LN851186.1, from coordinate 2,665,289 downwards.
ACGAAGGGACGGCCAGGCGTTCACAAACCTATAAGAAAACGATTATAGATAAGATTTGGAATTTCTTTTCCTCCGTGAAAGTGGGTGTATGGCTGATTGTCGTCACCTTGTCGGCATCGGCTTTAGGCACGGTTTTTCCTCAGGAAATGTACATACCTCCCAATACACCAGCCAGTGTATTCTATAAAGATGAATATGGGTTTCTGGGACAGGTCTATTATGAGCTCGGTTTCCACAATCTGTACGGGTCATGGTGGTACCTACTCTTGATTGCATCAATCGGGATTTCTTTGGTCATATGCAGCCTAGACCGATTCATTCCATTACATAGAGCATTAAAAACGCAGCGGACAGACCGCCATGAAGGTTTCCTGAAGCGCCAGCGCTTGTTTTCAGCCACCGACTTAGAAGACGGTAAGGTGGATATAGAGGCACTGAAGGAGCGGCTCAAAAAATCTAAATATAAAGTGAAGGAAGAAAACGGCGCCATCCTCGCCGAGAAAAACCGCTTTTCAAGATGGGGGCCCTATGTCAACCATATCGGCCTGATCGTCTTCCTTGTAGGCGCCATGCTCCGCTTCGTGCCTGGCATGTACATGGATAAATCCATGTGGCTGAGGGAAGGGGAAACAAAACAGATTCCCGGTACCAAAGGGCAATATTTCTTGGAAAATAAGAAATTCGTCATGGAAATTTATGATAAAAACAAAGAAAAAGAAGTTTTCTCTAAAGCTATCGATAGAGGCGGAATGGTAGCCAAGAACTTTCAGACAGATGCTGTCCTGTATGAACGGCAAGGCAATAAAATTGTCGGTGAAAAACCGAAGCTCAAACAAATAGAAGAAAAGAATATCAGAGTCAACGAACCCTTGAAAGTGGGAAATCTGGCAATCTATCAGGTAAACTACAAGCTAGATGAACTCAATCAGATGTACCTTAGCTTCAATCGGAAGTCAGATAACCAAAGCTTCGGCAAAATCAAAGTTGATTTGAATAATCCGAAAGTGTCATACGACCTCGGGAAGGGCTATAAAGTGAAGCTCATCAATTATTTTCCTGATTTCGTCATGGGGGACGATGGCAAACCGACAACTGTATCCAAAGTGCCGAATAATCCGGCCTTTGTCTTCAAAATGTTTGCTCCGGACAAACCAAAAGGCGAAGTGAGCTTCGTCGCCATCAAGAAAACCATCGAAGGCTCGGCCAATAACGAATATAAAATGGCATTCGCCGGTATAGAAACAAAAAATGTAACCGCTTTGACCATCCGCAAAGACTTAACAATTCCTTTCCTCATCATTGGCGGAATCATCTTCATGATCGGTGTCGTGCAAGGAGCTTATTGGCATCACCGCAGAATCTGGATCCAGAAAAAAGGCGATAAACTATTTATAGCCGCCCATACCAATAAAAACTGGCATGGCCTAAAAAGGGATATATCCAAAGCAATTGACGGATTTGGATGGAATGAGCCGGAAGATCGGCTTCAAAAGGCAGAATCTTCGAAATAGGGGGAAAGAGAATGGCAGCACTTAGCGGTAATCTTTTATTTACAGCATTCTTACTATATTTAGTCGCAACACTTTTTTTCGGAGGCGCCATCAAGGATAAACGCAAATCCGTCTCCGACAAAATGAATAACTGGTCCAAAATCGGGATTGCACTGACTATCATCGGCTTCCTTGCCCAACTTGGCTATTTTGTCACCAGATGGATCGTTTCCGGACATGCGCCGGTCAGCAACCTATTCGAGTTTACCACGTTCTTCGGTATGATGCTTGTCGGCGCGTTCATTGCCATCTTCTTTATCTACCGAGTGAACGCCCTTGGCTTGGTCACATTGCCGATTGCTATCCTGATCATCGCTTATGCTGCTATGTTTCCACGTGACATCACGCCGCTTGTTCCATCGCTGCAGAGCTATTGGCTGCATGTGCACGTCACGACCGCGGCGGCAGGCCAAGCGATACTTGCGGTCAGTTTCGCAGCTGGTTTGCTGTACTTAATCAAATCGATCGATCAAACAAAGAAAAGCAAAAAAACATTCTGGCTTGAAGCAGTCGTCTTCTCATTGGTGATCGCCTTAGGCTTTATCATTGTATCCACTGTATTTGCCATTGACGGCTATAAAGCCGAGTTTAATTATGTCGACAAAAACGGCGAAGAAGCCGTGGCTGATTACACCTTACCGGCCCTTGTCGGCCAGCATGACGCCGTCTTGAAAACAAAAGGCGCCATGGAACCATTGGTGGAACTGCCGGCTATCTTCAACGCTAAGAAAGTAAACACCGTCCTCTGGTCGCTCGGAGTCGGAACCGTCCTGTATCTCTTGCTACGGTTGATTTTCCGCAAACGGATTGCCGCCGTTTTTCAGCCATTGGTGCGTAACCTTAATCTTGATCTTGTCGATGAAATCGGCTATCGGTCAGTCTTGATTGGTTTTCCGGTCTTTACGCTCGGAGCCTTGATCTTCGCTATGATTTGGGCGCAGATCGCCTGGACGCGCTTTTGGGGCTGGGATCCGAAAGAAGTGTGGGCGCTCATCACCTGGCTATTCTATGCCGCTTTCTTGCATTTACGCCTATCAAAAGGCTGGCATGGCGAAAAATCAGCCTGGCTGGCGGTTATCGGCTTTGCTATTATCATGTTCAATTTGATTTTTGTGAATATGGTTATTGCTGGCTTGCATTCTTATGCTTGAGATACATTACAAAACCCCTTCTATTGTCAAAATAGAAGGGGTTTTGTAATTGTCATTTCTTCATATAAACGCTACATTAATTCACAATCTTCTTATATCCTGCGTACGTGGCGAGAAAATAACCTCCGTAGATGAGGATCAGCACGCCGGCCGTGATAAGGGACGGCAGGAATACATCTGTTTTGCCGAACAACATGACGGCTGCATTGACGACCTTTATGCCGAAGAAGGAATTGACAATCGCCAATGATAAAGGCATCAGGAAGTAAATGGCAACCTGTTTGAAGATGGAGCTGTTTATAGTTTGATTGGTTACCCCTATTTTTTTCAGCATAGAATAGCGTAGGACATTGTCACTTGCTTCCGACAATTGTTGGAGGGCAAGGATCGCTGCGCTTGCAATCAGGAAGAAGGTGCCCATATAGATCCCCAGGAAAACAAAGATGGTAGAGGTGCCTACCGCACTGTCATAGGCGGCTGTCTTTGTGATTCCGTTAATCGCATATCCCCGTTTTTCCATTTCCGGGCCCCAATTTTTAAAGCTGTCGAACTTGTCTACAATTTCTTGATCATGGCTTTTGATATTTTTCTTATAGTTTGTATTCCACGTAGATTGATAGACGCTCATGTCTTTTACGGCTTCATCGGGCAGCACGACCGCTAATGAATCAACTGGCGAATAGTTGTTAGAGTAAGAGAACGTATCCGCTTTGTCATTGATAATTTTGTATGATTTGCCCTTAATCGTAAGGCTTTTCTCTGAATCAATCAGATTATCCACTGTTTTGTGGAAATTTTCCATATTATAGAACAGCCAGACGGAGTCTTTTGGGATGTCGACGGGCTTTTTCCCTTGCATATTTGCTAACTTCCGATAATCGGATTGCTTGATGGCGACCAAGGGTATTTCCTTTACGGCCTTAGAGAGCTGTGCGGCTATGTTGTCTTGATATTTTTTCAGTAAAGCCACTTGGTTCACACCCGTATAATAGGTGTTAAAGCTTATGGATTGCTCATATTGACGTGTATCTACTTTGTGCTCTTTAAGCAATTCTTCTACATTTTTCGTCGATTTGTCTTCATCCATCGTATAGGTAAAGACAGAGGCGGAATATGGAGTAGCAGCATCAAGCCCTTTTTCCATCGTATTCTTAATACTGAATCCTGTAGACAAGACGCCGATTGTAAAGAATAGCATGATACAAATGATGGACATGGATAAAAAGGTTGTATTCACCTTGGAATTAATCTGGCGCAATATGAACATATTGATGTTGCTATAATAGATTTTTTTGTTGCGCTTGATCAGATTAAGGGCGAAGCCGGACAGCGACATGAAGAATAGGAATGTGCCGGCGACTCCTAGGGTGACACTGACCAGGACTTTTTTGCCGCCAGAGAATAAACCATATTCAAGGACCGTTCGGTATGCAATGCCCAATAGGACTAGTGATAAGATGAATAGGATGATAGATACCCAGGTTTTGCGGACCTTCAGACTTTCGTTTTTGCGGGAAGCAGTCAACAGGTCGATCAGTTTGTATCTGGTGATGGTAAAGGCATTAAATAGCATGACCAATACAAAGATGATCCCGAAGTACAGAATCGTTTTCCAAATTGCTTTTGTCGAAATGACGAATTGATAGTTGGATACATCTACTTCGAACATTTTTACGGTCAGAATGGATAACCCTTGGGATGCCAGAAGGCCGATGGCAAGACCTGCTGCCAGCGACAGGATGCCGACAAATAATGTCTCGCTGACGAGGATACGGGAGATTTTATATTTGCCCATCCCTAACGTCATATAGAGACCCAATTCTTTTTTTCTTCGCTTGATCAAGAAATTATTCGCATACAGGATCAGAAAACCAAGGACCACAGAAACGAACACGGACACATAGGATAGCAATAGAATCAGGCTATCCACCGTTTGGCTTTTGTTTTCCGTCAGATCTAACATGGCTTTCTGGGCGGATATCGAGTTGAAGCTGTAGAAAATACAGACAGCGAATGTTAGCGTCAAAAAGTAGATCATAAAGTCGGAAAGGCTTCTTTTTACATTCCGGTATGCTAGTTTAAAATACATCGTTAGAGTCACCGCCCAGTTTGCTTACCACGTCGATAATGGAGTGGAAGAATTCTTTTCTTGTTTTGTTGCCGCGCACGAGCTCCTTATAAAGGGTACCATCTTTGATAAAGAGGATTCTGTGCGCATAGCTTGCTGTGAATGCATCATGTGTAACCATTAAGATGGTTGCCTGCAGGTCTTTATTCAATTTTTCGAAAGAATCGAGCAGCAAAGTGGATGACTTAGAATCCAAGGCGCCGGTCGGTTCATCGGCCAGTATGAGCGACGGATTTGTCACCATGGCGCGGACAGCGGCAACCCGTTGCTTTTGGCCTCCTGACATTTGATACGGGAATTTGCCCAATACATCCGTTATCTCTAATTTGTCCGCCATTTCCCGGATGAGCCGGTCAATCTCTCCTGCTTTTTTGCCTTGGATGGTCAGGGCGATGGCAATATTTTCAGTGGCTGTCAGTGTATCCAGCAGATTGAAATCTTGGAAGATGAAACCAAGCTCATCCCGGCGGAATTTCTCGAGCTTTCCTGCTTTCAGCTTGGTGATGTCCTGCCCTTTTATATAAATGCTCCCTGATGTCACTTTATCGATGGTCGATATGCAATTAAGCAGTGTTGTCTTGCCGCTGCCGGAGGGACCCATGATCCCGACAAACTCTCCCTTCTCCACTGTAAAACCGATATTGTGCAGCGCTTTGGAAACCATCCCTTTCTTTCCGTACTGTTTCCCAATACGTTCAACCGCAAGTACTGTACCCATCACAATCAATCTCCTTTGTATTTGATGCCTTAATTATATGGCTCATTTAAATAATCAAATATCGATTGAGGTTTCATTTACCTTACAATATTGTAAGGTAAATGAAGTGAGAAAAGCGAAAATAGCCATGTACAAAGAAAAAAGAAGGGCTTCAATTTCAAAAACTATTTAAACTCAGTTGACAACTAGGAATAGTCAGTAATATAGTAATGTATAAGTTAATTAGCTATTGGCTGATCGGAAAACCGAAGGCTCTTGATTAGTGGATGTAGCAGTCGAGTATGACTGCAAGTCCCTGATTGGGAGCCTTTTTCTTTTTCTTAGCTGATGGAAATAGACAAACAAAAGGAATGGGGGATGAAGATGAAAAGGTGGTTATGGCTGACTGTACTTCTATTAGTGGTGGGGATGCTGTCCGCATGTGGCTCTAAGGCATCGAATGGGGCTTCGGAAAGCGGCTCTAAGGCATCATCAAAGAAATCAGTGGAACTTTTGAATGTATCATATGATCCGACAAGAGAGCTTTACCAGCAATACAATGAAGCATTCGCCAAGCATTGGCAAAAGGAAAAGGGGCAAAAGGTGACAATCCAGCAGTCGCATGGCGGTTCAGGTAAGCAAGGGCGCGCCATCATTGATGGCCTGCAGGCGGATGTGGCCACACTGGCATTGGGGTATGATATCGATGCGATTGCAGACGGCGGCTTGCTATCGAAAGACTGGAAAGAAAAGCTGCCGGATCATTCGACTCCGTATACGTCGACCATCGTGTTCCTGGTGAAAAAGGGGAACCCGAAGCATATTGAGGATTGGGATGACCTCATCCGGAAAGATGTATCGGTCATAACGCCGAATCCGAAAACATCCGGCGGAGCCCGTTGGAACTACCTGGCGGCCTGGGCATATGCTGACCAGAAGTATGGCGGCGAGGAGAAGAAGGTGAAGCAGTTTGTGAAAAAGCTGTATAACAATGTAGCTGTGCTGGATTCAGGGGCCCGCGGTGCGACGACCACGTTTGTGGAGCGGGGAATTGGCGATGTTCTGATTGCCTGGGAAAATGAGGCTTTCTTGTCGATCAACGAACTCGGCAAGGATAAGTTTGAAATTGTCGCCCCTTCCATTTCCATGCTGGCTGAACCGCCTGTAGCGGTCATCGATAAGGTGGCGGACAAAAAAGGGACGAAGGAAGTGGCGACCGCTTATCTGAAGTATCTCTACAGCGAGGAAGGACAGGAGATTGCCGCGAAAAATTACTACCGTCCGCGCAATGAAGAAATCTTAAAAAAATATAGGGATGTATTCCCGAAAATCAATCTGGTCACAATCGATGAACAATTCGGCGGCTGGGAAAAAGCGCAAAAGGTCCATTTCGATGACGGCGGGACATTTGACGTATTTATCAGAAATAAGGATAAAGGGAGGGAGCCTGTTTGGAACCGAGGCTGTCCCTTTGGAAAAGTAGGGATGTTGAATTGAGGAATTTATCTGCAGGAAAGAAAAAATCGGTGCTTCCCGGTTTTGGCTTGACGATGGGTTTTACCGTTTTATATATAGGCATACTTGTACTCATTCCGCTTTCGATGGTGTTTGTCCATTCTTTTTCCCTTGGATGGAGCGGTTTTTGGGAGACGGTGACGACTGACAGAGCGTTGGCATCGTATAAACTCAGTTTCGGGACAGCATTTGCCGCCGCTTTCATCAATGGAGTGTTCGGCGTCCTGATTGCCTGGGTGCTTAGCCGATATGAGTTTCCCGGAAAGCGGTTGATGGATTCGCTTGTCGATCTGCCTTTTGCGCTTCCCACTGCTGTGGCTGGCATTGTGCTGGCGACACTCTATTCGGAGAATGGCTGGGTCGGGCAGTTGTTTTCTTTCAAAATCGCTTTTACACCGCTCGGTATCATGGTGGCGCTCATTTTCATCGGCTTGCCGTTTGTGGTGCGCACCGTCCAGCCTGTCCTGGAAGGCATCGAAAAAGAAGTGGAAGAGGTTTCTTCCATATTGGGGGCAACGCGGTTGCAGACATTCCGCAAAGTCATTCTGCCTGAGCTGATGCCCGCTGTTTTGACAGGCTTTGCTTTGTCGTTTGCCCGTTCACTCGGAGAGTATGGATCGGTTGTTTTTATCTCGGGAAATATGCCTTTCAAGACGGAAATTGCGCCGCTCATCATCATGACCAAGCTCGAGCAATACGATTATGCCGGTGCGACGGCAATTGCGGCTGTCATGTTGGTTGCGACATTTACTATTTTATTATGCATCAATATCCTGCAGTGGGCTGTGAGCAGGAAATTCATGAAGTAAGGGGGGAAGACATGAGCGCGCAAGCTGAAATCCGGCAAGATGCCGGTCTGAAGTCCCATAGTGTTTCCCGTACAACGGAGCCTCTGGCGGTGAGGATCATCCTGATTGCGGTCGCGCTGTTGTTTATGGCATTGTTTTTAGTATTGCCTTTGGCAGCCATCTTCGTCAAAGCGTTCGAAAAAGGCGGAGAATTGTATATAGCGAGCATCACCCATCCGGATGCCTGGGCTGCCATTAAGCTGACACTGACTGTTGCTCTGATTGTGGTACCGCTGAATGCCATCTTTGGCGTGGCGGCTGCCTGGGCCATATCGAAATACCAATTCCGCGGGAAGAATGTGTTGCTGACACTGATTGACCTGCCATTTGCGGTTTCGCCGGTTATCGCCGGTTTGATTTTCATCCTGTTGTTTGGGCAGAACAGTGCACTCGGCCATTGGCTCCAAAACCAGAATGTAACCATCCTGTTTGCTGTCCCGGGGATTGTGTTGGCAACGCTTTTTGTAACGCTTCCCTTTGTTGCCCGCGAGCTGATTCCGCTTATGCAGAGCCAAGGATCATCGGAGGAGGAAGCTTCCCTGGTCCTCGGAGCGGGCGGTTGGAAAACGTTCCTCAAGGTGACATTGCCGAATATCAAGTGGGGATTATTCTATGGCATCATTCTGTGCAACGCACGGGCAATCGGAGAATTCGGTGCCGTTTCGGTTGTTTCAGGGCATATCCGTGGACTGACGAATACAATGCCTTTGCATATCGAAATTCTTTACAATGAATATCAATTCACGGCCTCTTTCGCTGTCGCATCTTTGATGTCATTAATGGCCATCGTGACTTTAATCGTGAAAAGCCTCATTGAGAAAAAAGGAAAGTATAAGTCGAAAAAAGTCGGTTAGAAAGGGGAAATAAAATTGTCTATCTCTATCCAACATATCTCGAAGTCATTCGGGAACGCCAAAATCCTTCACGATATTGATTTGGAAATCAAAAGCGGCGAATTAGTGGCTTTACTCGGCCCATCGGGATCCGGAAAAACGTCGCTGCTGCGCATCATATCGGGTCTAGAGGCTCCAGATGAGGGGAAAGTCTTGTTTGATCAGACAGATTTATCGAACAAAGGGATCGGTGAAAGAAAGGTAGGGTTCGTTTTCCAGCATTATGCGCTGTTCCGCAATATGACCATTTTCGAGAACATCGCATACGGTTTGAAAGTGAAGCCGCGGAAATACCGTCCCAGCAAAGAAGAAATCAAGAGAAAAGTAACAGAATTATTGCAGTTGATCAAACTGGAAGAATTCGGCGGCCGCTATCCTAGTGAATTGTCCGGTGGCCAGCGGCAGCGTGTGGCGCTGGCCCGCTCGCTTGCCGTCGAGCCGAAGGTACTTCTGCTTGATGAACCGTTTGGGGCGCTTGATGCGAAGGTGAGAAAAGATTTACGCCGATGGCTGCGAAAATTGCATAATGATTTTCCAATCACCAGTGTGTTTGTCACACACGATCAGGAAGAAGCCCTCGATGTGGCCGACCGGATTGTGATCATGAACAATGGCCGAATCGAACAGGTGGGCTCGCCGTCCGAAGTGTATGAACATCCTGCTAATCCGTTTGTCTATGATTTTTTAGGGAATGTGAACACTTTTTCAGGAAGAATCAAAAATGGCAAACTCCATACAGGCAACTATTCACTTGACGTATGCGGGGAACATGACAAAACAGAAGGAGAAGCGGTGGGCTATACGAGGCCGCATGATTTCAATATTGATAAGCATCCTACTGAAAAGTCATCCATCGCCGCTTCCGTTGAATATGTCCACGTGGTTGGGCCGGCAGTGCGTGTCGAGTTGAAGAGACAGGATAATGGAGAAACAATCGAGCTTGAAATTCCTAAAGAAAAAAGCATGGATCTGGAGCTTGAGCAGGGGAATATGGTATATGTAACCCCTCGTGAAATGAAAGTGTTTTTGGATTTTGTCATTTAGGGATTGTCCGTCCATTATGGAAGTTCTTATGGGGAAATTTCCTTTAGAGCGTGCAGTTATAATTATACAAAATCAACCAAAAGTAATATTGACAAATCTTATGCGTATGGTAGGATTAATGTTATTAAATGGTTATGAATTTATGGTTTTATAAGCTTAAGGAGGCGAACCAAGCTGGAACAATCTCAATGGAAGTACGTATTCGACCATCTTGAAGTGATGCTTTCAAACTTGAAGTTCGGCAATATTACATTGGTCGTCCAAGACGGTAAGGTTATTCAAATCGAAAAAAATGAAAAGGTTCGCCTTAAACAAAATAAAGCCCGCTGACTAGACAAACTAGAGGCGGTCTTCTTTTACCTGACAGGTGAGGAAGGCTGCCTTTTTTTGTACCACAAATGACCGACAGGGGATGAATACATGGCGAATGGCGAATTGCAGCGGCTGGCGGAATCCTTCGGCGCCGAGGATTTATTGAAAGGAGCCGGGAAAGTGTTGGAGTGGGCTTACCGGACATACGAGCCCGATCAAATTGTCTATGCCTCAAGCTTCGGTGCAGAGGCAATGGTGCTGATTGATCTGTTAACGGAAATCAAGAAGGACGCCCATATCGTTTTCCTTGATACGGGTCTCCATTTCCCGGAAACATATGAGGTCATTGAAGCGGTGGAGGCGAGGTACCCCGCATTGCGAATCGAACGCAAACTTCCTTCGTTGACATTGGATGAACAGATGGAAAGGCATGGATCTGCCCTCTGGAAAAGGGAGCCGGATACTTGTTGCCATATCCGCAAGGTCCTGCCGTTGCAGGAAGCGTTGGCAGGGAAGAAGGCCTGGATTTCCGGCTTACGCAGGGAGCAATCCCTTTCGCGTTCCAAAACGGCATTCCTGAACGAAGATGCCAAATTCAATAATATCAAGATTTGTCCGCTCATCCATTGGACATGGGACGATGTCTGGTACTATATCAAGGAAAAAGAGCTGCCTTACAATTCCTTGCATGATCAAGGGTATCCGAGCATCGGCTGTTTTCCTTGTACACAGCCTGTCTCCAGTGAAGGGGACAGCAGAGAAGGGCGCTGGCAAGGCAGCGGCAAGACAGAATGCGGACTTCATGTCCAAGAGGAAAAAGACCAGCAAGATACCAAATAGGAAGGATGGAAAGAAATGAGCTTGCCTGAACCACATGGCGGAAAACTGATTTCTGCCTATAACCCGCAGTTTGATGCTGCGGCCATTTCAAAAGAAATAGAAATTGATGCTGTCGCTTTGAGCGATCTTGAATTGATCGGAGTCGGCCTGTTCAGCCCTTTGGAGGGTTTCATGGGCAAAGCTGATTATGATTCAGTTGTCGAACATATGAGGCTGCAGGATGGTACTGTATGGAGCATCCCAATCGCCTTGCCTGTGACCAAAGAGAAAGCATTGGAACTATCTGAAGGAGAAAGCGTGAAGTTAAGCCATAATGGCGTTGTATATGGCGTTCTCGCCATTTCTGAGCTGTTCATGCCCGATTTGGCCAAGGAAGCCCGCTTCGTCTATCGGACGGAAGACCTTGCCCATCCGGGTGTAGCCCGCTTGTTTGCACGGGGAGATGTATATGTGGCCGGAGAGATCACGCTGACCAAAAAGCCGGGCCACGGAGACGCCCAGGAAGCCTGGCTGGAACCGCGGAAGACAAGGGAAGTGTTCCGGGAAAAAGGCTGGAACACAGTGGTCGGTTTCCAAACGCGCAACCCAGTCCACCGGGCGCATGAATATATCCAGAAAGCAGCGCTCGAGACGGTGGATGGATTGTTTCTGAATCCGTTGGTGGGGGAGACAAAAAAAGACGATATACCGGCTGACATTAGGCTGCGAAGCTATCATGCGCTGTTGGAGAACTATTATCCGAAGGACCGCGTGCAATTGGGGGTATATCCTGCCGCAATGAGATATGCCGGCCCGCGTGAAGCCGTCTTCCACGCGATTGTCCGCAAGAACTTCGGCTGCAGCCATTTTATTGTCGGCCGCGACCATGCAGGTGTCGGCAACTATTATGGAACGTATGACGCCCAGCATATTTTCAGCCAATTCAGCCAAGAGGAACTGGGCATTCAGCTGCTATTCTTTGAAAATAGTTTTTACTGCCATGCGTGCGAAGGGATGGCTTCCGAAAAGACCTGTCCGCACGGCCCAGAGGAGCGTGTGGTTCTCTCAGGGACAAAGGTAAGGGAAATGCTGCGCAATGGCGAGCAGCCGCCTTCGACATTCAGCCGCAAAGAAGTCATAGATGTACTGATTGAAGGATTAAAGGAACATACACATAGTTAAGGAGGCTAGCCATGAAACAGGCAACGAATATCACCTGGCATGAAGCGGCCGTCACCAAAAACGACCGCAGAAGCCAAAACGGCCACGGCAGTTGCGTGCTTTGGTTCACCGGGCTGTCCGGATCAGGCAAATCGACCATCGCCAATGCATTATCCCAAAATTTATACCGGGAACGCATCTCAGAATATGTCCTGGATGGCGACAACATCCGCCATGGGCTGAACCGGAACCTTGGTTTCTCCGATGAAGACCGGTCAGAGAATATCCGCCGGATCGGCGAGGTGGCAAAGCTGTTCGTCGACAGCGGAACGATTGTGGCAACTGCCTTTATTTCGCCTTTCCGCAAGGACCGGGATGCTGTCCGCTCCATGTTCGAAGACGGCGAATTCATTGAAGTGCATGTCCATTGCCCGCTTGCGGAATGCGAGCGGCGTGACCCCAAACAGCTCTATGCAAAAGCAAGGAGCGGAGAAATCAAAGATTTTACCGGAATCGACTCTCCCTATGAAGAGCCTGATGCGCCGGAAATCACCATCCGCTCCGATCAACTGTCGGTAGAGGAAGCTGTCAAGGAAATCAAACAATATCTAATCGACCGCAGAATTATATAGGAGGTGGGCATCTTGGCATACGTCAAGCATTGGGCCGATAATGAAAAACTGAATAAATCTGAAGTGATGAAATTGAATAAAGACGGACTGAAAGTACTTGAGGATATTCCATATTATGCAGAGCATGGGTTTGCATCGATTCCCAAGGACCAGTGGGATCTGTTCAAATGGGCCGGCCTGTATCTTCAACGCCCAAAAGAAGCGGGATATTTCATGATGCGCGTCAATGTTCCTTCAGGCATATTGACCAATGACCAGGTGAATGCGCTGGCAGGGATTGCGCGCGATTACGGAAGGGGCGTTTTCGATATCACTACCCGCCAAGCCATCCAATTCCACTGGCTTGAGATCGAGCAGATACCGGATATCTTTTCAAGACTTAAAGCAGTGGGCCTTTCAAGCATCGGGGCATGCGGCGATATCACACGGACGATTGTCGGAAATCCGATCGCCGGCATCGATCCCGATGAATTATTCGATACGCGGGCAATCGTGAAGGAAGTTTATGATTACTTCCAGAACAATGAAGATTTTTCGAATTTGCCCCGCAAATATAAGATGTCGATCTCTACGAATCTGAAAAATGCGGCCAATGCCGAAATCAACTGCCTGTCCTTCACTCCGGCGACAAAAGAAATCGACGGGGAGATCAAGAAAGGCTTCCATTTGAAGGTAGGCGGCGGTTTGTCGGCCCGCCCGCATCTTGCCAAGACGCTGGACGCTTTCGTATTGCCTGAACGGACCCTGGAAGTAGCCATCGCCGTCACGACCATTTTCCGGGATTACGGTTATCGGGAAAAAAGGCATATGGCGCGGCTGAAGTTCCTTGTGGCCGATTGGGGTCCGGAAAAGTTTCTTAAAAAAATCGAGGAGTATACGGGTCCGCTTCCTTCCAAAGGGGAGGAACCGACACAGGAGTGGAATGCCGGCTATTTCTACGGAGTGCATGACCAAAAGCAGGAAGGGCTGAAATTTCTCGGCTTCAATGTACCGGTTGGGCGCCTGAGCGCGGATGAAGTGTTTGAAATCAGCCGCATATCTGCCAAATATGGCAACGGCGAGGTAAGAACATGCAACTCGCAGAACCTAATCCTGCCGAATATTCGCGCGGAGTACGTCGATGAGCTGCTTGCCGAACCGATTTTCAAACGGATCACCATCAATCCCAATTCCTTTATCGGCCATGCCGTCTCCTGCACGGGCATTGAGTATTGCAACCTAGCGCTGGTTGAAACAAAGGAACGGATGCGGTTGATCGCAGAAGCCTTGGATGAAAAGATAACATTGGATGTTCCGGTACGTATGCATATGATCGGTTGCCCGAATTCCTGCGGCCAGCGGCAGATTGCCGATATCGGCATCCAGGGTATCCAGGTCCGGACCAAGGATAAGAAAAGAATCGACGCCTATGAAATATATGTGGGCGGAACTTTGAACGCCGGCGGCAAATTCAATGAGAAGCTGCAAGGAAAAGTGCCGAGCGACCATCTGCAGGCAGTCCTTGAACAATTGCTTCTTTATTTCAAGGGGGAAAAAGCAGCCGGGGAATCCTTTTTTGATTTTGTCCAGCGCGCCGGACTTCCAGCTTTTCAGCAAGCATTCGATGCCATATTGGAGGCGGAACTTGATGGCATATCTCTATAGATTCGACGTCAGCCTCGGCCATAAGGATGTGACAGCCATCATTACCGCTGAAAATGATGAAGCGGCATTCGCACATTTGGATGTCGAGCTTGAGAAATTCTATCTTCGGAATCCGTCTGTCCAAGGAGTTACCTTGAGGGAAAAGAAACGGCTTGGCAAACAGAGCGGCTATATTCTGGATGAAGATGAGAAAGGGTGATCAGAATGAGCGGGAAAGTCTATTTGGTGGGCGCCGGGCCCGGAGACCCTGATCTATTGACCGTTAAGGGGCTCCGTTGCCTCAAGCAAGCGGATGTCATTCTGTATGACCGCTTGGTGAACGCAAGCCTTTTGAAGGAAGCGAAACAGGACGCGCAGCTTGTCTATTGCGGCAAGCTGCCCCATTATCACACGATGAAACAGGAAACCATCAATCGTTTTTTGGTGAAATACGCGAAAAAAGGATTGCAAGTCGTTAGGCTCAAAGGCGGCGACCCATTTGTTTTCGGACGGGGCGGGGAAGAAGCTGAGGCCCTTGCCGAACAAGGGGTCGATTATGAGGTCGTGCCGGGCATCACGGCCGGTATCGCGGCGCCGGCCTATGCAGGCATCCCTGTGACACACCGGACGCTAAGCAGAAGCTTTGCGTTCATCACCGGCCATCAAGCAGGCGATGGAGCCGCCGACCACCAATGGGCCCATTTGGCGAAGGCGGTGGATACAATCTGCATCTATATGGGCATCACCCATTTGCCGGGCATCATATCGAACCTTGTGGAAAATGGCAAATCGCCGGATACGCCGGCCGCCCTTATCCATTGGGGGACCCACCATGACAGCCAAAGGACTGTAGCCGGCACGCTTTCAACCATCGAAGAACAGGGCAAGGAAGCGGGTGTATCCAATCCGAGTATCATCATCATCGGCGAGGTCGTCACTTTGCACCGCAAACTGAATTGGTTCGAGGAAGAAATCCTGCCGAATATGCCGGCTATCCAATCAAAGGGAGGATGAGAGCGATGAAGGCGATTCTATATGTCGGCCATGGAACGAGGTCGAAGCATGGTGCAAAGGAAATGAAAAGGTTCCTGGAAGGAATCATCCCTGAAATTAATGTCCCCATCCAGGAAATAGCATTCCTTGAATTGACCGAACCGGATATCGCAGCAGGGTTTGAACGGTGCGTTGCCAGGGGGGCTACGAGCCTGGCGGTTGTTCCGTTATTTCTTTTGACAGCCGGCCATATCAAAGTAGATATTCCTGCGGCACTGAAACCTTTGAAAAAGAAATATCCTCTGCTGGATGTCCATATGGAGGAACCATTCGGCGTCCAAAGTACCATTTTGGATGCGATGATGGAGTCCATAATCGAGGAGGCCGGCCGCCTGTCCCAGGAGGACCGGATTTTGATTGTCGGCCGGGGGAGCTCTGACGCCTCCATCCGAAGCGAGTTTAAGAGAATAGAAGACGGGATCAAGCAGCGGAGCGGTATTTCTGCTGTGGCAGTCTGTTATCTTGCAGCATCGGGTCCGTTTTTTCAACAAGGGATTGAAGAAATATCGCATCATTGTTCCGGTAAGGTAATCGTCGTGCCCTATCTCTTATTCCCGGGGCTTCTTCTAACGGAAGTGGAAAGGGAAGTCGCAAAAAGAAAACAAGCAAGACAAAACATCTTGCAAACAGGAGCTCTCAGCAGGCATGAGAGCATAAAACGGATCATGATCGAAAAGGCAACAGCTGCAGGGGAGGAAGAACGCATATGCAGCCATTGATCATAGACTTGAGAGGAAAGAACGTGGTGATAGTTGGCGGTGGGAGAATTGCCGCAAGAAAGGCGCATACATTAGCTGCTGAAGAAGCGCTGATTACATTTATCGCGCCTGCTTTTTCAGAGGAAGTAAGGAACTTGGCCGAAAAAGAAGGATACGCGTTGGTAGAAAGGATAGCGACTTACGCTGATTTTGAAGGCGCTCTGCTCGTCATTCTGGCCACGAATGACCGAGAGGCGAATGCCTACTGGGCGAAGTGCATCCCGCCCGACCGCCTTGTGTGCGTAGTGGATGAACAGGATGAAGGCAATGTCATTTTCCCGGCAACGGTCCGGCGTGGCCATCTGCAGATAGCTGTCAGCTCGAACGGCGCAAGCCCGAAACTGACACGCAAGCTTAAGCAGCAGCTTGAAGAACAGTTTGACGAATCATGGAATAGCTATACATCCTTTCTGGCCGATGTCCGTAAGATTGTGAAGGAATCGGGGATGGCATGGAATGACAAGCAGGCCATCCTCCAAGAAGTGCTGGATGATTGTTACCGGCTGGATCAGGAAAGAAGGGCCAGCAAGCTGGCTGAGCTTTCTTCCGGCGTATTGCCATAAGCTTTTCTCCTTGGCGGGGAAAGGCTTTTTTTTGCAAGTGAATGGCCGTCATACAGATAGCGTCTCTTCTTGTAAAAGCTTAAAGATAGGGTGTTATTTCTTTTGCCTTGTTAAATAGGCATTTCATCTAAGACAAACTCCTACATCCTTACATACAATAAATTATCATAATGAAAGGTGGTTTGGCGTATGGGACGTAGAGAGAATCGCAACCGGGAAGAAGAAGTTATTACTTGTCCAACAGAAACAGTTGTTAATACGCACACAAGGGAAAAGGTTATTAAACACATCCATCCTAAAGAGATTATTAATGTACACCGAACAGTGATTAAGCACAAACATTGTTATCCAGTGTATGAGCGAGATGTATGTGAAACAATTGTAGAGGGTGATGACCGCGGCTGTGGGAAACATCACCGAGATCGTTGTTGCAGAAGGAACCGGGGTTGGTGGTAATCTAATTGGCATCCTTTACGATGCCTTTTCTTTTTTTCTGGTGAAGGCGAATTTGTTCCTCGTCTTCTACTCTATTAATTGATCTATTGCAGCTCGCTTTGGCGAAAGACCTGCCTTATGTCCGAACCACCCTCCAGTCCACGAATCTTCAGGTCGCCAAATGTAAGCTCCTCCAAAAAATCATCCATTTCAAGAAAAAATGCTGTCACTCTCTGAATACTTGAAGAGGGAGAAAGAGCAAAAATCCATCATATAAGTCAAAGGAAATGAGTCTAAAGATGTGTATAAGTGCAGAAGCGGGGTAAAAAAGGAACGAAGATTAAATTCGTTCAACTGGAGGTGGCCTTGCCATGGGAACAAGTGTAGTTTACATGAAGGATAAAGAACCGATCGGTTGCACTACGTACAGAACGGTGGATGGCGATTATCTTTCGCTTGCAGAGTATGTCGGAGGCGAGGGCAAGGAAATCGGAGTCGGAAGGGACAAAGTCGAGAAACGGGCTATAGACCTAAGTGTGAACCATCTACTTTCGAAGGAAACTACTTATTCACACAATAACTAAGTATGGACAAGAAAGGCTCCTGCTGTACAGGAGTCTTTCTTGCCGCCATTAAACAGGCCGTCTCACCTGTAGTTGATCGGCAAGCATTGCTAAATGCCGTAGATTGGGATATTTCAAGCAAATGCGCTTCGAGTTCTTTAAATGTCTGCAGACTTGCAGGTAACGATAATAAATAGCTGATCTTTCGCATTTCTTGGATAAGCCATTCCAAAACCAGCTCGGCAGTTTCCGCTTCAAGCTGCCAATCACTCTATTTTTAATCCGATGTAAAAAAAGATTATTTGAAAATTAGAAAGGCAAAAAAGCCTGCAGGCGATTTCCTGCAGGTTCTGCCGACTATGCGATATTCTCTCTATCCTTTCCTGACGGGGCAGGGCTTTCCTGTTTCTCTTTCATCTTGCTGAATATCGTGGCAAGAATAGGGCCGGAAATGTTATGCCAAACGGAAAAGATGGCACTCGGAACAGCGGCGAGCGGAGAAAAATGAGCTGCCGCCAATGCAGCGCCTAGCCCGGAGTTCTGCATGCCGACTTCGATGGCGACCGCTTTCTTTTTAGACAAATCCAATCGGAACAGTTTGCCGAATAAATAACCGATGATATAGCCCAGCAGATTATGCAGCATGACGACAGCGAAGATGGCCAAGCCTGTTTTGGCGATCTGTGCCTGGTTGCCGGCAACGACTGCAGCTACAATCGCGACAATGCCGATGACGGATACGAGCGGCAATACTTTGACGCTTGCCTGTGCCTGGCGGCGGAACAGTTTTTTTACGATAAAGCCGAGCGCAATCGGAATGATGACGACCTTGACAATCGATATGAACAGACTGGACGGGCTTACTTCGAGCCATTCGCTCGCCAAAAGATAAATCAAAGCAGGCGTTATGACTGGTGCCAGGATGGTTGTAACGGAAGTAATGGCGACCGATAAAGCCACGTCGCCTTTTGCTAGGAAGGTCATGACATTTGAAGCCGTACCGCCCGGGCAGCAACCGACAAGAATAACTCCGACGGCAATTTCAGGGGAAAGATTCAATCCCTTAGCCAAGAGGAATGCCAAGCCTGGCATGATCAAAAATTGGCCGACCACGCCGATCATGACATCCTTCGGGCGCTTGAATACTTCTTTAAAGTCATCCGCTGACAGGGTGAGTCCCATTCCGAACATAATAATCCCCAATAATGTTACGATATAAGGCCCAATCCATGTGAAGGCAGAGGGGGAAAAGTATGCAAGAACAGCAAAAAGCAGAACCCAGATGGCAAACGTACTGCTGACAAACTGGCTGAAACGTTCCAATGTTTTCATATAGCGCCTCCATTCTTTAAAGTAATGGTGCTAAGTATAGTATATTTTCAGAATAAATACAATATTTAAAATAATATTCCGTGCCTATAAATCTTAGGAGAAAAAGGGGCTTTTTTCGTAATTGAACCTTCCTTTTCACGCGTTAAAGTGAGAAAATAATAGCTGGTTCAAATTAGAAGCAACAAGAGTCTTTATTGCTAGATATATAGGGGATGAACGTAATACATGTTTTATAAAGTATTGAACGAAAATACTATTCTATTAATTTTCATGATTGTCGGTTACGCATTGCGGAAGAGTAGAGTGATGAACACCTCCAATATGGACGGTCTGTCAAAGGTATTGACATTGGTGGCTTTGCCTGCTGCCATCATCATCAGCCTCCAGACTCCATATACGCCACAGCTGCTGAAAAAAGTAGGAGTAACGCTCATTGTTTCGCTGCTGATGACAATCGTGGCATTCCTGATCGGAATCGCACTCACGCGATTGTTTCGAATCCAGCATGTCGAACGGAAAATATGGATTGGCTGCTGCACTTTCTCGAATATTTTATTCATCGGCATTCCGATTATCGGTTCGTTGTTCGGGAATGAAGGGATTCTGATGCTCGTCAGCTATAATACGGTCTGCATGTTTCTGTTGTTTACACTGGGGATCGTTATATACAGCAACAAAGGGGAAAGCTCAATCCAGATGAAGGACTTTTTCCTGAACCCGGCAGTAATTGCCACATTCGTCGGCTTCATCCTATTCGTCGCCAATATTGCCTTGCCAAAACCAATCTTCGGGGCGGTGAATGCGCTGGGCGGCTTGACAGCTCCGTTATCCATGCTCATAACAGGAGGGATGATGGCTGATAATAAAATCGGTGCTTTTCTCATCGATTTCAAGGTTTATCTTTTTTCTGCCATCCGCTTATTCCTGATTCCAGCTGTGACTTATCTGCTGCTGCTACCGATCGTCAAGGACCCACTCATCATCGGCGTACTCGTCATCGCATCGGCCATGCCGTCGGGCGCCATGAATGTCGTGTTTGCCGAACAGTACAGCTCTTCCGGACCGCTTGCCTCCAAATATGTGGTAATGACCACATTGTTATCTGTCCTGACGTTGCCGGCCGTCGCTTATTTGCTGGGATGAACAAATACCGAACAGCCCGATAAGAAAGCCTTAACGGGCTACTTGGTACGCCATAAAATCTTTAATTTCACCGGATTGATACTTAAGAGGTCAGCAGATAGCGTGATATAATGGCTTTAACTAAATCATGAAGAAAGGATTTATCATGAAGTTAACAGACTTTGAAATGTATATTGAAAAAGTTATTCTTGCGCGCGGGCAGGATTATATCAGGAAAGGGAGGATTGAAAGCTTAGAAGAGAGCGAACCAGGCCATTTTATTGCCGAAATCGCTGGTTCTGATGAATATATTGTGGATGTACAGCTTGATAGCAACAAGCAAACGATTCTCACTTCTTATTGTGATTGTCCGTATGATTGGGGTGAATTCTGCAAGCATGAAGCAGCTGTTTTTTATTTGATCCGTGAACGGGTAGCAGCTGGTGGCAAGGCTGCTGTGGGGGATGAGTTAAAAAATGTGATTGAGGGACTTTCAAAGGAAGAATTGTCTTCACTTCTATTGGAAGCTGCTGAAAAGCATCCTGATATTGGACAGTCAATTATTGGCCGCTTTACCGGAGAGGAACCGAGAATAAAGGATCAATCGATTGAAATGGATCAACAATTGATGTATGAGTATATCAATCGATATAAATGGAACGGTTTTATCGAATGGGATGACGTCGGCGCTGCACTGCAGGGAGTCGATGAAATACTTGGAAAAGCGCAGATATTGGCGACGAAAGAACCTGAAAGGGCGATTGAGCTGTGCTTAAGCAGTTTGGCTGTCGTTATTGATATGCTTGGCTATTGTGACGATTCAGGCGGCGAGCCAGGAGCGGCCATCTATGAAAGTATTGCAATCTTGCAGGAGGCGGTGACAGATGGCGTTAACGGCATGGATGAAGCCATGAAGGAACGGGTTTTCACTAAACTTCTAAAGGAGTCTTCGCATGAACGATATGAAGAGTGGAGCGACTGGAAAATGGATCTCCTGCGGGCAACTATATTCCTCTGTGATGTCCCTAGCCGAAGACAGAGATTGGAAGATAATCTGGAAGAGATGCTGAAACAGCCCATCGATGATGATTGGGATTCCAGTTTTCAAAAAGAGCAATTGCTGCTTCTTCAGCATAAGCTGATTGAACTGTATGATGGGGAATCCCGTTCTTTGGCGTTCTTACTTGAGCATTTACAATACAACTCCATTAGAGAACTCGCCATCTCTTATTATGCTAATGAAGGAAATGACCGGGAAGTTATTCGGCTTTGCGAGGAAGGGCAAAGTCTGGAAGGCGCTTCGCTCTCGTTTGTTTGGCAATGGAAGAAATATGCGCTGCAGGCGTATGAGCGTCTCGGTGAATCCCATAAGCTTCGCGAAACGCTATTGGAACTCCTCTATAGAGAGTGGGACGGGTATGAGTATTTCGTTCGGCTGAAGAAACTGTATACAATGGAGGAGTGGCCCGAAATCCTTGCAGGAATTGTGGAGCATTTCGAAACGAAGAACGGTTCTTCATCTGTCTATCTCAAGATCTTAAAAGAAGAAAAGTTGTATGAGAAAATGCTTAATCTTTGCCAGAAGAGCCCGGCTTTCATCGAACAGTTATATCCATCTTTGCTTGATGTCCATCCGGAAAAGGTAGCTGCGCTGTTCATACATTATATTGAAGATGAAGCGAGCAACTCCAGCAATAGGAACCAGTACAGAAATGTGTGCAAGCTGATCAAACGCTGCAAAAAAGCATGCGGGGACGAAGTGGCGCAACAGGTGAAGGAAAGCCTGGCAGCCACATACCGTACACGGCCAGCCTTCCTGGATGAACTGAGTAAAATTGGCTAGCGGCAAATAGTCTGGTAGCTGTTCCAAAGTTAAAAAGAGTAAGGAAGATTTTTTCTCGGCAGTGCCCCCAAAAAGTTAGTTTTTACTCTAACTTTTGGAGGGGGCGGCACCCTCCTTGCTCTTTTTTGTTTTTTTTGTTTTATGGAAGATTAAATATAGGGTATTTACTCTAGTTTTGAGATTAGTATTCGATGGACAAATCAGTTAATGGAAAAGATAACACCAGGCATAAAATGATATTTATGTTAAAATAAGGGTTGTTCTGGCTTTTCATTTAGGGGGGATTTATATATGGTGTTGGATTCATTCGTTTTTTCCATTATGTTTTGGATTATTGGCTTAGTTATCTTTTATTTAGTAATTTCATATGCAGTGAAGGATGGTATTAATAAATCTGTGGTTGGTCAATTAATTGAAAAGAAGTATGAAATTGAGAATGATAAACGATCCTTTCTTGATAGCGACCTGGATCATGACAAATAGATGCTTGATGATCGAACGTACAACTTCATTCTGGGACTGTGAAAACAGTTCCTTTTTTATTCTATATAGCTGTGGACCGGCTTGGCTATGTAGTCCATATTAGGAGCCCTTCAATCTCAGTCAAACTGAGCTCCCTTGAAAATAGGGGAAAGGAGATTCATTTAACCGCAGGAAAGAAACGATGAACTTATTAATTCACTTTCTTTGTGGAAAATATTAGGTGGTATGTGTATGCTGGATAGGAAAACATGTCATTCAGCATGCAAACAGGGGGGGGCTGGACTGTGAACAAATATAAAAAATGGGGTTTAATTCTGCTGTCCATCATTGGTGTTATAGCCATCGGGATAGCTATCCTTGTATTTTCATTCTGGCAGGCGATGAAAGCAGATCCGGATGAAGAAGAGAAAGCGATCGTGCTTGCCAAGGAGTATGTGGAGGGAACATTCCGGGAAAAAGTGGTTGTTTATGATGTGCTGTATGACAATATGGGGAACTTTGGGGAGTTTGAATATGCCGCGAAAGTGCGCCATGAGAAGTACGGCACGGAATTTCTCATCTACCGGAACAGTGAAACCGGAAAAATGGAGGATACGTTCGTCATCAATAAGTGGGTAGATGATGCCGAGAAGGCGATTCGGCCAGCTGTCGCGGAGAAATTGGGCGATACGATCATCAGCGCTGAAATGAATCCATTCATCCATGGCGATGATTATGAGGAAATCCAGAAGCAAATGGAGGGGAAAACGGAAATCAATGTCTTTTTTGACGAAGAAGAGGTAAGAGCGTTGAAAATCGATCCGAACGAGCCAAAAAGCTATACCATATTCGAGCTGAAGCCGACGGTCCGCCTGGAAATCCCACGAAAAAAGGAAGTAGCTGATAAAGAAGCTTTTACAGAAATAATCGATACGTGGAAATCAAGTGAAATCATGAAACATGGTACGCTCATCGTCTCTTATACCAAGGGAGGCGTCCCGCTTAAAGAGGAAGAGTGGAGCTGGGATTTTTGAAGGAACGCATATCGGTTCACCTATCATATCAAATACAAACAAAGGAAGCCTTCTACAACAGGGCTTCCTTTGTTACTTAAAAATTCTCATTCATTTTATTAAAGTTTTTGTATACTTTCCATGTGGAATTAGGTTCTTTCTTCATATAAACCGTGTAGCAATGCGGGCTCTGAAGGTCACTCGCTTTGAAATATTGGGTTACTTCAAGATATTGGACGCCGTTTTTTGTATAGAACACATGGGCTGGCTTCTTATCCTCATGTTTTAAGTACCAGTCAAAAGATTTTAAGATATAAACATAATGATCGGTGCCTTTCACTCTATACAATGGATTTCCTTTTGAATCCTTGCGGAAGGACATCATTTCAACTTTAAAATATTGGTCGATATATTCCTTCGTGAAAGCAGGAGACATGGCCTTATAGAATTGTTGTTTTGTTAAGTCTTTAAAAATGGTGCTGCGTTCAATGCCCCGGATTTGGTCATGTATCAGCTTTACGCTATAAAGGGAAGTAGTATGGTAGAATCTCACATGATTAGCGGAGATGAATGCTTTTTTATTATTATATCTGATTTCATGCCATCCGTTTATAGTGGAATATACTTTCACTTTATCGCTTCGTTTCAATGATCCAATGACTTTTGCTTTGTCGCTTGCAGCCGCGTGGACCTTCAGGGTGCCTGAGGGGATGTCGACTACGCCATTTTGGATGGTTGCAGCGCTCGCTTCATTTGGCATGCTTGTTATGGATAGAATGGAAAGCAGTAGTGCGAATGCAGCCAAAACCTTAAGAATTTTTGTTTTCAAATTAATCCCTCCTATAATAGGATATTCAGATGGTATTTATAGAGTCTTTGTTTCTATGTAATCATTTTATCATTATTGTAATATAAATGTAATATTAGAAATAAAAATGCAACTTAAGTAGTGAGCAGGCTTCAATTTTCTTTTTTTTATAGGTCTATAGATTCTTATTTGGATACCATAACCCTTGAGAACGCCAATCTAGGATAACGGGGTTGAAGGATATGAAGAAACTATGATAAACTTTACCCCATTTATCAGATCTGCAATCAAACGATATGCCTTTTTTTATGCCATTCTCAAGGGCGAATGTCGTCTCTATGACATAAAAGGGGCTTTTAGCTGCAATTCACTCATGGACCACCACCAAATAGTGATATAGTTCCGGTAGATATACATGGACGAATAGGTAATTGGATTCATTTTTACCTTAATTTTACCTATATATGAACCAATTAAAAACTAATTTATGGTACCATTGGGAAGTGTTTGAATTTTCCAAAGGGGGATATCATGAGTCAATGAGAAAAGCAGTAAGAATCATCGTAAGTCTAGTCGTCTTAGTTTCTACATTTATCACAGCAGGCATCAGCGTCTCGCATGCAGCAACCCCTACATTTAAAGATATTGGGGCATCCCATCCGCTGCATGATGAAATCATGTATCTCGCCCAAGGGGGCATTGCGGCGGGCGATGCGAAAGGCTATTTCAAGCCAAAAGATAACGTTACCCGCGGGGATTTCGCCGCCTTTTTGGGACGAGCCATGGATTTAGATGGAACTAAACGTAAAACAACATTCAAGGATGTCGGCACCGGTATGAATGCGTCCGGCTACATCCAATCCGCCGTTCAGGCTAAAATCATTTCTGGATATAGCGACGGCACATTCAAACCGAACCAAAAGGTGACACGTGGTGAAATGGCAGTCATGGTGGCGCGGGCATTCGGCTATGATTTCCAGAATAGTTCTTCTGGAGCGGCGCAAGCGATGATTTCCAGAGGAATCGATACTAATCAAAGCGATGGCACCTTCGCCTATAACCGGGCTGCCACAAGGGAAGAGACCGCGATGTTTGTGGCACGGGCGATCGATTACACACTTCGCCTAAAGCCTGAATCTGCATTCATCGGTACGAAATACATCAACACCAATGGCTTGAATATGCGGAAAGGCCCGTTGACCAGCTATGAGATCGTCGGTTCGTTGAATAAAGGAAATACGGTATCAGTCGCCTATACGGTCGGCATGTGGTCAATGGTGAAGACAACGGGCGGGAAAACCGGTTTTGTCTCCAGCAAGTACTTAAGCAACACCAGTAACACTCCTACAACAGGCAGTGCGGACAAGTCTGCATCCTCCCTCAAGATTGTGATTGACGCGGGCCACGGCATCCAGCCCGGGAAGCGAAACGATGTGGGCGCTGTCGGCAATGGGTTGAAAGAAAGTGATATCACACTGGATATCACCCAGCGATTAAAGAAATTGTTCGACCAAACGCCGATCAATGACTTTTATACACGGCCGGTCGAATCATATCCAACCTTGGATGAACGTGCGGAATACGCTAAAGAGAAAGACGCTGACATTTTTGTCAGCGTCCACGTGAATAGCTTTGGCAATGAATCGGGTGAAGGATCGGAAACCTGGTATCCTTCTGAGTCTCCTTCTTCATCAAGCGCCAATCGGATTGCCGAAAGCAAGGAACTGGCTTCGCTCATCCAGAAACGGTTCGTGAAGGAATGGAACACAAAAGACCGTGGGACCAAGTCCAACAAGTATGTCGTATTGGTCAAGACAACCATGCCAGCCGTATTGGTAGAAACAGGATTTATCAGCAATAAAGAGGATGCGGCCAAATTGGGATCCCCAGCATATCGCCAAAAGGCAGCACAAGCGATTTTCTACGGCATCTTAGATTACTTCAAGGCGCAAGGATATGAAGTAAATGAATATTACAATATCAAGGAATAAGGGAAATTCCTGATAGAAGGAGAGACCGTTCATTCAGTTGGATGAACGGTCTCTCTTCTTTTTTTATGCCTATTTTTAAGCGGATAACCCAACATTTAGTATAGAACCAAAAAAGAAGGCAGGGAACCTAAGTCCCTGCCTTTTGTTATTCTTGCTCTTTTTTTTCTGTTTGTTTTCCTTCTTTTAAGTCAAAATAGGTATCCATTGCTTTTCGTGCGATGTCCATATTCATACTGTGGCCTGAGCTTCCGACGTATGCCCATGGCACCACAACGGCGATGGTGACTTCCGGGTTATCTGCAGGCGCGTATCCGATGGCCGATAAGGTAATGACATCTTCAGCCTTGTTTTTTACATTTTTCTTTGGCCCTGCATATTGGCCTTGGGCAGTACCTGATTTTCCGGCCATATTATAGGAAGCGTCATGGAAGGCGTTGTAACCTGTCCCGCCCTGTTCCTGCATGACCTTTTTGAAGCCTGTTTGCACTCGTTCGATCCATTCCTTTTTCATATCCACGGTATTGAGGACTGTCGGTTGGATGGAATCGATGAGCGGTCCCATCTTTTTGGGGTCGCGGCTTGGTTCATGGATCTCCTTGACGATGTGGGGCTGAATGCGGTCGCCTCCGTTCGCAATTGTTGAAATATATTGTGACAATTGGAGGGGAGTGTACGTATCATACTGGCCGATGGCTAAATCCATCAGTTTACCCGGACCCCTTTCCGGTCCAATATATCCTGTCGCTTCATTGGGCAAATCGATGCCGGTAGGGACCCCCAATCCGAACTCATTATAGAAGTAACGCATGGTATCGAAGGCTGTAGGATCGATGTGGATTGATTTTCCAGGGACATAATGTGCCTTGGCTATATCCAGCGCCGTCCGGAACATATAGACGTTGGAGGATTGCTTCAAGGCTGTCAGATCGTTGATATATCCCATTGATTTCCATGATTTCTTAACAGGAGTCCCTTTGATCTTGAGCGGTGTGTCCAGCTTCACGTCATTGGGGCGCAACGCACCGGTTTGATACCCGGTCAGCACGGTGGCGCCTTTCACGACGGAACCCATAACATAGGATGACGTAAAGTTGCCTGCCGCATAATCCTGTATTTCCTGCTTGCCGGTCTTTTCATCTTTGACAAACTGTTTGCCCGACATGGCCAGTATCTCACCCGTTTTCGGATTCGTCATGATGGCGAATGCCCTGTCCATCAGGGTGTTTCCTTGGCTTCTTTTCGCCTTTAGTTCGTCCGAAACGATTTGATCCACGGCTTCCTGCAGGTCGATATCGATGGTCAACATCAAATCCTTGCCCTGAGATCCTGCGGAAATGGTTTTGGAGTCGACGACATTTCCGCTTTTATCCGTAATATTCTTGACTTTTGTTTTTTTGCCCTGCAGTACATCTTCATATTGTGATTCGATATAACTTGTACCTACACGGTCATTGCGGCTATAATCCCTCGCCAGATAATAATCTAGTTTATCTTGCGGCAGCCCTTGTTCCGATTTGCTGACACCGCCGAGTACAGAACGCAGTGTCTTGTCGTACGGATATTTCCGTTCCCAATCGACAGTGACGTTGACACCCGGCAGGTCGTCCAAATGCTCGCTCACGATGGCGATTTCTTTTTCCGTTACGTCCTTATTTTTTATCACCTGTGGCGTCAATGTTTTAGCGCCATTCATCTCACGGAATATGGCCAGGACTTTTCGGTCTTTTTTCGAAAGGGTGGCCAGATCCTTTTTCGTAATCCGATCTAATTGGCGCTGATAGACTTCTTTATCATCAATCTTTTCTTCGGCAAAGAGTTGTTCATCCTCTTTGGTGATTTTCTTTTTGGCTTGGTTCGGATGAATCAGCAGCCAAAAGTCCTTTTCATCACGTTCCCGGATTTTATCGGTGGATGGATCGATCATGGTCGCCAGTTTCCGGGCCACTGCCAACATTTCATCCGTATCGGTATTCTGAGAGCGTGTGTACGTGATGGAATCCAAAGCTTGATTGTCCACCACGACTTGGCCGTCCCGGTCGTACATTCTTCCCCTAGGAACAGAATTATTAACCGTTACATCTTCGGTCCGTTCGACTTCCCGTTTATAATCATCCCCATAGATGATCTGCACCGTCCCTAAACGGAGGATCAACGCTGAAAACATTAAAAAGATAACGAAAAACAGGATGGTAAGCCTTAAAGGCGTTTGGGATTTCTTCTTGTTCGTCTTTTTCTTCAATTGATTCCCACCCTTTAAAAAGTTGTTAACATCCCAATTTAAAACCATTTCACCATCCAAAAGCAACTAATAAAGACTGGGGAGGGAAGGATCAGGGCGTATGCCTTCACGGTTGATTAGTGAAAAATGGAAGAATGAGCGATAAAAAAGGCAAGGAGAGGATATTCTCCTTGCCGCTTCATTAATGGCTGGTCTTTGCATAATCTATGGTCGAACCGGTAGTGTCGGCAATCTCTGGCTGTTTCGATAAAACGCGGTTCGGGTCGAATTCCTTTTCGGATTTGGAGATGATGACAGTCGCCACTCCATTTCCAATCAGGTTGGTAATGGAACGCGCTTCGGACATGAAACGGTCGACCCCGATCAATAAAGCGATCCCTTCAACTGGAATCATCGGGAAAGCAGCCAGTGTCGCTGCCAAAGTGATGAATCCGGAGCCGGTGACGCCTGCTGCCCCTTTGGAAGTCAGCATCAGGACACCAAGTAGCGTCAATTCCTGCACGATAGTCAAGTCGACGCCATAGGCCTGGGCAATAAAGATGGCAGCCATGGAAAGGTAGATCGACGTTCCATCAAGATTGAACGAATAGCCTGTTGGAATTACCAGCCCGACGACCTGTTTGGAACAGCCGTAGTTTTCCAGCTTTCTCATCATGGCAGGAAGGGCGGATTCGGATGATGAAGTTCCAAGCACAAGCAGAATTTCTTCTTTAATATAGGCGAGAAACTTGAAGATGCTGAAACCAAAATACTTAGCAATCGAGCCAAGGACTACTATGATGAATAGGAACATGGTGATGTAGACGGAACCCATTAGCTTGCCCAGCGACCAAAGGGAGCCGAGCCCGAAGTTTCCGATCGTGAATGCCATGGCGCCGAAAGCGGCGATTGGGGACACTTTCATGACCATGCTGACAATCTTGAAGAATACATCCGCCACCCGCTCGAAAAAAGTGATGACAGGTCTGGCTTTTTCGCCGATGGATGCGGCCGCCAAACCGAATAGCACCGCAGAGAATAGGACTGGAAGAAGTTCTCCGTTGGCAAGTGCGCCGACTACGTTTTCAGGGATGATGTTCATGATGAAGGCTGACAACCCATGTTCGGTCTCAGCAGCTTGCGACGTATACTGGGAGACATCGCCGCCTTTGATATGTTCGGTGTCCAGCCCTTTTCCCGGTTGGACCAAATTGACCACGATAATGCCGATGGCCAGGGCGATGGTTGAAACAATTTCGAAATACAAGAGTGCTTTGCCGCCGATTTTCCCGACTTTCTTGAGGTTCCCCATGCTGCCGATGCCGATGACGACTGTAAGGAAGATGATTGGCGCAATCAGCATTTTGATTAGCTTGATGAAAATATCGGCCAAAATCTTTAATTGGGCCCCGAATTCAGGAAAGATGGCCCCGACCGCAATCCCTAGTATGATACCTGTGATTACCTGAACAGTTAGATTTCTGAAATTGATTTTCAAAAGTCATCCCACCTTCACATTTTTGATAACGCTTTCATTTTGTTATTTTCATCATAATGCATTTACCGGAAGAATTGGTTTTATGGTTTTAAAGGTCTTTTTGGTCTTTTTGGTCAAAAGAGGAAGCAGCGGGCCATGAAA
Source organism: Bacillus testis (assembly GCF_001243895.1). Taxonomy (GTDB): domain Bacteria; phylum Bacillota; class Bacilli; order Bacillales; family DSM-1321; genus Bacillus_AD; species Bacillus_AD testis. Next base: position 2,635,116 of record NZ_LN851186.1, on the reverse strand, counting down.
AAAACTAACCATCACAAAGGAGGTTAGTTGATTTCTTTCTCAATTTCTTTTAAGAAGTCAGCGTCTACTTCACCGCGATAATAATCGTGAAGGGCCCTGAATGTCTTTTCCCATTCTTTCTGCTCCTGCTGGGTCAGTGTGTGGATGTCCATGCCTGACGTGGCCTTGATCTTTTGGTAATCATCTTTGTTCATTTGTTCGGATTGCTTGAGGTTCCAAAGCGTCGCCTCTTCCATCGCCTCCTGGACATCCTGCTGGAGGTCTTCGGGCAGGCTTTTCCAGAAATCTTTGTTCATCATGACGGCATATCCCAGAAAACCATGATCCGAAATCGTCATATATTTCTGCAGTTGATAGAACCCCTTGCTGTATATGTTGGAAATCGTATTTTCCTCCCCGTCCAAAGAGTGGTTCTTAAGCCGTGAATATACCAGATCGAAGTTTAGCTTCACCGGTCTGGCGCCGGCCAGTTCGAATTGCTTTGCCAGCATGTCGCTGTCCATCGTCCGTATGGTCAGCCCCTTAAGGTCAGCCAATTCCCTGACCGGCTTGTTGGCAGTCGTGATTTGCTTGAATCCGTTGCTCCAAAGGGCAAGCCCCTTAATATCCTCCTTGTCGAGCATATCGAGCAATGCATCCCCGGCCTTCCCGGTGAACACACGGCGCACATCTTCATAGTCCCTGAACAAATAAGGCAGGTCGAGAACCTCCCATTTGGGAATCAGCCTGGTCATTTTCGAAAAGGAGGGAGCGATCATTTGAATATCCCCATTTTGCAGCGCGCGGAGCTCATCGTCATCTGAATAAAGGAGGCTGTTCGGATAGACTTCCACCTGGATGCGGCCGTCCGACTTCTTTTCGGCCAGCTCGGCGAACTTGCTGGCAGCGAGCCCCTTCGGTGTATTCTCAGCGACCACATGGCTGAAGTTGATCACAAACTGGCTGTTGAGATGCTTTTGTTCGGAATCGAATGGCAGGCTGTCCTGTCTCCAGAAACCATTCCGGAAGCCAATCAGCAGAAGCAATAATAGGATGGTGCCTATGGCGGCAATGATGAATTTCCTCATAACGGTTCTCCTATCCCAAATGACTGAATCTTTTTTACATTCTATCACATTCTTGGTGGTACAATGGATGAAAGAAGCAGAAAGGATCATCACGCATGAAACAGATATCCATCCATTGGAAGGTCATGGTCATCACTTTCTTTATTGTTGTCTGTTCGTTCATCGTCGCAGGCATCTTTGTGCTTGATAATGCCATGAAATCAAAAGAAGCGGAAATCCGGGAACGGAGCATGCTGATGGCCCGTACTGTCGCTGAATTGCCCGAGCTCCAGCTCTATTTGATGAACGGCGATGTGCGGGAAGCGGCAGAGAAAATCAATCCGGTGGTCGAAAAAATACGTGTGATCAATAAAGCTGATTACATCGTTGTATTAAATAAGGATAGAATCCGGCTCTCACATCCCGTCAAAAGCATGCTCGGCACAAAATCACAAACAGTCGACGAGGATGCGGCTTTCACCGAACATACCTACATCTCCAAGGCCAAAGGAGAGGCAGGGACAATGATGAGAGCCTTTATGCCGGTTTTGAATAAAGAACATAACCAAATAGGCGTCGTCGTTTCCGGCTATCTGATGCCATCGATCTGGGATATTCTTTGGGACGTTAAGATGGAAATCTTTCTGGCGGTCGGTTTTGCCTTCCTATTTGCCGGATGGGGCGCCTGGACACTGGCCGGCCATATGAAAAACCAAATGTTCGGATTGGAGCCGCATGAAATCGCCAGGCTGTATGCGGAGCGCAGTGAAACCTTCAACGCCATGCATGAAGGGATCATTGCCATCGACAGTAACCTGACGGTGACAATCTTCAATCATAAAGCACGCAAAATCCTTGGCGTTGATGGGGAAGTTATCGGAAAAAACATTTATGATATTCTGCCGGATACGCGGCTTCCGGAGATATTGGATTTTAATTACCCGATTTATAATAAAGAACTATCCGTCAACCGGCATTCAATCCTGAGCAATCGCATTCCTATTGAGGTAGAGGGAAAGACAGTTGGGGCGGTGGCCGTGTTCCAGGACCGGACGGAAGTGAAGAAGCTTGCCGAAGAGCTGACCGGCTTCAAGGCATTCGTCCAGGCGCTGCGGGTGCAGAACCATGAACATATGAATAAGATGCATACATTGGGCGGCCTGCTTCAGCTTGGAAAGTACCAGGCTGCCCTCGATTATATCTTCCAGGTGAAAGAGGAGCAGGCAGAACTGACAAACTTCCTTAAGGAACGAATCAAGGATGATAGCCTTTCTGGGCTTTTGCTCAGCAAAGTCAGCCACGGAAAAGAGTTGGGGATCACAGTAGAAATCGATAACAACAGCAAGTGGAACCATTGCCCGGAGAATCTTGACCACCATGATTTGGTAATCATTCTCGGCAATTTGATCGAGAATGCGTTTGAAGCCCTTCGCCAGGTGAAACGGCAAGAGAAGAAGGTATTCGTCAGCTTGGATTATAACGAAGATGGATTTTCCATCATGGTTGAAGATAACGGAGTAGGCATGGACCAGCAAACCATCAACTCGATATTTGAAAACGGATTCACCACCAAAAAGGAGGCTGGGCACGGGATCGGCCTTCATCTGGTCAACGAAATCGCCATGAAGGGAAACGGTACAGTGGATGTCGACAGTTATCCGGATGAAGGGACAAGTATCATCATCACATTTTAAGGGGGAATGGCTATGAAGCCGGTACGGATTGTACTGATTGAAGATGACCCAATGGTCCGTGAAGTGAACCGGGGCTTCATTGAACAAGTGGAAGGATGCGAGGTAACGGGATATGCGGTTAACGGCAGGGAAGGTCTGATAAGGATCGAGCAGGCCAAGCCAGACCTTGTATTCATGGATATATTCATGCCAGAACAGGACGGCTTGGCAACATTGCGGGAAATCAGAAAACGGGGTCTACCCGTTGATGTCATTGCCGTAACAGCCGCCAATGACCGCAAGACCATCCAGCAGGTCGTACAGCTCGGCGCGTTCGATTACATCATCAAGCCATTCACATACGAAAGGATGAAGCAGGCCCTGGAGAAATATTTCGCCTACCATAACCGCATCGAGACTGAAGAAAACCTCACCCAACAGGAGCTCGATTCCCTTCTGAATGCCCAGCGGCAGAAAGAAACATATAGGGAACAAAGCTTGCCGAAAGGGCTCAACGCAGGAACAATGAAAAAAATTTTGCACTATATTTTGGAGCNGAATAAGATGCATACATTGGGCGGCCTGCTTCAGCTTGGAAAGTACCAGGCTGCCCTCGATTATATCTTCCAGGTGAAAGAGGAGCAGGCAGAACTGACAAACTTCCTTAAGGAACGAATCAAGGATGATAGCCTTTCTGGGCTTTTGCTCAGCAAAGTCAGCCACGGAAAAGAGTTGGGGATCACAGTAGAAATCGATAACAACAGCAAGTGGAACCATTGCCCGGAGAATCTTGACCACCATGATTTGGTAATCATTCTCGGCAATTTGATCGAGAATGCGTTTGAAGCCCTTCGCCAGGTGAAACGGCAAGAGAAGAAGGTATTCGTCAGCTTGGATTATAACGAAGATGGATTTTCCATCATGGTTGAAGATAACGGAGTAGGCATGGACCAGCAAACCATCAACTCGATATTTGAAAACGGATTCACCACCAAAAAGGAGGCTGGGCACGGGATCGGCCTTCATCTGGTCAACGAAATCGCCATGAAGGGAAACGGTACAGTGGATGTCGACAGTTATCCGGATGAAGGGACAAGTATCATCATCACATTTTAAGGGGGAATGGCTATGAAGCCGGTACGGATTGTACTGATTGAAGATGACCCAATGGTCCGTGAAGTGAACCGGGGCTTCATTGAACAAGTGGAAGGATGCGAGGTAACGGGATATGCGGTTAACGGCAGGGAAGGTCTGATAAGGATCGAGCAGGCCAAGCCAGACCTTGTATTCATGGATATATTCATGCCAGAACAGGACGGCTTGGCAACATTGCGGGAAATCAGAAAACGGGGTCTACCCGTTGATGTCATTGCCGTAACAGCCGCCAATGACCGCAAGACCATCCAGCAGGTCGTACAGCTCGGCGCGTTCGATTACATCATCAAGCCATTCACATACGAAAGGATGAAGCAGGCCCTGGAGAAATATTTCGCCTACCATAACCGCATCGAGACTGAAGAAAACCTCACCCAACAGGAGCTCGATTCCCTTCTGAATGCCCAGCGGCAGAAAGAAACATATAGGGAACAAAGCTTGCCGAAAGGGCTCAACGCAGGAACAATGAAAAAAATTTTGCACTATATTTTGGAGCAGAAGGAGCCTGTCTCGGCTGAAAGTGTGGCTGAAGGAGTCGGCTTGGCAAGGGTACCCGCCCGCCGCTACCTCGATTATTTGGAGAAGCAGAATAAGGTTGAAATCACGATTCAATATGGCGGGATCGGCCGGCCTGTGAATCGATACCGGGCAGTTTAGGAGTGTGGTTACTATTATTTAATCATGTGAAACGTTGATCGGCGGGGGTTTTCATTCATCTCCCGCCGATTATTTATTGAACCAATCGGATTCTTACTGGCGCTTGATCGCCAAATTACACTTCTATGTCTTCATTCCCATTAGAAGGGGATCAATGAAGTTTTTAACCTTTTTGTTTAGTTAGGCAGCGTCCAGGAAAAAATACATAGATACTCCTTTTAGCTTGTCACAGGTACATGAATAATCGATCGAAATAGGTGGCTAGAATATGAGAAAGATTGTGAGGTGCTTGTTGCTGCTTTGCCTTTTTGATGCGGTTGCGACTGATATCGGAATTCGGACCGGCTTTATTCAGGAAGGCAATCCTTTGATAGACATGATATACGGTCAAAGCAAGATCGCTTTTTACTGCTGTAAGCTGGTTTTTCCGTTTTTATTGGTTGGCTTGTATGAGAAGTATGTAAAATCCAAGGCAATCGCGATCCTGACATGTTGTTGCTTTTCCCTTTATGCCGCTGTCACGGTCATGCATGCCTCCTGGATTGGAATGGTGTTGTTCATGGTTTGAATTTATGTGGTGTACGGAGCATATCTCTGGCATATTCTTTCGGTTATAATGGATACAATCAATCGGGAGTGAAAGGATGGATTGTATGCCGATCTACAATAAGCTGGTTTGCGATTATATCCCCACTATCATTGAAGAGCAGGGAAAGAAGCTGACGGCACGGGTTTTAGATGAGGAAGAGTATCAGCGTGAGCTGCGGAGAAAAAGCCGGGAGGAACTGGGCGAATACCTGGAGGCGGCAACGGATGCGGATGCCATGGAGGAACTTGCTGACCTGCTGGAAATCATTCATGCACTAAGCCGCATCCATGGAACCGATATAAGCAGGATAGAAGAAATCCGTAAGAAAAAAGCCGATGAGCGCGGAGGCTTTGGTAAAAGAGTGTATCTAGTGAATGTGGAAGACTAAGAGAAATAGGCTGAAATGGCCTATTTTTATATCCAAGGTCATCATGCATTAAGCCGGACAATATAAATAACCCCTTCCGTAATGTGGAGGGGGTTATTTATATGGCCATCGTACCTTATTTAAGGCCGAATTGAGCTTTGTTTACAAGTTTATTTCCTTGGAATGTGAAGTTAGCATTTGCGCCTAGATTGCCTTTACCTTGATACACATAAATGACCGTATGAAGGTTAGTGCCTTTTTCTCCAGATTCAGATAAAACCTCACCTTCACCGCCAATTATTTTTGTCACCTCTTCATAAGACATCCCATTCTCGATCGCATTAAATTGTTCAAGTGTAATTTCTGCTCCAGAATCTCCACCTAGCCCGACTTGTGCTTTGTTAATTAATTTGCCACCCTGGAACGTCATAGTGGCGTTAGACATAAATCCGTCTGTATCAAATTCATATATTACGGTGTGGAGATTACTACCTTGATCTCCGCTTTCAGAAACAACGGTGCCTTTGCTGCCAACAATTTTAGTCACTTCTTCATAAGACATGCCATCTTTAATTTGCTCGAATTTTTCCTTTGTTAACTTATTGCTACTTTTACTGGATGATTCTGTATTTGTTTGCTCAGTCTTTGTGTTATGATCTGAGCTGTTATCATCCCCACCGCCAAATGCAATAGCGGCAATAACAATAATCAATATGATAGCAATTAATCCGAGACATCCGAACTTAAATAATTTTTTCATGTGAAAAACTCCTATCAAATCGTTTTTACAATTAAATTATATCTCTTGAATGTATCGAAATTTGTGGATTTTTTGTGATTTTAGTATCTTGATCGGCGTTTGCTGACACTTGTTTTTCTTTAAAAGTTCACTTTATAGAAGTCGTTTATTTGCCCAAGCTGTTAAGGGACAATAAGGTCTGACGAAAGTCTTTTTCGAAGGGAAAAGGGAGCAATCAAAAGGGGAGCTTGAAGGGAAATTAATGGCATTAGATATACCGACATTATCGATCTTCCGCCAGTCCCTATTAGTGGATGAACGGGAAGAGTTCAGATTTGGCGAGAAAATGGCAATTGGCTTCTATAAAGGGATTGCATGGTTTCTCCCTGTTGCATTAAGAACAAAATTTGGAATAGAAGCAAGTACGGTAGCAAAAGCGATGTACAACTCCCCATTCGGAAGTGGCCCAAAAGTCAGGATCTATCCACCTGTCCAAATTGAAGAACTTGCTAAGTTGGTGAATGAGAGGACTTAAACAAACTTAGCAGGTGCGTTTGATTACTTTTAAATGAGAAACTTTATTTTCAGTGTAATCTGTATTTTAGGGAGGATTATTAAAAAATGATATATTTTACGAAACTATGATTCCCAACTTTGAACCAGTAATTAATACATTCAAAGGCTCTGTTTTGTGTCTGCAGAGTAAACGGGATTAGCCTGTCTTTTTTTAATAATCTTCATTGCATATCGAAATCAATGCTTCAGAATCAAAAAAGAGCCGCAAAAGCGGCCCTCTCCAAGATCCTCTGTGCTTAACTCAATAAGTATTTATTCAATGCTTGTTGTAAAGTTCCTAATGTTATCGCTTTCTCGTTTAATCTCATTCCTGCGTTTATCATATTTCTAACCACTTCAGCTCTTAATCCGGTAATCACGGTGTTACATCCCATTAATGAAGTGCCTTCGATAATCTTCATTAAATGAACAATGACTTCAGTCTCCATTTCCATCATTCCAGAGAAGTCGATAATCAATGTTTGAATATGCAATTTTCCGACTTCTTTCAAAATTTTTTCCTCGAGTATAGCGGTTCTGTGAAGATCAACTGCACCAATCAGAGGCAAAATACACATCGTAGGTGTTATTGGTATGATAGGCACTGAAAGATTTTCAACCAATTCTTTTTGAGCCCTTATCAACGAATCTTTGTATTGGGAGTATGTAATAAAAAAAACATTTAGAAACCGGTCTACTTGATTATTTACTTGTTTTTCTACCGAAAAAAATTCTTCAGTTAAAACCTTATTCGTCGTTTTCTCATTATATTTTTGCAGGAACTTCCATACGGTTCTTCGTATGGCTTGCACCCATTCTAATTTGAAAGATAACGGGATTTCATGTGTCGCCCATGCTATACCTTCTTGTTTGGCAAATGATTGAAGTTCTTGTTCTTTCTCCTGAATAATATATTGAACCAGCAAATGGGCATTATTGATTAGGTCAATATTGCCGACCATTAAAATTTCTTCGATTTTTTCTTTTACATTAGATGCTTCATTCAATAATGAATCTTCGAAAAAATCTTTATTTTCTTGGATAAATTCCAGTAATTTATATGTATCTAGTGACTCTTTCAATAGTAACCCTCCTGATTTTAATATGATTTTAGACTTCTATTAATAGTGACCCTTTTTTAAAATACTAAACCAACTACCAGTTACTTTGTCAAGTTTTGCGTTTAAAAATGGCAACTTATTTATACAGTAAAGATGAAATAACGTTAGGATTAGTAGTATGAATTTCCCCAGGCAGTTGTTTAGTGTAAATAATTCATACTTTATTAATCGGAATAATAAGGTATAATGAATATAAGGAAAGACGGAATATATATGGAGAAGGGAGCAATAAAATGGTTGAGAACTTTCAAGTAATGGAAGGCGCTGAATCTTTTTTCTTCAAAGGAAGTGAGACAGGCATCCTGTTGTCACATGGCTTTATCGGTACGCCGCAAAGTGTTAGGTTCTTGGGGGAGGAGTTAGCGAAAAGGGGATATACGGTTATGGCGCCAAGATTGAAGGGGCATGGCACTCATTATCTCGATATGGAACAGTGCCGGTACATGGATTGGTACGAATCTGTTGCGGAAGGTTATGAGGAATTGAGTAGGCATTGCACAAGAATCGTCATCATGGGGCAATCGATGGGAGGGACATTGGCTTTGTGGCTTGCTGCGCAAAAACAAGAGGTAGACGGAGTCGTCCTCATCAATCCGGCATTGACCATTCCGGCGTTCGATTATGTAAGACAGGAAGCAGACTTGAGATTCATAGATGAAGATATACCTGACATCAAGGCGAAGAATATTCATGAAATCACATACACCAAGGCACCGGTAAAAGCGATTAGGCAGCTTCAGAAGCTGATGAGTCTGACACCGGAAAAATTAAAAGATGTACATTGCCCGGTGCTGGGTTTCAAATCGGCGATCGATCATGTAGTCCCGCCGGAAAACACAGATTTTATCATGGAGCAGATTTCTTCCGTTCAAAAAGAAAGCATTACGCTTCATGACTCCTATCACGTGGCATCGATGGACAATGATAAGGAATTGATTGTTGAAAAAACACATTCATTCATCGAGAGGGCGATAACGATCAAAAGGAGCCTGGTATAAAAGGATATCGAAAAGCCCCGTAGGCTATAATAGCTTACGGGGCTTTCTGGATAGGGAAAGAGCGGCTTATGCAGCGTCTCCCCAGATTTCGTTTACCCATTCAGGATGGTCGATGAATGGATTGCGGTTATGTTGGTAATCGTTATAGATGACTTCATTGCGGTTTCTTTCAAAATCATCAACTGGGTCAAGTTCATTCCATTCTAATAGAACGGACAATTTTCCATGAAGCGGTTCCGGATATGTGCTTACACGGTCTGCAAGCTCCAAGTCGATTTCGCCGTCCGTTCCTTCATAGCGGACGGCCATATAGAATAACATTCGTGCAATGTCACCTTTTACACGGTCAGCCGGCTCCCACGAATCAGAGTCGTATTTATTGTCGGTCGCTTCTTTGTGGGGCGTTCCGCCATTGTCAAAGTCCAAATGTCCTCTGGAACTATTCACAGAAGCATCCGCTGCCCGTAAATGGTGAAGATCTGTTCCAGGTCCTTTTGCTGTTCCGAATTGTCCATGGGATTTTGCCCACACATGTTCGCGGTTCCAATCATCCACACCGGAGCCGAATGTATCTTTCGCTTGTGAGCGGCCAGTATAAAGCAGAAGTACATTATCTGGATTGTTCGGGTCTTCATCCGTGTCTCTTAAAGCATATTTAACTTCGTCATACGTTAATTGTGTATGGCCCTTAATGATGTTATGCAATGCTGTTTTTAATTCTTCGCCTGTTTTTCCGTCTGCGTTGGCGTAATAGCCGTCTGCATCAGTTTCAGGAGCGGATGGCAGTACAGGAGAGGGGATTGCCGGCCCTGCACTGTTGTAGAATTTAATATGGCTTGCATCTACACCATCTTTAACGGTCCATTTTTGGACGTTTTCTGCGCCTTTAATCTTATTGAAGTTGGCATTTTCAATGACAACTTCCTGAACGGTCGCGCCTTTGAAATCCACATAAGAATTTGCTTCAGCAGCGTTAAGGATGACTTTTGTTGTTGCCAATCCTTCACCTTTCAGTGTTGCAGAGGCCTTAACGGTAATACCTTCTGTAATAGAAGAATCCGCACTCATCGTAACCAATGAATTTTCGGTATTAACGGATAACTTGTTCGATTTGAATGCCGATAAGTTATACGTTTTCGCAAATGTTTCTTCTTTTTGTTTTTGAAGCGTTGTTTGGATTAATACTGGATCATGGTCACTTGCGCGTCCGTGTTCTTCCATGAAAGAAGAGTTGATATGGACAATATCTACTTCCGTGTCGGCAGCCATGTTATTGGATACCAAGATATGGTCTAAAACTTGCGAGTTCCCTTGATAAGAGTAAGAGTAACGTTTTTCAAAAGGCACTCGGTCAATCATGTTGATCAATTCATTGCCTTTTACGATTTGCAATGGATTAGAGAATTCAAAGTCATTGAAGTCCCCAAGCAAGACAACATTCGCATCCGGATTTTCTGTTTTTATTTCTTTAACGAAATGATTGACAACTGTTGCGATTTTATTGCGTTGTACTTCACTTTGTAGAACAACCGGCTGTGTCTTACCGAATAACGGCATGTCGCCGCGTTTAGAGTTTGTGTGATTAGCGATGACAACTACTTTTTCGCCTTTGAATTCAAATTGTGCAGCCAATGGCTTACGGCTTGATTTAAAGGCTTCATTTGTCGGATCGATGCGGCCCGGGTTTAAAGTAAGACTATTATTTTCATAACCGACAGCCTGAGTGGCTGTACCTTTTGTTCCTTCTGATAATGTCACGCGCTCTGGGTTATACAAGAAACCTACACGGATGTTTCCGCCGGCAGCTCCGCCGTCCTGATTGTTTACAGGAGCGATATCTGTGAATGAGTATGTTGGTCCGCCAAGAGCAGCGATTTTATCGATCAGGACTTTATACGTTTGATCTGCGCTTGAGTTGCCTGAGTCGGCTTCTCCATCATTATCCTGAATCTCTGTCAATTGAATGATATCAGGCGTTTTCAAGTTCGTGATGATGGATTGGGCAATCTTTGTTACTCTCGCATCTTCTGTTACCGCCGAGAAGTTCTCAACGTTATAGGTTGCGATTGTTAATTTGTCTTCCTTTTTCTCGATTGCCGTTACTTCACGGGCTGTTGTTCCTTCTACTAAAGTCGGCAGTTCATTTTTATTTGGCATTACCATATAGTTGCTGTAGCCATAGCTAACAACACCTTTAAAGGAACCATTAAATGAGTCGCCTGCTTTCGCAACGAAAGAGTTGTCATTCAAGTCGATGGTAATGCGTTCAGGATTCGCGTCTTCCGGAGTGAATTTCAATCCGCCTGCGTTCGTGTTTGTCTCAACGCTGCCAGGAACGACAACAAGGTCCCCGTAGCTTTGCGGAGCGACAACTTTTGGATTCTCAATCTCGACATACATACCTTCCAAGCTTTCGTAGAAGTCGATTCCGTCTTCTTCCGGATCAAATTCTGCAAATGAATCATTGTCAATGATTTCAGTTGGAGCGATGCGGTCTTTGCCGATTACAATCGGAGCAGGTAATTCATGTCCGCTTTCTTTCTTTGTGAAAGAGGATGCTTTGATTCTTGTAACAGGAAGATCTGTTGTATATCGGTCAGAATATCCCTCGTTTAGGTATTCTTCAACGGTTCCCGTAACAGAAACAACATCACCGACTTTAAGCCCGTGTGAAGATTTGTTCACCAGAATACCTTCAGATGTCTGATCGTCGTTGTCAGGCTGTAAATCTTGCATGTAGAAATTGCTTCCGTCTTTTACGAACGTAACAATCCCTTCAATGTCGCTTACAGTTTGATTTTCGAATTGAGAATAATGTCCAGCACCTTGGATATGGTGGATTCTCATTTCGCCTGTCATGATTGTATAAGTGAAAGTAGCAACAGATGAGCTTGTTAGACCATCTTTTACAGCGATTGCTTTAATGATTGCATCTTCAGTAAGCGTGATAGGTGCGTTATATACAGTGCTTGCTGTTGTCGGTTCGTCTCCGTTCACTGTGTAGTAAATCGTAGCACCTTTTGTATTCGTTGAAAGAGTGATTTCTTCGCCAGCTTTTATGAAACCGGCTCCTGGAGTTGCGACAACCGGCTGTACTTTAGAAGCGTCTGCGACAATGTCGGCTGCACCTCTTGGAATCAGCTGATAGGTTTCTTTGTATTGCCCTAATACACCTGTGATTGTATCGTATGTTGCACCGACCGTTAGGAGGGCAGCATCATCTGGGCGGATCACGAATGTTTCTCCATCCGGAGTAGAAGCGGTAAAGTTCTTACCGTCTGTTGATTCGATCGTCACCTTTTCCAACGTAAGCAGCATGGCTTCTTTATCTTCTTGCAATTGGCCAGGCGTTACAATTTGAGGCGTTGGAACGGTTGTTTTTTCAATGACTGTTACGTCGGATTTTTTTACTTCCAATTCCAATAGGTTTTGGTATTGTGTTAACTTTCCTTTAGCCTGAACCCGGTCACCGATTTCAACTTCCTGGCCGGCTCCGTACAATACAATCCCGGCGTCGTCGTCCTGGATATAAACCGTGTTAGTTGGTGAACCGAATGTTGCTGTTACGACCCCTGTGGTCATTGCCGTTTCATTAAGAGCTAATTGTCTTACTTCTTTGATCGGCATGGATGATAATAGGGTATATTCGAATGTTGCCACATCACTGTTTTCTAATCCATCCGCAATAGCGATGGCTTTAATGGTTGTTGCAGCATTAATTGTGATTGGACCTTCGTACAATGTGCTTGCAGAAGTAGGAGTTTCTCCATTTGTTGTATAGTAAATAGCTGCACCGGCAGTTGAAGAAGATAGCGTAATCTTTGTTCCAGCTTCAACTCTGCCAATAATATTTGCTTCAACCGCAGCTGTTTTATTCGGGTTTTCTTCAGAATCTTCCACGAATGTGATCGCAGTAGGGGATTTGATTCCCGGCGTAGTGAAGTATGCCTGAAGCGTACCGGTCACCTGGATTTTTTTGCCGATGTTCGTTGGATTTGTTGCTAAACCAAATTCATTGCGGAACTTGGCAGGGAGTTGAACAGGCATGATTTTGCCAGGATCTGTTTCGTCAATTGAGCTAGCTATTGCTAAGTTGTTGTCGTCTTTAGCCTCTTTCGAGTAATTATTAGTAGCGATCGTATAGCCGACGATATAGCCTTCGACTGTTGCCGTACCTGTATTGTCTGCAATGGCTTGCTCAACGGTCAAGATGGATTCAGCTGCTGCCGCCACAACTTGATTAGCCGGGAAGGCTGGTGATACTAAACTCAATAAAAGAGTAAAGATTAGAACCATATTCAATATGGGATGTTTGGATTTCTTCATTTAGCACACTCCGTCATTATTTATCGGTATTTGTACATATTAAAGCAGGGTTTCGCCTGAAACTTCTACAGCATTAAGATTGAACTCAGAACCAGTCAAGCCGGTTAGATCCAAGTCTCCGTTCACTGTGATGTTTGAAATGGTCAATTCTTCGTTTGAAGCCCCTTTAATCGTCAAAGTACCGTTAACAATGGCATGTTCCAGTGTGTCGCCGTCCGCGATATTAACTACGATATCGCCTGTGTGTGTTTTAGGATTGTTTGCTGTTCCATTAAATTGGGCAGCTGTAAGAGTTGCCGGTTTTTCACCGGCAACGTCTACAACACGTCCTTCGATTTGTGGATTAACTGTTCCTAAATTCTTAACATGATCTCTTAGGTTTTCCCAATCGCTTAGGCCTAAATCAGTTACTCTTCCTTCTTCATATGCTTTCTGGAAAACAGTGTATCCGTCTCCGCCTTTGGCAGTGAAAGCATTTGTAGCTACTACATATGTTTTTGATGGCTGCAGGTCAGTAAATCCGTCCGCTTCTTTCACTTGGACTTTTTGAACACGTTCTCCTGCTGGTTTTGAGCTATCATACGTGTATTTTAAACCGGACACGTGCAAGAAACCGCCATGCTCAGCAGGCGCTAAGTGTACGCTATGCTCCAATGCTTCGATAATCTCTGCACCTGTCAGTTTCATTGTTGCCAATGTGTTTCCGAATGGAAGCACGGTTAAGATTTCTCCCAGTGTGATTTCACCTTGGTCGATTCCTTCACGGATTCCGCCGCCGTTTTGGAAGGCAATAACAGTGTCTTTGTTATATTCTTTTGCTTTTTCAAGCATGCCGTCCGTAATCAAGTTACCTAGCTTTGTTTCGTTTTTGCGCACACTTGGTTTGGTTGTATCGCCTTTGTCACGCGGGTTTTCCAATGCTTCAACAGCTGTTCCGCCGGATGGAGTACTTTTTAGTTCTTCAATTTTAGAAGAATATTTTTCGAGCATTGCAGCAGCTTCAGCATCTTCTTGTTTGTCTGCTACTTTGATTAATTGGCCTGCTTGGCCGACAACTTTACCGTCTTTATCGAATTCAACATCGACAGTTCCTAAGTAGTCGCCGTATTGATAAGCTTGGACAATGACAGTCGGGTCTTTTTCCTTCCCGTTTTCATCTTTCGTTACGACCACCGGTTCCTTCAGTTCATGATGGCTGTGGCCCCCGATGATCAAATCGATGCCGTCCACTGCAGAGGCTAATGTTATATCGTTGTCATAAGCAGGATTATCATCGAAACCTAGATGTGATACAGCAACGATTTTATTAACGCCTTTTGCCTCTAGTGCAGCAACAGCTTTTTCTGCTTCCTCGATGTAATCAGAGAATGTAACATCAACTGGGCTGGCAATATCAGCCGTTTCTTCAGTTGTTAAGCCGAAGAAACCGATTTTTTCGCCTTCGACTTCCTTGATGATTCCATTATAGATTTTCCCGTTTTCCGGTGAGTCCGTAATGGTGTCTCTGACTAAATCCTTTAGGTTCTTATCTTTATCAAAGTTAACGTTCGAGCTTACAAAAGGGAATTTGGCGCCTTTAACAAAGTCTGCCAATGCTTTATGCCCTTCGCTGCTGGATCCTAAGTCGAATTCATGGTTACCAAATGTCATCATGTCATATTCCATTAAGTTCATGAATTCAAGATCAGCTTGCCCTTTGAATTCGTTGAAATACAAAGTTCCTGAGAATGCATCGCCTGCATCTACAAGAAGCGCATTCGGTTTGCTTGCGCGGACTTCTTTAACAGCAGTCACTCGTTTCGCTACATTATCTAAATGAGCGTGTGTGTCATTTGTATGCATCAATGACAATGTGAAATTTTCCTCGCTATTCCCAGCTCGCACTGGGCCTACACCGTACGGGCGCCTTTCAGCGCATACGGCGTGCTATCAGTAAAATCTAATATGTAAGACTAATTTTCCCCAAAAGTAGTTTACGACTGTACTATAACCGAAGAAAAACATTATGTAAATATAATATTGTTCGGATTTGAGGTGAAAACGATTTTATGAATAAAAAAAGAAACAATTATGAAATAAATGAGTAAAAATGATTGATTTTTATAATTTTTACGGGTTATTCTATTAGTGTCCATCAGATAAACGAAATAATTATTCATTCGAAAAAAGTATATAAGAATATTATTTTGTGAGTTTGGTGGGAAAGCAGGACCAATTTTTATTAGGATTTAGGAGGATTTATTGAATGACTGAAAGAACAAAGTCGTACCGTAAGTTCGTTGCCTCTGCGGCAACCGCAACTTTAGTGGCTTCAGCAGTCGCGCCACTCGCTTCTGCCGCAAGTTTCACTGATGTTGCTCCAAAGTACAAAGATGCTGTCGATTTCGTGGTATCTAAAGGGATTTCTGGTTTATCAGGCAACAAATTCGGTGTCAATGACAACATCAAGCGTGTCGATGCCGCTGTTATGATTGCCAAAGTATTGGAGCTTGATGTGAAAAACGCGCCAGCTTCAGGATTTACGGATGTGCCTGCACGTGCGGTTGAATACGTGAATGCATTGAAAGCAGCTGGAATCACAAGCGGTAAAACGGCAACAAAATTCGATAGCCATGCGAATATTACTCGTGGTGAGTTAGCAGTATGGATCCAAAAAGGATTTGAACTAACTGGCCAAAACGATCTTGCATTTACAGATGTAGCAAGCCGTTATAAAGACGCGGTATCCGCATTAGTAAGCAATAAGATCACAAGCGGTGTTTCCGCAACACAATTCGGTACAAACAATCCGGCCAAACGTGGAGATTATGCGATTTTCCTGCATAGAGCTAGTCAATTGACTCCTGAACAAAAATAAACGAAACGTTACTTTATAAGTCGAGAATAGGCGAAATAAGTGGAGAATCTTCAAGAAGAAATCTCTAACTGTTGTCTTAGAATTGTTAGGCGCAATTCCTAACCTTGTTGAATAGTCGAGAAAAACAAGTGCCTAATCCTCCTGCATCCAGTGATGTTCTAACAGACAGAAGGGATGAAGTCAGGTGAAGACGTAGGATGTTACATCCGCGGGGCTCCTTAAAAGATTGCTATGGCCAGGCGACGAATCCATGCCGGAAGCAGAATGGGCTAGTAGATACTATGAAATGCTAGGAGTTTAGTATTTATCCTTGCATCTTACATGATGCAATGGAGATCAGCATAATTGACTATTAAACTGATCTTTCCCATATCTGAATAGTGGAGGCCTAAGGCAGTCAAAAGAAGGGATCTGGACAACGGAACGTTTGAAGTCTTACTGGAAGAGGCGTGTTAGCGCCATAGAAGCCAGATAAGATGGCGGCGGGTTCGTAGTAGTGGTGACCATCTGCCGTTTGCATTCCTATGGCAACATAGGAAGAGGATAAAACAGATGCGAGCGAAGGAACCCAGTCAGTAGGAATAATCTAATAGACAATCTATTTTTCCCCAAAAAATAGTCGTGTTATTTCAATCATTACATACATAAACTTTCAATTTCATAATCCCATTAACCAACTGATCCATCGGCTCCACCTTTCATTTATAACTGTGGCGCGTGGGTATATTCGTGTTTCTTCTTATTATAATGCTTCTGTTCACCGATTTTTTTAAACGAAAGCCCCTATCCATATTTCATTTTTTCTTTGTGCTTCCGTCATTACTTCTATTTATAGGCGTGATTTCATCTGTAAACGCATCTACTATAAAAGCAGGCCGTTTATCATACCACATGCGAAATCGTGTGAATTTCCGTTTGTTTTGTCCCTCTGCTTGCAGCCAATAAACCTTTACGCTTTCTATTTTTATAGGTTCTGCATATGATCCTATTGTTCGCTGGAAGGGGCTCAAATCCAAAAAACTTGTCTTTAATGATGTTCTTTCTTATGTATAGATTTCGCTAAGTTTATTGAGGGAGGTAGTGAAAGAAGGATATTAGCATAATATACCGAATAATTAATATTATATAATGACAGACATTCGATATCTGAAAGGTTGTGTATATTTGAAACCTGAAACAACTACATCAAAAAAATATAATATGGTTAGTTATATTTCTCTTATTATAGGGATTATTTGCTTTTTCATTGTCTTTGTTACACCGACAAGAATAGCAAATGTTGGATATGCAGTTGGAGACTAAATAACAGCGTTTCTGACTGTTTCAGGTATCATATTATCTATAAAGGGTATGGTGAAGAACACGGAGAAAAAAGGAATCTTAGTTATATCTTTAATCCTATCCTCATCTTTCTTTATATTCTGGATCATAATGTTGATTTTATTGTTTGCAGGTCAAATCGAATTTGCTCCTTAATGTCAATTTTTTCTTTCTGACAAACAGAGATTATAGCATAAGCGGGGCTGTCGTTTAGACGGTTTTTTCTTATTGTGTGCTAAAGTGGCAACATTCCTGTAACGAATGAACTGATTAATTATGCTAATATCAACCCAGTTTGTGAACGGATGTACTTAAACAAACTGGACTTTAATGAATGAAGGAACTGTGATCGCAGTTCCTTTTCTTATGCTGCTAAGTGGCAGTTTAGTTGAATAAGAAATAGACTTTTGGTTAAATATGGTATATAATTATTTTTAAGGGAACGTATGTTCTTTCGGGCGGGATTGCTTTTGGTGTGTAAAAAAATAAACTATAAAATTTATGATTGGAGTGTTATTGGATGCAAACAAAAAAAGTTTTTCTATATGTATTTAATACAATGTCGGACTGGGAATATGGATATTTAATTGCTGAACTAAACTCAGGAAGATATTTCAAAAAAGATTTAGTACCTTTAAAAGTAATTACAGTAGGAGCTAATAAAGAAATGATTACTACTATGGGAGGACTGAGCATAAAACCAGATATTTCCCTTGATGAATGTACTCTTGAGAGTAAAGATCTTTTAATTTTACCAGGAGGGACTACTTGGAATGAAGAAATTCATCAACCTATCTTGGAAAGAATTGGCCAAGCTTTAAAGCTCGGCACTATTGTTGCTGCAATTTGTGGTGCAATTGAGGCCCTTGCGAATATGGGATACTTAGATACTAGAAAGCATACAAGTAATAATTTAGAATACACTAAAATGGTATGTCCTAACTATAAAGGAGAAAAGTTCTATGAGGTGGAATCTGCGGTATCTGATGCGAATTTAGTTACTGCATCAGGAATAGCTCCTCTGGAATTTGCGATGGAAGTACTGAAAAAATTAGATGTATTTGCATCAGATACATTACATTCTTGGTATAACCTAAATAAGACTCATAAACCTGAATACTTCTTCCAGTTAATGAGCTCAATGAATAAATGAGTTAAAATATCAAATGGCATTTTATGAGAAATAATCTCCATACTTTGCATGATGTCAAAGTATCATTTTTACACATAATCAAAGTTTTTAGATAAGTTAACAGAGGTTGTTGATCATTGTAAACTAAAGTCAGGCTAGCGCCATAAGAAGAATCACGAAGTAGAAAAAATGTGGGGTAATTAGAAATGAAAAAAGACATTACCCCTCGGTCTTGTCATTGTTTTCTTTCTCTTCATATTGGATAGGCAACACTTAACTGGACAAAAAAATTAAGGTGTGGCGGACAAAATCCTCATTTTGAGTATAGCTTCCCTATAAGATGGAAAAAGCTGTACTAGTCACTTTATATGGAGGTTCTGGCATGGTAGCCTGACGTGGCTTGCCAGTTTGATAAACTGGCAGTCTGGCTTTTCAGCCATGCCAGTAGAGGCTCCATGTCAAGTGACGGGGTGAACACTCTATTTAACAAGTCTGCCATTACCTATTTAGTTAAGGAGCATTGTATATGACCAGATCGAGACGAACATTTACCGAAGATTTCAAGAAACAAATTGTATTACTATATGAGAATGGAAAACCACGAAAAGAGATTATCACTGAATATGAGCTAACCCCGTCTGCCCTAGATAAGTGGGTGAAGCAAAGCAGAACGGCTGGTTCCTTTAAGGAAGCAGACAATCGTACACCTGAACAAACTGAATTAATGAAGATACGCAAAGAACTGAAACAGCTACAAATGGAAAATGACATTTTAAAGCAAGCCGCGCTGATCATGGGACGAAAGTAAAAGTGATTCGAAATAACCGTCACAAATACTCGGTATCAGCAATGTGCATCGTCCTACACATTTCCCGTTCTTCTTATTACTACGAAGCCAAAATACAGGATAATCAGCAGGAAGAGCGTATTCGGTCACTGATCATTGAAATCTTTCAGAAAAGCCGCCAGAACTATGGAGCGCGCAAGATTAAGATCGAATTAAAAAAGCAAGGCCATTGTGTGTCCCGCCGCCGAATCGGACGGATTATGAAGGAAGAAGGATTGATATCGTCTTATACATTAGCCCAGTTTAAACCCCATAAAGCAAGCTGTAATGAGGAAAAAGTGAGCAACGAGTTAGACAGGTCCTTTCATCAAAAAGAAGAACTGGCTGTCGTTGTCAGTGACCTGACGTATGTACGTGTCAAGGATTCCTGGAACTATATCTGCTTATTGATTGATTTATATAACCGTGAGTTGATTGGACACAGTGTAGGACCGAAAAAAGATGCCAAACTGGTGAGTAAAGCACTGTCTACTGTGCAACATGATCTGCGATTGATCACCTTATTTCATACAGACCGAGGCAGCGAATTCAAAAATAAGCATTTGGATGAAACGCTTGAAACTTTTGAAATTAAGCGGTCATTAAGTATGAAAGGATGTCCCTATGATAACGCAGTGGCAGAAGCGACTTACAAAATCTTAAAAACAGAGTTTGTGAGAGGACGAACATTTGAAACACTCGAACAGTTACGTTCTGAACTATATGATTATGTCCATTGGTTTAACCATTTCAGAATTCACGAAACATTGGGATATTTAAGTCCCGTTCAGTTTAAAGAAACACACCTTAAAAAAAGTGTCTAGTTTAGTGTTACCATTCCATATTGAATTTGATGCTTGGTATCCTGTATTTGATTATCTTGTTGTCTAACACCACTTTTAGTCCCCATTGTGGTTTCATCATAAGGTGTGTATCTATTTGAAGGCATTGATTTCTTTTTAATCATACGATAACAAATATAGCCTATCACAGAAATGACGAACAAAGTATAAACATAAGCCATTTTTATCACCCTTAAATAGTATACTTACTACTTTATTCTATTGAAGTCCATCATATTCCTCTATCCATGGAGGGATTTAATGAGGATTAATGAAAAGGAATTTTATGTTCGTAATTTGCGTTATATTATAAGGTTAGCAAACGAGAATGATGCGAAAAACTTGTCTGAAGTAAGGGTGCAAATAGATGGGGAAACAGAAAATATGGATAGAGAAAAAGGTGAAGCATACATAGATGAATTAGGTTTTAAACAACTAATCAAAGAAGATACAGAAACATCCAATAATCTTTTTTGGGTTTGTGAAACAAATGGAAAAATTGTTGGTTTTTCAAGGTGTCAGGGAAATGTATTGAAAAGAATGGCTCATAAAGTTGAGTATGGCATTTGTGTACTAATAGATTTCTGGGGATATAGCATAGGGACAAATTTGTTAAAAGAAACAATAAGATGGTCTGATACAAACCAAATTAAGAAAAAGAAACAGGAAAATCGGTTAAATCAATCAAAGCAAAATGGCAAAAGGATTTGCAGGAGTTCAAAAAACTGCGACAATTGTATTTGTTGTATAAATAAGTGTAAGAGCCGCCAAAAGTATGGTCAGCTATACTTTTGGCGGCTTTTTCGTACGGAATTTGCAATTGAAGGAACATGAAAGCCATTCTCGCGAAGGGAGCTCTTCCTGATGCAAATAATTGGGCAAAAGAGGTTCTGAACTATATGGACTCTGAAGAAAGCAGTCCCACTAAAAAACACTATGGAAGGAGTGTACTGATGTTCGTTGCCTTTTAGTGGCTAGGTCTGTTGTAGAGGAAGCAGTACCCTGTTTTTATTATGTCTTATTCAGAGTGAACCAAATAAGAGCGAAGTATTGCTGATTTGAAAACTCAAATAAGTGTAGTATATTATGATAAAATAGTAAATTAGTACTTATGTTTTTTTAACTTTTCCGAATAGAAGATGAGACAGGGTGATGATATGAGCTTTCAAAAGTGGCTACGGATTATTTTTCCCGAAGTCCAGTTATATGATTTTGTAAAAGCACAGGGTTTTAAAGGGAATCAATCAAAGCAAACAGCAACATTGCAGACAAAACATCCGAAAGGAGCTGTTTCTTCTGCGGCCGGGCCTCAGATCCCCGGTTCCGGACACCAGCATCTTCCGCAAACATCCGGTGCTATGCAGGAAGTGTTTCAAGATGCGAAAAAAGGCATTAAAAGTGTGGGGCTCCACCAAACGAATGAAGAGTTGGATGCTATTTTTGACTCTATTAAGATTGAACTGAATGAAAATGTTTTCTCCCAGCAAAGATATATCGATGATTTGCTCGTCAGTTTCAAGACAGCTTTTTTAGCGAGGGAAAAAGGTACGGTGCAGAATACCATTCTCTTGGCAGGACCTGCCGGCACAGGAAAAACAAGAAGCCTTACCATTTTGATCGGTACATTATATAAGAAGAAATTGATTCCTTATAAACGGGCCTCCATGATCGATTTAGCCCATTACGGTGAAAAAGATGTCCATACGAATTTCATCACTGATTGTTCAGCAGCCTTCAGTTATGGAATCGGTGCGGTTTGTTTCACGGGATTTGAACATGCACAATCCGAGATTTTACACTATGTTAAAAAACTCTTTAAAGATGGATATTTCAGGACGCCGCAAGGTATTGTCGTGAGTGCTTCAGATTATTTTTTACTGCTGTATAGCGATTGTGATACGCAAGAAATGAATTCGGACCGGAAAATTCCATTATCCATCGCTGAATCAATCCCGCCGGATTTGCTGAGGGGAATCCGGTCTTTTGCGATCACGGATGCACTGGATGCTGATACGCTGAGCAATATTCTTCAAACAAAGCTTTCTCAGGCTGCCGATAGACTGTCTGCCCAGGCTCAAATGACGATTCATTTCGAACCACAGGTGTTCATGGAACTGGCAAATCGGATCTTGCCAACAAAGCGATACGGTGAAGCCATCGAAGAACTGGTGGAGAAAGAATTTTTTACCGTGTTGTTGGATGCGCGTGCTAGGGGAAGGCTTTCAAGCGGTGATATCGTAGAGATTGGGATGGAACAGAATGATTTGCTGGCACATAGCGAGAAAGGGACCATTCTATTAAAATCAATTCCTCTTGTTCAAGAAGAAACATTGGAAGATGTTATGGAAGAATTGAATGGTTTAATAGGATTGGACTCTGTTAAAGAATTCATTCAAGAGTTGCTGAAGACTGTTCGGCTCCAGGAGAAACGCAAAGCTAAAGGGGATAAAACAACTCCTATGACACTGCATATGGTGTTTACGGGGAACCCTGGAACAGGGAAAACAACAGTTGCACGGATTATTTCCCGTGTTTTGAAAGCGATGGGCCTGCTTTCTCAGGGACAATTGGTTGAAGTGGCAAGACAGGATCTTGTCGGGGAATACGTGGGTTCCACTGCACCTAAGACGAATGAGAAAATCCAGCAAGGGGTGGGCGGTGTCCTGTTTATTGATGAGGCATATACACTTTCGCGCAACAAGCACGATAGTTTCGGCCAGGAAGCAATCGATACGTTGGTTAAGGGGATGGAAGACCACCGTGAGGATACAGTGGTCATTTTGGCCGGATATACCGATGAAATGGAAACATTCCTTAAGTCTAATCCCGGATTGCGTTCCAGATTCCCTGTGATTGTGGAATTTCCGGACTATTCACCGAAAGATATGCTGAAGATGGTGGTACTGCAAGCAAAGCAGCGTGATTATGAAATTGATGAAGCGGCATATGATGGATTGCTTGAACTTTTTGAAACAAAACAAATTCCAGGAAGAAATGACAGCGGAAATGGACGGCTTGTCCGGAACCTGCTCGAAGAAGCAATCCGAAAACAATCAGCGCGTATTGCAGAATCGGATTCGCCTGATATGAACAAATTGATTGCAAGCGATTTTGGAATCGGCAGCAAAGTGGCATTCAATTTAGAGGAAGCATTCTCTGGCATGATCGGATTGGATGATGTAAAGAACTTTGTGCTTACATTACAAAAACAATTACTGGCCAATCAGCGACGGAAAGAAGCCGGCATTCAAACAAAAGACGGGCAAACCTTAAACATGGTCTTTTCAGGAAATCCAGGGACCGGAAAAACGACAGTCGCCCGTTTACTCGCAGGTATGCTGAAATCCATGGGCATTTTGAAAAAAGGGCATCTCGTAGAGGTTGACCGGACACATCTGGTCGCAGAATACGCCGGACAAACTGCCGCCAAGACAACAGAGGTCGTAGAAAGCGCATTGGGAGGCGTGTTGTTTATTGATGAAGCCTACACATTAGTAGAAGAAGGCCAGGGCGGCTTCGGAAAAGAAGCAATTGACACATTAGTCCGCCTGATTGAAAATCACCGGGAGAACCTGGTTGTCATCGTAGCCGGTTATACAGATGAAATGAAACAGTTCATGAAAGCAAATCCCGGATTGTCTTCCCGCTTTCCATTGACGATTGAATTTCCGGATTATACAGCGGAACAACTGGCGAAAATAACAGAATTACAAGCCCAATCAAAAGGTTTCAGGCTGGATGATTCTGTATTGGCAGCCTTAAAGCCGTATTATGAGGAAAAACAAATCCCAGGTAAAAACGACAGCGGCAATGGCCGTTTAGTGCGCAATACAGTAGAAGAAGCAATCCGCAACCAATCGATTCGCATTGTGGAACATCCCGATTTGCCGGTTGAAAATCTGACCTTGTTAACACCGGAAGACTTCCGCTTAGAGCCTGTTGAAGAGGAAACAAATGCGCTTAATGAATTAGATACAGTAATCGGCCTGGATGAGGTTAAGAAGTTCGTCCGGACTTTATCAGCCCAAGTTGAAATTGAAAACATGCGCAAGCAGTTATCATTGCCGAGCCTCGGATCTCAATCGCTGCATATGATTTTCAAAGGGAATCCTGGAACTGGGAAGACGATGGTTGCCCGGATAATAGCGAAAAGATTGAAAGAATTAGGTGTAAGTAAGCTTGACCATGTCGTAGAAACCGACCGATCCGGTTTGGTGGCAGGCTATGTAGGACAGACGGCCTTAAAAACGAGAGAAGTGCTCGAAAATGCTCTCGGTGGTGTCCTGTTCATTGATGAAGCATATGCATTAGCCGGAAGCGGAAGCGATTTTGGACAAGAAGCCATTGATACGATTGTAAAATTCATGGATGATCATCGGGATAATATAATCGTTATTTTAGCAGGCTACAATGAGGATATGGAGAGATTCCTGGAAACAAATGCCGGTCTCCGTTCCCGTTTTCCGAACATTATCGAATTCCCTGATTACAGTGCAAAAGAACTCGTACAAATCAGTAACCAATTCTTAAAGAATAAAGGGTTTCATTTATCGAAAGATGTTGAAGATGCATTGAATGCCATATTCGAGTCCGCCATGAAAGTAGATCATGCGGGGAATGGGCGTCTGGCACGCAACGTCTGTGAAGCAGCAATCCGTGCCCATGCTTTGAGGGTCAGCCAAATAGATAAACCGGATGTAGAACAACTCACAACCATCCTTCCTGAAGATTTCGAGAAAGCAGGGAATCGACTATGAAAAAGTTATTTGCAATTGCAGGGACGATCATTTATTACCTAATCTATCCATTGGTACTGATTATGGTTATTATGGGTCCGATTATGGAGTTTGATGTATTGCGTGACGTATATAAGTATAACGCACCGAGATCCGCATTGGGATTGTGGTTGACTTGTTTCATTGGCTTTATGCTGTTTCTATCATTCAAGTATCCACGGCTCACATGGCTATACCGAAAATTTCCCGTACTCATCCCATTTTTACAAATGTGTTTGGTTATGTTAGCGGGGATCGAATTGGCTCTATTCTGTGCGAACCTATGGGCCGACAACCAAACCTTCAGTAAAGGTATCGCCATCACACTATCTGTTATTAGTATTGCAGGGGCGAGAGCTTATTTATCGTATTGGTATTACAAATATCCTATCAGCTATAAAGTACACAAATTGTAAAGGTGATGAATGATGGCAGAGAGAGAATTGAATAAAAAGAAGCAGACAGGCCCAATGAAACGTCTGGAAGCGGATGAACCGGAAGAAGAAACGGTAATCGTGCCGCACCAATCGAAGCTGAAAGCTTCCATCAAGTGGATATCCATTTTCTGCTTGGCGGCTGGAATTGTGACTGGTTTCATGGTAACTGATTCCGCAGAGGATGGAAAAGCTGAAGAAGTCGTTGCCAATCGGATCAGTACCTCTACAGGTGCTGGGGAGCAGTTATTTGAGGATGAATCATATGCGAACATTGAAGCAAGGGATTTTGAAGTCGCTAAGGCAGGACCAGACGGAGGAGAGGCGAGGATGCTTATCTGGGACTTTAATGCCGAAGATTTGGATGAAGTGTCCGTGTTAGTGGACGGCGTGCCTGTAAAAGAGAAAATCATCCTTACAAACAACGCTGCATCTATCAGCATCCCAGTCCCAAGTACCGTCACCATCACCGGTGTCAAGGATCATGGCGGCGGAATCTCCTATGCAGCCAAATTCCCCGGCAATAAGATGACCTTTTATAATATAGTGGGGATTGGCCAATCAAACACATATACGGTTTTGCCTAATTAAAAAACAGAATGGCAATCAGATGGATTAGTTGAATAGGAAGGTTCATGCACCAGATGTTACAAACAGGGCAAGGGTATGGCTACAGCTTATTAAGGTTGGGCCATGCCTGTTTTGTTTACCCATGGAATAAGACAATATTCTTACTGATTTAATTTTAGAGACGCTGAAAACCTTAATAAATTAACCTTATTTAAACGTATTTACATCAATAGAATCCGTCTGACTAAAGGGGCAAATTAGTTGAAAAGAAAAATTTAGGAATAATTCAAAATGTGAAAAGCTGAACTTTATTACTACAAAATTTTGAAAGTATTTATTGAATAAAGGAGGAGAAAGTATGTCGAATAGCATAAGACCAAGAAGAATAATTTTAGATTTAGCTGTTACTTTAGATGGCTTTATTGAAGGGAAAAACGGAGAAGTTGATTGGTGCATAATGGACTCTGAGATGGGGTTTATTAATTTTCTAAATCAAATTGACACTATTTTGTATGGAAGAAAAAGCTATGATCAATGGGGACAATACACTCCAAAAATTGAAGATACTGATACTGAAAAAGAAATGTGGGAATTAGTTCATAGTAAAGAGAAATATGTGTTTTCCAGAACGCAAAAAAGGACTGATCATAAAGCAATATTCATAAATGAAAATATTCCTGAAGAAGTAAATAAATTAAAGAATAAGCCTGGTAAAGACATCTGGTTATACGGTGGAGCAAGTCTTATTACAAATTTTATTAATTTAGGGCTTGTTGATGAATTTAGATTATCTGTTCACCCTGTTATTTTGGGCGAAGGAAAACCATTGTTTATTGATATAAAACAGAGGTTGAATTTGAAATTGATTAATACAAGAACTTTCTCCTCCGGCGTTGTTCAACTAATCTACCATTTGAACAAATAGATGCAGAAAGAAAAAATATGACCAAATAATAGATGGAGCATTGTTTTAGTCTTAGTTTGTGAAAAAATACTTAAAGTAACTGGGGCTAGAGCTGAAAATCAAGGCTGCTAATAAGCAGTCTTATTTTTGTTATGGCGCTAACAGACAAGATCTTGAAATAAATGTAAAATAAGTACATATATTAGGTGCGATTACATAAGGAGAAAATGATGGCTTTAGATAATTTCGAGGAATATGCTGACCCTATTTTATACGATAAAGAGAATGAATCATTTATATCAGAGATGCCATTTTTAATAAAATGGGCATCAAAAAAGCAAGGTACAATCATTGATCTTGCTTGTGGTACGGGTAGAGTAACTATTCCATTAGCGAAAAATGGATATAAACTTATAGGAGTAGATTTACATAAAGGAATGTTAAATGAAGCCCGAAAAAAGTCATTCAATCTTGATTTGCAAATAGATTGGATAGAGCAAGACTGTACTATGCTAGATTTAAACGTAAAGAGTAATATGATCTATTCTGTTGGAAATTCATTTCAGTACTTTCTTACAAACGAAGCTCAGGATCGATTACTATCTTCTGTAAACAAACATTTAGATATTGATGGGGTTTTTATTTTTGGTACTAGATTTCCGAGTGTTGAGGAATTACTACAACCACAAACAGAAGAATATTGGAGAACTTATACTGATCGTGATACTCAAGAAAAAGTTGATCTATATACTATTAGTGCTTATGACTCTTTAAAGCAAATTCAACATTATACGACGATTAGGAAATATAAAAACATAGATGACGTATTTCCAAAAGAAATGGAAAGAATTTTGCTCGTTAATGGTTTTGAAATCCTTCATCTTTACAGGGATTGGAGATAGTTATGAAATGATATATGTTTGTAAAAAAATTAGATAGCACTTAGAACAACTATAAAATACGAAAAGGGGGCGTTGATCTAAGAAGGATTAACGCTTTTTCTAAAGTCTTTATTGAAGAAATGGGCAGTTAGCGGAAGAAGGAAATAATTTACCCTAAGACGAAATATATTGTATTAAGCTAAATTTGGAGTGTTCAAAATGATTAAATTTCTTGAATATAACTGGCAAGTAAGGGATGAATGGTTTGACTGGTGTAATCAATTAACAATTAAAGAGTTGTTAAAAGACCGTAATGGTGGAGTAGGAAATATTTTATATACACTTTTCCATATAATTGACGTGGAATATAGTTGGATTCGTGGTATTCAAGGGAAAGAGGATGTAGTATTTCAGATTGATGATTATAATACACTTGAAAAGGTTAAATCTCTTTCAGATAAATTGCGGAATGAAATAGTTGAATTCTTTAAAGGAAATATAGATGACCTGAAGGAACAGAGTGTCAGTGTTCCTTGGGATGAAACAAAATACACTGTGAATGACATACTTCACCATATTATTGCACACGAAATTCATCATATCGGTCAACTTTCAGTTTGGTCGAGAGAATTGGAAATACAACCTATCTCTTCTAATTTTGTTGGAAGGGAGTTAAAATCTTTCCATTCTTATTGAACTATTTGGGACATATGTAATGGAGACAGTTGGAATGTACAAAGAACCCGTTTACCAATTTATAGGAATTAGTCTGGACGCAAAAAAGCCAATCCCTGAAGATACTGATACAAAAATATCCTTAGTAGCAGATACTGGCTATCTTGTCTCAGATAAAACGGATAATAAGTGTTTGGGCATGCATCAGTTTAAAATGAAAAAGAACGGCATGAAAATAAAGTTAGGTATTCTCTTCCCGGAAAATGCACCAAAAGAAATGGTTGACGGGCATAAGCATCATTTAGCTGTCGAGTTTTTGAATGTCATTACGTATGCCGGCCAAGAAAGAAATCTTAAAAGTAAATTGATTAATTTTGTTTTAAAACATAAAAAAATGTAAAAATAGTTCATCGAAACAACTTTTAAGAGCTTTATTACATAAATCTCTCCTATTAAAAACCATGTTCAATCGGCCGAACATGGTTTTTTTCATTCAGTCGGTGCAGGCACCGGCACAGGTAAGTGAAACAAGTCGCTGACGATTGCCGCCATTTCCTCAGGGCTTTCGTTGGCGCCACCCTTGATCCATTCAAACAGGATATTATGCATAGCTCCCAAAAAGAAACAACCTTCATATTTTTTCTTGGGGGTAGTAGTGAAGAGGGATATGGAAGTATTAAGATGTTCCAGCCAAACATAAGCAAGCTTTGCTTCATGAAGCCCAAGTAAAAAATCTCGATGCTTATGCCAATAACGGAAGCATGCCAGCACGCAGGCATACGTATCCTTCATCGGGTCGAGATGCTTATTCTCTTGTTTAAAACGATAGCCCAATTCATCCAAATAATGCATGATGACCTCTTCCTTCGAATTAAAGTTTCTATAATAGGTCACCCGTGATACTCCGGCCGTATTGGCGATATCGGTGATGGTGATATCCTCGTACTTTTTTTCCTTCATTAGTTTGAACAAAGCGATGGCGATACAGTCCTTTGCAAACACATTCACGGCATTTCTGGTCTTTTTCATGTAACAAAACCTCCTTATTTGTTACAGTTGACACTAAAACTATTGAGTTAAAAAATTATATCAATATAATGGATATGATTCAGTGTAACAAGTAATGGCTGAAGGAATCAACTGACAAAGTTAAACAAATAAGAAAAGGAGCTTCACCATAAATGGTCAAAATCTTTAAGTATATGAAGCCGTTCGAATGGCTGCTTATTTTCACCAGTTTACTATTCATCGTAGCCCAGGTATGGCTCGACTTGAAATTGCCGGATTATATGTCGGAAATCACGGGCTATGTACAGACGAAAGGAAGCTCGATGAGCCAAATTTGGGAATCCGGGGCCTTCATGCTCCTCTGCGCATTGGGAAGCTTGGCGGCATCGATCGTAGTCGGCTTCTTTGCGGCGCGCATCGCAGCTTCGTTTACGGCACGCTTGCGGTCGATGCTGTTCAATAAGGTAGAGTCGTTCTCCATGAAGGAAATCAACAAGTTTTCAACAGCGAGCTTAATCACTCGTTCAACTAACGATATCACGCAAATCCAAATGATTGTCACCATCGGGCTGCAAGTATTGATTAAAGCGCCGATTCTGGCAGTGTGGGCCATCGTTAAAATTTCGGGGAAAAGCTGGCAGTGGACGGCGACAACAGCCGGAGCCGTCGGCTTGCTGTTGCTGTTCATCCTGATTGTCGGATTGTTGGCATTGCCTAAATTCCGAGTCATCCAATCATTGACGGATAATCTGAACCGCGTGTCGCGCGAAAACTTGACAGGCCTGCGTGTCGTCCGGGCATACAATGCGGAAGACTACCAAAAGGCGAAGTTCGAGGAAGCAAATGATAATCTGACCAAAACATATTTATTCACGACCCGCGTCATGGCAAGTATGATGCCGTTCATGATGTTGATCATGAGCGGACTCAGCCTGGCGGTTTACTGGATCGGGGCTTACTTGATTGACCAAGCCAATATGATGGATCGCATCGGCCTGTTCAGTGATATGGTCGTCTTCTCTTCTTATGCGATGCAAATTGTGATGGCTTTCCTGATGATGACAGCGGTATTCATCATGATGCCGCGTGCCGCTGTGGCCGCTAACCGTATCAATGAAGTATTGGATACAGAGCTTTCCATTACCGATGGTTGTTCCCAAGACGAAGCGACAAAAGAAACAGGGACAGTCGAATTCCGTAATGTCAGCTTCAAATATCCGGATTCTTCCGAGTATGTGCTGCAGAATATCAGCTTTAAGGCCTCACAGGGCGAAACGGTCGCCTTCATTGGTGCGACCGGAAGCGGCAAGACGACACTCATCAACCTGATTCCGCGCTTTTATGACGCGACGGAAGGAGAGGTGCTCGTCGATGGCATCAATGTCAAACAGTATGCGCAAAAAAACCTGCACAATAAGCTCGGCTATGTGCCACAGCGTAATGTCCTGTTCAGCGGCAGCATCAAATCGAATGTGGCCTACGGCAGCAGCAAGACTGGACAAAACGATTCAGCGGCCGTGGAAAAAGCGGTGGCCATCGCCCAAGGATCAGAATTCGTTAGGAAGATGGACGGGGAATATGAAGCCCATGTCGCCCAAGGCGGATCGAACTTTTCGGGCGGGCAAAAACAGCGCCTGTCCATTGCACGGGCTATTTACCGCAAGCCGGAAATCTATCTTTTTGACGATTCATTCTCGGCGCTTGATTATAAAACAGACCGCGTGCTCCGTGCTGCGTTGAAGAAAGAGACAAGCACCGCGACCAATCTGATTGTCGCACAGCGCATCGGTACCATCATGGATGCCGATAAAATCATCGTATTAGATGAAGGAAAAATCGCCGGCTGCGGCACACATGAAGAATTATTGAAGACATGCCAAGTGTATCAGGAGATTGCTTATTCACAACTATCAAAGGAGGAGCTGAAAAATGCCTAAGAAGAACCACCACCAAATGCATGGCTCTTCCGCAAGCAAGGAGCAAAAAGGAAGTTTCGGGGAAACATGGGGCAAATTGATTGCCTACTGCAAACCGTATTTGCCTGTCATCATCCTCGCGTTCGCGCTCGCCATCACCGGCACGGTCTTCACGATCATCGGACCAGATAAGCTGAGCGAACTGACTGACCATGTCACAGCCGGCCTAGCCGGCTCCATCGACCTGGATGCCGTGTCGAAGATCGGTTTCCTGCTGGTGGCCTTATACGGATTCAGCGCTCTGTTTTCGTATCTTCAAGGTTTCATCATGGCGACTGTCACGCAAAAGGTCACCAAGAAACTCCGTACGGATATTTCAGAGAAAATTAACAAACTACCGCTGAAATATTTTGATACCCATAATTTCGGGGATGTACTTAGCCGTATCACGAACGACGTCGATATGATCGGCCAGACGATGAATCAAAGCATAGGGATGCTTGTCAGTTCGTCTGCGCTGTTTTTAGGATCCCTTGTCATGATGTTCAAGACGAATGTCATCATGACGTTGACGGCGATTGTATCCACCTTGATCGGATTCGGCTTAATGGGCCTCATCATCAAAAGATCGCAGAAGTACTTCCTGAGCCAACAACAGGAACTCGGGGCGATGAACGGCCATATCGAAGAAATCTATGCCGGCCACATGGTCGTGAAGGCTTACAATGGGGAAGAAGAAGCGAAGGAAACATTCAATGAAATCAATGAGCGGCTCCAAGAGAACGTCTGGAAAGCGCAGTTCCTTTCCGGGATGATGATGCCGATCATGACATTCATCGGCAACTTCGGCTATGTAGCGGTGTGCGTCGTCGGTGCGGCGTTGGCACTGAACGGACATATCTCATTCGGGGTCATCGTTGCCTTCATGATGTATATTCGCCTGTTCACACAACCGCTTGCGCAAATGGCGCAGGCAGCGAACTCGCTCCAATCGACAGGAGCGGCAAGCAAGCGTGTATTCGAATTCCTGGAAGAACAGGAACTTGAGGACGAAAGCCATAAGACAGCATTGCTTCAAAACGTCAAAGGCGACGTTGAATTCAAGCATGTGAGATTCGGCTATAACGAGGACAAGACCATCATCCATGATTTCTCCGTCCATGCCAAAGCCGGACAAAAAGTGGCCATCGTCGGTCCTACAGGCGCCGGAAAATCGACCATGGTCAACCTGCTCATGCGCTTTTATGAAGTGAACGGCGGGGAAATCAAAATCGATGGCGTGTCGATCCACTCATTGACACGCGAAAACGTCCATGACTTATTCTGCATGGTCTTACAGGACACCTGGCTGTTCGAGGGAACCATCAAAGAAAACATCATCTACAACAAGCAAGGCGTAACGGATGAAGAAGTCATACAGGCATGTAAAGCTGTCGGCATCGACCACTATATCCATACCTTGCCGCTGGGCTATGACACCGTATTGAATGACCAAATCAGCCTGTCCGCCGGCCAAAAACAATTGATCACCATTGCCCGAGCCATGGTGGAAAACGCACCGCTATTAATCCTGGATGAAGCGACAAGCTCCGTCGACACCCGTACGGAAAAACTGATCCAGGAAGCGATGGACAAACTGACCGTCGGACGCACCTCTTTTGTCATCGCCCACAGGCTGTCGACCATCAAAAATGCCGACCTCATCCTCGTGATGAAAGACGGCGACATCATCGAGAGCGGCAACCACGATACATTGCTGGCTAAGCAAGGGTTTTATGCCGATTTGTATAATAGCCAGTTCAACGAGCCGATGGTGGAAGAAGAAACGAGTGTGTAGGGGAATGGGTTATCTCCATTTATAGCCAAATGATAACAATCTATATGATAAGTTCAAGTGAATTGCGTATGGACTAATAGAGACAAAGGAAATGCGAATATAATAACTCTTATCAGTTAAACTAATAAAGAAGGGGCTGCCTTACAAAGTCATTGGTCATGATTTTGGAGGGGGCCCCTTTATCTATAAGATGATTAGAACCATTAATAAAATGCATCGATAATGATTATAATGGAATCAAGGCTATGCTGTTTATGGATTAAATTGGATTGGCGATAAGTCCGTATTGCCTATACTGGCAGAAAGGCTGGCTATAGAAGATGCTGAAGTTTAAAGATCAATACGAGTGAAGACAAAGAAATGGAAGCAGGAGATCAAGCGCCAGTAAGAAAAAAATGTCTAATGTAGTGTTGCCGTTATAAATGGGGGACCGAAAATGGTAGAAAAACATGAAAAACTGTTAACAATCGGTGAAATTTCAAAAATGACGAATTTACCAATCCGCACCTTTCATTATTACGATGAAATAGGTGTTTTTAAGCCTGTTTATATTGATAAAAAAACGAAGTATCGGTATTACAGTGAGTCGCAACTTTATAGTTTGGATTTGATTAAATCCTTGAAGTTTATCGGAACGTCGTTAGAGGATATTAAGTATGCGCAGTCGTTAACACCGGAGCAGCTAGTCGATTTTTTAGCAAAGCAGGAGCAGCTTGTTAAGCGAAAGGTGAAGCAAATCCAAGAGGTACACTATACGCTATTAAAGACAAAGAAACATTTAGAGGAACAAATTAGTATACCGGTATATGAAGAAGTATATGAAATGGATATGGCTACACAGCGTATTTTAGCGATCAAAACGACTGATGCGACTATTTTATATACACCGGAAAAGTACTTTAGGCCTTTAGCTGAAACATTGGAGCGTGAAGGCAGTGTGATGAATAGCCACTATGGAGGTATTTATCCATTAAAGCAGTATGATACCATTAATGACTTTTATTACAATTATCTGTTTACGCCATTGTTAACCGAGCGTTATTTAGAAAAGCTAGCACCGGATGTAGAGGTGCTAAAAATACCAGCGGGCCGATATGCTTGTATAGCGTTTGTTTTTAGTGAGGATCTGTATATAGCAGCGTACAAGAAGCTTTATGCCTATGTAAATCATTTAAATCTAGGTGCGAATGCGAACGTATTTGAAGTTTATATGCCAACATGGAATGGTAACACTAAACTAGACACTTTTTTTAAGGTGTGTTTCTTTAAATTGAACGGGACTTAAATATCCCAATGTTTCGTGAATTCTGAAATGGTTAAACCAATGGACATAATCATATAGTTCAGAACGTAACTGTTCGAGTGTTTCAAATGTTCGTCCTCTCACAAACTCTGTTTTTAAGATTTTGTAAGTCGCTTCTGCCACTGCGTTATCATAGGGACATCCTTTCATACTTAATGACCGCTTAATTTCAAAAGTTTCAAGCGTTTCATCCAAATGCTTATTTTTAAATTCGCTGCCTCGGTCTGTATGAAATAAGGTGATCAATCGCAGATCATGTTGCACAGTAGACAGTGCTTTACTCACCAGTTTGGCATCTTTTTTCGGTCCTACACTGTGTCCAATCAACTCACGGTTATATAAATCAATCAATAAGCAGATATAGTTCCAGGAATCCTTGACACGTACATACGTCAGGTCACTGACAACGACAGCCAGCTCTTCTTGTTGGTGAAAGCTCCGATCTAACTCGTTACCCACTTTTTCTTCGTTACATTGGGCTTTATGGGGTTTGAACTGGGCTAATGTATAAGACGATATCAATCCTTCTTCCTTCATAATCCGTCCGATTCGGCGGCGGGACACACGATGGTCTTGCTTTTTCAATTCAATCTTAATCTTGCGCGCTCCATAGTTCTGGCGGCTTTTCTGAAAGATTTCAATGATCAGTGACCGAATACGCTCTTCCTGCTGATTATCCTGTATTTTCGCTTCATAATAATAAGAAGAACGGGAAATGTTGAGGACGATGCACATTGCTGATACCGAGTATTTGTGACGGTTATTTCGAATCACTTTTACTTTCGTCCCATGATCAGCGCGGCTTGCTTTAAAATGTCATTTTCCATTTGTAGCTGTTTCAGTTCTTTGCGTATCTTCATTAATTCAGTTTGTTCAGGTGTACGATTGTCTGCTTCCTTAAAGGAACCAGCCGTTCTGCTTTGCTTCACCCACTTATCTAGGGCAGACGGGGTCAGCTCATATTCAGCGATAATCTCTTTTCGTGGTTTTCCATTCTCATATAGTAATACAATTTGTTTCTTGAAATCTTCGGTAAATGTTCGTCTCGATCTGGTCATATACAACGCTCCTTAACTGAATAGGTAATGGCAGACTTGTTAAATAGAGTGTTCACACCGTCACTTGACATGGAGCCTCTACTGGCATGGCTGAAAAGCCAGACTGCCAGTTTATCAAACTGGCAAGCCACGTCAGGCTACCATGCCAGAACCTCCATATAAAGTGACTAGTACAGCTTTTTCCATCTTATAAGGAAGCTATACTCAAAATGAGGATTTTGTCCGCCACACCTTAATTTTTTTGTCCAGTTAAGTGTTGCCTATCCAACAAGCTATTTACCAACCCAACATTCCGAGTTCATAGTGGAGCTAAAAATTCGTATAAAATAAACAATCCTATTGACCCTACAGTTACTGTAGGGTTTATATTTTTTATAGCAATTCAAAATAGGAGGATTTAGTAATGGGTAAGAATCAAAAAATTTCGCTCAGCATTTTACTAATGAACTTGTTTATCGCATTCTTAGGAATTGGCCTAGTAATCCCAGTATTGCCAACCTTAATGAATGAATTAAAGATCAGTGGTTCGACAGTGGGTTTTTTAACAGCTGCCTTTGCGTTAACACAATTGATTGTTTCGCCGTTTGCAGGCAAGGCTGCAGATCATTTTGGCCGTAAAATTATGATTGTCCTTGGCTTATTTATATTTGGTTTTTCTGAGTTTTTATTTGGTATTGGCAAAACGATTGAAGTATTGTTTGTATCCCGCATTTTAGGCGGGATAAGTGGAGCCTTTATTATGCCGGCTGTTACGGCGTTTATTGCGGATATTACGGACATGAAAACACGTCCGAAAGCACTTGGTTATATGTCGGCTGCTATTAGTACAGGTTTTATTGTAGGCCCTGGTATTGGCGGTTTCTTAGCGGAAATCGGAATTAGAGTGCCGTTTTATACGGCAGGTGTACTTGGCGTGGTAGCAGCTATTTTATCAATTGTCCTATTATCGGAGCCTAACCGTCAGGAAATGCCAATGACTGAAACCACAGCCGGGAAACAAAGCAGCCTGAAAAAAATAATGATGCCTATGTTTTTAATTGCATTCATTGTTATTTTCGTTTCATCGTTTGGCTTAGCGGCGTTTGAGTCGTTCTTTTCACTTTTTGTAGATCATAAGTTTGGCTTCACGCCGAAAGATATCGCGATTTCCATTACTGGTGGTGCGGTTTTAGGCGCCCTTTTCCAAGTGGTGCTTTTTGATAAGCTTACAAAATGGATAGGGGAAATCTCTTTAATTCGCTGGAGTTTAGTACTGTCGGGTATTTTATTGTTTGCTATAACGCATGTGAATTCATATTGGTCGATTATGGCAGTGGTATTCACTGTGTTTATTGGCTTTGATTTGATTCGTCCGGCAGTTACAACATACTTATCGCGTATCGCCGGTGATGATCAAGGCTTTGTTGGAGGCATGAACTCGTTCTTTACATCGCTTGCCAACGTTTTGGGACCGATTATCGGAGGCCAACTGTTTGATGTGGACATTAACTATCCATTCTATTTTGGAGCTATGGTAGTGGTTGTAGGGTTTGCGATTACGATCTTCTGGAAAAATCCGTCTGATAAAAAGCTGTCCCTGAAAGAAACGTCAAAATACAGTGGATAATGTGAAGTTATCTTTTATTAGGAGGCCGTATGAAAATCACTTTTCAAACGGCCTTTTTCTACGAATCTGATAAACTCCACAAATGCATAGGATCATTCCAAATAAAGTGAGAAAAAATACCGGAGTCACGACTTTTATAAACGATAACCCAATCATAATCATACCTACGAGTAAATAATGGCTTGTTACATGTAAGTGATAGGTTTCTTGTTTGGCATGCCAGCCGCGAAAATATCCTTGAAGAAAGCCGAGAATCAGTTGCAGCACTAGAGCTACATAAGGTAATAATTCAATCGTGAATGGCATATTGCCTACTGTTGTGTAGACCAGTCCCATTCCTATGTAGATGAAGGGGATCATGAATCGGTTTGCGCTTTTTGTAGTTTGAAAAACCCGATAACCCCATGCCGCTGAAAAGGAGAAGGCCGCAAACATCCAAGCGAATAATAGATAGCTTAGCGAAGCGTCTTTCAACCATAGGATATAGTAAGGGAAAATAACGACTTGCCCTACCGTGACAACAAGAGGGATATATTGAGCTGTTTTGTTTTTCATGTTAGCTCCTTTACTTGATGTAATGGCCATAAAATTGATTTACAAAAACGTCATTCGGATCCCGCTTTTGTTTTTCAGTACGGAACTGCTCCCAATTTGGATA
Source organism: Bacillus testis (assembly GCF_001243895.1). GTDB lineage: Bacteria > Bacillota > Bacilli > Bacillales > DSM-1321 > Bacillus_AD > Bacillus_AD testis. The sequence goes on along the minus strand of NZ_LN851186.1, from coordinate 2,597,288 downwards.
GGCGTTGGTGAATTGTTGTTTAGTTTGGTACGGATAATAAGGCAAGTAATAGGTACCGCCATGTTGTAATGTTAGGTCTGTCCATTTTTGTATAAGTGATTGGGCGTTGGCGATATCATCTTCCTGTAAGCCGTGTTGGATGAGGACAACAAGTCCCAGCATATCTTCTTTCGCATAAGAAAGACTAGTTTGTGTATCTTTTGAGGCATAGCGCACAGTGATGTTGTGAACCTTAAAGTCAGTATGTCGATCATCATGCGGCAATAGCTTTCTTAAATCGTGCAAGTATTCCTCATATTGATTAACAGGGATGAAGAACTCCTGTAACACTTCCACTCTACCTGGCCGAGTGAATTCCATAAAGGTTGATTCTGAACGCATGACGTTATTTCGGGTTATTTTGTGATCGTTAAGAGAGCGTATATATAATCTTTGCGTTTCCCAGAAGAAATCCTCAAACATTCCGCCTTTTCTCCCGATATCAAGTGCTAATTTACTTGCGCGCATGCCTGTCTCACCTTTTAGATTTGTAGTGGCATCTGTCTTATTCGTTTTCTTATAATCAATTACGTACATTTCTTCCAGAAAGCTGCTTGGTGCGACACTGATCCGCGCGTAATGCATGGCGATATCCGGCTGATTGAGCATTTGATGAAAATAAGCTTCGTATTGTTCGGTACGAAGTTTATTCGTATGTATGGTGTAAACCTCGTTATCTGTTAAATCTAATGTTACGTCAATAATGATACCGAATAAGCCATACCCGCCAAGCATATATGTCATCCACTCTTCTTGATGATCACGTGTAATATGCTTGATGTCCCCGGTAGGAGTTAGTATCGTCATCTCGCGAACCGTATTTGACATCGGCCCAAAGCGGATGTCACGGCCATGTGCATTCACGGAAAGAGAACCGCCGATTGTAAAAATCGATTGTGATTGAGTAACTTGTAAGGCTAAACCATAGGGATTAATCGCTTCTTGTATATCTTCCCATGTAGCACCGCTTTCTGCATGGACGGTTTTCTCTTTTGGATTAACCTCCAATATTCGATTAAATCCACGCATATCAAGGACAATCCCATCTTTGTAATAGGTATGGCCGCCTTGGGAATGTTGGAGGCCTGCAATGGAAATATGTTGCTTTTTTTCATTTGCTTCTTTGACAATTCGTTGCAGCTCATATCGATTCTGTACATTGACGATTCTTTTGATTTTTTCAGGAAGAAGCCCCGTATAGTCGGTTGTTAATGCACTTGTTGACAGACCGTATTTTCGTTTTTCTATCGGGATATTCCAAATGACAAAGCTTGTAAACAGAAATACAAGGATACCAAGAAACAAAGGATTTTTAGAGGTATTTGTAATGGTTTTCATGTATTTATTCTCGTTTCTGAAATCTATTTATTTTACTTTACCATAATTGGGCAATTATTCCTTTGGTCTTTTTATAAATATTAGAGGCTTTAATGAATGAAGGAACAGTGAGCACTGTTCTTTTTGCCGTGCTGCTAGCGGGGGAAGTTTGTGCAATAAGAAGTTTAAATAGGTACGAGTTTTTCACCCAAAGCAATTAATTTTTCACAGAAAAGATACCCGTTTAGATTTATACTTGATATAAGTGATTAAACACTTACTCTTGAGAGGAGGATTTTAAAATGATTGACGATCATACAATCCAACTTAAAGAAATAACGAAACGTTTCGGCAAGAAAGTTGTACTAAAGGATATCAACTTTGATATTAAACAAGGCCGTATTTATGGTTTTATCGGACCTTCCGGAGCTGGCAAAACGACTCTAGTAAAGATGATGGTGGGGATGGATATCCCAGATGAAGGTTCTGTCTATTTATTAGGAGAAAAAATGCCTAATTTAGAGATCTTACAGCAAATTGGCTATATGGCCCAATCAGATGCTTTATATACAGCTCTTACAGGCAAAGAAAACCTTATGTTTTTCGCATCGCTTTTCAAATTGGATAAAACAGAAAAACAAAAACGAATTGCCTATGCAGCAAAACTAGTTAACTTAACCGATGACCTTAATAAAAAAGTGTCCGCCTACTCAGGGGGGATGAAACGTCGTTTATCTCTTGCCATTGCGATGATCCAAAATCCTCAGGTTCTCATATTGGACGAACCTACAGTTGGAATTGACCCCGAATTAAGAATAAGCATTTGGAATGAGCTATTCAGATTGAAAAATGAAGGCAAAACCATTATTGTAACCACCCATGTAATGGATGAAGCAGAAAAATGCGATTACATCGCAATGGTTAGAGAGGGTTCATTTATAGCAACAGGTACGCCGCGTCAATTGAAAGAACAATATGGAGTTCATAGTTTAGATGATGTTTTCTTAGTTGCGGGGAGGGAAGGGTAATGAGAACAGTAGCGCTTATTAAGAGAATATTAGTGCAAATATTTAGGGATAAACGTACACTGGCTCTACTCTTTGTGGCCCCGTTATTAGTATTGACACTAATGAAACTGGTCTTTGACGGAAATGCCGTTAACCCTGTTTTGGGAGTTGCCAATGGGAATCAGCAAATCATCGAAAAATTAGAACAGGCAGATATTGTCGTAAAAGAATATGACAGAGTGTCTAATGTGAAGGAAACCATATTAGATAAAAAGTTGGATGGCTTTTTACAGGTTGAAAACGATAAAGCAACTATAACGTTACTTAATAGTGATCCAACAATAGCGAGAAGCTTAGAGATGAAAGTGAAGCAAATTTACAGTAAAGAAAAACAACTACAACTAATGGGAACAAACGGAATGCAGAGCGAACGTTCATTACAGGATTCCGTGAAAACAAATTATGTGTATGGCAGCAGTGAAACAGAGCTTTTTGATACCTTTAGTCCTATTTTAATAGGTTTCTTTGTTTTCTTTTTTGTTTTCTTGATCGCTGGGATAGGTTTGTTAAATGAAAGAACAACCGGGACGCTAGAACGGTTATTGGCAACACCTATTAAAAGAGGAGAAATCGTCGCTGGCTACCTTATTGGCTACGGATTATTAGCATTGATACAGACCGTTATCATTGTGTTGTTCTCGATCCATGTGCTGGATATCGTCTTAGTGGGCTCGATTTGGAATGTTATTTTAACCAATGTCATCGTAGCACTTGTAGCTTTGTCGCTTGGAATATTATTATCTTCTTTCGCAAGTTCAGAGTTTCAGATGATTCAGTTCATCCCGCTGGTAATCGTGCCGCAAATCTTTTTCTCAGGCATTTTCTCCATTGAGGGAATGGCGGAGTGGCTTCAAGCGTTTGCAAATTTTATGCCGCTGTATTATGCCGCAAATGCATTAAAAGGAGTCATGTACGAGGGATTGAGTTTATCTGAAATCAGTAGTAATTTATATATTTTGTTCGCGTTTGCAGCCGTTTTTATCGTCTTGAATTTGTTTGCACTGAAAAAGTACCGTAAGTTATAGAAATATTTAACAGTTTTAAGCAAAGATAAAATAGGAGAAACCCAATAAACAAACGGCTAATTATTATGGAGGTTGCTATTGCTGAAAAAGGTTATTCAAATATATCGACGGCGCAAATAGCCAAAAAAGCAGGTGAGGCAGAAGGCACGATTTTCAACCTGCTTTTTATTTTGGATTTTTTTCGTGAAAATAGTGGTCGAAATTGTTTTTTATCCCATTTTAAATGGCGCTAAAACTTCACTTCAACACGGGAGGGAAGACAAAGAGATGTAAGTGGGAGATCAAGCGCCAGTAAGAATCCTATTGGTTCAACTCACAATCGATCGGTGATGAATACATTTCGGCCTATCAAAGTTTCACTTTTTCCATATCTGTTTATGGTTTTAGTAAGGGAATTTTATTTGTGGAATTAGTCAGAAAGTATAGTATAATAGGGAGGCGAATTTTACCAAGAAGAAAGGAGGAGAGAAGATGAAGGCAAGATTAACCAATGATGCAGGTGTAACAAAGGAAGTCAAAATTGGATTTAGTTGGACTACTTTCTTTTTTGGATTTTTCCCTGCCCTTTTCAGAGGCGATTTAAAATGGGCAGCCATCATGTTTATAACAGGCATTCTCGCAGGAGTTTTCACACTAGGATTTGGGGCATGGATTCCAGGTATCATTTTTTCTTTTGTATATAATAAAATTAATATCAAAGAATTGCTTGAAAAAGGGTACAGACCTGCTGATGATCAAACAAAAGCAGAGTTGCAATCGAGAGGAATCATTTCTCCATCAGCTGCACAAATAATTGCATGATTTAGCTATCATTCTATTTATTTTATATGTCAAACAGGGATTATTCATGATTCCTGTTTTTTTTCGGTCTTTTTCCATAAAATCAATCATTCTATTTGGGTGATGGTAAGGGTTATGCAGCAATTTTAGGATAAGTTGAAGCTCTTTTAATTTTACAAATTCACCAATAAGACGGCGATTGCATTAGAGGATTTCGGCAATATGTGCAGAATAAAAGACAGGAAACGGTTAAAGGGGGAATGGGGCATGTGGGAACGGTTAATGGTTGAAACATCTCGAGGAATCTTCGAAGTGTTCAAGAAAGGGGAAGGAAAACCGCTTTGTGTCACGCATCTGTACAGTGAATACAATGAAAAAGGAAATTTGTTCGCAGGGATGTTCACTGAGTATTATACCGTTTATCTGGCCAATTTGCGGGGAGCGGGCCAGTCTACGGATGACACATTGGTATACAGTTACAGCATGCACGACAGTGTGGAAGATCTAGAAGCGATCCGAGCCGCCCTGCATAAACAACAATGGGCTTTCGCAGGGCATTCAACAGGCGGGATGCTTGCTTTGAAATATGCCGTCATGCACCCTGAAAGCCTGGAGCATATCGTTGCCGGAGGATTGTGCGCTTCCTCTGCCTATATGAAACATGCCGGCAGCATCTATTGCCGCGACAATCCGAACAACAAGAGAATAAGAGACATATTGGCGATTCTAGGCGATCCGGATTCGACGCTTGAGGAAAGAAGGGCAGCCAATAAAGAATGGACGATGATGTCCCTCTACAATAAACAGGCCTATGAAGAAATGAGAAGCAGGCCGGACAGCGGAAAAACAGTAGCCAAAAGGCTTGATTATTTTTCCTATGAAGAATTAAAAACATTTGATTTGCGCCCTGAACTGGCCCGAACAGAGACGAGAGCATACATCTACTGCGGGAAACATGATGCGCAATGCCCGCATGAATTTTCCGTGGAAGCGGCACAATTAATGCCTAAGGCAACGATGCATAGCTTCGAATACAGCAATCATTTTCCATTCATTGAAGAGGAAGACGCCTTTAAAGCATTTATTCCTTCCTAACTTGAACTGCCACGCCATCTCGGGAGCAAAATTCTTTGTATAATTGATTAATGCCAATCATTTACTAAGCATGTTTTTTTATACGCTCGAGCTGATCTTGAGGAGGATAAAGGAAGATTGTAGTACCCATATTATTCACATGAAAAGGAATGTAAAAATGAAAAACAAACCTTCTTTAAAAGAACTGTTGCTGGAGTTAGAAGAAAAATTGTTGAAACCAGAGATCAGAGCATCAAAAGAAGAACTTACAAACATACTTTCCAAAGATTTTTTTGAATTCGGAAGTTCAGGAAAGGTTTTGTACAAAAATGAGAATATAAGCGATGTGGGTCTTGGTGTTGTACATATGACACTGAGTGATTTCGAAATTCATCCCTTGTCTGAAGAAATCATCTTAACAACTTATAGAATCTATAACGAAGCAAATAAACAACACTCATTACGTAGTTCGATATGGAAACGAATGGATGGAATATGGAAAATGCATTTTCATCAAGGTACACCAACGACCTCTTCACACGAATCCTCCAGGCGCTAACGAGGGCTTTTCTTCCATATCAAAAGCTGTCCTGGAACAAAAGGGGCGGATTGATAATATCTCATCAAAGGAGGCATACTATCAAGAAAAAAGTGGGGTCTGTTAGATGAAATTGAAAGCAATCCTTTTGATCTGCCTGCTGGCAATGTGCCTCCCGGCGAATGCTTCTGCCGAGCGGAAAATCCCGATCCTGATTTACCATTCCATTGCCGAGTTCAAAGGACACGGCGCAAAAGAGTTGTACGTGGCGCCGGATGAGTTCGAAAAGCAAATGCTGTATTTGCGCGAGCATGGCTTTACCCCGCTGACATTCGAGCAATGGCAGGAGGCGGACCAAGTCGCCAAACCAATCTTCCTTACCTTCGATGACGGCTACAAAAACAATTTGACCGCCTTTGCTATTTTTCAGAAGCTGAAAACGGAAGGCTTCACGCCGAAAGGAACCTTCTTCGTGATATCCGACTTTATCGGCCGCTCGAACCGTTTGTCGGAAGCCGACCTGAAAAAGCTGGCCGCATCCGGCATCATCTCGGTCCAATCCCATACAGCGACCCATCCGGATTTGACTAAGGTGGATAACTTGGAGTATGAGTTGAAATCATCGAAGGAAGCAATAGAGCGCATAACCGGAAAGCCGGTCATCGCCCTTTCCTATCCATATGGAACGTTCAATAAAAAAGTCATCGCCGAAACGAAGAAATTCTATGAGTTCGGCATTGCAACGACACCCGAGTATTATGTAAAAAGCGGCGCCAAAGATGAAAGGTATACTTTGCCGCGGCTATATATCACCTATACCACAACGCTTGCCGAGTTTGCGAAGATTGTGGAAGGAAAGTAAGCCACGCAAAGAAGGCGCCATTATATGCTGGGCGCCTTCTTTGTACTGTTACTCATCATCATCCACGTCAACCGTACCTGTCCGGCTGCTGACATCCACGGTTTTCAATCGATTGTCGGCTGTTTTGATTTCCACTTCGTATTCGAACTCAGAATGTGACAGACGGTCGTCTTCCAATTCGAACTTCTTTTGCACGCTGATGACTTCACCGGCTACTTGCTCAGTGGCAATCTCGCGGATTTGTTTTTCGGTATAGTGATCATTCTGCTTCGCGTAATGATAGCCCATTCCTAGATAGCCGCCGCCGATGGCGATACTTAAGACCGCAACTCCGACAACGGTTCCGATGATTTTCTTCTTATATTTCATGATTTTCTCTTTCATTTTGTTTCTCTCCTTTTGTTTAGTCTTTAAGATTAAATGTCAGCTCTAAGGCATCTTCTGCTTGGTCCAATTGGTCTGCAAGCACATCCAGTTTTTGTTCTTCTGCCTGATATTGTTCAATCGTCACGGTGCCGGCGTTATAGTTCGCTTCAAGCTTGTCCTCGTAAGCGTCCATTTGGTCCTCCAGCTGCTCGATTTCATTGTGTAAAGTGAAGAATGTGTTTCTTCTTTCTTCTTGTGTTCCCTTTGGAGCGGTGCTGTCCGCTTTCTTCACCAGTTCCGCCACGGCATCGGTGAAATCATCCGCCTGTTGGGTGCCGGCTGTTTGCTTTGTAGAGACTTTTGGTGCCACTGTTTTTTCTTCTAATGGAGCGTTTTCCGTCACCGGTGTTGCACTTTGCGCTTTGGGATCCTTTTCCGCTGTCTGCTGGGAACATCCCGTAAGCAATAAACCTGCCGCCAGCCCGATTGCCATGAACTTTTTCATTTGTATCCCTCCTTGATTCTCTTGATCTTGTCTTTATCTTACAAAGCGAACATTAAAGGAAAATGAATGGGCGGCATTGGATTCTTTCATCTTTTTTTAATGTTGATGAATTATAGTAATATATAAGTAATAAAGAAAAAAAGGAGAACGAACATGCGAATTCTCATAGTCGAAGATGAACAGGACCTGCAGAATATTTTAGCGAAACGGCTGAAAGCGGAGCATTACAGCGTGGATGCTTGCGGCAATGGGCGGGATGCGCTCGATTATATCGCGATGGCTTCGTATGATCTCATCTTGCTCGATATTATGATCCCCGGCATAGACGGCCTTGAAGTGCTGCGGCGCATGCGCTACGAGCGGAACACAACGCCTGTGCTCCTGCTGACAGCCAAGGATGCGATTGAAGACCGTGTGAAAGGGCTTGACCTGGGAGCGGATGATTATGTAGTGAAGCCGTTCGCATTCGATGAATTGCTGGCGCGAATCCGCGTATTGATGCGGCGGCAGACGGGAAGCACTTCTAATGTGTTCGAAGTGGCCGATTTAACCGTGGACTGCAATACCCATAGAGTGACGCGGGGAGATCGGGCAATCGAGCTTTCGAGCAAAGAGTTTGCCATGTTGGAATATATGATCCGCAATAAGGAAATCGTGCTGACACGTGACCGGATCCAACAGCATATATGGAATTATGAGTATGAAGGCGGCTCCAATATCGTCGACGTCTATATCCGCTACCTGCGTAAAAAGATCGACAGCGGCTTCGATGTGAAGCTGATCCATACCATCAGAGGCGCCGGCTATGTGTTGAGGGCTGACTCATGAAGAAGCTATCCATCAAGATGAAAGTGACCCTTTGGTACACCGGCCTCATCGTCATCATCATGGCCGTTGTCCTGGGCGTGATTCTTTCTTCATCCGATAAAGTGCTGCTGTTGAATGTACAGAAAAACATCGAGAACATCGTAAAAGAAAGCGTCGAGGATTTGGAATATAAACACGGCAGATTCGAAACAGATGAGGATTTCGAGTATTATGACGATGGCGTCAATCTGTTGATTTATACGAGCGGCGGGGAATTGCTCGGTGGCCGCATTCCGGCAGGATTTGATCAGAACACCCCGTTCAAAGCAGACGAACTGCAGACGATTAAAAAAGATACGCAAGAATGGCTGGTGTTCGATTATCCATACCGGGAAAGCGGGGAAGAGGTCTGGATCCGCGGCGTGTATCCGCTGAATTCACTGTCATCGGCGATGAATGCGATCCTTATTGCGACGCTGATTGCCTTTCCGTTCCTAATTATCATCGCCGCTGCCGGAGGCTATTATATTACCCGCAGAGCGTTCCGTCCGGTGCAGAAAATGATCGATTCGGTGAGCGAAATCAGTGATGGCAAAGACTTGTCGAAACGCATCAACCTTGAAGGATCACATGATGAAATCCATGCGCTCGCAGATACATTCGACGATATGTTCGACCGCCTGCAAGCATCCTTTCAAAGCGAGAAGCAATTCACATCCGATGCCTCCCATGAACTGCGGACACCGACCGCAGTCATCATCTCGCAGTGTGAATATGCGCTCTCGCAAAGCGATCGGCCGGAAGAAATGAAAGAGTCGCTGGAAGTCATATTGAAGCAATCGCGGAAAATGTCATCGCTCATTTCACAGCTCCTCCTGCTGGCCCGTGCAGATCAGGAGAAGATGGAGCACTTCCTCATTGAGCGCATCAACATAAGCGAGCTGGCGGAAATCGTCGCCGAGGAACTGGAGTGGATGGCACAAGAGGCCGGCATCGAAATCCGCACCTCCCTGGAGGACAATCTGTTCATCCAAGCGGATCAGACATTGATGACAAGAGTGCTGATGAACTTGATCACAAACGCCATCGCCTACGGCAAGCCGGGCGGCCATGTGGACATCACCTTGTACCGCGACGGCAGCCAGGCAGTAGGGAAGGTCTCCGATGACGGCATCGGCATCAGTGCGGAGCATATCGATAAAATCTGGGACCGCTTCTACCGCGTCGATCCAACCCGTACCGCAACCGCAAGCGCCAACACCGGCCTTGGCCTGGCAATGGTGAAATCGATCATCGACATGCACGGGGGAAAAATCGAAGTGGCCAGCGAAGTGGACAAAGGCAGCACCTTCACTTTCCGACTGCCGATGTAGAGAAGAGTTTGATTTCTTTCATGAAAAGTTATCATTGAATAAATTCAGGAATAAGTCTTCTTCCATCATTAGAGGAATAATTAAAACAGCCAGTTTCCGGTGCAACACCGCCGACTGGCTGTTTGTATGTGTTCACACAGATTTTGGAATGGAAGCAGCAATGCAAAGAAGGCGTCAGCTATATGCTTGGCGCCTTGCTAGTTTGTTTATTTACTCATAATAAGAGTAGTCTCGGATAGTTTTGATTACTTTTTCGTTATGTTTTTCTTGCTGTTTATAAACCCAATCAGCTAATTCTCTTTCTTGTGCTAGTTTTTCTCTATGCAGTTGTTCCGCATGTCTTCTTTGATCATAAATAACTGCTTCTTCATATGTATGTGCATAACCAATTTCAACTCAAGTAATTATACGTGTTAATGTTGATACCATAAAGTCCACATTCTCTTTAGATAATGAGACTCCTTTTTCTTTCCATTTTTTCTCTACTGAACTTATTTTATTTTGGACTTCGTCACATTCGGATTGCAGTCTGTCTAATTCTTCTTTTGTCTTTGACTCTTCTATTTCTTCTCTCCATTTTTCTTTATTGGTACTCTTATCTATAAGAACAAAAAAACAGTCCAATATAAATTACTGGTAAATTATAACAAAACATTTACTGCTTGAAGTGAATATTTGATACATTTGAAAGTGTGTAACTATTTATATCTTCGGAGGGGTTTTATGGCATTTTTATTGTTTTATTTGTTAGTAATTCCTTTATCAACACTTTTACATGAAATAGGTCATGCGATTGGTTTCGTAATATCTACTAAAGATGGGATTGCAAAAGTGTACTTGGGAACCAAAGACAGCTCTAATAAGGAGAATTTTCGAATAGGAAGAATATATTTTCATATAAGGTGGCACTATGTGGGTTATTGTGTTTATACATATGAAGAAATATGCAAATATCAAAGAATAACCATTCTGATCTTTGGGCCATTATTTTCTTTGTTAATTTGTTTCACACTATATATTTTGGTATTAATGTTTAATATAACTTTAAATTATTTCTTATTAGGAATATTTTTGTATAATTTACTCCAATTCATTGTCACTATTATTCCTATTAAGTATCCTTCTTGGTGGTGGGGGTATGGCGGAATGTCATCTGATGGTTATAAGATCTTGAAATGTTTGAAAAGTTAGTGAAAATGGACACAAACCGTAAGGGAACGCCTAATCCAGATAATACAGTAAGCCAACCATTAATCGTCCAGTCATCTTTTGCGTTGACGACTTTGCCATCAGGATACATACAGTTGGTGGATGCTATGTCATATCCTTTTTCTACAAAGATTACTTTCCCGCTTGTTGCTACAGCTGAAGGTTTTCTGAACAACCAGTTGATTTTGTCTGTATCATGGATACGCTCACCTTATACGGTCACTATACAAGAGACTCATTTGTTATAAACATTTTGATAAAGGATAGCTGATTGAATCAGAGTGGCTTTTGAAGGTGGCTTGTGGCGATTAGTAATTGAATAATTAACATTCAAATCTATATGATTTTGCCCCGGTACCACAGATGCCGATGTGACTGTAGTATAATATTCTTAAACAGGTTCTGTACTAGCAAGTAACATTTAAACCAATAAAAAACACACCTAAGGAAGTGTATTATGCTTAAAGAAGAATTAATTGAATATATCGAAGAATACGGTTTGACCCGCAATGATACAAATGACTTTATCGCCGATGCTATTTACAATAATGGCCCAGAAGAACTGTTAGAGTTCCTCAGCGGAAAAGATTTTATGAACGATTTACCCAAAGCATTAGCCATATATTGCTTCAGAAATGGCCCTATTGAAGATATGCACGCCGGTTACAGTGTTGAAACAGCACCAGAGGGTACAAAACCAGAAGATATCAGTCAATTGTCTCAAGAAGATATGAAAATACTGAACAAGTATATAGTAGACAAGCTAGGTTTTATGTTGCATCTACTGATGGAAGGTCGTTACACCGATATGGCAACACTTTTGGAATGGCCCCAGTTATGCAGTAGTGATTGGGACGATCCTGATATCGAAAAAGAAGAAACGAAATGGCAGAATTTTTTAGCGGAAATCCAAAAAACGCATATAAAGCTTTAAACAAACAAAACGTAGTTCTAATTTCGCTGCCGTTAATTCGTCTAAGGCTTCTTTTCTTCTTCGAAGTCATAAATGAGCAGAACATTTTATTGGGCCGTCCAACAAAATGTTCTGCCTTTTGTGTCTTACCGACAACTCCCATAGGGAACGACTAATCCGGATATTGATTTTATCCTGAATCAAAGTGCTTTTGCCTTTTTTAATAGCTCAGCGACCGGATAGTATTCGACATGTGGTTTATTGCGGTTGAAATTATCATCGGTGAAAGAAATGCCAATCAAGGCGATAATCGGCGTGTCGCCTGTTTTGGAAGTGGTGATGTTGGTGATGGCATCTCCTTTGAAGAGAGGAAGCGGCTTTGTGCTTTTTAGCTTAGTGTCATATACATATAGTTTGCCGGAGATGACAGTGCCGTACTTCGAGCCTTGCACAAGCAGGATATAGCGGTCATCCAGCCAAACTGCGCCTCTTGGCGTAACGGAAGATTTTGATTTCTTGGAATCGACAATTGTTTCGACTCCTTTTGCAGGGGAGAAAATGCGGACCGCCCCGTCTTCTTCCCATTCATATTGGGTAAATACGACTTTCTCGCCGGATGGAGAATAATCATAGCTGGGGAAATCCGAATATTGGTTGAGGGGATAGCTTGTTTTTTTACCATTCGGGTTCTTTACTTGCAACGCATTATTGATAAAATTGTGGGATAATTCATATGCTTTTTTTGGTACAGAACTAGTGGAAGCAACTGCTGTTTGTTTTCTATCATTAGTCATGCCATAAGAAAAAACGATACACAAAAATAGTACGAATAAAATTCCTCCAGTAATTCCCTTCTTCAATCCTTTTCTCATTTTGTTAACCTCCTGTTTTTGGTAGTTTTGTTATTATACCCATATTTTTGCTTTATCTATGTATATTTCCGGGTATTAGAAATGATTCGGTTTTTCTGGGGAGGTATAATTAAGAAAGCAAAAAGCTGAAAGGGGATTACCTTGGACTATTTACGCGATAAAATATTACGTTACTACACAGAAAAAATAGTGGAAGATTTGCAAGCAGCACAAGCACTGCACAGAGAATTTTTGGAGAGCTTTTCCTTGGATAAACTATCGGAAATGCCTGTAGAAAAATATGCCTTGGGAAAAACAAAGAGAGGCTCGTTTGGCTGGTGGTTGGAGTATCATACCATTCCTTTGGGCAGTATTAAGGGCGGAAGTGCCGCCAAGCATATCATTTATTACCGGAAGAAAGATCAGCGGTGGGAATTCCCGGCTCAGTTCGGAGATGTGGAGAAGGCTTGGGAACAGCTTAGAGCTGATATATTAGAGCTTATTCATAATTTCGATGGAGAAACGTATACAAATATCGAAGAAAATAATCTATTATTTCGTGCCAATATGTTAAGAGGAAAGATTCTATATTTATATCACCCGGACAAATTCGTCACAGTCTATAACGAAAATCATCTAAAACTGTTTTTGAAGAAATTAGGTGTGGCAGAAGGAAATCTCAAAGGGAAAAACTCTATTGAATTAAATATGATGCTAAAACAAGAAATATCAAAGAATAAAGCTTTTGCAGATATTGATCCGCTTGTGGTTGTCTGGTTTCTATATCATGAGTTTATGCGTAAAGAGGAGTATTGGAAAATCGCTCCTGGCAGGGATGCGGCCTATTGGGGAGATTGTCTGGCTGGCGGTTATATTTCATTAGGCTGGGATGAAGTCGGCGATTTAACCGAATTCAATGATTATGATGAGTTCAAGGAAGCTTTCCAAAAAATCAGTATTCAAAAAACAACACAGGAAAATACCGAGAAAGCAAATGAATTATGGGAATTCTATCAATTGAAGACTGGTGATAAAATCATCGCCAATAAAGGGAAATCTCAAATCCTGGCTATTGGCACCGTAAAAGATAAAGGGTATGAATTCCGTGAGGATCTTGCCGGACATAAGCACGTGGTTTATGTGGATTGGGACACTGTCTACGAGCCGGCTCTTATTATTCCTAAACAAGAGCGATGGGGTTTTAAAATGGTTGATAAGGTCGGAAAAAAACAGGTGCTGGAATGGACAGAGATTAATCAAGGCACTATTTCGTATCCTATTGCACAATACTCAGCCGAGGAAGAACAGTTTTTCGAAATGGTAGAAAAAGCATTAGAGCGTAAAGGGCAACTCATTTTATACGGACCGCCGGGAACTGGGAAGACGTATATGGCCCGAAAGTTCATTGCGTGGAAAAACCAAAAAGATGAGCTGTTTAAGAGAGAGGATCAGAATCCTTTAAAAACATGGTTAATGATCGCCTCCGAAAAAGCGGAAACCTTTCGGTGGGAGCAATTATGGGATGGTTCCATACAGAAATGGCAAGCTAAAACGGTGGCCAAGAACTTCAAAAATGCGAAAAAAGGCGAGAAAATTCTTTGTTATCGTGGCGGAAGTTCTGCAAGAGCGCTAGTTGGTATTGCTGAAGTGGAAAAAGAATACGATGGAGAAGGCATAGTTGTTAAAGGTATCAGGGGATTTGAAAAGGAAATACCTTATGAAGCATATAAAGATTTGCAATGCTATACCACCACACAAGCAGGAAGAATGGGCAATCGAGGTACAATGTTTGAGATAAATGAGGAGTTTACCCATTGGGTAAAGGATACCTTGCTTGAAGAAGGAGATGTTGAGAGTGCTGGAATTTTGGATCAGTATGTGAATCAGAATAATTCCGAATTCTGCACTTTCCATCCATCCTTCCAATATGAAGATTTTATAGAAGGCTTCAAACCTGTCCAATCTGATCAGGGCATGATCAGCTTCCAATTAGAGAAGGGCATATTCCGCCGTTTTGCTGAAAAAGCGCATGAAATGGAAGATAGCAGCTTCTATTTTATAATTGATGAATTGAACCGGGGGAACGTTCCAAAGATTTTCGGTGAAATGATTACGTTATTAGAAAAAGATAAACGCGGCATGGAAGTCCGGTTGCCGCAAAGTAAAGATGCCTTCAGCATTCCATCTAACTTGTTTTTGATTGGCACGATGAATACGTCCGACCGAAGTATTAAAATGATGGATGCCGCCTTAAAGCGAAGATTCGCATTTATTGAGTGTATGCCGGATTACAGTCTTATTTCAAAGCCTTTGGATTTACTGAGCATCACACCGGCGGATATCTTGCGTTCAATTAATGAGAAATTGCTGTATTTACAAGGGAGAGACAAGCAAATTGGGCATGCTTATTTCATGTATGAAGGTGAAGAAGTGACCTCCATCACTGAATTGAAAGAGATTTTTAAATTGGAAATTATTCCGCTCATCCAGGAATATTGCTTCGATGATTATAGTCAGCTGGCTGAAATCATTGGAGATGATTTTGTTGATGTTGATCGGATGGATATTAATGTGGAACTCCTTAACGGTACAGACGATGCCTTCATCCAAGCCATCGAAAAACAATTTAAGGGCTTAACCTCATGAAAACACAATATATCCTAAGTGAGTATAGTGATGATATTATACTGCCTGATTATGAATTGACGGTGGAAGAGAGAGAATATTTGACCGAGATCTCTATTGTCAATGAATCAAGGCCATGGGAGAAACGATTTTATTTCGATGAGCTGAGGAATGGATTACGCATACGAACACAAAGTTGGGTAGGGGTAATTGAACTCGATCAGGCGCGGATCATCATTCAACCAAAATTCAATAAAGGGTTCACATCATTAACAGAGATGATGGCTTTTGCAGAAGAATGGCCACTTTATAGGAAACAATATACATCAGGAGAATTGGAAAGCACGAATCTGCTTGAAATCCTTGTGCGTCTTTTTCTTCAAGAAGTGGACCTTATTATTGGGAGAGGGTTCTTTAAAGAATATGTAACAGAAAGAAATAATCTTCGCCAAATAAGAGGAAAAGTAGATTTTCGTCGTAATATGAAACATAATTTTAACCTCCCTGTAAGAGTTTATTGTGAATATGATGAGTTCGTAACCAATATCGTTGAAAACCAAGTCCTATTAACGGTCTTATCGACAGTCAGCCGATTGCCTCTGCAAAAGGATACAAAGCAGCAACTGAATATCCTGCGCTCCCAACTGGAACAGATTTGTCAGGAATACAAGGGCACTAATTGGCCCAGTTTTCACTACCACCGTTTGAACGCGCATTATGAACAAGCGCATAAGTTAGGAGAGTATTTGTGGAAAAGACTATCGGCATCCACTTTTTTTGAGCGGCATACTTTCTATTATTCATTTTTGATTGATATGAATGAGCTATTCGAAAAATTCATCGTACAACTATTACGTAAATACTTGCCTCGAACATACAAAGTACACCATGGCAAACGTGTAACGAAAGCAATCTTATGCAATGGAGATAGCTACCGCTATATCATCCCAGATATCGTGGTTGAAAATAAGCAGATTCGCCAGATGGTAGTGTTGGATGTGAAGTATAAACAATATGGCAAGCGGAAAGTGGAGAACAGTGATATATACCAACTTGCCTTTTATGCCCAATACTATTCTAATGGCCATAATGAAGACTATGGAGCTTCTATTATATATCCGAAATATAAAGAAGATCTTATTCAAGAGAACAGCCTACTATTGAATGGGGGGACAAGCTATCAAGGTATTCTCCACATCAAGGCCGTTTCAATTGAAGAGGTTTTATACGCTGTTGCAAAGAGGGATTTGAAGTGGTTAGGGAGCGTTGCTTTGAATATAGTAGGTAGGAAATAGTCGGTTGAAAAAAAGCTAATATACTAGCTTTCAAAAGGAGGTCAACAATCCATGGATCAAAAAAACTATTATCGCTTTCTTAAACTTCTAAAGATAATTTAAGGAGATATTACTCTTAGCGAATCGAAGAATTATTGAAACATAGTGAACCGAAAGAGGCAATTGAGGATAATATCATATCCTCAATTGCCTCTTTTAGTATATAAAATTGATTATTCCTTTTTAAGAAAAGAGTTTAATAGTAAAATAGTTTCAAAAGATAGTTATCTACAGTAAGTCTATAGTTCAATCCACAAATTTGAAAACCCATACATAGAAAAGCTAGGTGAGACATATGCCATATTGGAATTTCCCGGCCGTGATAGGCGGGAATATCAATTCAATCAACAATGCGGGACTGGAGACATTCCGCGATAATGCATTAGATTCCCTTACAAGGGAAATCTGTCAAAATTCCCTCGATGCCGTGAAGGATGTCAGTAAGCCTGTAACGGTCGAATTTAATCAGTTCACAGCTGAAACGACTCTTTTCCCAGGGAAAGGGGAAATGGTCGAGGTATTCCGTGCCTGCGAGGAAACGTGGAAAAACAAGAACAAAAAAAGCGAGGAATTCATCGATCAAGCGTTAGAGCTGCTTGGCAAAAAGAATTTAAATTTCCTTAGAGTAAGTGATTTCAACACAATCGGCCTCAAAGGAGCGAAAGAAGCGGAACTTGGTTCACCGTGGAGTTCGCTTGTGAAGGAGGCTGGTTCATCAAATAAAGGGGATGAATCCGGCGGCAGCTTCGGAATCGGTAAGGCTGCACCGTTTCTGAATTCACAATTGCGGACGCTCTTCTATTCCAGCTTGGACGAGGACGGATATGCTTCCCATATCGGTGTGGCGAATATCATGTCTTTCATAAAAAAGAACCAGGAAATAACGGTTGGTAATGGATATTTCACCGACCATAAGGATTCGCGCGCCATCGAAGGGCTGATCCATATCGACCATTCATTCGAACGTGCCGAATCGGGAACGGATATCTTCATTGCGGCGTTCGAGCCGGGAAGCGGTTGGGAACAAGAAATCATTCGTTCCATCCTTCATAATTTCTTCATTACCGTCTTCCGTAAAAAACTTGTTGTGAAGGTCAATGATTTCACTATTAGCCATGAAAACCTTGATGAATTGATCGGGGGATTGGAAGACAATGAAGAGAACCGCATCCTAAAGAATTATTACCGGCTACTGTCTTCAGAAGACACAATAAAGGTGCCTTATCCTGCCCGGTCCTATAAACGAGGGATTGCGTTCGAGGAAGGGGAAGCTGAATTGTTACTCATGGAAGGAGAGGATTTGAACCGTCGTGTTCTTATGACAAGGAAGACAGGGATGAGGCTCTTTGAACAGAAGAACATCAACGGAAGCATCTCCTTCACTGGTCTATTTATGATTACCGGAAGCCATATGAACAGCCTGTTCAAGCAATTGGAGAATCCTGCGCATAATGGCTGGATGCCGAACCGATACGAAAAGGACCCCAAATTGGCCAACAAAATCTATGCTGACCTGAGGAAATTCATCAGGGAGCAGGTGAAGGAACTGTTCAATCGAAACACGGCGGACGTCATGGACGCCGTGGGACTAAGTGATTTCCTACCTAATAGGGTGTCGGTTTCCGAACAAGGGAAAAACAAAACGGAATCAATCAATTCGACCATCAAGTCAATTACCTACAAGAAAAAAGAGCAGCAGCCTAAGAAGAAACAACGGAAGAAAGGGACCGAACCTTCCGATATCGATGAACAGCTACTTGGTGAATTCGGCATCGGGCCGGGCGAGTCGGGAGGAAATGGATTCTCCGAGGGCGGCCAGGGAGGCGATGCCGGCGGCGGGACTTCCGAAACAGAAGGAAAGCATGATGTCGATGAGGGAGCAGAAGGAAATTTAAGTAACGAAAAAAAGAAATCACCAAAAACGACCCCTGTTGCCAGCAAACAGAAATACATATGCAACGATAAGGCCAATGGTGCCTATCAATTCATGATTTCCCCCGACAAGGCTCTCCAGAAGGGGGAATTGAAATTTACCGTCATGGGGGAACAAAGCGACTTCGACCTGCCTGTTAGGATAGCTCATTTCATGGATAGTGATATCCATGTAGAGAGGATAGCAGGGAATACGGTTCATTTTACATGCGATACGAAAAAGAAAAACCTGAATATCCGAATTGAGGTCGACTATAGCGAGTACTGTGCAATGGAGGTGGAAGTCTATGAAGTTAAGTAATTCTTTCCCGTATCCCGTGCTAAGGACTGATAATGACGATTATATAAATTCCAGCTTCCATGTCGCCTACGATGTGGTCAATTCATTCGGAGAACTGAGAATAAAAGCTGAATTTGAGCTGGACAATGAGGGGATTGTCGGACTGATTACATCTGGAGTCGCCAAGTACATGCTCCATATAGAAGGACAGCAGACGAGCTTTCGCAAACTCTATAAGTCTCATAGTGGAAGAATGGAAGTGAGCATCCCGACCGACCAATTGCGAGGAAAGGTGGCCGTCCATTCATTCGTTGTCGCGGATCGTCCATTGCATAACTATACGAACAATAAGCTGAACGATTGGTATAAAGGTGTCGCTATCCATTTCGAAAAGGGCAATTTCCTGGCAATCGGCGAAGCCATTGAAATGAACCTATTCGAGGACCATACGGAATTCCTGGATCTCCCATCCATTGTGAACATTCAGAAAGCGGTGGAAGGTGAGTTCATGGAAGTGGACATCCATTCGAACCATATCGTCATTTCCCTTCCTGCGTTTGAATATGGGCAATACGCTGTCAACGCGAATTCGAGGCTCAAACAGACCATCCTTACAATGGTTATCGTACCGGCATTGACGGAGGTTTTCTCCAAAATCAAGGAGAACGGTGACGACCTGGAGGAATACACCTGGTACCAAGTGATGGGGAAAATTTTTGAAGAGAACGGATATCGGCTTGAGGATGTAGGCACTGAAAGGCTGTCCTCATTGAAAGCGGCACAGCTTGTATTAAGGAAACCACTGAAGCTGAGCTTTGAGGAAATAGACAAAATGAACAAGGTAGAGGATTGAATATGAAATTACAGATCATATCGGAGGATACCCTCCAAGACTTGAGGGTGAATTACAAAGCATACAGCCCCTATTACCATAACATCGACGATGAGTGGTTCAACTCTTATTTCGCAGAGGAAGGCAGAATCATCGAAACGAAAATCGATGTTGAATTGCCTGAAATGAACATGGATGATTCCTATGCCATCAGCGATAAAGATAACGTGAAAAAGGTATACACGGCCCTTAAGCATCTGACCATCGTACAGGCGACACAGGAACGGCTCTGGTCGGGACTTGCCCATCTGCAGATGAGGGATTACAGCTTTTACCGCCTAAGGGAAGAACTTAAGAAAGGCAACGATAATCGGATCAATACCGGACTCTTTTTCAAAAATGGAAACAAGCGTTCCTTATTTGTCCATGTCCTTGCGCGCCTTTGGTGGGTCGGTTATATGACTTATGATGAAAACAATCATGAGAACCCTTATTGGCTGACGGACTTTTTTTGCGAGAGTGATTTCTCGGCACGCTCCGTTCTCTTTTTTTCCAGCAACTTCACAGCGAACCGACCTATCACCGTTGGCATCTTGAAGGCGCTCATTCGCTTGAAGGAAAGCGGTGTAAGCATCAAGCGGGACCACTTCGTGCAAGCAACTAAATACTTGAATGTCGTTGGGGGGGCCATGGTGCTGGATGTGTTGGATGCGGATGAGGTTGAGGAGATGGTGTTTGGGTATTTGATGAAATATTATCATCTTGAACAGTGTATTATGGTAGATTCTCAAGTTTGATGGAATGAAGATATATCCATTTGTTTAGGCATTGAGAGGAACGACAACATAATTGGAGGCTAGAAAATGGCTAGTACTTTTAAGTCAAATGATACACCGGTATCTGATATTTTACGTAATATTGAAGAAGGACTCATACAGTTACCTGATTTTCAACGTGGATGGGTTTGGGATGACAATCGGATCAAGTCTTTGGTCGCTAGTATAACCAATTCCTTCCCCGTGGGGGCTTTGATGTTCTTGGAATATAGTAAAGAAGGGAAAATTCATTTTAAATATCGACCGTTTACTGGTGCAACAGCATCATCAAGCCCTGAAATATTGGTTCTTGATGGTCAGCAAAGAATGACCTCTATATTCAATGCATTATATTCGCAAAATGCCGTTCCTACTAAAACGGAAAAGAATAAACCGATTAAACGGTTCTATTATTTAGATATCAAAAGATGCTTAGATCGTTCAATAGATCGAATTGATGCTATCGTTTCCGTTCCTGAAGATAAAATAATCCGGTCTAATTTTGGTAGGGATATAGAGTTGGACATTAGTAATCGAGATAAAGAGTTTGAAAATCATATGTTTCCTCTAAATATCGTGTTTGATTCAATTGCATGTACCATGTGGATGAATGATTATCAAAAATTTTATAATTATGACTCGATAATCTTAACTATGTATGCAAAATTTATTGCTGAAATCTTGGTTCCGATTCAAAGTTATAAGGTTCCCGTTATTACTTTGAGTAAGGATACACCTAAAGAAGCGGTTTGCCAAGTTTTTGAAAATGTTAATACGGGTGGGGTCTCATTAACTGTTTTTGAATTAATGACGGCTACTTTTGCTGCTGACAATTTCGAACTACGCAAGGATTGGGAAAAACGGTTCGATACGTTTATACAAAAATCAGCTTTATCTTTTTCTAATCAGAATGAAGCCATTCTTTCTGTAGTTTCCTCAACAGATTTTTTGACTGCCATTACTTTATTAGATCGTTATTACGTTAAATTAAATGGAGGAGAAGCAATCAGTTGCAAGAAAAGGGATGTTTTAAAGTTAACACTTACAAAATATCAACAATATGCAGATGATGTAATGGAAGGCTTTATCCAAGCAGCAAGTTTCCTAAAAGAACAGAGAATATTCACCTCTAGAGATTTACCTTATAGCACTCAACTTATACCGCTTGCGGTTATATTGGCCATTTTAAAGTCCAAAGCACAAGACAGTACTATCAAAGATAAAATTTCTTCTTGGTATTGGTGTGGAGTCTTGGGAGAAATGTATGGGGGAGCTAATGAAACAAGATATGCAAATGATGTTGGGGGAATGATTGACTGGATTAATGGTGGCGGTGAACCTGATACCATTAAAAGAGCTTATTTTCAGCCAATGAGGTTATTATCATTACAGTCCAGATTAAGTGCAGCATATAAAGGAATTATGGCATTAATATTAAAAGACGGTTGTTTAGATTTTATTAATGGAAGGTCTATGGATTTTACAGTATTTTTAGATGAAAATACAGATATTCATCATGTATTTCCAAGAGCCTATTGTGAATCTCAAAAAATTGATAAAACCAAATGGAATTCAATAGTTAATAAAACGCCGCTATTTGCTCGGACAAATAGAATTATAGGAGGGAATCCACCGAGCGAATATCTAAATAAAATTGAAGCTAATAATCATGTGGATAGAACAAAGCTTGATTACTTTATTAGTACACATAATATAGATGTAAACGATCTGCGTAATGATAACTTTGATGATTATTTTATCAAAAGATCCAAGTCACTAATAGATTTAATTGGTAAAGCAATGGGTAAACCGATTTCACATTTAGATGGAGAAGACGTAATCACTGCGTTTGGTGCTCCGTTGAATTAATTTTTTGTTATTGTAAATAGTTGGGAAAATTAAAGAAGAGCATCCTGAATGGACTGATAGAGAAATTCAACGTCAAGTTCAAGAAATGTCAGAAGTTGACGTTGAAAAGGAAACTAAAAAAGAGGAATGCTTAAATACCAAGATGAAACGCATATCCCACGTGTAGTTGAAGAATTTCTGAGTAACTGAGAATCACAATTATAAGGTATAGAATAATTTAATGCTATTTTGACAGTTGCCTATAAAAATCGTGTAATTGCTTATTATGATATATTTAAGAAACAACTGACAGAACGGGGAGGAAAATTGAATGTGGTGATGACGTTTCGTTTCGGTAATGAAGATGATCCTACGCCACTAGATCCTGAAATTGTCAAAGGTATGTTTAAGGACTATACTGCATTTACTGGCATTGAGTTTGTTGCTGGTGAAAAAAAACACGGCGAGGATACTTATTTTGAAGATATTGTGTAGCGTGCCACCCGAGATGGTAACGGACGAAACTCTAAGAATATAGACCTTGTGATTGTGGCAAACCAACTGCTGACAGGTTATGATTCAAGAGTTGAGTAATATGGGAGAATACGAGCAAGCGCAGTTACTGAAGGAATTTGTACATAATGAGCTTCTGCCTGGTAAATATTGAGCGATTTGGATTTTGATCAGGCGTTTAAAAATTGGAAAGAAAGTAAGCTGCAGAATATGTTTACTGATTCTCTTTGGAATGGGGGTTAGACAGTGAATTACTTGGAAAATCATTAAATTTATATTCTACTCTCAGCCGGATGTAGTTCCTTACATTAACGAATTCATTAGTAGTGTTGACTATAATAAGGCAACTAATCACACGGCAGGCAATAAGGCATAATATGACGCTAACTAATAAATTACCAGAGTGGATTGCGGAGACCAAGCAAAAATATAGTTAACAAAACTTGTGTTTTTACTTTTTGAACTCCACGCTAGCATAAGCTGTGGAGTTCTTTACTTTGCATAAAACTAAGTTCTACCGTCGATATTTTGATACTTCGAAGTGCTTTTTGGCTTAATGTTAATCTTTGCTCCCTTAATTTATCCTAGTTTTCTATTAAGACCCTTTATAATTAGAATATAAATAAAAATCGTAGGTGATCAAATGCTAAAACAAGTCAGAAGCTGGTCAAAACCAGAAGGCCAGAAGAACATAATAGCAAGAAAAAAGATTGATTATTCAATGTTTATGAATGGTAGTCATATCCCGCAAGAATTTCATGAAGATTTTGCCGAAGCAAACAGCGAAGATGTAACACCTGGTGATAAGAAGCCGGTTAAGCTTTTAATTAACGGTGAATCGTATGAGGCTTCATTAACAAATATAACCAGAAAAAATGAACAATACAAGCCTGCATTACAGCTTAGATATGATCAAAACACAGAATTAAAAGAAAAAATGAGAAAATGGTATAAAGTTTCATACGATTACATAATGGAGCATAAACAATCCGATTCCAAAGCGCCCGTTATCACACCACCAGAAATAGAAGAATTCATGGAATTCTACAAAACCGATAAACCCTATGTATACGAAGTTAATATTCTAAACAAGAAAATCAATAAACCTATTCAATTTTGGTGGGTAAACCAAGGGAAAACGCATCAACAAGAAAAAGAAGGTGGTTACCTCTGGGCGCCACAACAATCGAAACAAGGGCGGCCACTTTCTCATCATATAGATTTGAAGAAGGCAAATGTAGGTGATGTCGTTTTTTGTTATTCTGACTCAGCGATTCGAGCGATTGGTATTGTGAAAAAGAAGGCAATTGAGTCTGCTAAGCCATCGGAGATTGCGAATCATGATTGGCAGGAGCAAGGGTATTTAGTGGAGCTGGAGTATCATGTACTAGATCCAATACTTCAGAAGAATGACATACCTATTGAATGGCGAATCGAAGAAACAGGGCCGTTTGATGTGAACGGAAATGTGAAGCAAGGGTACTTTTTTACTGTATCGGAATCCTTTGTGAATTTATTATTTCCTCGGTTTCAAGAGCGTTTTCCAGAAAAGATTCGGCATTTGCTTCTTTCTTACTTGAAGGAATGGACTGCAGATTATGTGAAAGAGGTGCCTTCAATGAATGATAACGAGCTAGTGAAGCATATTCATTCCTATATAACTGGAAAGGGCTTCCTATACAGCCAAGAGGAAGTAACGAATTTATTTTTATCCTTAAAATCCAAGCCTTTCGTCATCTTGTCCGGTATTTCCGGAACAGGTAAAACGAAAATGGTCCAATGGTTTGCGGAAAGCCTAGGTGCTAATGAGCAAAATGGCCAATTCGCTTTGATTCCTGTTCGGCCGGATTGGAATGATGGCTCTGATTTACTTGGTTATGTCGATATTAAAGGAGATTTTAAGGAAGGGCCTTTAACGAAAGTAATCCGGAAAGCGGCTGCTGATCCTGAGAATCCTTATTTCGTGTTGCTGGATGAGATGAATCTGGCTCGTGTGGAGCATTATTTCAGCGACATTCTTAGTGTGATGGAAAGCAGGAAATGGGAAGATGGACAGCTTGTTACGTCTGTTTTACTTTCCAAGGAAATTACAGGCGATGAAGATGTACGTTTGCCGGCGAATGTGTATGTGATTGGGACGGTGAATATGGATGAAACGACCCATCCGTTCAGTAAAAAGGTACTCGATCGAGCAAATACGATTGAGTTTAATAGAGTGGAATTATCTAATCTATCATTCTTGAATGAGCTGGGGGAAGTGAGCGCCTCTCCTATTAAGAATGACCAGCTTGTATCAAAATACCTTCATTTAAAAGATGTGTATGGAACCTATCCTGAGCTGGTGAGCGATGCGACGGGCCTTTTGGAACAAATCAATGAGGTATTGCGGATTGCCAATGCGCATGTAGGCTATCGTGTTCGCGATGAGATTTGTTTTTATTTGGCTTACAATCAAGCAGGAAAATTGCTTGATCAAGAGGTAGCGCTGGATCATTGTATTCTGCAGAAAATCTTGCCGCGTATTTCGGGCAGTGATTCTCGTACGAAGATGGTGTTGGAAGGATTGTATCGCTTGTTTACGAATCGTGAATGGATGGATAATCTGGACCAGCCTGACGAGGATGTTCAATCGGCTCGTTTTCCGCTGAGTGCGGGCAAGGTTGTGGAAATGTTGAGGAGGTTTTTGGACGATGGCTTTACCTCTTTCTGGATTGCCTGATGAAGTCGAGCTAGTGAAGATTGAGCATCCGGATTGCTCGCTTGTTATAAAAGGAAAGCCGTATCACTATCTGTATGAAGGGTTGAAGCAGTATCGGGAGATGGATGTCCATGATGTCATGCAGTTTGCTGTTCGCGGGTCTGATGAGTATGAGGTATTTGATGTGGAGAAGATGGAACTGTCAACTTCTTCGCAGCTTCGGCCAATCTTTTTCGAAAATGGGTCTTACCAGTTAATAGTGGTGCCTAAACAGGATCGTCCGTTGTCTTTTTATCATGAATCGTCCGTTCTGCGCCGGGCAGTTTCGGAAGTGAAGGTCGGCAATCAGCATATCCTCATGGGAAATTTACAATTTCAAAATGAAGTAGGATTAACCACATTTGAAATCCGCTCTGGAGAGGACACCTTGTTAGATGTAACGCTTGAAATCTTTCCGACAAAGCTGGATTATAAGAAAGATTACCAACAGCTGCTAGAGGAAGTAAATGAAGAAATCTATAATCTAGCCTTTCATTTTATCAAAAAGACCTATTTAGGAGCTCGTATAAAAGTGGATGGAAGACCGTCTCAATCGGAGTTCTTCCGTTTGTTTACAAAGCACTTCCAACAGTTTGTTCAGGCAATTAGACGAATTGAAAACCAGCCTCATCACAAGCTGGAGACGACCTACCAAAAAGTCCGGGGAGACCAGCTCGGCAAAATGGACGCAAGAAGCCGCAACTATTTGCGTAAGCGATCTCATTTATTTGTGGAAACAAATAGAGGAATGGAGCTAGCGGGTCGTTCCTTAATGCCGCGGGAAGGCATAACGGCTAAAAAGGAATTGACGTATGATACGTTTGAGAATCGCTATGTGAAATGGATGGTGTCTAGATTAATAGAGAAGGTAGAAGATTTAATCGATTCCATCTGTAATCGACATTACCGTGACCAGGAAAAGCTGGATACGGCATTGATCGAACAACTACAGAATATGAAAGATGTATTAGAAAAACGGTTAAAGAATGCTTTTTGGAGAAGGATCGGCCGTCTCGACCGCTCGGCGATGAGCCTTGTGCTGCAGATGGCACCTGGTTACCGCGATGCGTACCAAACGTTTTTGACTGTTTCGAAAGGTTTAATGCTTCAAGGGAAAATGTACCGGATGTCGGTAAAAGACGTGGCGACTCTTTATGAATATTGGACTTTCTTAAAGCTGGGGCAAATTCTCTCTCGAAAGTATGAGCAAGTAAGCCAGGATATTGTGAAGGTGAATCGGAATGGGTTATTTGTGAACCTAGAATCAAATAAGACGGCGCGAAGAGTGTTTAAGCAGCCGATTACGCAGGAAAAAATTGAACTCGTGTATCAAAAGTATGAAGGAAGATTGCCTACTGTCACACAAAAGCCGGACACGATGTTGAGCATCCAGAAGAAAGGGAAGCAGTATGCATATAACTATGTTTTTGATGCCAAGTATCGAGTCGATTATGCGCAGGAAGGCGGCTATTATCGGAGAAACTATCAAACGCCCGGTCCGATGGAGGATGATATCAACACGATGCACCGCTATCGCGATTCGATCGTAGCGGCCAATGACGGACCTTATGAACGAACTGCCTTTGGGGCTTATGTTCTTTTTCCTTGGCATGATGAAACCGAGTATAAACAGCATCATTTTTATCAAAGCGTTGATACTGTCAATATTGGCGCATTTCCTTTTTTGCCGAACACAACAGATCTTGTGGAACAATTCGTGGAGCGGTTGATTGAGAAAAGCTCGGAAGAGTTACAAAGAGAAGGCATCCTGCCACGCGGAGCACAGGCTGAGTGGCAATCGAGCCTTGTGGATCATGTGCTCGTTGGCTTAGTGGCCAGTCGTGATGACTATGTGCGCTCTCTACAAACCTTGCAATATACGCTTCCAGTTGCTTCACTGCGTAATGGCTGGCAGGAAGCGAAGTATGTGGCGCTTTATGTGAAAAAGGGCATTCATGCGTGGAATGGCATTAAGGAATACGGAAAAATTGTGTCTGTTGATATTCATGACGACAAGGTTGTATTCACGCTGGATGTGTGGAAGAATCTGAAACAAGTGATTGCGCCTGTTCATTATGGCATTTCTACGTATATGATGACTACATTAACACAGTTAAAGGAAGCGAAAGAGCTACCAGAGCTGTATATGAAATCTAAGGAAGAGACGCAGCTGTGGAAGATGCTGAGACGTGTGAGTGATCGAGTTCATATCCAATTGGATGATACAACGATAGACAGTGCTTCAGGGATTGAAGAGTTTGTATTTAAGAATAGTAGGATAAAAGTTGACCGAGACAAGCGAATGATCGAAATACAAACTGAAGAAGCAGGGAAAATGTTTCCGTTAGATATACTTTTAACGAATCCTTCTAAAGTGTTTAAAGAAATACTCGCTGTCTTATGACACCATCCTCCAAGATGGTGTTTTTCCTTTTAATGAATTGTATTATTTCATAACCACACTGATAATATGCCTAAGGTATAATCGAAAGTATAGACAGCTAGGACAGGGGTGGGCCATACACTTGAGACCAGGATTATTGTACTTATTTTGAAGCCTATTCTTAAGCGCCAATGAAGAGATTAATAAATATTAGTTATCGACAGTATGATAAGGATTGGTGCTTAGTGCTTAGAAGAAGACGGAGAAACAACATCTCACTCTGAACATGTATAAGGAGTTACGACAACATGAAGAAATTAATTCAAGACCGAATATATAAGCGATTGTCATATATAGAAAGCGAACGAAAGCGTTTGGATGAAGAATACGATCTTCTTTTAGACATTCTCAAGTATATAGAGAATGATCAGCAAGTGAGTTATGAAGATAGACGCCATCATGGGAAAGAAAAAGTAAAATTAGAGTTGGCTGCTGCCGTGGTGGTGGCTTTGTTCAAACAATTTAGTAACCAGTCTTTTACATTGAATGAGATAGCTCAATACGTGAACGAGGAAGAATATGGAGTAGTGTACGATGAATCTGAGTTATTGGAGATTATGAGCATCTCCATGAAGAAGAATCCGGACATCAAAGAAATCAAACCTAAAACTTTTCGCTGTAGTCATATTTCTCTTGTATAACGACGGAAGGATAAACTAGTTAAACGATAATCATAACTGTAAGCAAAAAGGCAATTTAAAGGAAATACGAAACATACTACGGCACCATCCTCCAAGATGGTGTTTTTTTCATATAATGAAAAACAGTATTCCATGATAATCCCCTTACCCTTCATGTATAATCGGAAGTATAGACAGCTTGGACGGGAGTGGGCCATATATGTTGGACCAGGATTATAGAAACTATATTGAAGCGAATTTCTTAAGGGCCAATGAAGAGATTGATGAATATCAATTATCGGAATGGCGGGAAGGCCTTTGGGAAGTGCCGATCGTGAAGAGGACGGCGAAACGGAGAAAAAGGACACGCTTGTTGTTGGT
The DNA here is from genome assembly GCF_001243895.1 of Bacillus testis. GTDB lineage: Bacteria > Bacillota > Bacilli > Bacillales > DSM-1321 > Bacillus_AD > Bacillus_AD testis. The sequence goes on along the minus strand of NZ_LN851186.1, from coordinate 2,568,202 downwards.
TCAGACCATGAGTACGGGAGAAAGTGAAGCGTGCCGACAGTTGAGCAAGGTATTTACAGGACCGGGTGTCAAGAAGCACTTGCCTTCCGAGCAGGGAGACTTTTATCTTCAACAGGGATTGGTCATGAAGCTGCTTGATTTTGAAAGCGATGAAAAAAGCATCAAATCCCAAACGTATGTGATGGGATTGCCGCTTTTTAGATATATACAGCAGCAAAAGAATGAACAAAAAGCCGGCCGGGATGCTGAAATCCTGGGAATCGAGCAGCGGTATAGCGAGTTGGGCAGCATCCCTTATACAAGAACGATACCTGGCCGCTCCGAGTATATCACGATGCTTGATGAGCTATTTGAAGAGTTGCTGGCGTACTTGAAAGGGGATTCCGTAAAGAAGGAAGACAGCTTCTATCGATGGCGTTGGCATAAACAGATGCAGTTCCTTCATTTCATCGTGGCTTACTTGCACATGATGAAAACGCAGGAATTATTCGATTGGAAGGAGATCGGTGCCAGATATTACGGAATGATCGGCGGTTCTAAACAGTTCGATCCCTATAAGCATGATTTCCTGCAGGTTCTTGAAGAGCGCGGCTTTCCGCCCGTATCGGTGGCCGGCTTGCAAAGTTTTGGGAGCATCGCCCATATTTCCTTCAGCGGAAGCATTCAAGGGTCGATGAGTTCCTTCAGGCATGGTTGTACTCACTCGGTGACGGACCAAGAGGTGTTTGTCGATACATTCCGGACGGATGCAACCCATCTGTGGCTAGTGGAGAACAGAGGAATCCTGACCAGATTCACGTCGGAAAAGGATTTTCTGAAAGAAACGAATAGTCTCATGATCGCTGTGGATGGCCAGTTGCGGAGTGCTGTTAAACGATTGATCGGCGAGCTGGCCAAATGCTCTTCGATTCAAACCGTGCTGGTGTGGACCGATTACGATGAAGCCGGTATTCAAATCGCCAGAAGCATTTACGAGACGATCAAGCAGACAGAACACGCGCCAGTCTGGAAATGGATTGTCCCGGGCAAGGACCGGGTCGTAACGGATTTCGATACGTATAGAGAAACCGTGCAGGCATGCATCCGGCTGCGGCAGAGCGAACAAGAAGAAGAGTTGGGGGGAGCGGATGAATGGCGGAAGTGGATTCAACACTAATTTCGATCTTTAAAGAGAGCACGTCTTCGAGCGAGCTTCATGAAGCAATGCGCGATATTGTGAAGCTGGCGGGTGTCCTCAAGGATTTGAGCGACGAGGATTACTACCGTTCACCGATTAAGCTGTTGAAGGTGCTTCGGCTGCTCCATATCCTCCAAGAAGAAGCGCTGGGATTGTCGAAGGGCGAATTGGAGAATGAGAAGTCGCTGTATTACCGATACCGCAATGTATATGGGGAAGACGAGGATATGACGCTTGATGATGTCAAACGGCTTGTCTTCATTCTTGTGAAGTATAATTGGCTCATGAAGACGCCTTCGAATATCCGCATGCGCTCTCTCGGCAAGCGGCTCTTGGATTTGTTGATCCGTTTGGCGAACGATTCGCTCGCCTACCATCTCCATGATGATATTACCCGGTCGTTGTTCCAGGCGAGACGGGATGCAGAGTTGAGTGAAGCGTATGATGATAAAGGGATTTCCGGAGGCAATATGCTGGCGAGCATGATCCGTAATGTGGAGGAAGCGGTCGGGCTGTTGAAGGAAAGGGAGCTGGAGTTTCTCTCCAATCGCCATGCCTTGGAACAAGTGCAGCTGATTAATACATTGATGGAAGACCTGGAAGGGAAAATGAAAGAGCGGATCGAAGCTTTTGAAACGTTCGAAGACAGCCTGCTTTTGGCCAATGTGATCCAGCGGGGTGTCTTGACCATGTCCGAAGGCGTCAAGATCAGTCTAGGCACCATCAATAAAATCATCAAGTTCACCAATCTGCAGCAGACCGAACAAAGCAGAATGATCCGTCCCGAACTGGTGCGCAGTTATATTATCAAAAGCTATAACAATCACTATGACGATGATCCCGATGCCTTGCAGGTCCTGAGTTTCATGGAGCAGGACCAGTACGAGGATGAAGCGATGGACGGCCTCTGGATGCCTGTGAAGTTCGCGGCGCCATTGACATCTGCGGATATAGCGGAGGGAATCGATTATATCGAACATTATGAACCGGCAACGGCTGCCATCGAAGAAGTGGAGGATGTCGCATACGAGGAACCGGATGAATTAAGCGATGAAGAGATCGCGGCATTGATGGAAGAAAGCCATTGGCAATTAACGAAAGAACAGATTCCAACGGATCATATCGAGTCCTATCTGCATCAGGTGAACGATTCGCAGTTGGATGAGATGCTGTTCGAAATCGGGGACGGGCAGTGGGGAGACGTGATCCAATCACTGCTCGGTGTATCGGCCTTGGTTTCCAATGAAAGAGCCGAGTTCGGGGAAGAGAAAGAGCGAAAGGCAGCAACAGAGAAAAAAGACACAGACTGGGAATGGATGGAGGGTGATCGCCATGGAAGAAAATCAATACGATCAAGACAGCCAAAACGTTAATCCGCTCGCTTCTTTGGCATTATTGCCGAGTGTGTTAAGCAAACAAGAAGAACTGACATTTATGAATATCCTTTTTTCGTCTTCAGCCCGTGTCCGCCGCGATAATTTCGGCTTGCCGAGAAAAGAAGTGGAGAAGCAACTGGGCATCGAGCATGATGACAAGGCTTTTCTGTCTTTCCTTTTCCGCGTGAATCAAGCGATCAGCCGTTATTTTCAATGTATTTATGACGAGCAGAGAGACCAGGTGGTTGTGTTGATGAGGGTCAATGCAAGGCAAGCAAGAGGTGTCCTGTCGAAGGAAGCAATGGCCATTCTTATGTATATCTTCTACGAACAGGAAGTGATGCAGCATCCTTTCACATTGTTCGAAAAGCTGTTGGAAGCTTTCGGCCACGAAACATTCCAGGCCAACCGCAAAGTGCATAATCATCTGGATGTGCTGTTGAAGATCGGCGCCATCGAATTGTACGATGCGGCGTTGACGGAAGAAGCCTATCAATTGACGGCGATCGGCAAGCATATGTTTTCCGATTCCTTCCTGCGCCGATTCACTGAATTCAGCCAGTCCACGCAATTGAATATGGACGATGTCCTCAAATTCTATAAGCGTTATAACCTGGAGGGGAGATTAGACGATGATTCCATGGAGACTTAATATTGCCGGCATCCGCGATTTCCGTCCGACGTCGATCGACTTATCCGGCGAAGGTGAACATGTGGGCATCTTCGGCCCAAATGGCGTGGGGAAATCGACTCTTTCCTTTTGTATGGGAGCTGTCCTCTATTCCAGCAAGGTGAACTTGTCCGGCTTGCGTTCAGCCAATCTGGAAGACGACCAGGTCTGGAAAGCATCGATTTCTTTTCTCTTTAAAAACGCCGGCGAAATCAAGGTGGATGCTCCGGCCTATGTCCAGTTCGAACTTCATATGGAACAGGCGGCGCAGCAAATTATTGCCCGCGAATACCAGATCAAGGAAGGCGATGAACCCGACCGGTGGGATACGGTCACCACGTACAAATCAGGGGACAGAGCGAATAATTTTCCGGCCTATAAACGGCTCTTGCAGCAGAAATACCATATCGATCCGGATTATTATTACTTGATTTGGTATCAGAATGAAGTGAACCAGTTTTCCGAAATGGCTCCGGAAGAGCGTTTCCGGATTTTCAGTGAGATGCATGGAATCGACAAAATCCAGAAGAACTGGGAAGAAAGCAAGGAGCTGGTGCGGGAAGCGGAAGAAGCCCTTGAAGAAGCAAAGCTGCAACAGAGCCAGCGGAAAATGAAGTTATCGATTCAAAAGACTAAGCTTGACCGTTTCCTTGATCATCAAAAACGTTTGAAAGAAGGGTTTGTGCAGTATTACCATGCTCTATCCGTGCTGATCCAATTGGGGCAGGAAGAGATGGAACGGCTTACGGACCAACAAGAACGGATCGGGGAAAGGCACGACGAAGCGATGGAACAAATGGCATCGATCGAGGGCAGTAAAGAGAAGCTCCGTAGCCAGCTTGAAGGTTTAGACCAGAAGCGTACATTGCTGCAAGAGGAATTATACAACATTCAAAAGGATCTTGGCATTGCCAAAAAAGAATATACTGAAGTGAAAACAGCCTTTCAGGAACTTGAACAAGAGCTTGAGGCTGTACGCAAGGAAGTCAGCCAAATCCCCAATGAAGAAACGGTGGATCATGTGCTTAAGGAGCAAGAGGAAGAAACGGAAAGATTGCGCCCTGACATCATGAAACAAGAAGAGCTTATGGAAACAAACGAGTCTGCCATTCAAGAAGCGAAGGAAGAAAAAATGAAGCTTGAATATGAAGACAGCAAGGACAATGACAAAGAAAAGCATGTCAACCAATTATTGTCCCTTTACCAGAGCAGCTATCATGTTGATGCCCAAATTAAGCAGCTCGACCAATCCATATCGGATGAAAAAGACCTTTTAAAGGAATTGAAGAGCCAACTATCGGATCGGGAAGCCGAGCAAAAAGAGTTGCTGCAAAATGAAGTTTACAGTCCAAGGCAAAAAGAAGCGAAAGACTATTTCAAGAAAAAGGGAATGCGGGCGTTTGCTCTTCGCGAGTTGATCAAATTGGATCAACGGGCCAATTTGGCAGATGAGGAAGCATATAATAGCATGAAGTATACGATGTTCGTAGATGGCCGGGATTTTAATCCGCCCAATGATTTGTATTATGTCCCGCTTCCTTCCGTCATCCCGGAAGGATATAGGAGAAGGCTGCCTGAACAACGCCTCGCTGTCCGCGATGATTTGCCGGAAGAGATCGAGCCATTTGCCATCAAAGCGCTATGGTGGGTGCGTTCCTTTTTTATCGATCACCAGCTGGTTCGTCTGCAAAACAAGTATATAGTGGATGAAAAAGGAGTCCGGGGACCGCAGGAGCATAATCGTTATATCTTATCCGAGCAGGCGCTCAATAATCGTTTGGAAGAGCTGGAAGAAATCATCGGCAACCTACGGAAACAGAAGGAAGCTGTTGAACAATCTTTAGAGATGAATGAAAATCGAGTGCGCTCTCTTCGAAATATCACCAGTGATGTAAAGGAAGCGGAAGCATTTCGAGCGGAAGAAAAGCATCGGATTCTGCGAAGAAAGCGGCTGAAAGAACTAGGCCAACAGATCATTGAAAAGGTTGAATCCAAACAGAGTTTGAATGAGGAATTAAAGGAATTGGCTGCCAAGCTTTCTGCAGCAAAGGCAAAAATCGAACTTTACCAATCGTATAAGCAGGTATGGTTGAAATTTGCCAGTGTCAAAGAAAAGGTCAAACAATTGGAAGAACTACAAACGAAAATGGATTCCCTATCCCAGCTAATCAAAGAGCAAAAAAGGATAGAAGATGCCAGAACTTCTGAATACGATGCGACAAATGACAGCTATCATTCCGTGGAAAAACAAGTGAAAAGAATCAACTCAGACCTAGAAGACCTATTGCGTATCATTGAAGGGTTTAAGAAAGAACAGGAAAATCTCAAGAAAGAACAAGAAACGGAACAAAATTCCTACTTCCAGTATAACGAAGAACTCCTGGCACTCGAAAAAACGGCTCCTAACAAAGTAAAAGAAGAGCAGATGAAAGAGTGGGAGAAATGGTCTAAACCCGAGGCCATCCATAACCGGGAAATCGGTAAAACAACATTCATCAATGCCCTGCATGAAAAAGACATTGATCCCTATGCTCCGGAAAATTACGAGAAAATGAAAGAAGAGTATGACCTGACAAGTAAAGAGGTTAAGGAATCGGAAATTCTATTAAGCAGGCATAGTGAACGAATGGAGCATCTCCGCGATGACTTGGATACGAGCATCCAAGGAAAAGTCTTATTGATCAACAAACACTTTGTCACCTATATGGATCAATTCGGTTTCGATGGGGAGCTTGAATGGGACCTGCATGAAGGCAAGAGAGGGACCATGCACTATTATCTCTATTTGCGCGCGAAGAAATTCGGGCATAAGATGGCGATGGAAGATGTTAGCGTCAAAGCCAGGGGCGGCAAGCACGGTGTCGGTCTTTCCGGCGGCGAAAAGTCTCTGGTGTCCCTTCTCTATGCGCTTGCGCTTCTGCAGACCATCCAAACGAATCCAAGTTTTATCGTGTTGGATGAATTCGATAGTGCATTGGATGAAGGCAGGAAGGTGAAGGTCTTTGACCTCTATGTCCAAGAGCTAGGAAGAAAGATGATCGTACTGACGCCGAAATCGCATGATACAGATTATATGAACCGTTTCAGTAAAGCAATCATCATCTATCACCGGCCGGAAATCCCTGAGAGCGGAATTATGAAATTGAAGAGAAAATAAGATTAGCAAGCCCCGTCCAAGTAGACATTCAAAACCATCATGTGTGAAGAATGAAACTTGGAGGGGTTCTTTGTTGTTTTCAAAAAAAGGATTAGTTTCTAATGTAGAATGTAATAAAAAGGAAAAATCTTAATTATAAAAGGAGGCGACATCTTGAAACGAGTCCTATATTTAATTCCTTTTATGGGGATTATGTTTGTTTTGGTGGCAGGCTGTTTAAACTCAGTAGAAAATGAAGAACAATTTATAAAAGTTCAAAAGCTTATGGGCGATGAATACGAAGATTTCAAAAAGGTTACTGATAAGAAAAAAGTTCAAAAAGTGAAAGACATATTGTACGATAGCGAATGGGAACATACGAAAGTTGATATGGCACGCCCTGCTGATTACCGGTTTATCTTTCAAAGTCCTGGTATAGCAGCAAAAGCGGTTGTGTACGAACTTTGGATAAGCCCTAACAAAGAGCAAGTGAACTTGTAAGCGGGGGAAGTGAATATATTCACTTAGACAAGAAAAGGTCGGCGGAACTATTTGACATACTTACGGGCAGTAAGTGATCAGACTTAAATGAATGATTTGGCCTCGAATTAGGGGTCTTTTATTATGCCTAGTGAAGATGTAACTGTACCGGAGGAAACGGAAGAAGAGCCGGAACCGGAGGGAAATGAAGGAACAGAGGAAGCAGATGCTTTGAAAACGTTCGAGAATATCATGTATGGCAGATTGGGCGTGAGGATGGCTATACACGCTCATTTGTTTTCCCGGCCAAAGAACCTGCGAATATTTCTGTGACCGGGAAGCAGAGCGCCATAAAAAATCTTAATGCTTCTGATATTCAGGTCACGATGAACATAAACGGCTTGGCGGAAGGGGAGCATACCGCTCTTATGACCTCGAGACTGGCAGATGAAGCTAGACAACTAACAATCAGTGGAGGATGAAGAATCCCCCAATGATTAAAGTTTCCCTTTATTTTGAATGTTTTTTGTCTTTGTCGGTTGTCACGGTGATCTTATTGTCCCCGGGGGAGGCTCCTGATTCATTGACGGCTTTTACACTGTAAGTATAGGTTGTGTTCTGCTCCAGGCGGCTGTCTGTATAGCTGTTATGTTTGGCTGTCCCGATGACAGAGCCGTCACGGAGAATTTCATAATAATCGGCACCCTCTGATTGATCCCATGTTAGGGAAACGGTTGTTTTTGTCTCCTGCTTTACGGCAAGTCCCGTTGGGTCACCAGGTGTGGGCTCGGCAAGAGTAGAAACAAAGCGGGAAAACGTCGTATTCAACACCTTTCCGTTGGATCCTATTGCTTTAACCTGGTATGAATAATCCATGCCGGCTTTCACATGAGTGTCTGTATATTGCGGTTTATTCGTCTTTTTCAGTAATTGGCCGTCCCTGTATACTTCATATTTCGCCGCACCCGCTACAGGCACCCATGAAAAGGATGTGTAGGAAGGTTTTGTTTGATCCACGCTGATGATTCGTTGCGGCAATGTTTCGATGAATGCATACGTTTTAGGGGCCCTCTCCAATAGTTTCGCTTTTGTCTCGGCATTCAGGTGGTAAAGAGCCATTGCTTCAGCAAAATACTCTTCAGGATATGCGAAGTAGTAGAATACGGTATGATCATGGAATAATGGCTCGTATTCTTCCTCGTGAATGGCAAGGAACTCTTCCAATTCGGTGATCACCAATCCTGCTGCATAAAAATCTATGGCATGGCTGAATTCATGGAGTTCCAGATTGACGGTCGTATGGCCGCGCCCATAATCACTATAGCCGATCCGGGCCGCTGTCGGGTTTCCTCCGATTCCCGGCACATCATCCCATGTCTTACCGGTTCCTTCCCAGCCACGGGGGACAACGCCTTTTAAGTGGCTCCACTCCGGCAAATCTGTAAGCGGGAAGTCTGTCAAAATAAGGCGGATACCGGCTTTTTGGGTTTCCGAGAGCAGTTTCTCATTTATTTTGGAAACCCGGTCAATCATTTTCTGGGCTTCCGCTACATCGTATTGGTTGTCGTCATCCAGCACTTCGACCAATTTTTTTACTGTTTCGTTCTGAAAAGTGTGATTGTCGGAATAGTCTACAGCGGCTGCAAAGGCAGCAGGGCTGAACATCAGCGAGAATGCAAGGGCGAGGGTGAGCATAAGCGGCAAGTACGCCGCTTTGATCGGCATTCTTTTCATTAACTTCATCTCCTATTTGGTTGAATGGTTTGTTTCCTGCAGAATCCGGCAAGTCACCTCCTGATAAGAGTCTTGTCCTATATAAAGCAAGGTTTGTACCAAAATCTATGAATCTGGTAAAAATGGGGTGAAACTCACAGAAGAGAGAAGCACATGGCAGTCGTGAATAGGAAAATAGAAGGATAAGACAAACAGAAAAATGCTTTTAGGAAGGTTATAGATTTTTGGACAATCAGAACCACAGGTGTATAGTTCTTGCGACATTCACCGCTCTGATTTTAAGCCTGTTCATCTGGGGCAGCTAGGGAGAGATATACACTTTTCCTGGGATCCGGAATAAAATGAAAAACCCTTTATCCGGAGTGGATAAAGGGTTGAACGTGATTCTGATGGAAGGATGTAATTATTTTTTAATAAGCGCTCCATCCGCCATCGGCTACAAGAACAGTACCATTCATAAGGCTTGATTGCTCAGAAGCCAGGAAGAGAGCGATATTTGCAATATCAGATGGTTTTCCTGATTTAGTCATGTAGCTGACTCCCCGTAACGCCTGTTTCATGCCGAATTGGTCTATGTTTGTCATTTTGGCGGAGAATCCTGTTTCCACATTGCCTGGAGCAATGGCATTTGCACGAATATTCATCTCTCCATAGTGGGAAGCAACGTTTTTTGTCATACCGACAACAGCGTGTTTTGCAGCTGTATAGGTAAAGCCCCCGCGTCCCCCTGCAACACCCGATAAGGAAGCCATATTTACGATTATGCCGCCGCCGATTTGTTCAAAGTGGGGCAACGCTTGACGGATACAGCGCATGACCCCGGTAACATTGATGTCCATCACGCGGTTCCATGTCTCGTCTTGGACGTTGGCCGCTGCCTGCATATTATCTCCTATGCCTGCATTGTTCACCAATATGTCCACTTGCCCGAAGACTGATATCGCCTCGGCAAACATGTTTTTAACGTCTTCTTCATTCACTACATTGACTTTCACGCCATGTGCAGTGTAACCTGCTTCTCTGAATTCACCGACAGTTACCTGAAGGGCCTCTTCATTGAAATCGGCGATCACCACTTTAGCCCCTTCTTTTGCATAAGTGAGGGCCACTTCTTTCCCGATGCCGGAGCCGCTGCCTGTAATGATTGCTACTTTGTTCTCTAATAGACCCATTTTTATTTCCTCCTTGGTTTTCTTGAAGAAGTTTTTGAAAGCGCTTGAAAAATTTGGTTCATCTATAGAGAGGATTCTTTTTATTTGCCGATCCTCTTATATTTACATTATATACTGCCCGCATGAAAAAGAATAAGGATATGCTGCTTTTGCCCTGTATTTTCTCGTAATTTCGTAGTTACAAAGACTTTCTTCCTCCAAAATGATTCATGCTAATAGAGTATTACAGATGATGTCGAGCGGTTGCTTAACGCTGAATGTATAAAAGTTAAGACAATTGAAATGGTGATGTCTAAAAAAATAGACAAAATACTTCCTGTACATCGTCTATAAATGCTAGCGAAGAAATAGCTTTGAATGCGGCCCGCTAAAGACGGGGTACAGAAATAGCCAGACGAGGTATCGTTATGGATGGAAGAAAAAGAACCCAGGAAAGGAGGTGTCAAAAGGGTAGACTGAAAAAGAAAAAATGTTGAACGGTGAACTCGATCAAGCAGACGACCCGGAGTTGTTGAAAGATAGAATGAATGCCAGAAAGATCACTAGATATATAATGAGTCATCTGAAACGGATGCAGTTAAAAGAGGAGTTAAAAAACAGAAAGGGCAGCTTTTCTGCCGCCCTTTCTGTTTTTTATTCTGTTTTTAGTCATAGGCGCCTTTCCTCTGGCGGAACGGAACCCTACCGGCCGGGAAAGCTTGGAGACTAGATTCCCAGGCGTTTCATTTTATAATAAAGAGTCGCTCTGGAAATGCCGAGCTCTTTTGCAAGTGAGTTTTTGTTTCCTTTGGCTTGTTTCAGTTGATGCAACAGCAGGTTTTTTTCATATTCGTCCAGCCTGTCCTGAAAAGGAGTGGATGAATCGCTTTTTTTGTAAGGTTGTTCGTTTCCATATCGTTCCTTGATTGGATTAGGGAGATGCTCGATCTTCAACTGGCCATCCGTTGAGAAAATGATCAAACGTTCCACTGTATTTCTGAGTTCCCGGACGTTGCCCGGCCAATCATAATGCAACAGGGCCTGAAAGACATCATGCGGGAAATGCTGTACCGGTTTTTTGTAGGAAATCGAAAATTCCTGTATAAAAGCTTCCACTAAATCATAGACATCTTCTTTCCGTTTCCGGAGCGGCGGAATCTCAAGGTTCAGGATGTTAAGACGATAATAAAGATCTTCCCTGAATTTTCCTTCTGTGATCATTTTTTCTAAATTCCTGTTTGTGGCTGTTATGATTCTGCAACTGGCGGACAAGGTCTTGCTTCCCCCTACCCGATAGAAGGATTTCTCCTGTAGGACCCTCAGCAATTTGACTTGCATATCTAAAGGCATTTCCCCGATTTCATCAAGAAATAATGTCCCCCCGGCAGCAAGCTCAAATTTTCCTTTGCTCCCTTTAGGATTTGCGCCTGAAAAAGCGCCGCTCTCATAGCCGAACAATTCACTTTCGAAAAGTGCGGAAGGAATGGCCCCGCAGTTGATGGCGATAAATGGGCCTTGGCGTTCTTTGCTGTTGTCATGGATGGCTTTTGCAAACAATTCCTTTCCGACTCCGCTTTCTCCCGTAATCAGTACGGTCACATTGGTGGAACTTATTTTTTTGACTAAGTCGATGCAGTGCTCCATTTCGGGACTGCTTCCGATTATTTTGTTAAAAGGATTTTCAGAGGGGCTGAGGTCTGCGACTTTGTTTTGTAAATGATAGACTTCGTTCGATAAATGGATAATTTCCTGGTGAAGGCGAATCTGCGATGTTATGTCTGTTTCTGCAGCAACGGCGCCGATGATTTTATCGTTAAGGATGACCGGATTGGAATTGATCAGGACGAATTTATCTTCCCTGGGTTGATGCTGCCGTCTTCTCACAACTTCCCCTGTCCTGAGTGTTTTTAAGGATTGAAGCATTTCTGGCGAGAAGAAGTCGGTGGCAGGCTTTCCGATGATCTCTTCCTTTGAGATGGAAAAGATCGTTTCGGCCGCTTCTGTCCAAATAACCATTTTTTCTTCGTCATTGATCAGGGACATAGCATCGTCGGTCGTAAGGAGGACGGCGCTGAAGTATGCCTGTAAGTACTGATAGGATTGGAAAACGGCCGTCAGGGAATCGGTTCTGTTTAAATAACCGATGATTATGTCATTGTCCTCTATGAATAGTATTTCTTGTACCTCAAATAAATGAATCAGTTCGGGCCATGACACACTGCTTCTGACAAGGCAGGCTTCTGCCCATTTCCCTTGATCCGTCCCGTCCCTTTCTTTATGCGCATAAAGGAAATCGCTTTCCATTTTCTTTACAATTATACTGCTCTGCGCTGTAGAGTCTTGCTTTTGCTCTTGGCTATCAGTCATTATATGGAAATCTTTCTTAAGCATAGTCATTATATTCGGCAGTAAATGTTTCATATTTGATCCTCACCTCGCAGACAATGTTTAAAAAATTGTAATAATTAAATAAATTATACGTTTTTTTGTCAGGTTGTGTAAATATTTTAAGACAATATTTTCAAAAGGTATAACAGTAACATTGGCATGATTATTGCATGATATAGGTTGAAGAAATGGTTGACGCCAGTATCTTTGATTATAAAACGCGGGGGGACCAGGATGAATAAATTGGAAAAAGTAAGAGAGGCAATGAATGAATCGGGGGTGGACGGAATATTGATCACCAATCCGACAAACCGCAGATACATGAGCGGATTTACTGGCTCCGAGGGAGTATTGCTGATATCGCAAAATGAAGCAAAAATTATTGTCGATTTCAGGTACTTTTCACAGGTAAAAGATGAGGTGTCCGATTTTGAGATTGTTGAGTCTTCTAGACAACTGTTGAAGCAAACAACGGTTGAAGCAAACAATATGAAAATCAAGAAGCTGGGCTATGAAGAAGATGATCTTACTTGCAGTCTATATAAAAAATATAAAGAGAGTCTCGGAATGATAGAGTTATGCCCGGTCTCAGGACTGATTGAAAAGGTGCGGATGGTCAAGACTGCGGAAGAATGCCAATCATTAAGGGAAGCAGCCGCAATCGCCGATGATGCATTCAATCATATACTGGGCTATATCCATGAAGGAATCACTGAAAAGGAAATCGCAACAGAGATGGAGTTCTATATGCGTAAAAAAGGAGCGGAATCCTCCAGCTTTGACATGATTGTTGTTTCGGGGACCCGCACAGCGCTGCCTCATGGCAAACCAACCGATAAAAAGGTGGAAAAAGGGGATATGATCACGCTGGATTTCGGCGCATTATACCAGGGCTACCGGTCTGATATCACAAGAACAATCGCTGTTGGGGAGCCATCTGACCAATTGAAAGAAGCGTATCAAATTGTCCTGGATGCCCAGCTGTCCTGTATAGCTTCCATCAGGCCAGGGATGAAATGCGGCGAAGTGGATAAGGGGGCACGAGATCCCATTGAACGAAGTGGATACGGGGATTACTTCGGCCACGGCACCGGGCATGGCATTGGGCTTGACATCCATGAAGGGCCATCTGTATCCGGGAATTCGGAAGAAGTACTTCAGCCTGGAATGGTTATTACCATTGAACCGGGCATCTATATCCCTGATGTCGGGGGAGTGCGTATAGAGGATGATGTCCTGATTACGGATGAAGGCTATGAAATCCTTACTAAATCATCGAAAGAGTTGATCATTCTCTAGGTTTAAGGCTAAGCGGGGCTATGCTTGGTTCGTTAACAAGCAATCTTTTAAGAAACAGGAGGAACAAAATGGGAAGATATATTTTTCAGCGAGTCGGTTATGCACTGGTCACCTTTTTTCTTGTTGCGACCTTCTCCTTCTATCTCATGCAGACGCTGCCGGGATCTCCCTTTAATGATGATAAACTGAGCGCTGCACAAAAAGAGAGGCTATATGAAAAGTATGGTTTGGATGAACCTATTTCAACACAATACATCAAGTATATGACGAATATTTTCAAAGGCGATTTGGGCGTGTCATTCCAATTTGACGGCCGTCCGGTCACCACCATCATCTCGGAAAGGATCGGGCCTTCTGCCCAGTTGGGCATACAGGCATTGATAGTGGGGACAATCATCGGAATCATTGTTGGAATTATTGCGGCTATGCGGCATAACACCATTTTTGACTACGGGGCCATGCTCCTGTCCGTATTAGGGATAGCTGTCCCTTCATTCGTATTCGCAGGCTTTCTTCAGTTTTGGATCGGTGCTAAGCTTCAATGGCTTCCTGTCGCTATGTGGAATGGGTTCGAATACACAATTATGCCGACCATCACTCTGGCGGTTTCGATTGTTGCCGTCATTGCTCGTTATATGAGAACGGAAATGCTTGAAGTTCTAAATCAGGATTATATGATGACCGCCGAAGCAAAAGGGCTTTCGAGCTGGGCGATCGTTGTAAGACACAGCATCCGCAATGCAATCATCCCGGTCATTACGATATTGGGTCCGCTGGTTGTCAGCCTGATCACAGGTTCATTGATCATCGAAAATATCTTCGGCATTCCTGGCCTGGGGGAACAGTTTGTCCAGTCGATTCTCACCAATGATTATCCTATCATCATGGGGACAACGTTGCTTTACAGCGGTTTGTTCATTGTCGTCACTTTGCTTGTAGATGTTATGTATGGAATTATTGATCCAAGAATCAGGTTGATGGGGGAGGGTAAATGATGGAACAAACTTCTAAGATCCCTAAAGAGTTGTTTGAGCCTGCAAAAGAAAGAGAATCATTGGCGGAAGGGCTCACGGGAGAATCTGCTACCTATTGGAGCGGAGTCCGGAAGCGCTTTGCTAAGAATAAAGGGGCATTGGCGGGCCTTTATCTGTTGCTTCTGCTGTTGCTTTTTGCCATTATCGGCCCATTTTTCAACAGCCACGGCTATGACGAACAGGATTTAATGCGGGCTAATTTGCCGCCGAAGATACCGGTGCTTGAGAATATATCCTGGCTTCCTTTTGACGGAATGGATATACGCGGAGTGGACCAGTATGAAGCAAAGGGAATCGATGGCCGTTTTTGGTTCGGGACAGATGAATTGGGGCGCGATATTTGGACGAGGGTATGGGAAGGAACCAGGGTTTCTTTATATATTGCTATACTTGCCACATTGCTTGATCTTGTCATCGGCGTTACATACGGCAGCATTTCTGCTTACTATGGGGGACGTGTTGATAATATCATGCAGCGCTTTATCGAAGTACTGGTCGGAATACCTCAGCTTATCATCATTATTTTGCTGATCCTGATCATGAAACCGGGAATCCTGACGATTACGATAGCGATGGGATTTGCCGGTTGGGTCGGCATGGCAAGGATTGTCCGGGGTAATATCCTGAAATTGAAAGAACAGGAATTTGTATTGGCATCAAGGACGCTTGGATCCAAGGATAAACGCTTGATTTTCAGGCATTTGCTGCCGAATACGCTCGGTCCGATCATCATCACGGTTACGTTTTCGATTCCGGGAGCTGTGTTTACAGAAGCTTTTTTGAGCTTCATAGGTTTAGGCCTGCAGCCGCCGATTGCATCCTTGGGGACGCTTGTTAATGACGGATTCAAATATATGAGAATTTATCCGCACCAGATGGTCATCTCTTCTGTAGTCATCAGCTTCATCATGATCAGCTTCAACCTGATAGGCGACGGAATGCGGGACGCTTTGGATCCTAAGATGCGCTCTAAATAAAAGAGATGGGGGAAATTAAATGGAAAAGATACTGACAGTCAATGATTTGCACGTTTCCTTCAATACAGATTACGGGAAAACCCATGCGGTCCGCGGAGTATCCTTTCATCTTAATAAAGGGGAAACATTGGCGATTGTTGGGGAATCAGGTTCAGGCAAATCAGTGACAGCGAAATCAATCATGAAATTAATACAGGAACCTGCAGGGGTCATTGAAAAGGGCGAGATATGGTATGAAGGAAAAGACCTTCTTCAATTGTCCAAAAAACAAATAAAAAAAGTACGAGGCTCACATATATCGATGGTGTTCCAGGATCCGATGTCATCCTTGAACCCGACCATGACAATCGGGAAACAAATCGGGGAAGGACTAAAAGCCCATCAGCAATACAGCAAATCGGCAACGAAAAAAAGAGTGATCGAATTGTTGGATTTAGTGGGAATTCCGGAACCGCATATCCGCTACAAGCATTATCCGCATCAATTTTCCGGGGGAATGAGGCAACGGGTGGCCATTGCGATGGCACTTGCCTGCAATCCAAAAATCCTGCTTGCGGATGAACCGACTACTGCCCTTGACGTGACTGTCCAGGCGCAAATCCTGGATTTGCTGAAGGATATACAAAAAAAGATGGGGACATCGATCATTTTCATCACACATGATTTTGGAATTGTTGCGAATATGGCTGACCGGGTGATGGTGATGTATGCGGGGAAAGTGATTGAAACCGGAACGGTGGACGAAATATTTTATCAGCCTAAGCATCCGTATACGTGCGGCTTGTTGGCTTCGATGCCGAGCATGGAGGAAGACGAGGGAAAATTGTTCTCGATTCCCGGATCCCCCCCGGACATGACAGCCCTTCCACAAGGTGATCCATTTGCGCCAAGGAATAAATACGCAATGGAAATCGATTATGTGCAAGAACCTCCAATATTCCAAGTGTCCGACACACATTCAGCTTCCACTTGGATGCTGCATCAGGACGCACCGGACATCAATATAATGGAAGAATTGCAGAATAGTAAACAGAAAGCAGGGAATAAGACGATAAGTGAAAAAACGGAAAAAATTCTGGAAGTCCGGGATCTTACGAAGAAGTTCAAGCTGGGCAGAGGAAAAGTGCTTCATGCGGTGAATGGGGTATCACTTGATATTTACAAAGGGGAAACATTCGGTATTGTCGGTGAATCGGGCAGCGGAAAATCAACACTTGGCCGTACGCTTATCGGCTTATATGAAGGAAATGGCGGCACCATTCATTTTGAAGGGAAAAATATTCAAAATCTCAAGTCGGATTCCGATTGGCAGTCCACAAAACGAAAAATGCAGATGATCTTTCAGGATCCCCATTCTTCCTTGAATCCGCGCCTTACGGTAGGGGATATTATCGGGGAAGGAATTGATATCCATGGCCTGGCCAAATCCAGGCAAGAAAGACAAGCGCTGATCAATGAGCTTCTGGAAACCGTGGGACTCAATAAAAAACATGCCAGCCGTTATCCGAATGAATTCAGCGGAGGACAAAGGCAGCGGATCGGAATAGCACGTGCACTGGCCGTCAATCCAAGCCTGATTATCGCAGATGAACCGATATCGGCTCTCGATGTCTCTATCCAGGCGCAGGTTGTAAACTTATTGAAACGTATCCAGGAAGAAAGGGGGCTGACCTTTGTCTTCATTGCCCATGATTTATCAATGGTCAAGTACATCAGTGACAGAATAGGGGTTATGTATAAGGGCCAGATTGTGGAGCTGGCGGAAAGCTCGGAACTGTACAGAAATCCTATCCATCCGTATACGAAATCATTGTTGTCAGCCAATCCGATACCTGATCCATCTGTGGAGAGGGACCGGAAACGAATCGGATTTTCTGCGGAAGAGTATAATCCGGAAAAAGAGCGGGCACTTCGTGAAATTGAAAAGAACCATTGGATTCTCTGTTCTGATGAGGAATATGAATCCTACAAAAAAAGCCTGCTTGTGGAGGTCTGAGGCATGCTGAAAAAGGCTCGGCCGGTTGGCTTGCTGATCCTTGGCTCCTTGTTTCTTTCCTTATTGCTCTCCCTTTTCCGCGAGGAGCCGTTCACCCTGGCATTTCTGAATAGTCTGTTTTTGGTTTCGTTAGGGATATTTTGTTTGGGCCTCATCTTCAGCCTGCTGCAGGTTGGGGCCTGGACCAGAAGCATATCAGCCTTCAAACTATTTTTCAGGCATTCCGGAAGATTGGGAAGCTATATATTGGCTCAGGAAGACCAGGATACAGGGGATAAACGCAAGGAGAAGAAATCGAAGGGAAGCCGGACTTTGCTGATTGCGGGCGCTTTGCTTGTGCTGGTGGCCAGCACAGCTTCCCTGTACTATAAGTAACACAAAAAAAGGTGTTCCGGATAGGGAACACCTTTTTTATTGGCTATGAAATTATGGGGGTTTCCATCGGCAGATTCAAAGCTGAACGTAATGCTTGCGCTTTTGTTCTGGCGTTTTATTATTTTCACTTATTCGATGTATGCCCATTTATACGATGCACCTGTGCCATATGGGTGGCGTGCTATGCCTTTTACATATGGTTTTTGGAGTAGGGCTGCTCCGTTTTGGAACATAGGGGAGACCCCTGCCAGATCTTCAAGGATTATTTTTTCGGCTTCCTGCAGATTGTTCCAGCGTTTTTTAGTATCAGCTTCTGAATAAGATGAATCAATCAGGGCGTCCACTTTAGGATTAGAGAAATTCATCCAATTGTATGGATTTGCAGAATGGAAAATTTCTACGAATGAAATGGCATCCTGGTAATCAGGGGCCCATCCGCTGTATGTCAAGTCGTATGCTTGTTTGGTCTCCAAATCCAGCTTTTGTTTGCTCGGCTGTTGGTTAATTTTGATTGTTAAACCAGGAAGATTTTTCTCCAGCTGGTTTTTCACGTATTGCGCGATGGTTTTTGTAGTTTCTGCGTCGTAGCTTAAGAACTCAAGCGTCATTTTGTCGACATCAAGCTCTTTAAGGCCTTTATTCCAGTATTTAACGGCTTGATCGACATCCGTTTGGTTAAAGCCTTCATATTTTGAACGGAAGTCATTTCCTTCTTCATCGAAGGCAAATTCTTTCGGGACAACATAACCGGCAGGAACCGATCCGTTATTCAATATTTTTTTCAGACCCTGTTTATCCCATCCGAAATCAATGGCTTTGCGGATATTCACATTTGCCAGGTTTTTATTTTTCTGGTTCATGCGAATGAAATAAATAGTGGAATCTAGAAATGTCGAGAACTCATCGCTGGATTTGTATTGATCCACGAATTCGGCAGTGAGTCCGACGGTATCCAGTTGGCCTGCCTCGTACATATTTACCGCTGTGGAAGTTTCTTTAAGCACAGTTGCATTGATAGTTTTCAATTTTACGTTTTTCGCATCCCAATAATCATTGTTTTTCTTATAGGTCCAGCTTGCCCCCTGTTTCCAGTTATCCAAAATGAAAGGCCCGTTGTAAATCATTTTATCAGTGTCTAGAGCATATTGGTCGCCCTGTGCTTCAACAAACTCCTTGTTTTGCGGATAATAAACCGGTATGGTAACCAGGCTCAAGAAGTAAGGCGTCGGATTGTCAAGCTCTACTTCCAGCGTGTAATCATCGGTTGCTTTTACCCCTAACTCGTCCGGTTTGTTGTAAAGCGGATCATTCGCAGTCTGGATGGCAGAGGCGTTTTTGATCGGGCCCATTAAATATGAAAATGGGCTTAACGTTTTGGCGCCAACTGCCTTTTTCCAGGCATACTCAAAATCATGGGCAGTTACCGGTGTCCCATTGCTCCATTTTGCATCCTTGCGCAGATGGAATGTGTATTTTTTTTGGTCATCCGACACATCATGGGATTCGGCAATCCCTTCGATAGGTTTGCTTTCTTCGTCAAGTCTGTAAAGACCTTCAAAGATATTGCTCATTACTACAGCGGAACCGGCTTCATAGCTTCCCAAAGAATTCAGCGTTGCAATATCGTTTGCCGCTAAATTGAGGACTTGTTCTTTCTTGCTTCCTCCGTTCTCTTTTCCATTTTTTGAATTACCGCCGCTGCTGGAGCTACTGCAAGCAGCTAGGACAATCATAAACGCCATTAATAAGACCAAAAGTGACCAAGCTTTCTTTCGTAACATCATGCATTTCCCCCTTTAAATAGTATGGCTAACACATTAGCAGCATTTTTTTCGTTCTGATGAATTATTGAAATGCTGATATCGAAATATTATGCAAGTATTGTGCCAAACAGTCTGGGCAGGTAGGGCATGATTGAATTCTTGAATACAGGAAGAGAGATCGGCTGGTTCGGTATTCTTGTTTAATGTTTTAAACATGTATGGACAGATTTTATTTAAAAATTAAGACATTCTATCTGTTTGGCTAAAAAGTCTGGTATATACATAAATGGATTTTTGAAAACAGAAGGTGAATTAAGTAGGATTACCTATTAAAAAAGGACTGCTTATTGGTTAAGAAATCATGGGTTGTTCCAATAAGGATAACTGATGAAGTTTTGCATCGGCAGCTTCACCGCTGAATGTAACGCTTGCGCTTGTGCTCTGCGTTTTATCCCGCAAAAACTTGGCAGTAAGACCCGCATTTCAAGAATTCGAGAAGACAAGAATTGTAAGACGGAGATGAACAGACAGTGAAAGCCTGATTGGTTCAACACTAAAAAGCGGAATCGGCCTGGTTAGCCTAGGGAGAGCATAAGACAGCTCTCAATAGGGAATACGGTTTTGATTTACGGATAGTGATGGCTTATGACCTAAGAGACGCTGGCCGATGAAGCTAGACAACTAACAATCAGTGGGGGATGAAGAAAATCCCCGCTGATTGAAGTTTCACTTTATTGTTTTCTTATTCGATGTATGCCCATTTATACGATACACCTGTGCCGTAAGTGTGGCGCGCTATGCCTTTTACATATGGCTTTTGGAGTATGGCTGTCCCGTTTTGGAACATAGGGGAGACCCCTGCCAGATCTTCAAGGATTATTTTTTCGGCTTCCTGCAGGTTATTCCAGCGTTTTTTAGTATCAGCTTCTGAATATGATGAATCAATCAGGGCGTCCACTTTAGGATTGGAGAAATTCATCCAATTGTATGCATTTTCAGAATGGAAAATTTCTAGCAATGTAATGGCGTCCTGGTAAATAGGGACCCATCCGCTGTATGTCAGTTCGTATTCTTGTTTGGTTTCCAACTCCAGCTTTTGTTTGTTCGGCTGTTGGTTAATGTTGATTGTTAAACCAGGAAGATTTTTCTCCCACTGGTTTTTCACGTATTGCGCGACGGTTTTTGTAGATTCTGCGTCGTAGCTTAAGAATTCAAGCGTCATTTTGTCGACACCGAGCTCTTCAAGGCCTTTATTCCAGTATTCAACGGCTTGATCGATATCCGTTTTGTTAAAGCTTTCATACTTTGAACGGAAATCATTTCCTTCTTCGTCGAAGACAAATTCTTTCGGGACAACATAACCGGCAGGAACCGATCCGTCATTCAATATTTTTTCCAGACCCTGTTTATCCCATCCGATATAAAGGGCTTTGCGGATATTCACATTTGCCAGGTTTTTGTTTTGCTGGTTCATGCGAATGAAATAAATAGTGGAATCCAGATGTGTCGAGAACTCATCGCTGGACTTGTATTGATCCACGAATTCGGCGGTGACTCCTACGGCGTCTAGTTGGCCTGCCTCGTACATATTTACCGCTGTGGAAGTTTCTTTAAGCACAGTTGCATTGATGGTTTCCAATTTTACGTTTTTCGCATCCCAATAATCAGGGTTTTTCTTATAGGTCCAGCTTGTACCCTGCTTCCAGTTATTCAAAATGAAAGGACCGTTGTAAATTATTTTATCAGTGCCTAATGCATACTGGTCGCCCTGTGCTTCGACAAACTCCTTGTTTTGCGGATAATACACCGGTATGGTAACCAGGCTCAAGAAGTAAGGTGTCGGATTGTCAAGCTCTACTTCCAGCGTGTAATCATCGGTTGCTTTTACCCCTAACTTGTCCGGCTTGTTGTAAAGTGGATCACTCGGAGTCTGGATGGCAGAGGCATTTTTGATCTGGGCCATTAAAAATGAAAATGGGCTTAACGTTTCGGCGCCAACTGCCTTTTTCCAGGCATATTCAAAATCATGGGCAGTTACTGGTGTCCCATTGCTCCACTTTGCATTCTTGCGAAGATGGAATGTGTATTTTTTTTGATCATCCGACACATCATGGGATTCGGCAATCCCTTCGACAGGTTTGCTTTCTTCGTCAAGTCTGTAAAGACCTTCAAAGATATTGCTCATTACTACAGTGGAACCGGCTTCATAGCTTCCCAGTGAATTCAATGTTGCAATATCGTTTGCCGTTAAATTAAGGACTTGTTCTTTTTTGCTTCCGCCAGTCTCTTTTCCGTTTTTTCCATTTCCGTTGCTGCTGTAGCTACTGCAAGCAGCCATGGTAACCATAAGAGCCATCAATACGACAATAAGAGACCAAGGTTTCTTTTGTAACATCATGCATTTCCCCCTTTAAATGTTATGGCAACACTTTAGCAGCATTTTTTTCGTTCTGATGAATTACTGAAATGCTGATGTAAGAATATTCTGCAAATTATGTGCCAAACAGTCTGGGCAGGAAGGGCTCGATTGAATTCTTGTGTGCAGGAGGAGGGATCTGTCGGTTGATTGTTCTTTGTTTGATGTTTTAAACATGTACGGGCAGAATTTATTTTAAAATTAAGACATTCCAAAAACCTAATTATAAAAGGAGGGACATCTTGAAACGAGTACTATATTTTATTGCTTTTATTGGTGTTTCGCTTGTTCTGATGGCAGGCTGCTCATACTCAGTAGAAAACAAAGAGCAATATATAGATGTTTAAAAGCGTAGGGGCGATGAATACGAAGATTTCAAAGAGGCCACAGATAAGGGAAAAGTTCAAAAAGTGAAAGACATATTACACGATAGCGAATGGAAACATACGAAAGTTGATATGGCACGGCCTGCTGATTATCAGTTTATCGTTCATCATGGTATAGTAGCAAAAGCGGTAGTACATAAACTTTGGATTAGCCCAAACGAAGCTCAAGTGGAACTTGTAAGAGGCGGGAGAGAATATATTCAACTGGACAAGAAAAGGTCGGCGGAACTGCTTGTAATACTTACGGGTGGTAAATGATCAGACTTAAATGAATGATTTGGCCTCGAATTAGGGAAAAAGAAATCTTTCGTATCTCACCTTCACGTCCTTGCCTTTCTGCAAACCATCTAAACAAACCCAGATTTTATCGTATTATATGAGTTCGCTAGCACATTGGATAAAGACTGGAAGGTGGCTGCAAAAAAAGAAACTAAGAAACCTGTTTTCCCAAATTAGGTTTCTTAGCATTCTATTTTCACTAGCTTTTTATATCATATTATATCTTATCAACTAAACAATTTAATCAAATTACTTAGTAGAATACCGATTACACCGAAGTCGGAATCTCCGAACGTTGTTCCTTTGAAACCGAGTGAGCCAAGTAAAGGCAGAAGCATAGCCGGCAGGAAGGAAATAAGCAAGCCGTTTGCGAATGCACCGATCATGGCGCCGCGCCGTCCGCCTGTTGCGTTACCGAATACACCAGCTGCAGCTCCGGTGAAGAAGTGAGGGATCAGTCCAGGCACAATGACTTTCAATCCGACTAATGGCAGGATGATCATGGATAGAAGACCAGCCAGGAAGCTGAATAGGAATCCAATAATTACGCCATTAGGCGCGAAAGGAAAGACAGCTGGACAGTCAAGAGCTGGTTTGGCGTCTTTGACAACTTTGTCGGCAATCCCTTTGAAGGCAGGAACGATTTCTGCAATCAGCATCCGTACACCGGCAAGGACTACATAAACTCCAGCGGCGAATGTGATAGCTTGCAATAAGGAGAACACAAGGAAGTTTTGTCCGTCGCTCAAATTTGTTTCAACAAATTCTTTACCTGCGATAGGAGCAATAACCAGGAACAGGACGGCCATCGTCAATGACATGGCGACGGATGTATCGCGCAGGAAGCCGATTGATTTAGGCACTTTGATGTCTTCCGTGGATTTTGATTTATCACCAAGGAATTTACCGAGTGTTGCTGAAACAAGGTAACCGAATGATCCGAAGTGACCGACTGCGATTGAGTCGTTCCCGGTGATCTGACGTACGAATGGCTGTAGCATTGCAGGCATGAATACCATCAGTAATCCTAAAATAATGGATCCGATGATGATAAGCGGAAGGCCTGTTACACCGCCTGTAGCGAATACCGCTGAAATGAGGCAAGCCATAAATAAGGTATGATGGCCGGTTAAGAAAATGTACTTGAATGGCGTGAACTTAGCGATGACAATATTCATCACCATACCGAACAGCATGATCATTGCTGTTTCTTTTCCAAGTGCCTGTTGGGCTATGGCTACGATTGCTTCGTTGTTCGGTATGATTCCTTCTATTTTGAAGGCTTTCTCGAACATCTGCCCGAATATATCGAGTGAAGCAATCAATATGGAAGCGCCGCCATTTAGAATCAAAAAGCCCATGATGGTCTTCAAAGTTCCTGATACGACGTCCTGTATTTCTTTCTTCTGAAGAATCAGGCCGAGCATGGCGAATAATCCAACCAGTATGGCTGGCGTGCCTAATATATCTTTCATGATAAAATCGAACATGTTGTTTCCCCCCTGTTACTTGTTCTTTGTTGTAAAGAGTCACGATTTAAAATGGAAGGCAGGGGACTCCGGGAAGAAAATCTCTTCGCCAGATCGCCCGCAATCATTTTTCAGCTTTATTGGAAGTGTTTTTCAAGTACACTGCGCAATTCATTTTGGTCTAGAATGTTCGTTAGACCTTCAACTGTTTTTGTTCCATCTTCTAGATTGCCGACTAAGTCTTTGGATCCGATGTATAAGTCGGCAGGCTCAGACTTGGCTGTTGTCAAATCAGTGTGGGAAACTTCCGCTTCTGCCCCCATGTCCTTCAGGATATTTTTCACGTTCATTTCTACGATAAAGCTGCTTCCTAAACCATTCCCGCATACTACAAGTACTTTTTTCATTTTTTATTCCTCCTCAGATTTTGAATGATTATTAATGACATTGAGTACTTCATTAACTGTTTCTGCTTGTGATAAAAGATTGAGATTATGTGAGTCTGAAAGCAGGGTGGATAATTGAGACAATGCTTTCAGATGGGCTTCGTTATCTACCGCTGCCAGAACAAATAGGAGATTGACTTGATGTTCTGGTTTTTCTGAGAATGGGCATGGTTTCTTCAATTTAAGAAAGCTCATTCCCACTTTGTTGACGCCTGCCTCAGGGCGTGCGTGCGGCAAAGCGATGCCTGGTGCGATGACAATATAAGGTCCAAGCTGGTTCACGCTGTCTATCATCGCATCTACATAAGACTGGCGGATTGCTCCCGTTTCAAGTAAGGGCTTGGAAGCCAGTTGCAATGCCTCTTGCCAATTGGCTGTTTCTTCTGAAATTTGTATAGTGTCTGTGGTCAATAATTCATGTAGCATGGGTTTGTAATAAGCCTCCCTTACCGGTTCTTTCATTCTTGCCTGATATGCTAGCAGGTCTTGATATAATGCTTGTTCGTCCTCGATTGTACTGTGTTTTTTAATGATGGCGATTAGACGGTCTATTTCCTGAGGCTCACGGGCATTTCCGTCTGTTTCAACTAGTTTCAGCAGTCGTGCTTTCTCTGACGCTTTTAAGATGGGACTCACGACATAGACGGGAACTGTACGTTCAAGCAGAGGCACAGTAGAGAAAATATAGTCGATATTGTTGAGCCTCTTTTTCTCGTATTCCCGGACCGAGTACAGTTCTGTAACGTCCACGGAAGGCAGCAAGTCTTCTAACTGTTTCTGCAGAATTCTCGATGTCCCGATGCCGCTTGCACAAACGATAACCGCTTTCTTCCGCCGTTCCACCCGTATGCCTTCTTTATCCAGCCATCCGCCGAAATGGATGGCGATATAGGCGATTTCATCATCTGAGACTGGCTGGCCGAGAAAATATTCAAAATGATGGACAACCTTTTGTGTCAATATGAACAAATCCTTATAGGTGCTCTTCACTGTTTCCGACAATGGGTTACTCCAATCGATGCCGTATTTGATACGAAAATAGGCGGGTTTCAAATGGAGAAGCAGATTTTGCTCCAATTCATGCCGGTTCGTGAAAAAGACACACGCGAACTTTTGGAAGTCGTCTACCATATAAGAAATGATCTGCTTCAGTGTAGAAGCGGTCTGCGCATCTTCTGTATTGGGTAGGGTGTTGCTTCTTTTTGCACTTAAGAAAAAGGTAGTCAAATAGAAAACTTCATCTTCTGGCACATTCAATCGGTAAGCGGTTTCAATTCTTTCTGCTATTTTCGTAGCGGCATCAAATTCCTTAGTCGATCGCAATACCTCTTTCTCCACTGGATCGATGGAAATGAATTTACCTCTGTTAAACCGCTTGATCAGCATCGTTATATGAATATTTAAGGAGTGGATGAAATCTTCCGTGTAATGTACGCCCATATAATCCTCGAGGTCTTGAAGCACTCCGGATAATGTATGTCCGCTGGAAGAGACAACGCCTCCCATGTCACTTGATTTATAAGAGCCTGGAATCCCTATTAGGTCTCGCCAATCCAATAATTCGGATATTTGAGATAGATACGTAAGGAGCACAGTACGCTTGTTTTGTTCTGATCCCTTAAGGAAATATCCTGTCTCATGACTGTACTGTAAGTGGAGATGGAAAGCCTTCAATTCGGCCTTTGCCTGTTTAATGTCGGCAAGCATTGTGCTGCGGCTGACATGTAATTTGTCGAGCAAGGTCTGCAAGGTGACAATGCTTTCTCTTGTCAAAACCACGATTGCAATAATGGCGATTCTTTCTCTTGGAGAATACACATAGTCCTCTGCTACTGACAATGAAGCAAGCTTTTGCCGGATTGCTTGTTTTCCTGGTTCGCTTACGGTATATCCGATATTCCGCTTATGGGTTAATGGTTCTAATTTGTTTTCCTGAAGCCAATCATTGATCTTTTCAACATCGTAGTACAGTGTCCGTTTGGATATGGACAACTGTTCCATCAATTCAGAATGAGATACATAGGAATATCCTTGGATTACTTTTTGTAAGATTGCAATGCCACGCTGGCTAAGACTCATAGGAAGCTTCCTCCTTGATACAAGAAATTATGATTGTGCAACCAATCGGACTTATTTCAACCATTTCCTGTATCTATATGTTTATTATAGCAAGGATATCAGATATTAGAAGTCCAATTGCTGTTTGAGAAAGATTGCAAAAGTTGGACTGTTATAGATTGGGAACTGCAGAAATGCAGAGCGGGGGCGTGTGAAACATTCTTTTGTGCTTCTGAATTTTCATATGAATGCGCAAGATTTGTAAACGGCTACTAGGGTGATTGCTTCTAATTAGGCCCGTCATAAAAACTCAGGTTGTCTCATATGTCTTCATTAGAAAACATAAAGGAGGGAGCACAATGTTCAATGAGTGGTCGAACGGGCTGGCCAAGTGGATTGGCCGCTATCTGCCGGATGCTTTTGTGATTGCTGTGTTGTTGACATTATTGGTTTTTATTCTAGGTTTTTTCAGCAGTCCGAAAGATCCGTTAGACTTGATTCAATCGTATGGGGATGGCTTTTGGACGTATTTGACGTTCACGATGCAAATGGTTTTATTGCTGATGACAGGGATGGCGCTTGCTTCCGTGCCGTTCATCAAACGTGGATTGGAGGCCTTGTCGGCAAAGGCGGATACGGCTAAAAAAGCCTATATCTTCACGTTCCTGATCAGTGCCGCAGCCTATTATATCAACTGGGGATTAGCTGTGGTCGTCGGGGCGATTGTTGCCCGGGAGGTCGGTAAACGGAACCGCGATGCCCATTTCCCGTTGCTTGTGGCGTGTGCCTATGCCCCGACAGCGTTATATTCCGCCGGTTTGTCCAGCTCGATCGGGCTGACCATCGCGACAAAAGGGCATTTCCTGGAAAAAGTGATGGGTGTGGTGCCTACTTCGGAAACGATTTTCCATCCCGGAACCCTCATCATATTCCTGGCCTTGTTGCTCACGATGCCGATTGTCATCCTATTGATGGCCCCTAAAAAAGATATCATCACTTATCATCCCGGCAAGAAGGAAAAAGACTCAGGTTCAGGTCAGGCAACGGAAAAGGAAACGGCGGCGGGATTCTTGGAAAAGACCCCTGTACTAGGCATTCTTGCCGGTGCAATCGGCTTGGTATATACAGCCATGCAATTCATCGACAGCATGGATTTGAATCTGAATATCATCAATATGTGCTTTCTTTCGCTGGGGCTGGTTTTGCATGGATCGCTGAGGGCGTATGGGGAAGCATTTAAAGAAGCGGCCCAATCCATTTCCCCGATTATCCTCCAATTTCCGTTCTACGCCGGAATCATCGCGGTGTTGGGGAGTTCCGGGCTGGCGGAGCATATCATTCAAGCCATGGAGTCGATGTCATCTAAAGAAAACTTTGTGATTTTCACTTATTGGGCTTCGGGCTTGGTCAATATACTGGCGCCATCCGGGGGAGGGCAATGGGCCTTGCAGGGGCCGCTCCAAATACCGGCAGGCATGGAACTTGGCGTAGATCCCGCACTCATTGCCATGTCGGTGGGCTGGGGGGATGCCTGGACGAACCTCATCCAGCCTTTTTGGGCAATCCCTTTGCTCGGCATAGTCGGGTTGCATATCCGCCATATCATGGGCTACTGCTTCATCCTATGTGTATGGGTTGGTATCGTGACGTCGGTGTTGATGTATTTTGTTTATTGATGCAAGAATAGGAGATTGAGCGAAGAGATGGGGACAAATAGGATCTCTTTTAATTGAAAAAGCGGGATTCTATCATGGTTAAAACTCGATAACTTAGCTAAAAGTCTATTTCTTGATAATGGAAATGGACTTTTTTATTTATCGATTAAATAAAGGCATTTATATATTTTTCTTTGTAGTCCGTTTTGCTCATTTTTTATTCTTTTGCTGGATTTATCTTTTCTAGCTTCAAAAATTTGATTTGACTTTTCGTTTAAAGACTGTGCTAGCATTCTGGCAATAGTAGACAGTAATTTATCAATAATCATTAATTTTTCTCCTTTTTATAAACATTTTTGTTAAAAATAGCAAAATAATGATGGGTTTTATGCCCAAAATAAGTTTGGCTGCCGGCAGGAATCAAATAGTTTTTTTGTCCTATCTTTAGAAGAATGGCATTATTGACTACTCCACAAATGACATTGATAATCATTCTCAATATGGTTATATTTGAACTATCAAGAACAATAGGCGAGAGAGGGAAGACAGGATGAAGAAATTACTAGGGATTTTATGCTTGCTTTTTGCAATAGTACTGGCTGGTTGTTCCAACGGCAGCGGATCAACGAAAGAGACCAGCGTTTCTAAAGACGGGAAGAAGATTGTTAAGATTGCTTGGCAGGACAGCGGTTTTATTTCACCGTTCACATTTACAACGAGCGGGCCAGGAGGTTATTTACGAAATTCATTCCTGTTCGATACATTGACCTGGAAGGATGAAAAAGGTGTGATTCCTTGGTTGGCTACCGATTGGACGGTTTCGGATGATCAGCTTACATACACATTTAAATTGGAAGATGATGTGAAATTCCATGATGGCAAACCGCTGACAGCGGACGATGTTGTCTTTTCATATACGTATTTCAAGAAGCATGTTTTTCCTTGGAATGCTGACATGACAAAAATCAAATCTGCCGAAAAAGTAAGTGACACAGAAGTGAAGATTCACTTGAATGAACCATTTTCACCATTCATAACAGAAATTGCGGGAATCTTGCCAATTATACCGAAGCATATTTGGGAAGACGTGAAGAACCCGGTTGACTATCAAGAAGATAAGGCCTTGGTCGGTTCAGGTCCATTTGTCTTGAAGGATTATGACAAAGCAGCCGGCAATTATCGATTTGTAAAAAACGACAAATACTTCAAGGGCAAAGTGAATGTGGACGAAGTGCATTACTTGGCCGTTGAAAATAATATTCTCTCCTTACAAAACAATGAAATCTCTGCTGGCATGACGTTCAACTATAAAGAAGTGGAACAAATGAAGCGGCAAGGCTTTGACGTGATAAAAGCGGATCCTACGGGGAGTGCTGTCCGTGTTCTGTTCAACTTGGACCATCCCCAATTGAATGATAAACGACTTCGCCAAGCCATCGCTTATGCTTTAAACCGTGCCCAAATGTCAGAGAAACTAACGGGGTCCGATCAACCGATGGTAGGGAATGCAGGGGTAGTTCCGTTGGATTCGCCATGGTACAACAAAGATGTCAAACAGTACGATTACTCAAAAGAGAAAGCGAACGCGCTGCTGGATGAGCTTGGCTACAGCAAAAATAAAAAAGGGATCCGCGATGGATTGAAGCTGCGTGTACTGGTTTCCTCCACGTCCCAGGAAGCTGAGCTAATGAAAGTGATGCTTGCGAAAGTAGGCATTGACCTTACGATACAGACAGTTGATGCGGCAGCCTTCTCGACGGCCATGTCTGAAGGCAAATACGATATGGCGATTACGGGGCATATTGGCTTAAGCGGCGACCCTGACTTCTTGCGCCTATGGTTTTCCGGACAAGCCAGCAATGCCTATGCCGGAAAAAGTGTATTTAACAATAAGGAATTCAAAAAATTGGCTGACTTGCAGCTGACACAGACAGACGAGGCAGACCGTAAAGAGACAATCGGCCAAATGCAGGATATTTTAGCGGAAGAATTGCCGACATTGGTCCTTTACCATCGTCCATTCTATTTCATTTATAAAGCGTCTGACTTTGATGGCTGGTTCAATACGTATGGCGGCATTTCCGACGGTATTCCTTTATGGGATAACAAGGCGGCGTTTATAGACTGATGAAACGACTATTTTCTTTGTACGGCACTGTCTTTGTCATCCTACTGCTGCTGAATTTCTTTCTCCCTCGGCTCATGCCGGGGGGGCCTATCCAATTCATTGAAGGCCAGGATAGCGGACCGATGCTGACGGAAGCGCAAAAAGAATCCATGATCGCCTATTATGGGCTTGATCAATCTTTATGGGAGCAGTTCGTGCATTATGTGAAAGGGATTGTGACATTCGATTTCGGCACATCGTTTTCACATAAGACGGATGTTGCCGATCTGATTCTTGAGCACTTCTCCTACACGATTTCGATTGTTGGATTGGCGGTGCTGCTTTCATTTATCATCGGCATCACCATCGGGTTGGTGTCGGCTTGGTTTCATGGAAAGCGTGGAGATCGTTATTTGATGACGGCGATGCTGGCGATTGGTTCGATACCGGAATTTCTGTTGGGCATTGTTTTATTGCTTGTATTTGCCGTTAATGCCGCTATCTTCCCGTTAAGCGGCGCATCCACGCCGTTCATGGCGGATGCCGGCGTATTGGCGGGGCTGAAAGATCAAGTTTGGCATGGCTTTTTGCCGGTGCTGGCTCTGACAATCGTGAACATATCGAGTGTCTATTTGCTGGTGCGGAATGAATCGATTCGGGTTTTGGCGTCCCCGTACATGGAATTTGCCAAAATGAAAGGGCTCAACCGAAGACGCTTGCTGTACCGGCATACGGCTAAAAATGCCTTGTTGTCCGTTTTTACCTTGTTGATGATCCGTATTGGCCTGCTGTTCACGGGTGCCATTTTCATAGAGACGCTGTTCTCTTATCCCGGTATCGGCAAACTCTTGCAGGAAGCGATTCTATCGCGTGATTATCCATTAATGCACGGCTTATTTTTCATATTTTCGAGTATCATCCTATTCGTCAATATGCTGGCCGATTATGTATACCCGAAGCTGGATCCGCGCATAAAAGGGGGAAACATCAATGAAAAGCATGTATAGATGGCCGTTAGTGGCACTATCGGTGATTGTCGGGATGGCGTTGCTGTCTCCCATCCTATCGATGCATGATCCGCATGCCTTCGAAAGCGGCTCTTATCTTCCGCCTTCCGCTGAATATTGGCTGGGGACGAATAAGCTTGGGCAAGATGTTTGGTCTCAGTTATTGGCGGGAACACGCACCAGTTTATGGATTGGTTTGCTGGTTGCTTTTTTCAGTACGGCATTGAGCGCCGTGTTGGGATTGTTGGCAGGTTATATCCCTTGGCTGGATCGCCTGATTAACGGGGGTGCCAATGTGTTGCTCGTTCTGCCTAGCTTGCTGTTGATTCTATTATTCATTTCCTTTACGGGCGGCGGTATGATTCAGCTGGTCGTTGTGCTGAGCCTGTTGTCTTGGCCCGGTTATATGAGGCTGATCCGTTCCTCCGTACTTTCCTTAAAGGAACGCGAATTTGTGAAAGCAGCTTCGATGTTTGGCGGAAGCCCTTTTTATGTCTTGCGGAAGCATCTTCTGCCACATATCAAACCCTTGATGAAGGCCAAGTTCATCCTTTCGTTTCGTAATGCTATTTTGACCGAGTCGGGTCTAGCCTTTTTAGGGCTTGGCGATCCGAACTTTGTGTCTTGGGGAAGCATGTTGAACGCCGCCTTTTCAGAGCCATCCATCTACTTAAGCAATGCTTGGGCATGGATTGTTCTCCCTCCAGTACTCATGCTGATCATTACGACCGTTAGTTTAGCATTCTTAATGGAGGAAAGACCGCTTAAGCGAAAAACAGCCAAACGAATAAA
Source organism: Bacillus testis (assembly GCF_001243895.1). GTDB lineage: Bacteria > Bacillota > Bacilli > Bacillales > DSM-1321 > Bacillus_AD > Bacillus_AD testis. The sequence goes on along the minus strand of NZ_LN851186.1, from coordinate 2,536,031 downwards.
AGTGGTGAAGCACGAAAGCGAACCGTCGGATGGGGTATGTTGCGAGGATGTCACCGTCACATTTGGCCAGCAGGAAGTGGTGAAAAACGTTACTTTTCATGTGCAACCTGGTGAAATTGTCAGCATCATCGGTCCTTCGGGTTCCGGGAAAACCACACTGGCACGGGCCATGTATGGTCTATTGCCGGCGTATCAATGGACTGGCGATGTTTTTTATAACGGTGCATCGGTCCGGAAAAGGGATTTTAGCAAAAAGCATTATTGGCAGACATGTTCGTTCATCTACCAAGACGCACGTGCAGCCTTCAACCCTTTATTGACGCTGAAGGAGCAATTCACGGAATTGGGCGTCACTGAAGAACAGGCAAGGCAAGCGGTTGAACAAGTATCGTTGCCGGGACATGTATTGGAGAAGTATCCGTTTGAATGCTCCGGAGGCATGCTGAGCCGGGCGATGATTGCCCTTGCTTTCTTGACCGAACCGGATGTTGTGATTGCAGATGAATGCACGAGCACATTAGATCCTATCTTGAAAAAAGAAATCGTGCAGTTATTGGAGGAAAAAGTGCGCATGTCTCGAGTCAGCCTGATTTTTATCACGCATGATTTGGATATTGCCTATGCCATTTCCGACCGAACGCTGCGAATTGACGATCATCAGTTGAAGGAGGAAGTTGCAGCTTATGCTTGAATTACGGAATGTTTCGAAACAGTTTGGAACCCATCAAGTGTTGGACCAGATCGATTTTTCAATTGAAAGCAATGAGATTGTCGGCCTAATCGGCGAGTCCGGGTCAGGAAAGTCAACCATCGCAGAGCTCATCATCGGCCTGCAACAACTGACAGAAGGGGAGGTCATCTGGGAAGAAGGGTGCAACTGTCAATATATCTATCAAAATCCTGAACGTTCTTTCAACCCTTACTTGACGATGCAGGAAAGCTTATTGGAACCATTGTTGCTCAGCAAAACCCCTAAGAAAGAAGCGATGGGGCGGATCCATATGCTGATGGAACAAGCTGGATTGCCAAAGGAATTGTTAAGTAGAAAACCTCAAGAATGTTCCGGAGGGCAAAAACAACGGGCTGCCATTATCCGGGCGTTAGCATGCAAGCCGCGTTTGCTCATAGCCGATGAAATCACTTCTGCGTTGGACCCTGAGTCAGAGTCGATTATGATTGGCCTATTGCGGGATTTCCAGCGCGATATGCAGCTATCCATTTTGTACATTACACATCGTATTACGGCGACGGAACAGTTTGCCGATCGGTTGCTGGTTTTGGAAAAAGGAAGAATTGTGGAGGATCGCCTGACAAAGGATGTTCTTTATAACCCTAAGCATATGTATACGAAACAGTTAATGGAGGCCTGCGCTTACTTCGAACGGCGCTGGAAGTTAGTTGTGAAGCAAGCTTAATGCAAGTAAGAGAGAAAACGGAGGGAATGGAAGTATGAGTGAGACACCGAGAATGTTAGAACTTAGCCCCGGCCATGCCTTTGGCCAAGGGCAACAAATGGCAGGAGATAATTATATAGACAGAACGCTGGTTGATCAGTATGAGCTGTCCGATATGGACTTGCAGGAGTACGATGTTCTGCTCTTGACAGATTTCATCGATCAAGAATATTTGTATAAGAATAAACAGAAAATCGAATCCTTTTTGGATGCAGGGAATATCGTCATTTTTTGCGGTCACTTGTTCCGCCAATGGCTTCCGGGATGCGGTCCCTTCATGCCGAAGAGAATTCATTCGCATAGGGACTACTATGTAAGAGTGACAGCGCCTAATAGCATCTTTGCCGGAGTGGAAATAAAGGACATGGTCTACAACAAAGGAGTTGCCGGTTTTTTTGCCCGCGGCTATCACCCGGCTCCTAAAGGGGCACAAGTGCTCCTGGCCTTTGAAGACGGCAAACCCATTACATATATTGACCGCAACAGCACAAAAGGAACCATTTTGGTGCATGCAGGCCGCAATCTGTTCCAATATAATGGGCAGAATAAGACGACCGATCGAATCGGGCCGCAAATATGGCAGTGGGCCGTTTCTGAATTCAACCAGCTGAAAGGGGAAAAGGCCCAATGAGAAAAATAGCTGTTATCTATAGCGGAAATGCGGCCCATTATCGCACCTTCCATGAGGCGAAGTATGCACAGTATATTGAAGCACTCCTTTATTTGCCTGATTTTCAAGAAGCGGATTTAGACCGCTTTGATGTCTTGATCGTTCCCTCACAATTAAATAACCGTTTGCTCCTGCAGGCAAAGGGAAAAATCGATGCATTCGCTGAAGAAGGTGGGATTGTTGTAGCATTCGGGCCACAGCCCTGGGAGTGGCTTCCAAACCAAAATTGGGAGGAGCGCCCAACGAATTTTTGGTGGTGGCTTGAGGAAAATGCGCAAAGCGGGCTCTTCCTTGCCAATCCTAGCTATCCATTATTCCAGTACATCAGTCTGGAGGATGCAACCTGGCACCAGCACGGCGTATTTTGGCCGCCGGAGCAAGCGGACAAACTGATTACCACGGAAGATGGGGGTGCCGTCCTCTATGTCGACAAAGTGAGTACAAATGGGACATGGATTATTACCACCCTGGATCCCGATTATCATTTTGGCTCTTATTTCATGCCTGCGACAGAGCGGTTTTTGGACGGCTTTTTCCCTTGGATCGCTGTTGGGGAGGTATGAATAAAGGTACTGGAATATGTAGCTTTTGGTGGATGGGCTGCAGGGTATAGCGTCTATGAAACATTACAGCAGTCTGTGCTCAAGGGAGCATAAAGCAATCCATCACGGATGGGCAGTTGAAGGATTTAGCTGAAGCTTTTGGCGTCGTACCCAAAGAAGGATATATCTTGCTTCAAAATTAGATAAAAGAGTGGCTGCCTGTCTACATTGGACAGAAAGCCACCCTTTTTCATTATCCGCGTTCTTATCTTAAATGATCTCACTTATCAGCCAATGTTCAGGAATACGAAGTGAAGGCGGCAGTTTAGTATGACGATTTCCTTTTGCCGAGTTGACTTGTACTTGAGTAAGAAAGATACTTCCCAATAGATTAGCACCTCTTAGATCAGCGTCTCTCAAGTCAGCGCCAATCAGGTCTGCTTCTCTTAAGTCAGCTTTTCGAAGGTCGGAAGCAATCAGTAGAGCTCCTCTTAAATCGGCCCCTCTGAGGTTTGCGCCTCTCAAGTTTGCGCCGATCATGTCACGGCCTTTAGTCATTTTTCTTTTCCTCGCACTTCTATGATGGCTATTCTTTGCTTTGGAGCGGACCAGTTCACTGGTTTTCTTCAACAGATCATTCACCTTGTCCCGATGGCTTGGTATATATAAGGATAAGATGGCTTCCGGGCTTAAATAAGTGAGATGCTCGGTTTCTTGCGCTGCTTGCTCTAAATCCTTATAGATTGGTTGAGCGGCTTCTATACTCAGGGCCTCATATAAGTAATAAAGCATTTCGTGAAGATGCTGCATAATTGGGAACACAGCAAACATCTCCTGCGCTATCGCTGCATTATTACGCCAATCAATTCCTCCGTATGTCCCTTGGTAAACCTTTTGGCCTGCGCCAAAGTACTCATATACCGTGCATCCCCGAAAGCCATTCAGTCTCAGGTTTTTATGAATACCGCAACGATAGTCTGTCTGCAAGTTCCTGCAAGGAGTTCCTTCTCCTTTGTCAAAAGCAAAATCGGCAGAGGCGGCAAAGGATAAAGCGACACAACATAGCCCAAAACAATTTTTACAGTCAGCACTTACTTTTGCTTTCCTATTATTTATTAAGTCATGAGGCAATATGTACACATCCTTTTGTTCCAGTCTTCAAACCATAAAAAGTGTCAAAGTTAGGAGGTGTTTCTGATTCTTCGCATTTCTTTCTTTTTTCACTGATTCTTACTATTCTAGAGTTGAGGGAAGAAGTCCTTCTTCAAGGGTCTTTGTATAGAAATCATTAATAACCGTCCTATTAATACCGTTGAAGAATAGAAATGGTAAATTCGGTCATCGAAAATGATTTATCTATCATAAAAATTGACCGATCAAGGGTGGCGCATTTAATGAGGCACCTTTTTATCTGTGAGTGTTTCATATAATCTATCGACTACAGCAATTATTTTTCCAAAACATCAAAGGAATTCCCGCTTTATCATCGAATTTGTAACAATGAAAATAGTGAAAAGGTGGACTGTCTGTGAAATCGATCTCCTCTCCTATCGCCTGTAAGGTAAACAATGTGTTTATCCATGTCAGTAACCTAGAAAAATCTGTAGAGTGGTACAGTGATTTACTTGGAATCTCATTTAATAAAGAGAATGTTAGATCACCCGTATATAACATCCCCGTCACTTCTGAGACTGGGCTTACTTTGGACGATCATACGTTTGATCCGGGTTTTCAACTAAGCCCCTCAGATCATGTATTATTCAATTTCTTCGCCAAGGAGATCGATGAGGCGTATGAATTTGTTAGAAACAAAGGCATTACGATTGTTCGGGAAATAGAGCGTATTGAAGATTTCGCCTATTTTAATTTTAAAGACCCGGATGGAAATGTACTGATGATCTGTAATCGTTGAAGTAGTAAGCTGTGGTTATGTAACAACCATGGCTTTTTTGTAGTTACACAATTTTAACGGACAGGTAAAGAGGATAAAGATGAATAATGTCGAACTATTCATGTAAACAACGGACGGAAATAATGGAAAGGAGGCATAAGACAGTGGATAAATTGCGAATTAACTCTTCAAAATAATATATTTTGAGGAGGAAAAAGGAATGGCAATCCATTTCAATACTAGTAAAAATGTAAACAGAGAACAATTAGAACGATTATATAATGACGTACAATGGCATGCCTATACACAAGATGTAATAGTTCTTCAACAAGCTTTAGAACAGTCACTAGACGTTATATCCGCTTGGAATGGGGAAGAATTAGTTGGGCTCATTCGTATTGTTGGTGATGGAATAACGATTATCTATATTCAAGATATACTTGTGTTACATGCTTATCAAAACAAAGGGATTGCTACTCAGCTGATGCAACAAGCCCTGAAAAAGTATAAAAATGTCCGGCAAAAAGTCCTATTAACTGAAGAAGCGCCTGATGTAAGGCATTTTTACGAAAAGAATGGATTCCAATCTTGCGATCAGGGTTCCTTAGTAGCATTTGCTAAGTTGAGTTAGAGAGATTCATTCCATAGTTTGATTTTAAAGATAGCAAATAAAAGAGTTGCACCAATTAATTAGGTGCAACCTTTTTTCTGGGGAGAGAAAGAGCTTATTCATTAAGCAATCATCTGGCCGTTAAGGAACTATAATCGCAGTTCCTTTTTTAGAAAACTGGAGGTATTTGTAGTGAATCAACCTAAGTTTATAATTATTCAGTATCATCCTTTCTACGCTGAACAGACAGTGGACATGTGGCGGAATAGCAAGGAACGGGCTATTGGCCTGAAAGAAAATCATAGCTTTGAAAATCACGTCAATTTTTTGAATGATATATTATCTAAACAGTATCAAGTAGATTTAACGTTAATCAATGACAAGGTAGTTGGAATGATTGCTTATAATGAAAGGGAGATCAGCCAACTTTATATTCATATTGATTATCAAGGAATGGGTATGGGCCGCACTTTACTTGATCAGGTGAAAGAACAATCAAGTGGAAGATTAACTTTATATACATTTGAAGTAAATAAACGCGCACAACGATTTTATGAAAAGAATGGGTTTACGATCATTGCTAGAGGACACGAAAATGAAGAAAATTTACCCGATATTCTATATGAAAGGAAATCAAAATAAAATAAGGTAGCCAATTTTTATTGATGAACCAATTAATCTGCCTATGCCGTTTAATGGAAAATTTGATAAGAAATAGACTTAAATTTTCGGAAACTAGAACTGAAAATCAAGGCTGCTACTGAGTAGCCTTTTGTTATGCATCGATCTGGGCAGCTTAAGCAACAAGAAAAGTTGAAGAATGCTATACTAGATGTAATATATTGGAATTGGAGGTGAGGTTGTTGATTTTAATTCTTGGTTTAATCCTCTTTTTGTATGTATTAGAAAGAATAATAACTACATTATTCGGTATAAAAAAGAAAGGGAAGATATCAGAAACCACCGGTAAGAAGGTAGACCGGTGGGGGAGAGTCATTATTTTAGTTTTTTATCTAGGCGCACTGCCATTTGTTGTTACAAAGGATGTGAATGTAATTAAGTGGTATTTTGCTCTTTATTTGTTATTTGCTATGGGTTTTCAATCTATTATGGAGTGGAAGTATCTGAAGAACTCCAAACAATATATCACTACACTTATTTTGCTCATGCTAAGTGAAGCTATTTTGATTAATATAGAGTATTTTCTTTAATTTATTGGCAGCAATTCGAGGAATTGTGTTCCAAGTTTTTACTCTTAAAGCAGTATTATTTTATCGTTTAGATTTACATATAAATTTTAATAAAATGAAAGGCGGTGAAGTTATTTGCAAGGTTATGAAGCAATGCTATTTGATTTAGATGATACCTTACTTAATAGGGATCACGCTGTAGATAAACTATTTTTAATGATTTTAGAAAAGTGTTATAGAGATGTTAATGATTTAACAAAAAATGAAATGCTGCAAACATTCAAAGGATATGATAAAAGAGATTATGGCAATAGTGATAAAACAAAAGTCTTAGAGTCATTTTTTGATGAATTTCCTCCAACATATCGATTACTTCGCAATGATATTCAAGATTTTTGGAATCTCCATTTTCCCCAGTGCTTTTCCATAAACCAACATACTGTAAAGATCATCAATGCGATAAAGGCGCAGATGAAGGTTGCGATCATAACAAACGGCTCCACACAGAGACAAAAAGCTAAAATAATTAAAACGGATTTACATAATTGTTTTGATACAATCGTTATTTCTGAAGAAGTCGGGTTTAGTAAACCTGACAAACGCATATTTGAATTAGCCTTACATAAGATGAATGTGCCACCGGAAGCGGCATTATTCGTTGGAGATGACATAGAAAGAGATATTGGTGGTTGTCAACGTGCGCATATAAAAGGCATATGGTTCAATCCTCATATGAATAAGAATGATACCGAAATAAAACCATATGATGAAATCGATTCTTTTGATCGTTTATTAAGTTATAGGAATCATTCAATCTAAAAACTTGGAATGATTGGTGGGGTATTGTTCGAATGGGTTCCTCTGGGTGGAGGAATTTTGATTGCGGTTTATTGTGATTGGAAAGGATTTGTTTGCTTTATTAATAAGGCATAGAGCGAATTCTTATCATGGAATATAAGGTCTTTTAAATTTGCTGGAAATTGGGTGAAGTATTGTGCAACTTGATTTTTATAAAATAGGCACAATAAATGAAGAAGAACTTAGATTTGCTGTCATTAGTGCTATTTATCAGAATAAGTGGGTATATGTGAGGCAGAAGGATCGAACGACTTGGGAAACCCCCGGAGGTCATAGAGATTTAGGTGAAGCTATTATAAGAACTGCGAAAAGAGAGTTGTTTGAAGAAACTGGTGCTGTAAGGATAGAAATCGTCCCTATATGTGACTATTCTTTAAATGATTCTTCTGGAAAGAGATTTGGAAGGCTCTTTTTTTCAACTATTATAGAGTTAGATCAGTTGCCAGACTCGGAAATCAATGAAGTGAATTTTTTTGAAATGCTTCCGAGGAATCTTACATATGCGGAAATTCAACCTCGTCTTTTTGAAAAAACAATAGAATTCTTGAACGCCAAAGAAGGTAGTTAAAAAAACAAACAGGACATTGATCTAAGGATTAATGCCCTTTTATGTTGACCTTTTTTACAGTAGTAAAAGAGAAGTAAAATAAGAGAACATATTGGGGGGAAATGGTTATGAATACATTTGTTTATATGGTGAGGCATGGTGATTCGCCAAAAGAAGGAAATGAAAGAACAAGAGGATTAACCGAAAAAGGATATTTAGATGCTCAAAGGGTAACTGATATATTGAAAGATGAAGATATTGATGTGGTTGTTTCGAGTCCATATGTACGCTCCATTTTAACTGTTGAAAAGCTAGCTCAACAAATAGGGCAAAACGTTTTGGTGTTTGAAGATTTAAAAGAGAGGATCTTTTCTTCTGGTGACAATCGTGTATCTGATGAGGAATTGATTCCCCTTTTGGAGAAGTCATTTTATGAACCAGATTTCTCTTTAGAGGGAGGAGAATCAAATGCTGACTGTCAAATAAGAGCGATAAAAGTCTTAAAGAAATTATTAGATACTTATAGAGGTAAAAAAGTAGCAATAGGTACTCACGGGGCAGTTATGACTTTGATGATGGGATATTTCGATCACACGTATGATTTGGATTTTTTGCATAGCACTTCAAAACCTGATATTTATAAAATGGAATTCAACGAACAGGAATTGATACATGTTCAAAGACTATGGGGTGAAAATTGAACTGTGGATCTCAGTTTCATTTGTTATGCGGATACGGGGCGGTTTAGGGAAGGATAGGAATGTCAAAATTTAAGAGTGCGAGAAAATAATGAGTCCCCTTTCATCGCTCCCAGTACATGTTGTAAAAATGACTGCCATTAATTTCATAATAATGGCAGTCATTAATATTTTACTTAACAGAACCAGTGAATGGATTTATAGAGTTTGTCAAATCTCTTCCTGCTTTTTTCTCTTCTTTTGAAATGATTTTACCTAAAGAAGCGTAGTACCATACAGAACATCCAATTGCTATCAACCCACCGATTAATGGAACTAATATAATAGCACTTTGCATAATAGTATCACCTCCTTTAAATATACTTAGTTTTTAAGCGATAGATTATTATAAAACTTTATACTTCCATCTTTATAAATTGAATAGGTAGTTTGCATAGGAATATATCCACTACCATTCATGCCGTTAGCTTCCATTATTTGAAAATTATATCTCAATACACCTGGGTTTCCAGTTGCTCGGCTTTTCGTTGCTCCAATTGTGTTTTGAGTATATAACGTATCAGTGCCTATAGTGACAGTTGAACCATTAGATGTAATATTTATAACTCCACGCGTTGTACCAATAAGTCTGTAGCCATGATAAAGAGCTTGCTTAATAGTATATGCACTTTCATAAATCGCAGCGCGAGCCTTCGGTGTAGTTGTTTGGACTTGGTATCCAGATATAAAAATATTTCCCTGTTCATCTTTTTCTACTGTAACATTAAATCCTTCAGAAATAAAATCTGAATATTGTTGCAACTGATCTGGTGTTAATGAACTAAGATTGACTTCATTATTATTTTGAGTTAGTGACAGTTGGTTATCTAGACTGTCAGCCTTGGCAATTGATGTAATTCCTGCGGGCATTAATACTGCTAATGAACATGCTGTTGCTAATAATTGTTTTTTCACTATTATTACCTCTTTCTGAATTTTAATACATTTACAATTATTCAATATTAATCAATAAAAGTAAATACTTTCCTTTAAAAAATTAAAAAAATTTCTAAAATAGTGAAAATTAATCCATGACCTTTGTATCACTAGTATTTGGCAAAGCGCCTTTGCAGAAAATGTTATTTCGTTGACTTTAAAAATTTTTAAAATGTTACTAATATCTAATTAATTTCCATAAGAGAATTATACTTTCAAAATTTCATAAATTTTATCCAGATAATTTTTAGAGATGAATCTGAAATTGATTTATAAAATTGGTTAAAACATAGTAACTAAAGAAGAGCTTTTTCCTCTCTTTGTAGAGCCAAAATAGACTCGAATTTTTATAAGGAGTCGAAAATCAATGTCTAAAAAACGAAACTTAATTTATAATGCAGCAATCTATGAAAAAGTTCATAAAGAAAACAAAGAAGTTCTGTCTGACTACATTTTGGAGCTAAAATCTAAAGGTCGATCAGTAAAGACTATCTATCAATATAGGGCAGATATTAAAATGTTCTATTGTGGGGCCTATGCTGAGACTGATAATAAATCCGTTTTGAGAATGAAAAAACGTGATTTCCGAAGATTCTTTTTAGAGCTACAAGATAACGGAGCATCGCCAGCTCGTGTCAACCGTGTTCAATGCTCAATCAGAAATTTGCTTGAGTTTTGTACCGAAGATGAAGATGAATATGATTATGATATTAATGCTATGAAGTCCATCAAAGGTTTTCAAAAAGAAGAAGTGCGAGAGATTGTATTCCTTACTGACGAGGAAATTGATATAATCATCAACTATCTATTAGAAAAGAAACAGTATCAAAAAGCTTTGTATGTTTCATTGAGCTATGATTCTGCAGCCAGACGAAATGAAGCCTTTCAAGTCATGAAAAAAGGATTTCTTGAAAATAACCGTACAAATACAGTCCAGGGCAAACGCGGCAAAAAGTTTCAGTTGTTATATTTTAGCCGAACCAAAGAGATTGCAAAATTGTATTTTGACCAACGTGGCGAAGATGATATCGAAAGTCTCTGGATTGTTGGTAAAGAGTGCTGTTAAATTGTAACATGCTAGTAAGCTTGAGCTAAAAGAGTTCAGGCTTTTTTGTTGTGACCGTTTTGGGGAATCACTAGGGTGAAAGTCTGGTTGATTACGAATTTACGATAGATGAAGAAAAGTGAAATGTTTAAACCAGCTCGTCCTCCTATCGTTATGCCTGAATTGAGAAAATTATCTTAATGGTTAAACAATAAAGAATCCTGTTTACAGTTGTATTAATACACACTATAATTTTTCTTGTGTTGTATTAAGACACGTTTGTGTGGAAGATTGTACAACACTACATCATCAAGATTGGAACTGAAGGAGGAAAAGACGATTTGATTACATTTCTATCGTCCATTGTATTATTGATCGCCGGTTATTTCATTTATGGAAAACTGGTGGAGAGAGTGTTCGGCGTTAAAAGTGAAAGGCCCACCCCGGCCCGCAGCAAGGCGGACGGAGTGGATTATGTGGAAATGGGGACATGGAGAAATTCCCTTATTCAATTATTGAATATCGCGGGTGTCGGTCCCATCTTCGGGCCGATTGCGGGTGCTTTATTCGGTCCGGTCGCATTCCTGTGGATTGTGCTCGGAGCCATCTTTGCAGGTGCGGTGCACGACTATCTGACAGGCATGATTTCGATTAGGAACGATGGGGCGCATCTGCCTGAATTGGCCCGGAAATATTTAGGTAAGCATGTCAGCCATATCATGAATGGCTTTTCTGTCTTGCTTTTATTATTGGTAGGTACGGTATTTGTCACGTCTCCTGCGGGACTGCTTCATGATCTATTGAATGGATGGATGCCTCTTGCCGTCATACTGGCAATCATTTTTATCTATTATATCTTATCGACAATCTTGCCAATCAATCAGATCATCGGAAGGTTGTATCCGTTATTCGGTGCATTGCTCATCTTGAGTTCAGTGGGAATCGGGGTATGGGTGATCCTATCTGGGGCGCCAATTCCGGAACTGACATTGGAAAATTTGCATCCAAGCGAACTTCCGCTATTCCCGATGCTGTTCTTGACAATCACATGCGGGGCACTTTCAGGATTCCATGCTACACAGTCCCCTATCATTTCTCGTTCATTGGATAATGAACAAAATGGGCGCAAGGTTTTTTATGGGATGATGATCGCAGAAGCTGTCATCGCTATGATTTGGGCGGCAGCGGCCATGAGCGTATATGACCAGGCGGCGCTGGCTGCGATGGCACCAGCTCAAGTAGTCAAAGAGGTGTCCATCATGGCACTTGGTGCATTCGGAGGAACTTTGGCCATCTTGGGTGTCATCATTCTTCCAATCACATCAGGGGATACTGCTTTCAGAAGCGCAAGGATGATCATCGCAGATTATCTGAAGATCGGCCAAGGCAAAATAAGCAACCGCTTCTTAGTAGCTTTGCCTTTGTTTGTGGTTTCGGTTATCCTTACACAAGTTGATTTTGATATTTTATGGAGATACTTCTCATGGGCGAACCAGACAACCTCAGCGATCGCTCTTTGGATCGGAGCCGTATACTTGGCCATGAAGAAGTCGTTTCACTGGATTGCAACCATCCCTGCAACCTTCATGACCTCAGTGGTTATCACATATATTCTGAATGCCAAAATAGGCTTCAACCTCCCTATGGGAATTTCTTTCGTAGCCTCTATCCTGCTTACCGGCCTGATTGTCGTTTTGTTCTTCAAGAAGGTCAATAAGCATGCTGTCGGAGAGTTGCAGGCATAAACGCAATTTAGTGAAATTTGCTTATTGTGCATAAATACATATTCAATCTAACAAAGGAGATACCCGCGCCAGGTATCTCCTTTTAATCTTTTGACCTATTCTTTTTAGCTTGTTCGTGAACGAAAGCTTTTTTTACGTTATGTTTCCGTTTTGGGGGATTCCATCCTCATCCTTTGTCGGCTATACCATACGGTTGAACCTATAGATTTCATTTGGTCTCTATGGGTTGTTCCGTCCTCCAAGTCTTCAACAAACATATAAAACTTAATTTCAGTCTATAATAGGGATACTGGTAAAACAATCCTGAATGTTTGGCTGAAGGAAAAGAGAAAGGGGATTCTATGGACAATAAAGGATGGAATTTCGACAATAGTTATGTCCGGCTGCCGGACTTTTTTTATAGCGATGTAAAGCCGGATTCTGTAAAGGAACCAGAATTGATCATTTTCAATGAGCCGTTGGCGGTTTCGCTCGGTTTGGATGCTGCTCGGCTTGAAAGTGATGAAGGTGCCGCCGTGTTTGCCGGAAACGAGGTGCCTGAAGGAGCGGAGCCGATTGCCCAAGCCTATGCCGGGCATCAGTTCGGCCATTTTACGATGCTCGGGGATGGACGGGCTATCCTGCTCGGTGAACAGATTACTCCCGGCGGCAAGCGCTTTGATATTGTATTGAAGGGAGCGGGGCGGACGCCATACTCCCGTGGCGGCGATGGACGGGCGGCTCTAGGGCCGATGTTGCGAGAATGCATCATCAGTGAGGCGATGTATGCCCTCGGTATTCCGACAACCCGCAGTTTGGCTGTTGCGGCAACCGGCGAAGCGGTGGCGCGGGAAACGTATCTTGAGGGGGCGGTCTTGACGAGGGTGGCGGACAGCCATTTGCGTGTCGGGACATTTGAATATGCCGCCCGGTTCGGAACGGTTGAAGAGCTTCGTGCATTGGCGGATTATGCGATTGAAAGACATTATCCAGCGTGTGCAGAGGAAGAGAATCGCTACCTGGCTTTTCTGCAGGGAGTGATCGGGCGCCAGGCGGATTTGATTGCGAAGTGGCAGTTGGTCGGTTTTATCCATGGCGTCATGAACACCGACAATATGACCATCAGCGGGGAAACGATCGATTATGGCCCGTGTGCGTTCATGGATGTGTATGACCCGGCGACCGTGTTCAGCTCGATCGACCAGCAGGGACGGTATGCATATGGAAACCAACCATATATGGCCCTCTGGAACCTCACCCGTTTCGCCGAGGCGCTGTTGCCGTTGCTTTCCGGGGAACAGGAGGAAGCGGTCAAGCTGGCGGAGGATGCCTTGGCCCAATTCGCGAAGCAGTTCCAATCGAAATGGCTAGACGGCATGCGTGCAAAGCTCGGCATATTCGGGGAAAAGGATGGGGATGAAGGTCTGATCCAAGACCTCCTTAAACTGATGGAAAAAGATCAGGCTGACTACACGAATACATTCCGTGCACTCGCTCTTGGCGAATGGGAGCAAACAGGCCTGAATGGTCAAGAAGACGGGGCGTTGTGGCATCGCCGCTGGGAAGAACGGTTGGAAGGGCAAATGGAATCGAAGGAAGACTCTTTGGCGTTGATGAAAAAGAGTAGCCCAGCCGTCATCCCGCGCAATCACCGTGTGGAGGCTGCCCTTGATTCCGCCATCGAAGGGGACCACAGTGTTTTGGAAAAATTACTTGCTGTTTTGGAGGAGCCTTATGCGTACTCCGCGGAACAGGAAGAATACAGTACACTGCCAGAACCGCCCGATGAGCCTTATCGGACATTCTGCGGAACATGATCGGAAGAAGAGAGACCTTATAAACGGCGTGGGGTGCACCGGCTGTTTATAAGGTCTTTTTTTTATGGAGTTAATCTAGATCCAAATGCACTTTTATTTATGTATCGCTAATGAAAAAAGCAAATGGGCGAAAAAAGTTGAAAACATTGATTTACAGCTGTTGTAAACCTTTTCTTTGTATATTTTTATCTAATTCATGTTACTTTTCCTAACATAAATGTATTGACATTCATAAGATATCTGATAAATTAGAATATTATGTAAGGTTTTCTAACATATAAAAGGAGTGAAGGGGAATGGATGAGATGTTTTTGATGAATAGTCTATGGACGATGCTTTCTGCTATTTTAGTTATTTTTATGATTGCCGGTTTTATTCTGCTGGAGGCAGGTTCGACGCGGATGAAAAACGCAGGGCATATCGCCGGGAAGACGGTTTTTACATTTGGGCTTGCCATGCTGGTGTTTTGGGCGGCAGGATATGGATTCATTTTCGGCGGCAATGCCAATTTCTTTGTCGGGCTTTCGGACTTTTTTTATTCAGGGTCGCTAGCGGATAGCGACGGGCTTGCGAAAACCGTCTTTTTCGTTTTCCAGTCGGCGTTTGCCGGCATTGCGATTACGATTGCTCTTGGCGGGTTCGCTGAACGTGCGAAATTTCCGGCTTACGTGATTTTCACGATTTTATTCGGCTTGCTTGTTTATCCGGTTATTGCCCACTGGATCTGGGGAGGGGGCTGGCTGAGCGAGCATGGCAAGCAGGATTTTGCCGGTTCGACCGTTGTCCATCTGACTGGTGCAATGGGCGCATTGGCGGCGACCATTCTGTTAAAACCGCGCATTGGGAAATACAATAAAGACGGTTCGGTCAATAATATCGCCGGCCATAACCAGGTATACACAGCTTTGGCAGTCTTGATCCTTTGGGTAGGCTGGTTCGGTTTTAATGCCGGAAGCACTGTATCAGTGGATGGCGCGTTCTTTGGCTTTGTAGCCTTGAATACGAATCTTGCTGCAGCAGCTGGAGCAGTGTCTGCGACCTTTATTTCCTGGCTCGCGCTTGGCAAGTCGGATATCCCAACGATATTGAATGGCGCTCTTGCAGGATTGGTGGCCATCACGGCATCCTGTGCATTTGTGAATCCATGGGAGGCTGTTGTCATTGGCTTCATTGCCGGCATCCTCGTTTTCTATAGCGTGAAAATGTTCGACCGCTTAAAAGTCGATGATCCGATTTATGCTTTATCCGTTCATGGTGCTGCCGGGGTGTGGGGCACGCTGTCGACCGGATTCTTTGCCACAAAGGAATTAGCCGACCAGGTCGGAGGCCGTCCCGGATTGTTCTATGGAGGAGGCTTTGAACAATTAGGGGTGCAATTCATGGGTGTCGTTGCTTCGGGCGCTTATGCATTCGCAGTTTGCTTTATCATTCTATATGTGACAAAGCTGGTGCTGCGGGGATTGCGTGTTTCCGAGGAAGAGGAAATCATGGGGCTGGATATGAGTGAGCACGGCAGCTATGGATATCCGGAACAAATGAAACAAGCAAATGGAGAAGATACTAAAATTTCTTAATATTCTTTATAATAGGTGTGAGTGAAGCGGGTGGAGAGGCGGATGCTTTCTCCGTCTGATTTTGTCCAGTAAAGGAAGT
Source organism: Bacillus testis (assembly GCF_001243895.1). Lineage (GTDB taxonomy): Bacteria > Bacillota > Bacilli > Bacillales > DSM-1321 > Bacillus_AD > Bacillus_AD testis. The sequence continues at coordinate 2,520,357 of NZ_LN851186.1, read as the reverse complement.
GCGTTATGGACGCTTTGGGTGTATATGAAGAGATTAAGCGCTGGAAAACGGAACAGCTGGAAAGGCATCGTTTCAATCTTATTGGATTGAACCGTATCCATGACGAGGTGATGATACGCGTATTCCAGACTGTTGTATCGTCGCTTGGGTTGGGGAATCCGCCTAGCTCTTTCTGTTGGTTGATCACCGGGAGCGGGGGCAGGCTTGAGCAAGGCGTGATCAGCGACCAGGACCATGGAATGGTGTTCATGGATGCTAATGGGGAGTCCGAAGCCTATTTTCTCACGTTGGGGAAGACGTTGTCAGATGCATTGAATGAAGTCGGCTATCCGTATTGCAAAGGTAAGATTATGAGCTCCAATCCTGTCTGGTGTATGCCTCTGCGCAAATGGAAGGAACAGCTTCATGATTGGATGGAAGAAGGAAGCTGGGAAGGGATTCGCTATTTGCAGATTTTTCTTGATAGCCGTTGCCTGCTTGGAGAAGAGAAGCTTTGCCGGGAGTTGAAGGATTATTTGTTTCAATACAGTAGCCGCCATCCGGAGCTTTTGGGACGTTTTGCCGAGAATGTGAGACATATCAAAAAAGCGGTCAGTCCTTTAGGCCAGCTTTTGCCTAGTGAAGCGCACGGCCGTACGCAGTCGTTCGACTTGAAATACAGTGCCTTCCTCCCTTATGTGAACGCGGTCCGGCTTGCCTCCTTGAAGGAAAGAATCTATGAAACATCGACACTCGGGCGGATGGATCGGCTTTTGGCAATCAATGCTTATAAGGGAATCGTGGAGGATGCAAAAACAGATTTCCAAAGGCTTCTGGAATTCCGGCTGACACATGCTGGTGACAGTGATTATATGGATTCCCATTATGTGAAGCTCAGTTCGCTTAGCCCGGAGGAAAAGAAGGAAATTAAACGAATCGTAAAGGGTGGCTATAAACTGCATGATTTTGTCGTCCGTTCGATCAAGAAGGTTGATGGATATGGCATTTGAACCGTTATCGCAGCTGATGAGGGGACTTACCGGACGATTCTCGCGCGACGGACAGAATCTCGAAAACGCCCAGCATATGGCCTTTCTAAGGCAAATGAAGAAAGAACAGAAGCAGCAGGAGGAACTGATGATTCCGCTCGATCAATTGCGCTTTGTCGTGGTCGATATGGAAACGACCGGCTTTCATCCGGAGAAAGGGGATGAAATGATATCGCTCGGGGCGGTCGCCATCGAGGGAGGCCAGATCCAAAGCGGGGATCCCTTCTATTCATTGGTGAAGGCTGGCCGGGAAGTGCCGCAAGAAATTGTTGAGTTAACTTCTATTTCGGATGAGGATTTGAACGAGGCTAGAGAACCTTCCATCGTATTGGGCGAGTTTTTCCACTTTGCCGGCAAATCCGTCCTTGTCGCCCATCATGCCAATCATGAGAGGGCCTTCTTCGAGCAGTATTGCCGGAGCTGTTTCAAGACCCCTTTTTCCCACCGGCTATTGGATACGTCTTTCTTCTATAAACTAGTGGACCCTCAGTTTCAGCAAATTCCATTGGATGAGCTGTGCCGGCGGCTTGGAATTGCCAACCGCCAGCGGCATCATGCTTTTTATGACGCCAAGGCGACAGCGGAAATCTGCTGCTACTATCTAGAAAAAGTAAAGGCGGCAGGATGTGTTACGTTGAACGATCTGTATGGAAAATTGGCACAGCTATGAACCGGGGCTTAGTTTTTTTAAAGGATCTCTGACGAGGGCTTATAGAGTGATCTGTGGTCTTACTGCTGGTTTGCTGAATCTTGGTTTCCGTCGAAAAAACACCTTTTCATTGATTATTTGGGCTGGATACCTATTTTTCAATGAAAGGTGTTTTTATTTCGCTTTTATCCTCTTCTAACTGGCGCTAAAACTTTTACTACAATTAAAAGATTCATAAATAAGGGTTTTCTGAGAAATGGTCAAAAATCCCTTGTCTATATGAAAAATCATATTCTAATAAAGAATTAACTTACATTATTAGGATGAGTTTTAGGTACAAGAAACATTGTTTGTTAGAACAAGTGCCAATTTTACTTTATTGGTTTTTTTTAGGCAATTTTCTTTTCAAAAAAGACTGATTATTCTAGAATAAGAATAATCATAGGAAAGGAGGCCGAAAAAGATGGCCAACCGGTTAGTTGTTTTTTTCGATTACAATTGCCCTTTTTGTTATTTAGAATCATTACGGCTTCAAGAGCTTGAAAACAGAGGCATTACGTTGGAGTGGCGCTCTTACCAGAAACCTGAGAATGCCTCTCCGCCTGCAAAACCAAGCGATTATGGGGAGCAGGTGAAAAGGTATCTGAAGCAAGTAAGGGAGGAGAAAGGCTTGGCGATTTTTCCGCCTTCCAAGAAGGGTTCCACAGTGCTCGCGCATACCGGCGGAAAATATGCTGCAGCGGAAGGCAAATATAGCACGTATCAACAACTCGTTTTTGAAGCGATTTGGCGATTGGGGGAGACGGTGGAAAAAGCTGATCAACTTGCGGATATCGCCTTCCAAGCAGGCATGAATCGGGGAGAGTTCAAGGCAGCGTTGGATAATCCGTTATATAGGGAAGCAGCTCAGGCAGATTTTGATGAAGCGGAAAGAAAAAGGATTTGGACGATTCCTTATTATATCGGTGATAAAGGATACTTGGACATTTATCACTTCAATGAGATTCCTTCTTTGAGCACGATTGCAGGACTTTTCTGAATAGTATATTGACTGTATTATGGTGGGATGTTATATTTATTCCGATTAAAGTAATAGGAAAAGAGGGAGAATGGTGAGAAGACGAAGTTTAGGTATCGTAGTTTCGGTTGTCATGCTAATCGCTGTATTGACTGCATGCGGGCAAAAAGATGACAAGAGCCAAGATAGTTGGGAAAAGGTTAAGGAAAAAGGGAAAATTGTGATCGGCACATCCGGGACTTATTATCCAATGGATTATAAAGATGCAAAGAGTAACGAGCTTACTGGGTTCGAAGTTGAAATCGCGAAGGAATTCAGTAAAAGATTGGGTGTGAAAGCGGAGTTTAAGACCATGGAATTTGATGGCATTCTCCCTGCGCTGCGAAACGGTCAGATTGATCTGGCTGCCAATAATTTCACAGTGAATGAAGAACGGAAAAAGAAATTTGATTTTACGATTCCTTATAAATATTCATACGGGACAATCGTTGTACGTTCAAGCGATTCTTCCGGAATAAAATCAGTGGATGATTTTAAAAATAAAAAATTTGGCGGTTCGCCAACAAGCAATTTTGCTGATTTCTCAAGAGCGCACGGTGCAGAAGTGGTTTCTTATACAGAAGGAACTGACACTATTCTGCGGGACATTGCTGTTGGAAGAATTGATGGATTCCTCAATGATCATTTGATGATCGAACTCGCTCTGAAACAGCTGAATGATGATCGCCTGAAGATGCTTGGTGACATTAAATTCCAGCCGAACGTCGGCGTCATGGTGATGAAAAAGGACAATGATGAACTGAAGAAGAAGGTGGACGGTGCCATTAAGGATATGCTTGAAGATGGAACCATCAAGAAGCTTTCGGAAAAATTCCTCGGATCGGATGTCACTAAAAAAGTGGATGAAAAAGATATCGTCGAATAAAGACGGATTGAGGGAGAACAAGAAAAATCCCATTCCGGCGGTATTCTTCGATTGTATGTCCATTCAGGGGGAAAGAAGATGGAAAATTTCAAATGGGAGTATGTGTTTAACTGGGATCTTGTAGTTGACTCATTTCCTTTTGTCATTCAAGGTTTGGGTTACACGCTATTGCTTTCACTTGCCAGTATGGCGATTGGCCTGCTGTTGGGATTGTTGATCGCGACAGGCAGAATGTCGGCCAATAAGCTTCTTCACTGGATTGCCCGGTTCTACATTTCATTTATGAGAGGGACTCCGCTGTTGGTATGGCTTTTTATTCTGTATTTTGGCTTGCCGATGGTAGGCATTGAATTTACGCCGATTGCTGCGGCTATTATCGGGATATCGACGCATTTCGCCGGTTATATCGCCGAGGTAATCCGATCGGCCATCATGTCTATTCCTAAAGGGCAATGGGAAGCCGCCGCTACTTTACAGATGGGTTACTGGCAAACAATGCGCAAAATTATCTTGCCACAGGCTGCCAGAGTGGCTTTGCCCCCATTATCGAGCCTCTTCATAGACATCATTAAAGGTACTTCCTTGACTGCGGTTATTACGGTCCCTGAAGTGCTTTATAATGCTAAAGTGGTTGCTGGGCGTACATATGAGACGATGACCATGTATATTTTGGTGGCGCTGATTTACTGGGCCATTTGTTCACTCGGATCGGTTCTGCAAAATTATTTGGAGAAAAAATATAGCCGCCATATGAAATGAGGTGTTGAAGATTGATCGAAATTAAGGATTTAGATAAAAGCTTTGGCGAGCAGACGGTCCTAAGAAATATATCTATTTCAGTCAACCAAGGAGAAGTGCTCTGCTTAATCGGTCCTTCGGGATCAGGCAAGACTACCCTACTCCGTTGTTTGAATCTATTAGAGACACCGGAAAAGGGCAGCATTTCCATTGGCGATAAAACGATCACGTTTCAAGGAAAACAGCCAACAAAAAAACAAGTTTCCGAGATTCGCCGATATTCCGGAATGGTATTTCAGGGTTTCCATTTATTTCCTCATTTGACCGTAATTCAAAATGTGGCTGAAGCACCAATCCTCGTTCAAAAAAGAAATAAACAAGAAGTCATGGAAGAAGCAAGAGAATTATTAAAAAAGGTGGGCTTATCGGAGCACTGCGATAAATATCCTGAACAGCTTTCTGGGGGGCAAATGCAAAGAGCCGCTATTGCCCGCGCTTTAGCCATGAAACCGGAGGTGCTTCTGTTTGATGAGCCTACATCCGCATTGGATCCCGAGCTTGTGGGAGAAGTGCTGGCTGTCATGAAGAACCTGGCAAAGGAAGGCCAAACAATGGTCATTGTCACGCACGAAATGAATTTTGCCAAAGAGGTGGCAGACAGGGTTGTGTTCATGGCTGACGGTAAAGTGGTTGAAACGAATAGACCAGAATTATTGTTTGAGAATCCGCAAAAGGATAGAACGAAGCAATTTCTTCGTAATCTGGCCCATTAGCTGGATGCGGGGATAAGCGCAAAAGTTAAGCAGGAAGAAGGGAAAATGATGGACGGACACCAGGAATGTTCCTTATTAGAGAGATTAATTGAATATCGGCGCGAACTGCATGAACATCCGGAACTATCCTTTAAAGAGTATGAGACTGCTGAGAGAATCCGAGCTTGGCTAAAGGAAGCGGGCATACCGGTTGTCGATTCCGAGATCGAGACAGCAGTGATCGCTGAAATCACCGGGAACCAGGAGGGACCGACAATCGCTTTGCGGGCAGATATCGACGCCCTTCCAATCAATGAAGAAACAGGGCTTCCTTTTGCATCAAAAAGAGAAGGAGTCATGCATGCTTGCGGCCATGACTTTCACACGGCGGCGATGATCGGGGCTGCAATCCTTCTGCATGCGAAAAAAGATAAATTGAAAGGAAAGGTCCTAATCCTGTTCCAGCCAGCCGAGGAAATCGCGCAAGGGGCAGTCGCACTAGAAAAAGCAGGAGTCCTTCAAGATGTGGAGGCCATTTTTGGCATGCACAATAAGCCTGATTTACCCGTCGGTACGATTGGGGTTCGAGAAGGCTCCCTTATGGCAAGTGTTGACCGTTTTGAGCTTGATGTATACGGGATTGGGGGCCATGCGGGCATACCGGATAATACGATTGACCCGATTGTTGTGGCTGGTCAGATTATTGTAGCGCTTCAGTCAATCGTTTCCCGTAATATTTCATCTTTCCATAATGCCGTTATCAGCATTACGCAAATTCATGGCGGAAATACATGGAATGTTATCCCCGGCAAAGTGACGATGGAAGGGACTGTCCGTACTTTCCAGAATGAAGCAAGAGAATTGATTCCGCAACTAATGAAGCGTACGGCTGAAGGCATCGCCGCAGGATTCGCCGCCAGGGCTGATTTTAGATGGCATCCGTATTTGCCGGTGGTCAACAACGACGCCCGATTTACGGAAGTGATAAAAGAAGCCGCGCAAAATCTGGATTATACGTTTGTGGAAGCAGAACAAAGCCCTGCAGGAGAGGATTTTGCCTTTTATCAGACAAAGATTCCTGGATTTTTTGTTTGGATAGGGGTAGGCGGTGAGTTTGACTGGCATCATCCGCGATATGATTTGAATGAAGAAGCGCTTGAAGTAGCGGCGAATTATTTCGCAGAGCTGGCAATGGTTTATTTGGAAAATCATGAATAAAGCAATCTCATTCATGTTAAAGCAATTCAAAAAGGATGGCTACTGTCATAGACAAAGCCATCCTTTTTTTTACTATTAAGGCTGTAAAAAGTCTTTTTCTAGATAAGCTGGGTTCGGATAGGTATAGAAACCTTCGCCTGTGCCCATCCCCATTTTTCCTTTATCGAGAAATTGGGTTTTGACCATGTCGGCAATGGCTTTGTAGCCTTTGTTTTCCGGATGTTGCGCTGCTTTGGTGCTGACGATGTTATAGACGGTCTGCAAGCCGACGACGTCGATGATGCCGAATGGGCCCATCGGTGCGCCAGTGGCGATCATCCATGTTTTGTCGATTGTTTGCGGATCAGCGACGCCATTGCCCCATAATCCCTGAGCCGCATCGAGTAACGGAACGAGCAGGCTGTTCAGGATATAGCCGGGCTGTTCTTTTTTAATATGCAGTGGGACCATGCCAATTGCTGCTGCAAAATCAAGCACTTCTTGGACGACCTTTGGATCGGTTCCCGCATGCTCCATGACTTCCCCGGTGTTGTTCTGCCACACATGGTTCGCAAAGTGCAATGCCAGGAATTTTTCCGGGCGGCCAGTATATTCGGCGAACTGGCTTGGCAGCATGGTGGATGAGTTGGTGGCGAAGATCGTATCAGCCGGTGCTGCTTTTCCTAATTGTTTATAGAAATCTTGTTTGATTTTTTCGACTTCAGGAATCGCTTCGATGACGAGGTCGGCATCTTTCACGGCTTCCGCAAGGTCGGTCGCATAACGGATACGTGATTGAGCCGACTTAGCTGCATCTTGTTCATTCTTGAAATATTCGGTATAGACGCCTTCCAAACTGGCGATGCGCTCTTTTGCTTTCTTGATGGCATCATCGTTAATATCATAGATCGTTACATCAAAACCTTTGAATGCGGTTTGGAAAGCGATTTGACTTCCCAGGACACCGCTGCCGGCTACTGTTATATGTTTGAATTGCATGCTTTATCTCTCCCTTATGCTCTTTCTGGTTTTGTGTGTAAAGGTGCATTTCTATAGATGGCATATGCAACCATAGTCCCATTCCCGCTCGGGCCATTGAATAAACCAAATTTCACGACTTCACCATTATGTACATGATTTGAATGCTGAAGGATGGGGCTTCGGAATCAGCCTATTGGCCACGGTTAATTGAAGCGTGTCGGCATCCTTTTCTCTGGGCAACCCTTTGGTTGTAAATTTATTCTAATTTAACAGCACCTTCATAAACTATTACAGAACTATTGGAATTTTTCAATAAATAACCTTTAGAATCGAAGATAAAACCGTATCAATATGCTGGCGGCAATGTGACGTGCACAACTTAGAATCATACATAGCATGCAGGCGGGATGAAAGGGTGTGTTGGGCATGAAATCATTGAGATTGGAGAACATTCGCAAAAAGTATGACGGCGGGGAAGTGATCAAAGGAATCGACGCTACTGTTGAAGCGGGGGAGTTCTTTGTCCTTGTAGGCCCGTCCGGATGCGGGAAAAGTACGATTCTCCGGATGATCGCCGGCCTGGAGGATATCACTGAAGGCTCTCTGTGGATTGATGGCGTATATGCCAACGGGCTGCCTGCCAATAAAAGACAGTTGTCGATGGTTTTCCAGAACTATGCATTGTTCCCCCATTTGACGGTGGAACAGAATATTACGTTCGGCCTGTACACCAAGAAGATATCGAAGGAAGAGCAAAGGAGCCGTTGCTTGGAGACGGCCGAGATGCTCGGCCTCACCGAATTGCTGAAGCGCAAGCCACGCCAGCTGTCGGGTGGGCAACGCCAGCGGGTGGCATTGGCGCGGGCAATCGTGACGCAGTCGCCGATTTGCCTGATGGATGAGCCGTTGTCGAACCTGGATGCCAAGCTGCGGGCGAAGATGCGCTCGGAAATCAGGCAAATTCAGAGGCGTCTTGGCCTGACGATGATTTATGTCACCCATGACCAGGTGGAGGCGATGACGATGGCGGACCGGATGATGATCCTTGATAAGGGGGTGGTCCAGCAGGTAGGGCGGCCCTTGGATATCTATAACAGCCCCGGAAACACATTTGTCGCTTCTTTCATCGGATCCCCGCCGATGAACCTTGCCGAGGCAGACTACGAAGACGGCAGGTGGCGGATTCCAGCGGGGCCTGCAATCAATAGTGCGCATTCATTGCCGGGAAAAAAGGGGACAATCGGTGTCCGTCCGGAACATATCAGCCGTGCGGAGGAAAAAGTTACTTTCTTTGCGGAGCTTCTCAATGTAGAAGTGCTTGGAACAGAGACACTCCTCGGTTTTGCGGTGGGGAACCATCAGTGGAGTGCAAGGTGGCCGGGGCAATGGCAGCTGTGTGTCGGACAAAGGGTGCCTTGCTATGTGGCGCCCGAGCATGTGATGCTGTTCGACAAGGAAGGCCAGGCCGCAGCAGGCAGCTTCATTTCTGGTCCTGATAAGGGTGAGGCCTTATGAACATCAAGGTTCCTCCTGCCAGATGGACGTCCAATCTGGCTTCGGCCGGCACCGGGCTGCTGTACCTGTCGCCATCTATCATCCTATTTGGGGTATTCCTTGTCTATCCGTTGATTCGGACCTTTTATCTCAGTGTATTCCGGAGTGACACGCAGGGGAATCCGATTTCCTATACGGGCCTCGATAATTACACCCGGTTGTTCGAGGATCCAGGCTTTTGGCAAAGCGTGCAGTCGACAATCGGATTTGTCCTGTACACCGTTCCGCTGACCGTAATTCTTGCACTGGGGCTGGCGCTGCTAGCGAACGAGAAGCTGAGAGGGATCGGTATCTTCAGGACCTTCTTTTCTTCGACGATGGGCATGAGCGTTGCCGCTTCCTCGATTATTTGGATGTTCATGTACAATCCGGCGATCGGCGTGTTTAACCGGATCATCGAACTGTTCGGCTGGAGCGGCATCCAATGGTTGCTCGATCCGAAATATGCCTTGTTTTCGGTATCGCTTGCTACCGTGTGGATGAATCTCGGCTTCACCTTTCTTGTTTTGTTGGGAGGGCTGCAAAATATCGACCGCACTTTGTATGAAAGTGCGCGGATCGCTGGGCCGGGTTATTGGTACCAATTGCGGAAAATAACGTTGCCGATGCTGTCACCGACACTCTTCTTTGTCATCATCGTCACATTGATCAACGCATTTCAGACATTCGGGCAAATTGATATTTTGACGAAAGGCGGTCCGACCGATGTCACCAATGTGATTGTCTACAGCATCTATAAAGACGCCTTCATCAATTACAATGTTGGCAGCGCGAGTGCGCAAGCTGTGCTGTTGTTCCTATGCGTGTTGGTGCTGACATGGCTGCAATTCAAGATTGGGGAAAGGAGGGTGCATTACCAATGACCGCTCTCCGAAAGACCGTTATCTATTTATTGCTGATCATCTGCGCCATCTTTGTCATGTTTCCTGTGTTCTACGCCCTATCGATTTCGTTCATGAACAGCGGGGAGGTACTCCAAGGGAAGCTGCTCCCAGGCTCTCTTTCGCTCGAAAACTATAGCAAAGCATTTGAGAAGGTGCCCCTGCTCCGATATTTGATCAACAGCTTAATCGTGTCGTTAATCGTCATGGCCGGGCAGGTGGCGCTTTCGAGTTTGGCGGCGTTCGCCTTCGTCTTCATCCCGTTCAGAGGACGGAACGCCATTTTCTTTCTGTTTGTTGCCACTATGATGGTCCCGTGGGAATCGACGATGGTCCCCAATTTCCAGACCATCCAGGCCCTTGGCTGGACCAATTCGTACTTGGGGCTCACGCTGCCATTCTTCACGCTAGCATTCGGTACATTCCTATTGCGTCAGAATTTCAAGACCATTCCCCATGAGCTCTATGAAGCGAGCCAGGTAGCAGGTATCGGCCGTTTCCGCTTCTTTTGGAATGTCGTCCTCCCGGTATCGAAAACAAGCATTGCCACACTTGGCGTTTATGGCTTTCTGACAACATGGAATATGTACCTCTGGCCGCTCCTCGTTACCAACACCGAACAGGCGCGGACCGTCCAAATTGGCATCAAGCAAATGCAGTCAAACGAAATCGCCTCCGACTGGGGAGTCGTCATGGCCGCCGTCATCCTCATCGTCCTGCCGACCCTAATTCTCCTATTCGCAGGACAAAAACAACTACAAGAAGGCCTAACCCAAGGAGCGATAAAATAAAAAGAAAAGCGGAAAGCACCCGTTTAGCTCCGTATGAACTGGAGTGTTTCTTTCGAGATAAAGGAAACACGGTGAGGCACGAACCGATGTTGACTTATCGTAAGAAAGAAATGCGAAGTTCACTAGGAGCTGGGTGCTTGGAGCTGGACATTAAGAAAAGCGGAAGTGACCGTTTAGGGACGTACAAACTGGAGTGCCTTTCTTTCGAGATAAAGGAAACAAGTCAAGGCCACGAACCCATATTGTTTCAGCTGGTTAATAACGATAAGGCCTAGCAATTCATTATGATTTTTTAAAACTATTTAAATAAAAAATCCCAAGGGGGAAGGTAAATGAAAATCCATTGGAAGCGCAGCTTGCTTGCCGGGTTGTTGGGTTCAGCATTAATGCTTGCCGGTTGTACAGGCGGTGATAAAGAAACGCAGGCAGAGCCTGCCAAGACCAGGGACGGGAAGGTGGAAGTAACGTTCTGGCATGCGATGAGCGGCGATGCTGAAACGGCCCTAAAAGATCAAGTGGAGGATTTCAATGCTTCGCAGGACAAATACGAAGTGAAGCCGATTTTCCAGGGGACCTATGAAGAAGCGCTGACAAAGTTCAATACGGTAGCGGGCACGAAGGATGCGCCGGCCATCATGCAGACGTTTGAGGTCGGCACCAAGTATATGATTGACAGCGAAAAGATCACGCCGGTGCAGGAATTCATCGATAAAGAGGACTATGATACATCACAATGGGAGAAGAACATCTCCAACTATTATCAGGTAGACGGCAAGCAGTATTCCATGCCTTTCAATTCTTCCACGCCAATCCTGGTCTATAATAAGGATGCCTTTAAGAAAGCGGGGCTTGATCCGGAAAAGCCTCCGCGCACCTACGATGAACTAAAGAAAGCGGCCAAGGCACTGACGATCAAAGACCAAAAAGCGACGAAGCAATATGGCTTTTCCATTCTGAATTACGGATGGTTCTTCGAGGAATTAGTGGCGGCGCAGGGAGGCCTATATGTCGATCATGACAACGGACGCGGCGGCAATGCTAAGAAAGCCGTCTTTGACGGAGAGGAAGGGAAAAACGCCTTCAAGCTGATCAAGGATATGTATGATGACGGCACCTTTATGAATGTCGGCCAGAACTGGGACGATATGCGGGCCGCCTTCCAATCGGGAAAAATAGCGATGTTCCTCGATTCTTCGGCTGGAATCCGAACGCTTGCGGACAACTCGCCTTTTGAAGTCGGTGCTTCCTATTTGCCCGTACCGGATGAGGGCAAGCGTGAAGGAGTGATCATCGGTGGTGCCTCACTATGGATGGGATCCGGTATTTCCGCTGACACAAAGCAAGGCGCCTGGGAATTCATGAAGTATGTGGCAACTTCCAAGGCGCAGGCCAAGTGGCATGTGGCGACTGGATATTTCGCCATCAACCCGGAGGCATATGACGAGCAAGTCGTGAAAGATATGTGGGCGAAATATCCGCAATTGAAGGTAACGGTCGATCAGTTGCATGATACGAAACCGTCTCCTGCGACCCAAGGTGCATTGATTTCTTCCTTCCCGCAATCGCGCCAAAGTGTTGTTTCGGCGATGGAAAGCCTGTATCAGGGAACAAAAGTAAAGGATGCCCTCGAACGTGCGGCCGATGAGACGACCAAAGCGCTGGGGGAGGGCGGCAAGTGATGGAGTTATATGGGCACAGGGGGTACAGCGCCAAGTATCCCGAGAACACGATGGCGGCCTTCAAGGCGGTACTTCCATATGCCCAAGGAATCGAGTTCGATGTCCAGCTTTCGAGGGATGACGAGATTGTCATCATCCATGACGAGACGCTGGACCGGACGACTAGCGGCAAGGGGCTGGTGAAGGACGAAGATTACAACAGCATCAATTCACTTTCGATCAGGGGCGGGGACAAAGATCAATATGTCCCACGGCTTGTCGATGTCCTCGAATGGGCAAGGGGCTTGGAGGATTTCACCTTGAATATCGAGCTCAAGACGGATTTCATCCCTTACGAAGGCATAGCCGAGAAAACCTATCGCTTGGTGGAAGCTTATGGGCTCGTCAATCAGACGGTCTTCTCTTCCTTCAATCTCCAAACCCTGGAGGAACTGCGGGAGGCAGCACCAGATGCCCGGATTGGCATCCTGATCCATCACTCGATTCCACGCCTGAAGCAGTGGGTAAAGGAGTTGGACGCCGAAGCAATCCATTGCCCTCCTGATTTTCCATTTACTGAAGAAGCACAAATGCTCCGCCTTCACGGCACGAAGCTCCGTGTCTATACCGTCGATGATACGGAAACAATGAAGGAGCTGGATGGGAAAGTGGACGTGATTATGACAGATGATGTGGAAACATTGCGTCATGCCATTGAACGGGAGTGATACATGGCCTTAAACATTGCCTGTCCCGTTAATAGTAAAAATAAGATACCCAAAGAGGATACACGGTCTTTGGGTATTTTTTCATGGAAGTTTATAATTAAGGGGAAGTTTGATTGTTTGGGTTTTGTTCACTGTGGAAGCATGTTGGTCGATCGGAGTGGTAAGCAGTGTTCAAGTCAACGCGATTGATCTCGTAAAAAGCGGGGGAATAAATCATAATTAACAAGGCAGTCTTTATGCATCACTAACGGAGTTGCGTTTATTTAATGAATAGAAATAAAGGTTTATTCTTAGACGAAAAAAATACCCCTTAAAAGTGGTGGAGATATCTAATTTTTAAGGGGTATTTTAACATTTTCATTAGTGCTATTCAGTTCAGCAGCATCTATTCACTTTCCCGCTCTCATACCGTTCCTTCAGCGCAAACATATAGTATTCCTTTTCGCTCAGGATCGGCCGGCCGGGATGCTTGCGCCGGCAATGCTCAACATACCGGTGGTAGTTGGGCATGCCGAAGATGGTCTTGATCGCGCAATTGATGGACCTTATTTTCATTCGCCAAGCGGCCATATTCTCAACCTCCTATATTCGTGTTTTTCCACTGTGATTGAATGAAAGGCGTTTCATGAAGCTGCGTTTGTTTCTTCTTGACCAGAATGTTGTACCAGATCCTCATGGAAGCCACCACCATGAGGATGACGATGGCGATGAAGACCATGGTCAGGATGGCGTCGAGCCAGTCATTGAAGACGATCTGTTTCATGACATCCATATCGGTGGCCGGTGCGACGACCTTGCCGGCATCAATTCCTTTCTGGTAGATGTCCGCATGGGCGAAGAAGCCAATGGCCGGGACGCTGGAGAACAGCTTCATGAATGCCGCCGTCAAGGTGGTGACGGTCAGGAACAGGAACGGGACGAAGGTTACCCACGCATGCCGGGCCTTGCCCATCTTGATTAGGATCGTGGTAGCAACAGCGAGCGCAATGGCTGCAAGCATCTGGTTGGAAATGCCGAACAGCGCCCAAAGCGAGTTGATGCCGCCGAATGGATCGACTGCTCCCTGATAGGTAATATAGGCCCATCCGAGTGTGATGAGTGCGGAAGCGATGATGTTGGCGAACAGATTATTTGTCTTGGCGAACGGCTTATAGAAATTGCCGACGAGATCCTGCAGCATGAAGCGGCCGATCCGTGTGCCGGCATCGATGGTGGTCAGGATGAACAGTGCTTCGAACAGGATGGCGAAGTGATACCAGAAGGCCTTCGCGCCGGCCAGAAAGCTGGTGAATATCTCGGCCATGCCGACAGCGAGCGTCGGCGCTCCGCCGGTTCGAGACATGATGGTCGTTTCGCCGATTTCTTTGGCTGCGTTGGTAATCTCAGCGGGTGTAACGGTGAAGCCCCAATTGGAGATGACGGATGCGGCCTGGGCCGCTTCGGTGCCGATGGCGGAGGCCGGTGCGTTCATGGCGAAATACAGCCCTGGATGGAGGGAACAAGCGGCAATCAGTGCCATGATAGCTACGCCAGATTCCATGACCATTCCTCCGAAGCCGATGAAGCGGGCATGGCTTTCTTTCTCGATCATTTTTGGCGTGGTGCCAGATGAGACGAGTGAGTGGAATCCGGAGACCGCTCCGCAAGCGATGGTGATGAATAGGAAAGGAAAGAGGTTTCCAGAGAATACCGGCCCTGTTCCGTCGATGAACTTAGAGATTTTCGGCATTTGCAAATCCGGCAGGACAATCAGGATGCCAGCCGCCAGCAAGAAGATGACACCGACCTTCAGGAAAGAACTCAAATAATCGCGCGGTGCCAACAACAGCCATACAGGCAGGATGGATGCCACAAAACCATAAATGCCGATCATGATAGAGAGCTGGGCTCCTGTGAATGTGAACATCTTGGCCAACTCAGGCGTTTCCGATACATACTGTCCTCCCCAAAGCGCCAGCATCAAAAGGAAGAAGCCGATTATGGAACCTTCAAGAATCCTTCCGGGACGAATGAAACGCATATAGACGCCCATCAGCAAGGCAATCGGAATCGTCGCCGCAATCGTGAACACGCCCCACGGCGAACCAGCAAGCGCTTTCACAACTACGAGCGCTAAAACTGCCAGCAGGATCATCATGATGGCCAGTATCCCGATGGAGGCAACAATCCCTCCAAATGTGCCGACTTCTTCTTTGGCCATCTGGCCGAGCGATTTGCCGTTTCGGCGCATTGATGCCATCAAGATGACGGAATCCTGGACGGCACCTGCCAGGACGACACCGATAATGATCCATAGGGCGCCCGGAAGATAACCCATCTGGGCGGCGAGAATCGGCCCGACAAGCGGTCCTGCCCCGGCAATGGCCGCGAAATGGTGGCCGAATAGCACCCATTTATTCGTCGGGACGAAATCTTTTCCGTCATCGTTTATTTCCGCAGGGGTCGCGCGTTGGTCGTTCAATTTGAAAATCTTATAAGCTATGAATTTACTATAAAAGCGGTAGGCGACAGCATAGGTGCAGACAGCTGCAATCAGCAGCCAGGCGGCGGAAATCGTTTCCCCATTTGCTAAAGCGAGCAATGCGAAGGCGGCCCCTCCTGCGATGGATATGATGGTCCAAATCAAAATAGACAGCAATTTCTTGTTCATTCATTGACATCTCCTTCCTTGGTCACATAGATAATCTTTCTTCTAACACAGTCCTCCTTTCTGAAGTTTTTGAATATTTAAAATTCAATCACATAATAACTGAGAATAAATGTTTTATCAAGATGATTTTACGGTTGGCAGGAATAAATCCCGCTATGTTGACAAAAAGTTTGAATAACAGAATAAGTAGGTATTATTTTGAAAAATGCGTTATCATAAAACATATAACAGAAGAGGTGACAAAATATGTATTTGCAAGTGAAACAACCCGAGAGACGGATCTCAAGGAAAGCCGTCACTGTCTGGCGTCTGGCGGGAACGATCTCTTTCATTGTGTGGATGCTGGTCATTGTGGCCTTGCTGTTTCTTGATCATATATTTGATTGGTATAATTGGATCGGCATTGTTATTGATATAGCTATGGGCCTCAATATTTTGGCTGGCTTTTATACAATTATTCTTAAACCCTATTATGTTCAGAAGACATGGCGATATGAAATTGATGAAGAGTATATTCAATTGAAGCATGGCCATCTGGTTGAAGAAAATACGCTAATCCCGATGACGAAGGTAGAATATGTATCTACTTCACAAGGCCCGTTCCTGAGGAAGTACCGATTGTACGATGTAAATGTCGGGACGACTGCTTCCAGACATACGATTCCGGCGCTTGGCGAGGAAGAAGCAATCGCACTTACCCATCAGATTGCCCGTTTTGCGAAGGTGAAGGACGAATTCGAAGAGGGGAGCGCTGTTGATGACGAACCAAAAGCATAGATTCCATCCGGTGTGGATCTTGTTTGAAGCGGGCGTATATGTCAAACAGACCTCCTTCATTATTTTATTTGTATTCGTCCTCCGCTTTAATATAAACACAGGATGGGTTCTTTGGGCAAAGATTGGCTATCTCCTTATGTCCATGGCCGTACTTGTCTATATGGTGTGTAAATGGTGGAGGTTGCATTATGAGTTTAAAAAGAAGGCGATCGTTTTCCACGAAGGCGTTTTCGTCCGTAGGGAAAGAATAGTTCCGGTCGATAAAATCCAGAATCTCCACACCAAAACGAATATCGTCCATCGGATTTTCGGGCTCACGTCGTTGACGATCGAGACGGGTACTACGATGGGTGAATCCGCCATTGTGTTCAAAGTGCTTACACCGGAAGAATATGATGCTATTGCCGTTTATCTTAACAGCTTGGATACAGGCGAAGAAGCCGAGCCAGCTGTTCCGGTTCGTGAGGTTATGTTCAGATCGACAATGAAGGACAATGTGAAAGCGGCATTCACTTCTTTTAGTTTTTTGGCGATCTTTCCGGTCTTGTTGGCGGTTTATTCGAAAATAGATGAAGTCTTCAATTTAGATAAGAAAGCGGGTTCTATTTTCTCCTTCTTCGGCGACCATCTATTGTTTTTGCTTCCTTTGGCGATTGTTGCTTTGTTGTTGTCGGCGGCCTTCGGCTTTGTCCAAACAATGATTAAATACGGCAACTATGAGATTTCAGAGGATGAAGAAAGGATTTATATTAAGAAAGGGATGCTTGAGCACAGTTCGTTTTCTATCCAGAAAGACCGTGTCCAGGCGATTGAAGTCAGGCGCCCATTGCTTAAACGGCTGTTTGGCATGGCTGAGATCAAGTTAATTTCAGCTGGCAATATAGGAGATGAGGACGATCAAACAAATTCCTTATACCCATTCATGCCAAAGGATGAAGCGTATGAATTGGTCAACGCTTTGCTGCCAATGTATGAAATTGAAGAACAAATGATGAAGCTGCCGAAAAAAATCCTTTGGCTGCGGTTGATCCGTCCTTATTATGTAACACTGGCTGTCTTCATTGTTATGCTTCTCTGGCTGCCTGAATGGCTGTGGATTGCTGCGGCTGTTTTCTTGATTGCGGTCGTCTTCCGTATTCTTGATTTTGTGTGGACAGGCTACAGGCGAAAGGGGGCATTCATGCAAATCCGGAAAGGGGGCTTCATGAACGAGACCTTCCTGACAAGAGTGGAGAAAATCCAGGAAATCCAAGTCCGCCACTCTTGGCTCCAGCGTAAATTCAATGTGGCCACTATTGAATTTACGAACCGGGCCAAACCAATCAGGGTCAACGAATTGAAGGACCTTTCCATCGACGAGGCGAGCGGATTTTTTAATTGGTACCATGAATCTATAAAACAGACAAAAAAACGCACCTGAACTAAATATCAGGTGCGTTTTTGCCTATGGTTCTATCTATTTATTTAAGGGAGTATGCGGATCATTGTTCACTGTATTGTTGTTTGTATAGTGCGTAGACTTCTTGCGGATAAAAGCAGCGTATGAACAATTCAGCCTGTTCCGGTTTAGTTGTGAATAAAAAATCCAGGATACGGGGGAAGAATGGATTTTTAGATAGATAAGGGCGCTTTAATTCAAGCGAGAACTCTTTGGACAGCTCATCTATAAGATGGTTGACCGTTTCATTCGGAAAATGGGCTTTCCAAAGTTTTAACCGTTGCCCGGCCGTTTGGGCAGTGATCATTTTTTGTTCTGCGTTTGCTGTGATGGACATCTAAATCACCTCGAATGGTTGAATAATATACGATGATTTTTCTACGAACCAATCATACTAGCAATCTGTGTAAATCCCGTGAAATTCATGTAGATATTTATCATATATTCCTGGAAATGTATATTAAATTATAAATATTCAGAAATAAAAAAGGTTGAAAGTAAGCTTTAGTGATTCTGTGAATTAATAAAGAGGATGGGGGATTGGCGAGTTTGTGCGAAAAGCCTTAATTGCAATGAAAGGTGCGGAGGTGAGATTTCCGCTTTTTTGCTTGGTTTGAAAAGAGAGGGGAAAGCAGCCGTTTATGAAAAATGTTTTTTTGCACATGAAAGAAGCGGATCCGTCCTATTGGGGAATCCGCTCCTTCAAAAAGCTTTATTGTTTCTTTTTTTGTTCCCGGGTTTCTTCGGCCGCCCGTAAGACTTCATCAAGGGATTTGCCCATTCCTGCTTCGACAGCTGCTACATAGCTGCCTTCGACGAATGGGGCATCAGCAATTTTAATGGAATCGTCTTCTGCCAGCTCCACCGCCATTTCGGCATTCATCAGTGAGCTCCCGAGGTCAAACAGCAGCAGCGTTCCTTTATCGGAATGCACCTTTTCGATGGCTTGCTGGATCTTTTCCAGGCTGGTGCCGATTTCTTCTTCATCGGTCCCTCCTGCAGTCGCAATCGCCACGTTTTTGACGGCCTGCGAGAGCAGATCTTTTAGCCCATCGGCTATTTTGGGGCTATGGGATACAAGGACAATGCCGACTGTACTCATAAGGACACCTCTTCCTCATCGATGATTTGGGCAAGAGTGCTTAATACATAGTAAGAGGATACGGATCCCGGATCAAGATGGCCGATTGACCGTTCCCTCAGATAAGAGGCGCGACCTTTTGCCGCCTTCATGTCTTTGGTTCGGTCCATGGCCTGTTTGGCTGTTCTAAGGAAGCCTTCTGTATCCATTTCATTCTGTGTCTCCATATAATATGCGACTGGGGACCACACATCGATCATCGTCTTCTCCTGTTCAGCTGCCTTGCCACGTTGCTTGATGCCATCGGCGGCTGCAGTGATGGCTTCAGAAAGGGAGCGGTAGTCGATTTCTTCCTTGCCTTTCAGAGCCAGCGCCATCTTTAGGAAAGCGGTACCGTAAAGAGGGCCTGAAGCGCCGCCCACCTTGGAAATTAACGTCATCGAGCAGTCTTTAAGGACATCTGCCGGTTCGTTGTAGGAGCCTTCGCTGAGTTTTTTTGCTGTTTCCTCAAAACCGCGGGCCATGTTGAAGCCGTGGTCGCCGTCACCGATTGCTTGGTCGAGGTCGGACAAGTATGCTTTGTTTTCCTGGATCGTTTCGTTTGCCTTTTGAATCCATTTAATCATCTGTTGAGTGGTCAGTCCCATGATATCCTTCCTTTCTGTTATTGGATCGTAAAATGTTGGGCGTCTGAAGGGGCAAGGAGCAGTTCTTTTAGTTCTTCATCGAGCTTCAACAGCGTGACTGAAACCCCGGCCATATCGATTGCCGTCATATAATCGCCTACGAAGGTTCGGCAAACATTCAGTTTCCTGCTTTTCAAGCGGTCCAGGACATTACCTGCCAGGATATATTGTTCCATAAGGGGCGTGCTGCCCAGTCCATTAATCATTAAGGCGACTTCATCGCCTTCCTCATATATGCCTTCCTTTAAAATTGGAGCAAGCAGCTGATCGGCGATTGCATCGGCGGGTGAGAGGGGAAGAGTCTCGATGCCGGGTTCGCCGTGAATGCCCATTCCCAGTTCCATCTCATCGCTTGCAATCGTAAACCCTGGTTTGCCAGCCGCCGGGATGGTGCAGGCGCTGAGTGCCATTCCCATGGACCGCAAGTTTTGAATGGCTTTTTCGGCTGTTGCTTTCACTTCGGCCAATGAGGCACCGCTTTCCGCTTTTGCGCCGGCAATCTTATGTACGAATACAGTGCCGGCGATTCCTCTTCTGGAAGCGGGGTCCTCGATGGCTACATCATCGTTGACGATGACTTGTTCTACTTCAATCTCTTCCATTTTGGCCAGTTCCGCCGCCATATCGAAGTTCATTACATCGCCGCTGTAATTCTTAACAATCAACAACACGCCTGCGCCGCCATCGACCGCTTTGATGGCTTCCTGTACTTGGTCGGGTGTCGGTGATGTAAAAACTTCTCCGCAGACAGCGGCATCAAGCATGCCCTTCCCGATATAGCCGGCATGTGCCGGTTCATGGCCGCTTCCGCCGCCGCTCACCAGCCCGACCTTGCCTTTTACCGGGCTTTCTTTCTTCGCCACAACGGTTGTGCCGGGCAGCTGCTTCAGTACACCGCCATGCGCCGCTACCAGCCCGGCTAACATATCCTTCACAACTTGGTTGGGGTCATTAAGGATTTTTTTCATACAATCGCCTCCTTGTTTTTTGGTATTTTCATGGTGTCTAAAAAGCCTTGGCAAAAACTCCGCTGTAAGATGTATACCCATATCAAGACAAGTTTTGAACCTAAAAAAGGAGATTGACAGATCTATTTTTATATGACATATTTTTCCTTAAAATAGTATGGAATTTTATTGGTACAAGAAAAGGCAGGAATAAATGGACACATTAACGGTAAGAGTTAAATGGAAAGAAAAAAGCGAGATATTGGAAAACTTGGATGGTTGCCGGTTCAACGAGTTTCCGATGAAGCAAGGCCTGGAAGCGGAAGTGAAAATGGTGGAGGCTTGCGGGCACTTTTTCGTTCTGAAAATCTTGAATAAACAAGCAAAGCCGGATGCGGAAAAACAATTCCGGCTGTTGAAGGCATTGGCTTGCCAAGGCATCGCTGTTGCCGAACCGCATGGATGGGGAACGGCGGAAAATGGCGCCCCGGTTCTGTTGACTAGTTATGATGGAGAATGCATGCGTGAAGTGGCGCCTGATAAGCTGGTATCCATGGCCGATGCGCTTGCGAGTCTGCATGATATTCCAACCTCTATGAAGAATGAAATGCAGCTTGGGGTTAAAGATTTTCCGTCTTACTTTT
The DNA here is from genome assembly GCF_001243895.1 of Bacillus testis. Classification (GTDB taxonomy): domain Bacteria; phylum Bacillota; class Bacilli; order Bacillales; family DSM-1321; genus Bacillus_AD; species Bacillus_AD testis. The sequence goes on along the minus strand of NZ_LN851186.1, from coordinate 2,499,234 downwards.
TTCCGGCGTGCTCTGAATATCCAGATTTGCAAGAGAAACTCGAACAACTGTTATCCATGGTGGATATTCGGCAGTTTGATATGATCCATGGCGACCTTCACTGGGAAAATGTCGTTGAGAATGAAGGGGAAATGACCATCATTGATTGGACGAACATCCAGTTTGGCGACCGCCGTTATGATGTCGCCTAGACGCTGCTTTTGATGCAGATCTATCCGTTGCCTGGAGATGTACCAGGTCTCTTCCTGGAGCACTATTTGGCGCGCATGCCGATGACTAATGATGAGCTCATCCTATTCGAAGGAATCGCTCTCATCAGATGGATTCTTCTGTATCGCAGGAGCGGTATACCCGTCATTGACGGCACCAAACGAACGGCTGAAGCCATCATCCGCAGGAACCGATATATGAATGATGTCCGGCTGGATGGAAGGCTTTAGCCCAAAGTGGAAGGAAGATGAACATGGAAAGCGATGTTCTGTTCGGCCAATTCCCTGTGCTGAAACATAGCGGCATCCTCTAGAAAAAGATAGAGGCAGTACATCTGGATGAGCTATTTGTGCTTTATGACAGAGCGTGTGTTCCGTATGTGCGGGATTACGCCGAAGCATATAAAAAACGGTGGAGAAGACAATCGGCCATTTCGAGCGCGCGACTATGGGAGGCATTCTAAATTGAAGTGGGGAATATGTGAGGACAGGAAGGAAGAGTTAATCGGCTTTATGGATGTGTTCGCCCTCGATAAAAAAGTTAATGCCTTAACAATTGGATACCTTGCTGCAGGAAAAGCATTGGGCAAGGGGATTGCGCAGGGCGATTGGCTGTGCACTCTCCTTCCTTTTCACGGTAGCGGGGGTCAACCGCGTCCAGGCAGAAGTTCTTCCGGAGAATAAGGCCTCTAAAAAGTGCTGTTGAAAAACGGATTTAGACTGGAGGGGGCACTTCGCCAATTTGCTTTCTGGGGCAATCAGGGTATGGTAGACCTGGAAATCTGCGGCATATTACGTGATGAGTCTATCACTGGGCATATTGAATAATGAAAGCTGCCATGGCGATGGCGGCTTTTTCTGTATTCGTTTTTTTAAATATTTATCCAAAAAATAGGGGTATTATGAATAAATTATTGAATAAAATAGGTTATTTGAAAAATCGTTCGGTGCATGGGTTGTATATTTACTCAAATTTATTACAATAGAATAGAAGGCTGCTGCTGCAGCAAGGCTAGGAATAGCAACTCTGAGATAAAGTGAAATGTTGAACGGTGAGGGGTTTCATTTTCCATGCCGCTCATTCCTTGAACCACCCTAAGTTCTTACTGGCGCTTGATGTCTCGCTTCCCTTCTTCGTCGAGCAAGTGGGGGAATCAGCTAGTATTGGGGAAATGAATAAAGGTTATTTCGCTTTTATCTCTTTTTATATATAATGAAAGAGTTGAAAACGCATAAAAAGAGGGTCTTATTTCATTGATGCATAATCAGGCTTATACATTAAGGATGATATGCAAACAGGGGAGGCAATAAGATGGACAGCGAAATTAGAATTTTAGTAGTGGATGATGAAGAAAGAATCCGCAGGCTATTAAAAATGTACTTAGAGAGAGAAGAATATATGATTGACGAAGCGGCAGACGGTAATGAGGCATTGGCCAAAGCATCTGCGAACGACTATGATCTTATCCTTCTAGATATCATGATGCCGGGCAAGGATGGCATTGAAGTGTGCCGTGAACTGCGAGAGAAGAAATCGACTCCGGTTATCATGCTGACAGCAAAAGGAGAAGAAATCAACCGTGTCCAGGGATTCGAAGTGGGTACGGATGATTATATCGTCAAACCTTTCTCACCGCGTGAAGTTGTGCTGCGCGTGAAGGCATTGCTGCGCCGGTCTTCCAAAACAACCTTTATTCAAGCGGATACAACGACAAAGGATATTATCGTCCTTCCGCATTTGACAATCGATAATGATGCCCATCGTGTGACAGCCGACCAGAAGGAAGTGTCGCTGACACCGAAAGAATATGAATTGCTGTATTTCCTAGCGAAAGCTCCGGACAAGGTGTTCGACCGCGAGCAATTGCTGAAAGAAGTTTGGCACTATGAATTCTTTGGAGATCTCCGTACAGTCGATACGCATGTGAAACGATTGAGAGAAAAGCTGAACAGGGTATCCGAAGAGGCTGCCAAAATGATTGTTACGGTTTGGGGAGTTGGATACAAATTCGAGGTTGTGAATGAATAATGATATTTCTAAGGAGCGTCGTTGGTAAGCTATGGCTTACCATTCTATTGTTAGTATCTTTTGTACTGCTCATATTGACGGTGCTCCTCCTGGAGTTTTTTCAAAATTTTCAGGTTCATCAAGTGGAAGATGATTTGCTTGTGACAGCCAACCGGATTGTACAGATACTTGAGTACCATGAAGATCCGCGCTATACCTTAGAGATATCATCACAATTATTAGGCCGTTCAAAGAAAATCATGATTGTAAAGGACAAGGATCATATCTACTTCTCTGACAATAGCGATAAAAAATTTCAGCTGTCATTACATACAATCGAGAAGGACAAGCAGCTTTCGTCTGTATTCGAGGACGGCAAAACAGTGAAGAAGGAACTTGTGCTTAACAAGTCGACGGAGGATGAAATGCCGGTTATGATTGTCGGTGTCCCGTTGAAGGACGACAAGCAGCAGGGTGTTATATTTGTGTACCAATCCCTTGATACGATGAGGGCGACCATCCAGTCGACAACTAAATTTATTATCCTTGCTGCCGGTGTAGCCATTATTCTGACGACGATTTTCGCCTTTTTCCTCTCGACCCGGATTACTGCTCCGCTCCGTAAGATGAGGGAAGCCGTTTTTGAAGTGGCCAAGGGGAAATTCGACACAAAGGTGCCGAGCCCATCCAATGATGAAATCGGTGAATTGGCGCATGCCTTCAACAAAATGGGCAAGCAGCTGAAATTCAATATGGATGAGTTGAGCCGGGAAAAAGAGAATCTTTCCAGTATCTTGAGCTCGATGGCGGACGGTGTCCTCACCATCCGTGTCGACGGTACAATCCTTTCTACTAATCCTCCTGCAGATGTATTCATGGACTATTGGAATAAAGGAAAGCATGGGGCCCGTTCGATCAAAGAAGCTCCGGAAGAACTGCAGCAGCTCTTCCAGGCGACGGTCGAAAGGGAAGTGGAACAGATCGGCGAAATCAAGTTGTCGGACCATTATTGGGTAATCATTGTCAGCCCATTATATAATAATGAAAATATTCGCGGCGCCGTGGCTGTTCTTCGCGATATGACCGAAGACCGCAAGTTGAATAAAATGCGAAATGATTTTATCGCGAATGTTTCCCATGAATTGCGGACGCCGATTTCCATGCTTCAGGGATACAGCGAGGCGATTATTGATGATATTGCCCAAACGGATGAAGAGAAGAAGGATATGGCACAAATCATTTATGATGAATCTCTCCGGATGGGAAGATTGGTGAATGATCTCCTTGACCTGGCAAGGATGGAAGCAGGTTATATTAACCTGAGTTATGAGGAAGTTGAGCTCCGGGATTATCTAAAACGGATTGCTTCCAAATTCTTCGGGCTTGCTAAAGAGAAAGGCATCACGGTCCAAACGGATCTTCATGACCCTGACTATATCTGGGTCATGGATCCAGACAGGATTGAACAGGTCCTGACGAATTTAATCGATAATGCCATCCGCCATACACCGGCACCAGGCACAGTGACGGTCATACAAGACATCGTGAATGACCAATTGATGATCCAGGTGCAGGATTCTGGTTCCGGCATTCCACAGGAAGACCTGCCGTTCGTTTTTGAACGTTTCTACAAAGCGGATAAAGCAAGGACACGCGGCCAATCTGGGACTGGGCTTGGTCTCGCAATCGCCCAGAATATCATCAAAGCTCATAATGGGGACATTTCTGTCGTTTCCGAAATGGGAAAAGGAACGACATTTACTTTCACCATTCCGCAAAGTACGATCGTTTATGATGCTGATTAAAATGTTTGCCGAAAAATATCGTTACATAAGAAACGGCTTACTTTTTTGGTACATTAGGCAATAAATAGGCTATCAAAGAGATCCTTGTGATCTCTTCTTTTTGTTTCTTGGGACCAGAAGGATGAAAAAATGGTTTGTTCAAGATGTCAGATGGGGTGATTAGTCTCTTTTGGTGAGGAAGAAGGCCGGAATGCGATGAGAAACCATATGAAATGGACCAGCATCCCGGCTATGCAAAGACCGATGATGGAAGTTAAATAAACCCAACCGATCTCTTTAAATTCCGCCATTATAAGTGCGAAGACCAGAAAGAAGGAATTCGCCAGCAGTCCTATGCCGCAAAACAAGGCTAAGACGAATTTCATCATGCGAAGCCCCGCCGTATAGATGATTAGGGGAAACAAATAAAACAAAAGCACCATTCCTAATTCCATCCACATTTCGACTGACCCAAATTGGTTGGCATGCTTGCCGGTTTCCGCTAGAGGAGACATGGAGGTAATGGTCAATAATGCACAAAAAAGGATGGCGGATAGGAACGTTGCGGTCAGTATCCCTATTCTTTTTTTCATGGGTAGGCACTTCCTCCTCTAATGTATAAATGTAAAAATTATACATTATATGTTACCATAAAAAGAATGGTTATGGGCTTGCGGATAGGTGAAACCTTGTTTAATATTTTTCTTCACTACTCAGCCAAATAATTGTTCATGCCAGCCTAATAGATGAATAGCAGGTACAAGCCCTGATCATGTGGTCAGGGCTCATTCCATTCACGGCAGCCTGCTGGGCAATAGCCGAGGTGGCACAAATAGGTAAGGGATGGTATGATTGAACACATCGTTTATGATGCAATTATAGGTACAGCAGGCTTTTTTCTAGAATGCTTGATATAAAAATGAGAACGATAGACAGAAGGACGAGAGGGAAGAACAGCCAATATTTCGTTATTATGCTGCGTATTCCAGGGGTGTTTAGGGGAGTGTAACCTTTTCTCGAAAGAATACGACAAACTAATGACGGAGGGGGAAGAAATATGGACTCCGTTTTCCAAAATTTATACGAGAAGTATCATCAGGAACTTTTTCAATTTTTATTTTATATGGTGAAGGACCGTCAGACTGCAGAGGATTTAATGCAGGAAGTTTATATCAAAGTGCTTCACGCATATCATCGTTTTGAAAATAAAAGCAGTGAGAAGACATGGCTATATTCGATCGCTAGAAATACAGCGATCGACTATTTCAGAAAGCACAAAAGCTGGAAGCAGCGGCTGCTGGATAATTTTGATTGGAGCAGGGACAGTGTGGCCGACATTCAGCCGTTGCCTGAGGAAATCGCGGAAAGCAATGAAGAAACAAGAATGGTTTATAGATGCTTGGAGAAATGTTCGACTGACCAGCGGATGGTTATCATCCTTCGTTATATTCAAGCATTGTCAATCACAGAAAGCGCCGAGGCTCTTGGATGGACGGTCGCTAAAGTGAAAACCACACAGCACAGGGCATTAAAAAATTTGAAGAAAATCATGGAGGAAGAACAGCGAAAGGAGGCTAAGGCCGATGAAGGAGTCAGATTGGAACGGAAATAGGCTGGAAGAGTACTTGGCGCAGATGCCATCTATTCGTGACCGCAGAGATCCTGAATGGGTCAGGAGCCGAATTGAGGAACGGATGAACCAGGACCGGCTCAGAAAAAAACGCAGATGGTTGCCATTCGCTGTTTCATCGGCTGCTGTTGCCTGTGTGGCTACATTCGCAACCATTTCACTTTGGCAGGATACATCTGGGGAAGAAAAGAGCGATAGCCTCCAGGATAGGCAGGAGTTATCCCTAAAACCGGAAACACCGCAAAAGGATCAGGTGAAGGAAACGGACGATGCTAGAAAGGCATCTGTAGCGAAAAAGAAAGCAATTCCCACAAAGGAGGAAACCGGAAATCCGCCTGCGAAAGCCAAACAGAATGCCAGCCAGGGAATCATGGCGGCGGGTGTAGGAAGTGCTTCTTTCTATAATCAAGAAGCAGTGCAGTCGAGCTATGCTACGATAGCGCTTCCCCTGAAGGACAAGCAGATGGTCGTGCCCATTACAGTCCCTGTCAAGGATGCGACAGTAGAAGGGAAATTAGCTGCTTTTTTAGCGATGATCAAAGAAAAGGATTACAGTAAATACGGTTTAGATTCATTTAGCCGGGATATGGGATTGCTGTCCTATCTCCCCGACCACCAAGCTGTAACTCTTGAGACATCCGGACAGCTAGGCGGAGAAAGTGATCCTGATAAGCGGTGGCTTGATTCGCTTATGGAGACAATGAGATATATAGGCATAACCAGGCTGATCATACAGCAGGACGGTGAATCTGGCGAAATGGAACAGTCCATTGCTGTCAACCCCTATCCGCAGAGGGCTGTATTGGTCTATCAAGGCCAACATTCCTCCTCTTCTTTATTTGTTCCAACTCAGGAAAGCTTCAGCGACTTGCTTCAAGCTTTGCAGGCGATGAAACAGGGAGGGGAAGAGCCGGGAATGCTGGCTAGTATTCCTGATTATGTAGACTTTAAGGATATACAGAAAGAGGGGGATGCGGTCGTTGTCACTTTTGCTGATGGCTGTTCGATGGAAGATAACGAGGAGGGGATCACCGGTATTCATGCGATCTTGCTGGCTGCACGCGAATTCGGCTTTAAAGCGGTGCGTTTCCTTAACGCTGGACTGCCTATGATTGGCACCATCAATTTGGAAGAAGAAGTAGATGTGCCAAATGCACCTAATATGCTTGCCGCCGATTAAAGGCTGATTAGAGAGTCGTGAAGTGCGCCTCTCTTTTTTTGTTCCTTGTGGCTTATTGGCGAAATAAGGGCCAGGGGAGATGAAAAAATGCCCTAAAAGGTCCATGCATACTTTTTAAGGGATGGAGAAAGCTAGTAAACGTGGTTATTTTGGTAAAAAGATTGCCAATTGGTACATTTGCAGTTCTGAAATTCTCTCTTTCCGCATACGTTAGGGAGGAATGAATTCAGTAGGAGGCACTTTATTATTATGCTTGATTACGGCAAAAGAGTATTGATTGCATTAATTGTTGCAGCTTTTATCGGCATGCTGTTTATAGGCGGCACAACTGGTAAAGCAGCAGCCCCTTCCCATGAAGGGTTTGGAGAAGAATGGATTTGGCCCGCCCGCGGGGAAATCAGCGACCATTTTGGCGCCCGTGGGGGCACTCATAAAGGCATCGACATTGCCGGTGAATATCGTTCACCGGTCGTGGCGGCGAAGGACGGGGTGGTTTCGAAGTCCTATACATCGCAAACGTATGGAGAAGTTGTATTTATCACCCATTCTAACCATTCATATGAGACCGTATATGCACATCTTTACAAGCGGTTCGTTAAGGAAGGACAATCTATCAAGAAGGGGCAGCGTATCGGAGAAATGGGTAACACCGGTGCATCCGATGGCGTCCATCTTCACTTTGAAATACATAAGCCTGAATGGACATTTGATAAACAAAATGCGATTAATCCTTCAATGGCTGTTGGAGGCGTACCGTCAGAACAAGAAGCCATGCCAGTCATGAACAGCAGAAGCCAGATGAAATATATCGTGAGGGAAGGCGATACATTGAGCAGCATCGGCAACCGCTATCATGTGCCGGTGTACAGGCTGCTTCAGCTCAATAAATTGGATTCTGACCAAATTTTTATCAATCAGGTACTGATTCTTAATGAATGAGGAAATAGAAAAAGCGCCCCCTGAAAGGAGATCCCTCTTTCCAGAGGGCGCTTTTGATTTTGGCTGCTCTGTAAGAAGAGAATTGTTTGGCCGTTAAATCGGTTGTCTTCTCTTCATAGGGAAATCCGGTGGAGCGATGTGATATCTTCTGCTGCCATCAATAATGACAGCATTTGATCGGAAAGCGGCTTATCGAACGACAAGACCATAATGGCTTCTCCGCCGATTTGTTTCCGGCCAACCTGCATGGTAGCAATGTTGATAGCATGATCTCCAAGGATCTTGCCTACCCGTCCGATTACGCCTGGGCGGTCAGTATGTTGGATGTAAAGAAGGTGCCCCTCTGGTACAAAATCAATGGCGAAGCCGTTCAGGCTAACAATGCGGAGACCGTAATGGTCTATATATGTTCCTTTGATCTCTAATTGCGTTTTATCGCCTTTTACTGTGGCGGAAATGATATTTGTGTAGCCGGACGTGTTCTGGGAAATCTTTTCCCCGACAGTAATGCCGCGTTCTTGGGCGACAAGCAGGGCATTCACTTCGTTGACAGCATGGTCGATCCGTTGGTTCAGGAAACCTGACAGCAAGCTTTTGGTCAGCAATGTTGTTTCGAAATCAAGCACCGAGCCGGCATAGGTCACAGAAATTTCGTTGACGCCTTCCTTGATCGCTTGGGAGGCGATTTGGCCGATTTTTTTTGCCAATCCATAGTATGGCTGTATTTTTTCGAATATTTCCTTCGATATAGCAGGAAGGTTAATTGAATTGGAGACAGGGTTCCCCTCAAGGTATGCCAATACTTCATGGGCAACCTGGGTTGCTACATTTAATTGGGCTTCTTTGGTCGATGCGCCGAGATGAGGGGTTGCAATCACCGAATCCAGTTCAAGCAGTTTATTAGTAACGGCTGGCTCTTCGACGAATACATCTAGCGCGGCACCGGCCACCTGTCCCTGTATGAGGCACTCATAAAGGTCATCTTCATCAATGATTCCTCCACGGGCACAGTTCAGTACATAGAGGCCTTTTTGCGCTTTCATCAGCATTTCTTTATTGATGAGTCCCTTTGTCTCCTTAGTCAAGGGCGTATGGACGGTGATGATATGGGATTTGGCCATCAATTCATCCAATGAAAGATTGAGAATGTTCAGTTGCTTGGCTCGTTCTGCCGTCAGGAAAGGATCGTAGGCAACGACGTTCATGCCGAAAGCTTTCGCCCGCTTCGTGATTTCTCCCCCAATCCGCCCCATGCCTATGATTCCGAGGGTTTTCCCGTTTAATTCTGTCCCCACATAAGCTGAACGTTTCCATTCTCCTTGTTTGACGGAGGCGTAGGCCTGCGGAATATGGCGTAAAAGAGAGGCCATCATCGCAAAAGTATGCTCGGCTGTGGAGATCGTATTGCCGTCCGGCGCGTTTACGACGACGATCCCTCTCTTTGTTGCTGCATGGATATCAACATTATCCACTCCAACGCCTGCCCGGGCGATGATTTTTAAGTTGGGCATTGCTTCAATCAAGTCGGCGGTCACTTTTGTTGCGCTTCTTACAAGGATTGCATCTACTTCATGAAGTTGTTCAGCTGCTTTCTCTACGGTCTGTTGGATCAATTCGATTCCTGAAGCGTGGAGAAAAGGTGTCAGCCCTTCAGGTTTTATAGCATCAGCCACCAATATTTTATACACTGACATACACCATCCTATAATAGTCAAAATATTTTAAAAAATGAATTAACGACATTCTACCGTTGAAAAAAGCAGTTGTCAATTTGGCACGGATTATGTAAACGCTTTATTATGTATTATTTTTAAAAAATAATGCGGCTAATAGAAAGTGGGCTATTAGAGTTTCCTGTCGTCCTTTACACTATTTGAAAAATTTAATTTCTTGTATTTTAGATTTCCTTGAGCTAAAATATAATCAACTAGATAGCTATAGGTGCATACTTATGTGCTATGAAGTTATAATACTAAAACAATTAAATGATCTACTTTCGGGGCAGGGTGTAATTCCCGACCGGCGGTGAAGAAATATTTTCTGAGCCCGCGAGCCTTGAATCTGCAATTTGGGTTCTTGGTTGATTTGGTGAAATTCCAAAGCCGACAGTATAGTCTGGATGGGAGAAGGTGGAGGTTCGAGCGTTTTGCTTTTTAAAAATGAAAGGCACAACGTTTATTTGACCTTGGAATTTTCTCCCTTTAGCGTAAGTAAGCTAAAGGGTTTTTTAATGCCATCGTCACAGAACCTGTCCTCTTTTCGTGGAATAGATCAGAAAAGAAGGAGAGAGTTGTATGAAAGACATGAATTTGAAGAGATTTGTAGCAATCGCTATGTTCAGTTCCATCGCCTATATCTTGATGCTGCTGAACTTCCCGATGCCGGGATTCCCAGTGTTCCTCAATGTTGATTTCAGTGATATTCCTGCCTTATTGGCAGCAGTCATTTACGGGCCGCTTGCCGGGATTGTCGTTGAAATGCTTAAAAATATCTTGGATTATGCCATGACGGGAAGCGAGACAGGGGTTCCAATTGGGCATATGGCTAATTTTATTGCAGGCATCGCGTTTGTTTTGCCTTCCTACTTTATCTATAAAAAATTCACCAGTAAGAGAGGCTTAGTGGCCGGTCTTTCAGTCGCTACTGTTTTTATGGCAGTACTGATGGGAGTTTTGAATTATTTTGTCATTCTGCCGGCGTATGCCACTTTCGCCAACTGGGGAGTGATGACATCTGCTGAAACAAGAGCAATGGTCATAACCGCCATTTTTCCATTTAACTTGATTAAGGGCGTGTTGGTAACAAGTATCACATTGATTTTGTTCGGCAAGCTGAAAGGTTGGCTTGAACGATTGTCGCCAATTTACCAATTAAATAAATAAAGAATTGACATATATACAAAACAGCCTTGCTTTGAAGTGAGGCTGTTTTGTTTTTCGTATTTGTTTGTTTCTTAACCATGCTGAAAAATGGCGTTGCTCAATATAACTAAGTATTTAGTATTTTGGAAGGGAAATTGAATGGGGAGATTAGGGGTAGCTCTGTTGTTTTTACTTTTTATTATGTTGGCCGCTTGTAGTAAGCAAAACCTTGTAGTTAAGCTAATAGCAAGCGAAAAAACGTTGCCCTTTCATTTTAATACGATAGCACATAAAGAAACTCACGGTTGTTGAAGACGAAGTAGAGACCGATGTTCCGCTAACAGAGCCGTTTTGATCCTACGTTAAAAACCACTAAATAACCAGTGCTCGATATTCATTCGGGCCATGGGTATTTAGTGGTTTTCTTTTTGTTTGGTACTTGGGTCATGAAAAAAGCCTTTTGTTTGTATGGAGCAAACTGAGGGCTACCGCTTTTCTGATCCAGCTCCGGCGGCCAGGGACCTCGCATCTTCTTCTACGATAAGTCAAAATCGGCTCGTACCTTCGCCGTGTTTCCTTTATCTCAAAGAAAGCTACTCCAGTTTGTACGTCGCTAAACGGAGGGCTTCTGCTTTTCGGTGATCCAGCTGCAGGGCACAGCTCCTAGCAAACTTTACGTTTTTCTCTACGATAAGTCAACATCAGCTCTCTACGTTCGCTGTGTATCCTTTATCTCGAGAAAAACGCTCCAGTTTGTACGTCGCTAAACGTGCCCTTCCGCTTTTCTACATTATTCATTCAAATTTGAAAGGGTCGCCTTCAAATGGTTCTTCTGCAACTTTGATGGATTCTGTTGGGCATCCTTCGAATGCGTCCATCATATCGTCTTCCAGTACTTCTGGAATGGCTTCTGTTCCTTGGTTGTCGTCAAGGATGTTGAAGGCGATGCCTTCGTCGTCGTAATCGTAAATATCAGGCGCTGCGGCTCCGCATGCTCCACAAGCGATACATGTGTCTTTATCGACAATTGTATACTTTGCCATGATATAACCTCCCAATCTATGTACATGAATCGTACTGATATAATAATTAAACCACGTGTTTTATTGTATATGTGTGCAAATAACTTTTCAATAGTATTTACTTTGTTTGTGTGGAACTATACTGGTATTGTCTAGAAATTGTTCCTGATTTTTCACTGAATGTACAAAAAATGTTTTTCAGCAAATTATGCTAAATTCTGATAAAATTAATGTATCAATACGACAAAGTTTAGGATTGTGATTATAATGGTGCATTCGTATTTGGAGGCCATCATTCTGCATTGCCTGGCGCAGATCGGCGGGGAGCGGACGGTCTATTCGGTCTACCATATCCTCTACGGAAAGAAATCTTCGCAGACAATCCAGGACAGCCGGTTTTTTTATATAGAGTCTTTTTTCAGGACTTGTCCCTCCCTTGGCAGAGAGCAGTTCCAGCAGCGAGTCGATTCCCTTGAACGGGAAGGCCTGCTTTCGATTTTGAATGAAAAAGGCAATTTATACGCTGACAGATAAAGGATGGCGATCGTTGAAGGCGTATGTGGAAAAGAATCCTTTGCCGATCCATATGAATGGTTTTGCTTTTCATATGGTAGCCATTCCTTTTTGGAAACGGCTTTCGTTTTTGTTTCAAGTTTTATCGAATGGCGTTCATGGAAACGCATCTTATTATCCGATTGAACAGGATATCATCATTCAGAATTGGATCAAGCATTTGTTATTTAAATATAGTAATATGAACGTCTTGGCAGGACTGCTGCATGCCGAATTGAAAGCTGTTCTTGAGGAATGCCCGCCGGAAACGGCGCAGATCTTTCTGTGGAAGCTGACAGGGTTCCATAGGGCGGGTTACAGCAACGGACAAATTGCCGACCGATTAGGGAAAGATGCCTACTTTGTCCATTTTGCTTTTTTGGATTGCCTGCATTTGTTGCTTCAGCGTTCCATTGAGGAAAGTAAAAGTAATCTCTTATCGGAATTGACGGCGGATTTGTTTGAAAATCTTTCCTCCCCTATTACGCGAAGCAGTATGTCGACGCTCGTCTATCTAAAAAAAGGCTATAGCGTTTCTGAGATAGCAGTTGTGCGCCAATTGAAAGAAAGTACAATCGAAGACCATATCGTGGAGCTGGCTCTTCATACGTCAGAAATCAAATTGGATGACTATGTAAGTGAGCCGTTAATTGAGGAGATACGGCGGGTTGCAAGAAAACTGGAAACGAAATCACTTAAAGCGATCAGACAGGAACTGGCCGTTGAAGCCAGTTATTTTCAAATCAGGCTTGTGCTTGCGGAAGGGAGATGAGAGCGGTGAATCAGGAACTGGAACGGCAATTGAAGCATTACTTCGGCTATAGTGCTTTCCGGCCCGGCCAAAAAGAGACGATCGAATCGGTCATGAACGGCAATCATACGATTTCCACCTTGGCGACAGGGACAGGCAAGTCACTTTGCTATCAATTGCCGTCCTATCTGATGAATAAACCGGCGGTCATCGTTTCTCCTTTGCTGTCCCTGATGCAGGACCAGGTCGACCAGCTGAAAATGAATGGAGAAAAGAAGGCGGTTGCGTTGACTTCTTTCCTGAATTTCGGCGAGAAGGCAAGCGTCTTAAGAAGGCTAAATGAATATCGTTTTATTTTCCTGTCGCCTGAAATGCTGGCTATGCCCAGTATCATTTCGGCCCTGCAGCGATTGGATATTGGCTTGTTCGTCGTCGATGAAGCACATTGTATATCGCAGTGGGGTTTTGATTTCCGCCCCAATTATCTGCAGCTGGGAGAAGTTAGAGAACGTCTTGGCAATCCTTTGACTCTGGCTTTGACTGCCACGGCGACAGAGGAAGTCAGAAAAGATATTGGCACATTTCTTCATCTGGAGGAATGCAGGGAAATCGTCAGCTCAGTCGACCGCCGCAATATCGGGATAATGATCGAAAAACTTTCGACGAATGAAAATAAGCAGAATCGGCTTCTGCAGCTGGTCGAGTCTTTGCGTAAACCGGGAATTATTTATTTTTCTAGCAAAAAAACGGCAGAGAGCATGTCACGCTGGCTTGCGGACCAAGGTGTGGAAGGGGTCGGTTTCTACCATGCGGGTATGGAGCAGGAGCAGCGGGTGTTGATCCAGCAGCAATTCCTCCAGAATCAGCTGCAGATTATATGCGCCACGAATGCATTTGGCATGGGAATCAATAAGGATAATGTCCGTTTTGTGATCCATTACCATCTTCCGTCCAGCATGGAAGCTTATCTGCAAGAAATCGGAAGAGCTGGCCGCGACGGCAAGGAAAGCGCCGCTATTTTGTTATACACAAGCGGTGATGAATCGTTGCCACTGTTTTTGATGGAAAGCGAACGGCCGACCCCGATGCAGCTGGACCTTTTTATGGAGTTTATATCAGGGATGTATGGCGATAAGATTTCAGGCCTTTCAGCGGAACAACTCCAGGCGGGCTTCGACCATGTGCAGTTTTCTGAAGTGCAAACCAGGCTTCTGCTGTATTTTATCCAGCGGGAAAATGGCGCCATCGCTAGGGCCGTGCATGAGCTTACTCAGTCCATGGAAGAGGTGGCCCGTAAGAAGCAGGTAAAGTGGTCGAAATTTTATCAATGGCTGATGGACGAAGGTTGCTACCGGAAAGGCATTCTGCATTATTTCCATGAAAAGACTGATCAGCCACGCCCTGTCCCTTGCTGTACGAATTGCGGTTACGAAGCGTCGCATTATTTTGGTAAGGAAGATGAAGGGATGAATCTTGAATGGCGGGTCCTCGAAAATGACTGGCGGAAGGAGCTGGATTATTTCCTGACACCGCAAGAGGCGGAGAGACATGAACAATAAGCAGGCAGATCTCATTAAAGAGTTATCGGATGATGTCCTTCTAATGAATGTATGGCTTACACAGGGGATTGTGTTGGCGGTGGCGTTGGTTCTTAATTTGATCCTGTTTGATTCGTTCGGGGACTTTTTTAGGCTGTTTGATTGGCATGACAGCCGAATCCTCCTGGTTGGGGGAGGGGTGGGCGTGTTGGTGGTGGCACTTGATTGGCTGATGATGAAAATCGTGCCTCCGCGTTATTATGACGATGGGGGAATCAATGAAAGGATTTTCAGCAGTTCCTCGTACGGGCAGATACTTATATTGACGGCTGCCGTATCGGTCTGCGAAGAGCTGCTATTCCGCGGTGCCATCCAGACACATACGAACCTGTGGGTGGCGAGCATCATTTTTGCGCTTGTGCACTATCGGTATTTATTCCATCCGTATTTATTTATAAATGTGATGGTGCTCAGCCTATTATTCGGCTGGATTTTTGAGCAAAGCGGGAATTTGCTGGTGACGATCGCCATGCATTTCGTTATTGATCTTCTTCTAGGATTATACATAAAAAGGAAAGCTGTGAAAACAACTTCACGTACTGATGATTATTGTGGAAGTGAGTGATGCATATGAAGGATTTAAGACAGAAAGACCAAGCTGATAAATTGCGGGAAAAGGTCCAGTCCGATCGGGACGATTTCGAATGGAACACCTCTTCCTTGCCTTCAAGGAAGGAAGTCCATAGCCGGAAGAAACAGAAGGTGAAGATGAAAATCAAGTTTCCGTTGGTTAAACTGCTGGCCCTATTCTTCGTATTGTTGGTTATAACGACTTTTGCCATTTATTCGTTTTTGACAAAAGATGACGAACCAAGCAAAAAAGCAAGCGGAAACGAAGATTCTTATTCTGAGAAAATCATCATTAACCATTCGTCTTCTGACAAAAAAGCTGTGAAAGAAGAGGCTTCTGAACCAAAGAAACAAAAAGAAGAGGCAAAAGCTCCAGAAAAAAAAGAAACGGCTGTAAATGACAGCAAAGATCAAGAGCAGAATAAAGAGACAGAAAAAGCGCCGGAAAAAGCGCCAGATCAAGATCAGACAGATGCAGGCCAAAAGCAGCCTGTTACTATTAAGCCGGAGAAGAAAGAAGTGGCTTCCGGGACAGCAGGGAAGGAAAGTAATCCGGAAAACAATCCAGCGGAAAACAGTCATTATACGATGGAAAATGGGTATAAGGTGTATAAGCATACCGTTCAACCAAAGGAAACTGTCTTTCGCATTGCAATGAATTATTACAAGTCGCAGGCAGGCATCGAGTTAATCAAGCAATGGAATGGCTTAGCGGACAATAACATTTCAGTAGGACAAGTATTGAAAATCCCGGTTAAGCCATGATCTTGTGACATCCAGTTCTAAAGATGGGGTGGGCGGACATACACTTCTTTATTATGAGGAGTGTGAATGATATGGATCCAGCCATCATACAATTGGATGATTCAGTGACTGACTTGGCAACGAAGCGGATGCTGCAGAATGTAATAGAACGGAAAAGGAAGTTCGACCGTCTTAAGAAAAAGCATTTCAGGACAACCATCGTTACCTTAATTTTGGGTTTATTACTGATTCTGTATATATACATTCTCTACGTCCGGCCCTATTCTTCCTCGTTACTCGATGTGCTGACTGAATTCATGGGCCACAACACTTCGCTGCTTTACTGTACCGTTGCCTTTGGTGTATATGGCTATATGCTAATCCTGAAAAAGAAAATGGATAAGGCAGAGAAAGAATACCATGCGCTGCGATGTGAGATTGTGGACCGCAGCAAGGACTTGTGGAAGCAGGAAAACGCCTGGAAGGAGCGCCATAAGATTTTTCAGGTAATGAAGGAAATGTACGATATCAACCTGTTCCATCAGAATAAATGAAAATTTTTGACTGTCCGCTCTGAAAGGAGACATGTTCGATGTTTGTTAAAAGCATTATGAAGCCAAGCTTCGAGTGTATAACTGTCCAAAGTTCAGATTCATTGCGCCTCACGTTAGACCGGATGGATGAAAACGGAATTGATGCGGTTCCGGTACTTGAAGGAAAGAAGTACAAAGGGATTATTACCAGACACCATATTTTTGAATATTATTTCAACAAAGGTGGAGACCGTACTTCTTTTTTGAATGAGAACAAAGCAGGCGAAAATGTGACGCATCAGGAAGAATTCTTGACGGGGGATGAAATTTTCGAAAATACGGTCATTGCGCTCAAAAATTTTCCGCTGCTGGCAGTGGTAGGGCCGCAGGGCGACTTTCGGGGCATCGTCACCCGCTTTGATGTTCTTGAACAGTTCCAAAGTGCATTCGGCATGCAGCGGAAAGGTGTTCGGATTGCCTTTACATCGGTCGAAACAGAAGGGCGCTTGGCAAAGTTTACGGATATCGCCCATCAATACCATGAACATATCATTTCTTTGGTCACTTTTGATGAAGGAGACCGGCTTGTCCGCAGGATTGTCATGAAGATTGAGCAGACAGCGAACCTCGATAAATTCACAAAGAAACTCGAGGAAGCAGGGTTCCGTATTCTGAGCATAACGGAAGATTGACCCATATTTATAGCCCTTTCCGACCGTAGGAAAGGGCTTTTTTCTGACTGGTACAATCAGAAGTGCAAGTCATATGCTAAACAGTGCAGGTGTGATATGATTTTGGTAGTTTGATGTTAAATTTTTTTTGGAAATAAGGAGTTTATATGGAATATATATTATGGAGCGCTGTTGCCATAGTGGCAGCCGGTCTGGCTGGCTGCCTTTATATGTGGCGGCTCGCTTACGAAAATAATGTGATGGAACACTCTTTCTCATTTATGGATTTCCCTGCCGGCTTCGGTACGGTTTCTCTTTTCTTCATATCGGATATCCATAAGCGGTCCATCCATGACAGTATTATTAAAAGTGCCAAAGGAAAAGCAGAATGCGTGATCATTGGAGGCGATCTTGCTGAAGGGGGCGTTCCTTTTTCATTGATAGAAGAAAATATCCGCAAACTGAAAAGTATTGGACCGGTATACTTTGTCTGGGGCAATAACGATTATGAGCTTGATTATCATGAACTGGACGCCCTTCTCCTAAGCTTAGGCGTAAAAATCCTCGATAATACCTCTGTAACCTTCGAATCCCCGACAGGAGACAAAATGTCGCTGCTTGGCGTCGATTATTGTGACGGGGGCAAGGCAAGGCTGGATTTAGCCTTGCAGGACAGCGAAGAAGGCACCTTTAAGATATTGGCCAGCCATAGCCCGAGCATCATGCGAAAAGTGGATCCGGCCCACGGAATTTCATTCATCCTTGCCGGCCATACCCACGGCGGGCAAATTCGGCTATTCGGTTTCGGACGGTACGCCCATGGCGGAGTGACAGTTAAGGGCAATACTACAATGTTTACATCGAACGGATATGGAACGAGTGTCTTGCCGCTGCGCCTTGGAGCAAAAGCGCAAACCCATATCATTCATTTATCCCGATGTAACTAATCCGAACCCGCTTCATGGATGCTTAAAGAATTCGTGAATGGGCACCGCTTATTTGAGTGTCTCTTTAAATGATGGTCTTTCCATCGAATCTAACAAAGGATATGCACAGCGCGCATGGCTATTCATATGATGATGTAGTAAATTGTATTTACCGTCGGGAGGCATGTGCGTTGAAGCTTGAGCGAATGAATCAAAATGTGCTTAAAATCTTTCTTACCCTTGATGATTTGTATGAGAATGGATTGGAGTTGGAAGACGTCAAAAGTGATAGCCTTAAGGTGCATGCCATCATAAAAGGGATGATCGAACAAGCTTGCCAGGAAGAGGATTTTCCATTCAAGGGATTGATCGAGATCGAAATCTTCTCTCTCCATGCCCAGGGCGTCATCATGATCATCAGCAGGGATGATGAAACAATCTGCGAGGAAGATGACCTCTTGGATCTGCGGCTGTATAACGCCACAAGGAAAGATTTCCTGTATTGCTTCCAGTTTGAAGAGCTGGTCCGATTCGCTGGGATGGCAAGGAATAAGATGATGGATGTGGAAAATTCTATTTATTTTCTGCAAGAAAGATACTATCTTTATATAGATAAAATGGATGCTGGCCATTATGATTTTATTGTTTCGCTAGCATCTGAATTTGGCGAGGCAAGTACGATCACACTGTCCCGCTTGCAGGAGTATGGAAAAATAATTGTGGAAGGATGTGGGGTTTCTACTTTCTATGATTACTTTACCTAAATAATGGATTTTGTAAGCCTCTTATCGAACAGCCATTTACGACCGGGAAAAGACGTTTTAACGGTTGAAAAGAAAGGAATAAACCAGTAATCTATTATTTCTGAATGTTTCATATAATGGCTTGATTAAAAAATGCAAGGTGTATACTAACAACTGGATGTTGGTATATATTTTACCAATCGTTGATTTTCTAGGAGGTCCTTACATGGCAGCTCAAAATAATACAGACCAAACAAAGTCTACTCAGACAAATAAAAATGATGTGTTACTTTCGACCCAAACAGTGATCCATAAGGCGTTGGATAAATTAGGGTATCCCGAGGAAGTGTATGAACTTCTGAAGGAGCCATTGCGTATGCTGACGGTCAAGATTCCCGTTAAAATGGATGATGGAAGTGTAAGGGTATTCACAGGCTATCGGGCCCAACATAATGACGCGGTCGGGCCGACAAAAGGAGGCATTCGCTTTCATCCGGGCGTCACAGAGCGCGAAGTGAAGGCGCTGTCCATCTGGATGAGCCTAAAATGCGGAATTGTGGATTTGCCTTATGGCGGCGGTAAAGGAGGAATCGTCTGCGATCCCCGCACGATGTCCTTTGGTGAATTGGAACGTTTAAGCCGTGCCTATGTGCGTGCCATTTCCCAAATTGTCGGGCCTACGAAGGATATACCGGCACCTGATGTTTTTACCAATTCGCAGATCATGGCCTGGATGATGGATGAATATAGCCGGATTGATGAATTCAATTCACCGGGCTTCATTACGGGCAAACCTTTGGTCCTAGGGGGTTCTCATGGACGTGAATCGGCTACAGCAAAAGGTGTCACAATAGTCATTAGGGAAGCCGCCAAAAAGAGAGGAATCGATTTGAAAGGCGCCAAAGTAGTTGTCCAAGGATTCGGGAATGCGGGCAGTTATTTGTCGAAGTTCATGCATGACGCCGGTGCAAAGGTTGTAGGCATTTCCGATGCATACGGGGCACTCCACGATCCTGAAGGTCTGGATATCGATTATCTGTTGGACCGCAGAGATAGTTATGGAACCGTAACAAACTTGTTTGATCATACGATCTCTAATAAAGAATTGCTTGAGCTTGATTGCGATATCCTTGTGCCCGCTGCCATTGAAAACCAGATTACTGAAGAAAACGCTCATAATATCGCTGCAAAGATTGTGGTGGAAGCGGCAAATGGCCCAACCACTCTGGAAGGGACGCAGATCTTAACCGACCGCGGTATATTGCTTGTTCCGGATGTTCTGGCTTCAGCCGGTGGTGTGACTGTCTCTTATTTTGAATGGGTTCAGAACAATCAGGGATATTACTGGACAGAAGAAGAGGTAGAGGAAAAATTAGAAAAGATTCTCGTAAAGTCTTTTCAGGCGATCTATGAAACCGCCCAGACAAGACGCGTCGATATGCGCTTAGCCGCCTATATGATCGGCGTCCGTAAAATGGCCGAAGCTTCACGCTTCCGCGGATGGATTTGACCGAGTATTCTGCATGGCGGGTTCTTTTTATTGAATTATTGTAAGAAAACTTCTATCTTTAAGATAGGAGTTTTATTTTTTATCTAAGGAGAAACTATTTGTCCGTAGGTGAGCCTTATGAGGAGTGATCATGTGGAAAAGAAAGATGCTATCATAATCGGTGGTGGCCCGTGCGGACTGGCGGCGGCCATCGCTTTGCAGGAAATTGGATTACAGCCGGTCGTTATTGAAAAAGGAAATGTGGTCAATTCCATTTATCATTATCCTACGCACCAGACGTTTTTCAGTAGCAGCGACCGCCTGGAAATCGGCGACGTTGCGTTCATTACCGAAAACAGAAAGCCTGTCAGAAACCAAGCGCTGTCCTATTATAGAGAAGTAGTGAAACGCAAACAAATCAACGTCCATGCTTTTGAAAAAGTCCTAAAGGCCACAAAGGAGGCTGATGGTTCTTTTGTAGTGGAAAGCGACAAAAATACGTATATAACGCCTTACGTAGTCGTGGCAACCGGGTATTATGATCAGCCTAATATGTTGAACGTTCCCGGCGAAGAGCTTCCCCATGTCTTCCATTACTTCAAAGAGGCGCATCCTTTCTTTGATTGCGATGTGACGGTCATCGGCGGCAAGAACTCAAGTGTGGACGCGGCGCTCGAACTTGTGAAAGCAGGGGCAAGAGTGACGGTCCTGTATCGCGGAAGCGCCTATTCTCCAAGCGTGAAGCCGTGGATTCTTCCTGAATTCGAATCGCTTGTCCGCAATGGCACGATCAAAATGGAATTTAATGCAACCATCGATTCCATCACAGAAAACGATGTACATTATCAAATTGGCGGCGGTGCCATACAGAAGGTGAAGGCAGATTATGTGTTCGCTATGATCGGTTACCATCCCGACCAATCGTTCCTGAAGCAAATGGGTGTGGAAGTGGATCAAGAGAGCGGCCGCCCTGTATTTGACAGTGAAACGATGGAATCCAACGTAAAAGGGTTGTTCATCGCTGGCGTCATTGCGGCCGGGAATAATGCGAATGAAATCTTTATCGAAAACGGCCGATTCCATGGCCCGCAGATTGCCGCATATATACAATCACAAAGAGAGAACGACTGAGCAGTCGTTCTTTTTTTGTATCAACGTTAGTGGGGCAGGGAAAGGTCCCAATGGCGGGGATGCTCACCGTTTGCTCTACGGAAAGGGAGCATCGGGAGCAGTTTTTTAGGGTGGTTCCTACTTGCAAGAAGGGACGTTTTGGCTGATTGGAGAAATTTACTGCAATCAGTCAAACTGGTTAGGAAAACACTAATAATATGCCGGCAAAACGGCGATATTGTTTGTTAAAACAGCACTACCGCTTTTTGGGTTTGATATAGTATCATAGTGGTGAGGTGTAGATATGATTAAGAAAAAAATTACGCTTATAACAACCGGCGGAACAATCGCCAGCAAAGAAATCAACAAAGGCTTGCTTGATTCCGGGGCAATTAGCGGTGAAGAGTTAGCTTCATTATGCGATTTGCCGCAAGGATACGATATCCATATCGTCGATATCATGGGCGTCCCTTCCATGCATATCAATTTTTCCAAAATGGATTTAATCAGGAAGGCGATAGAGGAAGAACTGAAGGATGAAAGTGTCAGTGGAATTGTGGTTACACATGGTACTGACAGCCTTGAAGAAACCGCTTATTTTCTGGATATAACTATAAATGACCACCGTCCCATCGTGGTGACGGGTTCCCAAAGATCCCCTCAAGAGGTGGGCACGGATGTGTTTTCCAACTTGAAAAACTCGATCTATACGGCTTCCAGCGAGCTGCTGCATAATGTCGGCGTTGTCGTGGTTTTCAATGAACGGATCTACTCGGCTAAATACGTCAAAAAGGTCCATGCCTCCAATCTGCAGGGCTTTGAATCGTTCGGCTATGGATATTTGGGCATTATCGATAATGATATCGTGTCCATTTACCAAAAACCTGTCCGAAAAGAAAGTTTCGACTTGTGCAGGCCATTGGGAAGGGTCGATATTATTAAATGCCATACTGGACAGGATGGAGTGTTCATTGATGCCAGTGTCGCTGCGGGCGCTGAGGGCATTGTACTGGAAGGCGTAGGGCGCGGCCAGGTGACGCCGATGATGATTCCGTCCATCCAGGCAGCCCTTGATAAAGGGATCACAGTCGTAATGACTACAAGTGCCGAGGAAGGGAAAGTCTATCCTTCTTATGGATATGAAGGAAGCGCGCATGACCTCAAGCAAAGAGGCGTCCTTCTCGGGGAAGATTATGACAGCAAAAAGGCGCGGATCAAATTGGCAGTACTGCTAGCCTCCCAGGATCGGGTAAGCCAATCCGATTTTTCTTATTAAAGCCGAATAGCTACTTAACGAGTTCATATACTAGACATACAGCAAGTAAAACTTTGATTGGTGGGCGTTTTTATTCATTCACCATCGGTCTGGCTGGAGCTAAGACTTCCGCTAATACTTCTTCGTTTCGTTCAGCATTTGAAGTGGGAGTCTAAGCTTCATTTATAATGGGATCATCTCCGTGAAAGGCGAAGCTGGCTAAGCCCAGCTTCCCCTTTTTACTGTTTTTCTAGGTCTGAGGAACTCGTTTTTGTATATGGGCTAAAATGTTTAAAAAAGATTCAAATGCTGATTTTTTTCGTTCATCATGATACGATAGTAGTAAAATTGCCATGAAATGGGGTCGGCGGATGCTGGTCATTTTTACAGCTGGTCTTGCGCCTGGACTGGCATTGTTGAGTTACTTTTATTTAAAAGATTATTATGGGACCGAGCCGATTTTTGTGGTGGTTCGGACATTTCTATTCGGGGCCGTACTTGTCTTTCCAATTATGTTCATTCAGTATGTGCTCGGGACGGAAGGCTTGATTTCCAATGATGCAGTGTCGTCGTTTTTGGCGACAGGCTTTCTGGAGGAGTTTGTCAAGTGGTTCGTCCTCATGTACACGATTTATTCCCACGTGTCATTTGATGAACCTTATGACGGGATTGTCTACGGATCAGCAGTTTCTTTAGGGTTCGCCAGTGCTGAAAACATCTTCTACTTGATTTCAAACGGCGTTGAATTTGCGTTCGGCAGGGCATTGCTGCCGGTATCAAGCCATGCGCTTTTTGGCGTCATCATGGGCTATTATCTAGGCAAAGGAAAGTTTGCCAGCAACAGGGAACGTGCATTTATGTGTTATGCTTTAATAATTCCGGTCTTTCTGCATGGGGTATACGATTATATTCTCTTGAAGGAAAGCATTTGGTTGTATGGCATAGCCCCATTCATGATTTTCTTATGGTGGTTCGGCTTGCGGAAATATAAAAAGGCGAGAAGGCTTTCGGATGTATATGCTGTTGAAATGATGAGGTAAAAGAAGCATTTTTTTGGAAGATGCTTCTTTTTTGGTGTCCGGAACCATATAAGCGTATTTCTTGATGTTCTCCGCCTAGGTCTGTATCCTATTAAACATGGCTTTTTAATTGGGATTAAAGGCTAATTGTTTAATGGCTAGACAGAAAGGGTGGTAACATCAAGAATAAGCATACTGTTTTGACTGTATCTGTATCAATTATCGCGTTATTTATCGTGTGGGGCGTACTTCCGGCCAGTTGGGCAGGATCATGGTCATTGGAACGGACTATGTCTGCCGGAAATCAGTTCTTACTAGAAAAGTTCGGCTGGTTTTACAGCATGCTGTTGACAGGGATTGTCATCCTGGCCGCTTATTTTGCTTTTTCTAAATACGGAAAAATTCGCTTGGGAAAAGACACAGACCGTCCGGAGTTCCGTTATCTGACCTGGCTATCGATGCTTTTTGCAGCCGGAATGGGTATCGGATTGGTCTTTTATGGTATATCAGAGCCAATTACGCATATGACTTCGCCGTTAGTCGACGGCCAAAGCGACAGCGAAAAAATGAATTTTGCCATGCGTTATTCCTTCTTTCATTGGGGAATCCACCCCTGGGCCATTTATGCAGTGGCCGCTATGGTTATCGCCTATTTCACCTTCAGAAAAGGGAAATCAGGCACGATTTCATCGACCGTTGCTCCTTTATTTAAGGCATCTTCTTCCTCTGTATTTGGCCGGATCATCGATATACTGTCCGTGTTGGCCATCGTGTTTGGGGTTGTTCCGACTGTGGGAATCGGGGCGCAGCAAATTGCGGGAGGATTGAGCTACTTGTTTCCGGGGATCGAGAATACAACTGGTTTGCAAATTTCTCTGATTGCAGTATTTACGGTTATATTCCTGCTTTCGACTCAAAGTGGCATAAAAAGAGGGATTAAATATCTGAGTAACTTCAATCTCATCCTGGCAGCATGTTTATTGTTCTTTGTGCTGTTCGCCGGACCGACGTTGTTTATCATGGATTTTTTCACCGATTCATTGGGACGGTATATTCAGACTCTGCCAGAAATGACGTTTAAGTTGAATCCGCTGAATGAGGATGAATCATCCTATATACGCAGCTGGACGATCTTTTATTGGGGTTGGTGGATTTCTTGGACGCCATTTGTGGCCAATTTTATTGCCCGGATCAGTAAAGGCCGAACCATCCGCGAATTCATCAGTGGAGCTGTATTGGTTCCAGCGGTGATTGGGACTTTCTGGTTTGCGGTTTTTGGCGGAACCTCCCTGCATTTGGACGTGGCAGAAGGGGCGGGGATTGCCAAGGACATCCTTACGAACGGACCAGAAGTCGGTTTGTTCTCGTTGCTCAGCAACCTGCCGTTTGCGCAAATTACACAGGCACTGGGTATCGTTCTGATCGGTACTTTCTTTGTTACGTCCGCCGATTCTGCTACCTATGTAGTCGCCATGCAAACGGCGAACGGTTCGCAGACTCCAAGCAATAGGCTCAAATTAAGCTGGGGAATCATTATTTCTGTATTGGCTATGATTCTTCTTGGTGCAGGCGGACTTAACGCCTTACAGACGACCGCGCTCGTTGGCGCCTTTCCATTCGCTTTTGTCATCATCCTGATGGTGGTTTCATTCATGAAAGAACTGAGAAAAGAAAACGTGGGATAACCCAAAGCATCCGGAATGTCCGGATGCTTTTTTCTTTGTGGAATTATTCCGTATAAAAACGGCCTGATTGAAAAAAATAGGGATACTTCCATTATTACTATTGTTAGGAGTGTTCCTTAGTGAAATTTATATTAAGTAAGCATCTTCGTTTGGCATGCCTTAGCTTGATGTTAGCCGGGGCGTTTTTGATGGGGCCCAGTGGCGCGGGCGCTTTTTCTCCCCAGGTCATCCAGAAAGGGGCTACAGGCGATGACGTAGTCGAACTTCAGGCGAGGCTCCAGAATATCGGTTTTTATCATGGAAAAATCGATGGTGTATTCGGTTGGGGTACATACTGGGCATTGCGCAACTTCCAGAATGATTTCGGTTTGCCGATCGACGGCTTGGCGGGTTCCGCTACCAAGGCTAAATTGGTGAAAGCTTCGCATTTCAACAGGGAATTTGTGCATGGCCAGATCAACAAAGGAAATGAGTTTACGTATTACGGCAACGTGCCGATCGAAAAGCAAATAAAGCCAAGAAAACAAACAGGGACAGCCAATAAGCAACCTGCTTCAACGAAAAAAAATACAGCCCAAAATATTCCGGCCGGTTTTTCGGAAAATGATATTCAGTTGTTGTCAGCGGCGGTATTCGGTGAAGCACGCGGTGAACCGTATGAAGGACAGGTGGCTGTAGCTGCGGTAATCCTGAACAGGCTGGAAAGCCCTTCATTCCCGAATAGCATATCCGGGATTGTCTTTGAACCTTTAGCCTTCACGGCAGTGGCGGATGGCCAAATTTATCTGCAGCCCGATGAAACCGCCAGAAAAGCAGTAATCGATGCCATTAATGGGATGGATCCTTCTGAGAACGCAACGTACTATTTCAACCCGGAGACTGCAACAAGCAAATGGATCTGGTCCCGTCCGCAAATCAAGAAAATTGGTAAGCATATATTTTGCAAGTAAGAGGAGCGAAAAGTATGGCTAAAAATATTATTATTGCCCTTTTGGCTATAGCCGTGGCAGGAACAGGCTTTTACGGCTATAAAGAGCATAGAGAAAAGAACGCAGTATTGGTGCAGGCAGAGAATAATTACCAAAGGGCTTTCCATGACCTATCTTATCAAATGGACCTTCTGAATGATAAGATCGGGACTACGCTGGCCATGAATACAAGAAAATCGCTATCCCCCGCCTTAACGGATGTGTGGAGAATCACTTCTGAAGCGCAGAGCGATGTCGGCCAGCTGCCTTTGACACTGATGACATTCAACCAGACTGAAGAATTCCTGAACAATATCGGCAACTTTAGCTATCGCACAGCGGTAAGGGATCTGGAAAAAGAACCTTTATCCGAGGAAGAGTACAGCACGTTGCAGAGACTGTATAAACAATCAGCCGAAATCCAGAACGATCTGCGCCAAGTGCAGGCAAATGTGATGGCCAATAATCTGCGCTGGACAGATGTGGAGCGGGCCATGAATACAGGCAACTCACCGAAGGATAATTCGATTGTAGATGGCTTCAATATGGTTGAGAAGAAAGTCGGCGGTTATGCAGAGGCTTCGCAATTTGGCCCGTCATTCGTTGCCCACAAGGAAAAGGATGAACAATACCGCCAAATAAAAGGCAAAGAGATCACTAAGGAAGAAGCAGTGAAAATCGCCAGAAAACTGGTTCCGAACAGCTCTTCGGCCCAAGCAACTGTCGTTGAAAACAGAAAGGGATCCGATTTCCCTTTTTACAGCGTAACGCTGAAAGACACTAATTCAGACCAAGTAAGCACTGTCGATTTAACAAAGAAGGTCGGTTATCCGATTATTTATATGAACAACCGTGACGTGAAGGAAGCGAACATCAGTTTGAATGAAGCTGAGAAAAAGGCGAAGAGTGTACTTGATAAGCAACACTTCACGTCTATGGAGATGTATGAAAGCTCCCAATATGATTCAGTGGCGATCTTCAATTTTGTGCATGTTGAAAAGGGTGTCCGTGTTTATACCGATTCCATCAAGGTCAAAATAGCACTGGATGACGGAGGCCTCATTGGCTATTCGGCGGAAAATTATTTGAAGACCAATAAAGAGAGAAAATTGGATAAGCCGAAGCTTTCATTAGAAGAAGCGAAAAAGAAATTGCATAATAAAGTCAAATTGATGGAAAACCGCCTTGCAATCATCACTGACCCGGGTGGAAAAGAAGTATTGTGCTATGAACTGCTGGGAGTCATGAACAATGAAACATACCGGATTTTCATCAATGCAGATAATGGCGATGAGGAATTGGTTGAAAAGTTGAATGAAAGCGAAGCGGTCAGCTCTCTATGACGGAATTCCAAGAAAGGAAAAGTGTTTTTCAATACTTTTCCTTTTTTGGATTGTCTGTCATAATAAAGATAGTGCAAACGATGCGTGCCATATTACATATATCAATTGGGGAAGAGTGGGAGATTAGAATGAAGGTCGGAGATCGCCTTGTATTAGAGAAAAAAGGCGCAGGGACAGTGGAAAAGTACAAATCAAAAATCTTGGAGATGACAAGGGGAAGCATTTTTATTGATTATCCTTTAAATACGAAGACGAATAAAACCGCTTTTTTGGTGGACGGAACTAAATTGAAGGCGACTTATGTCGGACAGGAAGATGTAGCTTATTATTTTTCGACTGAAGTAATAGGGAAAAGAAAAGCGGCTATACCGCTGATTCAATTAAGCTGCCCTCCCGAGGACCAGCACCAGAAGATACAGCGCAGGGAATATGTAAGAATTGAAACGAATGTGGATGCGGCGGTGCATAGCGCGAATCATGAATTCCTCCCTTTTACAACGGTATCAGAGGATATCAGCGCAGGCGGTGCGGCTTTGCTAGTGCCGAAGCAAGTGCAGGTGAAGGAAAATAGCATGGTCTCCGTATGGATGGCCCTCCCGGCGAGAACAGGGGAAATAAACTACGTGAAGGTGGAAAGCCAGGTGGTCCGGTTGATTGATCGGCCCCAGGGGAATCACCGAATTATGACGCTGCAATTCCATGACCTGTCCGATAAAGAGCGCCAGCAGTTAATCCGATTCTGTTTCGAGAAGCAGTTGGAGCAACGGAAAACGAGAGATTGATGTATGGCATTCCGTCTAAACGACCAAACTAATCACCAAAAAGGTGACAAGAAGATGAGACGGATAGAAAGATGGTTGATTAAGCTTATATTGATCCAATTTGCCTTCCTTGTATTTTTTCAGTTTGGCTTTCATCGTGCCGGCACATTCGAAGAATGGAAGAGACTTTCCTTATACGAAGGCGTCTACTTGGATCATTATGAAAAAATTGCCGAGGTTTTCGATGCGCAGCTGAAATCCTCCGCCGGCATGAAATAACTTCAACTTTATGGCTCCGTTTTTTTCTTAGAGCCCCCTGGCTGCGGGAAAATAGCATAAGTGCTGTAAACGACCTGTGCACACTGTTTATTTATGATAGAATAAAGGGTGAATTTTATTTATGGTGTAACAGTTACAGGAGGAAATATGGGAAAAAACATTTCAATCGCAATCGATGGACCTGCCGCAGCCGGGAAAAGTACAGTGGCCAAAATTGTGGCAGAACATTTTTCATACGTTTACGTAGATACGGGTGCTATGTACCGGGCACTAACATTAAAAGCTTTAAAACAATCAGTGGATGTGGAGGATGAAGAAGCGCTATACCATTGCCTGCTTAATAGCGAAATCGTGCTGGAACCGGGTATCCAAGGCCAAATGGTATTCCTTGACGGCAAAGATGTGTCCAAGGAAATACGTATGGCGGAAGTGACAAGCAACGTATCCGCCGTGTCCAAGCATGCTTCAGTGCGCCGAGAAATGGTGCTGAAACAGCAAGCAATGGCTGAAAAAGGCGGAATCGTCATGGATGGCCGCGACATCGGTACGCATGTATTGCCGAACGCGGAGCTCAAGGTATTTCTCATTGCGTCCGTCGATGAGCGCGCAAAACGCCGCCATGCGGAAAATCAGGCGAAAGGATTCCCGTCCGACCTTGAGACGCTTAAATCCGAAATCGCAGCCCGCGATAAATATGATTCTGAGCGGGAAGTCTCTCCATTGCGCAAAGCGGATGACGCCATCGAAATTGATACGACTTCTTTAAGCATAGACGAAACAGCAAAGCGCATCATATCTCTTATTAAGGAAAGGGCCTTGTGATATGACCTTTTATAATTTTGCCAAAAATGTCGTCTATGCTGTGTTGAAGCCAATTTATCGCTTTGAGGTGATCGGCCGGGAGAATTTTCCGAAAGAAGGGGGAGTTCTTCTCTGTTCCAATCACATCGACAATCTGGATCCGCCGGTAGTCGGGGCCAATGTTCCCCGTCCGGTCCACTTCATGGCGAAAGAGGAACTGTTTTCCGTACCGGTCCTCAAAAAATTGATGCCACATATCAATGCTTTTCCGGTTAAAAGAGGGATGAGCGACCGGGAGGCGTTGCGTACGGCGCTCAAGTTGCTCAAGGATGGGAAAGTTGTGGGGCTGTTCCCTGAGGGTACCCGTTCCAAGACCGGCGAACTAGGAAAAGGGCTGGCTGGTGCAGGCTTCTTTGCTCTGCGGACGGACGCGGCGGTTGTGCCATGTGCGGTAATCGGCCCTTATAAGGCTTTCAGAAGATTGAAGATTGTCTATGGCGAGCCAATCGATTTTTCCAAATATAAGGAAGAAGGCGTAAAAATGCACGCAGAGCAGGCAACAGAAATCATAATGGAACATATTGCCACGCTAATTAGGGAGAATAAATAAGCCGTTTCTCTTGACAAAAAGAGTAAATTATAAGAATTTTATTTATAAGGATATTTATTCCTAACAAATTATGACCGCTACGGAATAATGTTGTGGTTGCTATTAATAATTGCGCATTTTATGTTTGAACCTAGCAATAATAGGATATAGCATGGTTAATAGTATATATTAAACCTTTCAGCAGTCATGGGTAAGGAGGAGTACATATGAATGAAGAACAATATGAAGTAAAAGATTATAAAGTTGGCGATCATGTAACAGGTACCGTTACTAAGGTAGAAGACAAACAGGTGTATGTTGATGTAGCCGATAGTAAAATTGACGGTATTATTCCGATCAGTGAATTAAGCAGCTTGCATGTTGAGAAAGCATCTGATGTCATTTCTGAAGGCGAAGAGTTGGAGCTTGAAGTGACAAAGGTGGAAGAAGAAAGCTTGATCCTATCTAAACGTAAGGTGGAAGCCCATAAAGCATGGGAAAGATTATATAAACAATTTGAAGACGGAGAAATCATTGAAACTGAGATTAAGGATGTCGTAAAGGGCGGCCTTGTTGTTGACTTGGGCGTTCGCGGTTTCGTTCCTGCTTCATTAGTGGAAGATTATTATGTAGAGGACTTTTCTGACTATAAAGGGAAAACCCTCAGCTTTAAGATCGTTGAAATCGATCAGGAAAATAACCGCCTGATCCTTTCCCACCGTGCAGTGGTACAAGACGAAAAGAATAAGACTAAACAAAGCCGCCTGGAAGAAATCGAAGCGGGCCAAGTGCTTAAAGGGACTGTCCAACGATTGACTGATTTCGGTGCTTTTGTTGATATCGGAGGCATCGACGGCCTTGTCCATGTATCGCAATTATCGCATGAGCATGTAGAAAAGCCGTCCGATGTTGTCAGCGAAGGCCAAGAAGTGCAAGTGAAGGTTCTTTCCGTGGATCGCGACAATGAGCGCATTTCACTTTCCATCAAGGAAACATTGCCTGGACCTTGGGAAAACATCAGCGAAAAAGCACCAAAAGGCTCTGTTCAGGAAGGGATTGTACGCCGCTTAGTTTCCTTCGGTGCGTTTGTGGAAATCTTCCCTGGCGTGGAAGGATTGGTACACATTTCCCAAATTTCCCACAAACATATTGGCACTCCGCATGAAGTGCTTTCTGAAGGCGAGAAGGTGAAAGTAAAAGTGCTTGACGTCAATGAAGATGAAGAGCGCCTGTCCTTGAGCATTAAAGATCTTCAAGAAAAAGAGCCGCAAGACCATGATTACGAACTTCCGGAAGAAACAACAGGCTTTTCTTTCAGCGATGTAATCGGTGATCAGTTAAAAAAATTAAGAGATTAAAATGGTGATAAAATTTGTCAAGAACACAACGTAAGTTAGAGCATATTGAATACGCCCTTAAAACCGGCCAAAGTAGGTTGACAGGGTTGGATGATATCTCTTTTGTTCATATGAGCTTACCGCAAATGTCTCTTGATGAAGCTAGCCTTTCTGTAAAATTGGGTGAACTTACTTTAAGTTCACCCTTTTTTATAAATGCCATGACGGGCGGGGGCGGCCAAGAGACAGAAAACATCAACCGTGATATGGCAATCGCCGCGCGAGAGACAGGGATCGCCATGTCAGTCGGTTCCCAGATGGCCGCATTAAAGGATAAAACGCAGGCCGCTACCTATAAAATTGTCCGAAAAGAGAACCCCAAGGGAATCATCATCGGAAATATCGGCGGGGAAGCAACCGTTGACCAAGCGAGACAAGCAGTTGACCTATTGGAAGCGGATGCTTTGCAAATCCATCTGAATGTTATTCAGGAGCTTGTCATGCCTGAGGGGGACAGAGATTTCACGGCTATCCTGCACAATATAGAAGCAATCAATGAAAAAATCGATGTGCCAATTATTGTGAAGGAAGTTGGCTTTGGCATGAGCAAAGAAACGGTCGAAACATTGTCTGGAATAGGCGTTAGATATGTGGATGTGGGTGGATTCGGCGGCACCAATTTTGCGGCCATCGAGAACCACCGGAGAAGCCGGATGCTTTCTTATTTCAATAATTGGGGCATTCCTACCGCTGTATCCGTCCGGGAGGCAGCGAGCGTGCAGGGAATGACTGTCCTGGCTTCTGGCGGCATTCAGCATGCTTTGGATGCTGCAAAATGTCTTGCGCTTGGAGCCAAAGGAGTCGGCATGGCAGGCCGTTTGTTAAAAGTCTATAAAGATAACGGCCTGGAATCGCTTATTGAAGAAATCCATTTTTTGCATGAAGATTTGATGATGATCATGACTGCTTTGGGAATAAAGACATTGGTGGATTTTCCCGACGCTAAGCTTGTGATTTCCGGCCCGACCTATCATTGGCTGTCACAAAGGCAGATGGGCTTTTCGGGCTTGCACGGGCAGGCACCAATGGCGGGAATACAAAAGAATGATTAATAGGAAAGGCGGTCCCTGTAGCCAGGGGCCGTCTTTTTGCTGCTTCCACGTTTTATGGCGAGGAAGAAGGATGCTTCCTGAATCATTAAATCAATCTATAAACTATACTAAGAAACAGAGAAGGCCCCCTGCCTTGGGGGCTTTCCGGCTTAATTATGTTGATTGATTTTCCTTGCTTCTGCTGGTGTATCAAGGACAGTAGCTCCATCGTGGTGCAAAGACTGGTCACGGTCTGACTCGACTCTTTTGCTTTGCTTCAGCTTTTTCTCCTGGCGATCTTTTCCCATAAGCTGCACCTCCTACGTTAAATGTCATGGTAGCTTGCCTGAAAATATTATGCGCCTTCCGGTTTTATCAGCCGGAAAGCTGACCATACTGAATCTGAAAGGAGTGTTTGTATGGAAGGTTTGATATTTGTATGGAGTTGCTGGCTGTTGCTCATTTTATTCGTTTTTTTCTTCCACACTAAAGTTCCATCCTCCTTCAGCATACATTTATTATGTCTCTTGTTCCTCTCTCAATTCACGTTGGGCGATGATCGCCTGACTGTAAACGCAGCAGCGCTTTATGTCGTTCTGGTGCTCTGCTTTTATATGTCTGTTTTACGGTTCAAAGCAATGAACATGCAGATTATGGCTTCCATTACGATTGCACTCTGCTTAGGCAGCTATGAATTATTCCGTATGATGGAACCCATCACATTTCTATGGATGCCTGACTGGTCAATTGCGGTACCCATGGTGCTGATCAGCATAATCATGTTAAAAGACAGCAAACAGCGTATGCTAGCCCTTATGATGGGGATGATTGTACATGAGGTACTATTTTTGCTTCTATATGGGCGTTTCGGCATTATATATCCGGTTTTCTCGCTGTCATGGCTGGACCGAGCGGCAAGTGTGACGCTCTGCTATCTTGTGTTTGCGCTATGCCAATTATCAGCATTCCGTTTGATGAACTCTAGTAAATTAATTCAGCATAAGAAAGAGGTATGACCAGATGCATGCATATTTTTGGCCCATTGTTGTTGGCGCGCTAGCCGGCATTATAACCCGTTTATTCATGTTAAAAAGCGATTACCGCCAGTATCCCACCTATCTGCACGGCAAAATCATCCACTTGGCGTTAGGGGTGATTGCCGCTGGTTTGGGTAGTATTGTTGTGCCCGCCCTCTTATTGGAGGAATACACGGCTATCACCTTCCTGACGGTTGCCGCTTCCCAGTTCCGCGAGGTTCGCAATATGGAAAGAAACACGCTCACTGGCCTTGACGAATATGAACTTGTCAAAAGGGGCAATACGTATATCGAAGGTATTGCCATTGCGTTTGAAGGACGCAATTATCTCGTCATCTTTACATCTATACTGGTGACTGCTGCTTATATTTTTTTCAATGTTTGGGTTGCCCTTGCCGCCATGGTCGCCTGCATAATCATTTCCAAAATGCTGATGTCCGGCTCGACATTAAGGGACCTGGTCGATATCGAATACTGTGAACTGCGCTTCGATGGAGCGGGCTTATATATCGACAATATTTATATTATGAATATCGGTATTCCGGAAAGGCAGGAAGAGATCCTCCGCCACGGCCTAGGTTTTATCCTTAAGCCGAAGAACTTCAATGTCCGGACAACAATCTCCAATCTTGGGCAGCGGCAGGCGATTCTCCATGATTGCTCGGTTGCTCTTGGTGTATACAGAGATTCGGGCACACCTGCGCTCGTTCCCCTTGCGAAAAGGGACTTGGACGATGGCCGAGTGGGAGTCTTCATTATTCCGCAGGAGAGAAATATTCAGAAGGCGATCAAAGTGATCGGAAATGTGCCAACTTTGGAAAATGCCATCCGCCTGCCGAGCAAAATCGATAAAGAAAAGGAAGGGTTGCTCTAATGGTGTTAGAAAAATATATTCTGGCAGCCGTCACTACTGCCAAACAAAAAGTTCCTATCGCCCCGGCACTCTTCTATTGTGATACAATAGAAGAAATGGATACTTTCGCCGTTAACCTCGAAGCGATTCTCGACGGAATCGCACATAAATTATCGGACGATGTGTACATAATTGTGAAACATTAGGCATCCGCCGGTATGGATGTTATTGTTGGAAACAAAAAAATTTGGTACTATAGGATAGTTGCACCCTTCTTATTTTAAGAAGGGTTGTTTTGCAGGGCGAGAAGTTAAATGAAAATAAGAAATGTGTCAGAAGCACTGAACTAATAATCATTTCCTTCCAAAAAAATAAAGTGTCCATAGATGATAAATGAAAGGATGATGATCATGCCAAAACCTGTAGTTGCCATAGTGGGTAGACCTAACGTTGGTAAATCAACAATCTTCAATCGGATTGTAGGAGAAAGAGTATCGATTGTGGAAGACATACCAGGAGTGACCAGAGACCGGATCTACAGTTCCGGTGAATGGCTTAATCATGATTTTAATATAATTGATACCGGTGGAATTGATTTAGGGGACGAGCCGTTCCTTGAGCAAATCCGCCAACAAGCGGAAATCGCCATTGACGAAGCGGACGTCATTATTTTTATGACGAACGGCCGTGAAGGGGTTACCGCTGCTGATGAAGAAGTGGCAAAAATCCTTTACCGTTCGAAAAAGCCGGTCGTGCTGGCGGTAAATAAAGTCGATAACCCTGAAATGCGCGACCAAATTTACGATTTTTATGCCCTTGGTTTTGGCGAGCCTTTCCCGATTTCCGGAACGCATGGCCTAGGCCTTGGGGATTTGTTGGATGAAGCAGCCAAGCATTTCCCTTCACAGGGCGGCCAAGATTATGACGAAGGTGTCATTAAGTTTTCTTTGATCGGGCGTCCGAATGTAGGGAAATCTTCACTTGTTAATGCCTTGCTTGGCGAGGAACGTGTAATCGTCAGCGATATTGAAGGCACAACCCGGGATGCGATCGATTCCCCTTATAAGTACAATGGCAAAGAATATGTCATTATCGATACCGCCGGGATGCGCAAAAAGGGCAAGGTATACGAAAGCACAGAAAAATACAGCGTTCTTCGTGCATTGCGTGCGATCGAGCGTTCCGATGTGGTGCTCGTTGTCCTGAACGCGGAGGAAGGAATCCGCGAGCAGGATAAGAAAATCGCAGGTTATGCTCATGAAGCTGGGCGTGCGATCATTATTGTCGTGAATAAATGGGATGCGATCGAAAAAGATGAAAAGACCATGAAGGATTTTGAACAGCAAATTCGCGATCATTTCCTTTTCCTTGATTATGCGCCGATTATTTTCTTGTCGGCCAAAACAAAAAAACGGATTCATACGTTGGTGCCTGTCATCGATCGGGTGAGTGAAAACCATGCATTGCGGGTACAGACTAATATCCTGAATGAAGTCATCATGGATGCTGTCGCTATGAATCCAACGCCGACCCATAAAGGCCAGCGCCTGAAAATTTATTATACGACGCAAGTGGCGGTTAAGCCGCCGACCTTTGTTGTCTTTGTGAATGATCCAGAACTGCTGCATTTCTCATATTCGAGATTTCTTGAAAACCGAATCCGTGACGCCTTTGATTTCGAAGGTACACCGATTAAAATCTATGCAAGAAAAAGAAAATAAGAAAGTAGTGATGAACATGGAGAAACAGAAAAAAGTGGCAGTTGCCGGAGCAGGCAGTTGGGGAACTGCGCTGGCAATGGTCCTTGCTGACAATGGCTGCGATGTGAGATTGTGGGGAAACAAACCTGCCCAGATTGAAGAGATTAACGGCAAACATACGAATGAGGCGTATTTGCCGGGAGTCACCCTTCCGGAAAACATTGTAGGGCACTCGTCGCTTGATAAAGCGCTTGAAGGCGTCGATACAGTTATCGTGGCTGTGCCCACGAAAGCAATCCGCGATGTGGTCAAGCAGATCAATGAAGCTGCTAAGCAGCCGCTGACAGTAGTGCATGTAAGCAAAGGGATTGAGCCGGGAACACTCATGAGGATCTCCGAAATGATCGAAGAAGAGGGCGATGCCGCCGTTGTCAAGGATGTGGTTGTTCTTGCGGGTCCTAGCCATGCTGAAGAAGTGAGCTTGCGCCATCCGACAACTGTAACGGTCTCTTCAAAGAACATGGAAGCTGCAAAGAGTGTCCAAGATCTGTTCATCAATCACAATTTCCGGGTTTACACAAATCCTGACCTAGTGGGAGTGGAAATCGGCACCGCCTTGAAGAACATCATTGCGCTTGCTGCCGGTATCACAGATGGCCTGGGCTACGGGGATAATGCCAAGGCAGCCCTTATGACCCGGGGGTTGGCTGAAATAGCCCGCCTCGGCACCGTGATGGGGGCCAATCCGCTCACGTTTGCCGGTCTGACTGGCGTCGGCGATCTAATTGTCACCTGTACGAGCGTCCATTCACGCAACTGGCGTGCGGGCAACATGCTCGGCAAAGGGCAAAAACTCGATGATGTCCTTGAAAACATGGGAATGGTGGTCGAAGGTGTACGCACTACGAAAGCCGCCTACCAGCTGGCTGAGAAGTACAATGTGAAAATGCCGATCACCATGGCATTGTACGGCGTTTTGTTTGACGGCAAAGACGTCCGGGATGCAGTAGATTCTCTTATGTCCCGTGACAAGAAGTCGGAAATGGATGATTTAGTGAATATCCTGCAGGAAAGCAAGTAATCTTTGC
The DNA here is from genome assembly GCF_001243895.1 of Bacillus testis. Classification (GTDB taxonomy): domain Bacteria; phylum Bacillota; class Bacilli; order Bacillales; family DSM-1321; genus Bacillus_AD; species Bacillus_AD testis. The sequence goes on along the minus strand of NZ_LN851186.1, from coordinate 2,462,108 downwards.
CGGAAAATCACACCGACGCGGGCACCTGCTTTACCAAGAATGCATATGATGCATGGTAATGCACAGATAAAAGTGATAGACCTGGAAGGAATATGGATTTTAGTCGATTGACAGGGAAAAGTAATTTGCTTTTCCCTGTTTTTTTATGTCCATGAGGGGATGGAGTGTGCCGTAGCCGGAAAAATTTCTTTTTAAACAGGTAATTATGCAAGTATTGCATTCATTCATGTAAATTTTATACTATAATGGAAAAGATGGCCGGTGTGCGTTTTTGGTTATTCAGTAATTATTTGGGGGAGTGACACTAAGGATGACGCCAGGATTGCAAAAAATGTGGATATCGTTTATAGCGATGGGATTTATGATTATCTCGCTATTCAGCATTTATTTCAGCCGCTATAAGTTGAAAGGTTTTTTTAAGATTGTTACGGCTGTTATTGCCTACATATTGATGGTATTGGCAGGGCTTATTATTCTGTTTGTCGTGCTTAGCGGGCCTACAAACTAAGAAAAGATGGGGATCATTTATGAAGAAAACATATCTGGCAACAATGGTGATGGTGATGCTGGCTTTGCTTTCGGGCTGTATGTATCCGCAGAGCGAGAAAAGCGAGAATAAGATAGGCTATGAGGATCAGATCGCATCGGTCCAGAAGGCGGTGGATCAATACCGTTCCGATTCGGGTGGCCTGTTGCCGATTAAAAACCAAGAGGCGACGGTGCCTTATTACCAAAAATACCCGATCGACTTCACTAAATTGAAAGCAAAATATTTGGCCGAACCGCCGGGCAATGCCTATGAGAGCGGGGGAGTGTTCCAATATGTCCTTGTTGACGTGGAAAAGAAGCCAACAGTCAAAATCTATGACTTGAGGATCGCTGATGTGATCCAGGATTACCATATGCGCCTGTCGGTGTACCTCGATAAAAACAAATATCCGCCTTATAAAGAAACATTGGCTAAATCGGTGTTTCTGCTGGACTATAAAAAGCTCGGATATAAAGAGGCACCGGTTGTGGAAAGCCCTTACACCCATGCGAAGCTTGGGCTTGTCTACGATGCCAAGGGAGGAGTTTATGCCGATTATACGCCGGACCTGATGGCATCGCTTAAGGAAAGCAAACATGTTTATAAAAAGGGAGAGGATATACGGGCTGTATTGATGGAAGATTCATTTTATGCTCCCGCATTTTCATTGCCCTATACAATTGATGAAAAAAACGAGCCAGTATTCTTATTGAAATAGGCATAACCCTTTTTCTGCAAAATATATTGTAGAAGAAGGGTTTTTTTATACATGAAAATAAGGAATTTCTATCACCTTTTCATACATCATCCTGCTGTTTTATGTTTGTTGAGCAAGCGGATGAATGGCTGGCGGGGGTTTAAAATACTGAAGTTTGGCGGTTTTCGGTATGGAAGAACCAAGCAATGACTGCCAGATCTTTTCGGTGAAGGAGGAAAAAGAAAGCATATTTTTATAGGACAACATCATAGATATATATTGTTTTAACTAAATACATCTGGATATCATATCCCAAGCATTCTAATATCGGGAGGGAATCTCGTGGAAAAAGTCGATATTTTTAAAGATATAGCCGAACGGACCGGGGGGGACATTTATCTGGGGGTTGTTGGCGCCGTTCGGACAGGTAAGTCAACTTTCATTAAGAAATTCATGGAATTAGTTGTTATTCCTAATATGGAGAACGAAGCCGACCGGGCGCGGGCGATGGATGAATTGCCGCAAAGCGCAGCCGGCAAGACGATTATGACAACAGAGCCTAAGTTTGTTCCAAATTCAGCGGCAACCGTGCGGGTGGAAGAGGGGCTTGAAGTGAATATCCGCCTGGTGGACTGCGTCGGATATACGGTTCCGGGAGCAAAGGGCTATGAGGATGAAAACGGGCCGAGAATGATCAATACGCCGTGGTACGAAGATCCGATCCCCTTTCACGAGGCGGCAGAAATCGGTACCCGCAAGGTCATACAGGACCATTCTACGCTGGGTGTCGTCGTTACGACGGACGGGACGATCGGTGAGATTCCGAGAAAAGATTATCTGGAAGCGGAAGAGCGTGTCATCGAAGAGCTGAAAGAAGTAGGGAAACCCTTCATCATTATCATAAATTCTGTGCAGCCGTACCATCCTGATACGGAAAATCTCCGCCTTAAGCTGGAAGAGAAGTATAATATCCCAGTGCTGGCGATGAGCGTTGAGAGCATGCGTGAAAGTGATGTCATGAACGTCCTCAGGGAAGCCTTATATGAGTTCCCTGTACTAGAGGTGAATGTCAATCTTCCAAGCTGGGTAATGGTGCTGAGAGACAATCATTGGTTAAGAGAAAGCTACCAAAACGCTGTGAAAGAAACGGTTAAAGATATTAAGCGGCTCCGGGATGTAGACCGGGTCGTCCATCAGTTCGTAGATTTTGAATTTATTGCGGACGCTAGTTTGGCGGGGATGGAAATGGGCCAGGGTGTAGCTGAAATCGATCTTTATGCGCCGGATGAACTGTACGACAGCATCCTGAAGGAAATCGTTGGGGTAGAAATTAGGGGCAAAGACCACTTGCTTGAATTGATGCAGGACTTCTCGCATGCGAAGGCGGAATATGACCAGATTGCAGACGCGTTAAAGATGGTCAAACAGACCGGCTATGGTGTTGCGGCGCCTTCATTGGTTGATATGAGCCTGGATGAACCGGAGATTATCCGCCAAGGGCCTCGTTTTGGGGTCAGATTGAAAGCTGTCGCCCCTTCTATCCATATGATTAAGGTGGATGTTCAATCAGAGTTCGCGCCGATTATCGGAACTGAGAAGCAAAGTGAAGAGCTTGTCCGTTACTTGATGCAGGATTTTGAGGAGAATCCTTTGTCAATCTGGAGTTCAGATATCTTCGGCCGCTCCTTAAGCAGCATTGTGCGCGAAGGCATTCAGGCTAAGCTTTCATTGATGCCTGAAAACGCCCGCTACAAGCTGAAAGAAACACTTGAGCGCATTATCAATGAAGGATCGGGTGGACTGATCGCAATCATTTTATAGGCAAAAAGGCTGTTCCATAACTGGAACAGCCTTTTTGGTATGCATGTCATAAAGAAAAATCAAGAGATTTGCTGCCGATCCCAACGGGAGTAACAATTGTCACAAATATTTAATAAAAAAGGGATTATGCCACCCTTTTTGGGGAAGAATGGCATAATAACATGGTAATTCCAAAATAAATGCAACAATTCCTCAAAAGATTACCATTATTTATTGAATTCTCTTGATAACGAGATTTTATTATGATAATCTACATACAGTAAATCAGATAAAGTGTTGATTTTATAGGGTTTTACTCCGTTTTTTAACTTCTAAGGCATGTTGTCGGGCTCGATTGCCACTTGATTTCTTTTTGGAGATAGAGTAGGATAAAAATCGACTTTTGACAGTCTTTACTGTCTGGAAGTTATTAATAAACATAACATTAAAACGAACTTTCATTCTACAACATGTATGGATTAATACGGATGTTGAAAATGAAATTCCCTTTGGGAGGAGGTGAATGGCATGAACAAGACAGAACTAATTAATGCAGTTGCAGAAGCTAGCGAACTTTCTAAGAAAGATGCAACTAAAGCTGTTGATGCTGTTTTTGATACAATCTTGGATGCTTTGAAATCTGGTGATAAAGTACAACTTATCGGATTCGGTAACTTTGAAGTGCGTGAGCGTGCTGCACGTAAAGGTCGCAACCCTCAAACTGGGGAAGAGATCGAAATCGCTGCAAGCAAAGTGCCTGCATTCAAACCAGGTAAAGCACTTAAAGATGCAGTCAAGTAATGCTAACCTGTTAGTGCGGGAGGCTTTATAAGCTTCAGCATTAATCAGGCACTGCCTGGCATATCTACATAAAACCCCTCGCATGCAATGTGTGCGAGGGGTTTTTTCTTTTGTTTGGCACAGAACAGGAAGAAAAAGGACCGGCGGAAAGTGCCCCTTTTTTTGATTGTGTTTTCGTATCTGTGCTAATATGATAATATGACTTTTTTATGATGGATAGGAGACAGAACAGGAACCGGGCTGCTTGATGGAAGAGGCAGCCGTCTAGCTTCATCTCTTTCTTGGATGGAGGCAGCTTAGTTACGCCTTTTCCCATACAGGGCAAGGCTGTTTCCCAAAATAGCTTGATAAATACATACGATAATCATTTGACTGATAGATGGTTTGATTGATGGAGGAAGAAATGGGTATGAATAAAGTAGACCATGCGAAAATTGAACAGGCAATTACGATGATTCTTGAAGCAGTAGGCGAGGATCCTGAACGTGAAGGGCTTGTGGATACGCCGAAAAGGGTGGCAAGAATGTATGAGGAAATTTTTTCGGGATTGAATGAGGATCCAAAGGAATATTTCCAAACCGTGTTCGGCGAAGAGCATGAGGAATTGGTGTTAGTGAAAGATATTCCTTTTTATTCCGTTTGCGAGCACCATCTTGTTCCTTTTTACGGACATGCCCATGTGGCATACATTCCCCGAGGCGGAAAGGTCACCGGTTTAAGCAAACTGGCTAGGGCGGTGGAATCTGTTTCGAAAAGGCCGCAGCTGCAAGAGCGGATTACATCGACAATTGCAGACAGTATTTTAGAAAGCCTTGAACCGCATGGTGTGATGGTTGTCGTGGAAGCAGAGCATATGTGCATGACGATGAGAGGTGTCAAAAAGCCAGGCGCTAAGACAGTCACCTCGGCTGTGAGAGGAATATTTGCCTCCGATGCCCGGTCGCGTTCAGAAGTGCTGTCACTGATCAAAAACTGAATGGATTTTTAGCGAATGGAGGTGGATTAGAGTGGCAGAGAAAAATGAAGAGTATGTCATCATTAAGGCGAAGGAAGACGGCGTAAATGTGATCGGATTGACAAGAGGGTCCGATACTCGTTTCCATCACTCGGAGAAATTGGATACAGGCGAGGTAATGATTGCTCAGTTCACCGAGCATACATCAGCCATTAAAGTACGGGGCCATGCTCAGATCTTGACGGCGTTCGGTGAAGTCGAAAGCGAACGTAAATAAGAGCGTCGTTACCTAAGTCCCCAATAGGGAATGGTGTGGGGGACAAAATCTCTGCACTGGCAAGAACCTACTCAAGTTTTTTTATGCTATAATAACAATGGCTTTTCGTTGTGAAAAGCCTGTTAATAGTCAAACATAATAGGAATACCTATCCTATTTCACTATCAAGGTACAAGGGTGATAAATAATGGAAAATATTTTTTCGTACAGTAGGGACTTGCATGAGTACATCATTTCAGAAGCATATCATCCATACTTGCGCCGATACTTAAATGAGCCTGTGATTGAAGAACAGAAGCTCTTATTGCTGATTTTAATTTTGAATGAACTGAATATCCCTGAGGAAGATAGAAAACAATACATAACCGCCACTCTCCTTGTCCAGGCCGCGCTAGATGTCCATAATGACGTCACATCGCCGGATGGCCATGCTGAAAACGATGCATTGAAATTGCGGCAGCTTACCGTGCTTGCAGGTGATTATTACAGCGGATTGTACTACAGCCTCCTCGCAGAAACGGAAAATAATGATTTGATCCGTCTGTTGTCGGAAGGCATCATGGATGTCAATGAAAAGAAAATCATTTTTTATGAACAACACTATAGCGATCTGGCGTCGTTGTTGGATGCGGTTAAGGTGATAGAAGCTGCGTTGATTGTTAAGCTTGAAGAATGCTTCACCGTTCCGCGCTACCGGAATTTCATTGAAAACTTCCTGTTGCTTGAACGGCTGAAAAAAGAGCGCCAGGCTTTTATCGAAAAGGGAGATGCGCCATTCTATCAAGCTTTGTCAGGATTGCTATTTTCAGAGAAACTGGCCAGCCTTGCAGAAGAACAGATAGAGAGCTTGAAGCAGCAAGCTGAAACGATCATGCAGGAAGTCCAGGCATTATGCATAGAAGAACTGCATCAACAGGAATTGAAAGGATCGTCGGTAGCTGGTTTTTATGCTGGGCGACTGGCAGAAGAACCAGTAATTTTGACGTCAAACGGGGAAGAAGGGTAAACATGCAACCATCAAAGAATGAAAAGGAAGAAAAAGTACATAAAGTCTTTGAAAATATTTCTCAAAATTACGATAAGATGAATTCTGTCATATCGTTTCAACAGCATATTAAATGGCGTGACCGTACCATGAAAATTATGGGCGTCCAACCGGGAAGCAAGGCCCTGGATGTCTGCTGCGGGACTGCCGACTGGACAATCGCATTAGCTGAAGCTGTCGGCAAGGATGGGTTTGTCACCGGTCTGGACTTCAGCGAGAATATGCTAAGTGTCGGACAAGAGAAAGTGAAGCAGCTGAAGCTGGATAACGTCAAACTCATACACGGCAACGCGATGAGCCTTCCGTTTGAAGACAATAGCTTTGATTATGTGACCATCGGTTTTGGCTTGCGGAATGTGCCTGATTACCAGACAGTGCTTAATGAAATGAACCGTGTGCTGAAGCCGGGAGGAATGGCAGTCTGCTTGGAAACATCCCAACCGACCATGCCGGTATTCCGTCAAGGCTTCTACTTTTACTTTAAGCATATCATGCCGCTATTCGGAAAGTTCTTTGCAAAGAGCTATCAGGAATACTCCTGGCTTCAGGAATCGGCTTCGGAGTTCCCTGGAATGAAGGAACTTGCCAAGATGTTTGAAAAAGCAGGCTTTACGAATGTGGCCTATAAAGCCCATACTGGCGGTGTGGCTGCCACACATATTGGTTATAAAGCAAGAAATGAAAGCAATTGATGAAAATAAAGCTGGGTGGTTCGTATGAAATATAAAATGTTGTCCTCCTTGTTGAATGGAGATTTGCAAACAATTGAAAAAGAGTTGGAAAATAGCATCCAAGCGAGCGATCCTCTGCTCCATGAAGCATCGCTTCATTTGCTGCAGGCAGGGGGCAAGAGAATCCGTCCGGTTTTTGTTTTGCTTGCCGCCAAGTTCGGTACATATGACATAGATGTTGTCAAAAAAGTGGCCATGGCGTTGGAATTGATCCATATGGCTTCGTTGGTCCACGATGATGTTATTGATGAATCGCTTCTCCGCAGGGGGGCGCCGACCATCCAAGCAAAATGGAATAATAAAGTTGCCATGTATACGGGCGATTATATATTTGCCCGCGCCCAGGAACTGATGACGGAGGTCGGAAAGCCGGCAGCCCATAAATTGATCTCTAACACGATCGTAGAGGTATGCATTGGCGAAATCGAGCAAATCAGGGACAAGTACATATTTGATCAAACTGTGAGGAATTATTTTCGGCGCATCAAGCGTAAAACAGCTCTGCTAATTGCGACAAGTTGTCAGCTGGGCGGCATTGTCTCCGGCGTGGATGAGCGGACCCATAAGACCCTTTTCCGATTCGGATACTATGTAGGCATGTCCTACCAGGTGATGGATGATATCCTCGATTTCACGGCTTCTGAAAAAGTGCTCGGCAAACCGGCTGGAAGCGACCTGAAACAAGGCAATATCACCATGCCGGTATTATTCGCCCTTAAGCATAAAGAATTGCGGGAAAAGATTATAACTGTCCACGAAGGCATTTCCGATGAGGAAATGCAAGAGATCATTGAGGAGATCAAGAAATCAGGCGCAATTGACCAGTCCATCGAAATCAGCGACAGATTCCTGCAAAAAGCCTTCGATGAGTTGAAGAAGCTTCCGAACGGAAGACCGAGAAAGAATCTCCAGGATATCGCTAAATATATCGGCAAACGCAAATTCTAGCCGATTGATAGATCACGCTAAAACAATGTCCAATGAACTGCAAGGGTTTAGGGCATTGTTTTTTATGGAGTTTTATAGAGTTTTAGGTTAATAGATTTGGGAACCTCGCATCTTTTTTCTACGATAAGTCAACAATGAAATGCTAAACCGGTGCTTACCCCCGANCTATCAGGAATACTCCTGGCTTCAGGAATCGGCTTCGGAGTTCCCTGGAATGAAGGAACTTGCCAAGATGTTTGAAAAAGCAGGCTTTACGAATGTGGCCTATAAAGCCCATACTGGCGGTGTGGCTGCCACACATATTGGTTATAAAGCAAGAAATGAAAGCAATTGATGAAAATAAAGCTGGGTGGTTCGTATGAAATATAAAATGTTGTCCTCCTTGTTGAATGGAGATTTGCAAACAATTGAAAAAGAGTTGGAAAATAGCATCCAAGCGAGCGATCCTCTGCTCCATGAAGCATCGCTTCATTTGCTGCAGGCAGGGGGCAAGAGAATCCGTCCGGTTTTTGTTTTGCTTGCCGCCAAGTTCGGTACATATGACATAGATGTTGTCAAAAAAGTGGCCATGGCGTTGGAATTGATCCATATGGCTTCGTTGGTCCACGATGATGTTATTGATGAATCGCTTCTCCGCAGGGGGGCGCCGACCATCCAAGCAAAATGGAATAATAAAGTTGCCATGTATACGGGCGATTATATATTTGCCCGCGCCCAGGAACTGATGACGGAGGTCGGAAAGCCGGCAGCCCATAAATTGATCTCTAACACGATCGTAGAGGTATGCATTGGCGAAATCGAGCAAATCAGGGACAAGTACATATTTGATCAAACTGTGAGGAATTATTTTCGGCGCATCAAGCGTAAAACAGCTCTGCTAATTGCGACAAGTTGTCAGCTGGGCGGCATTGTCTCCGGCGTGGATGAGCGGACCCATAAGACCCTTTTCCGATTCGGATACTATGTAGGCATGTCCTACCAGGTGATGGATGATATCCTCGATTTCACGGCTTCTGAAAAAGTGCTCGGCAAACCGGCTGGAAGCGACCTGAAACAAGGCAATATCACCATGCCGGTATTATTCGCCCTTAAGCATAAAGAATTGCGGGAAAAGATTATAACTGTCCACGAAGGCATTTCCGATGAGGAAATGCAAGAGATCATTGAGGAGATCAAGAAATCAGGCGCAATTGACCAGTCCATCGAAATCAGCGACAGATTCCTGCAAAAAGCCTTCGATGAGTTGAAGAAGCTTCCGAACGGAAGACCGAGAAAGAATCTCCAGGATATCGCTAAATATATCGGCAAACGCAAATTCTAGCCGATTGATAGATCACGCTAAAACAATGTCCAATGAACTGCAAGGGTTTAGGGCATTGTTTTTTATGGAGTTTTATAGAGTTTTAGGTTAATAGATTTGGGAACCTCGCATCTTTTTTCTACGATAAGTCAACAATGAAATGCTAAACCGGTGCTTACCCCCGAAAGCATAAGAACCCTCTCTACAGGAAACATGGGTTTCGTTTCCGAAAGAGAGGGGCTTATGACTCGAGGGGGTGACCGGTGAAGCTAGACACATCGGCTCGTACCTCGCCGTGTTTCCTTTATCTCAAAGAAAGCTACTCCAGTTTGTACGTCCCTAAACGTGCCCTTCCGCTTTTCTCGGTGTCCAGCTGCAGTGACCAGGGACTAGCAAACTTCGCATCTTTCTTCTACGATAAGTCAACATCGGCTCGTACCTCGCCGTGTTTCCTTTATCTCAAAGAAAGCTACTCCAGTTTGTACGTCCCTAAACGGTCACTTCCGCTTTTCTGTGGTGTCTAGCTCCAACGGTCAGCGACTAGCAAACTTCGCTCTTTTCCCTACGATAAGTCAACATCAGCTCTCTACGTTCGCTGTGTTTCCTTTATCTCAGGAAAAGGGCTCCAGTTTGTACTGATATGCTCCCCATTAGGTAGACAGATAAAAAAACTAAATCTGTTTAGCTAAGGGGAGTATTTTTATGGCACGAAGTAAGCACCCATATGAATTGAAATTAACGGTTCTTGATCTATTAAGCCAAGGCCATACTTCTTTACGTGAACTGAGTAGGCAATTCCAAGTATCACACAAAACCATTAAACGGTGGAAGATTAGATATGAAACGTTTGGAGAGGAAGCTCTTAGAGAAGCGACTACATGGACCCGATATCCAAAAGAATTAAAAATGGCAGCCGTACAGACCTATTTAGATGGTGGCTATTCGTTGACCCAGGTGATCGCTAAATATGGAATTACCAGTGAGTCTGTTTTAAGGAGATGGATTAACCAGTATACTAGTCATAGTGAATTAAAAGATTCGGGTAAAGGAATGAGCCAATCTATGACTAAGGGAAGAAAAACAACCTTACAGGAACGCCTTGAAATCGTTTCTTATTGTCTTAGCCACCAGAAAGACTATCAGTTAACAGCTGACACTTTTCAGGTGTCTTATTACCAAGCATATAGCTGGACAAAAAAGTTTGAAGCAGAGGGCGAAGAAGGATTAAGAGATAAACGTGGACGAACAAGGAGCGAAGCTGAATTAACGCCTGATGAAAAAATAAGATTACAGATGAAACGGTTAGAAAAGGAAAATGAACGTTTGCGTGCAGAAAATTTATTTTTAAAAAAGTTAGAGGAAATCGAAAGGAGGCGTCGTTAGCGAAGATTCGCCACAAAACCCACTATCAAGCGATTCAAGAATTACACGAGAAAGACCATCTCCCTATTCTTTTATTATGTGATATTGCGGGCGTTTCGCGCGCAGCTTATTACAAATGGCTTCAGCGTTCCCCTTCCAAACGAGAGACAGAAAACCGTTCAATCCTGGAAGAAATCCAAGCGATCTATACACAGGTAAATGGCATTTATGGATACCGTCGAGTAGCCTTAAACATCAATCGGAAACGCCAAGCTGAAAACAAACCAAAGGTGAATGTGAAACGCATATACCGCCTTATGAATATAAGGGGGTTAAAGTCGGTCATCCGCCGAAAACGAAAACGGTATGTGTCTTCGCCTGCCCAGCACTTAGCTGAAAATAGGCTGAATCGGGAATTTACAGCTGACAAACCGAATGAAAAATGGGTAACGGACGTGACAGAACTCAAGTATGGCCAGTCACAAAAGGCTTATTTAAGTGCCATTTTGGACCTTTATGACGGCTCCATTGTCAGCTATGTATTAAGCCATTCGAATAATAACCCATTAGTATTTGATACACTTAATCAAGCAATCTCATCGTTAAAAGAAGAAAAGCCTTTGATTCATAGTGATCGTGGCTATCAATACACATCGCATGGGTTCAAGGAAATCATCACTAAAGCCAAATTAACACATAGTATGTCACGGGTAGGGAAATGCATCGACAACGGACCCATGGAATCGTTCTGGGGCACATTAAAATGTGAAAAATATTATCTACATACATATAAGACGTATGAAGCGTTACAAAAAGCGATTGATGAATACATAGATTTTTATAATAATGACCGTTTTCAAAAACGATTAAACGGCTTAAGCCCATTAGAATTTAGGGCTCAAGCCGCTTAAAGCATTTTTGTTATTTCGGCTGTCTACTTGACAGGGAGCAGTTCATACGTCGCTAAACGACCGTTTCCGCTTTTCTATGATAGTTTGCTAAAATTCTGAATATGTGGTAGTATTTTGGAGGAATTGTGCTGTTTTGTGTGATTCTTATACATAATTAAAGGTTAAGGAGTGTTTTACGATGGAAAAAACTTTTTTGATGGTTAAACCTGACGGTGTTCAGCGTCAATTGATTGGCGATATAGTATCACGTTTTGAAAGTAAGGGTTTCCAATTGGTTGGTGCTAAGTTGATGCAGATTCCTACAGAGCTTGCAGAACAGCATTACGGTGAGCATAAAGAACGGCCTTTCTTTGATGAATTGGTGGATTTCATCACTTCTGGTCCGGTATTTGCTATGGTTTGGCAGGGTGAAAATGTAATCGCTGCTGCACGTACAATGATGGGTGCTACAAATCCGAAAGATTCCCAACCAGGAACAATCAGAGGCGATTATGCAGTGACTGTTTCTAAAAATATCATCCATGGTTCTGATTCTCCTGCAAGCGCTGAAAGAGAAATTGGCCTGTTTTTCAAACAGGACGAGCTTCTTGAATATTCAAAAGTAAACAATGAATGGATCTATTAATTCCCGGTGAAGGAATGAATAGATCATAAATCCTGCGATCTAATCGTAGGATTTTTTTTATCTGGATGCCTATTTTTATTAAAAAACTGTCATCCAGTCGTCCGTAATTCGTTATACTATAAAGAAAGAATTCCAGTCGAATGGAGCATGGGGGATATGGGGAACGATTTCGTAGAATTTATACAAAATATCAAGAAATTATGTGGCATTGACCTGGCGCTCTATAAGGAAGCGCAGATGAAGAGGAGATTGATCTCTTTATATGAAAAAAAAGGATTGAGCTCCTTTCAGCAATATTTCCGATACATAAAAGAAGAACCGCAGGGTTTGGAAGAGTTCCTTGATCGAATGACGATTAATGTGTCAGAATTCTATCGCAATGCCAAGAGGTGGGACGTACTGGACCAAAAAATCCTTCCCCGCTTGGTGAGCCGCAATGGGGTGCTTAAAGTATGGAGTGCAGCTTGTTCGACCGGGGATGAGCCTTATACGCTGGCGATGCTTCTATCCAAGCATCTTCAGGCCGACCGGTACCATATCCTTGCGAGCGATATTGATGAAGCTGTGTTGAACCAAGCCAGGTTGGGGCGCTATCATGAACGTTCAATGAAGGAGCTTCCGCTGTATTTGAAGGAAAAGCATTTCACTCAAAATGGAGATTACTATGCCATACATGAAAATCTAAAGAAGAATATTCTTTTTAAGAAGCAGAATCTATTATCAGACTCTTTCGATACGGGCTATGACTTGATTGTATGCCGCAATGTAATGATTTATTTCACTGAGGAAGCGAAAGATATGCTTTACCGCAAGTTCAGTGCATCGATGAAACCCGGAGGCGTATTGTTCGTGGGAAGTACGGAGCAAATATTCAATGCCGCCCAATATGGGTTCGAAAATGAGGATACATTTTTCTATAAAAAGATATAGATGCTTTTATCATATTTGAATGACAATATTGAATATTTTGTGATATATTGTTACATAAAAGCTTTAAAGCGCTAAAAGGAGATGAGGATTGTGCGATATTTGACAGCGGGAGAATCACATGGACCACAATTAACAACCATAATCGAAGGGATGCCTGCTGGTATGCCCCTTACTGCTGAAGACATCAATCAAGACCTTGCCCGTCGACAGAAGGGACATGGACGCGGCAGAAGAATGAAAATAGAGAAGGACCAGGCCAAAATCACTGCCGGTGTCCGTCATGGAAAGACGTTAGGCTCACCGATTGCATTGGTTGTAGAGAATAATGACTGGAAGCATTGGACAAACATTATGGGTATTGAACCAATCGATGAACAGGAAACTGAAGAGATGGGCAGGGTGGTTACACGGCCGCGTCCGGGGCATGCAGACTTGAACGGCGGCCTGAAGTATGGGCACCGCGATTTGCGCAATGTTCTTGAACGGTCGTCTGCCCGGGAAACCACGGTCCGTGTGGCGGCAGGGGCCTTGGCAAAAACCTTGCTTTCACATCTTGGGATCAAGATTGGTTCGCATGTTGTTAAAATTGGCGGAATACAATCGAACGTGAACACCTATGAATCAATAGAAGATTTGCAGCGTATTACCGAAGAATCTCCTGTCCGCTGCCTTGACCCGGAAGCGGGGCAAAAAATGATGGATGCTATTGACCAGGCAAAAGCGGCTGGCGATTCCATCGGAGGGGTTGTCGAGGTAATCGTTGAGGGCATGCCGGCAGGAGTAGGCAGCTATGTCCATTATGACCGCAAGCTTGATTCAAAGCTTGCCGGGGCAATCCTAAGCATCAATGCGTTCAAAGGGGCGGAAATCGGCATCGGTTTTGAGGCCGCCGATCGTTTCGGATCAGAAGTGCATGATGAAATTGCCTGGAGTGAAGAAAAAGGTTTTTACCGTCTGACTAATCGCCTTGGGGGCGTGGAAGGCGGTATGTCTACAGGCATGCCGATTGTTGTCCGCGGTGTTATGAAACCAATCCCAACACTCTATAAGCCACTCAGAAGCGTGGATATCAACACCAAAGAGGAGTTTACGGCAAGCGTGGAGAGATCCGATAGCTGTGCGGTACCTGCAGCAGCAGTGGTAGCGGAAGCGGTAGTGGCATGGGAGCTTGCGGCTGCAATCGTGGAGCAATTTCCGAGTGATACGTTCACTGGATTGGCGGAATACTTGGAAACCTATCGGAAACAGCAAAAGGAGTATTGAAGCCATGAAGCAATTGACAATTAACACAGCATCTAAGACATATCCGGTTTTTGTAGGCAAAGACGTGCTTGATTACTTGGGGGAATTTATGCAAACCGAGCTGGATGAGATATCCAAAGTCTGGGTTATTGCGGATGAACAGGTAGCTGGCCTCTATTTGCAGGAGCTATTAGATGCCATTGTTCCTTATTACAAGAAAAAAGTGGTGACGACGATTGTTCCTAGTGGAGAGAAGGCCAAATCGTTTTCTGTTTTTGAGTTTTGCCATAAAGAAGGCCTGGAACATGAGATTAACAGAAATTCGGTTGTCCTAGCTTTTGGCGGGGGAGCGATCGGTGATCTTGCCGGTTTTGTAGCGGCCACGTACATGAGGGGAATCCGGTTTATCGGTATCCCGACAACCTTATTGGCCCATGACAGCGCCGTGGGAGGAAAAACTGCAATCAATCATCCACTGGGCAAAAATATGGTCGGGGCCTTCCATCAGCCCGAAGCTGTTTTTTATAATTGGCGTTTTATCAGCAGCTTGAGCGAGCGTGAGCTTCGTTCCGGTTTTGCCGAAGCGGTGAAACATGGATTAATACTGGATAAGGATTTCTATCTTAAACTGTTGGATGATGTACAGGATATATCCGATTTGCACGGTGATTTATTGGAACATATCATCATGAAGGGGATCGCCATCAAAGAATCCATTGTCAGTCAGGATGAGATGGAGAAAGGCGTCAGGGCTTTTCTTAATTTCGGGCATACGCTGGGGCACAGCATTGAAGCGAATGCAGGATATGGAAATGTGACCCACGGAGAAGCGGTCTGGACAGGCATGTGGTTTGCTTTGCAAATAAGCATGGACAAACTTGGATTGGCATTCGATTTGGGGCAATTTGAACAATGGAGCGCTAAATTGGGCTATCGTCTTGACTTGCCGCAGTGTTCGCATGAGGATTTACTTGAAAGCATGAAGAAGGACAAGAAAACAACTGGGGAAAACATCACTTTTGTTTTACTAAAGAAAGTCGGAGAGCCTGTCACTCTTTCTTTGACAAAAGAAGAAGTTCTAGACAGTTTGAAGAGGTATTTCGATTGATGGGAGGAAAATGTATGACACGTGGAGTCAGAGGAGCAACCACAGTAGACCGTAATGACGAAATTGAAGTGATCGGCAAGACGGAAGAACTTCTGTTGGAAATGATTGCGCAAAATAATATTGTGGCTGAAGATGTCTGCTCTGTTCTGATTTCTGTAACAGCTGACCTTACTGCCGCGTTTCCGGCAAGGGCTCTCCGTACGATCGAGGGATGGACATATGTTCCTGTGATGTGCGTGAGGGAAATAGAAGTGCCAGGCTCGCTCACACAATGTGTGCGTGTTATGCTTCATTGGAACACAGATAAAAAGCAGCGGGAAATCCGCCATATTTATCAGCATGGAGCTGTTTCCCTCCGGCCTGACCTCGCTGAAAAGCATACATAGACACCCGAGTTCTATAAGAGTTCTGCTAAGCTGGCAATCTGCATTAAGGTATATAGCGATGTAAAGGGAATCTGTTGTTTCTCTATCGTTTTTATATAGATAAAGTGGTGGAAAATTTGAGTTGAAAAGGGGACGATCCATATGAAATGGAAAGAAAAAATTATCGGTTTGCAATCCTACCAACCAGGAAGAACGATTAATGAAGTGAAGCAGGCTTACGGGTTAGAAAACATTACAAAATTAGCAAGCAATGAAAATCCATATGGCTATTCACCGACTGTAAGGAAAGCCTTGCAGGAAGGCACCACTCAATTCGAACTGTATCCTGATGGCGCGGCTTCCTCTTTGAAAAAAGCATTATCAGATTATCTGCAACTTCCAACTGAACAAATCATTCTCGGCAATGGTTCCGATGATCTCCTGAGCATCATTTCCCGCAGCCTTTTGCAGCCTGGCAATAATACCGTGATGGCGAACCCTTCTTTCTCTCAATACAAACACAATGCAACAGTGGAAGGGGCGGAAATCAGGGAAGTGCCCCTAGTGGACGGTAAACATGATTTGCCTGCCATGCTTGAGGCCATTGACGAGGATACTGCAGTTGTGTGGGTATGCTCACCGAACAACCCGACAGGTGTCTACATAACGAGCGAAGAATTGACTGCTTTCTTGGATGACGTGCCCCGCGACGTTTTGGTTGTGCTTGATGAAGCATACCGTGAATATGTCACTGCCGAAGATTACCCTGATAGCTTGGAGCTGATCAAACGATATCCTAATCTGATCGCAGTGCGCACCTTTTCCAAGATTTATGGATTGGCCTCTTTCCGTGTAGGCTATGGCTATGGCAATCTAGACATCATTTCTCAATTGGAGCCTGTCCGCCAGCCTTTTAATGTGAATACACTTGGCCAGGCGGTCGGCGAGATTGCTTTGGGCGACCAAGATTTTATTAAGGATTGCCGGGAGAAAAACCGAAAAGGCTTGGAGCAGTTCTATTCATTCTGTGAAAGAGAAGGATTACACTACTTCCCTTCGCAAGCAAACTTCATTCTAATGGACGTGAAGGCTGATGCTAATAAAGCTTTCGAATATCTTATGAGCAAGGGATATATTATCAGAAGCGGCCAGGCCCTTGGATTTCCTACCTACATCCGCGTGACGGTTGGCAGTGCTGAGGAAAACGAAGGATTCTTGGAGCAGTTGCAGGGCTTCCTTGAAACACAAAGAACGGGCAAATTAGCCTAATAGCAAAGGAGAGATCTTCATTGAGAGGAGAAGTCTTTGTCATCGGGCTGGGACTGATCGGCAGTTCGGTTGCTTTGGCGATAAAAAATACGCATCGCGATGCGACAGTCAGTGGTTTTGATATCAACCAAAACCATTTGCAGCTGGCCAAAGCCCTTGGTATTATCGACCATATTTCCTCGAATATGAAGGAAGGGGCGGAAAGAGCTGACTTAATCATAATAGGCACTCCAGTCAAGCAAACGGAGGCCATCCTAAAAGAGTTGTCTGCCTATGATTTGAAAGAACGGTGCATTATAAGCGATGTCGGAAGTACAAAAGTGAAAATAACAGAAACGGCTGCTGTCCTTGACGGGACTGGAGCCACTTTTATCGGTGGGCATCCAATGGCGGGCTCCCATAAGACCGGGCCGGCTGCAGCCAAAGCCCATCTTTTTGAGAACGCTTTTTATCTACTGACACCCGGAACCGGCGTGGAAGAAAAGAAGACGGCCGAACTCAAGGCATGGCTTCGGGGGACAAAGGCCAAATTCCTGGTCGTTTCTCCCGGCATGCATGATCAATTAACGGGCATCATCTCGCACTTTCCCCATATCATTGCTGCTAGTCTCGTCCATCAGGCGAAAAAGGGAACATTGGAAAATGAATTGATCACCCGGTTGGCTGCTGGCGGCTTCCGTGATATCACGAGAATTGCGTCAAGCAGTCCGGCAATGTGGCGGGACATTCTTCTGCACAACCGCGATATTCTTCTCGGCCTTTTAGAGGAATGGATGGTCGAGATGAAGGCGGTTCAGGCGTTTTTGCTGGATAATGACAGTGAGCGGATTTATGCTTTTTTCCAAGAGGCCAAAGAGTTCAGAGACGACCTGCCGGTACGGTCCCAAGGCGCTATTCCAGCCTTTTTTGATTTGTATGTGGATGTACCGGATTATTCGGGGGTCATTTCCGAAATAACAGGCTACTTAGCGAAAGAAAAAATTTCCATCACTAATATCCGAATATTAGAGACAAGAGAAGAACTATACGGTGTGCTCGTTATTTCGTTTCAATGTGAAGAAGATCGCAAAGCAGCGGAAGCATGCCTTGAACGTTATACAAATTATGGCGTATATATTGCCTGAAGAAAGAGCAGGGTGAAACAATGAGTCAATTATCCTTACAAACAGGAGCCAACAAACTTCAGGGAACTATAGCGGTCCCCGGAGATAAGTCAATTTCGCATCGGGCCATCATGTTCGGTTCTCTGGCTGAAGGACGGACAGTGGTCGAGCATTTTTTGGAAGGGGAGGATTGCCTGAGCACAATCTCTTGCTTTCGTAAATTAGGCGTGGATATCCAAAGGGAAGGTTCACGCGTAATCATTAACGGCAAAGGGATAGACGCGTTGCGGGAACCGGGCCAAGTGCTCGATGTAGGCAATAGTGGAACAACCATCCGCCTGATATCGGGGATACTGGCTGCCTTGCCCATCCATACGATTTTGGTAGGCGACGAATCCATCGGCAAACGCCCGATGAACCGTGTAGTGGACCCTCTGCGTGAGATGGGAGCGGCGATCGATGGCCGCGAGCATGGGAAATTTACGCCATTGAGCGTCCGCGGCGGCTCGCTGAAAGGCATCACTTATGAAATGCCTATTGCCAGCGCCCAGGTGAAATCGGCTATCCTGCTGGCAGGATTGAATGCGGAAGGGACCACAACAGTCATTGAAAAAGAGCCGACAAGAAACCATACAGAAACCATGCTGCGGATGTTCGGCGTTAAGGTCCGGACAGAAGGCAAGAAGGTTTCCGTTGAAGGCGGCCAAAAGCTTAAGGGGACAAGCATAGAAGTGCCCGGCGATATTTCATCTGCTGCGTTCTTTATGGTAGCAGCTGCCATCGCTAAGGACGCTGAATTAGTACTTGAGCGTGTGGGACTGAATGAAACCAGGGCCGGAATCATTGATGTGATGAAGGCAATGGGAGCGGATCTCCATATTGAACAGGAATCTTCCGAGGAAGGCGCCGAGCCGATGGGAACCATCACAGTGAAGCATTCCAAGCTAAAAGCGACTGAGATTAAGGGGAGCATGATTCCTAGATTAATTGATGAAATTCCGATTATTGCGCTTATGGCCACCCAAGCGGATGGGAAAACGGTTATAGCCGATGCTAAGGAATTGAAAGTCAAGGAAACCAACCGGATCGATACGGTCGTTGCCGAGCTGCAGAAAATGGGAGCGGATATCCGCGCTACAGTTGACGGAATGATCATTAATGGACCGACACCTTTAAAAGGCGCAGAGGTGGACAGCCACGGCGACCATCGCATCGGGATGATGTTGGCGATAGCAGCCCTCATTGCAAACGGTGATGCGACACTAGCAAATGCAAACAGCGTGGCGGTATCATATCCTTCATTCTTTGAAGATTTAAAGAGTGTGATTAGACAGTAACGCGAAATCCAGACTGCCTTCCCATGAATCTGGGAAGGTTTTTTGGTTGATTGGTTTCTGGCAGTCTCCAATCTCTATTTAAAAGATTTTCCAAAAGTGTTATTCTGTTAAAAGCATTTAAAAATCAGATATAATATAGTAGAGGGAGAAAAGTCCTCTTTTCGGGATGAGGCATGTGTTTTTAGAATATTGGGTTCATCATGTTCATATATTGGCGTATAACCGAAAGGAAGAGGTCTTATGCCATATATTGTTGAACATTTGTCTCTTTATGAGAACGGCATGCTGAAGAAGACGAATTTGGTTGTGAAGGGTCAGGTCATCCATGCGAGAGATGTGTCTGTAAAGAGGATGAAATATGTCCGCTTAAACATGGACAGGCAGATTATGATTGCGGCGGAAACAATATTCGGAAATCTGGAAAGCTGGGAGCAGCAAGGGATGTATTATGCCAAGGAGTGTCTATCCAAAGGTGCGACCACTGTCATCTTTCCCGTTTCATTGGATTACGAAAAAAAGCTCGATCTGCGCCTTGATCAAGCAAGGAAATCGCTGATGACCTTTCCATTGGACTATGTACTGATTCTCCGTATTCCTTTGTCGCTAGTGCGGCCTTCTCTTCTAAGACGCTGTAAGCAATTGCGCATCCCGGCGTTGCTCGTTGCCTTTCATTCAACGGAGGAATTAGATGCTGTTGCCTGGAGTTGGATGAGGGAGGCGGTTTTTCCGTATAAGCTGGTTCTGGTCCCAGAGTACCTTGATGGATCCTGCGAGCCCTCACGCTGGGAAGAATGCATGATAAAGGAGAAATTCCCTTATCTGCCGCAAGCAGTTTTACACGAGCCTTTGCCGAAAGACAGCCTGAAGAAGCTGGGGATTTTCCCATATAGGGGCATAATCCGCCACGATGGGGATATTTCCTATAATGTGATAGAAGAAAATCGTCTGGAATGTTTAATTCCTGACAAAAAAACGTATGATGATTATATACAATACACGGTATTCCATAATAGGGTGATCCGTGCCGGCGACCGGTTCTTCCTTGACGAGGGGCCGGGCGAAGAGCTGAGGATCACAGTGCCGGGGTATTTCCAATAAGAAAGCTTTAAAGCAGGAAGGATTAATATGATAACGGTTGATAAAGTAATAGAAAAGATAAATAATGGTGAATTCGATGAGGCCTACCGGCATATACATACAATACAAAATAGCGGTCTTGAAGACGATATCTTTGTATTGGCAGAAAAATTGTCGGAGATGGGTTTTCTTGAACAAGCTTATCAATTATACGAACAATTATTAGCGGTGCATCCTGATGAAGGGGAGTTGCTCCTTTCATTGGCCGAAATCTTAATTGAGCTTGACCGCGAGGATGAAGCGTTGGATTTGGTCAAAAAAGTAAAGAAAGATGACCCAGTCTATCCGAGCGCATTGCTGTTGGAAGCCGATCTGTATGCTCTGACCGGAATGGAGGAAGTGGCGTACAATAAATTGAAGGAAGCGAAGAAAATCATGCCGGATGAACCGCTGGTGGATTTTGCGCTTGGCGAGCAATGTTATATGCAGGGAAGCTTTCTTGAAGCGATTGAATGCTTTGAATCTGTGCTGAAAACGGAAGATGAAGTAGCGGGAATCTCTATTAATCAACGGATTGCCGAGTCTTACAGCAATATGGGCAAGTTCGAAGAGGCTCTTCCATATTATGATAAGAGCCTTAAGCAAAAGACTGAGCTCCACACTTTATTCCAATACGGTTTGACAGCTTTCCAGGCAGGCCAATACCAGACTGCAGTTGATAAACTGACAGAACTGAAACAATTGGACCATGAATATCATTCTCTGTATCTGTATCTTGCATCGGCCTATGAACAACTGAATGATTATAAAAATGCCTATGAAGTAGTGAAGGAAGGCATCAAGCAGGATGAATTCAATAAGGAGCTCTATTTCAAGGCGGGAAAAATGTCCATGAAGCTCCAAAAAGAAGAACAGGCTATTTCTTATTTCCGCCAGGCGATTGCCCTAGATCCTGGTTATCTGGAAGCAAATATCACGCTTGCGAAGCTGTTCATAGCGAAGGAAATGTATGAGGACTGCATCGAAACAATTGAGAGTGTGCAGGAATTCGGGGAAAACGACCCGCAATTTGCTTGGCTGCTCGCCCAGTGCTACCATGGGCTCGAGGAGTATGATAAGGCGCGCTCCTGCTATGAAGAAGCGTATGAGACTTATAAAGAAAACACTGATTTTCTGCTTGATTACGGATATTTTTCATTAGAGGAAGGAAACCGGGCGATCACTCTCGAAATATTTAAGACGCTACTTGAGAGTGATCCTTGGAATGAGGAATATCTTTCTGTAATAGAACAATTGGAGAATTGATTGAAGGACGGCGGCAGTGCAGTTGAGGCCGCCCTTATCCCGAAATGATGAATCCCAAATAAATGCTACAGAGGAGGGAAATACAATGGCAGCCCCTGTTTCTGTGAACGAGAAAAAAGAATTTATCCGATGGTTTCTGAACCATTACCAATTAAAGCGAAGAGAATGCGTATGGATTTTGAATTACTTAATGAGCCATGACCAGCTGATGAAGAATGTGCACTTTGTGGAGGACGCACAGTATTGTCCGCGCGGATTAGTGATGGCTGCTCACTGCGTGGAAGAAGCACCGTTCAAATTTTATAAATCCAACGTAATGACAACGGATGCGGAAAAATCCTTTCACGATATTCGGCTGAACCGTGAAGAAGATATTTATATTACTCTTCATTTTCGTTCCGCCTATTCTTCTTATCATTATGCAGCGGTTCTGGAAAAGAATCCTTTTGTACCAGAAAAGATGGAAAGTAATGAGAAGGACAAAATGATTGCGGAGCAGCTGCTTGAGCAATCACTAGTTGCTTTTCAACAGGACGCATTGCTAAAGCAAATCGATGATGCACTGGACCGCAATGATTTTGAAGCGTTTAAACGGTTGACCGACACGCTCAAGAGCGTCCAGCGTAAATAAGCGATAGGCCATTTTCATATTAGTGAAAATGGCCTATTTTTTATATTTTTTTAAATTGCCCAGCTGGTAGGACGATTAACAGATGGAGGAGTAGCTTCAAAGCTCTTTATAACAGGCAAAAGTTTTTTTATACTGTTAAATCAAAAGCAGCCAACAGAATTTAGGGCTGATTTTTCTGGGGGAAAAGTGTTATTATGGTATTGTTTTACAGTTTTAGTAAAGGGGTGCACTTTTATGAAATGGACAGCCAAAGATATGGAGATGTACAGCAATGCCAAAGAATATGTGGACACGGTGATTCTGCCGCTTGTCGGGATTGATTTTCGCCGCCTTCAGAGCGGAAGTGAAGCAGATTATATAACAATCCTTGCCCAAGAGATTGAAAGGCAGTTCAAGGGCCGTGTATTGCTTCTTCCTGCCATGATTTACAATGCGGGTGAAGAATCTGCGAAAAAGCAGGTACAGGCGGAGGAATGGGTTCGCCTGCTTACGGAAGAGGGGTTTGCACACGTCTTTTTGTTGACGGGAGACCCTTTTTGGAAGAAGGAGGCCAAGGAGCTGGATGAGCAGCTGATCACCCTTCCTGCGGTCCCGCTTGAGACGATGGATGAATCATATAAACGTGATATTATAGCGGAACAAGTAAAAAAAACATTGAATATGATTATCGAAAAATGGGCAGGATGACTGTCTAAGTAATTAGGAGATATGACACATTCTTGCCATTTATTGTGTTGTCGGAATATTGACCAAATTTCCATATTGATATATCATTGTAATGTCCTAGTTTTATAGAATATTTTGGTAAAGTTGGTTGGTCTTAGTTTATCTGACAGAAGGGGGGAAATTGTATGAGCAAACAACGTGTTTCCAGACGCCAATTCCTTAATTATACCTTGACTGGAGTTGGAGGGTTCATGGCTGCTGGCATGCTGATGCCGATGTTAAAATTCGCTGTCGATCCTGTTTTGAAAACGGATGCAAAAGGAAATTTTGTCGCGACCAAGCTGAAAGAAAGCGAAGTGACGGAAGAGCCTCAGCGCGTGAATTTCACCGTTGATCAAGTCGATGCCTGGTATGAATCCGAAGAGACGAGAACTGCTTGGGTGTATAAGAGAGGTGACGAAATCGTTGCACTTTCGCCGGTATGCAAGCATTTGGGCTGCACCGTGGATTGGAATACCGATAAGAACAATCCGAATGAATTCTTCTGTCCTTGCCATTACGGCAGATATAAGAAGAACGGGGCGAACATTCCTGGCACACCGCCTACAGGACCGCTTGATATGTATGAAGTAAAGGTGAAAAAAGGAATTTTGAACTTAGGGCCGATCGTCCCTAATAAGGAGGTGTAAACTGTGCTGAACAAAATCTATGATTGGGTCGATGAGCGTCTGGAAATTACGCCGCTATGGCGGGATGTCGCCGACCATGAAGTGCCTGAACACGTCAATCCGGCACACCACTTCTCTGCCTTTGTTTATTGCTTCGGCGGGCTGACTTTTTTCGTCACAGTCATCCAGATTCTCTCCGGAATGTTTTTGACCATGTATTATGTGCCTGATATTAAAAACGCCTGGGAATCCGTCTATTACTTGCAGAATGAAGTCGCTTTCGGACAAATCGTCCGCGGTATGCACCACTGGGGTGCGAGTCTGGTTATAGTCATGATGTTTTTACATACATTGCGTGTATTCTTCCAAGGAGCCTATAAAAAACCGCGTGAGCTGAACTGGATTGTCGGGGTACTAATTTTCTTTATTATGTTGGGGCTTGGTTTTACAGGCTATTTATTGCCATGGGATATGAAAGCGCTCTTTGCCACTAAAGTAGGCCTGCAGATTGCCGGCTCGGTGCCTTTGATCGGCGAACAGATCAAGGTGCTCTTAGCGGGTGACGCCTCCATTATTGGCGCGCAAACGCTGACACGTTTCTTTGCAATCCATGTGTTCTTCCTGCCTGCCGCATTGCTCGGTCTTGTGGCTGCTCACTTCCTGATGATTCGTAAACAAGGTATTTCAGGGCCGCTATAAAATGATTGAATGTTTAGAATATGATTTATGACCTTTTTTATGAACGAAGGAGGGAAATGACATGCATCGTGGTAAAGGGATGAAGTTCGTTGGGGACTCGCGTGTTCCTGTTGAACGCAAACCTAATATTCCGAAGGATTACTCGGAATATCCGGGAAAAACGGAAGCTTTCTGGCCAAACTTCCTTTTGAAAGAATGGATGGTAGGTGCTGTTTTCCTGGTTGGATTTTTATGCTTGACGGTAGCTCATGAGCCGCCGCTTGAAAAGATGGCCGACCCGTCCGCTAGTGGATATATTCCGCTTCCTGACTGGTATTTCTTATTCTTGTACCAGTTGCTTAAGTATACTTATGCTTCAGGGCCGTATAATATTGTCGGGACACTGGTCATTCCCGGACTTGCTTTTGGCGGATTGATGCTTGCGCCGTTTTTGGATCGCGGTCCGGAAAGACGCCCGTCCAAGCGCCCATTTGCAACCGGTTTTATGATGTTGGCGGTCATTGCGATTTTCTATCTGACTTGGGCTTCAGTAGCCCATCATGATTGGGATGCTGCCAAGAAACAAGGGGAAATTGTAAAAGGTCCGCAAATCGACAAAGCCGACCCAGGCTATGCGGTGTACCAGGCACAAAGCTGCATCGGCTGCCATGGAACCAGCCTGGAAGGATCGGCGATGGCTCCTAAGCTAAGCGGCACAGGGCTGTCGGCTGAAGAAGTCGCAAAAATCGCTAAAGAAGGTAAAGGCAAGATGCCTCCCGGACAATTTAAAGGAAGCGACGATGACTTGAAGAAGCTGACCGAATTTATTGCCAATCTAAAAGAATAACGATTGTTTGAGCTGACGGCTAAAGGGCCGTTGGCTTTTTTTGATTCAGCCAAAGATACCATGAAGTGATATCTGCCAAAAAGATGTGCGTTTTCTTTTGTGTTGAAGTTGTTTTATTATGGAGGTAATACATAAGGTTCCACAGAATGCAGGTAAGCTACTATTCTGGCAGCCTTTCTTGCAGCGGTGGACGAAAGAGGGAGATCAACGATGATAAACATTCTTGTAACGGATGATGACAGACATATCCGCGGATTGGTAGCCACTTATTTACGCAGTGAAGGATTTCATGTCTTTGAAGCAAGTGATGGCAATGAAGCTATTGCTGTGCTGGAGCGGAATCCGGTTCAATTGGCTGTCGTAGATATTATGATGCCGAACAAAGATGGGTATGAAGTGTGTAAGGAAATCAGGGAATACTACGATATCCCTGTTATTCTCCTGACAGCCAAAGACCAGTTGCCGGATAAAGAGAGAGGGTACTCAGCTGGGACCGATGATTATTTGACGAAGCCATTCGAACCGAAAGAGCTCTTATTTCGAATAAAAGCATTGTTGCGCCGATATGAGATGGCCAGCGCGGAAAAAGTCGTTTTGAACCGTGTGATGATTGACCGTAAAAGCTATGAGGTCAATTGCGGCGGTAAAATTTATATGCTTCCTATGAAGGAATTTGAACTGCTATTTCAGCTGGCGAGCTATCCGGATCGAGTGTTTTCGCGTGAGGAACTGATCGAGCTGATATGGGGCGCTGATTTTGAAGGGGATGACCGGACAGTGGATGTCCATATCAAAAGGCTGCGCGAACGGTTTGCGGCCTACAATGAGGATTTTCGGATTCAAACAGTGCGTGGAGTCGGCTATAAACTGGAGGTTCCGGTTCAGTGAAAACCTTATACCATCGTATCGTGCTCACGACGATAGTTGTCATGCTCTTGAGCAGCACCATCGCATTTGTCATTTCAAATGCATACTATCAGTATAACTTGAAACCGAATAACGATCAGAAATTAACCCATATGGCCAACGATATCGTTTCCTTCTACAAGGATAATCCTTCCGTGGATGTCGACGACTATTTAGATAGTATCGGGAAATTGGGCTATCAAATTTATGTAGCGGACAGCAAGGACAATGGCACTTTTTACGGTGGTGAGTTCCGGCTGAAAAATCTGGACTCATCCATCGTCCAGCAGGTAGCTGCCGGCAAACCTTATCATGGTATTGCCGCTTTTCCATCCAGCGCTTTTATCACAGGTTTCTTTGATAATACTTTGTCCAATACGGTCGGCGTCCCGATTACGCTGAAAGGCGAGAACTATGCATTGTTTATACGCTCCGACACGGAGGTGCAATTTGGGGAACTCCGTGTTTTCTTTGCTCTCTTATTGGTTTTGACAGCTGGCTTGAGCGTGCTGGCATTCGTTATTAACACCCGCTTCCTTGTAAAGCCGATTACCAAGTTGACTGATGCAGCTAAAAGAGTATCCAAAGGACAATATGATATTAAGCTGCAGGTAAAAAGGAACGATGAAATCGGAACGCTTGCCAATCAATTTTCAGAAATGGCGCGCGAATTGAATCAAGTAGAATCGATGAGGCAGGAATTTGTTTCAAATGTCTCCCATGAGATCCAGACGCCGCTTGCATCGATAAAAGGGTATGCACAAATGCTGCGATCCGGGCATCTGACTGAAGAAGACCTGTTCCGCTATTCATCTATCATTGAAAATGAAAGCAACCGGCTTTCCCAATTGAGCAAGCAGTTGCTCGTGCTTGCTTCTCTTGATAAGGAAGGCCGCCATCTGGAGAAAAAAGAATTCAATGTGTCCCAACAGATTAAACAAATTATATCCATGACTGAATGGAGCTGGAGGGAAAAGGACATGGTGATTGAATTGGATTTGCCTCCCGTGTATGTGAAGGGTGATCAGCAATTGCTCCATCAAGTATGGAGCAATCTGATCACAAACAGCATCAAATACTCCGATGAAGGCGACCGCCTTTCCATTTCCGTCCGGAAGGTGAAAAAAGGGTGCCAAGTCACCATTTCCGATACCGGAATCGGCATTTCTGCAGAAGACCTGCCCCATATTTTCACGAGATTCTATAAAGCGGATAAATCCCGGAACAGAAAGGAAGACAGCAATAGCAGCGGTCTTGGGCTTGCCATCGTGAAAAAAATTATTGATTTGCATCAAGGCAACATCTCGGTGGAAAGTGAACCTTTGAGAGGGACAACATTTGTAATCGTTCTACACGACTAAAGCTGATTGTTCATGCTGCGTTCATATTTCCTTTATATACTATTGCTTAGTTAGAAAAATGGTTTCAGCTTTCCATGCATGCACGTATATAAAAAGAAATGGAGTGAACGTAGATGTTTTTAGCAATCAGGGAAATGAAACACAGCAAATTCCGTTATCTTTTAATCGGTCTGATTATGGTGTTGATTTCCTTTCTGACCTTATTTATAACAGGGCTGGCAAATGGGCTTTCAGCGGATAATGCTTCTGCTCTTCAGGAAATGAAGGGTACCCACTTTGTCGTTGACAAAAACGCGGACCAGCGATTGACTCGTTCGCAGCTGGCTTCTTCGGAGGCTGATAAGATTTCCAAAGAAGCAGGAAAAGGAGCGGCGGCGCCATTGAATGTCATGATGGCCACATTGCTGAACGGCGATAAAAAAATAGATGCCACTTTCTTTGCTGTCGATGCCAATAGCGATCTTTTGCCTAAAGTAACAGAAGGAGAGAGCATCACAAATAACAGCAGCAATGAAGTGGTGGCAGATGAATCATTAAAGGAGCACGGTCTATCCGTCGGTGATAAAGTGAGGGATGAACGTTCCGGCCGTGAATTCATGATTAGCGGGTTCACAGCCAATGCTTCTTTCTCGCATTCTCCTGTCTTATTCATGAATTTCAAGGTTTGGTCGTCCTTGCAAGGAACGCATGCAGTTGATGGGAAAAGCAATGGCATCAGTGCCTTGGTCCTTCAAGTCGATCAGAAGAAAGGAGAGGAATTGGCCAAGAACCACTCTGGCGTCGAAATCATCACCAAGGATCAAGCTCTTAAGGGAATACCTGGTTATTCGGAAGAACAGGGATCACTGCTCATGATGATTGCGTTTCTGTTCGTCATCGCCGCTTTTGTATTGGCCGTATTCTTCTATGTGATCACCATCCAAAAGCTGAATCAATTCGGTGTGATGAAAGCAATCGGCGCGAAAACGGGATACTTGGCGCTTAACTTAATTTCACAAATACTGGTTGTAACCGTCCTAGCACTGGCTTTTAGCATTGCATTGACATACGGAATCGCTGCTTTGCTGCCTGCATCCATGCCGTTCCAGTTGAGCGCAGGCATGGTTGGATTATGTTCCGGATTGTTCCTGGCCGTTTCATTGATAGGTTCACTGATTTCCTTATTTAAAGTGGCAAAAATTGATGCAATCGAAGCAATCGGGAGGGCTGCATAATGTCTGGAAAATTAGTATTGAAACATGTAACCAAGGAATATGGTGACGGGCAATCGACCATCAAAGTATTGAATGATGTGAATCTGGAAGTGAAGGAAGGCGAATTTGTAGCGATTGTGGGACCTTCAGGATCCGGCAAAAGTACATTCCTTTCCATAGCCGGTGCCTTATTGTCGCCTACATCCGGTTCAGTTCTTCTGGATGGGGAGGAAATTCAGCATTTTACCAGCAGGCAATTGAATGAGATCCGGCTGAATAAAATCGGTTTTATCTTTCAGTCCGCCAATCTTATTCCCTATTTGACGGTACGGGATCAATTGCTTTTGATCGGCAAGCTGGACGGAGAAGACCGTGCAGAAGTAGAAGAGCGTGCTGACGGATTGCTGAACCGGCTTGGGCTAGAACACCGGAAGGATCTCTATCCTGAGATGTTATCGGGCGGTGAGCGCCAAAGAGTGGCAATTGCCAGGGCCTGGATGAACAATCCGGAAATCATACTTGCGGATGAGCCTACTGCGAGCCTTGATTCGGAACGTGGCCGGGATGTCGTCGTGATGCTGGCCCACGAAGTTAAGCACAGCCGAAAAGCGGCAGTGATGGTGACGCATGACCATCGGATGCTTGATTTGTGTGACCGGGTTTTATTCATGGAGGACGGCTGTTTAACTCCATATGACCCTGCAAAACAATAAGATAGCTGTAATAGGGAAGAGTATGTATATACATGCTCTTTTTTGCTATCATGCTAGAAGTTGGTTTTTTACTGGTAAACTTGTAGAATGAAAGAAGTCGGGACTGTTTTGATGCGAACCCGGCAGATGATTTTAGAAAGAGGTTACATACATGAATATAGTTTATGCGATGCTGCGCAGTAAGCCGGTCCTGTGGCTTTTGCTGGTGGTTAATATTCTAGGGACTATTTATGGCTATTACTGGTATAAAGACCAGTTGGCCTACAGCAAACTTGTTTTTATTCCTTTCATTCCGGATAGTCCGACCGCTTGCCTGTTTTTTGTCTTTGTACTGGTAGCTTTTCTGTCAGGAAAGAATTGGGGTTTATTTGAAGCGCTTGCGATGGTTTCCTTATTCAAATACGGAATATGGGCTGTGCTGATGAATCTATTTATGCTGATCGTGGAGGGCTCTCTGCATTGGACGGGCTATATGCTGATGGCATCCCATTTTGCCATGGCACTTCAAGGGCTTTTGTATGCGCCGTTCTACAGAATCAAGGCATGGCACTTGATGGTTGCAGCCGTGTTCACCCTACATAATGAAATAATCGACTATGTGTTTTTGCAAATGCCCTGGTACGGCGAACTGGAATTGTATATCAAGCAAATCGGTTATGCCACTTTCTGGCTCAGCATTCTCTCCATTTTCATCTGTTATTATGTTGGCATGAAAAAGCCCAGATGGAAACTTACCATGTAATCCATACAATAGGTCTACTCTTGTCCTTTCCTTCATATAAGTAGTATGAAAGAGGAGGGACATAGAAATGTTCAAAAAAATAGTTGTGCTGTTAATGATCTTCCTGCCTTTGACGATGCTAAACCATGTAGCCAGTGCCTCTTCGCAACTGGATTTATTTGATAGAAAGAGCGATGAAGCCTTGCAATTGGCCAAGTTGCAGCGCTATGAAGATAGTATGGGGGCATTAGAGGCCTTTTCTGTGGGCGCCTTGCAAAAAATGACCAGCCGGGCGGGTTTCAAGGTGGAAGAACAAGAAGTGGCGATCAGTGCCTACAACCAGGCCATTGAGGCTCTGGAGGATAGCAATGCCGATCTTGCCGATAAGGTGACCGCCTTGACCAAGCTACGCCTGGTTGCAGATGCCATTCAAACAGTCCGGCATCCGCTTTGGACAGAGATGGAGGGGCAGATGATGGCGACCTTCGAAGAGGCGAAAAGGGCGGTGGAGGAAAAGGATCAGAATCAGTTCCATTCATCGCTGAATAAGTTGCTGTCGCAGTATGATTTAATTTATGACAGTATGAAACTCAACCTGAATGCTGAAACAATGCAAGGCCTTGATTCTAAATTTCAGTATATCAATGTGATTCGCCCCCAGCTGTTCAAGCAGGGAGCCGATCAAAAAGAATTGGATGTCCTTCAATACGATATGAAGCAAATTTTTGATAAAATGAAGGAAGATGAAGCGGATCCTTCCTTGTGGTGGGTTATTTTCACAACCGGAGGCATCATTATTTCTACATTATCTTACGTGGGATGGAGAAAATACAAAGGGTTGAAAGAGAAAGTAAAAGGCAAAAATGATTTGAATGATTGACATGGTGAATACTTTGTCACTAGAATAGAAGGTAATACATTACTAGGAGGTTAAAATGGGTAGCTATTTAATTTACTTGGCGATCATCGTTTTGATTCCAATCTATGCACAAGCTAAAGTAAAGGGAACTTACAATAAATATTCCAAAGTTGCTTCTTCCACAGGCATGACCGGCGCTGAAGTGGCCAGACGGATTTTAGACGATAATGGGCTGTATAATGTAACTGTAGAAGAAACTAGGGGGTTCCTGAGCGACCACTATGATCCGCGTTCGAAGGTCGTTCGCCTGTCTTCTGACAACTATCATGGACACTCATTAGCTGCTACGGCCGTTTCTGCGCATGAGGTGGGACATGCCATCCAGGACCAGCATGATTATGCATTCCTTCGTGTCCGTGCATCGCTTGTGCCAGTTGCAAACATCGGTTCCAATCTTTCGTGGATCCTGATCATGATTGGGATTTTTGCCAATCTTCCGGGCATGCTGTTATTTGGGATCGCAGCCATGTCTGCGGCTGTTTTATTCCAAATTGTGACGCTTCCGGTGGAATTCAATGCATCCAACAGGGCAATGGACCAAGTAGTATCATTGGGGATTATCTCCAACAGGGAAGAACGTGAAACCAAGAAAGTCCTGAATGCTGCGGCGATGACATATGTTGCAGCAGCAGCAGTAGCTGTTTTGGAATTGGTTCGTCTAGTGCTCATCTATACAGGTATGACAAGAGACGAATAGACATAAAAAATACCCTTAGTGAAGTGACTCTTAAAAGGTAGATACGGTTATTTCATTAGGCAGCGTCTTAGGCATGAGTTCGATATTGGTTCGGACTCATGCCTTTTACTTTTTGTTTTTAATACTTTTAGTATAGGTGTTCTAATACCCATGAAGTAACGGTGATCAGTTTAAAAAAGCACCTCCAATTGTTAGATGGTATGTCTAACAATTGGAGGTGCCGTTTTTTTAATGCCGTTCAATCGGATTTTTGTTTTCATCGAGCGTAAAGCCTTCTCCAAGTACGTCATGGACGACCGACACAGAGACGAATGCATGCGGATCGACTGCCATGATGCAGTTCCGCAGGCGGACGATCTCATTCTTGCCGACGACGCAATAAAGAACTTCGCGGTCCTGCTTAGAATAAGAGCCGTATCCTTTCAACACTGTCACTCCACGTTCCATTTCTCGCATGATCGTATCTGCAATCTCGCTGTTTTTCTCCGATATGATCATAGCTCCTCTTGCTGCATAGGAACCTTCCTGCATGAAATCAATCAGCCGGGCGCCGATAAATACGGCAATCAGCGTATACATCGCTTCACGAAGTTCCAAATAGGTAACGAGGGATAACGTAATGACGCATGCGTCGAAGATAAACATGGTTTTGCCCATGCCCCAGCCGACATATTTATGGACAAGCCGGGCGATAATATCGACGCCGCCGGTTGTGCCTCCGTACCGAAAAATGATCCCCAAGCCGATTCCAATGAAGCTTCCGGCAAACAGGGAAACCAGCATCATGTCGTTTTCCAATGGAATATGGAATTGATATTTCTGGAAGATCCATAGCCAGACCGATAGGCCGACAGTCCCTAAAATAGTATAAATAAATGAAGTTCGTCCTAAAAACTTCCACCCAATAAAGAAAAGTGGAACATTCAAAATAATATTGGAATAGGAAGGGTCAATTTCCCACAGTTGATAGAGGATCAGCGTTATGCCTGTGAAGCCGCCTTCTGCCAAATGATTTTGCATGTTGAAATGGACCAGACCGAAACCGAATATGGCAGCGCCCAAAATAATAAAAAAGATATTTTTAATTTTTAATCCGTAAACCATCGACTACCTCCTTTTAACTGCTACGTTGCAAATCCAATGCGTTCATTATTATATAGGAAAAATCATGAAATAGCCAATGAAGCAATCATTTCATGCAAGCATGCATGGGTGTTTTATACAAATACGGTAAGATTCCGAGAGCATGCGGGTATCCTATAGCATGTCTTTTGCATAATCACTTTATCCCATTCTAACTGGGCTAAAACGCTTGCTTCCATCTTATATAAAGGCAAAGATGCGTAGGTTGAGATCAAATCGCCAGTTGGAATCGGTTGGGTTCAACTAGGATAGTAGGGGGAATTTAATGAAATTCACCATTTCATATTGTAAAAAAGAAAAGAAACGCGCTTTCCATCGTGTTGGCGAAATCTTTTGTTATAATGAAGAAGGATGGCCATATGCCTGCCGTTTCCGGGTAAAAAGGCCAGGTAGGAATCATTGGGGCATATGTATGAACAACCTTATACGTTTTTTTGGAAGAAGGTGTTTTTAATGGCTAAAAGTATGGAAAAGATGCAAAAGGAAGTCGATCAATACATAAGCCAGTTCAAGGAAGGGTACTTCAGCCCTCTAGCTATGCTGGCCAGAATGACGGAAGAACTAGGCGAACTTTCGCGCGAGGTGAACCATTATTACGGAGAGAAGCCGAAGAAAGCAAGTGAAGATGAAAAAGAAATAAAAGAAGAATTGGGCGATATGCTCTTTGTTCTCATCTGCTTCGCCAACTCTTTGGATATTAATCTTGAAGAAGCCCATGACTTGGTTATGGAGAAGTTCCGCACCCGCGATAAAGATAGATGGACCAAAATTGAGGAAAATGAAGGGCAGGATTGACATGAAGACGATTAAAATTGTTGTGGCTGGGCCACGTGGCCGCATGGGCACTGAAGCGGTGAAACTCGTACATGAAACGGAAGGATATGAGCTTGCTGCTGTCATCGACCGTAAGCATGACGGCCAAGACTTGAAAGACATCGGCGGCTTTGGCGGCATCAGCGCGAAAATATATAGTGATATCGACCGTTGCCTTTCAGAAGTTAAGGCTGATGTACTGATTGACCTGACAACACCGGAGGTTGGCATGAAGCATACCACTGCCGCGTTGAAGCACGGGGTAAGGCCGGTTGTCGGAACTACAGGCTTTACTGATGAAAATCTAGCAGAGCTCGAATCCCTTTGTGAAGAAAAAGGATTGGGATGCATCATCGCGCCTAACTTTGCTGTCGGCGCCGTGTTAATGATGAAATTTTCGCAGATGGCAGCGAAATATTTCCCTGATGTAGAAATCATCGAAATGCATCATGACCGCAAATTGGATGCTCCTTCCGGGACAGCTGTGAAGACAGCGCAGATGATTGCGGAAGTAAGAGAACAAAAGGAGCAAGGGCATCCCGATGAGCATGAAACATTGAAAGGCGCACGCGGGGCAAACATGCAAGGCATGCATATCCATAGCGTCAGATTGCCAGGCCTTGTCGCTCATCAGCAGGTGATGTTTGGCGCTGATGGCCAGACGCTGACTTTGCGCCACGACTCCTATAACCGGGCATCATTCATGTCAGGCGTCAAGCTGGCTGTCGATGAAGTAATGAAAATCAATGTCTTGGTGTACGGCTTGGAGAATATTATCGAATAAGCAAAAAGGAGAGGTCATCATGAATATTGCTTTGATTGCGCATGATCAAAAGAAGGAAGATTTGGTACGCTTTGTGACTGCTTACCGCAGTATTTTTGCCAAACATACACTATTCGCTACCGGAACAACAGGTTCGCGCGTGAATGAAGCAACCGGTCTTCCGGTAACCCGCTATCAATCAGGCCCGCTTGGGGGAGATCAGCAAATCGGCGCCAAAATTGCGCAAGATGACATGGATATCGTGATTTTTTTCCGCGATCCATTGACAGCGCAGCCTCATGAACCTGACGTATCAGCATTAGTACGGCTATGCGATGTCTATTCGATTCCGCTGGCCACCAATATGGGGACTGCTGAAGTTCTCATCCGCGGTCTGGATCAAGGGGACATTGAATGGAGAGAGATTAAAAAGTAAGGTGATTAGAATATGCAGACAGAAGAAGTAGACATCCTGGCGTTCGGCGCCCATGCAGATGATGTGGAAATCGGAATGGGTGGAACGATCGCTAAGTACACCGAACTGGGGAAGAAAGTAGTTATTTGTGATTTAACAAAGGCTGAGATGTCTTCAAATGGGACAGTCGAAAGCCGCTTAAAGGAAGCCGAGAAAGCGTGCCGGGTGCTTGGTGTTGCCAAAAGAGTGAATGCCGGGCTGCCGGACCGGGGGTTATTCCTCACACCGGAACATATAGAAATGGTGGCTGGCATTATCCGTAAATATAAGCCTAAAGTCATTTTTGCGCCTTATCCGGTCGATCGGCATCCTGATCACGGCAATTGCGCTAAGCTTGTGGAGGAGGCTTCCTTTTCCGCCGGTGTCCGTAAATTCCGTGATTCGGAGCAGCAAGATCCGCATAAAGCGGAAGCCATTTATTATTTTATGATCAATGGATTTCACAAGCCTGATTTTGCAGTGGATATTTCCGGCCAAATCCACCAGAAGATCTCCAGCTTGGAGTCCTACAGCAGCCAATTTAAAGTGAAAGAAGGCACTTTTCAAACGCCACTTGTCGGCGACTATATAGATAGTGTAGTATCAAGAGAAAAAATGATTGGAAAAGAAGTAGGCGTTGACTACGCAGAGGGATTTTTCAGTACAAAGCCTCTTTTACTATCAGAAGATCTATTAGGGGGCAGAAAATGAGTCTAAATATTGGTATCATTTGTTACCCGTCTGTGGGCGGGTCTGGAGTTGTAGCTACGGAACTGGGAAGGCAGCTCGCAGATAAAGGGCATAACATCCATTTTATTTCGAGTTCATTGCCGTTTCGTTTGAAGAAAATGCATCCGCGCATCTTCTTTCATGCGGTTGATATGAATTTTTATTCGGTCTTTCAATATCCACCCTATGACCTTTCACTGGCCAGCAAGATTGCCGAGGTTGCAAAGCGGGAGAAACTTGATGTTCTGCACGCGCATTATGCGATCCCTCATGCGGTATGCGCCATATTGGCCAAACAAATGGTCGATCATGATCTGAAAATCGTCACTACCCTGCATGGTACCGACATTACGGTGCTGGGCCTTGAGCACAGTATGCAATCGCTCATTAAATTCGGCATTGAAAAATCCGATTATGTGACGGCAGTTTCCAATGCGTTGGCTCATGAAACGAATGAATTGATCCATCCTGACCGGCAAATCCACACGGTCTATAATTTTATAGATGAGAACGTCTATAAGCCGCAGCCTGCCAACAACCTTAAGGAAGAATTGGGGCTGCATGACGAAAAAGTGCTGATCCATGTCTCCAATTTCCGGGAAGTCAAGCGGGTCCACGATATTGTTAAGGTATTTGCCCGTGTTCAGGAAAAAGTACCATCCCGGCTTTTGCTTGTCGGGGATGGGCCGGAAATGAGTTCAGTATGCGAATTGGTGGATGAACTGGGCTTGAACGATTCTGTCTTGTTTATGGGGAAACAGGATAATTTACAAGAATTATATAGCATTTCCGACTTGATGCTTCTGCTTTCTGAAAAAGAAAGCTTTGGCTTGGTTCTCCTAGAAGCGATGGCATGCGGGGTTCCTTGTATTGGCACAGATATCGGCGGCATCCCGGAAGTGATTGACCATAACAGCACCGGGTTTGTATGCGGCATGGGCAATATCGAGGAAATCGCCGAGCATGCTGTCTTGCTTTTGACGGATGAAGACATGCACACCAGATTTTCTCTTGCCGCCATGGCAGCCGTGCAAAATAAATTCCAGTCTTCGCAAATCATAGAGCAGTATGAAGCCATTTATCATCATTTATTAGCAGGAGCGAAGGCATAAGATGATGAACGAGCAATTCAAGAAGGCAGTGCCAGTCCTTGAAACTATCGAAAAACATGGGTTTGAGGCGGTTTTTGTGGGCGGTTCCGTCCGGGATTTGATTTTGGGAAGAGACATCCATGATGTAGATATCGCAACGTCTGCCGTTCCCGAAGAAGTTAAACGCATTTTCCCGGCTACGGTCGACGTGGGGATTGAGCATGGAACAGTCATTGCGCTTATGGGCGAAGATGCATATGAAATTACAACCTATCGCGCCGAAAGTGAGTATAAAGACTTTCGCAAGCCGAATGAAGTAACATTTATACGCTCTCTGAAGGAAGATCTGCAACGCCGTGATTTTACGATGAACAGTATAGCGATGACGAAAGAAGGGACCCTTATTGACCCTTTCCACGGAAAGGAAGCCATCCAGGCCAGAGTGATCGATACGGTCGGGAAGGCGGATGACCGTTTTTCAGAGGATGCCCTCCGTATGATGAGAGCGCTGCGGTTCATGAGCCAGCTTTCTTTTTCATGCTCGCAGGAGGTGCTTTCATCTTTGGAGAAACAGCATCACCTTCTCCGGCATATTTCCACTGAGCGGATAACCGCCGAGTTTGAAAAATTGCTTGAAGGAGAAAACGTCAAGCAAGCATTTTCATTATTGCTGGATACAGGTCTCTATTTGGAATTGCCTAGATTCTCAGATAGGGGCGATCAATTGAGAGCGGCGGGCGGATATGATTTTCGCCATCTGCCAGGGTCCATTGAAAAATGGGCGGCTCTTATGGTTCTTCTTACTGTACCGGAAGAGATTGACCCGTTCCTGCGAGAATGGAAACTTCCTGTCAAAAAAATCCGCCAGATCAAAACGGTTGCGTCCTTGGCCAAAGAGGCTGTATTCGATGATCCTTATCTGCTTGTGACCCACGGACTGGAAACAATGAGGAGTGCGGTTGCGGTCGCTTATTTTCTAAAGCATGCCTCTTGGGAAGAACCGCTTTTGCGCCTGGAGGACATGTGGAACCGTCTTCCTGTGAAGCATAGTTCTGAGCTTGCGGCCAATGGAAACGACCTGATTAGGTGGTCCGGGCGCAAACAAGGCCCGTGGCTAAGGGATCATCTACAGCATCTGTTGCGCTTGGTAGCAGAAGGAAAACTTGCGAATGACAAAGAAGAGATCTACAAGGAGGTGCAGCGATGCAATCCCAAATAAGGAAAAAATTGATTGAAGCACTCTCCAGGGATGATCATCAGTTTGTATCCGGCCAGCATATTGCTGAATTGACGGGTGCCACGCGGACAGCGGTGTGGAAGCATATCGAGGACCTGCGCAAAGACGGCTATGAGATTGAAGCCGTCAGACGTAAAGGGTACCGCATTGTTTCGGTGCCTTCCACCCTATCGGCAGACAGCATTCGAATGAACATACATAGCGCTGTCTTCGGAAAGAACATCCATTACCAGGAAACAATAGGATCTACCCAGAAAACAGCGAATGAACTTGCGAACGAAGGGGCAGAAGAAGGCACGATTGTCGTAGCGGATGAACAGACGCTTGGAAGGGGAAGGCTGGCACGAAAATGGCATTCGCCCAAAGGGACCGGCATTTGGATGAGTCTTTTAGCCAAGCCGCGCATCCCTCTTCAGCAAGCCCCGCAGCTGACCCTTCTGACCGCAGTCGCTGTTGTACAGGCGATTGAAGAAGTGACAGGCTTGCAAGCACAAATTAAATGGCCGAACGATATCCTGATTAAAGGGAAGAAAGTCACTGGCATCCTGACGGAGATGCAAGCGGAAGCTGATGGTGTCCATAGTATCATCATTGGAATCGGCATGAATGTGAACCAGGTCGCAGCCGATTTTCCTGAGGAACTTAGCGACAAGGCTACATCACTGAAAATCGAAACAGGTTTAACGCATTCCCGCGAACAAATCATTGGGGAAATCCTTTATAAATTTGAAAATCTATATCATATCTATCAAAGCAAAGGATTCAAGGTGATCAAGGCATTATGGGAAAGCTATGCGGTCAGCATTGGCAAGGTCATTACTGCTACAACCATGAATGATAAAATCATAGGCATTGCAATGGGCATAACGGATGAAGGCGTCCTGCTTATCAAGGATGATAAAGGCCGAGTCCATTCCATATACTCGGCTGATATTGAAATATAACTATCAAAAGATGCGATACATAGATGTGTATCGCATCTTTTTTGATTCTTAATTTTTTGAAAATAACTCTTTGAATTAGGCCTGATTTGTTTTAAAAGGACTAACAGATTTGCTTATAATATTTTGGAATTGTAGTCGCTAACTATTTCTTTTTTAGCTTTAAGTTGCGAAATGAGATATTGTGAGATGATCAAACCTGATTAACTAATCGGCATAATTTTGTTAATAAAAGTAATAGTTAATAAAATTACATACTAATTGTCTAAATAATTTTTAAGCTCGTTATCAACTTTTAAAATTATCTCAAGAATTTGTTCATTACTAAATTTTTCTAATCTCTCTAGAGGAATATATGAAAGACTATTTAAATGAAATCTATTTATACTAATTAACATATCTTTTGCTTCATTATAATCT
Organism: Bacillus testis; assembly: GCF_001243895.1. Classification (GTDB taxonomy): domain Bacteria; phylum Bacillota; class Bacilli; order Bacillales; family DSM-1321; genus Bacillus_AD; species Bacillus_AD testis. The sequence continues at coordinate 2,422,800 of NZ_LN851186.1, read as the reverse complement.
CTCTCTCTTGTATAAATGAATAGAAGTGCATATTCCTTTGTGGCATGGGTAATTGTATTTTCCATTGATTTTTCTAGTTTGAAATTAATTTCTTTAAAAATATATTTACAATAAAGTAAAAAATAATAACAAATCTTATACTGTAAATATTTCTCTAAACTTTTATAATTACTAGGATTCACATCATCCATATAAGCAAATGTTTTATATGATAAAAACGCTGACTGTAAACGTTTATCTCCATAATGAATTTTTTTGAACATTTCATCCAAATTTTTAGAAATATCTATTTCCTTGTCTATTGATTTATCATCAATTAGGCGGGTGACTGCTGATGGATATCTCAATACATCAATTAAATGTTCCGATATAAATTTTTCAAATATTTCCTGTTTATATTTCTTTTTTTCTCTTTTATAAATTAACCAATTGTTTAAAAATTGAGCAATTATTGCTGCTGTTAATGCTACTGATGAAGTAATAATAGCTGGAATATAAGTTTCCGGAATTATATCTTTTAAATACATTAATTTCCTCCTTTTTCAATAAACATGAAAGAGCTTTCTAGGCTCTTTAATTTTATACTAAAAGGCTGTTCTTTCAATAACTTGTTTTATTATTCTTCTGCAACTATTTTTATTGAATATTTGCGATAATTAAAAAATAACGATATAAACCAAGTACTTGTATAGCTTAAGAAAATGCATGTCTATCAATAAAAGGCGATGATCTAATAAGATGACTGTTATAAATATCACGTTCAGTTAATATTTTCAATTTCAGTCTCAAGAAAAGAAACACATCTTTTGCAAAGGATATATTAGATAATAACTTTACAAACTTTTCTCATCTATATATTGCACTTATACAACTGGGAATGTAGAGCATCGTTGCATGGCAAGTCAACTATGAAGGATTAAGATTGGAAGGGGCTGACCGGTGAAGCTAGACACATCGGTTCGTGCCTCACCGTGTATCCTATATCTCAAAGAATAAGGCTCCAGTTTGTACGTCCCTAAACAGTCACTTCCGCTTTTCGATTTGTCTAGCTGCAGGGCACAGCGACTAGCAAACTTCACGTTTTTCTCTACGATAAGTCAACATCAGCTCGCTTTGTTCGCTGTGTTTCCTATATCTCAAGAAAAACGCTCCAGTTTGTACGTCGCTAAACGTGCCCTTCCGCTTTTCGATTTGTCTAGCTCCAGACCTCCAGCTCCTAGCAAACTTCGCACCTTTCTTTTACGATAAGTCAACATCAGCTCGCTTTGTTCGCTGTGTTTCCTATATCTCAAAGAAAGGCACTCCAGTTTGTACGGAGCTAAACGGAGGTCTTCCGCTTTTCGGGGTTCCTTGGTATACTGTATTTGGGCAGTATCGTTTGTGAACTGCACCTGGCGCTTTTTGTTTATTTGGATAGTTATGAAAAGTCTGCCTAGATCCGTTTGAGGACCAGGACAGAGGGATGAAACGTATGCTTTTTTTGGCCTGCATTCCTTCTGTGTTCAGAAGGTTTTTTTGTTGGCTAAAAAGCAGCGAATGTGTTTTGTCTCCTCTAAAAAAAGGAGGAAAAAACATGAAGCTTTACAGTGAGTTTGTCAAGATGAAAGAAAGTAAGGAAAAAATCGTGATGCTGACTGCGTATGATTATCCGTCTGCGCTGCTTGCGGAAGAAGCGGGAGTCGATATGATCCTAGTCGGCGATTCTCTGGGGATGGTCGTTTTGGGTTATGATTCTACCATACCTGTGACTGTCGATGATATGATCCATCATACGAAGGCGGTCAAGCGAGGGGCTAAGGATACGTTTATCGTCACCGATATGCCTTTTATGAGCTATCATCTTTCGGTTGATGAAACACTGAAAAATGCCGCCCGCATTATGCAGGAAGGCCAAGCAGATGCTGTGAAGGTCGAAGGAGCGGGTGATGTTTTATACAAAATCTCTGCGCTTACAGCAGCCGGAGTCCCTGTGGTTGCCCACCTGGGTTTAACGCCGCAATCTGTCGGTGTTCTGGGAGGATATAAAGTCCAAGGGAAGAGCGCTGAGGAAGCGCGGGCGTTGATGGAGAATGCGAAGAAATGCGAAGAAGCAGGCGCAATTGCGCTTGTTTTGGAATGTGTACCTCATCAAATAGCCAGAAAAATCAAAGAAGAACTACACATCCCGACCATTGGCATCGGAGCCGGAGAAGGGACTGACGGCCAGGTGTTGGTCTACCATGATGTGATTCAATATGGAGTGAAGCGTTTGCCTAAGTTCGTTAAATCCTATATGAATGCAAATGAGCAAATTTCCGCTGGGTTGGCTTCTTATGTGAAAGAAGTCAAATCAGGTGAATTTCCATCGTTACAACATTCATTTTCTATGAAGGAAGAAGAACTGACGTCATTATATGGAGGCAAATGATGAAAATTATTACGAAAATCAAAGATTTGCAGAGTGATTTGTTACTGTTGAAAAGCAATGGGAAAAAAATCGGCTTTGTCCCGACCATGGGCTATCTCCATGAAGGGCATGAGGCACTTTTGGCCCAGGCAAGAGCGAATAATGATGTGGTGGTGCTCAGCATTTTTGTCAATCCGCTTCAATTTGGAGAAGGGGAAGATCTGGACACTTATCCGCGGGATATCGTCCACGATGAGCAAGTAGCCAAGAAACATGGGGTGGACTATATTTTTTATCCGACCGTTCAGGAAATGTATCCGGATGATATGTCTGTAACTGTCAAGGTGCACAAGAACACCGACGTACTTTGCGGAGCATCAAGACCGGGGCATTTTGACGGTGTAGCAACAGTATTGACGAAGCTGTTTAATATTGTTCAACCGCACAATGCTTATTTCGGCATGAAAGATGCCCAGCAGGTTGCTGTAGTAAAGGGATTGGTCAAGGATTTTAATTTTCCAATCGAGATTATTCCTGTCGACATTGTGCGTGAGGAAGACGGCCTGGCAAAGAGTTCGCGAAATGTCTATCTGTTGAGCGAAGAGCGCGAAGAAGCGCCGCACCTCTATAAGAGCCTGCAAAGCGCTGCCGAAAAGATTGCCGAGGGAGAACGCAACGCGAACCGGCTTAAGCAGGAAATCCGGGGATATATCGAAAAACATACCAGCGGCATTGTTGATTATATAGAAATCTATAGCTATCCGGAGTTAGGGGAACTAACAGAGTTGAAGGGCCAAATCATCATTGCCATTGCTGTGAAATTCAGCCGGGCGAGATTGATCGACAATGTAACGGTAGAAATTGGATAGGAAAAGCAATAGGGGGAATATACATGTTTCGAACGATGATGAATGGCAAAATCCATCGTGCCACTGTGACGGAAGCAAATCTAAACTATGTCGGGAGCATTACCATCGATGAAGATATTCTCGATGCGGTCGATATGCTGCCCAATGAAAAAGTGGCTATAGTTAATAATAATAACGGCGCACGGCTTGAGACATATATCATACCGGGCAAAAGGGGAAGCGGCGTTGTCTGCCTGAATGGCGCTGCGGCCCGCCTAGTGCAGCCTGGAGATATCGTCATTATTATCTCTTACGCTGTTCTTTCTGAAGAGGAAGTGCGCACCCATCAGCCTAAAGTGGCTATAATGGGAGAAGGCAACGTCATAAAGGAAATAATCAGCGATGAACCGGAAGCGACTGTGATTCTTTAGAAGACTGATAGGTTGGAGAGGCTAAAACTCTCTGAATTAAAGCTGACTGCATTGTATTAAAGCCTTATAATCATGTAATATAGATTATATAGCTTTGGCAAATATGCAGTTGGCTTTTCTTGTATCGACAGATAATTGACTGTCACTGAAGGGCCAATGCCCACTCTGCGAAAGCGTAAGCTATTTACTCTGTTTGCAGAATAAGGGGAAAGTTATAGAGTATGCTTTCTTTTTGGGAAAAACATGATTTACCAGATTGTTTCTCGCTTAGGAAGCCATTGATTTTGAGGTGTACAAACATGACACAACGCTATGTTGTTGTGGATTTAGAGACGACAGGAAACGCAGTGAAAAAAGGCGATAAGATTATCCAATTCGCCGCTGTAGTGATCGAGAATGACCGCATTGTTGATACATATTCCACTTTGATCAATCCGCAACAGCCTATTTCACCATTTATAGAGGAATTAACCGGCATTAAGGAAGAAGATGTAAAGGATGCGCCCTTATTTGAAGAGGTAGCGCCCACCATCAACTCATTGTTGAGACATTCTACCTTTGTTGCACATAATGTGCTGTTTGACCTGCCTTTTCTGCAGGATCAATTGCAGGAAGCCGGATTTGAAGGGTTTTTCGGTTCGACCATCGACACGGTCGAATTGGCCAAAATTATGAGGCCCGGCGCTACAAGTTATAAATTATCGCATTTGGCGTTGGATGAAGGGTACGAACATGACCGCCCGCATCAGGCGGATAGCGATGCGTATGTAACAGCGGAGCTTTTTTTGCTTTTTAAAAGGGAAATGGCCGAGCTTCCTCTCGTGACATTAAAGCAATTGAATAAGTTGTCTTTTTCGTTGAAAAGCGAAATCTCCGACTTATTATCACAAATCCTTCAGGCCCGGATGGCACAAAGCCCGAAGCATCACCCTGGCCTTGCCATTAATAAAGGGATTGCTTTCAATAAACCTGTGTCAGAAGATGCCCCAAAGCAGGATGTTAGCCAACACTACCCGGTAAGCAAAGAAGAAAAAATGGAGATGCTGTCGAAGGCGTTTAGCCGTTTTGAACAGCGCAGCGACCAGCTTCTGATGATGGATCAAGTATATAAAACATTGACCGAGGGGCAAATATCATTGATTGAAGCAGGAACAGGCCTTGGCAAAACGCTTGGCTATTTGCTTCCAGCTGCTTACTTTTCAGCACAACGCCAACAAAGCGTTATGATATCGACCTATACAATCGATTTGCAGAACCAGCTGCTTCACAAGGAGCTGGACAATCTGAAGAAGATGATCCCGTTTAGCGTGAAATCAGCTGTCCTTAAAGGGCGCGCCAATTACCTGTCCTTGGCCAAGTTCGACCGGGCATTGCGGGCAAGAGATGATCATTATGACAGCGCGCTGACCAAGATGCAGATCTTGGTATGGCTGCTGAAGACAACTACAGGCGATAAGGATGAACTAAATCTCACGAGCGGCGGGGAACTGTTTTGGGAAAAGCTCCATTGTTCGCCAGGACTGGCGAGCGAACACACAAGTTCCTGGGAAGCCTATGATTTTTATGAGAGAGCCCTAATGGCAGCAGGAAATGCAGATTTAATCATCACCAATCATTCGTACTTGATGTCGGATGTGTTCGGCAAGAAGAATCCGTTATTAAAAAGCCGGACGCTGATCGTCGATGAAGCGCACCACTTAGAAAGTGCGGCCTTGAAGTACCTCGGATCATCCATCGACTATGTCAGTATGAAGATGCTGACCAACAAACTGGGGCAGCTGGGACAGAATCAATTGCTTTGCAAACTTGAAAAAATGGTGTCCGGTATTGATGCCTGTTATAAACAAAAGATCGGTGATGTGGATTTTCTTCTTCAGGAGGCTATTTTTGAATGGGAGCAATTCTTTACGCTTCTTTCAAAAATCTGCCAAGAAGAGAGTGAAAAGCAAGGCTTTAAGCAGGCATTGCCGCTCGGGCTTCTGCTTGAAGGCACCCATCAAAGCCAGCCTTTGTACATGCTGGCAGAGCGCTTGGCCGAACATTTCAAACGGATCGCCTCCGCATTAAAGGAAATGGTTCAGTTGGTCGTCCAAAAAGGGCATCCAGGAAAAACGCAGTTGTTTTACTTGAATGATATTGAAGACATCGCTTCTTCATTGAGGGAATATGCGGGGTTATTGCAGGAGTTCTTTTTGCGCAATAAGGAAGACATCCTTTATTGGGCTGAGTGGACCCGGAACAGCCCAAGCCAATATGTGTATTTATATTCACAGCCTATCACCGGTGGGAGCGAGATGTGGTCGAATTACTTCTCACAGCTGCAATCGGCTGTGCTGACATCGTCCACGTTGACCATCAAAGGTTCTTTTGAATACATGAAGAAGAAGCTCGGTTTCGATGGCCAATCGATCGAGACGGCTATTTATCCTTCTCCTTTTGACTATAAAAATAAAGTGCGTTTGCTTGTTGCTGAGGATATTCCGGAAGTGAGCAATGTTGCGATGGATGAGTATGCATCGCACATCGCCGACTATATTGAACAAGCGGCAATCGCCACCAAAGGCAGGATGCTGGTGCTTTTTACCTCCCATGAAATGCTAAAAGCGACACATGAATATGTGCGCAATAAAGAGGAGCTGATGGATTTCAATATCCTCTCACAGGGGATTTCCAGCAAAAGCAAGACAAGGCTGATCAAATATTTTCAGAACTACGATAAATCAATCCTGCTTGGTACGGCGAGTTTCTGGGATGGGCTTGATCTGCCCGGAGAAACGCTTGAATGCCTGATGGTCGTCCGGCTGCCTTTTTCACCGCCGAATGATCCGGTGACCGAAGCACGCTTGCGCAAAATCAAAGAGCAGGGAGAAAATCCATTTACAGCATATTCACTGCCAGAAGCGATTGTCCGTTTCCGGCAAGGGTTTGGAAGGCTGATCCGGACGGCGGAAGATAAAGGTGTTTGCATCATTTGCGATAAAAGGATTGTTTCCGCTTATTACGGCCAGGACTTTTTGCAATCCATCCCGGCGGTGCAGACTGATCGAGTTGTGGCGGGAGACTTGCAAATGAAGATTAAGGATTGGTTCAAGGGCCAGGAAAAATAAACTGAAACTTTGGAGGATGGGATTTTCTTTCTTCCCTCATCGGTCATTCGTAGAATCGATCGATTTTTCGGGCGCTAAGACTCCTGCTTCTTCTTCCTTTTCGTGAGGAAGCGGGAGTCTTAGCGCCAGTTAGAATGGGGGGATTCGCATTTTCCCGTAACTTTTAGATAAATGTTTATTTTTTCAACAGAAAAACTGGTATAATGTTGACAGAATCACTCGGTGTAGCGTTGGCTGGCACTGATGAAAATGAGAAATGAAATACATAATTCTGTTGCCGGGGGGCATATGCATGCAGGATAAACCAGAAGTGATTTCAACGGTAAAAGTTCAATACCAGCCTGATCTGTATAAGATCGTGGATGCATTGAACCGCAATCTGAAATATGATCAATTAATGTTCGGCCTCGCTCTTGACAGGGAGAATCAGGAAATGGCCGTCATTACGATCTATCGAACATAAAGTGAGTGGTTTTATTGAAAAAATGGATTTGGATTATTAGTTTACTCATCATTCTGATAATCGGCTATGTAATCGCCAGTTTTATGGTAGGCGTTAAAGGCCACACCAAGGAAGAAGAAAAAGGAATCGCCCTTGCCAAGGAAAAAGGCGGATTGGAAAGCGTCAGCGAGTTTTATAAATTTAATGGCAAGAAGGCATATTACGTAGCAATCGGCAAAGATAGCAAAGGGGTCAAACAAGTAGTTTGGATTCCTAAAAAGGGTGATGATCCTGCTATCTTGAAAAGGAAGTATTCCGAGGGTGTAACCAGAAGTGAAATCCTGGAAAAGGCCAATTCCCTGAATCCTGCTAAAATCATTTCCGCCAAAATCGGCATGATTGAATTTAAAGGTGATAAAAACAGGGAGATCTGGGAAGTTGTCTTCAAGGATGATAAAGGAAAACTGAATTATTATTATTATGATTTCTTTACAGGAGAAATGTTGAGAAATTATGAAAACATATAGGTAGGGGGAGTATTTAAGATGAAATTGGCAAAACGTGTTCAAGCTCTTACACCATCATCTACACTTGCAATTACCGCTAAAGCGAAGGAGCTTAAAGCACAGGGACTGGATGTCATTGGACTGGGTGCAGGGGAGCCTGATTTCAATACACCACAGCATATCATCGACCAAGCGGCTAAATCCATGAACCAGGGGCAAACAAAATACACGCCTTCCGCAGGATTGCCGCGCTTGAAGCAAGCCATTGTCGATAAGCTAAAGAGAGATCAGAACCTGGAATATAAACCATCTGAAGTAATTGTGACATCCGGCGCCAAGCATGCGCTTTACACATTGTTCCAGGCGATTTTGGATGAAGGCGATGAGGTGATCATCCCAACTCCATACTGGGTAAGCTATCCTGAACAAGTGAAACTGGCAGGAGGCGTTCCTGTCTATTGCGAAGGCAAAGAGGAAAATGGATTCAAGATTACACCGGAGCAACTCCAGGATTGCATAACAGAGGCCACACGAGCTGTTATTATCAATTCTCCGAGCAATCCGACAGGCATGATTTACACAGCTGAAGAATTGGCAGCCATCGGAGAAGTTTGCCTGAAGCATAACCTGACGATTGTCTCGGATGAAATCTATGAAAAGCTTGTATATGGTGAGAGCAAACACGTCTCCATTGCCCAGCTTTCTCCGGAATTAAAGGAACATACCATCATTATCAATGGTGTCTCCAAATCGCATAGTATGACCGGCTGGAGAATTGGCTATGCTGTTGGAAATGAAAAAGTCATCAAAGCGATGACGAATCTTGCCAGCCATAGTACGTCCAACCCTACGACAACCGCCCAGTACGGGGCGATTGCAGCCTATGAAGGCCCGCAGGATGCGGTAGAGGAAATGAGACAGGCGTTTGCGGAAAGATTATCGATCATCTTCGAACAGCTCACAAGTATACCTGGCGTTTCTTGCATCAAGCCGCAAGGGGCGTTCTATCTGTTCCCGAATGTGAAGGAAGCGGCCATTGCATGCGGCTATCAAAATGTCGATGAGTTTGCGACGGCGCTGCTCGAAGAAGCCTTGGTAGCGGTCATCCCGGGTTCCGGCTTCGGATCAGAAGACAATATCCGGCTTTCATATGCGACTTCACTGGAACAATTGGAAGCAGCTGTCGACCGTATTTCTGCATTCGTAAAAGAAAAAATGAAACATTGATTGGCTATTAGTTGAACCAATCGAATTCTTAATTGTTGCTTATGATTCTCTTTTGAAGGGGAAGTCCTAAAGCAACAGTGAAAATTGGACAAAGTGACCATAAATAAAGGTTCAAGGGGGCTAAGCGAACGCTTAGCTTTTCCTTTGCTTATGATTTTTCGCCATTTTCAGCTAAACTGATTCGACAATCATTGATAGTCAGCAAACTGGAAGGTATAATGGTAAAGGTACAAAGAAGTGCTTTGTAAAATATGGAGGGAATAAGCAATTGAAAACGACTATTTCGCAAGTAGATAAATATGTAGATCAAGAAGTGACAATTGGTTGCTGGATTGCCAACAAACGTTCCAGCGGCAAAATCGCTTTCCTGCAGCTTCGTGATGGAACTGGCTTCCTTCAAGGCGTTGTGGTGAAAGCAGAAGTTGGAGAGGAATTATTCCAAAAAGCTAAATCTCTAACTCAGGAAACTTCATTATATGTTACAGGCAAGGTAACTGTAGATGAGCGTTCGCCGTTTGGCTATGAGCTGCAGGTGACAGGCCTGGAAATCATTCATGAAGCAACAGATTACCCAATCACTCCGAAAGCACACGGAACCGAATTTCTGATGGACCATCGCCATTTGTGGCTGCGTTCCAAACGCCAGCATGCGGTCATGAAAATCAGAAATGAAATCATCCGTGCTACATACGAGTTCTTTAATGAAAATGGCTTCACTAAAGTGGATCCGCCGATTTTGACAGGAAGCGCCCCAGAAGGGACAACCGAACTATTTGCAACAAAATATTTCGATGAAGATGCCTTCCTTTCCCAAAGCGGACAGCTTTATATGGAAGCGGCAGCAATGGCGCTAGGCAAGGTATTCTCATTCGGCCCTACCTTCCGTGCGGAAAAATCGAAAACAAGACGCCACTTAATCGAATTCTGGATGATCGAGCCGGAAATGGCTTTTGTTGAATTCAACGAAAACCTTGAAGTGCAGGAGCAATATGTATCTTATATTGTCCAATCTGTCTTAAAGAACTGCCAATTGGAACTAAAAACATTGGACCGCGACATTTCCAAATTGGAAAAAATCCAAGCTCCATTCCCACGCATTACGTATGATGATGCGTTGGCATTCCTTCATGAGCAAGGTTTCGATGATATTGAGTGGGGAGATGACTTCGGATCTCCGCATGAAACGGCGATTGCTGAGCATTATGAAAAACCGGTTTTCATTACGCATTATCCAACATCGTTGAAGCCGTTCTATATGCAGCCTGATCCTGAACGTCCAGAAGTCGTACTATGCGCGGATTTGATTGCTCCGGAAGGCTATGGGGAAATCATCGGTGGCTCAGAGCGTATCCATGATATGGAAATGCTTGAGAAAAACATCGAGAAACATGGTTTGGATGCTGCGGCTTACAAATGGTACACAGAATTGCGCCAATACGGTTCTGTTCCTCACTCAGGCTTCGGTCTTGGATTGGAACGAACAGTCGCATGGATCAGCGGCGTTGAACATGTCCGTGAGACCATCCCATTCCCTCGTTTGCTTAACCGTTTATATCCTTAATAGGAAAATCAATCAGAAAGCCCGGAAGCCTTTATGGCAGCCGGGCTTTCTACATTGAAACCGCAGGCAGAGAAAGCAAGATTTACTTGTTCTTGCTGGTCCATTTTTCGTGATATACTAGTGGAGAGGTGTCTCTATATGATAAAAGAACAATTACTATCTTGGCTGCAGGAAGGAACGGTCTCTATTCCTTCTTTTCTTTTCGTGCATTACGCCGAAATGGGCTTGAATGAGCAAGAATTGATGCTGCTTCTGCATCTTCAGCATTTCCGCGCTGCCGGAAATGAATTTCCGACTCCCAACGAGCTAAGTGACCGTATGTCCATTTCGCCGATTGAATGCATGAATTTATTGCGTAAGTTGATCCAAAAAGGATACCTGGAGATACAAGAAACTTTATCACCGGACGCTGTCATGTCAGAAGCATACAGCATGGTTCCGTTGCAGAAAAAAATGATTGACCATTTCCTTTATAAACAGAATGTAGAGGAAAAAGTGAAGCAGGAAAGCAATGAAAAAAGCTTATATTCCATCTTTGAACAAGAATTCGGACGTCCGCTTTCTCCTTTCGAGTGCGAAACGTTGGCGATGTGGTCGGATGACGACCAGCACGACAGCGCAGTGATCAAACAGGCGCTCCGTGAAGCGGTTGTTGCGGGAAAATTAAATTTCCGCTATATTGACCGGATTCTTTTTGAATGGAAGAAGAATGGCATCAAAACGGTGGAACAAGCAAAGTCCTATGGAGAAAAGTTCCGTTCTTATCCTAAGCGGGAGAAGAAACAAAATTCGCCCTCTAAAGAGGTACCATTCTATAATTGGTTGGAAAACTAACTGTAAGTAAAAGGGGAAAAGGCTGAATGCTGAATAAAACACAAACCTTATTTTGCATAGAAAAAATGAAAGAGATGTTCCCGAATGCCCATTGTGAGCTGGTGCATGCCAATCCTTTTGAATTGGTCATTGCTGTTGCTTTGTCTGCGCAATGTACAGATGCATTGGTGAACAAGGTTACTGCTTCGTTGTTCCAAAAGTACAAAACGCCGGAGGATTATTTGGCGGTACCACTGGAAGAGCTGCAGGAGGATATACGTTCAATCGGCCTTTTCCGCAACAAAGCGAAGAACATCCAGAAGCTATGTAGGATGCTTCTGGATGAATATGGGGGAGTCGTGCCATCAGAACGCGATGAACTAGTCAAACTGCCGGGAGTAGGGCGGAAAACGGCCAATGTCGTTGCCTCTGTGGCTTTTGGCGTGCCTGCCATCGCAGTCGATACCCATGTGGAAAGGGTGTCCAAACGTCTCGGTATCTGCCGCTATAAGGATAGTGTCCTTCAGGTGGAAGAAACATTGATGAAAAAGGTGCCGAAGGAAGAATGGTCATTGACGCACCATACGATGATTTTTTTCGGCCGGTATCATTGCAAGGCGCAGAACCCCAAATGTGAGATTTGCCCGCTGAATACGCTCTGCCGAGAGGGGAAAAAACGGCTGAAGGCGAAGGAAGCGGCGAAAGGGAAGTGAACAAAGTGGGAAATATCGATATACCCGCTCAATTGAAACTGGAATATTTCGATCATAAAATAACTGCAGCAGAATTGGAAGGAGAGCAATATAACTCGCTTTGTATGGAGCGGCTCGATATTTTTCCTTATGAGCTTCTCCACTACACAGGCATTGCGGCTTTTAAACCATGGAAACAGCCCGAGGAAACAGTCCCTTCCTTATTTGCACAGTGGAAAAATATACGCTCTGAATTAGAGCCGCTGTATCAACAGAGGGATGTTAAAGCTGCCGCTCCGCTGATGAAACAGGGGATTGCGCTTTGTTTTTCAGCTTTATTTTGGATGAATGAAGAACCGGTGACTCTTATGCAGTGGCAGGAAAAAACAGCCTCTTTGCCATTCAGTACGGTTAATTTTGCGGAAAGGATGCAATTCATTCTTCAACGGCCAGCATTGTTTCAATCGTTCAAAACGTTAGAACAATTAATGATTGAACTGGAAAAAGCCTTTGCCCGCAGTCTGATCAAGAAGAAAAAAAGATAAATGCTAAAAGAGCAGGTATCAAGATATTCCTGTTTTTATGTTTATATATTTAGAAAAGAGGACCATTCCATTTCAAGGGATGGTCTTTTTGATATTGAATGACCGAAACGTTTAACCTATTCTAAACTGGCACTGCATTCATTTCACAAGGAGATCAGCTTGGGTTTTCAACACACAATGAAAAGGACCATTCCTCTTATGGAATGGTCCTTTTCGGTCTATATGCTTATAGCCATGGGAACAGTTTTTCTAGCTTGCTTCCGAACGTGAACAGCATGATCTGTTGGATGACTGTAGCAGATCGCTCTGTATTTTGCTGATTGGTTTTGTTTCCGTTGGAATTGGTTCCTGAATTCTGCTGGCTGACAGCAGCAGATCGCTCTGTATTTTGCTGATTGGTTGTGTTCCTGTTGGAATTGGTTCCTGGATTCTGCTGGTTGCTGTTAGGCGTTGTTCCGGAGCCGGATGCCCCGCCAGTGCCGCCAGTACCGCCAGTAGCGGGAGCGGTATTGCTATCGCCTGAATTGCTTCCGGAGCCATTTGTGCCGCCGTTATTGGCTCCGTTATTGGCTCCGTTATTGGAACCATTTCCACCGTTATTGGCATTATTTCCGCTGTTATTGGAGCCGGAATTATTGGAATTTCCGTTATTGGTTCCGTTCCCTTGGCCGTTTTCATTATTGTTTCCTGGATTAGGGTTGGCGTTAGAACCGCCGTTATTGGAACCATTGTCTTGGCCATTGCCTTGGTTGTTCCCATTATCAGGAGTTGTTGTTTCTTGATCCTCATTGTTTTCAGCATCTTCGTCCGGATTTTCGTTCTCTTCGTCATCGCCTGGCTCTTCTTCTTCACCGCCAGGGATTTTGATGGTAACGGACGCTGGATCGCTCTTAGAACCGCCGACGATTGCTTTCACATAGAGTTTATAGGTAGAGCCTTCTATCGGGTTAGAAATGGTCAACTCTTTATCCCCGGTCGTCGTGATGACTTGTTGCGCTCCGCCATCTACGCTTTGTGAAACTTCGAATGTCGGTTTTTCCTCATCTTCGTTGTCTTTATAATTCCAAGACAGCTTCAATGCTTTTGCCTCATCGTCATATTCGACATTGAGACCGGTAGGTTTTGCTGTTTTGTTATAGGCTGTCGAGGTTTTAGTCGGTCCATAGCCTTTCACGAATAATTCGTATACTTTCATATTATCCGGTGTATTAGGGCCCGCTTTCTCGGCAGGATCTGATCCTTTGGCGATTGCATATTCTTCTACTGAGTTTGGTTTCTTGAAATCTTTCGTATGCTTGTCTTTGGAAACTTCGCTTATTAATGCCTTGAACATTTTCTTTGCAATTGTTTGTGACTGGGTTCCCAGATAGTCTTTTCTCTTTTCATAGCCAGTCCAGATAGCCGCCGTATAGTTAGTCGTATAGCCGGCGAACCATGAATCCGGTACGGCGTCTTTCTCATATATGCCGAATTTTTGTCGATCTTCTTCTGTATAGTTGGTAGTACCTGTTTTACCGGCAATATGCAGTCCAGGCACGTTTGCCATTGTACCGGTACCTGATGTCATTACACTCTTCAGCATATCGGTGATCATATAGGCAGTGTAATCCTTCATGGCCACTTTCGGTTCAGGTTTCATGTCGATTGTCGTCTTTTTATCGGCAAGGACAATTTTTGTGACCGCATGCGGTTCATTGTAGATTCCCTCATTACCGAATGCACTGTATGCTCCCGCAAGGAGTAATGGCGACATATTGGCTGCACCACCGATTGAGTAGGACTCATAAAAATGCTCTCCAAAATCGAGACCGAGCTTTTCCCCAAATTCCCGCGATTTATCTGTCCCTACTGCTTGCATCGCTTTAAGGGCAGGGATGTTCAAAGACTTCGCTAATGCATCACGAGCACTCATCTTACCTTGATGGCGGTTATTGTAGTTGTTGATCGGCGTTCCATCCGTATATTTATATGGTTCGTCGACGATTTGTTCATAGGTGGACCAATGCTTATATTCGATAGCTGGGCCGTAGTCGAGAATCGGCTTGATTGTCGAACCTGGTTGTCTGCGCAAATCTGTAGCGTAGTTGAAACCGCGTTTGACGGTTTGCTTTCTGCCGCCGCCGATCGCTTTGATTTCACCGGTTTTTGTGTCAAGCAATGTAATGCCGGCCTGCAGCTTGTCGTTCGGATAGTTGATGACCTCATCGGTATTCAGCATTTTATAGACATATTTTTGTGCGTCCGGATCCATTGTTGTATAAATCTCCAAGCCGTCTGTGAACGGGTTATAATCCGTTTTCGTTTGGACTTCTTCGATGACCTGGTCAATGAATGAATCATATTCAGTATCGTCATTCGTTGCCCGGTCTTTTTCCGGTAAGAGAGTAGATTCAATCGGTACGTTTTGAGCTTCCTTCATTTCGCTTTCTGAAATATAGCCGTGGCGATTCATCAGTTGAAGGACGACGTTTCGTCGTTTTTCAGCGCGTTCCGGGTGCTCGAACGGGTTATAACGTGATGGGCTTTGCGGCAGTCCGGCAAGGGTGGCAGCTTCCGGCAGAGTCAAGTCTTTCAGGTCTTTGCCGAAATACGTTTTAGCCGCGGTAGCAACACCGTTCGCACGTGAACCGTAGAAAATCTTATTGATATACATTTCGAAAATCTCTTCTTTGGAGTATTTTTGCTCCACTTTCAAAGAAAGCCATAGTTCTTGCGCTTTCCGTTTTAATTTCTTTTCATCGGTAAGAAATGAACGTTTCACAAGTTGTTGCGTGATCGTACTTGCACCCTGTGAACCGAAGCCGTTCGTCACGTTCGCAACGACTGCGCTCCCTAGTCGAAGGGGATCTACGCCGTGGTGCTTGAAGAAACGGGAATCCTCAGTGGCAAGAACAGCGTTCACCACTGTATCGGGAATCTGGTCATACGTGACATAATCACGTTTTTCCTTACCGACTTCGCCGATTAGTTTCTTATCTTGCGTATATATTTTGGATGATACAGGGTCCTTAAGTAAGGACTCATCCAATTTAGGAGCCGAACTGACATAGTAAGCAAATGTGGCAGCTCCGCCTATGATGCAAATGACAATGAACGCCAAAAGGCTAAGCATGATTTTTTTGAATAGACCTTTTGGTTTCTTCTTTCTGTTTGAACTGCCTGCTTTTTTCTGCTGTTGCATACTTCTGCGCCGTTCTTCTCTTGTTTGAAAATTATCAGCCATTACAGCTAACCTTCCTTTCTCGAAACCCTTCTATTCTTTCGCAATCAATTTATCTATGACTTTGATGTAGTCAATTCTAGGTTGAAAGGTGATAGGGATCTTATAAGAAGTGGATTCCACTTCTTGTTTCGTTATTGATTTTCTCCCTCCGGAGAGCATTCGATTCCAAAAAGCAATCAAATGGTGAGCTTCCATAAGGTAAATTTCTTCAAGGGTCGCAAACCGGATGATGATAAATGCAATCCCTTGTTGCCGGAGAACTTGCTCCATATGAAGTATCTGGTGTTCATGGACATTTTGCAAGGGGAAGGATGTTGAATTCCGCGTTTCCTTCGCTTCGAAATCCAGGTATTTACCCTTGTATACTCCATTATAGTCGGTTGTGGATGCCTGTTTAAAATAAGCTTCCTTTATGACTGCCGCACTTCTCTTCGGATAATGGACGTCCACGATCTGGATGGGCGTTGGTTTTTTATGGACCACTGCGATCGATTGCGACAAATAGTATTGGTTGCTTTCATTGAGATCTTCTTCAAGCGTCATCCCACGTTTGCCATAGTTGATCTGCAATGGCCGAGAAGTGCTTAAGTCCCCATACTTGGTTCCGCTAGCATACTTTCTGCCGTTCGGATAATGAAAGACCATTTTGCTACCCCCTTTACCACTCATCTATGATACCAGATATAGAATTGAAATGTTGAATAAAATAATTGGAATTCTTTCAACCTATACATGATTATACACTTTTTGTATTTATTTGAGGAAGGAGGAAATCCAATGTGGCCCGTTTCTAGGGATTTAGGCGCTTGCAATAGCGACCCATCTCGCCTTGTTGCAAAGATCAACAACCTAACAGCCCTATATAATAAGGATAATATTAGCAGAACTGCTGCCTATTTCTCATTTTTTCAACTATATCCTGAAATCAAATGGGCCTTTCTTGCTAGCATGGTATCGCGGAATGCGGGATGGAATATGTGCGATCTTGAAGGTGCGACTTTGCCGAAGGTGCTTTCTCTTAGTTACAGGAGAAGCTTGTTCATGACTTATGAAGTGGCTAATTTTCTAATCTTTCGAGATGCATTTCCCCAACTTTTGCTATACCACTATTCGACGAAAGTAAACAGGTCTTTGTTTCATTTTTTGCCTTCTTTTTCTGTCAGTTCATTTATGGCAGAGGAGTGGGGCGCCTTTTTGAAGGGAAGGGATGAAGAAAGGCTGGTGACGGCGTTGATTATCAATGAACAAAATGTCATTCAGAAGCCGGTCATTGAAGGGGTTGATCTGCAGGAAAACGTATTCCGCTCCTCTTTATTTGCCGTCCAGGACAGACTTCATTTCAGCACTGTCATCTTCCCGACTGAGAGAGGGGAGTTATACGGGGCTACAGTAGCTGGATTCAGAAATGTGTCTTCCCGCATTGAACTGGGCAAACAGTTGGCCAGCATTCTATTCCATTCCGAACAATTTCCGTTATTCTTTCAATTTGCAAAATCGACGGAACATACCGGCTCCCGCTGGGATTATGAACAGTATTATCCATACAGAAAACAAAGGGAAACACCGTACTTACGAAGTATTTATCCAGTCATCCGCCATGAATTGGCCCATCGGGAATGCTGGGACCGGTATACGCCCATCAAGAAAAAATGGCGGAAACCGGCCCCGCTGCCTGATTGTATAAATATGACACATCAGTATGAACAAAAGCAAAGGAATATCCGTCTATTATCAGCTATCAAAAATTTTTTTGTCCCATTCTAATTGGCCTAAGACTCCGGCTTAAATGGATAAGAAGTGTAAGTTACCTTGGCCGATCAAAGTTTCGCATTATGTAAAAGAAGAAAGGCTGGAACCTTCAATCGCCTCTATGGGCGGTTGCGGGTTCCAGCCTTTTTAAATCGCATTATGTGGATGGATGGTCAGGGCGGTCGAGCTTCGGATTTCCTTGCCCCGCTCTATTTGGCTGTTGCTGTTTATTTTTTTGCTTTTTCATTTCCTGTTCTTTTGAATCATTTCTTCCCATGATCAACACCTCCTGAAGATAGTTTTTCTCTCTGTCCGGAAAAAATGCATTGTATTTGTCGAAGGAAGTCCCCGTTCCGCTTTCTTTGCCGATATAGTTCTAGTTTTGTCAAAGCCAAAGGAATCATTTTCAGAAAGGAGAATAATTATACTATCAAAGATCTTGGAGGAGGAAATGCGATGGGTGAAAAAATGGCAACAGCCGGTGAGATGATTGCGCTTATAGATGAGATTACTGCTATATTGGATCGTTTGGAAAGCAAGCTGCAGCATGCGGTTGAAAAAGAAGCGACTGCTTTGCATGCCCAGCAAAAGGAAGCGTTGGATCAATTGGAGACACGGTTGGACCGCACTGAGGAAGATTGGCTGAAGCTGGAGAGCAATAAACAGGTTCACTGTGTTGCGGCTAGCCGAGCGGGCTTCAGTTATTGACAAAACCGCCTTCTTTTTTCTTTGAGTAAATGCCTGTTTTCCTTTATTCTTAATAAAAAGGCATATAGGAGGTAGAAGGCCTAATGGAAAAGACAGTAATCGAAACCCAGCTTCTGTATGATAAGCTCCAAGAAATCAATGATATTTATGATAAAACACGACAAACGCAAGAAGAATATGATTTTTATGAAGTGGTGGAGCCTTTTGCAAATGAGGTGAAGCAGTTGTCAGAAGAGTGGCTTCGTTCGATTAAAGAAACCATTTCTTTGCAAAAAGGATATATATATGGTGAAAAGCAATTAGATCAAGTGGTGGATAATATGTGCCAACTCAGTGTACAGGCTTTCCACTACAAATCCAGCTACAATCGTTTTAAAAGCTATGTACAATCAACCAAGTTTTTGTTAAGCACATTAGAGCGCCAGTTGAAAAGCTGACGTTTTTTCTTTTATCCCGTTTTAACTGGAAGGTGTAAGTGGGGAATTAAGCGCCAATAAGAATCTGATTGGATCCACTAATAATTGGTGGATGAAAATGTTACTTTATCTAGTTCGGACTGGCCCGCTTCGAAATAAGAGTGCGGGCAAAGAAGCCTAAGTGGGAAATTAAGCGAAAGTATGCGTAATGCGGGCACTCACCCTTAAGGCTCTGGATACATAATATGAAGCGTAGAGGTCTGCCATATTCTAAAGAAAGGAGCTTTCGTTCAATGAGTAGACAGATGATTAGAATGAGGGTGCCGTCCGGCCAGGTGCCTCCGATGCCCATGCAGCAAGACGGGGTTTATCACGCGGGTTTCCAGCCATACAATATGCATTTATACGAGGGCGGCAATGCACAGATGCCACTTTATGCGGATGATTCTTTGATGCAGACGATGCCTTACCAGTTGCCTTATGGCCAGCAGATGCCATCATCTTATATGCAGCAAAGCGGTTATCAGCCTAATTACGGACCTTATGGACAAAATCCTTATCCATCAGCTCAAACGGATATGTATTCACAGCCATTTCCACAACAGCCAATGGCAGTAAACCAGGCTTATAGCCCGTCCAATCCATCTTTTAACGGAGTAACTCCGTTTTCACAGCCTTTCCCTATGGCAACAGCGAATAAAAAAGGGCTTTCTCCTTTTGCTAATCCCTTGCAGCAAAAAGGGCCTCAACCATCGTACAATGGAATCCCGCACCCGTATCCTAAACAAGCAAGCATACAAAAAGAACAGCCATCGGGCTTTAAATCGATCATGAATCAATTTAAGACACAGGACGGCTCAATAGATGTCACTAAAATGATGAATACGGCCGGCCAGATGATGGGGACTGTGAATCAGGTGCAGAGTATGTTTAAAGGAATCGGCGGTATATTTAAGACGACCGGAGGCAGTGTATGATTTATTATGCTATAAAGGGCTTCTCCAGTCAGTTTGATTCCGGGCAATAAAAAACGGCAAGCTCACGAGCTTGTCGTTTTTTATTGGCTGATCCGTATTTCTTTTCCTTTCACTTTCGGAACGGTGATTTCTAGTAGGCCATCTTTGTGTTCGGCTGTGATTCCTTGATCGTTAATCGGCTTGACAAATGTAATATTGCGCTGTATATGTTGGTATGCTTTTTGGGAACGGATTGTTTCTCCCAAAGTATTTTTCTGTTCGAGTGATTCTTCGTGCCGCACAACGATGTGAAGCGATTGATTGATGACTTCGATGTTGATCCGCTGCCTGCTGATGCCCGGCAGCTTGGCTCTTACGATATAAGCGTGTGATTCTTCAATCATTTCAATTGGGAAGCTTCGGTTCAATTTAGAGTTCTGGAAAAAGCCGTCCATCGACTGAAGAATATTTCCTAGCGGCTTTCCGCTGAACAATTGATCCATATTCAGTACAAAATCGGACAGGATCTCCGGATTTTTCTTTTGGAGAGAAGAAGGGCGTTTTTTTTGTTCCTCATTTTGCATAAACGGCACTCCTTTTGTCGGGATATATAGTCTATTTCTTCATTATTACCATATGTTTTAAGAGCGGGGGATGTGACAAATGACCAGATGTTAATAACATATTGAATGATAAATGTCAAAATTAAGAGTTGTTGGCTTAGAGAAGAACGTGTAGAATGGATAGCGGTAACTATACGCTTTAATGAAGTGAGGGAACAAAATGCATAAGGCGATTCTATTCATGTTTTTCTTTATTCTTTGTTTGACGATTGTCTTGTTTTCTGTATTGAAGGGAAGCTCATACGCTTTTTTAGGATAGATAAAGGGAAACAGTCGATGGGGATTTTTGTCCATCCACTGATCATTCGTCGGACCAAACCGAGTTCATTCAGGGACTTAACATTCTACTAAGATTTTTTTGTCTTCATCCACGTGCTGAAGTGGGTGTTTTAAGCTCCAGTTAGAACCGGATAAATGAGCCATAAGGCACCGGATTGCTCCTGTCGACATATTCTGTATAGTCAGATTAAAAGTCTGAAAGGGGAGAATCAGCCATGAGGCCGATCAACGTAAGAGGAAGAAACAGGCCATTTATGGGCTGGCGGGCTCATCGGACGCCATCAGGATTATACAGCCAGCCTATTGCCCGGCTGCCGGCCATGCAAATCCCGGCCCAGCTTGCGAGTAATGGAACGAGTGATCAGACGGTAACAGAGCAGGTAGCCGCTCCGGTTATCCATCCGGTCACCCATTATGTCAAAACGAATATTATTAAGCATGTCGTCCCCCATTACCATTTTGCCAAACCGTACAAAGGCCATCATATGTTGCCGGGAGGCGGGGGAGGAGCCGTGGAACCGGGGTACTGGACAGGAGGCCTGAACAAGCCTTTTTCGTGAATATATATGGGGCTGCACTATTTACAGCCCTTTTCTTTTTTGCCCTGCGTATGGTACACTACAGCAACAATCTACATGGCTTTGCTGATTCAGGAATGAGGAAGTGGTGTTTTGAAGGTCCTATATGTAACAGGTTACAAAAGTGCGGAGTTGGGTATTTTTAAAAATGACGCACCGGAAGCTTTGGTTATCAAGAAAGCAGTACATAACCGACTTCAGACGCTGGCAGAGGAAGGTTTGCAATGGGTCATCATCTCTGGTCAATTAGGGGTGGAGCTATGGGCCGCAGAAGTGGTCCTATCGATGATGGAAGAATACCCGGATTTGAAATTGGGCGTTTTAACGCCATTCCTGGAGCAAGATAGCAAATGGAATGAGAAAAACAAAGAATATTACGAATACATATTGGCGCAAGCAGATTTGGTTGATTCTATTTCAAAAAAACCATATGAAAGTCCGCAGCAATTCAAGAATCGAGATCAATTCTTACTGCATAAGAGCGATGGGCTGCTAATCGTTTACGACGAAGAGAACGAGGGATCGCCTAAATTTTTATGGAAAGCAGCAAAAGAATACCGGGAAACGCATGAATATGAGATTATGCAGATTGATTTTTATGAACTTCAGCAAATAATAGAAGAAGCGACCTATGAACATACTAATGAATGGGATGGACAATAGGCTTTCAGCAATAATATTTTTACGAATTGCATAAGATAAATTGACAAAGTCTGATGTTTTTGAAAAAATAGTACTAAAGATAATGAATGGCATATGTATAGAGGTGAATCCAATGCTGTCAGATAAAATTAAGTTAACTGCAAAAGATATATTAGAAAAAGAATTTAAAGCAGGTATGCGTGGTTATAAACCAGAAGATGTCGATCAGTTCCTTGATTTGGTTATCCGCGATTATGAAACATTCCATCAAGAAATCGAAGAATTGAAACAGGAAAATCTAAAATTGCGCAAGAAGCTGGAAGAAGGCGGCAGCCGCCAACCGGCATCCTACCAACAAGCTGCTCCAGGGACAACAAACTTCGATATTCTCAAACGTTTGTCTAATCTTGAAAAACATGTTTTCGGCAATAAATTATACGAATAAGACATTGTTCTAAAAAAAAATGGATTTAATCACATTTATCTCTTGATATTTATGTGAGAAGCCCATATAATAATTAGTGTTATGTTTGATGACGTTCGGGTAATCGCTGCCGCCTTTCGAGAGCGGTAGAGGAAAGTCCATGCTCGCACAGGCTGAGATGCCTGTAGTGTTCGTGCCTAGTGAAAAAATAAGCTAGGGCAGCCTTGATGGGCTGACGGCCGGGATACTGCCTAAGTCCTTATGGATATGGCATGACCCTATAAAAGTGCCACAGTGACGTAGCCTTTCCAGAAATGGAAAGGGTGGAACGGGTAAACCCCGCGAGCGAGAAACCCAAATTTAGGTAGGGGAACCTTTCACCGCGGAAATGAACGGGGTAAAGGACAGAATGTTTTTTCTGTAGATAGATGATTGCCGCTTTTGTACGAGGCCTAACAATGGCCATTTGCAGTACGAAAGAACAAAACATGGCTTACAGAGCGTTTTTCAATCTAATAACATTGACTATTCAAGCAAAGGCTCTCCTTTCAGAGGAGAGTCTTTATTGTTATAATAGTGTCTATACTGTTAGACAGAATAACCATTAGGTTTGTTACTATAATTAAAAGGTGATGTAATGGCTCAATATACAATAATTGCTACAGCGGCTATGGGTCTAGAAGCGATTGTAGCACAAGAAGTACGTGATTTAGGCTATGAATGTACGGTTGATAACGGGCGAGTGACGTTCAAAGGCGATGAAAAAGCAATAGCTCGTGCCAATATGTGGCTGCGGACGGCTGACCGTATCAAAATAGAGATCGGCCGCTTTAAAGCGTTCACCTTTGAAGAGCTGTTCGAGCAAACGAAAAAACTTCCGTGGGAAAACTTCATTACGGAGGACGGGGAGTTCCCTGTGTCAGGCAAGTCCGTGAAATCAAAGCTGTACAGCATTTCTGACTGCCAAGCCATCGTCAAAAAAGCGATCGTCGAACGGTTAAAAGTGGCATACAAACGAATTGCCTGGTTCGAGGAAAACGGTCCGCTTTTTAAGATCGAAATATCCATGTTGAAAGATGTGGCAACATTGACTTTGGACACATCAGGTGTCGGCCTGCACAAAAGAGGATACAGAGCTGAACAGGGGGAAGCACCGTTGAAAGAAACGCTGGCGGCCGCATTGATCCTAATTAGCAGATGGACTCCTGACCGACCGCTGATCGATCCATTCTGCGGTTCCGGCACCATTCCGATTGAAGCTGCATTGATCGGGCAAAATATTGCTCCTGGCTTCAACCGTGAGTTTGTATCTGAACAATGGCCATGGATTCCTGCCTCCGTGTGGGAAGAGGTGCGCGAGGAGGCCGACCAAAAGGCCAACTACGATCAGCCACTCAACATAACCGGTTGCGACATCGACCACCGGATGATTGAGATTGCTAAGAAAAATAGCTTGGAGGCTGGATTGGGCGACTTGATTACGTTCAAACAAATGCAGGTCAGCGATCTGACTATCAATGAAAAGTATGAACAATCAGGCGTCCTGATCGGGAACCCTCCTTACGGCGAACGTCTCGGCGACAAGCCAGAAGTGGAAAAAATGTACCGTGATATGGGAAGGATCTTTTCCCAATATGAAACTTGGTCTGTCTATATGTTGACATCCCATGAAGGCTTTGAGCGCTTTTATGGCAAGCCCGCTACGAAAAAACGTAAACTGTTTAATGGTTTTATACGGACCGATTTCTATCAGTACTGGGGCAAGCGGCCGAAACGTAAAGAACGGGACTGACACGATACATAATTGCTTCCGCGTTGGCATATAATGAAGATATTGCTAATGAGGGAGAGAGTAGACGTGATTAATCAAACCCATGATTTTCAGTGTATACTGAAAGCTATTTCGAATACGTACAATCAGCTGCAAGCTATACCTGACCATCCATCAGAAGGGGAAAGGCGGATCGAAGAAGCAAAAGATGATGCTTCCAGGGCGCTGATCCATCTATTGATGAAAAAGGGATATCAGTGAAAAATGAAATTGGCAGAAAGGAAGCTTTCTAGCCAATTTTTCTTTTGTATAACGTATTTATCTAAAGTAGGAAAGGAACCACTATATGCTGAAAACTCTCCCATTTACTGTCTCAAAAAATGAGGCTTTTTACGATAAGCTCTCCGAATGGATCGGGGACGTGTTCTATGACATCCTTCCGGAAAAGGGATTCGAGGAACGAGATGAACAAATCTATATGGCCTTTCAGCTAGAGAAAGCCTTCAAAGAGAAAAAGACGATATTTGCCGAAGCCGGTGTGGGTACAGGCAAAACGATTGTCTATCTTTTGTATGCGATCTGCTATGCCAGATACCGCAATCAACCCGCTATTATTTCTTGCGCAGATGAAACGCTGATCGAGCAGCTGGTAAAGGAAGAAGGAGATATTGCCAAAATTTCCGAAGCATTGGGCCTGGATATTGATGTCCGTTTGGCTAAATCGCGCGACCAGTATGTCTGCCTGAATAAATTGGAGAAGGCGGTCATGAGCGAAGACAGCGAGAATATCGACATGCTTCATGATTCGCTTCCTGATTTTGTGCATGACCATTCCAGCATGAATGCTTTCGGCGTGTACGGCGACCGCAAAGAATATGCCTATCTTACGAATGACGAATGGAATAAGGTTGGCTGGGATTCGATGCAGAATTGTTTCTCTTGTGAAAAACGCCACCGCTGCGGCCAAACATTATCGCGCGACCATTACCGCAAGGCGCAGGATTTGATTGTCTGTTCCCATGATTTCTTTATGGAGCATGTATGGACGAAGGAATCCCGCAAGCGTGAAGGCCAATTGCCATTGCTTCCGGAATACAGTGCGGTCATTTTTGACGAAGGGCATCTGCTGGAATTTGCGGCGCAAAAAGGGCTTACGTATAAGATTTCTGAAGATATGATCGATGAAGTCCTTACTGCCTTGCTGGCGAATGATATGCGTGAGGAAACATTATTGTTGATTGAAGACACCATCTATCTTAACGAAATGTTCTTCCGCAATCTCAAGGAGACCAGTAAGCATATTGAAGGATCGCACCGATATGAGTTGCAATCCACAGCTTCCTTGCAGCAGAAAGCGAAGGAACTGCAGGACCATATTGAAAATGTACTGGAGAGCCTTGTATTCGAAGCCGAACTGCATACGGTCGATGAATATAGCGTGAAGATCAGTGAAGAGTACCTCGAACAAATTTCGTACTCGTTTTCCTTATTTTCGCGGGGCCAAAATGCTGTTGTCTGGCTGGAGCGGGATGATGTGAAAAGTTCTTTGGTCGTTATGCCTCGATTGGTCAGTGACATCCTTGCAGAGGAGGTCTTCTCTAAGGATATTCCTTATATCTTCTCTTCAGCGACACTTTCTGAAAAAGGCTCCTTCGATTATATTGCCAGCTCTCTTGGCATCAAGGAATATGCCCATTTCTCAGTCGATTCGCCATTCGATTACGATGAAGTCATGAAGATTTCCCTGCATTCATATGCAAAGAATGACACGGCAGCCAAGAATGCCAATACATTTGAAAATATCAAAGCCAATAACGGATCGACACTGGTTCTGTTCCCGTCCTTTGAAGAAATGCAGCAATTCAAATCGTATATGGTCCAGCAGGAACTGCCTTATCCGGTCTATTTCGAAGGTGACGAGGAAATCAGTGAAACGGTGAAGAAATTCCAAACACATGATGAATCGGTCTTCTGTACACACCATCTTTGGGAAGGGCTTGATATTCCGGGCAAATCGCTCAATAATGTCATCATTTACGGCTTGCCATTCCCTCCGAGCGATCCTGTCTTCCAGGCGAAACGCCAAGCGGTTAAACAGCCATTCGAAGAAGTCGATCTTCCGTATATGCTGCTGCGTTTGCGCCAGGGGATCGGCCGCTTGATCCGTACGAGCAGCGACCACGGCCACGTGCATATCTATTTGGATACAGAGCTTCCGGCAGATGTACGGCAATCGGTAAAAGATGTTCTGCCTGTAGAACCTGTCATTCTATAAAAATGCAGTAAAATTAGCTCAAAAAAACGCTTGGGATTTGAAGTGCATCTTCAATTGTTGTGTTTAACAATCGGGGTGCAATTCACTTCCAAGCGTTTTTTATTTGATTTTGTCTAAAATCGCTTTGATGAAATCGGTTTTTTCCTCCGCATATTTATATTTGTTATTTTTGTTTAAAGCTGACAGTGTTACTTTAAGTTGTTCATATTCAGATTTTGCGTTCTCGTTGTTTATCAAATAATCCCTGAATTTCAACTGTTCAAGTAAATATCTATTTCCGCTTTCATACATATGGATTTGGTGGGTTCGGGGTTCACCTTTATTAAAATAATACCTGTCAGGCAGAATATGTGTTCCTTTGCATGAATAGCCTAATTCCTCTAGAGGCGAGATACATGTTTCGCCTTCACTAAAGCCTTTGATTTCAATTGCAATATCAATAATTGGTTTTGCGCTTAATTGTTTAACAGCCGTGCTCCCAATGTGATGGATATCAACTATGTATGTACCTATTTTATTTTGTATTTTTTCCTTTTCTATAAAGAATTCTCTTTCCCATTCTTCGGTCCAAGGAATTAAAAAAACTTCCCCTTTTGGCAACCCTAACATCTTCAACACTCCTATTCCCCGTTATTCATTAATTGTAACATTCTACCAAATCAATTGCTATCCAGGGCATTCGGCCGATCAACATAATAATAGTGTCTATTGGTGTACAGAAAGTTTCGGTATACAAAATAATAGCATCCCCTATTAGGTGCTTTATGGTAAAATAAGAGGAAAAAAGGGGGAAAAAGAATGACGATTAAACAAGAAGAAACCAAATTTCTTGAGTTGGTCAAAAAAATGGCCGCATATAACGAAGCACTTGCCTTGATTTATTGGGACTTGCGTACCGGAGCGCCGAAAAAAGGAGTGGAACAACGTTCTGAAGTCATAGGAATGTTATCTTCGCAGATGTTCGAAATGAGTACTTCCGATGAAATGAAAGCATACATAGAAGTGTTGAGCACAGACGAAGCCAAGGAAGAATTATCTGAAATTACTAACAAATTGGTGCAAGAGTGCCGTAAAGAATATGACCGCAATAAAAAGATACCGGCTGATGAACATAAAGAATATACGATGCTGGTCAGCAAGGCGGAAAGCGCTTGGGAAGAGGCAAAGGAAAACGCTGATTTCCCGTCTTTCCAGCCGTATCTTGAAAAAATTGTGGAATTTAACCGCAAGTTCATTGAATATTGGGGGTATGAAGGCAATAAATACAATACTCTGCTTGATATATACGAACCGGGCATGACCGTAGATATTTTGGATGATGTATTCGGCAAATTACGAAAGGAGATTGTTCCGCTTGTCAAAAAGATTTCTGAGAGCGCGAACCAGCCGGAATCTTCTTTTTTGTTCAAACATTTCCCGAAAGAAAGCCAGAAGGATTTCAGCTTAGGAATTTTAAAGCAGCTGCAATATGATTTTGGCGCCGGCCGTCTGGATGAAACAGTCCATCCTTTTGAGATTACGATCAACCGGAACGATGTGCGGATCACCACCAAATACGATGAGAATGACTTCCGTTCCGCTGTCTTCGGCACAATCCATGAGTGCGGGCATGCCATCTATGAGCAAAATGTTTCCACTGATTTAATGGGGACGCCGCTGGCATCTGGCACATCAATGGGTATCCATGAATCCCAATCATTATTCTTTGAAAATTTCATTGGCCGCAATAAATCCTTCTGGAAGAAAAATTACAAAGATTTGCAGGCGGCATCTTCGCAATTCGAGGGTATTTCCCTTGAAGACTATTACCGTGCCATCAATGAGGCGAAGCCGTCCCTTATCCGAATTGAAGCGGATGAATTAACGTATCCGTTACATGTAATGGTCCGCTATGAAATAGAAAAGGCTCTTTTCAATGGCGAAATTGAAGTAAAGGATTTGCCTGCCATTTGGAACGCCAAGTATAAAGAATATCTTGGCGTTGAACCGGCTAATGACGGAGAAGGAGTGCTGCAGGATGTACACTGGGCAGGAGGAAGCTTTGGATATTTCCCTTCATATGCACTCGGCTACATGTATGCCGCTCAGTTTAAGCATGCCATGTTAAAAGATCTTCCACATTTCGATGAATTATTGGAAGGAGGAAACCTAACACCTATTAAAGAATGGCTTAACACCCATATCCACCAATATGGCAAAATGAAGGAACCGCTTCAATTATTGAATGACATCACGGGCGAAGGATTGAATGTCCAATATTTAATCGATTATCTCAAAGAAAAATACAGCACTGTCTATTCATTATAAAGACCAGCCAAGGGGTATACATTCCCCGACGGTCATTAGATGAACCAATCGGATTCTAAAAGTGACTTGAGTTCAACGTTTTTTAGAGAATGGTCTTATAGTTAGAAATGGATATCATTAGAACAAGGGAGATGGCTTCATCTCCCTTTTCTTTTCATAGGGGGTATTATGGGAAAAACAGCCTTAACATCCAGCTTGTTCGTATTGCTGGCGGCCTTTTTTTGGGGATTGATCGGTGTGTTTGTGAAAGGCATTGGACAGGCGGGGCTCGATGAATTGGAAATTGTAACTGTCAGGGTGCTATTTTCTGCACTTATTTTGTTTATGATTGGCATGGCCAGCTTCAGGCAGGAATTGAAGATCAAGTGGAAGGATTGCTATCTATTCATTGGCACAGGCCTTCTAAGCATCGCTTTTTTTAACTGGGCGTTTTTTACGGCAATCAATATGCTCTCCCTGTCGGTGGCAGTCATCCTCTTGTATACAGCGCCTGCTTTTGTCATGGTTATGTCGGTTCTTTTTTTGAAAGAGAAACTGACCCTCGGTAAAATCGGACTTCTTGCAATGACATTGATCGGTTGTTTGCTCGTGGCTGGTTCAGGCGGCCTTGTTGGAGGGGGAGGCAAACTAGGTTATGTGATTGGACTTGGAGCAGGGTTCGGATATGCTTTGTACAGTATTTTCGGGAAATTCGCCTTAAAGAGATATTCTCCGTTTACAATTTCATTTTATACTTTCTTTGTCGCTTCACTTGTGCTTGTTCCTTCCGTAAGAATTTGGGAAGTGCTGCCGAGATTGCTGAATGTAGAAATGGTGATGTTCATTATTGGTTTATGCGGGTTGTCGACCGTACTGGCTTTTTTGTTATACACGGAAGGATTAAAAGGGATAGAAAGCAGCAAGGCCTCTATTCTATCAACTGTGGAGCCGCTGACCGCCATGCTGATCGGGATCCTGTTTTTTGGTGACCGGATATCGGCAGTCCAGCTGGTGGGGGGAGTGATTATTTGCTTCAGTGCAATGGCCGCTAGTTTTGATAAAGGTTTGTCTTGGCCGCGTAAAACGGGCATAAACAAAGAAAAGGATCATTCTGTTAATGGATGATCCTTTTTCGTCATTCTATTTGCAAGATTGGCTAAGGCAAGTTAATCAGAAGAACTTATAGCCTTTAGAACCCGGCGGTGCATTTTGTATCATATCGATAAAAGGAATCGTATAGGCAAATAAAATCAATACGACTGTTATGCCAAGCCACAGCTTCCAGTTTTCGAAAACCATCGGGGCCTTTTCTCCATTTTCTTCGCTTTCGCCGACAGGGAATTCCTGATCGCCCTTCGGAGCAAAGAAAGCTAGTTTGATAAAGATATAGAGAACGAGAATAATCCCGATGAATAATATGGTTCCGCCGATTGCCTGGGCGATTTGATAAGGAATCCAATCAATTGCCTGCTGTGATTCCCCGTAAGTTGAATAAGAAGAACGGCGCGGAGCACCCAGCAAGCCGGCCGCATGCATGGCACCCGACATGAAAGCCATGCCGATCGACCATAGAACAGCTTGGATGATCGCCAGCTTATTCATTTGTGGAGTAAGCACTCTTCCGGTCAGATGCGGTACAAGCCAGTACATGATGCCAAAGAATGTAAGCACTACTGATGTGGCCAGTGTCAGATGGAAATGGCCTGTTACCCAGACAGTGTTATGGACAACTTGATTTAACTGGTTGGATGCATTGACCATTCCGCCTGCTCCGGCAGGAATAAACGCAACCATCCCGATAAATGGGACAACGAATCGGGCGTCTCCCCAAGGAAGTTTCTTGATCCAGCCGAACATTCCTTTAGCCCCTTTTGAGCGTCCATACATTTCGAAGGTGCCGAATAGCGAGAATGCCGTCATAAGAGAAGGGATAACCACCAGGAAGGTCAGGATGACTTGTAGGAACTTCCATGCAGGGTCGATTCCTGGCTCAAGCAATTGGTGATGGAATCCGACA
Source organism: Bacillus testis (assembly GCF_001243895.1). Classification (GTDB taxonomy): domain Bacteria; phylum Bacillota; class Bacilli; order Bacillales; family DSM-1321; genus Bacillus_AD; species Bacillus_AD testis. The sequence continues at coordinate 2,392,295 of NZ_LN851186.1, read as the reverse complement.
GGCACTGAGAATAACAGAAACAGAATGAAACTCATCCGTGCAAGCGAATCGGAAAATACTTTTGTTCCCAATACTTTAGGGATGACGACATACCAGCACATATAAGCAGGCAATAGCCAGAAGTATACGAGCGGATGCCCGAAATACCAGAATAAGGTACGGCTGACAAGCACGTCGATTGTGTCGACCAATCCTAGGGACCACGGCAGCATTTGCAATAGGACCGTTGCTGCGACGCCGATTGTAGCTACTATCCACAAAACAGTATTGATGACAGCCATGAAGGTCAACAGAGGGCTGATTTTCCCCGGATTTTGCTTGCGCCATCTGACATAATTGGAGATCAATGCCCCTCCTGAAATCCAACTTCCCACTACCACCAAGGTAAGGCCAATATAGAAAATGGGATGCGCTTGCAATGGGGCATAGAAAGTGAATAGGACAGTCGCTTTATTGAGCAGCACCATCGCGGCAGCCATTGCGGTTCCAATGGTCATCAGCGTAAAGCCAATCCATCCGGCTTTACGGGCCTTGTTTCCCAGCGCGCCCGTTGTCCGGCTCACCGCGGCCAATTGAAAGCCGATAATGAAAAAAGTAGTAAGAATAAGCCCTAAAAGTACTCCGTGGACAGTAAGGACTTGGTAATAGGTAATGCCAAACGGCAGCTCGAACTTGCCGGAGCGCACCAATACCTGCAATAGCCCGGCCAATCCGCCCAATGCTAAAGCGGTAAACGCGACATACAAATGGGCCATGGATAGTTTTGCATCCTTGGGATCAACTTTAACATTTGGACTATTTTGCATGGTCAACCACCTCGATTCTTGAATTCATCATGTGATGGCCGACACCACAATATTCATTACAAATAATCAGATGTTCACCCGTTTTATTGAATGTTGTTGTATATTCAGAGATGAACCCTGGCTCAACCATCATATTGATATTTGTTCCTGCTACTTCGAAACCATGAATGACATCCTTGGTGGCCACCATGATTTTTACTTTCGCCCCTTTAGGTATTTCGATTTTCATTGGAGTATAGGAGAAAGCCTGTGCTACCAAGACAAGCTCGTAATCCCAGTCCTTGCCTTTGACCTTATGCAGCCCAGGTTTATCGAATGGAGCCGTTTGATCCACTTTCTCAGGATCGATCGTAGCAAGGCAGCTTGGCGGTTGGTTTCCTAAATAAAAGGCACTTATGCCCAGGACGGTAAGAAACACTAGCAGTGCGCCTACCCCGAAAATAAGCCATATTTTTTCATATTTATGCATATGCATGGCATGGTTCCCCCTTAACGTCTATAAACGATTCACAAAAAGAAAATAAACACTTACCCAAGTTACAAGAATGACGAGTCCGACTATAAAAACAGAAGCGAGCGTTCCTTTAAGGGATGAATGTTCGTCCGTATGGGCCTCCGGTTTTTTCTTTAATTGAGTTTGTGCCATTTTTTTCACTCCCTTCAAAAAATTAGGAATTACGATGAGTACATGTTTATCATACAAAAGTCCGATTGGTTTGCCAGACGCTTTTTTCCACTTCACAAATTATTCAATTATCATATTTTCACTGCCTAAATGGTGTAAAGTTTATTTATGAGGAAAAATAACCCTTTTTTCTGAAGTTGAAATGTGAAATTAGTGTGAAGTGTGGTTCCTGCCAAGGGCGTATGCCTTGTTGTATTTATGCTTTTAGAGATACGCTACTATTTTTAGGCAGACAAAAAATAGAAACTATGTGATTTACTATTAGAATACGAATGTACTATGCAAATGCGTATAATGTGATATAATATGCAAATATAAAACAATAAACTTTCTCTCATATAATCGCGGGGATATGGCCCGCAAGTTTCTACCGGGTCACCACAAATGACTTGACTATGAGTGGACATTTTTTCTTGAGATGATATAGGCTCAGGCTTGATTGTTGCACTCTTTTTTTGAGAGTCCGGCAGCAAAGCCTGAGCCTTTTTGCATACAAGGAACAAACATGGAGGGTTTAACGATGGAATTATTGAAAAAGAAAATTCAACAAGAAGGTAAAGTATTATCGGAGACGGTGCTAAAGGTCGATTCATTCATCAATCACCAAATGGATCCGGTGCTGATGAAAGAGATTGGCAAAGAATTTGCACGCTGCTTCAAGGAGGCAGGGATCACAAAAGTGCTGACGATTGAATCTTCGGGAATCGGGCCGGCGCTCATGACTGCTCTCGAACTTGAAGTGCCGATGGTTTTTGCACGCAAGCGTAAATCGTTAACCCTTACTGAAGGGTTGATAACGACCAAAGTTTACTCTTTTACCAAACAAGAGACCAATGACGTCACTATTTCCAGCCATTTCATTGAAAAAGGGGAACGAATTCTGATTATTGACGATTTCCTGGCGAATGGCCAGGCCGCCCTTGGTTTGATCGATATTGTGAAACAAGCAGGTGCAGAGCCTGTCGGAGTAGGAATAGTGATAGAAAAATCATTCCAGGATGGCCGCCAGCTCATCCTTGAGACAGGCATCCAGTTGGAATCCCTTGCAAGGGTCGCTTCATTAGCAGATGGAACAGTTACGTTTGTAGACTAATTATTGGGAGGAACTATAATGAACATGAATCCGTTTAAAATTGCCTCATTGGGTATCCAGCATGTCCTGGCTATGTATGCCGGAGCTGTTATTGTTCCGTTGATCATCGGCGGCGCCGTCGGCCTGTCGCAGGAGAATTTGACGTTTTTGGTGTCGGTCGATATTTTGATGTGTGGCGTTGCCACTATCCTGCAGCTTTTCCGTAATAAGTTCATGGGCATCGGTTTGCCGGTGATGCTTGGTTGTTCATTCACTGCCGTTGCGCCTATGATTGCAATCGGCAATGAATATGGATTAGGCAGCATGTACGGCAGCATCATTGCTTCAGGCATGATCGTCGTCCTGATCAGTAAATATTTTGGGAAATTGGTTCGTTTCTTCCCGCCGGTTGTAACAGGTTCTGTCGTAACAATAATCGGCATCACGCTTATACCGGTTGCCATCAATAATCTGGCAGGCGGCCAAGGAGCCGAAGATTTCGGTTCACCGGCAAATCTTGCTTTAGGTTTCGGTACGTTATTATTCATTGTTATTCTCTATCGTTTTTCAACAGGTTTTATGCGATCCATCGCTGTTTTGTTAGGATTGGTGCTGGGAACGGTCGCTGCTTACTTTATGGGAATGGTTAATATGGAATCAGTTGCGGAAGCATCATGGCTCCATATGCCGCAGCCTTTCTTCTTGGGCACGCCCACTTTTCACTTAACTCCTATTCTAACCATGACGTTGGTGGCGATTGTGAGCTTAGTAGAATCAACAGGGGTATACTTTGCGCTTGGCGATATCTGTGAAAAGAAAATTAGCGAAAAAGACTTGGCCAATGGTTACCGGGCAGAAGGGACAGCGATTGTTTTAGGGGGAATCTTCAATTCATTCCCGTATACAACCTTTTCCCAAAATGTAGGTTTGGTTCAGATATCGGGCGTCAAAACGAAGAATGTCATCTATGCCGCAGCCGGATTCCTGATTGTGTTTGGCCTTGTTCCGAAAATCGGCGCTTTGACCACAATCGTTCCTTCAGCTGTATTGGGCGGAGCGATGGTAGCCATGTTCGGCATGGTAGTGGCTTCGGGCATTAAAATGCTGAGCCAGGTAAATTTTGCTTCACAGGAAAATCTGTTGATTATCGCTTGTTCTGTTGGCATGGGCCTTGGTGTAACAGTAGTGCCGGATTTATTTGCACAGCTTCCTGAAAACATTAAAATTTTGACCAATAACGGAATTGTGGCTGGAAGCTTAACTGCTATTTTCTTGAACATTATCTTTCACGAACTTTCTGCTAAAAAAGAAACAAGTTATACAGGAATAGAAGCAAGAAAAGCATCTTAATAGAGTAAGCCCGCTGCTGACAGCGGGCTTCTTTAAATTCCCGAAAATATCAGATAATTAGGGATTATTATTTCACTATCTGGGGCGTTGATCTAAGAGATTAATGCTTTTTTGAAGTTCTTATTGGACAGACGAGATTGATTAGCAGAAGAAGGAAAAGAAACTTTGAGTGTAGAAAGGAATTAGATGGGTGTTATTTTTTAGTGATGGGGGATGTATATGTCATTTGAACAATGCCGGAGTATTCATTCATTAATGTCAGGCTATGATAAACCGTGGTTTATTGCTGGTGGCTGGGCGATTGATCTTTTTATTGGTAAAGAAACAAGGGAACATACTGATATTGAGTTTGCTGTTTTTAGAAAAGACCAACTATATCTAAAAGATTATCTAAAAGAATGGAAGTTCAAAAAGGTTATTAATGGTGAATTTTATACTTGGGAAAATGAGTTTTTAGAGTTGCCCATTCACGAAATACACGCTTTGCATTTGAGAAACAGAGACAAAATAGAAATTCTTCTTAATGAAACAAGTGAAAATGATTGGGTCTTTAGAAGAGATTTAAGGATTTCCTATCCACTTAAGTCCATTAGAAGTTTTACTGTAACTGGTATTCCGTACTTAAATCCTGAAATTGTCCTTTTATATAAGGCGAAAAATCCAAGAGAAAAAGATGATCAAGACTTTTTTGCCATAAAGGATGATCTTGAAGAAGAGAAGAAAAAATGGCTTCTACATGCTTTAGAAATTTACGAACCGGAACATAAGTGGATTGAATTTTTAATCTAAAATTTTATTTAACTAAAGTTATCCAACCTGTAAAACAGAGTTGTCTTTGAGACTGCTTTTTCTTATGCCGTTAACGGGACAGCACAGTTTATCAAGAAATAGTAATGGATGGGGACAAAAATGGGGAAATATGTGGTGAAGCATATAAATAATCTCTTGAATTTTGATTTGGATCGTTTAGTAAAGCAAAGCAAAGAAGAGGGGTTTCGTTTTGTAGAAAGATTAATAAATGAATATAAAAATGGGAGTAATACGTTTACCCATTTTGGCGAAGGTTTATTTGGTGTGTTTAACGAAGAGGGTGTACTTGTTGCTATTGGTGGGTTAAATAAAGACCCATTTTCAAATGGACAATATATTGGTAGGGTGAGAAGGTTTTATGTCGGTAAAGAGTATAGAAGAAAGGGTATAGGAAGCCTTTTGGTGAAAAAGATAATTGAAGAAGCAAAAAGATATTATACAGTTTTGGTGCTTCATACAGATACGGAACAAGCTGATCAATTTTATTCTTCTATCGGATTTATAAAGGGAAAGCTTTATCTAAATTCAAGTCACTTTATGGAGTTTAAAAGTTAAAGTGTTATTTAGCAAATGGGTGTGTCTGTCCAATAAGAAGTAAAAAACTTTATTATTCATTTTTTAAGTATCTTGAACAGATCAATGTCGTTTGAAACAACTTAAAAGAGCCTTGCTGCGTATAGTACATATCAAATCTAAGGAATGATGTTCCAATCAAAGCTGCTGCAATAAAAGTGGAGAATGCTGTCACTTTCTTTGGTAAGAAGAAGGCATTAAGGAAAGGAATTTAGCAGGAGGAAAAAAGAAAGGGCTAACCAAATTATGGTATAATATGGATTATTAATTGTGTTTGAAAGAAGAGGTTTGTACAAGTGGAAAAAAGGAACAAAAAGAAAAAAGATAAGTGGTATTATTTTATGATCGAAGCAGCGGTTGAATTTGCCGAATTGCTTTTTATGCTTGTTAGATGGATCATTAAGGGTATTTTACATCTCATACCATGATTACGCTGGGTAATTGAGTGAAAAAGAAGATATGAAGGCAGTCAAAAAGGCAGCCTCTAAACGAAGCTGCCTTGGATTAGTAATTTAGGTTAATTACATTTTTTGAACGTTAGTTGCTTGAGGTCCGCGTTGTCCTTCTTCAACTTCGAAAGTAACAGTTTGACCTTCGTCCAAAGTTTTGAAACCTTCAGATTGGATAGCTGAGAAATGTACGAATACGTCTTCTCCGCCTTCGCGCTCGATGAAACCGAAACCTTTATCTGCGTTAAACCATTTTACTTTACCTTGTTCCATGTTTGTTGCCTCCTAGTGTGATCTTCACACATTGTATTACTATCTTTGTCTCTTTTTTGACGAAAAGTGATACACTTTAACATTCAATCCCGAACAAAAATAATTCTCCTTTATAATAACAGAAAAGATTTCAAAATGCAAATTCAATTAATCAAAGCATTTTTTTTGCTTCTATTTATTTTTGCTTCTTCACGTCAACGGTTCTTTATATATAAGATGAAAGAATATTGTGATATAATAAATAATAGAATAGGCAAAAGAAGGGATCAGATATGAAAATCATTTGTTTCGGTGACAGCCTTACCAGGGGAGTATCCTTTGCAAAGGGCCGTCTCCGCATATTGAAGAAAAATTATCCTGCCATTTTGCAGAACATCTTTTCACGGGGCGGACATGACATAGAAGTAATTAATAAAGGTGTGTTCAACGATGACTCTGACAAATTGCTTGAACGCGTGGATAAAGATGTGATTGAGCTGAAACCGGATTTGGTGATCATTGGAATCGGCGGGAACGATTGCAATTTTCGCTGGAAGGAAGTAGCTAAAGATCCCGAAGGAATCCATCATCCGATTGTGCCGATTGACCGTTATATCGAAAATGCCAAAAAGTTAGTGGCGATCCTGAAAGAAAAAAATATTGTTCCTGTTTTCTTAACGTTGCCGCCTTTGGATCCTGCCCGGTATTATCAATATTTAACGACACAGTTCGGATCGGCTCTGGGACACTGGATAAGCAGAATCGGAGGGATTGAACATTGGCATGGCCTTTACAACAGAGCCCTCAATAAATGGACCGAAAAAGAAGGCGTTTTAAAAGTGGATGTCAGAAATGCAATCAAGCAATCTGGAGAGATCAGCGATTTGATCAGTGATGATGGCATTCATTTAACAGAAGAAGGCTACCGCGCTTTGAGTACGATGCTTGCTGAAGCATTGGTTCCTATTATAGCTTCAAGGGAAATCGATTATCATACTATATGAAGAAAAGCCGCTTCCCAAAGAAGGCGGCTTTTCTTGATGATCAAAACGGAAACCGTTACGCACCAGCTACCGAGGAGATTGCGGCTGATTGCTATGATTGGATTGCTTGTATTATGGATGGAAACATCACGGTTAATACTTTGACTTCTTCGCAGGCAACCAACCCTGCACTGGACATATTTCGCTGTTTTTTCTTATTCCGGTTATTCCAATCCATTTATAAGTGAGAGAGTTTCTGCTGTATCCCATTATTCTTTTGATCATGTCTTTCTGATTTGCTTCTATGGCTGCGGAAGCCTCCATTTTATTCCTTAGGTATGCAACAGCCGGCATGTTTCATAAAAAAGGGACATACCTTTATATGATTGCCGCTGTAATGCTTCTAAATCGATGAACATACGCATATATCTAAGAATACATTGTAAAAAAGGATGTGTTCAAGATGGAGAAAAAGTATTGCGTACATTGCCGGCGGTTCATAATGGGTGAGAGCATATGTGAAGGGTGCGGTAAGGACCATTTCAAGGATATTGTGATCTCGGTGCAGGCACAGCCGGATCACTTCAAAAACAATAAGCGGTAAGCCAGAAGTATACAGGCTGTTGGCAATATATATGTGCAAGAAGGATTGTTGAAAAGCAGTTCTTCTTTTATAAGCCTTTTCCTGAAGAAACGCATATTCTTGGTTGATAATGATTATCATTTCTGATAAGATGAAATTAATGATAAGTATTCTCAATAAGAATTCAGGAAGGTGATTGAAATGACTGCTGTGTTTGTAGCTGGGACAATAGCTGTTTATTCATTTGTAACCGTTCATGTCTTGAAGAATGTCAGTAAACCTACAGAGGTTCACTCTCGATAAATAAGTGGTATAGAAAGAGGCTTTCCTAAACTGCCGTAGCGTAACGGGATTTTTGGAAAGCCTTTTTTGGCGTGTCTTGGTTTATTGGCTCTAAGTAGAGATACATGGTCATCCCTTTTCCTTTGTGTTTTAGCTAGGTTTCATTCATCCGTGTAATGCTCGTTCTCTCTATTCGTTCCTTGATTTTTTGTTCAGATAAAGAAAGATCTATATAAACCTCACTCAAAGAATAGATGAATGAGGCTGGCGGATTTGTTTAGATGCTCTAAAAGCTTTCTTTCCAATTTAAAAACATCACGACATAACAACAACTATTTGAAGCATCTTTCGGTAACAACGTAATAGAAATTCCTCCTGGAGTGTACGAGACAACAGCCCTGTTTTCAATGGCAAGGTTATTGATCATATAATGAACGGTTTGGTGATCCGATTGTGAAGCCGCATTTACAAGGCGCTGGGAAAACTCAGGAGAAGTCCTTATTGTTTCATTCACTATAACTAAATCAGACAAAAGGGTTTTAGTATGTTCAGCTGATTTTCGTAGTCGTTCGGGTTGAGTAGGGGGAAGAATTCTTTGGTGATCTTCACTTAAAGGGTGTTGTTGATTTTGAGAATATTGGTTTGCCGGTAAAGGAATATTGTATTGAAAGTAAGGAGAATAAGGATTATTCATTGTATACCTCCCATGTAAAATGTAATCCTTATAGTGTATTGTCAGGGGTGGCAATTTGTGTATGGCTGAAATTCTTTTACCCAATGTAGAAGTAGGGGATCAAAGTTTCGCTTTATACAATTGTATTATTTACGATCATGGGTAATTTTGTGACCATGTGGTGCCGCAAGAAAGGGAAATAACCTGAAAATGAAGGCTTGTTTCTTTAAACGCAATGTTAATTCTGGGAAATAGGTTAAAAATGGATTACAATAGAAGAGACGAAAATTGCGGAACAAGGGGAATGATTCATGACAAATACAACAACGAATCATACAGGGGTGTTAAATCTGCTTGCAGCTCTATTCAACGAGATGGAGAGCAGGGGAGATTCACATACGGCCGCTAAGGTGAAGCAGCTATTGCTGAAAGCGGATGAGAAGGAAGTCCAGCTTGCATTTTGCGGACATTTTTCGGCAGGCAAGTCCAGTATGATCAATTATTTAATGGGACGGCAGGTACTGCCTTCGAGCCCTATACCGACAAGCGCGAATATTGTAAAAGTAAAGAAAGGGCAAGATGCATTCACCGTTTATTTCTTTGATGGCACGCACACTGTTTTTCCCGGCAATCATGATGTGAATGAAATAAAAGCATATTGTAAAAATGGAGAGAGCATCCAATCTATACATATTCATTCCGGCCTTTTTCCGCTTCCGGAAGATTGCGCAGTCCTGGATACTCCAGGGATTGATTCAACGGATGATGCCCACCGTGTTTCGACAGAGTCGACGCTTCATCTGGCGGATATCATACTATACGTAATGGATTATAACCATGTGCAATCGCAGGAAAATTTCCTGTTTGCGAAAAAAATGCAGGAGAGCGGCAAAAAACTGTATTTGGTAGTGAATCAAATCGATAAGCATGATGCGCATGAATTGGATTTTGGCCATTTTAAAACGAGTACGGCTGATGCGTTTCGCCAGTGGGGGATTCGCGCCGAAGAAATCTTTTATACATCACTTCGCGACCTAAGCCATCCTAATAACCAGATTGGAGAGCTTAAGCAATTCATCCATGAAAAGATTGAGTATGAACGGGGCCACCTGGATGAATCGGTTCTCCGTTCGGCCGCCCAGCTGGCCAAAGAGCATCTGGCTTTTGTATATGAACAGCAGGAAGGCGAACGAAGCCAGGCGGAACATTTGTTAAGGGATTTCGATGAAAAGCGGCGGGAGACCATACCGCAGGAGTTAGCCAGATATGAAAGCCAGCTTCATGAACTGCAATCTTTGCCAGAGCAAAAACGATTAAAGTCAATCGAGGCTTTGAATGAACTCTTGAAGAATGCATATTTGCTATCCGCGGATAGCCGCCAGTTGATCAAGGACTATCTGGAATCTCGGCAAAAAAACTTCAAAATCGGGATGTTCTTCACGAAAGGCAAAACAGACACTGAAAGAACGAAGCGGGAAGATGCACTGCGGGATGAGTTGGAGGAAAGAATAAAGACACAATTGGTCTGGCATTTGCGCGAGTTCGCCGGAAAGGCCCTTGCCCAAGCAAATGTGGAGTCTACCTCATTGGAAAACGCTGCGCAAAACATTTCGATTGAAGTGGATATGGATGAACTCAAACAGCTGGTCGCCAATCAAGGAGATATTACCGGCCAATATGTACTTAGGTATAGTGAGCAGGTCGGGGATATCATCAAGAAAAAGGCAAAAAGCCAGATGCTTCTTTTTTTGGAAGAGGTGAAGCAGACCTCCCTGCAACAGCTTAGCGAGGAAGTGTCTGAGCTGGATGGGCTTGTCCGCCATTTCCGGCGCCTGCAGGAAGCTCTTTTGGCTGTAGGGAAATTGGATGAAGAATATCGGGTGATACAGGAAGGGCTCCAATTCATTATTGACAACAAACGAGTGGCGTCCGATCAGGAGACTGCCGGATTAATGGAGGCTTTTAAAGCGGAAGAAGAAGCTATGTGTATTTCAATGCCATTACCGGAAGAAGACGATCAACCCATTGACAGGGAAGCCACAGCGAATCAGCCTATGGCAATAGAAGCGGAAATGGCCGGCTCCCGCGGAGAGTCGCTAACGCACTGGAGTATGAAGCTCAAGCAGGCGGCAGAGGACCTGGAGAATACGGCCGGTTTTGCCACCCTTGTTGAGGAAATGAAAGAAAAAGCAGAGCGTATGGACAACCAATATTATACGATTGCTTTATTTGGTGCTTTCAGTGCAGGGAAATCTTCCTTCGCCAATGCGTTGCTGGGGGAAAAGATCCTGCCTGTATCGCCGAATCCGACAACTGCGGTCATTAATAAAATTATGCATTCAAGCGATGAAGCAGAGCACCGGACTGCCCGAATTGAGATGAAAAGCCGTGAAATGCTGCTTGCGGATGTCAAGCTGGCTTGTAATGCCCTTGACTACTCTCCGGCCGATTTAGAGGATGCGTTTGTTTTTTCTGCTTCTTTGGAGATGGACTCGTTTAAAGGGGATGGCAGGGAAAAGGCGCATTTATCGTTCCTTAAAGCTTTCTCAACCGGATATGAAGCCTACAAGCAGAAACTTGGCTCAACATTTATAGTTGATTACGAGGAATACACCGCTTTTGCAGCGGAAGAATCAAAATCTTGCTTTGTGAATGAGATTGTTTTGTACTATGATTGCCCGATGACACAAAAAGGCATTGTTCTAGTTGATACACCTGGGGCGGATTCTATCAATGCCAGACATACGAATGCGGCTTTCCATTATATCAAGAACAGCGATGCGATTTTATTCGTCACATACTATAACCACCCTTTTGCCAAAAGTGATAGGGAGTTCCTTATTCAACTGGGCCGGGTAAAAGATTCGTTTGCCATGGATAAAATGTTCTTCCTGTGCAATGCGATTGACTTGGCTCAAACGCAAGAGGAATTGGATGATGTAACAGGATATATCAGGCAGCAATTGGAAAGCTTCGGTATCCGGTTCCCGCGCCTGTTCCCGATTTCGAGCAAAGAAGCCTTGCGCGAACTTCACAGCGAAGATGCCGCCATGGAGCACGCTTTTCTTGAAGATAGCGGCATGCCTCGTTTCCAGCAGGCTTTCAATCATTTTATCCAGCATGAATTAATAGAGCTTGCGTGCAGTTCGGCACGGTCAGCTATTAAACGCGCCGCCGATATGCTTCATGAACTGATTGTCACAGCGACGTCTTCGGAAGAGGAAAAGGCCAAGCGGCTTCAGGAAGTGAAGGAAGAGTACACTGATTTGGCATCTAGCATTGAACAGATGCCGACTGAAGTAGAGGAAAGCAAATTGGCGAAAGAAAGCGACGAGTTGCAATACTATATCTTCCAGCGCGTGTTTCTCCGCTATAATGATTTCTTCAAGGAATCTTTCAATCCAGCTGTTTTGCAGGATGATGGCAGGGATTTGAAGCAGGCGCTCCGCAAGGCATTACGGGAACTGATTGATAGTGTCGGCTTCGATTTGGAGCAAGAAATGCGGGCCACTTCTTTACGCTTGGAGCGTTTTATCGCGAAATTGATTGCAGAAAAGCAACAGCAATATCAGCATTTGCTCAACAAAACATGGAAAGCGGTACAATTGGGGGAGTTCCGTATACAGTCATATGAAGTCCCGGACTACGGGAAAGCATTTGCATCCCTTTCCTCCGCTGATTTCAAGAAAGAGCTGGCGCTATTTAGAAATCCGAAATCATTTTTTGAGAAAAACGAAAAACAAAAAATGGCCGAACTGCTGCAACAGGCATTGCGGCACCCTGCCCAAGAATACCTTGAAGAACAAGGATTGGTAGCCAAGGGCGTCTATAACCATCATTTGCTCTCAGAACTGGATGCTTTGAAAAAACAAACGCTCCATTTAATCGAGGAGGTTTGGGAAAGCTATCAGGCGGCGCTCGGCAGCCAAACAAACACGGAAGAACTATTAACAAAAGAAAAAACATTAGTCCAACTGCTTTCATAAAGCACGCTTTGTTTGGCGGGGTTTTCATTTCCCACAACAATATTAGCTGCAGCATCCATCGTTCTTACTGGTGCTTGATCTCTCCATTTATATTCCTTCATCTTTATGCATTTGTGGGATTAGCGCTAGTTTGAACGGGATAAATGGAGCAACAAATGAAAGGAGAGTGTGAACATGATCAAAACGGCCGAATGGCTAACTAATCATCTGTCTGATAGCCGGATACGGATTATTGATTGCCGCTTCAAATTAAACGACCCGCTCTACGGACGGAAAGCCTTTGAAAAGAGCCATATACCGGGTGCTGTTTTCTTTGATCTGGAAAAAGACATTTCCGGGGAAGTACGAGAACATGGCGGGCGCCACCCGCTCCCCGATGTGGATGAATTTGCGGCAAAGCTAGAAAAAGCAGGCATTAGCAATGATTTGATTCTGGTCGCATACGATGATGGAGAATGCTCATACGCATCTCGATTTGTGTGGATGATGCATTATCTGGGTCATAAAGAGTCATATGTATTAAACGGCGGCTTCTCACAATGGATCGAAAACCAACTGCCCGTGGAACAATCAGCCTATAAGCCAGAACCGACGAACTTCCAGGTGAATATCCAAGAGACGTTGTTGGCTTCCTATGAGGAAGTGAAGGAACTATCGGAAAAAGGGAGTAAGGAAAAAGTGCTCGTTGATTCCAGGGATAGACGCAGATATGAAGGACTAGAAGAGCCGATCGATAAGAAAGCCGGCCATATACCAGGTGCGGTCAATTACCCGTGGACGGATGGTTTGGAGGATCGTCAATTTTTGGATGGGGACCGGATGAAGGCACGCTTCAAAGAGCTGGATCCCAATAAGAAAATCATCGTTTATTGTGGTTCAGGAGTCACGGCTTCCCCTAATTATTTGGCACTGAAGCAAGCAGGGTTCCCGAACGTAAAAGTATATATCGGCAGCTACAGTGACTGGGTATCTTATGAGAATAACCCAGTGGCTACAAACTAATCGCTAAATCCCCAAAAGCATGTATCGCTTTTGGGGATTTTTAAGTGCAGGAAAAAGGAACAGATTGGGGAATATATCTTCTATTTTAACTATGTTAAGATTATGATAGAACAATATAGAGGTGAATAGACTTTGATGAAAACAGATAAACCGTCTTTTATGATAGTAGATGGCATGGCGCTGTTGTTCCGTGCTTTTTATGCGACAGCCATGTCCGGGCAGTTCATGGTTAATTCTAAGGGACTACCGACGAATGGTGTCCAAGGGCTACTTAAGCATTTATTGCTGGCAGCAGATCAATTCCAGCCGGACCATTTGGTTGTATGTTGGGATATGGGCAGCAAAACATTCCGCACAGAGATGTTTAAAGACTATAAAGCAAATCGCAGCAAGCCTCCAGTGGAAATGATACCGCAATTTGATCTCGCTAAGGAAGCCGTGGCGGCATTCGACATCCCCAATCTCGGAATTGCAGGCTTTGAAGCCGATGATTGCATCGGTACATTGGCCCGTTCGCAAAGCCAGGATTTCCAGATCAGCATTTTAACGGGTGACCAGGACTTCCTTCAATTGATTGATCCGGATATTTCCGTTATTCTGCTGAAAAAGGGCTATGGCAATTATGAAGTCCATAACGAAGAAACCTTTTTCGAATGGAAGGGAATTACGCCTAGACAGATGATTGATCTCAAGGGAATGATGGGTGATTCAGCGGATAATTATCCGGGAGTGAAAGGGATCGGAGAGAAAACGGCCATTAAACTGTTGCAGCAATACCAGAGCGTCGAAGGCATCCTGGAAAACTTGGATCAGTTAACAAAGGCCCAACGGACGAAATTTGAAAACTCGCTTGAGATGCTTCATATGTCACGTGAACTGGCTACCATCAAATGCGATATTCCGCTTCAGTGTCCGTTGGATGACTCTATTTTTATGTTCGACCACAATAAAGTCGCGGATATGGTTCGTGAGCATGAGTTAAAAACCTTATACCGCCGCTTTTCATAAAGCAAGAGAAAAAGGCTGCCTTTTGCAGCCTCTTTTTATGTCTAAATTATTGTGCCCGACTGCTTATTTCAGATGAAACGAAAGCAAGTTCCTCCTGGAGGTTAAGTAATCTAGTGGCTTTATCGTCTTTATTTTGGATAATTCAGGTAAGTGAATTATGATCTTCGACAGATTGGCTAAAATCTCCCTTTTTCCATCTCTCCGCTATTTGTAGCAATTCTTCTTTAAAGGGAGGATTTTCAAGGCGGATGACTCGTAGAATCAGTTCTATATTAGCCTGATCCATCACAAATGCTCCATATCCACGGTTTGTGTCCACCTTTTGATGCACCATCATATCCATTGTCCTTACGATTATTTTCATGTTTGGTTTTTTGCCAAGAAGGCCGTTATGGCGCTGATCAAGTTTCTCTTTTGTTAACATGCCTGTTAATTCATTTCGTTCTTGTACATATTCTAACCAAATTTTATCCTTTTCTTTTTCTTGCTGATTGTAAGTCCACCAATAAGTAACTAGAATGAGCAAAGCCGCTATTGCTATGGCGCGCATTATCCTGACGATTGCGGTTGCTTGTGTTTTCCTTACCATTTTTCCACCTCACTTTATACCCATATATTAACAAAAATAGATTTTTTACACTATATGTAATTGAGCCGCTATAATGAGTTTTGGCAGCGATTATGAGGCATTGGAAACTTTTTCATTATTTAATCGTATACAAAGAAGGGGGGAATCAAGAATGAATACATATGAATACAAAACAATTAAAATTGAAAGTAAAGGTTTTTTTAAAACAACAATCGATAACGATGCTTTATTGAATGAATATGGGGAAGCGGGATGGAAAATGGTTACTTCCTTCGCAGAACAATTTAACGGAACCACGACAGCTGTGTATTATACATTCATGAAGGAAAAATAATGGGAAGATAGGGCGGTTTTCTTGGCTGTAGAATCGCCCTTATTTCGCATGGGTTTTAGCATAAAAATAGGCGGAAAGCCGTGAATGCAAATAGTGATATAAGCTACATTCAGAATGACGAAACATACAGAAAAACATAGTATTTTGAATCATTTTACGATAAGATGGTGATAGAAAACGAACTTTGTCGAAAGGGTTGTCGCTTAAGGATGACTGTAGATCAGTATATTGAAAAGCTTAGCTATAAGGGGTTTTCTTTTGGAGAGGATGCCTTAGGTTTCATTTATTTTGGCAAGGAATTGACCGGTTCCAGTGATTTAGTAGTCAATACAGCCATTGAAATTACATTGAAGGCGCAAAAAACATTTGATGGCAGTTTCTATGTTTCGTTATTGGAAGGTCTGAAAAAAGAAGGGATCACGACCCGAAGAGCGGCTTTCAGATTTGCGGAATCATACAATTTGCTTGTATAAGCATGGAAGGTAGCCGTAAATGGCCATGCAAGAGCCTAAGATGAATATTATTTATAAATGTATTTCGTTCTTGGATATACCTAAACCACAAATAACGCCGCAGGGGATCGGGGTTATTTTTTATGTTGTCGTTAGGCTGGCCAATGCAAGGAGGTTGATTTGGAGCGTGCACGCATTGGCCCGTAAAAGCCGAATGCATGCACTTCATTAACTAACTTCCTCCATTATTTCTTCATCCGGCATCTCTTCTTTCTTTTTCACAGGGATTTCGGCTGCGATGATACCAGCAAAAATCAAGCAACAGCCCACAACCATGCTGATTGTGAATGTTTCGCCGATCATGATGAATGATGTCAACGCAGCGAAGACGGGTTCCAGTGAAAAGATAAGGGCAACCCTGGCGGCTGTGGTATATGCTTGGAAATACGTCTGCGCCAAAAAAGCAAAGGCTGTAGCGAAGATCGCCGTGATCAATAAGGCAAAGACTACTTCTTTTTTCAGCAGAATATCCAGTTGGAACTGGGTTTTCGGATGTTCGAAAAGCAGGCTGCAAATAAAGGAAAGGGCAGAGACGGTTCCGATTTGGACCAGCGTTAAAGGAAGAGCACTACAGTGTCTAGCATATTTTCCGGTCGTAATGATGTGCATCGCAAAACTGATTGCGCTGAGCAGTACGAGAAAATCACCCATGCCGAACGAAGATGCCTGCAGCGCAGTGATCATATAAAGGCCGATCGTTGCGCTAGCTACCCCGATCATCATATTTTTGTTTAAACGTTGTTTTAACAAGAAGAAAGAAAGGAGCGGAACAAGAACTACGCTTAAACCGGTAATGAAGCCGGCCTTGGCAGGGGTGGTATAGAGCAAGCCAAGCGTCTGCAGGCCATAGCCAAGACAAAGCCAGAATCCCAGGATGATACCTGAAGTAACGCTTTTTCTTGTAAAGTGGCTTTTCTTTTTGTCCGTAAAAAAGAGATAAAAAAGAAACAATGCCAAGAATGCAAGGAAGAATCGGATACTGTTAAAGCTGAATGGGGCCAAAAAAGAGATAGCGTCCTGGACGACTACAAATGTCGCCCCCCATACAAATACCACCGCCAACAAGGATAGGTCGGCAGTTACGGATTTATTCATTACGCATCCCTTCTTTACTTTTAATGATAGCCCGGCGCGCCAGCTCATCGGCGCTTTTATTTTGAGTGCTTGGAATCCATTTGATGAAGAACAGCGGGATATTCCTGCTCAATGAGACTGCTTGTTCGAGTAAATCGGCATATTTTTTATTTTTGGCGAATTCCTTTTCCATAGCGGACCAAATCGCTTGTGAATCGGTGCGAAAGGAAACGGACTGGATGTTTTTTTTACAGCAGATTTCAAGCGCTTTAATCAGGGCCCAATATTCTGCTTCATGATTATCCATCATGCCGAGCGGAATGGAATAGCGTTCGACCGTTCCATCGATCTTCATGAAAATGCCAGCGCCGCTTGGACCGGGATTACCGGCGCTTGCCCCGTCTATATATACTTCAATCACTATATTCTCTTCCTTTCAATGTATGTTTCTTTCTTTTTACTATATCTAAATTTTTAACCGTTTAAAAGGGTAAAGAAAGTTAGTTTCCAATCGGTTTCTCCTTATTTTCGCAAAAAAAGGAAGCATTACGCTTCCTTCGTCATAGTTTCATCTTTAAATGTAAATCGTTTCGCGATGTAGCCGAATGGCGTATCAAGTACGGAAACGATGAATTTCAGCAAGTAAGTGGTAATAAAGATTTCAATCCACACATCCATAGGATACTCCCCGATAAAAGCGATGGATGTAAAAACGAGCGTATCAAAGAATTGGCTGATAAGAGTGCTGCCGTTATTGCGGATCCAAAATTGGCGGTCTGTAGGGAATTTTGTGCGTATCCATGAAAACAAATGTACATCGAGGAATTGGCTTACTAAAAATGCGGCTAGACTTCCGACAGCCAAACGAGGCAATAAGCCGAATAGCGTTTCCATCGGTTCCTGTGCAAAATCGCTGCTGCCTGGTTCGAACAACAGTACCATCTGCATGATCAGCGTCATGCATAACAACGTAAAGAAACCCATCCATACAGCTTTCTTGGCTTCTTTCGCTCCGTATCGTTCATTGATAATATCCGTGACAAGGAACGCGCTTGCGTACATGGCATTTCCCAATGTCGCGGTCATCCCGAAAATCTCAATCGTCTTGACCACCTGAAGATTAGCCAGGACGGTCGCAAAGCCAACCCACACAAATAATCCTGTTTTACCGAATAAACGATAAATCAGGAGAACAAGTGAAAAGTTGATCAATGTAAAAACCAACCCAAAAATTTCATTAAACATATTGGTCCTCCTTAGTTTTGGTGACGGGGGAGTTTGCGAACCCCGGTGTTAAAGTTGTGGTTGAAAAGCCTTGTGAAGCGTTGATATATAAGGGTTTGTCCAACTTATTCGTTTTATTTCATTGCCTAAATCTTCCTGGTTCTTACTACTAAATTCTAAGGTTTTCTAAAAAAACGTGACCATAAGTGTGACCATATATACTAAATTCATCAGGGCATTTTCAAAGCAACATTATTAATGATAGGCTAATACGAGAATGATTACAATAGATTTTTCAATAGGTAATTGAAGGAAAGTAGTATTGTTACGTTATACTCCCTTATAAATTTGAGACGAGATAAATCGTCTCTTTTTTTTACATTGAATGAGAACGTATGTTTTGGTATATTATATAGGAACAAATGTTCTGTAAAGGTGGGATAAAAATGAAGGGGATATTGATAAGAGGTTTTGAAACTGGAGAGCTGTTAGAAATGATTTATATGGCGAAAGATAATGCAATCAGTCAAAGGAAAATTAAAATATTACAAATCAACAACACATATATACGAGCTTATTGTTACCTAAAAAATCAAATTAGAATCTTCAAGCTTGAAAATATCTTGTCAGTATCTCCAACGATTAAGAGGGGTGCTTAACGTGAGTAATGATCCATTTAAACGAGTTAAGGATAGGGGAATAGTAAAGTGGCAGGGAGCTTTCTTTATGCCTGAACAAGTTGGTATGATGAGGCAAGCTGAACATGATTCATGGAAACAAGCGAAACCAGAACATGCAAATGAGTTACTAAAATCATTTGTGAAAAGAATTAAATACCATAGAGCAGTGCCACCACATTTGAAAGATTTTCATCCGAACACTAAGGAAAGAAGATCGTTAGGCTTTAATATCGAAGTGGAATTTTATGATATTTAACTAATTTTGAGACAGTGTAATTTATACCCTGTCTCAATCCATTTTTAGGATATCAAAAACTTATAACAACATTTTGAAGGGCTACCACGTTATCTTTTTTGGTTAATATTAACTACTGAAAGTATTATTTTCCTAAAATTTTAGGTATTTATCATTTAGTGTAAAATTAAGAAATGAAGTAAAATTATATCTGGATTTCATTATTTAGGGATTCAGAAAGGGGATATTATGAATAAAAATAATATCAGAAAATATTTAATATATGTTATTGTGTTTGCTTTAACGTTAACATATATACCATTTAATAATTTTGTTGTCCGTGCTGCTGAGTCAAATGATGGAAAATCAACAAAAGAGTTAAAAAGAACAGAAGAATTACCTGATAAGAGGACAGAAAACTCAAAAACTTTCCTAAATTCGGATGGTTCATACACAACTAAGATTTCGCAAACACCTATACATTTTAAGGATCAAAAAGGTGCTTGGAAGGAAATTAGTAATGAGTTAATAGAGACTCAAGATAAAAAAGAATACACAAATAAAGCGAACGATTTTTCTGTTAACTTTCGGAAAGAGTTTGCAAAGGGTGATCAAACAGTTAGTTTAGAAGATGGGGATAAATCTATAAATTTTGGTTTAGAGTCTTCAAATAGTGACAGCCTTACAGCAAAAAGTCGATCCGTTGTAAAACCTATTTTGGGAATAGTAGACGGTGATTCTATCACTTATCCATCCGCAATGAAAAATGCAGATGTACGATATAGCGTTGGCACAGACCGTATTAAAGAGGATATTGTTTTTAATGAAAAACCTTCAACAGATTTCCCTGATAAATTCACATACAAAATGAATTTAAATGGACTAGAAGTACAAAAAGAAGAAGATACCATTTACTTGGTTGACCCTAATACAAATGAGAAATTATATTATTTTGATGCTCCTTTTATGTATGATTCATTTAAGCCTAATGGCTATACTTCGACTGATGAAATAAAATCAATTCCTGAAGAAGCTTTATCCTATGATGTTAATTTAGACTATGAACTAAAGGGTGAGGAACTCATCATAGAAGTGATTCCTAATAAAGAATGGTTAAATAGTCCGGAGCGTGTTTATCCTTTAACTATTGATCCTACAATTGTGAGACTTCAATCAACGCCATTTGCTGAGGATACTAATATCCGAAGTGGATTTCCTACGCAAACTGGTGGAGACGATCTTGAATTAGGTGCTGGTACATCGGGTGGAAACGTCATCAGAAGCTTGGTGAAATTTGATCTTTCTTCAATCCCAGTAGCATCAGAAATCCTCTCATCAAGTTTGAACTTGTGGTTCTCTTCCTCAAATAATATTGCTGAGACAACTGTAAGTATGTATAAAATGAAAGCTGATTGGGAGGAAAACCAGGCATCTTGGACTTATGGGAAGACACAAACTCCTTGGGTTAATAAAGGCGGGGACTATGTTACAAGCAATAAGCTAGGTTCTGTTACACTAGGTATCCCAGGGAACATTGATGAAAATATGAAAAAATGGAATCTTCCTACAAACATAGTGCAGGATTGGTTATTAAATCCTTCTAATAATTATGGAGTAATGTTAAAAAGTGATACGGAAAATGTAAACTACTATAAAAAGTTTGTAAGTAGTGAACAATCTATTGCTGCAAAATATAAACCTTTATTAACAATTACTTATAAGACTAATGCTCGTTTAGGTTTAGAAAATTATTGGTCTTATGATAGCCATCCTTTAGTTGATGGTTCTAGCTATACCAATTTAACAACTAGTAACAATGTTGTACAATATGATGATCTCTCACTCTTAGGACGTGCGGGCTTTGGGTTTACATTTAGTCGAACATACAATAGTAAAAGTAGAGAATCTTCGGCTTTGGGCTATGGTTGGACATTTACAGGTAATCAAAAACTCTTATTAAATGTTAAGCAAACTGCTAATATAATTAATTATCAAGACGAAGATGGTACTGATCACGAATTTTTGTATGACGAATCTACTGCAACTTATTACGCACCAGCTGGTAGATATGAAAAAATAAAGAAAACCTCAGCGGATATGTACACGATGTATGACAAGAATGGTCTACAAACTATCTTCAAAATACGTGGAGTATCATCAGATACTGATGTAAAAGTAGCTTATATAGATAGTGAAATTGATCGTAATAATAATAAAATTAACTACAGATATAATAGTCAGAATCAGTTGGTGGAAATTAGCACAGACCTTGGGGAGTCTTTAAATAAAGTATTAGATATTAGGTACAACAGCCAAGGACTTATAAGTAACATCAACTATGACGGAAAGCAATTTGTATATCGATATGAGAACGGTTTTCTTGAATATGTAGACGAATTAAAAGAAGAAGGTGGTACAAATACCACTACACAATTTGTCTATAAAAATGAAATTCTTGATACTATTATTGATCCTAAGGGTAGAAAAACAAGCTATACGTATCAAAACGGTAACATAACAAAAGTTCAAGAACCTCAACAAGATAAAAGTACAGATGATACTGATCGTCCAGGAACATTTTACACTCTGGATATTCCTAATAAAGTCGCAACAGTAACGGATCCTGAAAATAATACAACAACTTATTGGGTTAACGATAATTTTGTAAAAATAAAAGAATCAGATTATTTGGGGAAAATTACGAGTTATCAGTTAGATGAAAATTATAATGTGTTAAGTGAGAAAGAGACAGAAGAAAGTAAAATTATAACTGTTCAAACAAATACTTATGATTCAAATGGTAATTTAACATCAACTAAAGATGCAGAACAAAACACTGAAACTTATCAATACACAACATTTTCGAATATATTAAGTCATACTGACTCGACACAAAAGGAAAGTACGTATGAATACTATGCAAATGGGAATTTGAAAACATCCATTGTACCAAATAATTCGGATTTCCTAACTACTAATTTTGAATATGATTCATATGGAGACGTGAAAACTAAGTCTTCCTCAGATGGAATTAAAGAGACGTATAACACGGACTACTCAAATTCAATTAGGACAACACAACATAAAGATCCAAATGATATTGTAACAGAGTTTAAAACTGATTTAAGTGGTAATCTTTTATCTAATAAAGATGGAAAAGAGCAAGAGACGAATTATCATTACAATTTAAAAAATGAATTAGATAATGTGAAAGATGCTAAACAAAAAGATACAAAATATACCTATGATAAAAATGGTAATTTAGAAACTATTACTAATGCTCAGAAAGCGGTAACTAAATTTGAATACAATGGCCAAAACTTAATCTCAAAAGAAATAAATCCATTAAATAAAATGGTTTCCTACAGATATGATGAAAATGGCAATACTACAACTATTGCTAAAGCAGATGGTAAATCACTGCACTATGCTTTTGATACTAACAATCGATTAGAAGGTGTATTTTCTGGTACAACTCAACTATGGAAATATAAATATGACGAAAATGATTTGGTTATAACTGGAGAAAACGACAAGTTTTTAAAGCAGATTTCGTATTATGATAATGGGTTATTAAAATCAGTGAAATATGATGGTGTAAATGGAAATACAACCTTTACATATAAAGGTGATCAATATATTTCTGGTGTAGAATATCCCGGTTATAACGGTTTTGCTGAAATTGAATACATTCCAGATAACTCTTATAAAACTTCAACGATAAAACGAAATGGTACTACATTAGTATCTCTTGGATATGATAAATCCGGTATGCCAGCTGTAACTACATTTGCAAATGGGAGTAGTTTAAATAAATCTTATGTTAATGGAAGGTTAGATACTGAAATCTTGCAATCAAAATCTAATATAACATTTGATACATTTAAGTATGACTATGACAAGAACAATAATATAACAAGTAAGACAACCAATAAGGGGAAAATATTATATGAATATGATTCCTTGGATCAATTGACAAAAGAAACGTTACTTGATGGAACTCAGGTTACTTATGCCTATGATAACGTTGGTAATAGAACTTCTAAGCAAATTATCAAAAATGGACAAAATACAACAATTATTTCTAAATATAATGCTGACAATCAGCTAGAGCAGGTTGGTGATAAAGATTAAAAATATGATGACAATGGTAATTTAATTTCAGATGGCTTAAAAACTTACTTTTATAATGATTTGGATCAACTAATTAAAATTTCAGACTTGACGGGAAAAGTTATTGCAGAGTATGGCTATGATGAAAAAGGGAACAGAGACTTTAGCAAAGACAGTAACGGCATTACTTTTTATCAATATGGAGCAGCCGATCAAGTTCTCTATGAAATGGACAATAACTTAAAAATAACTAAAGAATATACTTATGATGATAATGGAGTACCTGTCACTCTAATTTATAAAGGTGTATCTTACTATTATCTAACCAACTATCATGGCGATGTTTTAGGATTGACTGATAAAGACGGTAATTTAGTAGCTTCCTATTCCTATGATGCATGGGGAAACATTTTATCACAAGATGGAGAGTTAGCAGAAGTAAACCCGTATAGATACGCTGGGTATAGATATGATGAAGATACTAAATTATATTATCTACTCTCTCGCTATTACAATGCTAATGATGGAAGGTTTATTACAAAAGATTCTTTTAAAGGTGACTTAAAACAACCATTATCCTTAAATCTTTATGCTTATACAGAAAATAACCCTGTTAAATATGTTGATCCTAATGGATATAGAAAAATCATTTCCATCAAACTAGCAGGTGCGATATTTAATACTATAATAGGGCTAGCTGTTGGTGCAGGTGTACTAGGTATTCAATCATATATCATAAAAAAAGGTGCAAAAGCAGCGGCAAGAGTATTTACCAGAACAATAGTTAGTAGATTGCAGGCATGGGGAGCTAAAAAGCTTGCATTTGCCGTTAGTTTTGCAGTTACCACCGCAATGAATTATTTAGATGTTGGCACACGGATAGCTAAGGTTATTGATAGATATGATCGTCATCCTAGAAATAATTGGCTGGACGTTTAATTGCAGACTACAAAATAGAAAATGAGGTAGTAATTTGAAAATTAAAACTGTTTTACAATTCATTGCACTATTTATTTGGTTGGTAATTTTTGGTTATATAAACGAATGTTTTGACATCCGACAAAATTTATTATATTTTACCTTTTATTCAATTTTTGGATTTTTAGTCGCCATATTTATTTATAAACTTTTTGGAAAAAATAAATAAAATGAAGTTCCTCTAAGTGTTTATTATATTTTTTTCAATAAGGTTATCGATATGAAAGGATACAAAGCTAGTTGTTTTCATGTACCTTTGATTTTATTCTAAAAGGTATTAATGAATAAAATATTCTAATAGTCAAGTGAAAGGAAGTCCCTACTAAATAGTGCAGGGACTTTCTTGTTTAATTCTTTAGTTTATCTTATTTACTGCCAATAAACAATCCACGATCATAAGCAACAAATAACAATGCCAGAGCATCATCTAATGTAACCGAAAAGGGAAAAATACTTTGCTAATCAATTGAAGGAACATTGCTATCCAGTCCAGCGATGACCGCAAAATGGGAATCGTATTTTAAAAAAAATCGGGAATGCCGAAGGTTCTCAAGAAGTCTTTCTAAGAAATATTGAAAAGTTTATCAATAAATTGATAACAGAAGCACCGAAACAGTTAAATGTAACGAACAGTATTAATCAAAGCATAAAGGCTATTCAAGAAGCTGACTCCATTGCTATTTGCCCTGCTTGTAAGAAAGGACATATAAGCTTTAAACGCTCGTTCTATGGTTGCTCTGAATACTCCAATGGATGCAAACAAAGCTTCCCTTCTGAAAAGCTTGGTAAAAAGATAACAGAAAAACACGTTAAAGACTTGTGCGTAAAAGGAAAGACTGCTGTTATCAAAGGACTACAATCCAAAAATAAAGAGAAAAACCCTTTTGATGCTTCTTTGATTCTTAAAGATGATGGCTCTTTGTCTTTGGAGTTTGCTTCAAACAAACCAAAACCGAAGGTGAAGAAATATGCTAAATGATGATTTATGTTCTAAATTTCCTGATTGCAGATATACAGAAACAATAAATTTCAAATAAGAGACAGAGGCTGGGACAGAACCCTCCTCTAAAATGAAAAAGCCGGTGAAATTTTACAATGAGTAAAATTTCACCGGCTTTGATTTTTTTCAAAATAAAATAAGGACATTCTCTGTTAAAATTAAGTTACCACACAAAACCAAACAGAAAGAAGTGTCCTTATGTTTAAAGATTATAACATGAATCAATTAATTTTGCCTTTAGATTTAGAAGTCAGATTACAAAAGAATGATATCGCCTTCCATGTACACCACTTAGTTGAAAGTATTCCTCATGAAGCGTTTGAACCATTTCTGCGGAATGAGGGTTGTCCTGCCTATCATCCACGCATGATGTTGAAAATTATCCTATGTGCCTATACACAATCTGTCTTTTCAGGTCGGAAAATAGAAGCCCTTTTAAAGGACAGTATTCGTATGATGTGGCTGGCGCAAGGATATGAACCAAGCTACCGCACCATCAACCGTTTCCGTGTTCAACCTGAAGTAAAAGAATTAATCCGCCAATGTTTCGTTCAATTCCGTTGCCAGCTCGTCCAAGAAAAAATCATTGATCAAGAAGCCATCTTTATTGATGGAACGAAGATTGAAGCGAATGCGAATAAGTTTACGTTTGTTTGGAAGAAATCCATCGAGAAGTATCATCAGGGATTAATCGAAAAATCAAATCATCTATATAAAGAGCTGCTTAAAAATGAAATCATGCCTCAAATTGTACAGGAAAGTGAAGAAGAGTTAACGTTGGAAGAGCTCACTCAAATCGTTGAAAAAGTAGATGAAGTGATTTCTGAGTACGATCAAAAAATAGAGGCATCAACGAATGGAGCCGAGCGAAAAGCGTTGAGAAGTGAACGGAAATTCCCAAAACAAGCACGAAAACAATTAATGGACCATATCCAACGAAAACAGAGATATCAAAAAGACTTTGAAATATTCGGCACACGAAATAGTTATTCAAAGACAGATCCCGACGCGACCTTTATGCGTATGAAAGATGATTATATGAAAAATGGTCAATTGAAAGCCGGTTATAATGTACAAGTGGCAACAGAAGGACAATACGCGCTTGCCTACAGCCTCTTTTCGAATCCAACTGATACCCGTACATTAATCCCGTTCTTAGACCAAATTGAACAACATTATTTTGAGTTGCCAAAGCACATCGTCGCAGATGCAGGATATGGAAGTGAACAGAATTATGATGATATCCTTTCAAATCGTAAACGAGAAGCGTTAATTACCTATGGAATGTACGTGAAAGAGCAAAAGAAGAAATATAAACAAAACCCATTCAATACAGCGAATTGGCAGTATGACAAAGAAAAGGATGTATACACGTGTCCCAACCAACAACAACTTGTCTTTAAAAATTATTCAGTACGAACAGATAAAGAAGGCTTCACACGTGAATTTAAGATTTATGAGTGTGAAAACTGTTCAGGATGCCCATTGCGTTCCTCATGTACAAAAGCAAAAGAAGGAAACCATCGAAAAGTAATGGTGAATGAAAAATGGGAACAACAAAAAGAATACGTAAGAGCGAAGCTTTCAGAAGAAGAAACGAGTTCCATTTATCGTAAAAGAAAAATAGATGTGGAACCAGTTTTTGGATTCTTGAAGGCTAATTTGCATTTCAATCGATTTTCAGTTCGAGGAAAATCGAAAGTTGAAAATGAAATGGGCCTTGCATTAATGGCCGTGAATTTAAGGAAATTCACGGCTAACAGGTAAGGATGATTAGAGAAGAATAGAAAAAAGTGAAATTGAGCGCACTCAATTTCACTTTTTTCATTACTTTTTTCATTATTGAAGCTAGTTCTGTCCCAGCCTCATCTCTTATGCTGTATATTTGAAATAAAGAAATTGAATACCTGAATAGTGAGGAGAGTAGAGGAGATGTACGAAGAGTATAGCAAGCAGTGTTTACCGTCAAAGGAGTACAGAGAATTAATTGGTAGTGCAATTTGTATTTTCAATTCTAACAATGCATTTATCATAGAGAATATACTCAGAAATGATGAAAGCGATAAGTATAATTGGCATAAATTAATTGATTACCCTTCGGGAGAGTTGAGTCAACCAATAAAAGAAACAATAACTAAGATTTCCGGAAAAAAATATCTGCTTGTTTTTCCGATATAGTGCCAATGAGAAATAGGATTGTACATAGCTTTCAAATCACTTTTAATGATGAGCAAATTTTAGCTACCAAGCAAAGGAATGGAAAGCAATTTCATATTACAAAGGAATATTTGTATGATTTTATTCAAAAGAATGATGAATTAAGCAGATTACTTTATGAATCTATAGAATAATTGCTTATTCAAAAGGACGCAATTGTTGCAGATTAAAGGGAAACGGGGGTTGGAATTATGAAAAGAATAATATTTTTTGTTTTAGCATTTAGTTTACTTTATGGCGCCGAATCGGAAGCAGCTAGTTTTTCAGACGTTACAAAACAACAAAGGTTCTATGGTGATATAAAGTTTTGGGGAGAAAAAGATGTCCTAGTAGGATATTCAAATGGTACATTTCGTCCATCCGAATTTATTAATAGAGGTCAAACAGCTATTGTTTTAGGAAGAGCATTCAAGCTAGAACCTAACGGAGTTTCAAATTTTCAAGATATAAAATCACCCGTTACTAGTTCATATGTTGCAGCTGTAGTTAAAGCAGGTTTTATGACGACAAAAGATACAAAAAACTTTTATCCTAATGAAGTAATAACTCGCAGCCAAATGGCTCAAATATTATCTAAAGCTTTTAAAATTAACACAATTAAACCCAATAGACCTTCTTTTCATGATGTGGATTCTAATACCTATGCATTTAAAGATATAATGAAAGTAGCATCTTCAAATATTTTTACAGGTTATCCAGACGGATCTTTTCGACCAAATAATCCTGTAACAAGAGGTGAGATGGCACTTCTTTTATCAAGAGGATTTTTTCCATATGCAAACAAATAGAGATGAATAAACCATTACAATCAAAATAGCTATCTATTTCATGATAGCTATTTTTTTGGTGCGCCCGGCATGAGTGTAAGCTTTAGGGTGAAAGTCCCGAGCCTCGAAGGCAGTAGTAGGGGTTAGCCAAAGACAAGGGTGTCCGTGGTGACGCGGAATCTGAAGGAAGTCGGCGGCAAATCTCCGCCCCAAGGAACACGAACTGCATACAAGGCTAGCTATCATTGAGTGAGTTTGCCAAACAAAACAAAGCTCTTACTGCCAAAGGTGATAGAGAGTAAATGCAGTGGGGACATGGAGAGAAAGCGTGCATCCTTACCCGGGGAAAAAAGCCAATGCGAATAAACGTATTCGTACAGAACGTGTCCAAGTTAAAGTAGTCCAAGAAAATGAACAGGACCTTGCCATCATTAACGGGTTTCGCGCGCAGTACGGAAAGAAGCCGTTAAAAAGAAAAGGGGATCAACAGATAGAAAAGAGAGAGCTGATTAGCCCTGTCGATCCCGATGCCCGTTTATCAGTCAAACATGATGAAAGAGGAAGATTTGCCTACTATGAACATCGGCTGGTGGATTCCCTACATAACTTCATTATCGCTACAGATGTTACAGCCACCAATGTGCCTGGACATCGAGTATTGATTCAACAACTGGACACACGGAGGGATTTCTTTGGTCAATATGCCAAGGAAATCGCCCTGGATGCCGGTTATTATAACACAAAGTTGGCGAAGCAATTATTTGAGCGTAAGCTTTTTGCCTATATCTCCTATCGTCGTTTTCCATCAAAAGAACACCCTCAGTGTAAACGTGTGCAGTTTACAAAAGTGAAGGAAGACTTATATGCCTGTCCTTGTGGAGTTCCCTTTTACTATAAAAACACGACTAGGCAAGGATATCATGAGTATAAGCCGCCAAAAGGAAGCTGTGCTCATTGCCCTTTTGCCAAAAAAGAAAAGGAAGACCGCGTCTTACGAATATCGATCCATCAAGGAACCTACGATCAATTAAGGGAGCAACGATTATCATACAGAGGGAAGATCCTTCGAAGCGTCAGACCATCGACGGTGGAACTTAGTTTCGCGCATAGTAAAGAACTCCACGGCTTACGTTATGCACGTTACCGTGGAGTTCAAAAAGTAAAAACACAAGTTTTGTTGACCGCCATCATACAAAACTTGAAAAAGTGGACCAAACTGCGTTCACTCAAGCAAATTGGCCTACACTTAACATACAAAATTATAGAAGAAACTGAATAAAAAAACAACAATACCACAAAAATGTTGTGGTATTTATATTGACTTCATCTTTTTTCAACAGCGTGCCTCCTATAAAATAGGAGGGCACTGAAAAAGTCCATATAGTTGTTCGTTGCGAGGTATTCGATGATTTTATCATCGAATACCTCGCTTTTTTTCATTTATACTAAAAGGACTAACATTCAGGTGGTGTCCCAATGATTTCAAATCAAGAAACCCTTCCTTTAAGTCCCTTTATGGCTATTTATGATATCGTCGTGCCGAAGGATCATATGCTTTGTCAAATCAATGAACTTGTGGATTTTTCCTTTGTTTTAGATGAATTAAAAACAAAATATTGTTTGGATAATGGACGCAATGCCATCTCTTCGATCCGTATGTTTAAGTACCTATTATTGAAGGCTATTTATGACCTGTCAGATGTAGACTTAGTTGAACGCTCAAAATATGACATGTCTTTTAAATATTTTTTAGATATGGCACCAGAAGACAATGTCATTGATTCCAGTTTACTTACAAAATTTCGTCGACTTCGTATACAGGATGTGGACTTATTAGACATGTTTATTGGGAAAACGGTTGAAATCGCACTTGAAAAGAAAATTATTAAGAGTAACACCATTATTGTGGACGCCACGCATACGAAAGCACGATACAATCAAAAATCACCAACAGAATTTCTGAAAGAGAAATCAAAAAATGTTCGAAAAGCTGTCTATAAAGTAGATGAATCTATGAAGGAAAAATTCCCTGAGAAAACCACTTCAAAAGAAGTAAAAGATGAATTGGCTTACTGTAAGAAAGTCATTTCAGTCATTGAACAGGAACCACAAATCGCAGAAGTCCCAGCAGTGAAAGAACGTCTGAATATGTTAAAAGAAGTGGTGAGTGATTATCAGGAGCATCTATCCTATTCGCATGATACAGAATCACGAAAAGGCCATAAATCAGCTGATTCTTCTTTCTTCGGCTATAAAACACATATCGCGATGAACGATAAACGATGAACGTCTGATTACTTCAGCGATTATTACCACCGGTGAAAAAAGTGATGGAAAGTACCTACAAGAGTTGATTGAAAAAAGTAAACGAGCAGGAATGAAGATAGATACGGTTATTGGTGATACAGCCTATTCAGAAAAAGGAAATATTGAATACACTAAAAAGCAAGACATCTCACTTGTCGCAAAGTTGAATCCGGCTATATCAGAAGGTGGCCGAAAAGACGAAGATAAGTTTGACTATAACAAGGATGCCGGCTTATTTATCTGTAAAGCTGGGCACATGGCCCTTCGTAAAGCGCGTACAGGAAAGAAAGGGCAAAGTAAAAATCAAACAGAGACACACTATTTCGATAGTGAGAAATGTAAAGTTTGCCCATTGAGTGCTGGCTGTTACAAGGAGGGAGCTAAAAGTAAAACGTATTCGGTCAGTTTAAAATCCGAAACACATAAAGAGCAACTCGCTTTTCAACAAACAGAAGAATTCAACCGTTTAGCAAAGGAACGGTATAAAGTAGAAGCGAAAAATAGTGAGTTAAAAAATGGACACGGGTACGATACGGCATCGTCAACGGGTCTCTTTGGGATGGAAATTCAAGGGGCCACCGCGCGGTTAACTTAAAACGAATATTGAAATTAATAAATGAAAAGTAGTAAGAAATAAACAAAGAAACAAGGCACTTTCTGTTCAAAATTGAACAGAAAGTGCCTTGTTTCATTTTGAAGAAAATTACGCTATTCAAAACGTAAGTTTTTCAGTGCCCTCATAAAATAGGAGGATATCGTTACAGACAGATAAGTGTTGCGCTCTTATCGGATAGCCAGTATAGCATTATGGTTGAATTTATTTCAATCATAATGCTCGCCATCCACTTGAAAGGCATGGTGTTGGCTTGTTACTGTGCATCGGACGCACTATACTGATTAGTAGAGCAAACCATCCAAACTTGCTGCAAGAATAGTACTTAACGGTCAGGAGGGCTATATATGAAATTGGTTGCAATCGATTTTGACGGAACTTTATTGTCAGCTGATGGAACGATCAGTGAGAAGAACAGAGAAGCAATTATTGATTGCCAAAGAGCGGGGATAGTCGTCGCCATTTGTTCAGGGCGATCGCTGCATGACACAAAAGAATTGCTGAAGCGCGCAGGTCTTGACTGCCCGGTTATAACAGGCAATGGCGCATTGGCTTTTCATGGCGAGGAATTGATCCAGAAACTGATTATGTCGGAGTCGGTGCTGATGGAGCTTCTGCCTTGGCTCGATGAAAGAGGCTACTATTATGAGTTGTACACAAACCAAGGGGTCTATGTGTTAAACTCGGGCAAGGATATGTTGGATCGAGAAATCGGCACTGTGTCGGATGATCCTTCGTTTTCAGCTTCATGGGCGGAAAATGAAAGAGATATCCAATTTAAGCAATACGGCATTCAATTTATGGATACCTATAAAGAACTGCAAATCGCCGAATTGGACATCTATAAAATTTTTGTGCTTTCATTCCACCGTGATAAACTTCAGTTGTTAAGGGATAGACTTAAAGATAGAAAGGATCTCTCAGTCACCACTTCGGGCTGGACGAAAGTGGAGATCGCCCATGAAAAAGCAAATAAGGGAAGCGGGTTGGCTTCGCTTGCTGCCTATCTTCATATTCCCTTGGAAGAAACAGTTGCAATCGGAGACAATTTTAATGATGTACCCATGTTTGAAGTGGCGGGCATGAGCATCGCTATGGAAAACGGCGATCCAGAAGTGAAGAAACAAGTGGATTATATAACAAGAAGCAATAATGAAGATGGCGTTGCTTTCGCTTTGTATAAATATGTATTAAAACCATAATACATAAGAGATAAAAAAAGGTGCGGATTTTCATGGATTCGCACCTTTTTTATGGCTTTAGCCTGAAAGCAGGCTAAAATACTATGCTTATTTTAAGAATAGCCGCGATAAGCCTTTTTTGGATTTTAGTTCTTGTTGTTTCTCGTAATGCGATCGATTCATCGCTTGGATCAGATATTGGTCACGGTCCCTGACAAGCAGGCTTTCGATTAATTTCTGCTGTGCTTCGATTTTTTTCAATAATTCTCGGTTAAATGCCTCTTGGCATGCGAGCGAATGGTTGATCTCCTGCAGTTGGTCCTTTACTGATGGATCAATTGGCTGAGGGGATCTATCCGATTCTCGTTTTTTGCCGCATTGAGTGAGGAAAAAACGGATTTGTTTAAGGGTGAAACCTTGGTTCCTGCTCAATTCTTTCACAAAAGCCAGCGTTTCGATGGCTTCGGCGCTCAATGAATCGGAGAGATCACCGGTAAGCGGGCCTGGTATAAATCCATTCAATTCTTTCAGCCAATTCCTTATGACGTTCACGCTCTCTCCCAAGGCGAGCGCCGCTTCCTCCAGGTTCAGTTGTGAATCATTGTTAATTTGTATAGCAACTGCCATTATGTTCACATCCTTCCGTAATCTGCGGTTTATACAAAATGGACGGGAAATCGGTTTATTCAAAAGAATACCTATGGTACTTTTAGATTTTTGCATAGAGATAGTATTCTAGGATGCGGCTGTCATTTCCTCCGTTGTTTTTTGTCTAGTTTTGTATGTATGTTCTGGAATATTGTCGCAATGCCGCTTATTCTGAGGAATGAAAGCAGACAATTTAAAAAAGCAGCCTGTTCCATTGGAAAGGCTGCTTTGATGTAATTGGGAAAAAGGCCCGCCAAGAATGAACATCTAGTTCTATTCCGTCTTAGCCTCTTCTTCATCCAAGGCCATGAATAAGCGATGGATGCTAACTTTTTGCGCTTTGTCACGATCGAGGTCTTTGCAGTACCCCATTAGATTATTGTCTGGAAATTTGGCGGTAAAAGCCCATTCCTGTGTATCTTTATCCTGTATAAATGTTAATTCTACTGTTTTTCCCTGTACGATCGTTTTTTTCTTTTCTGACATGAGCATCTCCTCCAGTATTACTATGTACCCTGATATTTCCTAGTTTAAGCGTCTCGCTGTTGTCTTACTAATCAAGAAGGTGACTGGTTCTTTCCTTTTTTTTGTATCGTCCAATGGAAAAATGATCCAGCTCCGCCCTTCGTATTGGGGACAGAAAGAACGATGAATGCCTGTTTATTTTTCTATTATAGCAAAATAAAAGATAAATATATGAAGCGTTTTTGCGGCAAGAAAGGCTGTGGACCGAGTATAGTCGGCATAGAGGGAATACAGTCTCCGTTGTGCTATACTTAAAAGCATTATAAATGTAAAAAGGATGATCAGAAAATGAGTTGGCATTTAAAACGATTCGGTGAGTTGTCGAGGGAACAATTGTATAGCATCTTGCAGGAGCGGGTGGCTGTGTTTGTTGTCGAGCAATCGTGCCCCTATCCGGAAATAGATGGCATGGATCCGGAATGCTGGCATCTGTTCAAGGAAGAGGGAGGAACAATAACAGCATATTTGCGGATCGTGCCGGCGGGGGTAAAAGGGGAATACGCCTCCATTGGGCGGGTATTGGTGAATGCCTCCAGAAGGGGAAGCGGACTTGGCCGCGATTTGGTGGCCAGAGGTATGGAGATATGCCGGAAAGAGCTGGGCCTAACGCGGATCGATATTCAAGCACAGGCCTATCTGAAGGATTTCTACGGCTCTTTTGGTTTTGAAGCAGTATCCGATGTCTATTTGGAAGATGGCATTCCTCATCTCGATATGGTGTGGAAAAGGGGAAGAAATGCATAATTGCAGGCGTATATCCGTACAGTAAACATAAAGATAGAATGGTACACAGGAGGTCCGGTTTATGAAGGTATCTATGTCGTGGACATATCGGAACAAGAAAAAACCATCATGTGACTTTCAATCGGACATGATGGATGCGAAGCAGGCGCTGATCATAGCGGATGATTTGGAAAAGACCGGAAGAGCGCATTCCTTTTATTTTATCGACAATCAGCAAGTTTCATGGTCAAAAAAGGAGTTGTCAAAGCTTCTGGAGGAAATACAGGAAGAACCTCAGGAAGTGGAAGTCTATTTCGACGGCGGTTATATGAAAGACGAAAAATTGGCTGGACTGGGCATCATTATCTATTACTTGCAGAATGACAAACGATACCGGCGCCGCCTGAATAAACGGCTGTCCGGATTGCTTTCAAACAATGAAGCTGAGTATGCCGCTTTTTATGAAAGTATCTGCGTGTTGGAAGACATGGGCATCCACCACCAGACATGTGATTTTTTCGGTGATTCCCAAGTTGTTTTGAATCAGCTTGCAGGTGAGTGGCCATGCTTTGATCCAGATTTGAACGGATGGCTGGACCGTATTGAAGAGAAAATGGCACAGTTGGCCATCAAGCCCGTATACCACCATATTGGCAGAAAACAGAACAAAGGCGCAGATGGATTGGCCGTCCAGGCATTGGAAGGAACCGATGTGGACAGCACCTTGCTGCTTTAACAAAAAGGAGATATTATGAACAGAGAAGGATCGAGGGAAGATATTTTGAAACAAGTGGATCGTACATTAAGCACCTATTGTTCTGGTTGCTTTCTGTATGCGCAAAACCGAAAAGATATGGGAAGGGCGAAGGCCCATCAATTTTGCTTGGCATCTTGCACGGTAGGCGAACAATTAAAGAATTTGGGCAAGTCATTGTTGGAATAAACGAATATATTGTAAAAATTTGGTTTGGTGGCGGAAGTTTGATAGAATAAAAGAAAAAAAGAATGGTGAATTTATATGCCGCTGAATGAAAAAGAACAAAATACGGATCCATTTAATGAGCTCACGCCGTTCACAATGGATGAAATAGAGGATTTGCTAGAACAGCTTGAGGATTCGGAGTTGAACGGCAAAGAACAGATCAACGAGGAAATAAGCACAATCGATTCGGTAAAGTTAACTTATATATCAAAAATGGTCGATGATGCCTCTTCACAGATTGAAGAGATTTTTAAGACAGTCAAACAAACAAACGCCCTTCCGTTGGATGAAATCAAATCGGAAATTATCCCGGTTATCGAAGAAGTGACTGAAATCCCCCACGTTTACCATCTGTTCAAGGAGCTGCATTCCAAAGATGAATATACACACCGCCATAATATTTGTGTAGGCGTTATTTCTGGCATGATCGGCAAATGGCTCGGCATAGAAGGGCAGGAATTGCAGGATTTGGAGCTTGCCGGCTTATTGCATGATATCGGCAAAACAAAAATCCCGGAATCGATCCTGCTGAAGCCAGGCAAATTGACAGAACAAGAGTATCTAGAAATGAAAAGGCATACCGTATACGGGTACCAATTGATCAAAAAAGTGCCTGAAATCAATGAGAGTATTGCCTTGGCTGCTCTCCAGCACCATGAGCGCGAAGATGGAACCGGCTTTCCGTTTCATTTAAAGGGCCATCAAATCCATCGCTTCGCAAAAATTACGGCAGTGGCGGATGTCTTCCATGCCCTATCTTCTGAAAGGGTATACAAACCTGCCTTCCCGTTTTACCAGGTAATTTCTGATATGAACAATGGAGTATATGGTGAATTCGACCGAACCGTCCTATATGTATTCATACGCCACATGATGGCCACCCTGGTAGGCAAAAGGGTTGAATTATCCAATGGGAATAAAGGCAGAATTGTCCTGAATGATCCGTATGATCCCATGTACTCATTGGTGCAGATTGGAGAGAGGGAATGGGTGGACTTGCAGGTTATGAAGGACATTTCTATTTCAAAAGTGCATCCTTAGTAAGATTGCCGGAAAAACAACTAGTGGAGGAGGAAAGTGGTATGGCAACCAAGATACAGCCGCAGCCTAATACAGTCCGCAGTCTTGTATCCGATTTTCAATCATTGGGCGTGCAAAAAGGCATGACCATCATCGTCCATTCTTCGTTGAAGTCCCTTGGCTGGGTATGCGGGGGCGCTAATGCCGTCGTTCAAGCCCTCATGGAAACGGTCGGAAGAGAGGGGACAATCGTCATGCCGACACAATCTGCTGAACTAAGCGATCCTGCTTATTGGGAGGAGCCGCCGGTACCTGAGGAATGGTGGGAAACAATCAGGAACGAAATGCCGGCATTTGACCCTAAGACGACCACTACGCTTGGCATGGGAAAGATAGTCGATTGTTTCCGTTCCTATGATGATGTGATACGGTCATATCATCCAACCACCAGTTTCGCAGCTTGGGGAAAACATGCACACTTTATTACAGAACATCATTCTTTAGAGTTTTCGCTTGGAGAGGAATCGCCTCTTCAGAAGATTTATGACTTGAATGGCCATGTCTTATTGATAGGGGTAGGCTATGAACATAATACGTCTCTGCATTTGGCGGAATGCCATGCAAATGCATGCTACACCTGCCAACAAGGTTCCCCGATTATAGAGGATGACCGGCGCGTTTGGAAAGAGTACGAAGAATTTTTATACGATACGGATAAATTCAATGAAATCGGCTTTCTTTTTGAAAGGAATGGGCTGGTTTCGACAGGGCAAGTCGGAATGGCGGAATGCAGGCTGATCCCGCAAAGGCAGCTGGTCGATTTTGCCACCGCCTATTTTGAAAAAAGAAAATATATCAATCAAAAACTGTAATCTGACGATTGCAGTTTTTTTATTTGACGTGTGAAAGGGTACTGAAAAGATAGCTGGCTGAAGAATAATGTCTGAATGTTTGAAAGCGAACATGTTTGGGGCTGATGTTGGGTAAAGTACAAGTAAGCAAATTCCATTACATATGAGATTACTTAATCGGCAACAGCAGAGGAGTGTTTGTGATGAAGAAGGTTTGGGACATATACATATTGGATTGGCGGCGCGTATTCCGGTCGAAAGCGGCTATTTTCCTGATGGTGTCGCTCATGGTGCTGCCTTCCTTGTATGCATGGTTCAATATAAAGGCATTATGGGACCCGTACGGCAATACGTCCGGAATCAAAATCGCTGTTGCCAATGATGACCAAGGGGCAACAATCAGTACCGGGATCGATAAGGAAAAGCACATCAATATCGGGGATGAACTCGTCCGGAAATTGATGAAAAATGAAAATCTTGGCTGGACGTTCGTCAGCAAGAAAAAAGCGGATGAAGGCGTCCGGAATGGAGATTATTATGCAAGCCTGTATGTTCCAAAAGATTTCTCGCATAATCTATCCAGCATTTTGACTGATTCTCCTGAAAAAGCAAAAATTATTTTTACGATCAATGATAAAATCAATGCCATTACACCAAAAATCGCTTCTACTGGAGCGAATGCAGTTACTAAGCAAATCACCCAGGAGTTTATCAATACCGTATCGAAATCGCTGTTGAGCGAATTTGATAAGGCAGGCGTCCAGCTTGAGAAAGACCTTCCGACAATCCGGCGTTTGGAAACGAAATTATATCAGGTGAGAGATGCACTGCCTGAAATCAACGAATTCGGCGAACAAGCTAAGGAATTAAAATCACGGCTTCCGGCAATACAGCAAAAAGCGGACAAATTGGTTTCTTTGACAGGTTACATACCAACCATCAACTCTGCCGGGCAAAGTATATTGAAGGTGAAAGACGCTTTGCCATTGATCAATCAGGCGGGCCAGCAAGTATTAGCGGTCCAAAGCAAGATACCTGAAATCAGGAATATGGCCGCTAAAATAAATGAATTGAATAATAATTTCGATACAATCAAAAACACATTGGATGATGGATTGACAGAAGCTAATCAAGCACTGACGGTTGTCAACAAAACACAATCATTGCTGCCTAAAATCCAGGAGCTGGCTAATAACAGCCAGGGTTATGTAAATGTTGCCAATGACTTTCTCGATAGTCTTGATGGTTCATTCGATAAAATATCAAGTACGGTTAAAATGAATTTGCAATTCATTAATCAAATCGCTGGAAGTGTGTCGACGGTTGCGGACCAGCTGGGCAATCATGCCATCACCCCTGATCAGGCGCTGCAATTGCTTACCCACGCTGACAGTTTACTGACTCAGGAAGTTGATTTGCTAGCCCGCCAGATCACATTCGTCCAAAATTTAGCGAATGCCGGGATCAATGGGCAGCCAATCCAGAATTTGCTGTCAACATTGACTGTTTTATCGGATCGTGTGCAATCGCAGCAAGATCTTGTCCAGAAAGCGATTGGAGCGATTAAAGCAGATCCTGGCCGCCTGCCGGCAAGTCTGCAACAAATTCAAAGTACAGCGAATCAAGTCCAACAGGATACAGGCAGGATTGTCGCTGATTATGATAGTGTTATTTTACCGACAATCCAAGCGAAGCTTAATCAGATCAAAGGCGATATTGCGAACGCTAATGATGTGGTGGCTGCAGCCCAAAAGGAATTGCCGAATGTTTCCAATCTTCTCGGGAACACTAAAAAGACGCTTCAGGATGCCATAGACATGCTTTCCAAATATCAGCGCGAGCTTCCTGCTTTGGAGAAAACGTTAAACAATGCTACGGTCCTGATTAATAATAATCTTGACAAGGTCATTGATGAAGTCAACTTCGCGGCTAGTTTCTATCAAAACGATTTTCCTGCCATGCAGCAGCAAATCGAAAAAGGAGCGGCGTTCGTCAAGAATGATTTGCCAGGTTTGACAAGCGATCTTACGCGGGCTTCGGCATTGATTTCTGAAAAAATGCCTCAATTAGTCGATGCGATTAATATCGCGAGCTCTTTATCGCAGAATGAGCTGCCTGAATTCAATAAGACTGTCCAGAATGCGGCCACAAAATTGAATGAATTGAAAGAGAAGACCAACCTTGAGGGAATTATCCATATGCTCAGACGGGATGTAAAATCCGATAGTGATTTTCTGGCGGAACCGGTACAGCTAAAAGAAGTGAAGGATTTCCCAATCGCTAATTACGGTTCAGCCAGCTCTCCATTCTATACCGCATTAGCAATATGGGTAGGGGCGCTTTTATTGGTGTCTCTGTTGTCGGTAGACGTGGAAATGCCGAGAGAAATGTACCGGCCGCACCATTTTTACTTTGGAAGAGGGCTGACCTTCCTAACGGTAGCCCTTATACAGGCAGCGATCGTCTCGCTCGGTGATATCTTCCTGCTCCATGTGGATGTGCACAATAAACTGGCTTTCTTTCTGTTCAGCCTTTTGATCAGCTTTGTATTTATGTCGATTGTTTACACACTTGTTTCGATTTTCGGGAACATTGGAAAAGGGCTGGCCATTATTCTCTTGGTCCTTCAGATTTCCAGTTCGGGAGGGAATTTCCCGATTGAAGTATCATCTGAATTTTTCCAGCGCATCTATCCTTTCCTTCCTTTCACCTACGCCGTCAAACTTCTTCGTGAAGGGCTAGGCGGAGTGATTTGGCATAATGCGATCATCTATATGATTGTGTTGCTATCCGTTGCTGTTATATTCATTTTGATTGGAACAGCATTGAAGAAGCCATTGATGAAATTGGTTAACCGTTTTACGGAAGATGCACGAAAGAGTAAAATTTTTCATTGAAAAGGCTGCCGCCGTCCATGTGACGGTGGCTTTTTATTTGAGTAAATGCTTGAACGGCCCACTAATGATATAATAGTTGAGCATAATTCAAAAAGAATAGCACCAAAGCATAGAGGAGGAAAAAGATGAAAGCGGTCATTATAGCAGAAAAACCTTCCGTTGCTAAAAATATTGCTGATGCATTGCATATCCGCACGCGGCAGGACGGATATTTTGAAGGGCAGGAATATATTGTCACTTGGGCTTTCGGACATTTGCTACAGTTGTTTGATGTAAAAGATTACGACAGTTCATTGGCCCAATGGAAAATGGAAAATTTCCCTTTCATACCGTCTAAATTTGAATATAAAATTAAAAGTTCGCCGAAAAATCGCGATAAAAGCGATCCGGGAGCGCAAAAACAATTCAAGATTATTTCTTCCTTGTTGAATCGGAAAGATGTCGACCGTATTATTTCGGCATGCGATTATGATCGCGAAGGACAGGTGATCGGCGACAGCATTATCTATAAAATTAAGGCGCCAAAAGAAGTATACCGCCTGTTGCTGAATGAATGGACGCCTGAGGAAGTCATCAAGGGCTTGAATCATTTGAAGCCCAATACCGAGTTGCGCCCCCTTCAGGATGCAGGAGTCAGCAGACAATGGGCGGATTGGGTAATCGGCATTAATCTAACATCCGCAGCTACTCTGAAATATCAAAAAGGGCGGGGAAAAGTAATCAATGTAGGGCGCGTCATCCTGCCGACTTTAAAAATCATTTATGACCGGGACCAAGAGATCAAAAACTTTGTTCCGGAAACGTATTACAAGCTGGCAGCATCTTTTGTGACAGAAAATGGCGAAACGTTTGATGCCGTTTACAATGAAGGAAAAAAGGATAAATTCCCCGTCCAAGAAGAGCTGAATATCATCAAGAAGTTGGTTGAAAACAGCGCTGGAAAAGTAGAAGAGAAACAAACGGAGAGAAAAAAAGAGTACCCGCCTTTCTTATTCAATCTCTCCAATTTGCAGGGATACGTCACCAGTAAATACAAAGGATGGACTTCGGATAAGGTCTTGAAGGTTGCTCAATCCCTTTACGAAAAGAAGTTTATCACCTATCCCCGAACATCCAGTACAGCACTTGAGGAAAGCCTTAAGGAACGGACAGCCAAGGTATTGAATGCTGTAAAACGGGGGTTGCCATATGAGGATGAGGTTACATTTTCCGCCTCTAAGCGTTTATTCAATAATGCTAAAGTGGAAAGCCACAGTGCGATCGTCCCTACATATGTCATCCCGAAATCGCTTAGTTCAGATGAACATATTGTCTATCAGGCGATCAAGAACCGTTTTATCATGCAATTCATGCCGCTTGCAGAACATGAGGAGACAAAGGCGTCCATTTCTGTTTCTGCCGAGGAAGTGAAGGGATTGTTCCATGCCAAGGGCCGCGTGCAGATTGTGGAAGGCTGGCGCAAGGTGGAGAAAATAGAAACGAAGGATACGATTCTGCCGGCATTCGAAAAAAGCGATAAGCTGGACGTCAAAGAAGCTAAGGTCACATCCCACGATACAAAGCCGCCAAAGCACCATACAGAAAAGACATTGCTTAGGGTGATGGAAACATGCGGCAAGAACTTCGATGATGAGGAGGCCATTTTGAGCGGTTTTTCGATTGGAACAGCTGCCACAAGGGCTGAAACCATTAAGCGCCTTAAAGACATCGGTTATATCTATGCAAGCGATAAAAGCCTTCTATGCAGCGATTTGGGGGTCCGCATGGTCGAAACATTCCCCATCCGGGAACTGTTCGATTTGGAGTTTACCGGAAGGCTTGAAAAAGCATTGGCGGATATGGAAAAAAAGAAGTACAGCAGAGGCGTTTTCTTGCAGTTTATTTTTGACTTCACGAAGAAATCAATCGATAAGATCAAAGAAGATGGAGACCACATCATCCAGACAGTCGAAAGTGGAGCCGGCAAAACTGAAGGGAAAACCCCCGACTTTCTTGGCAAATGCCCAGCATGCGGCGGTGCAGTGATTGAGGGGAAAAAAGGGTTCGGCTGTTCGAACTGGAAGGAAGGCTGTAAGTTTGTCATCTGGAAAAACGATAAGTACCTGGCATCCATGAAGAAAAAACCGACAAAAACCATGGTGAAAGCCCTTCTCAAGAATGGCACAGCTCCAGTCAAAGGATTAGTCAGCAAAAAAGGCAATAAGTTCGAT
Source organism: Bacillus testis (assembly GCF_001243895.1). GTDB lineage: Bacteria > Bacillota > Bacilli > Bacillales > DSM-1321 > Bacillus_AD > Bacillus_AD testis. Next base: position 2,350,101 of record NZ_LN851186.1, on the reverse strand, counting down.
GCGCTCCTCTCTTATGAAAAAAACCAGGATAATGAATACTATGGCTGGAGGATGACTTTCCCAGACCAAGATACGAAACATGAAGCGTAATAGCTTCATGTTTTTTTTATCGGCATGGCCAATCCAAATGGGTGATGTCTAAAGTATATGTCCATCATATCAGGAATGTTTTCTAAAAAAGCTAACGGGGCATATACTTGAATAATAAGGAGATCAGAAAAAAGGCATTACAAAGCCATCTTGAAAAGGTATAATAAAGTAAGAATATTCTTTCAAACTTTATAATTGTCATTGTTGTCTATTTAATGATAATTTTAAAGAGATCGGCTCAATCGGGCCGAGTGCGAGTATGGTTGGAGCTGCTCTCTGCATACACGTTTATGTGAATGAGGAAAGGGGGTACAGAAGTGAAGAAGGATGCTAACAACCAATTTAATATCATAAGCGGGGATGCCACTAAAGGCGACGGTGGATTCGGTGCCGGAACATTAAGCCTGGACAATATTACCCCCATTATCGTAGACCCTGAACACAGCGAAGTCTATATTGATATGGATGCCCTGCATGGAAGGAGCAAGATTGAGAAAAAAGTCCGGTTTACGGGGATGCGCGATGAATTCATCGGCGAGTGCCCCGACTATTCCCAGTATTGGATCGCTTGGGTCAAACTTGACCGGAATGTAGACGGTCCTTATTATGCGGGCTTGGGAATCTGCGAAGTCCTTGTATCGAAAGAAGAGCGGCGAATTCGGCAAGGGTATAAATCAATGCCGGAACATGTCAATACATTGGATAAGGCGCTGAAAAGCAAAGTGGTCACCGATCGGGTGGATCAGCTATCCAAACGGTTGTTGAGAGATTATTTAAAATCCTTTAATGAAGAATATTGGAAGCATTCAGGCGAAGCGTTCAAGCAAAGCCTGGAATGATATTTAGCAGGAGTCTACTTTCAACAGATTGTCAGTGAAGGATTGTATCCATGATGGGAACAATGGGTTCTGTTGAGAAAAGATAATCGTTATGGTGATTATACTTTTCAATCGTACATATAACTCAGGGAGCCCTTTTATAAAACGGTTGTTTTCAAAAAGGTAAGGTTTTAAAATCCGTTCAGTGATGAAAGCCGGATCGTAGATTGATTGGCCGATGGGCAATGCTGAAGCGTATGGCAAACCTCTCGCCACAATCAAAACAAACTTTGCGGAAACAGCCTAAAAATAAATAGAAAAGGAGTCATTTATTATGGCATTTGTGATTACATCTCCTTGTATTGGAGAAAAAGCTTCAGATTGTGTAACTGTTTGTCCAGTAGATTGTATTGTTGAAGGGGAAGACCAATACTTTATCGACCCTTCCATTTGCATAGACTGTGGAGCATGCGAAACAGCTTGCCCTGTTGAAGCCATCTTCCATGAGGATGAACTGTTGGATGAGGATAAAGTTTTTCTTGATAAAGCGAAAGCATTTTTTGAACAACAATAAAGTGAAACTACAATCGGTGGGGGCATTCATTTCCCACCGATTATTAGTTGAATCAACCTGAATTCTTATTGGCGTTTGATTTCCCTTATACTTTTATGTCTTCATTTTCTTGGTGGAGCTTTGAGGTAAGATATAAACAAAGGAAAAAGTAACCATTTGGTTACTTTTTTTACTTATGGGTTCAGTTGATGGTGGAGATGCAGCATTTCATTGGCCAACGTTTCAATACGCAGCAGAACATCGAGATTGGTAATTTCATTGGTGTTGTTAAAACATTCGCTCTGCAGGAACACAGACGTGGTTGCCACATAGGCACGAAAGAATGAGAGGATCGGCTTAAGCTGATATTCCGCCACGAGCATGTGGTTTTTTGAGCCTGCTGTAGAAACCATGCCGACCACTTTTGATTGCAGGGCGGTCACGGGCAGATGGTCCAGCATATTTTTTAACGCCCCAGTTATAGAAGCCTGATAGATAGCTGTTCCGAATAGAACCGCATCAGCTTCCACAATCTTAGCGACCACATTTTGAGTATCTTCATTATATAAAGCCAGTGGTTTTCCGACGACAAACTCAATATCGTAATCCTTCAGGTCAATCAATTCAATATCAATGGATGGATCCGCTTTTTGAGCAGCATGGAGAACCTGTTTGACTGCAGCCGCTGTTTTATGACCGGTCAGCGAACCGGATACCCCAACCAATTTCACGCATATCTCCTCCTACTATATGTATGTATATCAGCTATCATTTATCCTGTTCACACCGGCACTACAGACGCCCGCTTCAAAAGCCACGTAAAGGCAAAGAAGTAAAAATGGGAGTCCAAGTGCCTGTATGAATACTGGTTGGTTGAACGAATGATCGGCAAGGGATGAAAAATCCCCCGGTCAACGTTTCATATGTTTGAAGAGGAGATTTCCTTTCAGGCCATCACAAAAACAATGATAACTCTTCCTCTATTGCTTCTTTAATTAAGCCAATGCATTCTTCAATGCTTTTAGCGTAAATTTGTTTTCCGTTTACTAATGCATAAGGGCGCATTTTGCATAGTGAACATCTATTTAAGCATTCATACCGCATGACAGCAGCTTCTGGGTATTGGCTGAGCAGCTCTTCAAGGTCTGCGGATGAAAGTAGATTCGAATCACAAACTTCAACAATAATAAAACCCAATTTTATCACTTCTCACGTTTGAAAATAGGAGTCCTAATGCCCATAACTGAGAATTAGTTTCATCTGCATTATACAATGTATTCATATAAAAGTCAGTAAATGAGAATTAAGAACTGTTGGAAGTATGTCACAATTGTACCGTTTTTATTATTTAAATAACATAGAACACTTGCAATTGTTAGAATAAAAACGTAAAATTTTCATGTGCTTTTTGTATCTTGCTTATGAAAGAGCAGAGGGATGGCTATTATTATAAAGTGACACTTTGATCGGTGGATTTTTCATTCATCCCCCGCCGATCATTAATTGAACCAATCAGATTCTTACTAACGCCTAATTTCCCGCTTCCGCTTTTTCATTTTCACTCTCGTGTTGAAGTAAGGAGTCTTAGCGCCAGTTAGAATGGGGAAAATAGTTCTATTGAAATAATGAGTAAAGATAAGGGGTAATAACGATGTCAGAACAAAAACCATATAGAGTCTTATTATATTATTTATATGTACCGATTGAAAATGCAGAAGAATTCGCCGCCGAGCATTTGGCATTCTGCAAGGAATTGGGCTTGAAAGGGCGTATATTGGTCGGCCAAGAAGGAATCAATGGAACAGTTTCGGGAACAATTGAACAAACAGATGAATATATGAAAACCATGAAAGAAAATCCGTTATTTTCAAAGATTGTCTTTAAAGTGGATGAGGCAGATGGACATGCATTCAAAAAAATGCATGTTAGACCGCGCAAAGAAATCGTTTCGCTTAGATTAGAAGATGATATCGATCCGAATGTGACTACCGGTAAATATTTGAGCCCGAAGGAATTTCATGAGGCTATGAAAGATGAGGAAACAGTAGTCATTGATGCGCGAAATGATTATGAATATGACCTTGGCCACTTCAAGGGAGCCGTTAAACCAGAAATCCAAAATTTCCGCGATCTGCCGGATTGGATCCGTGAACACAAAGAAATATTGGAAGGAAAAAAAATCCTTACATACTGTACAGGCGGAATTCGTTGTGAGAAGTTTTCAGGATGGCTGCTTAAAGAAGGCTTCGAGGATGTAAGCCAATTGCATGGCGGCATTGTCACTTACGGTAAAGACCCTGAAGTGCAAGGGAAAGATTACGAAGGGCAGTGCTATGTATTCGATGAGCGTATCTCCGTACCGGTCAACCACGTAAATCCGGAAATTGTCGGCAGAGACCATTATACAGGCGAACCGTGTGAACGGTATGTAAACTGTGCCAACCCGGATTGCAACAAACAGATCCTATGTTCAGAAGAAAACGAACATAAACATCTTCGCGGTTGTACGTATGAATGCAGCGCTTCTCCACGGAATCGTTATGTGATCGAAAATAAATTGACTTCCGAAGAGGTAAAAGCACGGTTGGAAGCAATCAAACCAGCCTATCAGCAATAAATGAATCTTTAATTTCTACATCGATCATTGGTTATACCAACTGAGAATCCATCCTGGCATACGGATCATTCACTACATATGCACTCTCGCGTTGCAGTGGGTATCTAAGCGCCAGTAAGCGGAATACACAATAAGCCCGGTGCAAATAGCCGGGTTTTTCCGTTTGTAACCCTTTTATGGTGCTGAACCAGCCTAATGTGCAAACGGTCCAGTATGTCCTTGAAGCTATCTTATCTTGTGATAGAGCAGAATATATAGTAAAATTTTTATGATATGCTTTGAATGGGAGGATACAGGATGGCAACACCTAGTATGGAAGACTATATTGAACAAATCTATATATTGATTGATGAAAAGGGCTATGCCAGAGTATCGGATATTGCTGAAAACCTAAATGTACATCCATCCTCAGTGACAAAAATGGTTCAAAAACTAGACCAAGAAGAATACTTAGTATATGAGAAATATCGTGGACTTATTTTGACTCCTAAAGGAAAGAAAATCGGGAAGAGTTTAGTATTCCGCCATGAACTGCTGGAGAAGCTTCTGCGGATCATCGGTGTAAAAGAAGAACTGATTTATGAAGATGTGGAAGGAATTGAACACCACTTGAGCTGGGATTCCATCGACCGCATCGGGGATCTAGTCCAATACTTCGAAGACAAGCCTGAACGGATTGAGGAACTGAAGAAGGTCCAGAATGAAAAAGATCAGCGTAATCAATAAAGTGAAACGTTGATTGGCAGAAATTTTATAGATTGCCAGGCGATTATTATCCATTGAATCAAACTCATTCTTCCTGGCGTTCTCTTTCTCTTCGACTTCATTCTTATGTTGGTGCTAATTTTTAGCGCCAGTTAGAACGGAAAAAAGAACAGCATGTTTAAAACTCTGCAATTGGCTAATTGTGGAGTTTTTTGCTATAAGAATCTTGCAAAGGGGAGGAAGTAAAGGGAACGTGCGGGTTGCAGGAAATCAGACAGATGATCCGCTGCCGCGCATGCGTTGGCATCTCTGGGCCGGCAGCCTGGCCAAGGCAGAGCGCCTGTACCGGGATTTACAGAAAAAAAGGGATCATGAGCACAATGCAAGGAGTTCAAAAGAATAGCTGGAAATATAAGAACGAGCATTGGGTGGAGAAAAAGGAGCATCAAAAAAATCCCTTGCTTTTTTTCCGGTTGAATGGGAGCAGGCATCATTATGCTCATCCTGGAAAGTGAAAAAATAAGCATGGGGAGACGTTTCCACGCTTATTTTTTTGCTGGTTTGGAAGAATAGCTACTATCCGCATCCAGGGAACTTAATCCCACTGATAAGGCGTTTCTTGGTACACATAATAATTAAGCCAGTTAGAAAAAAGGAGATTGGCATGGCTTCTCCAGCGATGTGCCGGTTTATACTCAGGATTGTTATGGGGAAAATAATTCTTTGGCAAGGCGATTGCTATCCCTTTTTTCTTATCCCGCAGGTACTCCTGCAGTAAGGTGGTATTGTCATACTCTGGGTGCCCCGTCACCATGATGTGCCGTCCGTCTTTGGAGCTGATCAAATAGGCGCCGGCTTCCCGGGATGAAGCGAGAATCTCCAGGTCCGGGTGCTGCGTGATCTGATCATTTTCAATATTGGTATACCGTGAATGCGGTGCGTAAAATTCATCATCGAAACCCCTGACCAACTTTTCCTTTTGTTTCCTGACCGTATGCAGGAATACACCGGAACATTTTTTGCTTAGTTTATATTTGTTGATTCCGTAATGATGATAAAGAGCTGCCTGTGCTCCCCAGCATATATGCATCGTGGAAGTGACGGCAGAAACAGACCAATCCATGATTTCGGTAAGCTCATCCCAATAATCAACCTGCTCAAAAAGCAATTTTTCCACAGGTGCGCCTGTGATGATCATGCCATCGTATTTACGGTGCCTGATTTCCGAGAAGTGGGAATAAAATTGGTCAAGATGATATTTGCTGGTGTTCTTTGAATTATGCGTCTTCATTTTAAGAAAGGTAATGTTGACCTGTAGAGGGGTATTTCCCAGCAGCCTAAGAAGCTGGGCTTCGGTTTTTTCTTTTTCGGGCATTAAATTGACAATCAATATATTAAGGGGCCGGATGTCCTGCGAAATGGCCCTGCTATCATCCATGATAAAAATATTTTCTTTTTCCAGGATTTCTTTGGCCGGCAATAAGGCCGGCAGTTTAATCGGCATCGCGCATTCCTCCTGTATAGGTCTTTTTTCTCTTTGCTACGCGCTTCATTAAGCTTAGGAAACAAAGCGCTTGTCCTAAAACCCTTTTGGTTCATTTAATGAAAAATTCACTTTATTGCCATTATAAAGAAGCTGAAGAAAAAGTAAATAGAAATAACTGTATTATTTGAATATTTAAATTTTTAGGTTGTTCAATGGTTTCTGTCCTGTAAAGGTATGGGCCGTGTTACAATCAGTTAAAAGAACATTCATTTTGGAGGGGAATTATGAGTAAATCTTCAACAACGACGTACAAAACAGACTTGGAAATCGCAAATTGTTCGGAAATGAAAAAAATTGATATGATTGCTCATTCAATTGGATTAACGGAAGATGAATACGATCAATACGGTAAATACAAAGCAAAAATTTCCCTTGGGGTTTTGGAGAAAAATAAGCAGACAGAGGACGGTAAGCTTATTTTAGTGACGGCAATCAATCCGACACCGGCTGGAGAAGGAAAATCAACCGTTACTGTAGGCTTGGCGGATGCTTTTGGCCAGATTGGCGAGAAAGCTGTCATAGCAATGAGGGAGCCCTCTCTGGGACCTGTTATGGGCATCAAAGGAGGCGCTTGCGGAGGCGGCTATGCCCAAGTGTTGCCCATGGATGACATCAACCTTCATTTCACAGGTGATCTTCATGCGATAACAGCTGCAAACAATGCATTAGCCGCGCTGATTGACAATCACCTTCAGCAAGGCAATGAATTGGGGATTGACCCAAGAAGAATCGTTTGGAAACGTGTGGTTGATTTGAACGACCGGGCGTTGCGGAAGGTTATGATCGGATTGGGCGGGCCTATGCAGGGCGTTCCCCGCGAAGATGGATTCGACATTACGGTTGCCTCGGAAATTATGGCGATTCTTTGCCTGGCAGAAAACATCTCCGACTTGAGAAATCGCCTGTCACGGATCGTGATCGGATATACATACGGCAAGGAGCCGGTCACAGTAGCCCAGCTTGGAGCGGAAGGGGCATTGACACTCCTTTTGAAGGATGCAATCATGCCGAACCTGGTCCAGACAATTGAACATACTCCAGCCATTATCCATGGTGGGCCCTTCGCTAATATCGCCCATGGCTGCAATTCAGTCATTGCCACTAAAACGGCCTTGAAATTGGGCGATTATGTCGTTACGGAAGCAGGCTTTGGAGCGGACCTTGGGGCGGAAAAATTCCTCCATATCAAATCGAGAAGTGCCGGTTTGAAGCCAGATGCCGTTGTAATAGTGGCTACAATCCGAGCGTTGAAAATGCATGGGGGCGTACCGAAAGACGAATTGACCAAGGAAGATCCGGAAGCGTTAAAGAGAGGCTTTGCGAATCTTTTGAAACACTGTGAGAATATCGCTTCTTTCGGCTTGCCTTTTGTTGTTGCCCTCAATCGATTCGTAAGCGACCATGAAAGCGAACTGCGGACTTTTGCCGAACTATGCAGCGCCCATGTGATTGACTATGCTTTGACCGAAGTATGGGAAAAAGGGGGAGCTGGCGGTGTTGAACTTGCTAAACGGGTGAAACAGATCATCAAGGCGAATGAAAACCATTTTGATTATTTATATGATGTAAGCGACTCAATTGAATCCAAAATCAGAACCATTGCAACCAAGTTATATGGGGCAGCGGATGTCGAATTTCTGCCAAAAGCTAAAAAACAACTGGCGGAAATGGAAAGCAACGGCTGGGATCATTTGCCGGTCTGTATGGCTAAAACACAGTATTCTCTTTCTGATGACCCTAAAAAGCTTGGAAGACCGGAAGCGTTCACCATTTCCGTCCGTGAGCTAAAGCCATCGATTGGTGCCGGCTTTATTGTCGCACTGACAGGGGATGTCATGACCATGCCGGGGCTGCCGAAAAAACCGGCTGCGCTGAATATGGATGTGAGCGAAGACGGCAAGGCAGTGGGCCTATTTTAAGTGAGGGATGCATATGTTCGACCCAACTGCCTATGAAAACTTTAAGATTATCCTTGAAGGATCTGTCTATGATTATGATATGGCAGGAGACATTTTGGTAAGCGGACGATCGGAAATAATCGATTTGGCTGTTTTATCAAGGGCCTTCACAATCAGCTTCCACTTAACTGGCCAAGATAGGATCAGGGCTGCCATTCTCCTGCGTTCTTCGCTCAAGGAGCTTGCAGATGAAATACTTGAAGAGAATACCTTGCAGCCGAGCGCTTTTGTCGATATTGAATTTATGTGGGAATCCGATGAGCCCCATTCAGCTGATAGGCTGGCAGCCCTGAATGACTGCCTTTGGAAAGTCTGGGGCCATGATCGCCAAATCACACTCGAGGAAACAAGAAAAATGGTTGATGGAGAAAAAGGCCGCTACTATTATAAGATGGCTGTTTCCTTTCGCCGCAGGATAACAGAAGAACAGAGCGAAGATCTCTATTCCTTGGCCACCTATTGCATCAAGGCGTTGGACGGCCTACTGGCCATTGTGCCTTAATGACAAAGATTGAGCGGAGGAGGCCTTCCTCTCTTATTGATTATTTGTTGAACCAAGCGGGCCTCTCCTGTTGATTCATTTTCCAATTACACTCTTTTAGTTGCAGTTGCGATAAAACTTTACGTGAAAGTTGAGGAGACAGGCTCGTATTTCGTACAATTAAAGCAGCTATTATGTAAGGAGAGTTGTTGTATGGCCACGATTTATGATTTCGAAGCAAAAAGGATAAATGGGGATTTGATTTCCTTGGAGGAATATAAGGGCAAAGTCATCATGATTGTCAATACGGCGAGTAAATGCGGATTCACGCCTCAATATGAACAGTTGCAGACGTTGTATGAAAGATATAAAGATGAAGGGTTCGTCATCCTGGGATTTCCATGCAACCAGTTTATGGGGCAGGAGCCCGGGGATGACATGGAAATCGATAGCTTTTGCCGATTAAACTATGGCGTCACCTTCCCGATGTTCGCCAAAGTCGATGTGAAGGGAGACCATGCTCATCCAATCTTTCAATATCTGACTGCCCAAGCTCCTGGTGTGCTTGGCTCTAAAGGCGTTAAATGGAACTTCACTAAATTCCTCATTAATGCCCAGGGCGAAGTCGTGAAACGCTTTTCTCCGCAAACGAAACCATTTGATATTGAATCGGAAATTAAAAAATTGTTATAATGTAGTAAGGAAAAAGCTTTTTACTTTCGGTAAAGAGCTTTTTTCGTGGTTGCTACACATATACAACCAGCTTTAGTGGAAGCTGTTATAATAGAATGTTGGGCAGCATGCATAAGCATGCTGAAGAATAATCTAAGCAGTGCTACATATTAAGAAGCAGTAAAGTGAAAGAGAAGGTGTGCGTGTATGAAGATTTTGAATGCAGAGCATTTATCGAAGCAAATGGCTGAAAAAACCTTATGGGCCGATATTTCTTTTTCCATAAGCCAAGGAGAAAAAATAGGGATTATCGGTGTGAATGGCTGCGGGAAATCTACCTTGATGAAGATGATTGCCGGCATTGAGGAGAGTGACCAGGGTGAAATCATCAAACCGAAGGATTACACGATTTCATTTCTTGCCCAGGAGCCAGAATATGATGATCATGTAAGCATTATAGATTTCCTGTTTGCTAGCGATACGCCTTTGTTTAATTTGATAAGGGATTATGAAGATGCTTTGCATGAACTTCAGGAAAAACCTGAGGACGATGCCCTGCAAGAAAAATGGATGAAGCTCCAGCAGCGGATGGACGCCGAAAATGGTTGGGACAGAAGCTCGGAAGGAAAGGCGATCCTTTCGAAACTCGGGCTGGAAGACCAATCCGCTAAACTCGGTACCCTATCCGGCGGCCAGAAGAAACGTGCCGCGCTAGCAAAGGCATTGATTGAACAGCCGGATCTGCTTATCTTAGATGAACCTACAAACCATCTGGATGCATCCAGTATCAAATGGCTTGAGGAATACCTGGTGAAATATCCGAATTCTGTTCTATTCGTAACGCATGACCGCTATTTCCTTGACCATGTCACCACTAAAATATGGGAGCTTGATCAAGGGAATCTATATGAATATAAAGGGAATTACGAAACATTCCTGGAAGGCAAAGCCATAAGAGAGGAAAACGAACAGAGCACAGCGGCCAAGAAGCAAAACCTGTTTAAAAATGAGCTGGCCTGGATGAGACGGGGAGCGAAGGCGCGAAGTACAAAGCAAAAGGCCAGAATCCAACGCTTCGAACAATTAGAGAGCGATGTGAACCGCAAATCATCAGATGATCAAATGGAGATTGAATTGGCGGGCTCGCGTTTAGGCCGAAAAGTCATTGAGTGCATCGATATTTCTAAAAGCTTTGGCGCCAAAAAAGTGCTTGATCATTTTTCACGGCTTTTCAAACGCGGGGACCGGATCGGCATCGTCGGCAATAATGGCACTGGGAAATCCACCCTTCTTCGCATTTTGGCGGGGCGGGAAACGGTCGATTCGGGCATCATCGAACATGGCCAGACGGTGAAAATCGGCTTTTATACACAGGAAAATGAAGACATGAACGACCAATTGCGCATGATTGAGTATATTCGTGAAGAAGCTGAAACCATCCAATTGAAAGATGGGAGTTATTTATCCGCTTCCGCCATGCTGGAAAAGTTTTTGTTTCCAATGAGCACCCATGGTACGCCTATTTATAAACTTTCGGGCGGAGAGAAGCGCCGCCTTTATCTGCTTCGCATTTTAATGTCTTCACCGAATGTATTGCTGCTCGACGAACCTACCAATGATTTGGATACCCAAACGCTGACGGTTCTTGAAGAGTTCCTGGAGCATTTCGCGGGAGTGGTTGTTACTGTATCCCATGACCGGTACTTCCTTGATAAAGCGGCGAGTGAGCTATTGATTTTCCGCGGCGGTGGAGTCATCGATTCCTATTATGGAGCTTACAGCGACTTTTTGGCTGCAGACACTAAGGAAAAAGCCGAAAAAGCTGAAAAAGCCATCGAGAGCAAACCGGCCGAACAGCCGAAGGAAAAGAAAAAGAAATTGTCCTATATGGAGAAACGTGAATGGGAGACCATTGAAGATGACATCCAGCATGCGGAAGATGAGCTGGAACGAGTGGACTCTGAGCTTGCTATGATTGGCAGCGACTTTGAAAAAGGGCAGGCTTTGATGGAGGAACAGGCTCGATTGAATGAAAAGCTCGAAAAGCTGATGGAACGCTGGGAATACCTGTCCGAGTTGGCTGAATCCTAATTAACGCAAGTATAGTAAAGAATCTGCGGGATTGTCTGCAGATTCTTTTTGCCTAACGGCCAGTCATGCTGCATGACTTTTATTGCAAAACCATTTATAGTATGCTTATAGTATTTACGAATTAGATTTGGAGTGGATATGAATGTCTAACGCTTATGAAGAATATATGAAACAAGTTGCACAGCCGATGCGCCAAGAACTAACAAATGCCGGTTTTGAAGAATTGACAACGGCTGAAGAGGTGGAAAACTTCTTCAATCAAGAAAAAGGATATACATTCGTTGTTATCAACAGTGTCTGCGGTTGTGCCGCTGGACTTGCCCGTCCGGCAGCGATTAAAGCTGTTGCAGAGAGTGACAAGAAACCGGACCATATTGTGACAGTTTTCGCTGGACAGGACAAGGAAGCAACAAGCAAAATGCGTGAATTGATCAGCGGCCATGCACCTTCATCGCCAAGTATGGCGCTTATGAAAGGAAAAGAATGCATCCACTTTATTCCCCGTGATGAAATAGAAGATTTCACCGTTGAAGAAATTATGGATAATATTCAAAATGGCTTCAGCCAACATCTTGCTTAAGTAAAAATGGCATATAGAGCGATTGTTACGACAGCTGGACGGCCTACTTCTAAAATGGTAGAGGCAGCTTTGGATACTGCCAGGGAACTCGGTGTGCCGTTTGTTGAACGGAAGAAGAAATCGATTTCCTCCTTGCTTCTCGGCTGTGATATTGTCATTGTCCGGAGTGCGGATTCAGTACAGTTGTATCACGCCTCCTCTAAAGATCCCTATTTCTTTCATCCAAACCTCGCACGAGTAAGGGTGAAGGCATTGATGAATGGAGGAAGGGATGCTTTTATTGAAGCATGCGGACTGCAGAAGGGCGATACATTCCTCGACTGTACGCTTGGCTTCGCCTCCGACAGTATTGTCGCCAGTTATGCTGTGGGCGAGGACGGCAGTGTTACAGGTCTGGAGGCCAGTCCTGTGCTAGCATATGCTACCTCACTAGGATTGCGCAACTGGAATGATGAGGAATCCGCAATCCGGAATGCGATGGGCAGGATTACAGTCAAGCATGCGGATCATCTGGAATATTTACGCTCTCTGGAAGATAAATGCGTGGATATTGTTTATTTTGATCCCATGTTCGAAGAAAGCATAGATGAATCCAATGCTATGCAATCAATGTCGCCTTTTGCGGATCATGGTTTATTGCTTATCGAGTCAGTGGAAGAAGCAAAGCGTGTATCACGGCGTAAGGTTGTGTTGAAAGATCATTTTCGAAGCACCCGTTTCAAGGAATTCGGTTTTCGGCAGCAGGTCCGAAAAACCAGCAAATTCCATTATGGTATTATCGATTTGGAAGGATAACAAAAAACAGGCAGCCCTCTGCCTGTTTTTTGTTATATTGTTAGAATAAAATGGTGTCTTTGTAAATGCCGAAGTTTTTCTAATGAAACGTTCCATTCTTTGTTGGCCGATATTTACCAAATTAGGAGATAAATCTTCTAGCATAAGACGATTTTCTAAAAAAGGATCGTTTTTAAACAAGGTGAGTGATTCATTCATCATAAAGTTGATTGACAGGAGCAGAAGGTGCGAGATTCATGCTTAGATCAGCGGCACAGGCGAGATCCTACAGGCGATTTACACGAGGATGCTCCCCGACCCGCGGAAAGCGAGCATCCTGGAGCGGGTATCAATCGTTGCCGGAAAATAGATGAAACCTTTCTGTTTTTCATTCGTAATAATGAGTAAGATCATGTATAGTAGGTTTATAGAGAATGAAGCAAGCGAGGGATTGTTTCTATGAATGTACCGAAGTGGATGAAGAAAAGTTTAGTCATACTAGTATCGATTCTGACATTAGGTATGGTTTCACCTGACGATTTCCAATGGCAGGACGATGCAGCTGCGCATAAGCCGGATAAAAAGAGCTTGCAGGCTGAAGAAGAGAAAGCCGGCAGTTATTCCTTTCAGAACAGCCTTGAAGAACAGGAACCTGAATGCGACAGGGAACAGCTGGCGCAGGAATTTATTCGGGTAGCGGAGGAGTCTAGCTATGCCAAGTTTGGGGAACGAATCAAACCGAGAATAGAGGATGAATTCATGGAGGTCATTCTCCCGCAAATGGAAAAGGCGATTACCTCTTACATAGAAGCCTGCCCTGAGGAAGATTTGTCCAATCTTGCTATTTCAGAAAAACCTTCATCAGGCTATGGGGAAAAGATATTCAATGTCTATAATCAGCAGACTGGCAAGGACGTTATTCGTTTTCACGTTCGCCGAGAGAATCCTCCGCAACAAGGGTATTGGTTCAATTTCCATTATCATACCGATCAAGATCAATTTATAACTCATCATGAATTAGGAACCATTTATTGGGATAAAAATACACCCCCTAAATGGTCAACGTTAAATTAAGGAGCGTCCGGTTTCCTTTCAATTAAGCTAACCGGGCAAAAAAGCGGTGACGGGCTAAAAACCCGCACCTTTTTTGTTTTTGCCATCAATCTATTCTTTTGCCGGAAACAAATCGGAAAATAGACAGGTAGATCCATTAAAAATGGGTAAAGGATGGACAAATGCCATTAGGCGGAATTCAATAGATGGAGGGTTAGGAATGATCACATACCATAATGGAGACTTATTGAAAAGCGGCTGTGACATCATCTGCCACCAGGTGAATCTGCAGGGAGTAATGGGTGGGGGAATCGCATTGCAGATCGCCCGCAAATACCCTATGTGCGAGGTGGGCTACAAACGGTTTATACAGGAGTATAGGGAAAGAAATGGCCATATGGATACGGGACAGGTCTATATATATACAAGTGATACAGACCATACGGTGATTGCCAATTGCTTCAGCCAGGATGCAGCATTCAATACGGATTACAGAGCGTTGGAGAACTGTTTTGAAACCGTTAAGAAATACGGGGAAATGAGTCATCTAAAAACGATCGGCGTTCCCCACGGTTATGGATGCGGCATAGCGAACGGGGACTGGGGCAGAGTGCAAGCGATTTTTGAAAAAATAGTTGGCGAAGAAGAGAGAATTGAATTGCAGATATGGAAGTGGCCTGGATTTTAGGTTGATATGGGATAATGCAGAAAAAGACACTATTTTCAAAATGGATGTAGTATCTTTTTTTAATGACTGATAGAAGGGCAAGGCAGAGGTCTTTTTGAAATAGGACCATCAAGCCTTCCTTTTGGCGATCGCATTTATTTATTTTGTGAAGGATTGGTAGGATGAGCATTATTCTCGCGCTACTGGCTGCATTGTTTGCTGCAATGACATCCATCTTGGCGAAACTGGGCATAGAACGGATTAATTCTAATGTCGCAACCGCTGTTCGCACAATCGTGGTGGTCGTTATGGCCTTTGCGATAGCGGTTTTCACTGGACAGTTATCCGGCATGGCCGTTATATCCGGAAAAGCATATTTGTTTTTGATTCTTTCGGGACTGACAACAGGCCTTTCTTGGCTTTGTTATTTTAAGGCCATTAAGATCGGTGATGTATCCAAAGTAGTGCCGATTGATAAATCAAGTGTGGTGATGACGATCCTGCTGTCTTTTGTCATTTTGGGAGAAAAGGCGACGCCTCTCGTAATCACTGGCTGTGCTGTCATTACGATCGGGACGTTCATCTTGATCGGCAAGGTAAAAAAGGAGAAGATCAAACAGCCATCGCAATCCTATTTGTTTCTGGCTATTCTATCGGCTGTCTTTGCGGCTTTGACTTCTATTCTAGCAAAAATAGGAATTGAAGAAGTTGACTCCAATCTTGCAACGTTCATCAGGACAGTAGTCATATTGATTTTTGCCTGGGGCATCGTCTTTGCGCAAGGCAATCAAAAAGAAATTAGAAGGATAAACAAAAAAGAATATGTATTTCTTACGTTGTCAGGTGTCGCAACCGGCTTATCCTGGCTTTGTTATTTTGGTGCCATTTCCATCGGCAATGTATCGGTCGTAGCACCTATTGATAAATTCTCGGTTGTCATCACAATGGTCTTGAGCTTAGTCCTGCTTAAAGAAAAACCGGCAAAGCATACGATTCTTGGAGGGGTGCTGATCACATTGGGTACCATCCTATTAATCTTATAAGCCATACAAAAAGAGTTTCACACTAGTTGGTGAAACTCTTTTTGCGTTAATGGGATCCATTCTTTTTTCGGATAGCGAGATGCGTTGCTAGTGATCGGGTTTATCCTTGAAAAACAAATGGAAAATGAAAACAAAAAAGAGAAAGAAAACGATTGATATCATGATAGGGGCCAGCCAAACATGCATTTGTGAATAGAGCAGGAAGCCAAGGAAAGTAGAGAGTAAGACGAGGTCAAGATAGACGAAAAGAGGCCAATTCATCACATTATATACTTCATTAATTTTTTCCAAATCATGATTTGTTTTTTGTGATTTGTTCATATGAATCACCTGTAAAAAGTAGTTACATTTATATTATGTGCCTTTTTGGGAAAGGTGATTCAGCATGGTCCCAGATAAATGAGATGTCCACCGCATCGGCAGTCGGAGGAGCCGAACTGTTTGGGGTAGCATGAACCGTGGCGGGCAAATTCTGCAGCCAATGCACATTCCCCTTTGTTTTCCGGGTAGGTCTTTACATATGTGACTGTACATGCGGGACGGAAATAGTCGATATGCCATCGAAGTTTTTTGTCTGTTGACATATGCCTTTCAATCCGTTTTTCGATATGTTTCTTTGCACTTCCTATGTAAACATAGTTGCCTGCAGGGAAGGTGAATGTTCCAAGAGCCCCTATTTTCAATATCCGCTCTTCGGCAAGGGCATAATGGATACTGTAGAGTGAATGGTCCGGGTTTATGTCTTTGATCATTAAACTGTATCGCTCCTTTCATGAAGTGGTAAGAGATTGTTCCGTTGGTGTGGGTGGAAAAGTTCCCCTAATGGAAGTTTAACTTTATCCAACCTAAAATATTGGTATAATGAAATCAAGTAATAAATGTGATTGAGGTGCTTTTGCAGTGAAACAATATCTGGAACTATGTAAACATGTCCTTTCAAATGGCGTCAAGAAAGAAGACCGTACCGGTACAGGTACCATTAGTACGTTCGGATATCAAATGAGGTTCGACCTTCAGGAGGGATTTCCGCTTCTGACGACGAAGCGTATCCCATTCCGGCTGGTTGCAAGTGAATTGCTTTGGTTCATTAAAGGGGACACAAACATCAAATATCTTTTGCAGAACCGCAACAATATTTGGAATGAGTGGGCATTCAAGAAATGGGTTGAGAGTGATGAATACACCGGTCCTGATATGACGGACTTTGGGCTCCGTTCCCAGCAAGATAAGTCGTTTGCCAAGGATTATCAAGCGCAAATGGATCTCTTTATAGAGCGTATATTGGCTGACGATGCATTCGCAGAAAAGTACGGTGAATTAGGGAACGTTTACGGGAAGCAATGGCGCAATTGGACAACTACCCAAGGGGAGACGATCGACCAATTGCAGGATGTTATTGCTACAATCAAAAAAAATCCGGATTCCAGAAGATTGATTGTTTCTGCATGGAACCCTGAAGATATACCTTCCATGGCTTTGCCGCCTTGCCATACCCTGTTCCAATTTTATGTGCTTGAAGGCAAACTTTCCTGCCAATTGTATCAAAGAAGCGGCGATGTGTTTCTTGGAGTGCCTTTCAATATTGCCAGTTATGCCTTATTGACCCATTTGATTGCGCATGAATGCGGCTTGGAGGTCGGTGAGTTCATCCATACGCTTGGGGATGCCCATATATACAGCAATCATATCGAACAGGTCAAATTACAACTGACACGCGAACCGAAAGAATTGCCGCAGTTGATTTTGAATAAAGACAAAAAAAGCGTTTTTGATTTTGAAATGGAAGATATTTCTGTCGAAGGGTATGATCCGCATCCGGCGATTAAGGCACCGGTTGCCGTTTAACCGAGCAGAAAAGGAGATGTGCGCCATGATTGTTTCCATGATCGTAGCAATGGATGAAGACCGAGTAATCGGCAAAGACAACAAAATGCCTTGGAGGATTCCGCGCGAGCTGCAGTATGTTAAAAAAGTAACGATGGGCCATCCGATCGTGATGGGCCGCAAAAATTATGAAAGCATCGGCCGACCTCTGCCCGGCAGACGGAACTTGATTCTCACCCGTGATCCTGATTTCAAGGCCGATGGATGTGAAGTCCTCCACAGCAAGGATGATGTGTACAAAGCATGTCAAGGGGAGGATGAAGTATTCATTTTTGGCGGCGAACAGATCTATAAGCTTTTTCTTAACGATTGTGAACGGCTTTATATAACAAGAATCCACCATTCGTTTGGCGGTGATACGTTCTTTCCGGAAGTCGATTTGGAAGATTGGGAAGAGACGTATCGTGAAAAAGGCATTCGGGATGAAAAGAATGACTATGATTATGTTTACCATGTGTATGAAAAGAAAGAAGCTTAACAGCAAAAGAGCGCAGCATTTTGCGCTCTTTTATTATGTAAATAGGGTTATGGCCAAGGCATGCTAGGTAAGTGCACCGAACATCTTGGTAAAGGAAAAGGTTTCTCCGCAGTGGAAGAAACCTGGATTTTTTATTTTAAGCTAACATTTCAAGCGTATAGCCCATGATGGGTGTGCCGATGATGAGGGCCAAGGCCGTAGAATAAAGAACCATACAGGCTGGCCGTGATAACTTATGTATGCCTTTGCCGGTATAATAACCGGAAAATTGCCATTTGTTGCGGTAGAGGATAAATAACAGCAGGTAGATTCCGATGCCACCCAACCATTTATATGAATTCATCGGTATAGAAAAATGTCCATAAACGAACATTAATAATTGGCCTAATAAACTTCCGAGTATGCCAAAGATCAATATGATCCTTGCAAGTTCCAACACAACCTTCATTCCATTCATTTCCCTCCTTTCCATTATTTCTAGTATAGCATAACTCCTTTCTTAAAGGATGTGCCTAATCAAATATTTGCTAGGGAATATATGCAACCACTCTTTTACCAAAATGCACTAATAGTCACTGGGCACTCTATTCTATATAATGGGATAGGTATTTTGCATCAGGAGGTTACTGAATTGAGAACAATCGCGTTCTATCTGTATTTTTTCGGCTATTTGATTTATAGTATTCCGTTTTTAAAGAAAATCCGCAACCAGGAGGATTCTTCTCTTTCAATTGAAGAACAAGATAAGAAGAAGCATTTCCTTGCCAAACATTGGTCCAAGACATTGGTGCGTATTTCAGGGACAAAGGTGACGGTGATCGGCGAAGAAAATATGCCAACAGGCGCAGTCCTGCTGGTTTCTAACCATGAAGGGAATTTTGATATTCCGGTCCTTCTTGGTTTTTTGGAAAAACCGTTTGGTTTCATCTCCAAAATAGAGGTATTGAAAATCCCGATTGTACATAAATGGATGAGGATCATGAATTGTGTGTTTATGGATCGAAAAGACCGCAGACAGTCGATTCAAGCCATTCGACAAGGCATTGCCATCTTGAAAGAAGGTCATTCTTTATCTGTATTCCCGGAGGGGACAAGAAGCAAGGGAGGGCCAGTTGGCGAATTTAAAGCAGGCAGCCTTCGATTGGCTTCAGACGCCCAGGTTCCGATCGTACCGATTGCTATTAAAGGAACTTCTGGGGCGATGGAAAAAAACAAAGGTTGGATCAAGCCTGCCGAGGTGACAATCTCTATCCTGCCACCGCTTACGTATGAACAATATAAAGAGATGGCCATGGTAGAGCTGGCAAAAAAAATAGAAGCTGAAATAGCAGCAGAAAAAGCAGGTTTGTAAGAGAAGGAAAAGCTGAATGACCGTATTCAGCTTTTTTCTTTTGCTTAACCTTAACAAAGAGGAAGCTGTTATGCCGTTCTATCAACGCGAAACAAAGTTAGAATTTTTAGAAAAATCTGTTGATTTATTGGCGATGAGTGATATAATTTACGAAATTAAGAAGACTAACAAGGAAGAAGGGTCATGATGAATTCATCTGTCGAATTGAAAAAGCCGTTACAATTGGAGGATATTTTGATCGCACACCAGCAATTGAAAGAAATCGTCTTACATACGCCATTACAAAAAAACATGAGGCTATCCGAACAATTTGATTGCTCTGTTTACCTGAAGCGGGAGGATCTTCAGCATGTGCGGTCATTCAAGTTGCGGGGAGCCTATTATAAAATGAAATGCCTTTCTAAGGAGGATAAGGATAAAGGAGTTGTATGCGCGAGCGCCGGCAATCATGCCCAGGGTGTCGCATATGCCTGCCGAAAGATGGGAGTCGAAGGGAAAATCTTTATGCCAGCGACTACTCCCCGCCAAAAAGTGAATCAGGTAAAGATGTTCGGCAAGGAAATGGTGGAGGTTTTTTTGATTGGCGACACATTTGACGATTCTTATTCCAAGGCTATTGAGTTCTGTGAAAGAGAAAAACGCACATTCATCCACCCATTTGATGATGAACAAGTAATGGCCGGTCAAGGGACGGTTGCCGTGGAAATTATGAATGATTGCGATGAACCGGTGGATTACGTCTTTGCGGCGATTGGAGGAGGCGGATTGATGGGGGGAATCTCCACTTACTTTAGGAGCATCTCCCCCCAAACGAAATGCATCGGCGTGGAACCGCTGGGCGCTAGTTCAATGAGTGCTTCCATCACCAAAGGGCAGGTCGTAGCGCTGGAAGAAGTCGATAAATTTGTCGATGGGGCCGCAGTAAAATGTGTAGGTGAAAAAACATTTGGTTTATGCCGCAGCCAGGTGGATGATATTGTGGTTGTGCCAGAAGGGAAAGTATGCAGTACGATTCTGAATTTATACAATGAACATGCCATCGTGTCTGAGCCGGCTGGTGCCCTTTCTATAGCTGCATTAGAACAATGCCGGAGCCAGATCAAAGGGAAAAATGTCGTCTGTATCATAAGCGGCGGCAATAATGACATCGATCGGATGCAGGAAATTAAGGAACGGTCCCTCCTTTATGAAGGACTCCTTTATTATTTTATTGTTAATTTTCCTCAAAGGGCCGGAGCACTGCGCGAATTCCTGGATGAAGTGCTGGGGCCGAACGACGATATAACGAGATTCGAATATACCAAATCAAACAATAAGGAATCAGGTCCTGCGTTAGTGGGGATTGAACTAAAAAATCCAGAAGATTATGGCGGGATGATTGAGCGGATGGAGAAGAAAGGGCTATCCTATGTAGAAGTAAACAAAGATGAGAAATTATTTAATTTGTTGATATAATCTGGAAAATAATGAGTTTGTGGTATACAATGGAAATAGATAGGCCAGGCAATATGGATTGTTTTTATGTTGAATGATTAGTTGTTTTTTCTAAATGTTTTTTAAAAATAGTATAATAATAGCAACGCTACTCTATTACCGAAGGGATTGTTTTGCATGTTTCAAAATATTGGCTTTCCAGGCTTAATTCTGATCCTTGTATTGGCGCTCATTATTTTTGGGCCGAAAAAATTGCCGGAAATCGGGCGCGCTTTTGGCCAGACATTAAAAGAATTCAAGAAATCAACCCGTGAATTAACAAGCGACGTTATGGAAGAGTTCGATGAAGATAAGAAAAAAGCAATGAAATAAGAAGGCTAGGAAGTGTAAGATGGCTGCCATCTTACACTTTTTTTGAAAGGTTGCACGTCTTCGTGAGACGTCCGATGAAGATAAAGCTTAATTGAAAGCGGGTTTGTCATTTTTATGAAAGATAAAGAGTTGAATATCGTTGACCACTTGGAGGAGTTGCGCCGGCGCATCCTTGTAACCGTCTTGTCATTCTTGGCATTTTTTATAGTAGGATTTATGTATGTAAAAGAAATCTATCAATGGTTCGTCAGGGACCTTGACGGAAAACTGATGGTGCTTGGCCCGAGTGATATTATCTGGGTATATTTTAAGATTGCGGGCTTAGTCGCTGTTGCGGCGACCATCCCGTTGCTGGCTTTGCAAATTTGGCTGTTTGTAAAACCTGCCCTTAAGCCGAACGAGAGAAGGGCGTCTATTTGTTATATCCCCGCTTTATTTCTCTTGTTCGTCGGTGGCTTGGGTTTTGGATATTTCATTATTTTTCCTAATGTCCTTTCATTCTTGATGGACTTGGGAAATGATTTGTTCGTCACTAATTTTACCGCAGATCTATATTTTAGCTTTATGTTTAATATGACTTTGCCGTTTGGCATTCTGTTTGAATTGCCAGTCGTTGTCATGTTCCTTACTTCGATTGGCCTGATTAATCCTTATGTTCTGGCTAAAATCAGGAAGTACGCATATTTTGTGCTTGTGATTATTGCCGTGGTCATTACGCCGCCGGAATTCATGTCTGATTTTCTCGTGACGGTTCCTTTATTGTTATTGTATGAAATCAGTATTTCATTCAGTAAGATTGTCCACAAAAGAAGGATGAAGAGGCTTGCGGCGGAAGAATTATTCATGGATGAGAGCGAATATGGGCACTTGAAGCAATAGGCGGGTTATAAGGAAATGAATAAAGGAGAGCCGTTGATTCAGGCTCTCCTTTATTGTACGGTCCTTATTAAACGTTAGGCATTGGAGTTGGCGTTGGTTTCGCATATCCTTCTTTGTAAGCAGAGTCAACATAGTCCCTGATCTGGGCTGGGGTTTTTCCGTCGTTGAATTGAGTAATGCTTTCTGCTGCGATATCAAGGCATACCTTACAGCGTGTGCCATGATCATCCCATACGATGCTGCCGTCCTTGCCAACTTTAGCAACAAAACAATTCAGATTGCTTTTATGGCCTGCAGATTCCCCACAGCCGCAATAGCAGGGAATGTATTGCAGAAGATCCGCATGTTTAGCGGATGCTTGATAGATTGTTTTCATATCGTCAGGTTTTCCGTCGAGAAAAGAAGGCAATTGCTCTGCGCTTCCGGTCTTTTCTTGCAGGTCCCCATTGGCTGCATGCTGGACATGGCTGTTGTCTTTTTCTTTCTGGGATGTCGGCGATGAACTGTTCGAGCAGCCTGACAGTAAGACTGCGAATAGTATGAAAGCAGTAATTACATATTTGTTAATCATTTTAATTCACCTTTACCATTTAATGTATTATTCTTTCCATTTTAACATAGAAAGCATGCAGAGATAATGAAGAAGCTAAAAAATGTTAAAATAAAGAATGATATAAAATAGTTGATTCTTTCAAGTGGCGAAGAGATAGCAAGTCTTTTCATTTTTGCAATAGTTTGATAGAATGTTACGGAATATTGGAAAAAGGATGATTGAAATGGTTTCGAAGGGAAAAGGCATATTGGTTCTCTTGCTGTCCTCGGTGTTTATGCTGGTTGCATGCAGCAACAAGACGATTCCGGACAGTACGGACTGGCCGATCGAAACATTCACATTTACCAATCAAGAACAACAAGAGCTGTCATCAAAAGAGTTGAAAGGGAAAATATGGGTGGCTGATTTTATTTTTACAAGCTGTGACGATGTTTGTCTGCCGATGACCTCTAATATGGTCAAACTGCAGAAGAAATTGAAAGAAAAGGGCATGAAAGATATCGAACTCGTTTCATTCAGTGTTGATCCGGCAGTGGACACGCCGCAGACATTAAAAAAATTCGGTGATCAATTCAATATCGATTACCGCAATTGGAATTTCCTGACCGGCTATGATCAAACGTTCATTGAACAGTTTGCCGCTGATAATTTTCATACCCTTGTCAAGAAAATTCCTACAGGTGATCAGGTGATGCACGGTACGGAAATATTCCTTGTGAATAAAGAGGGAAAGATCGTCAAAAGTTACTCTGGCACAAAGAATTTCCCGCTTGAAGAAATTGTGGACCATATCGCAATTCTTCAGAACTCTTAAACAGGCAGAGAACTGCCTGTTTTTTCACGGTCATAGCAGCTGTTAAAGCTGCCAACCAACTATCATGGCACGTATAAAAAGGAATAAACATTAAACAATACATACATGTATGGAAACTAAAGAAAGGGGGGACGGCATTTATGAAGAAAGTATTACTGCTAGCGATCATTTGCTCCCTTTTATCGGCTTGTTCCATAAAGGAACTGACCTCGCTGCCGTCATCATCGAACAAACGGGGCGTTAACCTCGAAGAGAAAGAACAAGTATATGAGCATTATTCACCTGTTGACCTTAATATTACGGCTATCGGCGACTCATTGACAGAGGGTGTGGGGGACCATACGAAAAAAGGCGGCTATCCGCCCCTATTGATCAATCTGCTCGAAGATGAACCAGCCATAAAAGATATTCATTTAACACAGAATGGCAAGCGGGGGCTTACTTCAACAGAATTAATTCCGAAAATCCAAACAAAAGGCGCTGTCCATTCAATCAAAAATGCGGATATCGTACTCATTACTATTGGCGGCAATGACGTGATGGATGTGGTCAGAAACCATTACACCCATATTAAAACAGCCCATTTTAATGAAGGATTGGCCCAATATGAGAAGAATGTCCGCACAGTCTTGTCTTTCATAAGGGAGCAGAATAAAGATGCCGACATTTATCTGATCGGATTGTATAATCCCTTCCAGAAATGGCTGGCTAATATTGATGAATTTGGGGAAATTCTAAAAAAATGGAACGGGAAGAGCAAGGAAATTGTAGGAAGCTATAAAAACGCGTATTATGTAGGTATCAGTGACTTATTTGAAAAAAATACAGAACATCTGATTTATGAAGAGGATTCTTTTCATCCCAACACAGACGGTTATGATAAAATAGCAGACAGCGTTTACCGATCCATTAAAAAGCACAGCATTCCGGCAGTAGAAAAAGAAGCTGAGAACTAATATGGCTCAGCCGGGAAGGAGAGCAAAAATGCGAAGTGAGAAAAAGAATAATGCGACAGCTTGGAAAATCAGCTTTTTTGCTTTGGCAGGCATCATCGCACTGGCATTCCTGATTCTTTTTATTAAGATAGGCATTCCTAAAGACCAGCCTTTACCGGTAGCGGAAAGTACAAAAACAAGCCAGGAAGCCTCGTCGATTAACATTAAGGCAGATAAAGATACATTAAATAAATTGATCGCCAACTATATCCGGAAAGAAAGCGATCCGGAAGCGTTCAAATATCAGGTAATCCTTAATAAAACCATTGAATTTTATACGGAAATCCCTGTTTTCACCAAGGATCTTCAGTTAAAGATGACCTTTAAGCCTGTTCCGCTTGACAATGGAAATCTCGTTCTGAAGGAACGTTCAATGGAACTCGGCAATATGAACTTGCCGGCTTCCTATGTGTTGAATTTCATCGATAAACAGAAATCGTTGCCGGAATGGCTTATGATCAACCCGAAAAAAGAAGAGATTTATGTAAATTTGCATGACATAGACCTTTTCGACGGAGCGATCCTTAAAGTGGATACATTTAATTTGAAGGAAGACGATATATCCTTCAAATTGGTTGTCCCTGAGTTATAATGCGGCAACAAACGCCCCGGATGGCAATTCTTCCGGGGCGTTTGTTTATTTTTGCTGTGTTCGTGCAATATATAAATAAGGCATTATGGCACTAGGATGATAGCTTCCAATGGTTCGTTGCCTCTCAGCGTGCCTATAGCAAAGATGGTGTAGGATGTATTCGGCTGAAGGGATATATTCGGCAAGGGCAGTATAACGTCCTTGGACCCGGTCGGCCTTACCTCAAGATCGACCATCATTGGCGTCACACCAAGGTAATCTGCCGCTTTTCGGAACGGCACTTCCTTGAATACCATGTCCCCGTGCTTGACCGCCACATCTACAGGCGGAGCGTCGGTGACAAGATGGATAAAACGCATTTTCGATTCGCCGGTCGGTACTTGAGTGCTATCTAAATATAGCTGGATACGCATGTCTTTTCCAGTTCCTGTTATAGCTGCCGTGTATAAAATTCCTGGTTCAGCATCTACCCTTCTGCTGACTAGGGCTGCTGTCAGGTCGCCGGTCGGATAGACGTCGATGTGGTATTTGCCCGGTGGAAGCGTTAAGTAATCTGAGGCTTTCTTATAAGGAAAATCCTGAAGTATCCGTGTTCCGTTTAAATAGACATCTACATTCGGTTCTCCGTCTGCTGCATGTAGGAATCGGATCCTTGCTGGCTGGGTGTTGCCTGTTTGCCTATTGTCGCCATTGCGCAGCGCCATTGCTTTTTGCATCGCCTTTAGCTGCTTTTGGTAATAGTGTATATGCATAGCGGGATTGCTGTATTTATAATAGTCGGCAAGCAATGCATATTTGGAGGCTTTTTCAAAATATCGGTGGGCATTTTTCCCTGGCATGGTGAGGCTCCTTTCATTATGGGCTATCCTTCGTAATAAATGTATGCAGGATGACTTGGCTCTGTGAGGCGCAAAGTTGAAAAAGAAGGCTGCCGATGTGTTTAAAAGGTAAAGGAAAGGGAACCTTTATACTTTAAGAACGCATTTATTCACGGTAAAATAAAGGATGGGATATGAATCTGTCCCTACATACAAAAGGAATAGGAGGGATTTTAAATGAATGGGCAACTGGAGAAGGCTACATTTGCTGGAGGTTGTTTTTGGTGTATGGTGAAACCATTTGACCGTTATGACGGTGTAGTTTCGGTTATATCCGGCTATACAGGCGGTTATAAGGAAAATCCAACCTATGAACAAGTATGCAGTGATACGACAGGGCATTACGAAGCTGTTCAAATCACATTCGACCCAAATGTGATTTCCTATAGAAAACTATTGGACATTTTCTGGATGCAAATCGATCCCACCGATGAAGGCGGCCAATTTTACGATAGAGGCAGCTCCTATAAAACAGCTGTCTTTTACCATAATGAAAAGCAGCGGGAAGAAGCGGAACAATCCAAAAAAGAGCTTGAAGAAAGCGGAAGATTCTCGAAACCAATCGTTACTCCCATCATCCCAGCGACAACCTTTTATCAGGCGGAGGAATACCATCAGCAATACTACGAAAAGAACCCGGCACATTACCAAGCCTATCACAAAGGTTCAGGAAGAGCTGGATTTATTGAAGAGCATTGGGGGAAAGAAAAATGAACAAAGAAGAATTAAAGAAAAAACTCAGCCCCATCCAATATGAGGTTACGCAAAATAATGGAACTGAGCCTCCATTCCGCAATGAGTACTTCGACAATAAGGAAGAAGGCATTTATGTCGATATCGTTTCAGGGAAACCATTGTTCTCATCCAAAGACCAATATGATGCAGGCTGTGGCTGGCCAAGTTTTACGAAGCCAATCGAAGAAGAAGAAATCATTGAAAAATTCGACGAGAGTTATGGCATGCGTCGGACAGAAGTGAGAAGTAAAGAAGCAGATTCACATTTGGGACATGTGTTTCCAGATGGCCCGGGGCCGAATGGGTTGCGTTATTGCATTAATTCTGCAGCGCTGCGGTTCATTCCAGTTGCTTCTTTAGAAAAAGAAGGTTATGGTAAGTATGTGAAACTGTTTACATGAATAATGTTTTTGTGATAAAGTATTATCTTGTTGAATGGTTTAATTTATCAGTTCAGAATTAGAAAGGCGGAAGTTTTATGTTTTTTAAAAAACTTTTCGGAAAAAACGAAGAGACTAACAATAACGATGTATTGGCAGCACCTGCTACAGGGAAATTTGTTCCTTTAGAAGAAGTTCCAGATCCAGTATTCAGCCAAAAAATGATGGGTGACGGAGTTGCGGTTGATCCAACTGAAGGCTTAATTGTAGCACCTATCGATGCTGAGGTACTTCAAGTATTCCCTACTAAGCATGCTGTAGGATTAAAAACAAGCAATAATACAGAAATCCTTATCCATATCGGTTTGGAAACTGTTGCATTGAAAGGTGAAGGCTTTGAAGCGCACGTTAAAGAAGGCGACAAAGTGAAAAAAGGCGATAAGCTGATTTCATTCGACCTTGATATTATCCGTACAAAAGCTAAAAGCACTATTACTCCTGTAATCATCACTAACACTGATGCTGTAGGTTCTATCACTAAAGGAACTGAAACAGCATTAACTAAAGGCCAAACAACTGTAATGACTGTAACGCCTAAACAATAAGGGCTACATATAAAGAAAAACGATAGCCGGGAGCTTTTTCCCTTGGCTATCGTTTTTTTTTGCGTTTAGGTTAGCAAATCGTTTATACCAGTCTAACTAACGCAAAGTCAAAGTAGGGCAATCAAAGTGCCAGAAAGTATTCGATTGGTTCAACTGATGATCGATGGGAGACATATATCCCACCGATCATGTTTCATTTTATTTTAAAATGGTTGTAAGGCTTGCTGTCCAACAAAGGTTTTCCCTCGATTTTCTTTGTCATAATTACCGAAGATAATTGGATGAGGGCTTTATTGCTTATATTATTTTTACTGCTCTCGCCCGTTGCCTCAAAGCGGACGGTGTGTTTGCCAGGGCTTAAGCCGCTCGCTATATAAATATAGCGTTCCCTTTGAAATGGCCACCAAGTGGATACGGTTGTATAGTATTTGCCGTCAATCAGGACTTTTATTTGCCCTCCTGCAGGTGACCGAAGCAATTTGATGCCGAGCAAACTGCCGTAAAACGGAAACTCAATATAGCTGCCCTTCGTTTCGCTCGTATAATAATTGTCGGTGTTTAAGAAGCCTTTTTGCTTTGTGACACCAGTGTATAAATCAAATGTGATATCACTATCCTTAAAGAGCGGCCGAGTTAAACCGGCTATTTTCTTTTTCTGCCTTGTATTTGCCATGAGCTGTTTATACAATTCGCCAGCATAGATCGTGTAACCTTCATCGTTGGGATGGACTCCGTCTTTCGTAAGAGAAGCGGGGGCCTTGCCTGTGGCTCTGAAAGCCTCTGCCATATTGACATTCGAAGCTTGATAATGGGCCGATATGGTTTCGATCGCTTCAATGAAAGCCTGATTACGCAAAGGGTTTTCAGTGACCGTAATAATATCTGCCTTTGGGTAAAATACTTTGATTTTTCGGATTAATGCTTCGTACAATACACCAAATTCGTGCGCATTCATATATTTTCGATCGTTTTCACCAAATACGACAAAGACTAAATCATATTTTCCCGGGTATTCCTGCTTGGTGGTTTGCAGTTTAAACAACCCTTCGAAAGCTGTAGCCCCGCTTTGGACAATCTGGTTGCCGCGCATTGCAGTAGCATTGGCTTGGAGCATTTTATGTTCAAGCTGTTTAAACCATTTATAAGAATGGCTGCTTGCGCCGCTGCCGCGTCCGATGCTGTCGCCGACTACTAAGTAGCTAATTGATTTGCCTGCTTGAATGCGATCGTAGACAGTTTCATGTCCTCGTTGTTTTTTTTGGGCTTGATAGGCGTTGCTTAAGTAATAGCTGCAGCCGGCAAATGCCAATGTTGCCGCCAGCAATGCCGATATCCGCTTTAGTTGTTTGTTCACGTCTATTCCCCGATTTCTTGTGTTTATTTAGCCCGTTTCTGCCGCTAGGATTCTTATTTAAGCTTAAGAAGTATAAGAGAAAAAATCAAGCGGCAGGAAGAACAAAGATTGATTCAACGAATGATCAGCGTAGAGAAGAATCCTGGCCGATCAATGTTTCATTGTATCTTCATTATAATTTTTCAGTTCATTAAAAAGCAAAGAAGAAATACTCTTTTATAAAGGGGAAGCTAAATAAATGAGACGCACTCCGCCATCCCGCCTAATCCGCTGTCCCCTCGTAACTTTACCGGAATGCAGAATTGCTAAAAATCGGCTTTTTCGAAAAAATAGGCGAATGCACATGCAGACACAAGCCCTCCTTCATAAAGTATCAATGTAGTAACAAGTTCAAAGAAACTTTGAGGAGTGAAAAAATATGTATGGATACGATGGATGTTGTACAGGATTTGGATACGGTGGCGGTTACGGTGGCGGCTGCGGTGGGTATGGCGGCGGCTGCGGCTGGGGCGGAGGAAGCTTTGCTCTGATCGTTGTACTATTCATCCTCTTGATTATCATCGGCGCTTCCTTCTGTGGAGGATATGGCGGCGGTTATGGTGGCGGAAATTGCGGCTGTTAACAGCATAGGCTGAATAAAAGGCTTGGAGCCCGAGTGGTTCCAAGCCTTTTTGCAGTGTGCCGGCAGAATCCGTTTTACGCTTGCCGCCAACAGCTAAAAAACGATTGGCATGGAAATCTTTTTCCCATTCCAACCGGCGCCTAGGCTCCCTTTTAATTGAAAAAAGGAGAACACGGAGGTGTTAGTAGGAGACCCAGAGATTGGTTTAGCTAATGACCGGTGGGGAATGAGTGAAAACTCTCATGGATCAAAGTTTCACTTTATTCGTTAGCAAGAAGGCGGTAATTGCTTCATATAGTAATAGAGGAAATGAATTCGTAAGGAGGGGATCCAAATGTCAGATTCTTCGCTCATCAAGCCGGCTTTGGACGGGACATATACTAAGATCGATTATGGAAAAGGGGTCTATCTATACGATGAAAACGGGAAGAAATATCTCGATGCTTCTTCTGGTGCAGTGACCGTCAATATTGGACATGGCGTTGAGAGCATCCGCCAGGCGGTTGATGAGCAAATGCAAAAGGTTTCTTTCGTATACCGCTCCCAGTTCACTAGCGGGCCAGCCGAAGCATTGGCTGATAAAATTGCCGAAATGACTGCTGAGGGGCTGCGCTATTCTTTTTTTGTGAACAGCGGTTCTGAAGCGACTGAAACAGCTATGAAAATTGCCCTTCAATATTGGCAGGAACGGGGAAAGCCTAAAAAAACGAAAATCATTTCGAGATGGATGAGCTATCATGGCATTACAATGGGGGCTCTCTCCATGTCAGGCCATTCTTTCAGAAGGGACCGCTTTGTACAGCTGCTTGAAAGCTACCCATCCGTGAATCCGCCATATTGCTACCGTTGTCCTTTGGGAAAAGAGTATCCATCCTGTAAAGTGAGTTGTGCGGACGATCTGCAATCAATGATCCATAAAATAGGAAAAGAAAATATCGCTGCCTTTATCTGCGAGCCTGTAATCGGAGCAGCTGGCGGAGCTATTCCATCTCCCCGTGGCTACCTTAGAAAAATCAAGGAAATCTGTGATGAAAATGACATTTTATATATATCGGATGAAGTTATGACAGGGGTCGGCAGGACAGGCAGAATGCTGGGCTGTGATTATGAAGATGTTGTCCCTGATATAGTCGCTTTGGGAAAGGGAATGAGCGGGGGATATACGCCGATTGCAGCCGCAGTGGTGCATGAACAGATTGTTGAATGCATCAAGCAAGGTTCAGCAAGCATCATGAGCGGACATACGTTCAGTGCCAATCCGTTATCCTGTGCAGCCTCCCTGGCTGTGCTGAATTATCTGGAAAAAGAGAAGTTGATTCCTCAAGTTCAGGGAAAAAAAGAGCATCTTATCGAAAAACTGGTGCAGTTGCAGCAGAAGTACCCTTGGATGGGCGATATACGTGGCGAAGGACTTTTGATAGGCGTAGAGCTGGTGCATGAAGCTCAATCAAAACGGCCATTCCCGCGGGATTGGAATGTTACAAATACGCTGATATCGATGGCTCAAGAGAATGGATTGCTGTTATACCCGGCCCAGGCTGGTATTGACGGAATGCTTGGCGATGCTTTTATCATTTCACCGCCATTATCGATCACAATAGCTGAACTAGACGACTTAATGGGGCGCTTAGAAGGAACATTGGAGCGATTATCTCTTTATCTTCAAGATCAGAGTGGGAAGGAGTGATAAAGCGTGCGGAATGTTTTTGGCAAAATCGTCGAGTTGGCAGACCTGTCGCCGCTTTTCCAAGATGATATGACCATCCTATTTGGCGGATTCGGCGGTGTAGGCACTCCTCCCGGCCTAGTCGATTTTATACTGGAAAGCGGTTGGCAGGACTTGACGCTGATCGGGAATGATGCGGGATTTCCTGAAATCGGAATTGGCAAATTAGTGACGGCAAAAAGGGCGAAAAAAATGATTGTTTCGCATATCGGTTCCAATCCAAATGCGGGCAATCAGATGCATGAACAGTCATTGGATATTGAATTCTCGCCCCAAGGCATCTTGATGGAACGGATACGTGCCGGAGGGTATGGCATACCTGCCATTCTTTCTGATATTGCCGTCGATCATCCAGCTGTCAATATGGGCAAACAGACTCTTTCAATCGATGGGGAAGATTATTTGATCGAAAGATGCCTGCGCGGCGATGTCAGCATAGTCTATGCGAAAGCTGTCGATGAATACGGTAATTGTATCTATGATAAAAGCGCGCGCAACACCAATCCGATAATAGCAACTGCCTCCGATGTGACGATTGTGGAGGCAGAAGAAATTGTTAGCCTTGGGGAGCTGGATCCTGAACAGATTGTCACTCCGGGGGTTCATGTGGATTATATTGTTAAATCGAAGGGGGTCAACTGGAAATGGGCTTGGGAAAGAACATAAGGGACGCCATTGCAAGCAGGGCTGCTCAGGAAATAGCGCCTGGGATGGTCGTTAATCTCGGGATCGGCATACCTTCGTTGGTCCCTGATTTTGTGATGGACAAGGAATTGGTCTATTTTCAGAGTGAAAATGGCATTCTCGGAATCTCTGATTCTCCGCACGCAGATGAGGAAGATGAGAATCTGTGCAATGCCGGTGGATTTCCGGTCACATTGCGACCAGGCGGTTGCTATTTTGACAGCTGCGAAGCGTTTGGCATGATCCGCAGCGGAAAAATCGATCTGTCCATTTTGGGGGCCCTGCAAGTAAGCAGTTCAGGCGATCTTGCCAATTGGATTGTGCCGGGAAAGCGCGTGCCTGGCATGGGAGGAGCGATGGAACTGGCCTCCGGCGCAAAAAAAGTGATCGTGACGATGAACCATTGTGATGGGCAAGGCCGGCCTAAAATAGTGGCCAACTGTTCGCTGCCTCTGACCGCTCCCAAGTGCGTACACATGATCATTACGGAAAAAGCGGTCATGACGATTGAAAAAGAAGGATTGGTATTGCGGGAGATCTTTACGCCATATTGTTTAGCGGACGTGTTGGATACCATCGCTGCGCCTGTCATTATTTCAGATGATTTGAGCATTCTTTAAAGGAGGAAACTAGTATGAATGAGAAAAAGCGGGTTATCGGATATATCCGCAGCCAAAAGGAAGAAATAGTCTGGCTGCTGAAAAAATTGGTCCAGCAGCCTTCAACCAGAGGCAGGGAAGAGAAGGCTCAGGCAATTGTCGTGGAAAAATGCCGGCAGCTGGGATTGGAGATCGACCTATGGGACCTGGATGAAAATCCGCAACTGAAGAAGCATGAGGGTTTTCATTGCGACCGCGAAGAGTTTGCAGGAAACCCTAATCTGGTGGCGGTGAAAAGGGGAAGCGGGAAAGGAAAATCCCTGATTTTGAACGGCCATATTGACGTTGTCCCGGAAGGAAGCCGTTCTGATTGGGATGACCATCCATATAGCGGAAAAGAAATGGACGGGAAAATTTATGGTAGAGGCACCACTGATATGAAGGGGGGGAATGTGGCTCTTCTTCTGGCAATGGAGGCTATTTTCGTCAATGATATCCGTTTGCAGGGAGACTTGATCTTCCAGAGTGTCATAGAGGAAGAAAGCGGAGGAGCAGGAACGCTTGCGGCAGTCCTGAAAGAATATAAAGCCGATGGAGCCATCATCCCGGAGCCTACTTCCATGAAGTTGTTTCCTTATCAGCAAGGGTCATTATGGTTCCGGCTATACATACGGGGCAAATCGGCACACGGGGGAACGAGATATGAAGGCGTCAATGCAATCGAGCTCGCGCATCCGGTCATGGAGCATTTGAAAGGCTTGGAAAATGAGCGCAATAAAACGCTCAAAAACGAAACACTCTATCAGGGAGTCGAAATCCCAGTGCCTATTAATATAGGAGTCTGCAAGAGCGGCAACTGGCCATCTTCCGTGCCTGACCTGGCCGTATTGGAGGGCCGCTTTGGCGTTTCGCCATATGAAACGGTCGAGGAAGCAATGAAACAGATGGAAGACAGCATTCAGGACCTGAACAGCAAGCATAGCTGGTTTTCCGAAAAGCCGGTCGAATTGGAATGGTTCGGGGCCAGATGGCTTCCCAGCAAAATGGACGCAAGTCACCCGCTGCTTTCATTGCTAAAGCAGAACTACCGTGAAGTTATGAAAGAAGAGCCGGTGGTGGAAGCATCACCATGGGGGACGGACGGCGGAATCCTATCGGCCTTTGGCGACACGCCTGTCCTCGTATTCGGGCCAGGGATCACAGAAAAGGCACATGACAGCAATGAGTACATTGTGATCGACGATATCCTGGACGCCGCTGAAATTATCGCTTTGACCATCATGGATTGGTGCGGCATCGAACGTCCATGCAACGAAAAAGGAGTTGTTTGATGAATGAAGGATTTAGCCTATACAGAGGAAAAACATACAAAAGACTATTCCGTGTCCTATACGGTCGATCCATTCAATGAGCGCATTCGCGTGGATGATTATTATGGCTGTATTGGCCAGATTTTGGATTTGTGCCATGAAAAGATGCTTCATCATGGCTTCAGTAAGTTGATCTTCAAGGCAAGGAGAGAGCAGTGTGCCGATTTGCTTGCCAGAGGCTATGTTTTAGAGGCGATGGTGAAGGGGTTTTTCGGGGGGAGCGATGCTTATTTCTTTTCCTGTTATTATTCTTCGGATCGCAGGAACAGCGCTGGTTGGGCAGAAGAAGATGAGCTGATGCTGCGTGTCCGCCTTCATAAAGGGGAAAAAAAGGATCCAAAGGAGAGCTATCCGCTTGTGCTGTGCACGGAAGAACATGCAGAGGCGTTGGCTTCTTTATATCAAAGCGTGTTCAATGTCTATCCGGTTCCGATGGACGATCCTGCCTATATTGTATCCTGTATGGAGAAGGGAAGTGTTTTCCTTGCTTTTCAAGATAGCGACTCTCTGATCAGCGCTGTTTGCGGGGAAATAGACAAAGAAAGGCGGAATGCAGAAATCACAGATTGTGCCACGAAACCTGAATACCGGCAATTCGGATTGATGCAAAAGCTTATACGTCTTATGGAAACTGAATTGCGCCAGCGTGCTATACATTGCCTGTATTCGATTGCCCGCGCTAAATCTTTCGGTATGAATGCTGCTTTTGACCGTCTTGGTTATGCCTATACGGGCCGCCTGGCGAATAATTGCTATATCTTCGATGACATGGAAGATATGAATATGTGGTGCAAGCAGCTCTGATGCCCAATTTTGGGCAGAAAAATGGCAAGAATCCGGCGCTTCTCCATATACATAGAGGTATGGATCGGTTAAAGGATGTGAAAAAGAGACTGTGATGGATGAAATGACGTTAAAAAGCTTTCATTATTTATTGGATTCGATTGATGAAGGGATTCATGCGGTCGACCTTCAAGGAAGAACGATCGTATATAACAAGTTTGCCTCCTTTTTGGATGGGATGGAAGTGAAGGAAGTGATGGGAAAGCATATTCTAGAAGCATTTCCCTCGCTGACGTCTAAAACAAGTACTTTATTGCAGGTGATTAAAACCGGTAAGCCGGTCCGGCAACTCAGCCAATCTTATGTCAATCTTCACGGCAGGAAAATTGATACCATTAATACAACATTGCCGATTATCGCTGACGGAGTGCTGATTGCAGCCGTAGAGGTGGCAAAGGATTTTTCGAGGATCAGGGAGCTTTCGGAGAGATTGCTTGATTCAGAGAATAGAAGCAGGAGGCCGAAGAAGAGGACGGCCGGCAAAGGTACCGTATATCGATTCAGTGATATCAAGAGCAATCATCCAAGGATGTTAAATGAAGTTGAGCGTGCCCGTAAAGCTGCGCGTTCTTCTTCATCTGTGCTCGTATACGGCGAGAGCGGCACAGGCAAAGAGCTGTTCGTTCAAGGCATCCATCAGGCTTCCGGCAGGGAAAACGGCCCCTTTATTGCCCAAAATTGTGCGGCCCTTCCTGAATCTCTGCTTGAGAGTCTTTTATTCGGCACCACAAAAGGAAGCTATACAGGAGCCGTTGACAGGCCAGGGCTATTTGAGCTTGCCGATCGCGGCACCTTATTTCTGGACGAAATCCAATCAATGAGTTTGGGCGTGCAGGCCAAATTGCTGCGTGTTTTGGAGGACGGGATGATCAGGCGAATAGGCGGGACAAGCTCCGTTAAGGTGGATGTAAGAGTGATTGCTGCTATGAATATGCCGCCAACCGTCGCGCTCCAAGAAAAAATCATCCGGCCGGATCTTTTCTACCGTTTGAATGTGCTCAGTTTTCGCCTCCCTCCTTTAAGGGAAAGAAAAGGGGATGTCCTTTTGCTGTGCCGGTATTTCATCGATTATTTCAATGAGATACTAGGAATGGAGGTTGCCGGCATGACTGCAGAATTGGAAAAAAGAATGGAAGCGCACGATTGGCCGGGTAACATCCGTGAATTGAAACATTGCCTGGAATATATGATGAACCAAAGCGAAGCGGCGCTGCTGGACTGTGGCGACCTTCCGCCGGCGCTCAATAATAATCAGGCAGCTTGTAAAAGCGAAACGCTGCCGTCCCTGCGCGAGGCATTGAAAGAGAAGGAACAGGAATTAATCAAATCGGCGATCAGCCAGGCCGGAGGGAATGTGCAAAAGGCGGCCCGGATGCTGCAGATCCCGCGCCAGACGCTGCAATATAAGCTGAAAAGATTGGAAGAATGATAGGGAAATTGCCGGCATCAATGGAATTTGGAACGGCACTTGCATAGTAATATTACAAAGTGCAGGGAGGCTAGAATTATGAACCAACTATTATATAAACCTAAAAGACATTGGAAAGACATTGAGCTGTGGAAGGATGTTACTGAAGAACAATGGAATGATTGGCTTTGGCAATTAACGCATACAATACGGACGTTGGATGACTTGAAAAAGGTAGTGAATTTAACGCCTGAAGAAGAAGAAGGCGTTTTTATCTCGACGAAAACGATTCCCTTGAATATTACCCCCTACTACGCCTGGCTGATGGATCCAGATGACCCACGCTGCCCGATCAGAATGCAGTCTGTCCCGATTGGAAAGGAAATCTATAAAACGAAATACGACCTCGAGGACCCGCTCCATGAAGATGAAGATTCGCCGGTTCCTGGTTTGACGCATCGCTATCCTGACCGGGTATTGTTCCTGGTGACGAATCAGTGCTCGATGTATTGCCGTTATTGTACGCGGCGCCGCTTCTCCGGCCAAATCGGGATGGGCGTGCCGAAGAAACAGATCGACGACATGATTGCCTACATCCGCCGTACACCAGAAGTAAGGGATGTGCTCATTTCCGGAGGAGACGGACTGTTGATTAATGATACGATCTTAGAATATACGTTGAAGAACCTCCGAAGTATCCCTCATCTTGAGATTATCCGGATTGGAACCAGGGCTCCTGTCGTATTCCCGCAGCGCATAACCGAAAATTTATGCAATATCCTGAAAAAATACCATCCCGTCTGGCTGAATACCCATTTCAATACCAGTATTGAAATAACGGAAGAATCCAAGAAAGCATGTGAAATGTTGGTGGATGCCGGCGTCCCTGTGGGGAATCAATCAGTCATCCTTGCAGGGATTAACGACAGCGTTCCAATCATGAAGCAGCTGGTCCACGATCTTGTCATGATCCGCGTACGTCCGTATTATATTTATCAATGCGATCTTTCAGAGGGTATTTCCCATTTCCGGGCGCCTATCTCAAAAGGGCTAGAAATTATTGAAGGATTGCGCGGCCATACCTCCGGCTATGCTTGCCCGACATTTGTCGTCGATGCCCCTGGAGGTGGAGGGAAAATTGCCCTTCAGCCGAATTATCTCTTGTCGCAATCGCCGGAAAAGACGGTTCTCCGTAACTTTGAGGGAGTGATTACAACCTACCCAGAGCCGGAATCTTATGTGCCTGGATTGGCTGACGACTATTTCAATAAAGTGTATGCCGAACGCACACCGCTCCAGCCTTCAACCGGAGTGGCCGGACTTCTGCATGATGCTGGCTTCAATCTTGTCCCTAGGAATCTTGAAAGATATAAGAAAAGAGAAGACTATGGCGAAAACCCCGACCATGCGACCATAAAAGACAAACGGGAACGGAGAGATAACATCCGCAATAAGAAGTTCACCGATCAACTGAAAGCGAAAGTAAGCAATGCACCGGTGACAGCGGAAGAGGAGGCCTGAATATGGAGGAATTATGCATGTGGTGCGAAGAAACGCCTGTAACGGAAACAGAAGATACAGTCTATTGGGAATTGCCAGACGGGTCCCGTGCAATCGAGATTAAAGAAGTGCCGTCCCGCCATTGTCCGTCCTGCTCTTGCACCTACCAAGATCATGAAACCATTAAAGGCATCGAAAATCATTTGTTTATCATTAATACCTCTATTCTTGCCAACACCCTGTCCTACAAGGAGCTAATGGAGCAACCGAAACTGTTGAAGAAAAATTATTTTGATTTTACGTAAGAAACTGAAACAAAAACCATTTTTCACAAATATTTCAAGTTTCTCTGCCGGTTGAATATCTACTTTTCTATACAATAGGGATGAGGGGATTGTTCGACAAGGGGGAGATTTGAGTGTATTTGGCTATAACCATTATGATGGTAGCTGCCATGTTTGCATTGTTCATGTGCGGCTATTATACAGGTGTGATTAAAGAAAAATATGGGCGAAACTGGTTGTTCGCTGTACCTTTTACGATTGCTTTGCTGATGTTCAATGTCATCTGGGCAATCGTAGAGATGGGGAAAGCAGGGCGTTGGTGAGGGGCACTTGCCAATTGCACTGAATGTGGGAGAAACCAACGATTTTGGAAGCTAGATAGGCATACGGATACATCCATCAGGGCATACACAGAACGGTATCTTCATGCCGACAGGAAATAGAGCGCTCTAAACGAACCGTCCGGTAATCCGGCCGGTTTTATTTTTGTTTTGGAAACTCATACTGGACGTACGTCTTACATCCGCTATATTATAAAACAATCGAATGACGTAGGAAGGAGAGGAAACATGAAAACATTTTATCAATTCCTGCAGACGTATCGGCAGCCTAAATTGATTGATGATATCACGAAGTTTGCAAATGACGCGTTTAATGACCATACATTCCCGAAGCAATCGAAGGATTATGACGAAATCAGTTCTTATCTAGAACTGAATGGCCATTACCTTTCGAGCATGAGCGTGTTTGATGAAGCTTGGGAGAAGTATACAAATAATATGATTCGTTAAGGCAGGGATTTCTAGATTTTTGAGACAATCGCCTTTGCCTATTACCCACAATATCAATAACCTGCCTTCAAATTGTGCATATACTATTCGTAAATACAGTATCAGCTTTGGGGGATGTCCTGCATGGGGAACAAAAAGAAAGCAAGGTATAAAGTTGGTGATACGGTTGTCATTACGATGTACGGCACTGTTGGCAAGGTAACAGATGTTAAATTCATAGAGGGGTCCTTCGTATATGAAGTGAATTACAGCGAAGGATTGTACTTGGAGCCTCTCCTCGTTTCGGTGGAGGAATACGACGGAAATCTGGTACAGGATAAAGAGGAAATCAATATTGAATATCGGTTCTTTTTCGGTGATCTTGTCCAGGTGGACGGATATGAGGAAGAGTATTTCAAAGTGATCGGTTTTCGTACGGAGATTTGGAGATACAAAGAAAACGCATGGGAAGATGTCGTTTATGAGCTTTCCCGCTTATCGGATGGGGAATGGCTCGAAGCCCATGAAGATGAATTAATACTTATAGCGGATGCTGAAAGTGCGGATGCCCACTTTCAGGATTTGGGCTTGATGTATCCTTTGAAAAAGACAAAGCCGGCCAAAGAAATGAAAAAGCAAGAGGCGGCGCTGAAAGCTGAGGTGCGCACATTGCAAGAGCTGCAGGAACAGAAACTTGTGATTGATCAATTGCTTGATCTTTACAATGATTATGCCGCTTTGTACCAAACATTCCGGGATGAAGAATACAAAAAGGTCATGCTGCTTACTCTCCTCAAATTAAAGAATCTTTCCTCGCATAGCCGTAAGCCGATCGATAAAAACTCCAAATAATGAGTGCGGCTCCTCCACAGCCTTAAAAACAGCCGATTTTTGTTTCTGTATTTCGGTACTATCAAGGAT
This sequence comes from Bacillus testis, assembly GCF_001243895.1. GTDB lineage: Bacteria > Bacillota > Bacilli > Bacillales > DSM-1321 > Bacillus_AD > Bacillus_AD testis. The sequence continues at coordinate 2,310,422 of NZ_LN851186.1, read as the reverse complement.
TTATATGGCATAAAGGTATATTAAAGGGGGCGGTTTTTTTGAGAGAGATTGAGGTCGTAATCGATACCGAAGAGATAGCCGATTATTTCTTCGAAGAATTAACCAAGCGTGGTTATGCGCCAACTATAGAAGAACTCGAAGAAATTGCCGATATCACTTTTGAATATTTGCTTGATAAATGTATCATTGACGAAGAGATGGAAGAATAGATAGCAAAACGGCGGCAATAATGCCGCCGTTTTATTGTATAAGTAACGGATAATGATATAATGGTATTCTGTCGGTGGCGGCTAAAATGATACGGTCAGACATCTTACCATTTAACTACTTAAAAAAACTATGGTATAGTGGTGTTTGGAAAACGTTTTTTTAGGAGGAATTTTTAATGAGTGTACATATTGGGGCTAAAGCGGGAGAGATTGCAGATACTATTCTACTGCCGGGAGATCCTCTACGCGCAAAATATATAGCTGAAACTTTCTTGGAAAACCCAGTTTGCTATAATGAAGTCAGAGGCATGTATGGGTTTACAGGTACATATAAAGGGCACAAAATCTCTGTTCAAGGGACAGGCATGGGTGTTCCTTCTATCTCCATCTATGTGAATGAGTTAATCCAAAGTTATGATGTAAAGAATTTGATCCGTGTAGGTACTTGCGGCGCTATCCAAAAAGATGTGAAGGTAAGAGATGTAATCCTGGGTATGGCGGCATCTACGGACAGCAAAATGAACCGCGCTACATTTGGTACAGTGGATTATGCTCCAACTGCTAGTTTTGACCTGCTTAAGAAAGCATATGATGCAGGTATTGAAAAAGGTCTAGATATGAAGGTGGGCAATATCTTTACTGCCGACCAATTCTATAATGACAATGCGGAACATGAAAAATGGGCACAATACCAAATTCTTGCGATTGAAATGGAGTCTTCAGCTCTTTATACGCTTGCTGCTAAATTCGGCAGAAATGCGCTTTCAGTGTTGACTGTAAGCGATCATTTGTTGACTGGAGAAGAAACGACAGCACAGGAAAGACAAACAACATTCAACGATATGATCGAAGTGGCGCTTGAAGCAGCAATCAAAGGAAAATAAGCAATTTCAGATGAGAATGTACCGGTCACTTTCAATTCATTACAGAATAATGGAGGTGCCCCTGTGCATTCTCTTTTCCATTCAATTTGGCAAATGAAGGATAAAGGTGAGGGTGAACATGAAGAAAAAGCATCTAGCAACTGCATTCGCTGCAGTATTACTGTTAAGCGGCTGCCAATCGCAATTCAATGTATCTGGCGATGAGAATCAATCACATCCTGAGAAGAAAGCCACTAAGGAGGAAAAAGTGGACAAGCAGACTTCCAATGAGTTTTCTATACCCGATTCCGCCTTCAATGTGATTAAGGAGATCGGCGGCAAGAAAATCATCCAGAATCCGGATAATATGTATGCGCTTGTCAATAAAACGTACGCATTGCCGGAAAGCTACATTCCCCGTGATCTGGTCCGTGCCAATGTAAGCTACTCCTTTGGGGATGCCCAAATAGAAAAAGCATTGATGAGAAAAGAAGCGGCAGAAGCATTGGCTGATATGTTCAATGCGGCCAAACAGGAAAACATTGAGTTGTTTGCCGTTTCGGGATATCGATCCTATGTCAGACAAGAAGCTGTTTTCAATAATGATGCGGCCAAAAAGGGCATCGAAGAAGCAAAGAAATTGGTGGCTGTACCAGGGGAGAGCGAACATCAGACTGGTTTAACGATGGACATTTCCGCGCATTCAGTGAACCTTGACGTTGTGCAGGAGTTCGAAAATACAGCAGAAGGCAAATGGCTTGCCGACAATGCGCATAAATATGGTTTTATCCTGCGTTATCCAAAAGGGAAAGAAACGATCACACAATACGAATATGAACCATGGCATTTTCGGTATGTAGGCAAAAAGTATGCTACAATCATCTATGAAAATAATCTCACATTGGAAGAGTTTTTTGAACGAGCGCATGAAGCAAAATAATGTTCAGAAAGCACGATGGCGAAAGTGGTGAAAAGATGGATAATGAGAACAAACGTCCCGACGAGGGCCAATCGAATAAGTATATAAAGTTTAAGAAATTTCACTTTATAATGGGCGTGTTTTTTATCATCTTCGTCACAGCAGCGGTTACGACAATCGCCTTGACGTTCGGAGATAAGAAGGTCCAGCCGACAGTGACAAGCAATGATCGAAGCGAGTTCAACAAATTGTATGCTACATACGATACAATCAAGAATGAATACTACACGGATGTTAAAGACCAAACACTTGTCAACGGTGCAATCAACGGCATGATGGAAGCACTTGATGATCCTTACTCCGACTATATGAATGAAAAAGAAGCATCCAGCTTCAACGAGCAAATTTCCGCCTCCTTTGAAGGGATTGGTGCGGAAATCCAGGAACAGAACGGACAAATCAGCATCGTTTCGCCGATTAAAGGCTCTCCTGCTGAAAAAGCAGGCCTGAAGGCGCATGACATCATTGTCAGCGTTGACGGAAAGGCATTGCAAGGCGTGAGCTCATCTGAAGCTGTCTCGAAGATCCGTGGGAAGAAAGGATCAAAGGTAACCCTTATGATCAAGCGCGGCAACAGTGACCCTTTCAAGGTTACGCTGACCCGAGACACCATCCCGATCGAGACAGTCTACAGCGAAATGCTGAAAGACGATATTGCCCACATCCAAGTGACCAGCTTCTCGGAAAATACATCGACTGAGCTGGCTAAGGGCATGAAAGAAATGAAAGAAAAAGGAATGAAAGGCCTTGTCTTGGACCTGCGCGGCAATCCGGGAGGAATCATGCAGGAGGCCGTTAAGATCGCCAGCATGTTTGTGCCCAATAATAAAGTCGTCCTGCAGGTTGAGGACAGAGCGGGAAACAAACAGGCTTTCAAGTCAGACAACAAGGGTGAAAATAACTTCCCTGTCGTCGTTCTTGTGGATTCAGGAAGCGCCAGCGCATCCGAAATTGTTGCAGCGGCGATGAGCGAATCGGCCGGCATCAAATTGGTCGGCGAAAAAACGTTTGGTAAAGGCACGGTACAGACCGCCAAGGAGTTTAAAGACAAGAGCAATATCAAATTTACGACAGCTAAATGGCTGACGCCGGACGGCAACTGGATCCATAAAAAAGGAATCCAGCCCGATGTGAAAGTAGAGTTGCCTTCATATGCCCACTTGACCGTTATTTCGCCTGACCAGGAAATGAAAGTGGGAAGCAGCTCGACGGAAACAAAAACGGCCGAACAGATGCTAGAAGCATTAGGATACAACACAGGTGCGGTTGATGGCATTTTTGACGAACAGACAAAGGCGGCAGTCATCCAATTGCAAAAAGATGCCAATCTAAAACAGGACGGCATCTTGAAAGGCGATACAACTGTTGCCTTGATGAATAAATTGCGCGAGAAAATCGTATCCAATGATACACAGCTGAATAAAGCAGTTGAGATTTTGTCGCAAACATTGAAGAAATAAAGTGTAACCAGGAATGGAGCATGGCTATGCTCCATTCCTTTCTTTTGCCTATTCTAACTGGCGCTAAAACGTCCACTCAGCACGGAAGGGAAGACGAAGAAGTGTAATTGGGGAGATTAAGCGCTAGTAGAAATCCGATGGGTTCAACGAATAATAGTATGCTTTTTTTCAGAGGAAGCAAGGAGTGAAATATTTCCATTCGCTCTCGCTGTGCTCTATAATGCACATTAGAAACCCTTCTTTGTAAGCAGTAAAGAAGGGGATTTTACATAGTATAAAAAAGCAGATAAATCAGATTTGAAGAATGGAAGAGGTGTTGAGTCATGAAAAAAGCAGAAGTGTATATAATCGGCGGATTCTTAGGGAGCGGTAAGACCACTCTATTGCAGCATATCATGAAACAAGAGCGGAAAGAAGGCCGCAAGATCGCTGTCTTGTTGAATGAACTGGGCAGCATATCCATCGATTCGGCCATCATTGAGGAAGAAGGAGTTCCTTTTCGTGAATTGTTTGACGGCTGCATTTGTTGTACAATCTCTGAAAAAGTGGAAGCGCAGCTTCAATCGTTGACACAAGAAAATGACCTGGACGCCATTTATATTGAAACGACAGGGGCTGCCCATCCGGTTGAGGTAGTCGACAGCATTCTTTCACCTTTATTGGTTGAGGCCTTGGAGTACCGTGGCATTTTGACCGTGGTCGATATTTCACGGTGGGCGGACCGTGATAAACTGGCCCCGCAAATCAGACAACTGATGATTGAACAGATTGCCCATGCAGATACCATTGTGCTGAACAAAGTGGACCTGGTCAGCGAGCAGCAAAGCGGTAGCATCCTTTTTGAGATTCAATCGTTGAATAGCGAGGCATTGTGCTTATTCACCCATGAAGGGAAGATAGCACTGGTTGATTTCCAGCAGCGGACAATCAAGAAGGATCCGAAAACAGGGGACAGTAAGCATAGTATTGCTGATTTGCAATTACAGACGGTGCTCTATACCTTTAATACCTCCATTCAGTATGAATCGTTTGAAAAATGGCTGCGGGCACTGCCGGATACCGTATACCGGATCAAAGGGTATATCGGTTTTACACATTCGCAGTACCCATTTCTTTTCCAATATTCTTACGGAACACCTGTCATGTTGCAGGAGTTGATTAAAATGCCGCTTAATCTTGTCATGATCGGCCAAGGATTGGATGAAGACTTGATTCATAAAGGATTGCATGCTTTGGAAAAAGAAATGGAGGTGTGAAGCTTCCGTTCTGCCAAAAGGTTTTGCTTCGGAAAATAAGGGTAAAAAAGGACCATACTTTTTATGGGGGGATTACAATGCCATGGAATAATCACGATTATCCGCCGAGCATGAAAAATTTGGACTCCGATGTCAGAAAAAAAGCGATCGAGATTGCCAATGCACTTCTTGATGAAGGGTATGAGGAAGGCAGGGCGATTCCGATAGCGACCGAAAAAGCAAAGGAGTACGTCGCCAAGCACAATCCGCATAAGGAACGCTATGAAGTAAAGCCGCACGAAGATGGCTGGCAGGTCATCAAGGAAGGTGCTGAGCGTGCAAGCTTTGTTACTGAGTCAAAAGAAAAAGCGTTGGACCGTGCGCGGGAACTTAGTGATAAATATGATACCGCCGTTGTTACCTATAAAGAAGATGGATCCAAGCAGTCTGATTAATTGGAAAAAAATCCAGCTGCCTTCGGGCGAGCTGGATTTTTTTATCTGGATTAGATGACATAAGGCCGTATATGTTGTCGTTATCTTTTATGTTTTGCATTTTTAGCACGGAATATGGATCCGAGGACAAACAATGCCAATACAGAAACAGCCGCTAGAAAAAAGGTGTTAGTCAGGAGATTCATCATGTGAAAAGGCGCTTTATGTGCATATACAGCCTTAACCCAATGGCCATCGTCTTTAATGGCAATAGCCTTTGAAGTCGGTATCCCTTTTATTTTATAATAGTTGGCCCCTATCGGATAATAGTTTGAAGCGTTTCCGTAAAAGCTTCCCCTCTCATTTGGTCGGGTTTCACCTCCATAACCTTGCCAATTTGATCTTCTTCGATTAGAACTTCTTGTTTACTTTTAATTGCAGAACAAAATACTACCTTATATAATTAGATATGGCAAATATTGTCATATGAAGTTTTAGGAGGTAAATATACATGAATTGTAAAAATTGTGATGGAGATTCGTTTGTACAAGCAACAGATTATATTAATCTTCGTCCTTTAGATAAAAAAACGGGGTTTGGTTCAGAAAAAGTCTATACCGTTTGCATGGATTGTGGAGAAGTCATGTCAATAAAAATAATGAATCCTGAAAAATTAAAATAAACGCTTACGAATCGAGGAGCTGTGGTAGCCATAGCTTCTTTTCTTTTTAACGGTTTCTCTAATGCAGCTGTTACGGAAGTCCATGAATTTTAATCATCAGAATGTATAAGAGAGCATATGAAAAGGTTCATATGCTCTCTTATTTTAGGGCAGCTGCCCATATGCTTGGAAGGTCTGCTCACTTTCTACTAAGCCGCAGGCTGCACATTGAACACGGATATGCGGGCCGTTGTACGCCATATGGAAAGGTTCAGTTTCACCGGACACATATTCCTTGATAATGTCGCCGGTATGGGCATCAAGTTTAACCGGCTTTGGGACTTGTTCTAGCAGATTAAATCTTGTTCGGTTTGTTTTGCATTGGGGGCAACGATATTTCCCTGCCATTTTCCGATCCTCCTCATCGTTATTGATTCCGAATGGCAAAAAGCTTTTTCTTTATTCTTTCTGTTATACGGGAAAGTATGTACAAATAATTCTATGAATTTGTTTAAAAACAATATGAAAATTCATCAACAGCACATACATATTTCACAGTCGTCAGGTAAAATGGGGTAGGGAGATGGGATGGTGGGAAAATGAGGAAAATGGGGTTTGTTGTTATTCTTTCGGTATGCTTGTTAGGTGGGGTTTCTATGGATACTTTCGAAAAAGTGCCAAGGGGGATGCCTTTTATTGCAAGTGTGAACCTGAAGGATAGCAGTATAACATTCGTAGATGCCGAGACGAATAGCAGAGAGATGTCCTGGCAATTCTACGAACCGATTTCAGGTGCCTGTTTGCTGCCTGATCAAGATCACTTGGCTGTTTACGGAAAAGAGATGGACGCTATCCATATTTTTTCATTAAGCGAAGGGAAACAGACTGACATTTGGCCAACAGGGGAAGGAATCGTGAATATGTCTCTTCTTAAGGGAGGCAACCGTTTGGTGCTGGTTGACCAAACGCACGATGAGATTCGCCTTTATTCGTTGGACGGCAAAGAAATCAATGCTAAAAAAGTAGGCAATCAGCCTAATTCAGTACTGGAATATGACGGTAAGTTATATGTCAGTAATTTTTATGATACGAAACTATCCGTTTTGGACAGCCGGACGCTACAAAACTTTCCGGCAATCGGAGTGGAGAAATATTCGTCAGGTATGGCGATTGAACCTGGAGGAAGAAACCTTTGGGTTGGCGGACACGGGGCCGGCAGTGAATTGGAACAGAATGTGCATATCTATTCTTTAGCAACAGGAAAGCTGGTTGCCCGACAAAATGCGCCGACGATGCCTGTCAAAATTTTAACAATTAAGGATTCTATATTTATTATTAGCCATGGCAATAGTACAATCTACAAATGGGAAGCATCCGATAAGTCCGTTCAGGCACTGAAGGTCGGAGTAAATCCATTTGAAATCGGAACATACCGAGAGATGATTGTAGTGGCATCCTATGATAATAATCGCATGTATATGCTTAATTCGGAATCCATTCGTATACAAAAAACAATCAAAACAGGAAAAGGTCCATTTCAAGTTGTAGTAAGGGAGTCGTGAAAGTATGTTGGATATTAAAGTATTAGTAGTCGATGATGAAGAGGATATGAGGCATCTGGTAGAGATGTATTTATTGAATTCTAACTACCAGTGCATTCAGGCTAGCAATGGCCAAGAGGCGCTTGAAGTCATCCAAAAGGAACAAGTGGATGTTGTCTTGCTTGATATCATGATGCCTGAACAGGACGGTTTTGAGGTATGCCAAAATATCCGTAAGCATTCTGAAGTGCCCATTATCTTTGTAAGCGCCAAAGGAGAAGAGTGGGATAAGGTTAAGGGCTTAAAATTGGGCGGCGATGATTATGTAGTGAAGCCTTTCAGCCCAGGCGAATTGATTGCCCGTATCGAAGCTCTATTGAGAAGATCAGGGAAGAAGAGCGACGCAGTCAACGAAGATATGATTGTATACGGGGAAATATCCATCAACAAAAAATCCAGAAAGGTAACAGTCTCCGGACATACTGTTTCATTGACACTGAAAGAATACGAGCTTTTGAACTTCTTAATCAACCATGCGAATCAAGTGTTGAGCAGAGAACAGCTGCTTGAGCGGATTTGGGGCAATGATTACTGCGGATCGCTAAGAACAGTCGACACGCATGTAAAAACATTGCGGATGAAACTGAAGAATGCGGATTACATCCAGACAGTATGGGGCATAGGCTATAAATTCGAGGGTGGAAATGAAGCATAGAAAGTTTACATTGCAACACAAATTATGGCTGACTGTTTTTTGCATTATCATATTGAGCATCGGTTTTGCCTATTATTTGTCACAATTATTCTATGAAAAACTGTATGTTGATTATGTGAAAGAAAATCTTTATTCACAAGCAGAGCAGTTGGCCCAGGATTATCAGGGCGGGGCTTTGACCGATGAATATAAAGAACACGTCAGCTGGCTGAACAGCAAAACTCAGGGGGAAACCTTTGTCGTTAATAATCCTAAGGAATTGGCGGCTTGTGTCCCTTTTGACCTTAATTATAAAACACTCATATCCGAAAGAGAAAGACAGGTGTTGCTTGATGGCAATCCAGTCTTTAAAAAGGATTTTGAAGAACGTTTCCAGCGTGATATTGTAGCGGTCATCTATCCTTTGCTTGATTATGGCGATTTAAAAGGCATTATCTACAGTTATATTCCACTAACAAGCATAAAGGAATTAACCAAGGAATTCACCTTTATATGGCTTATAGCCGGCATATTATATATGATTATTACGCTGTATCTGGGCGTGAAAATCATCAATAAGATTGTGAAGCCATTAAAAGAAATTGAGCAGGCGGCAATCAAAGTATCCAAAGGGGATTATTCGACCACCCTGAATGACAGCAGCGAGGATGAAATCGGCAGTCTGGCAAAAGCCTTCAATAAAATGAGCCTTGCCATTCAAGAGGAAGACGAAACGAAGAGGAACTTCCTGGCGGATATTTCACATGAACTACGGACGCCGCTCAGCTATGTGAAGGGATATACCCAGGCGCTGTTGAATGGGCTTGTGCCATCTCCCGATGACCAGGTCAAATATTTAAAGCTGATTGACAGGGAGACCTTGCAGTTGCAGAATTTGGTACAGGATTTATTGGACCTGACAAAGCTGGAATCCAATACATTTGTCATCAAACCGACACCTATCGCATTTGCCCAATTTGTCGAGGATACGTTGGAAAAGTATAAAACCATTCTTTTAGATAAAAATCTAACGTTAGAAATGGAATTAGATCCTGAAGCTATCATTCTTGGGGATGAAAGACGGTTGGAGCAAGTGATCCAAAACATTGTGGAAAATTCAATCCGCTACAGTAAAGAAGGCGGAAAAATTATTGTAGGGCTTTCAATAAAAGAGGAAAAATGCTTCTTGGATATTGCAGATAATGGGATAGGGATCAGTGAAGAACACCTAAAACACATTACAGAGCGATTCTACCGAGTAAATAAAGCGCGGTCGCGTTTTAATGGGGGAACCGGCCTCGGCCTTTCTATCGTGGAAAAGTTAATGCAGTTACATAATGGAGAAATGCGCATCGAAAGCCAGATTAATGTAGGAACAAAAGTAAGCCTGATCTTCCCTATTCTGGAAGACTGGCAATAAGCAGGGATGGATAGAGAATATTCTCGTTCAAATAGATACATTAAAACAAAGGGGTAATCATATGAAAAAGCGATTGATATTGGCTGGCATTTGCTTGCTTGTTTTGGTTTTGGCGGCTTGCGGGACAAAAGATTCAGCTGCCAAAAATCAAAACAAAGAGCAATCCGGCGAACTTCCGTATCTTGATGTTCAGCTGCGGGTTAATCCCGGCGAAGTGAATTCAAACGAAGAGGTTACGTTTACTGCAAAAGTATTGTATGGAGGTAAACCGGTAAAGAAAACGGATGAGATCAAGTTTGAAATTTGGCGCTCCCAAAGCGAACATCACCAGAAAATAGATCCGCGTAATAATAAGGATGGCACCTATACGGTAACCAAATCATTTAGCGAACAAGGTACATATTACATATATGCCCATGTAACTGCCGAAGGGATGCATAGCATGCCCAAAAAAGAGTTCATTATAGGAGAGCCGAGTGAACCTGAAACAAAAGAAGACGCATCCACAAATATGGGGAAGATGGAGCATCATAATAATCATTAATAAAGTTGAACTAACCTTCTTTGTCTTCAATTCCGTGTTAAAGTAGGCGTTTTAGCGCCAGTCAGATTGGAATCACTAAAACCGTATCTTGATGTTCAGATACGGTTTTTCACGTTTTTTAGTTGGCCAAAGTATGGGATCACGGTTCTTACTGTACAAAAACTTGAATAATAGTAATCATATCGTTCAGTATTGTGAGGCGGGAATATGAGGAAGGACCAACGCAAATATGAAGAGGAAGAATTTGCATACGAAGAAGCCTTTCGCCAACAAATCGAGGTAGGTGAGGAAATACCAAATCAATGGTCGTTAAAATTAAAAAAAGTCGAGAGTATATTGATCCCCGACCATATGCGGCCTGAAAACAGCCAAGAAAAGTGTACAGTCGATATTAAGCGGAGTGTTATATTGAAAAAGGATGGCAAAGCAAGTATTACTTTTGATGTATCTCGTCTCCAGAAATATAGTATCGCCGTTATAAACGAAAGTGAACATTCAATCGCCTTTAAAGTTGAAATCAGCCCCGACCAGTTTCATTATGCGACACAATCAGATTTTCAAGAAGTTGGGGCAAATAGAATGGGATATGTCCATTCCGAGGAATATATGAAATATACACGCGTCCAAGTGAAAGGAACACATATCTCAACAGCAATCATCATACTTCAAGGCATCAGATGAATGCTGTATTCCTTATATATATATTGTAACTAAAATGTAAAATAAGTAATAAAATAGGATGTTCTAAAAGGCTGTCAAGCTATTTTTCTTAGTGGAGAATTGGAAACAGATTGAGAGTTTTACCAGTATATCCTGTAATTCATATAATCAGGAAATCATATGAAAGAATAAGAGAATGCCGGATAAATGGGCATTCTCTTTTTGTTGGTCACCTAAATATGGTAAACGAGGCATTAAAATATTGGTTGAATAGAGATCTGCTAAAATATGGTTCTATTATTACGGAAAAGCCATGATACGATATGTTTGCAAATAACAAAACAGCAGGAGGAATTGACGAATGAAGAAAAAAGCAATCGTATCATTGGCTGCAGCGGCCGTACTTAGTTTAGGAATCGGTAACGCCCAAAGTACATTCGCAGCTTCTAAATCTGAGAACTGTGGCGTTTATCATTATTCTCAATACCAAAACATGCAACAAGCAGTTAATAATAAGACTTTTAAACTAGTGCCATTCAAAAATGGTTTTGGATTTGTCGGGGTAATTACCCTCAATACAAACTGCATAACGACTCCACCGGTTAATCAGCCAGAACAAAACCAACCAGAAGTAGATAACACACCAGAGCAAAACCAACCGGAAGTGGACAACACACCAGAACAAAACCAACCGGAAGTGGACAACACACCAGAACAAAACCAACCGGAAGTGGACAACACACCAGAACAAAACCAACCAGAAGTAGATAACACACCAGAGCAAAACCAACCAGAAGTGGACAACACACCGGAACAAAACCAACCGGAAGTGGATAACACACCAGAACAAAATCAACCAGAAGTAGACAACACACCGGAACAAAACCAACCGGAAGTAGACAACGAGCCGGAACAAAATCAACCGGCAGTAGACAACAACCCGGGGCAAAACCAGCCTGAAACAGAAAATAAACCGCAAGAAGAAAAGCCTTCAACTTCCTATGAAGTAAGTGCTTATGAACAACAAGTCGTTGAATTGACAAATGCAGAACGTGCCAAATATGGATTGCAGCCATTGACACTAGATGTTGAACTGAGCAAAGTAGCACGCATTAAATCACAGGATATGAAAGACAAAAACTATTTCGACCATACAAGCCCGACATACGGTTCACCTTTCGATATGATGAAGCAGTTCGGCATTTCTTATAAGAGCGCAGCAGAAAATATCGCACAAGGCCAACGTACGCCGGAAGAAGTGGTAAACGCCTGGATGAACTCATCAGGCCATAGAGCAAACATCCTTAATGCAAGCTATACGCACATCGGTATCGGCCATGTGAGCGACAACAATTACTGGACACAAATGTTCATCGGTAAATAAATGAATAGGCAGTTGCCAGCCTGCTGCTGGCTACAAAAGGATAGCAAACCCCACTGGCGGGCAAGCTATCCTTTTTTATTGCATACTGGTTTTTGTTGTCTAAAAAAAGGAATTATTTACATGATTGAAGAAATAAAAGAGAATGTAGTCAGCTTAGAAAGTTCCAAAAAGTGGATATAACAATCCTTTTACCCCAAGTTTTTTCGTTGGTCTGGGACATGAACGGATGGCGCGGGACTCCTTGCGGGAATAGTGGGGCCAGAGGGTCAAGAAATACGTACAAAGAAAGGGAGTTTTTTAATTGATACATACGTTAAAAAAGCGTATTAAAGATTTATCTGAAAAGGAAGCAAAATCGCTTCTGCTTCAATTTTTTATACATATGCATAGGGCAGAGGATGCAAACAACCCGGCACAGCTGGCAGCCGATCTTAAAGAATTATATGCGGAGTTTCTGAAGTCAAGTTTGGATTCCTTTCCTCAACCAAATGACAAGGCAGTCCATATTGTATTCGGAGCGTCTATGGCTGGTAGTTTACGTGTAGCGCTAAAAGAATTGGATTTGGATACAGAAGAAAAAATAATCGGTTTTTCGGACCTTTTTTCCATTGGTCCTATTTGGCATTTGCAAGAGGAAAAAGGGCTGGTCTTAAGGCATGAATGGCTTAAAAACCATCTGATTCTAGATGATGAGTATATCCACTTCTATCTGGAGGAAATGGATCGCGAGCGCTTAATGGTCGAAATGCTTCCTGCTGAAGTGCCAATCATCATTTGGACAGGCGACAATGCGCACGAGCAAACGGCTTCAAGATATATGGTTGATATGCTGAAAAACAAACCAAATCCCATTGCATTATTGAACACATCGGTCTTGTACGAACAACTTTTTTATCGGCCAGACTTGGATTACCAGCCGTTATATTCCGGTGAAATATCGCCTGAAAAAATCAAGGCTATTTACAAACAAATCAAGAGGCGGGTATCTTGATTAAAGAGGAAAGAGCCTTATATGCGGATGAATGGAAAGAGTTATCGGCGAGCAATGCCGTTCTTCGCATATGGGAGAACGGGGCGATCCGCCATGTGGATGAAGATTTTTTCGATGATTTTATCATTCGTTCAGCTCAACGATTGCATCAAGAGGCTGATAGCTGTACATTCATGCCGGCGGCTCGGCTGATCGGCGAAGTCCTTGGGCATATAGATCAATACATCGAGGACGCGTTCCTTCAATATCGAGTGAGGCAGCTCATCGAAAAGGGCATTTTTGGCCTAAAAGGAGTGCCAAAAGCGATGCGGTTCTATTGGGTAAGGCTTTATCAACGTTAGATGTTTGGAAAGGATTGCCTCGTCGAAAAGGCGCTTATCAGATCAGGCTGGTAGGTGCCTTTTATTTAAGCGTCCGCTATAGCTCAGTTACATTGATTTCAGAATACTGCAGGTCGTTTGCTTTGGGCAGCCGTATTTCGAGTACCTGGTCCCTGTATTGTGCGCTTCCGCCTTTCTTCTTGACAATGGCAGGCAGTGTCAGCACATGGCGGTCGTCTTTATCAGGGAATCCTTCAATGATGAAGGTATTCGACGTATGGAAAATTTTCAAATCCTTCAGGGAAGCTTTATCTTTAACGGGCAGGCGGACATAGACGTCATGGTGCGTTTCAAATATTTGGGCGTCAAGGGTAGGAGAATCTGCTGCTTCCTTTTGCTTGAAGTGTTCAAAAAATGGGTTGCTGATTGTATATGGGGAGGAAGCTTGTTCAGGATTCTGTTGTTTTTGCCACTCGTTGAACATATTTTTTATAAAGGATTCCATATCTTTTGTTTGTGGCATGCCTGAGAAGTTTTTCATATATTTTTGAAATGGAAACAGAACATTCCATGGGTTCATGAGAAGTCCCCCTCAATACAAAAAAGCCGGTTTTATTTACTATATGCATATGTTAGCCTATGTGCCATGGCGTTTATGAAAAGGAGAACGTCAAATGGAGCGGGGGGCTTAGCGCCAGCTAGAATAAGATAAAAAAATCCCGGCTATTCGGCCGGGAAGGTATAGGAGATGGGATAGTGGTTGCTGCCCTTGGCAATCGTGATGGCCAAAATGCCATTCTTATAAGATGCCTGAAGCTCTTGCTGGCCAATGGGGAAAGGAACGATCACCGAGCGTTTAATCTGTCCTGAAAAACGCTCATTGAGCAGTGTCTTCACCTGCTCTGGATGATAGGGCCTGTTGATTTGCCCTTCAATTATCAAGCTCTGCCCGTTTATGGAGAGTGACAGTTCCTCTGGTGCATTCAGGCCGGGCATGTCTATGTAAATGAAACCATGTGTAGCTGTTTCAACAATATCGACCGGTGGGTGTTTCTTCGGGAATATATGCTCGAAATCCTTCCAAAAGTCCTGGCCAAGAAGGTTCTGCGTTTCATTGCCGAGCATATTCCAGTCAAACCCTTGTTTTGGATTGTCTGACATATAAAGCCCCTCCTTCATGATAGCAATATATGAAGAAGGGGCTTTATCTATGAATCAGGCAGGCTTATTTTGCGGAAATTTTTTCGTTTGTACATAAAAGAGCCTAGAAGCCAGCGACAAAGCGCCTACAGCAAGGCCGATAATCAAGCCAATCCAGTAGCCGTATGCGCCCAGCGATGTAAAGTTCGCGAGTGAATAGCCGGTTGGCAGACCAATAATCCAAAAAGAGACCAACGACATAATAAACGTGATATTAACATCCTTATATCCGCGCAGCGCTCCTTGGATGGGAGCCATGATGGCATCCGATAGCTGGAAAAACAATGCGTAGATCAGGAAGCTGGACGCCAAAGAAATCACTTCAGGATCTTTACTGTAGATTCCCGCTATCTCTGTCCGGAAGAAGAAGAGGATGATTCCGAATAATAAAGCCATGGAAACTGCTAATGATGTCCCGATTCTGCTGTACTGCTTAGCGTCCCTATAGCGTTTGCCTCCGACTTCAAAGCCGACAACAATCGTCATGGCCATTGAGATGCTTAAAGGAACCATGTAAAGGAAAGAAGAGAAGTTCATGGCTGTCTGATGGGAAGCAATCGTAATGGTATCGAAGCTGCTCATCAGCAGTGTCACTGCTGAGAAAATACTTGTTTCAAAGAAAATCGATAAACCGATCGGTATGCCGATGGTTAAGATAAGCTTAATTTCACGCGGCGATATTTGTACCATTCTGGAAAAGAGTCCATATGTTTTAAAAGGATGGACCTTGATGACTACAAGGATAGAAATCGCCAAAATGACCCAGTATGTGATGGCCGATGCCACTCCTGAACCTACGCCGCCCAATTCAGGGAAATTCCATTTACCATAGATGAATAGAAAATTAAGAGCCACATTTATAGGTAAAGCGATCAAAGTGATGAACATCGATACTCTTGTTTGGCCAAGCGCATCCATATAGGCACGTAGGACGCTGTATAGGAACAATGGAATAATCCCCCATGCAAGCGCCAGCAGATAATCGTGTGCCACTCCCCTCACATAGGGCTCTAATTGCATATTATTCAGGAGGGGATTTAAGGAAAAGAAACCTGCCATAAGGACCAATATGGAAATGATAAGTGCCAGGTAAGAACCCTGTATGACTGCGGCCGGAACTTCTCCTTTCTTTTTGGCTCCCACCAATTGTGAAACGATGGGAGTGATTGCAAGCAGGATCCCGCTCAATCCTGTATTGATCGGCACCCAGATGCTGCTGCCGATGGCGACGCCGGCAAGGTCGTCTGCTGAATAATTGCCGGACATGACTGTATCGGCAAATGTCATCGAAAACATGCCCAGTTGTGTGACGAGAACAGGAAGCATGATTTTGAGAAAAAGTTTCAATTTTTCTTTGAGTGTTTCTGTTGTATTCATTCACTTTCCTCCGAAATATATAACATCAAAAAATTATATCATATAAGCCCTTTTTTCGGTGTGAAAAGAAGAGCCGTTTTGGCATATTGGCCATTTTACCGCATATAAATAGGTCAAGAACAAAAAGGCCAATGGAGGGGTTGGAAATGGCGTACAAGCATTCAAAAGGATGGTATGTGGCACAGTTGAGAGAGCGTGGGATTAAAAATCATCCGGTGGAACTGAAGAAACTTCAGCATTACCGGACACATGTGCTTAGGAATCTTTACTTTCGTTTAACGAAAGCGGAATAATAATAAAGGCGGTAATTTCATTGTTTAGGCGAACCAATCAGATTTAGACGATTGCTTAATCATCCATTTAAATTGTGGGGACTTTCTTAGGTGATGAGTTAAAGCGGAATCTAGTGACCGTTTAGAATGAATAAAGTGAATACAAAAAGCCGTTTCTTTCGTATAATAATAGTATAGAATGAGCCGTTTTTTACGAAAGGAGTTGCCTAAGATGGTTTCCCGCGATGATAGGCTATTAGCGGCATTGATTTATATCATCAGTTTTTTCACTGTATTTATCGGTCCATTGTTGATTTGGCT
This sequence comes from Bacillus testis, assembly GCF_001243895.1. Taxonomy (GTDB): domain Bacteria; phylum Bacillota; class Bacilli; order Bacillales; family DSM-1321; genus Bacillus_AD; species Bacillus_AD testis. Next base: position 2,293,857 of record NZ_LN851186.1, on the reverse strand, counting down.
GCTGCAAAAAGACAAGTCAGCATTTATTGATTATCACGGCCGTGAATATTTGAATTTTTTGATTTCCTATACGGTGTATATGATTGTTGCTTCTTTGCTTACAATTGTGCTGATCGGATTTCTTATTTTGCCGATTATCGGAATAGCTGCCTTTATTTTTACCATTATTGGCGCGTTTAAAGCGTATAACGGAGAAGAATATAGATTTCCATTTATTTTCCGTATATTGTAAAATAGAAGAAAACAATCCTTGGTGTGAACATGAACATCAAGGATTGTTTTGTAATTGCTCATTCCGGCGAATTTTATTCTGTCCCATCCACAAGCAAGATTCCGGAAGCAGCTGAAACAGGGTGATGGTAATTCAAATTAAAGACTATTATAAACAGACAGCCTCCCAGTCCCTTAATATGGCGTTGTTTTCCCTTTTGCTCAGCATCGGCCTTTTCTTTGTCAATTATTATTTTTTCCAAAAGCAATACATCTGGACGACAGTCATCCCTTTTCTTTTATTATCCATCCTTTTCTTTTTCCTCTTTCGTCTCAATATGGACAGGTTCCGCCATGTACCCGATACGATCCGCACAAGCCAGAACGGCCCATTGGCAGAAAGGAATGTATTGTTATTGTTCATGCCAGCTCCAGCGATCAGAGTATTGCTTTTCAATAGCGAAGGTTTAATGGTGGGTGAATTATCGGAAGAAAAAAATGTCTGGTATAAATGGCTTATTCCAGGGAGCATGTCTGCCTTAATGCCTGCAACCTATGTATTGTCGAATCAAGAGCAAAAGATTCTTGGCCGATTCCGCAATCATAAATGGCTCAGCGATGAATGGACGATTGAGAGCGGAGATGGCGTCCATCTGTATACATATAAAGAAGAGCGTGCCAAATCCCTGCTCCGCTACAAGGGTGTGATCATGACGCCAGACCATACAGCTGTCATGGATGTGGATATAGGCGGTTTCCTGCAGCAATTTTCCATCCCCTACAGCGGCAGCAAAAAAGACGTGGCAACGTTTCAGAAAGGATGGATGCCGGTTGAGTGGGCAAAACGGTTCAAAGAATTGAATACGCCTATTCTGTCTTTTTCGGATCAGGCGACCGAGGGGGAAAGAATGGCTGTATATGGTTTGTGCATCCGGCTTTTGCGAAACTATAACCATTAATGCTTGAGGCTTCTGGCGGGATTATGATTTCTAATTCTGTTATACTATTCTGTAAAAAGAAAAAGAGGGATCACATTGAAAGCATTGGATGAAATCTTGTCGTTTAATGAAGAATTTGTACATAATAAAGAATATGAAACGTTCCAGACGGATAAATTTCCGGATAAGCGGATGGTCATTCTCAGCTGCATGGACACTAGACTAGTAGAGTTGCTTCCTAAAGCGATGAATATCAAAAATGGCGATGTTAAAATTATAAAAACAGCTGGCGCAATTGTCTCACACCCCTTCGGCAGCGTAATGAGAAGCATTTTGGTCGCCATTTATGAATTGAATGCAGATGAAGTCTTTGTCATTGGCCATCATGATTGCGGCATGTCTTCGGTGGATGGCGATCGGGTTGTCGCCAAGATGAAGGATCGCCATATTGATCCCGGCACATTATCTACCCTTGAGCGTTCCGGCATTAACATCAAAGATTGGCTAAGAGGCTTTGATAATGTTAAAGACAGCGTGGCCAACTCTGTGGATATTATCCGTAATCATCCATTGATTCCAGCTGATGTGGCCATTCATGGACTGGTCATTTCGCCGGAAACAGGAAAGCTTGAGCTTGTAACAAGCGGATACGAGGCATAAAGAAAAAAACTCCTGTGCACAAAGGCGCAGGAGTTTTTTTCGCTTACACAAAATTTCGGTTAGGCTTGATATAGCGGCGCAGCTCAATCAGCAGCATGCGCTGGGCCGATTGGGGGACAGTAACGGCTGCTAGATCTTTTGGATTGGGCCATATACCGACTGAATTCCATTTTACGGATATATTGCCTTCCCATAATATTTCTTTTTGCGCTGACATGACTTTTGTCACGACTACGGCTTCCTTGGATTGAAGCTCATCGTCAAGGGTGACGGCATCTTCCACAAAGAAGTCGAAGATATATGTGAAACCTTTCCATTCTCTTTTTACCTTCAAAATAGAATCACCTTGTAGTATTATTTGCTAGAATTATATAAAGTAATAGCTATAAACACAAATAGTTGATTTAGTGAAGTGGAGGAATACAGATGAAATTAACGGCACTTAAATGCCATGGGTCGGGCAATGATTTCTTGCTGATTGATGAGTATACGGATTCTTTAAATTATAGCGACGCCGAGCGGGCTGAGATGGCGGTCCGTTTATGCGACCGCAGTGAAGGACTTGGGGCGGACGGCATCCTTTTCTTCCAGGATAGCAAGATTGCCGATGGAAGAATGCGTGTCTTTAATTCCGATGGTTCAGAAGCTTCGATGTGCGGAAATGGCTTGCGCTGCGTGGCGCGATACGCGTGCGAGAAACTAGGCATGAAAAAACTTCGCATTGAAACGATGAAAGCCGTGCTTGAAGTAGAAGAAATGGAACCTTTAAGCGAAGGGGTCGAAACGTACAAGGTCGAAATTTCGCCTGTCTCTTTCCGGACGGCTGATCTGCCGATGAAGGCGCCGAATGAAACGTTCATTAATCAAACATTGGCAGACTGCAGCGACTTGCCATTTACGGCAATAGCGGTTCCAAATCCGCATTTTATTGCGATTGTTGACGATGCTGATGCCAAAAAGGATGAACAGCAAAAGCTGGCTGCCTATTGGAATGGGGAAAACCCTTATTTTCCTGATGGGGTGAATGTGAGTTTTGTTGAAGCGCTGCGCCCACAAGAAATATTCGTCCGGACATTTGAACGGGGAGTAGGCTTCACCAACGCCTGCGGAACGGCGATGAGTGCTTCCAGCTTGGTTGCCTGTCTACAGGGGCTGGCTTCATTCGGTGAGGAATTGACGGTCTACAATCCGGGAGGAAAAGTGAAATGCGCCGTCCACCAGCAGGAAGACCAATACACCATTGATTTGATCGGCAATGCCACCTATGAGTATAAGGTGGAAATGGAATACCAACCAGACGGGTACAAAGTCGGCAGCCGCGTCGATTTTCCGGAAGAAATCGCGGCTTACCAGCAGATGGTGAATAGAAAATAATAATGGAATAGGAGCGGGAGGAGCGAATCGGTGCATTCGCTCTTTTTGCTTATCAAGAGGAGAAATCGGATGATTTTTATTTTGTTCGAGTGAGCCTAATGTTCCACTTTCTCACTTATTTATTATATGATAAAAATTATGTTGCCTGTATAGACAGGCAGATGCGAACGTATTCAAAAGGAGAATGGTACATGAATATATATGAGACTTTGCCTGCGGGTATCCAACAACTGATTGATAAAAAGAAAAAACAGCATACAAAGACAATTCCAGAGGAAAAAGTCTATATGGCGCCTGATCAGGCTATGATCGAGGATGCTGCTGTTGCTTTGGCGCAGGGGAAAAATATTTTATTGAAGGGGCCTACCGGGAGCGGAAAGACGACATTTGCTGAAACGTTGTCCGGCTTGTTCCAAAACCCGATGCATATGATAAACTGCTCTGTCGATCTGGATGCCGAAAGCCTGCTCGGATTTAAGACGCTGCAATATAACAGCAATCACGAACAAGAGATCGTTTTTGTACCTGGTCCTGTAGTGCAAGCGATGGAAAAGGGGGAATTCCTCTACATCGATGAAATCAATATGGCCAAACCGGAAACGCTGCCGATTTTGAACAGCGTCCTAGATTACCGCAAAAGCCTGACCAACCCATTTACTTCAGAAACCGTGAAAGCGAAAGAAGGATTTGGGGTAATCGCCGCTGTCAATGAAGGCTACATCGGCACGACACCGCTTAACGAGGCATTGAAAAACCGGTTTATCGTCATTGATGTCCCTTATATTGAAGGGGAAACCCTCCGCAATGTGCTGAAAGAGCAAAGCCTCATTAGCGATTCAGAACATATTGAGTTCTTTATCGCGCTATCAAAGGATTTAATTCAAGCTACCAGACAGGGCACTTTGTCTGAAGAAGCTGCTTCCGTACGTGCCTTGTTGGATGCGGCAGACCTATCGGTGGCTATTCCGTTGAAGAGGGCTGTTCAGCGTGCAATCATCGATAAATTGGATGAAGACAGGGAAAAAGAATTTTTGGACAATATTGTCGAGATGTTATTGCCTTAAAGATGGGGAGCTGAAGCAATGAAATACATCAAATTCAATGATACAGTGGTCGATGCATCGATGGCGATTTCCCTCCGCAATATGGCCAGATTATTATCGGGCAATGAAGAGGTGCAGTTTGAGTTCGGTTTCGGGCACCAGATTAAACTTCAGGGGCCTTCCATATCTGCTAGCCATTTTTGGGACCATTACAGTGAACAGGACCGTAATGCCGGATATAAAAGCGATATTGTGCTGCGTGCATTAGGGACCTATCAATATAGCAATCTGCGCGTTCTGGATTTCTTCGGATCGCTGGCCAAAAAAATGAAAGCGCGAAACTTTGCCACCGCCTTGTTTACTTTTCTTGAAGACATTAGGCTGGAGGAAATCTGCAAAAAGAAAAAGCCTGGTACGGCCAAGTGGTTCAATGTGAGAAGGAAGCTTCTGTTATCTTATTACCACTCCCAAAGCGATGCCAATTATACGAGGGGATTTCCGGTCGATTTATTTTTCTGCATGATTGTGATCACTCTGTTGAGTGACGAAGGCGCCGTTGCTTTCAAGGTGGATGTTCCTCTTGAGCTGGAAGAGGCGCTTGAACAAATCAAACCTGATTTGTTTAAGGTGTACGAGCTGTCTTCAACGGCGGAGGTTGCCGGACTGATGGAAGGCTTGCTGTACAGAATTACTGCATTATTCAGCGAGGATATGCTCAATCCTTATTTGGTTATGCCGGTCGAGGATGATCGGGAATACAAACTTGAGTTGTCGCATACGTTTGCTGACCTGAAACGGAAGGACCGCCTGCGCAATGACGATCGTGAAGAGGAACCAGCAGACGATGCAGACACATTGGATGAGGCATTTTCAACATGGCATAGAGAACAAAAAAGCGAGCAAAAAAAGCAGACATTCCTGAGATTTGAATTGGAAAAAGGCGTGAACACAGCCATCCTCGGCAATGGTGCCAGGGAAGGAAGCGATGCAGACCAGGCCATGGCATCGGTGCAAGGATCGTCGCGGCAATCCAAACAGAAGGATTATGAAGATCTAGAGGCTTTGGACGAACAGAAAACAGCTAGCGAAGCAGAGAACAAAGTCTATCCATATGGTGAACGCAATCAATACGCGGTCCATATCCTCAAGAAGCCGCATCAAGCGACGGCAGAAGAGACGGAGAATTATCACGAATTGAAAAAATCAATCCAGCAAGAAAAACGGGCACTGGAGAAAACATTGCAGAAGAACATGGAACATAAACAGAATAACCGCCGTTCAGATTTGCTGTACGGCCGCCTTTCCCGCAAGCTGGTGCCGATAGTGACAGACCCGCTGCCGCGTGTTTTTCAGAAGAAAAACGCGATTGCTAAGGAACAGGATGTTGTGTTCACTTTACTGGTTGACTGTTCAGCATCTATGTTCGATAAGATGGAAGAGACAAGAAGGGCGGTGGCGCTTTTCCATGAAGTGTTGAAAGACTTGCAGATCCGCCATAGCATTGTCGGTTTTTGGGAGGATGCCAACGAAGTAAGGAAAGAGTATTTTCCGAATATCTACCATGAAATCACATCGTTTGATCATTGCCTGCATAATGGCAGCGGGGCGGCAATCATGCAGCTTGAACACCAGGAAGACAACCGCGATGGTTTTTCCATCCGCAAAGCGGCAGAGCAATTGAAGACCCGAAGTGAAAAGCATAAATTCCTGCTGGTGTTTTCTGACGGAGAGCCGTCGGCTGAAGATTACGAACAAAATGGGATTGTCGATACGTATACGGCAGTCAAGGAAGCCCGGAAAAACGGCATCCACGTCATGGGGATGTTCCTTTCTGACGGCGATGTGCAGGATAGCGAAGAAAATATGATGAAGAATATTTATGAAAAAGAATATATGATCATTCCGCAAATGGAAGAGTTGCCTTACTTGTTTTCGCAATTATTGAAGAAAATCCTGCTAAAAAGCATGTAGCCGATTTAAGGTTGTTTTCCTTTCTTCGTTTTGGGGGATTAATAGACTGAATGGCAAAGGGGATTTGCAACTGAAGAATTAGACATCCAAGGAGATCATACGTATGAAAAAAATGGCGTTGTTCATGAAAAACTATAAAAAGCAGTTATATATGGTCTTTTTCGCTGTCCTCATCGTAGCTTTTACGGCGATCTTCATCGATTTGCTGGAAGATTTGAAAGAAGCCGAATTAAGGGCCTTCGACCACAATGTCATTGCCTATATCCAGGGGCATGTTTCGGCCAGATTGACTGCCGTCATGAAAGTCATCACCTTCTTTGGCGGGAAAGTTTGGCTGATTGCCGCTGTCCTTGTTATTTCATTGGTTGTTGGCTTGAAGAAAAGAAGATACGGTTTCTTCCTGTTGCTTACGTCTGCTACAGGAAGTGCATTTAATCTGATGCTGAAAAATATGATCCAGCGTGAACGCCCGGATATTTTTCCAATCATTGAAGAAAGCGGCTATAGCTTTCCAAGCGGCCATAGCATGGGCTCACTGATCTTTTATGCGACTCTTGCTATTATCCTCGCGAAGATTTCCCGCAGAAAATGGGTCGACAGTATTATTATTGCTTTTTTTGTCCTCTTAGTGCTGGCAATCGGAATCAGCCGCATATACCTTGGCGTCCATTATCCAAGCGATGTTATTGGAGGCTACACGGCCGGAGCTTTCTGGGTATTGATTTGTTGGTTTATCTTTGATTTTTATGAAGAACGGACAAAAAAATAAGCATTACCATTGTATGTGGAAGTCTGCTCTGAAACAGTGCAAAATGAAAGACTGGCGGAACTTTTTCTTATTGGAGAGCGCAAAAAAATGCCTGGAAATCCAGGCATTTTTTTGCGTATATTCAGTTGGTTGGTTCAGTTTCTCGGTCTTCCTCATCCTCAAGGTAGGTCGTGCAATTAGGGCATCTTGTCGCATGGAGAGGGATCTCTGTTAAGCATGCCGGACATTCTTTTGTAGTGGCAGGCTCTTCCTTTTTTAGTAAACTGAATTTATTGACTTGCCTTAATACCAGAAAAATGGCGAAAGCGATGATTAAAAAGTTAACTACAACATTGAGGAAAGAACCATAGTTAATGGTCACATCGCCCGCTTTTTTTGCTGCATTGAGCGATAGGGACTGGCTTCCGGTCAAGTTGATATACAGATTGGAGAAGTCCACCTTGCCGACAATTAAGCCGATCGGCGGCATCAGGATATCATCGACAAATGATGATACAATTTTGCCGAAAGCCCCGCCAATCACGATGCCGACAGCCAGTTCGATTACATTGCCGCGATCAATAAATTTTTTGAATTCTTCCCACATGATGTTTCCTCCTGACAGACAGCGATTACGGATATTCACTCTATGACTCTTTCAATATTCCATTTTAACATATAATAAGAAAGTTCAGAAGGTTGTTGACAAATAACCAATAACTCTTTATGATGGTAAAAATGAAATATTTTGAATTAACTGAATAATGAACTCTTATCTAGAGGAGTCGAGGGATATGGCCCTGTGACGCTCCGGCAACCATCAAATATTGAACGGTGCCAATGCCATAGGAATTTATTCTAGTCGATGAGAGAGAAGTTGCTTTGGCTGATTGAAGGCGCTCTTTCTCTGAAAGGGCGTTTTTTGACGTTAAAATGGCTTTCAAGTTTCCCGACTTAAAGGAGGAATGGCGGAATGAAAACAGAAACGAAGCTGGTGCAGGCCGGCGTAAAAAAAGATGCAGCGACAGGAGCTTTAAGTACGCCAATCTATCAGTGTGCTACATTTGAACATCCTGAACTGGGTAAAAGTACAGGCTTTGATTATTCAAGGACAGCCAATCCGACACGGCAAGCCTTGGAAGAGGCAATCGCCGCTTTGGAGGAAGGGGACCGGGGATTTGCTTTTTCTTCAGGGATGGCAGCCATCACCGCCATCATGTTCCTGTTCAAGCCCGGCGACCACATCATCATTTCCGATGATCTGTATGGCGGTACATATCGTTTGCTAGAAGAGACATTCCGCATCTATGGAATCCATGCATCGTATGTCGATACCACCTCGATTGAAAAGATAAAGCAGTCCATAACGGATAGAACCGCGGCGATTTTCATTGAGACTCCATCCAATCCCCTAATGAAGGTGACTGATCTCGAGGCTGTTTGTTCGCTGGCAAAAGGCCATTCCATTTTAACCATTTGCGACAATACTTTTTTGACCCCTTATCTCCAAAAGCCGATTACCTTTGGGTTCGATCTGGTAGTCCATAGCGCTTCTAAATATCTCGGGGGCCATAATGATATCATCGGTGGACTTGTTGTGGCGGCCCATCCGGAATTGAGCGAAAAAATCGCCAAGCTGCAAAATGGGACCGGAGGCATTTTAGGCCCACAGGATAGTTGGCTTTGTTTAAGGGGGCTGAAGACATTGGCGGTGCGTATGGATAAGCAGCAGCAAAATGCCGCCGCTATCGCCAAATGGCTGGAGAACCATGATGCAGTCGAGTCCGTCTATTACCCCGGCAGCAGCACACACCCGCAATACGAACTTTCGGTACGGCAAAGCAAGGGATTTGGCGCCATGCTTTCTTTCGAGCTGAAGGATGAAGCTGCGGCCGCAGGGATACTGAAGCACGTCAAACTGATTTCTTTTGCAGAAAGCCTGGGCGGGGTTGAATCGTTGATCACCTATCCGGCTACCCAGACTCATGCGGATATCCCTGCTGCCATCAGGGAAGAAAAAGGAATCAGTTCAAGGCTGCTTAGGATGTCTGTCGGAATCGAGCATGCGGATGACCTGATAAAAGATTTGGAGCAGGCACTAAGCCTCGTTACACAAGCTGTTTTATCCTGAGTAAGCGCATAACGGGCATATTAACCGAATAAGAGGGGAATACTTGATGAATTTTCGCGATGAAGTACAAAAAAGAATATTGATTGGAGAAGGGGCCATGGGGACGCTTCTCCATGCAACCGGTGTAGATCAATGCAATGAAGAGTTAAACCTCACCCATCCAGAATTGATCAAGAATATCCACACGGCATACGTACAGGCCGGAGCCGATCTCATTCAATCCAATACATACGGAGCCAATCACTATAAATTGAAACGGTATGGGCTTGAAGATGATGTGTCTTCCATTAATAGAGAGGGCATGAAAATCGCCAGGAGCGCAGCAAGCAACGATTCCTTCGTATTTGGGACAATCGGGGCATCCCGGGGCTTAAAAAAATCGGATTTAACCCATGAAGAAATCAAACGCAATTTTCGCGAGCAGTTGTTCAGCCTGTTGCTGGAGGATCCAGACGGTTTATTGCTCGAAACGTTTTATGATTTTGAAGAAATCGAAACCGTTTTAAAAATAGCCAGGCAGGAAACCGATTTGCCGATCATCGCTAATGTATCGATGCATGAGGTCGGCTACCTGCAAAACGGCATGCATTTGGCTGAAGCATTGGCGCGGCTTGAGGACCTTGGGCCGGATGCGGTGGGGGTCAACTGCCGCCTAGGCCCCTATCACATGATACGGGCGTTGGAACAGGTTCCCATTCCGACCCGGGCGGTTCTATGCGCCTATCCAAACGCCAGCTTGCCTGAATACAGCGACGGCATACTGACTTATGGAGAAAATACAGAATATTTTGGCAAGAGAGCGTTGGAACTGAGAGAACAGGGAGTAAGAATAATAGGCGGCTGTTGCGGGACAACTCCGAAGCACATCAAAGCTGTCAAAGAAGCACTTCAAGGGTTGCCGCCAGTGACTTTGAAAAAAGCCAGGGCTCCCAAGATAGAGGTAATCGAAAGCAACCGAAAGGGCGAAAAACAGGCTTTCTACAATAAGGTGCGACAGGAACGGACCATCCTGGTGGAATTGGATCCGCCTAAAAAATTGGAAACATCACTTTATTTGGAAGGTGCTGCGGCCATTATGGCAGCTGGCGCCGATACCATCACACTGGCCGATAATTCGCTGGCCACGCCGCGTATCAGCAACATGGCAATGGGCATGCAACTGCAAACAATGGGAATCAATCCCTTGATTCATCTTGCCTGCCGCGACCATAACCTCATCGGCCTGCAGTCCCATCTGATGGGTCTCCATACGCTTGGAATGGAAGAATTATTGGTGGTAACGGGTGATCCCTCCAAAGTCGGCGATTTTCCAGGAGCCACCTCGGTGTATGATGTATCCTCCATGGATCTGATTGCGCTAGTGAAACAATTCAATGAAGGGATCTCTTACAGCGGGAAACCACTCGGCAGAAAAACAAATTTTAAGGTGGCCGCTGCCTTTAATCCCAATGTCAAGGTTCTTCATAGAGCGGTCGCCCGCATGGAGAAAAAAGTGAAATACGGGGCGGATTCCTTTTTGACACAGCCTATTTATTCCGTCGGGCAAGCAGAAGAACTCTATCAAGCTGTAAAACATTTACCCGTGCCTGTTTTTGTCGGGATTATGCCGCTCACCAGTTACCGGAATGCTGAATTCATCCATCATGAAGTCCCAGGCATCACATTGCCGGACCAGGTGCTTCGGGCGATGGCAAAGGCAGAGACGCCGTTGCAGGCGGAAAGGGAAGGAATGGCGATCGCTAAAGAATTGGTATCCGCAGTGATGGACCGCTTTAACGGTATTTATCTAATTACACCGTTTCTTCGCTATCGGATGAGTGTTGAGCTAACGAAATATATCCGCATACAGGATGCAATCAAAGTTGAAGGAAGTGTTCTCTATGAGTAAACCAAGTCTGCAACAATTAATGAAGGAAAAGATACTCCTGTTGGATGGGGCCATGGGAACGATGATCCAGAAAGCAGACCTTTCTCCCGCCGATTTTGGGGGAGAAGCGTATGAAGGATGCAATGAATATGTCACACTTACGGCGCCAGATATCATAACAGGCATTCATGATGCCTATTTGGCTGCCGGCTCGGACATTATTGAAACCAATACATTCGGCGCTACACGGATTGTCCTTGCTGAATATAATCTTGGGCACTTGGCGTATGAACTGAATGTCGCTGCCGCCAGACTGGCAAAGGAAGCTTGCAGCTCATACCAGTCTAAGGAAAAGCCGCGCTATGTAGCCGGCTCGATCGGTCCAACGACGAAGACATTGTCTCTGACAGGGGGAACAACGTTTGATGAGCTAGTCGATTGCTACCGCGAACAGGCGAAAGGGCTGATTGATGGCGGTTGTGATTTGTTTATTTTGGAGACATGCCAGGATTTCTTGAATGTAAAAGCTGCCTTTAACGGCATCGAACAGGCTTCCGAAGAAACAGGGCGCAAGTTGCCGCTGATTCTATCGGGAACAATCGAACCGATGGGCACAACGCTTGCCGGCCAGCCAATCGATTCTTTTTACCTTTCTGCTGAATATATGAAGCCGTTGGCAGTCGGATTGAATTGTGCGACCGGCCCGGAGTTCATGAGCGACCATATCAGAACACTGGCAAGCCTCGCAAATACAGCAATCAGCTGCTATCCGAATGCCGGCCTTCCCGATGAAGAAGGCCACTATCATGAATCACCCGAATCACTAGCAGAAAAAGTGAAACAGTTTGCATTAAAAGGATGGGTAAACCTGATTGGCGGGTGTTGCGGCACAACCCCTGCCCATATAGAAAAGATGGCAGCCGCTTTAGAAGGAATCCCGCCGCGGGCAATCCCTGCAGAAAGGGAGCATCACGGTGTCTCCGGCAACGATGCTCTATTCTATGACGACAGCATGCGTCCGCTGTTTGTCGGGGAACGGACCAATGTAATCGGATCGAGAAAGTTCAAGGAATTGATCAGGAATAAAAAATTCGAACAAGCTGCTGAAATTGCGCGCTCCCAAGTCAAAAAAGGAGCTCATGTCATCGATATTTGCCTGGCTGATCCGGATGATGATGAACTGAATAATATGAAGGAGTTCGTCCAGGAAGCCGTCAAGAAAGTGAAGGTGCCTTTAGTGATCGACAGTACCGATGATGAGGTCATCGAACAGGCCCTTAAACACTCCCAAGGAAAAGCGATTATCAACTCTGTCAACCTGGAAGACGGGGAAGCCAAGTTTGCGTCGGTGAGCAAGCTATTGCACCGCTATGGCGGGGCGCTTGTCGTGGGAACAATCGATGAAAAGGGCATGGCTGTTACGGCTGAAGATAAATTGCGGGTGGCAAAGCGTTCATATGAACTGCTCGTCCATAAATACGGCATCCATCCGAATGACCTTATTTTTGACCCGCTCGTCTTTCCGGTAGGAACAGGAGATGAGCAGTATATTGGAGCGGCTGCAGAGACCATCAAAGGGATACAGGCAATCAAAGAAGAACTGCCGGGCTGCTTGACCATCCTCGGCATCTCCAATGTATCATTCGGCTTGCCGCCGCGCGGGCGGGAAATCCTGAATGCCGTTTTCCTTTACCATTGCACAAAAGCAGGCTTGGACTACGCTATTGTCAACACGGAAAAATTGGAACGCTATGCTAGCATCGGAGAGGAAGAACGCGATCTTTCTGATCAACTCATTTTCGAAACAAATGATGGTACTTTGCAGCGCTTCATCGCTTACTATCGTGGCAAGAAATCGGAAAAACGGGCTGAAACTGCTGAGCTTCCACTATTAGAAAGGCTTGCCTATTATATCATTGAAGGCACAAAAGAAGGGTTGATCCCTGACCTGGATGAAGCGCTGGGGCTGGGGATGAAGCCGCTCGATATTATTAACGGGCCGCTGATGGACGGAATGGCAAAAGTCGGCGAGCTATTCAATGACAACCAATTAATCGTAGCGGAAGTGCTTCAGAGTGCTGAGAGCATGAAGGCTTCTGTTTCTTATCTTGAAGGCTTCATGGAACAAGGAGACGCCGGCGGGGCTTCCAAGGGGAAAATCATCCTAGCGACTGTCAAAGGGGATGTCCATGACATCGGCAAAAATCTCGTTGACATTATCTTATCGAATAATGGGTATGAAATCATCGATCTCGGCATTAAAGTTCCGCCACAACAGATCATTGAGGCGGTCCGCGAACATAAGCCGACTATGATCGGCCTTTCCGGATTATTGGTGAAGTCGGCGCAGCAGATGGTACTGACTGCGCAGGACCTTAAGGAGCAACAGATCGATACACCAATCATGGTCGGCGGTGCTGCCCTGTCCCGGAAATTCACCGATACAAAAATTGCGCCCCAATATGACGGTACGGTCATTTATGCGAAAGACGCGATGCAGGGACTCCAGCTGGCTAACACCTTGCATGGCGAGCAAGCGGAAAAGGAAAGCTATCTGCAGGAACTGGCCGATAAACGGCAGAAAGCTGTTGTGACTGCAACTGCCGAAAAGCAGGGTGCAGTAGCGGTATTATCAAAGCCTAAAGTCGAAATGGCGCCGGCAGTTGTCAAGGTGCCGGAAAACCTCGACAGGCATGTTCTAGCTGGATATCCGCTTGATTTCATTCTTCCTTACGTGAACAAGCAAATGCTGTTAGCCCACCACTTGGGGTTGAAGGGAAGGGTGGACCTCCTATTGCAACAAGGGGATGAACGGGCCATCATGTTGAATAATCTGGTACAAGAACTAATTGAGGATCTGAAGAGAGAGCGGCATCAAGTGAATGGCGTCTATCGGTTTTTTCCTGCCCAAAGCTCCGGGAATAAAGTGTTGATCTATCATCCGGATCATCAACAAGAGATATTAGAAACCTTTGACTTCCCTCGCCAGGAAAAAGCCCCTTTCCTATGTTTAGCGGATTACTTGAAACCGGTCGATTCCGGGGAAATGGATTATGTGGGCATGTTTATCGTGACAGCCGGTGCCGGCATCAGAGAACGCAGCGAGCATTTTAAAGAACAAGGGGAATTCCTCAGAAGCCATGCGATTCAATCGCTGGCCCTCGAAACGGCCGAAGGCTTCGCTGAGCGAATCCACCATATCATGCGCGATAAATGGGGAATTCACGATCCCGTCGATATGGCCATGCGCGACCGTTTCGCAGCCAAATATACCGGACAGCGCTACTCATTCGGCTACCCGGCCTGCCCGAACCTTGAAGACCAGGAAAAGCTATTCAGGCTGCTACAACCGGAGGATATCGGCATCCAGTTGACAGAAGGATGCATGATGGAACCGGAAGCAAGCGTTTCGGCGGTGGTGTTTGCCCATCCGGAAGCTAGGTATTTTAATGTGGAGAGATAAGTTGGCAGATCAACGTTTTGGAGATCTCCTGATCGGTTTGCCCCATTTTAGCTGGCACTAAGACTCCCGCTTCAACAGGGAATGAAAACAAAGAGTGTAAGTGGGCGATCAAGCGCCAGTGAAAATTCGATTGGTTCCATTCATAATCGGTGGGGATGAATGGAACCACCGATTAAAGCCTCACTTTATCATAGAGTAAAAACATAGGGAACATACAGTATATTATGGCCTGGTCTCTTACTATAAGAACAGGCCTTTTTTTGTTGTACACTGTATAGGTGTAACCCTTAATTGGATAGTCCACATTCAGTGAAAATAGAATTAAGTCTAAACGTTGGAATGTGAAACCTTTTCTTGTCTTGAGGAAGCCGCCAAGCGAGGAATAGCGAAAAGAAGCTTTCCCATTCATTTTTCTGGCATCCAGGCAATGAGTTTTATAGAATGAAAGAAAGAGTATGATTGATTCATACACATCCATTCAAAAGGGGAAGATGCATGAAGAAACTTATAAAATGGACAATTGTGATCATTCTCTTGCTCATGGCCTGGACAGTCTTCAAATCCTTTATGCCGGTTTCCATTCCGGCAGAGAAGATGGAGGATATAAAGACAGCAACAGAAAAAGCAAGCCAGGGAAAGATACAGGTCGATTGGAAAACAATAGCGGCTGTTGCGGCAGTCGAGTATGACATAGATACATTGACTGATGAGCAAATCGTACGGATCGTCGATTTGTTCATTGTGGAAAACGAAGGGCGGTACTCCGTCAAATCCATTGAAGAAGTGGCGGCGATGCTTGATTTCAACATCAGGCAAAAGCAGGAGCTGGCGGCTTATGAGAAGTATCTGGCGGGAGTGGGACGGTTTTTCGTAAAGGATGATACGAGTATGCAGACACAATTCATCGCGAGCATCGAGAAAGCTGGCATCGAGAATTACCGAGAATTCGGCGTTCTGCCTTCCGTCACGATCGCTCAGGCTATTCTGGAGTCTAATTGGGGGCGCTCGCATTTGTCAACGGAATATAATAATCTGTTCGGCATCAAGGATCATGGCTGGAGCGGAAAAACGGCAAGCCTCCATACCAGCGAACAATATGATAGGCAAATAACGGCAAAGTTCAGGGTGTACGATTCGATTGATGAATCCATCAAGGACCACGGCCGATTCTTGAAAGAGAACCCCCGCTATACAAAGCACGGCTTGTTTGAAGCTGAAACTTACGCCGATCAGGCAATGGCATTGCAGGCGGCAGGCTACAGCACGAAAGAAAACGAAAACGGCGAAAGAATATACGGCCGCCAACTGATGGGAATCATCGAACAATACCGGCTTTATGAAATAGACAACGATGTGCAGAGTGCCAACGTATAAAAGGCTTGGGAATACCCAAGTCTTTTTTTATGCTATTTTCGTGCAGTTGGTTGTTTTATTGTAAAAAAAAGGTATTCTTTTAAGTGAGGCATAGAAAACGAGACAATGAATGTCTTTTCTTAAAATGACAGGGGGGAATCGATATGACAGCCGCTATCATACAGTTAATGGTTATACAAGTGGCATTACCGGCCGCTTTTATTATTGCGTTATGGAGAAAATCGTTCCATAGCAGGTTGGAATGGCTTGTAGAGGCACTGTTTACGGTGTTGTTTGTAATTGGGTTGTTTGTCCGGTCTCCATGGGATTGGCTTAGCTATTATTTGCGGTATGTATGGATGATTTTAATGATAGCTGCCATTTACCGATCATGGAAAAAGGGGAGGGTTTTGCCTTTCCGCATCAAATACCGCCGCGGCCAGAAATGGTCCTTAGGTATCTATGTGATCCTTTTATTGTTTCTCGGCCTAAATAATGTGTGGGCATTCAGCGGCTTTACTACGGATGACTCCCCAATTGAACTTGGATTCCCGTTAAAAGACGGGACATATTATGTTGGCCAGGGAGGAAATTCTGTACAAATCAATTATCATAATGCATATCCGCCTCAGAAGTATGCTCTGGATATTGTGAAGCTTAATGGACTGGGGATGCGGGCCGGCGGTATTTATCCGAAGGAGCTGAATCGGTACGCTATTTATGGAGAGGCATTATATAGTCCATGCTCCGGTAAAATAATAGAAGCACGCCATGATTTGCCTGATTTGATACCACCGGAGGCAGACTCTGGCAATCCAGAAGGAAATTACGTAAATATACGATGTGATGATGGGAATGTGAATGTCATAATCGCCCATATGCAAGAAGGAAGTAGTAGTGTAGAAGTTGGTGAAATGGTACAACAAGGACAGGACATTGGATTTGTGGGAAATTCAGGAAATACAACAGAACCCCATTTGCATATTCATGCCGAAAAAGACGGAGAAGGAGTTCCAATCGAGTTTGATGGCAGATTCCTCAAAAGGAATAGTTTAGTGAGATAGCTGAAAATTTTGCCTCAACTAGTATACGAAACAATTTTTCGCGCTGATGCACCAGAAAAGCGACAGAAATCGCAATAAATATAAATAAGGCAGTCAATCACATAAATTGACTGCCTTTCTTCATTTTCCCTTTGTTTATTCCATCTATTAAGTTAAGCGATCCCCTTATACTTGCTCACTTGATTGTGATAGCCATCAACAGTAAGGAGGCAAATAGCAGAATGACGACTGAAAATATGGATAAAAAGCTGAAGTACTTAATCCAGCCCGATTCTTTTTTGATGATGGCCACGATACTGAGAACGATGCCGGCGATGTACAGTCCAATGGCGACATACCACATAAATGAAAGCGGGTTAAACAAAAAGGAAGCTGCCAGTGATAGGATGGCAATAAGTGAAAACCAAAATGACAGTTTGCTGAAGGACAAAGAGACTTCCTCCTCTTCAAAAGGGTATATGCCAAATTATAGCAATAGAAAGGGAGAGGGTACAATATATATCTGAATATTCTCTAAAAATATTATGCAGCCAGTTAATTGTTCCTCAACAATCAAGGCAAATTTAACAGAATGAAAAAATCTTTTTTCAAGGGATAAAGTCAAAGCCTGCAAAATGAAAGGGACAAAGGAGAGAATATATGAAGAAAAGGAGCTATCCGTACTACGTACTAAACCCAAAAAGCTAGATTAAAAGTTAAGCATCCAAGCGGGCGTATTGCTGTAAACAAAAAATAGCCATGAATCCGATTATTAGAAAACGGAACATGTAGAACATTGATAGTCAATATTCATTATATTAAAATAATAAAAGAATGAGGCATAGAAAGGAAGGGGATCACGCTTTGGAAATGTATCGAAAAACAGTAAGCGAAACGGTCAAAGAATTGGACTCTTCCTTGGAAGGTTTACAGCAAGAAGAAGTGAGCCATAGGCAAAATGCCTATGGATTCAATGAGTTGGAGCAACAAGGGAAGGAGCCTGTCTGGAAGTTAGTGCTAGAGAATTTCAAAGATGCCATGGTCATTGTGCTCTTAATCGCTGCCATCGTGCAATTCTTATTAGGACAAAGCGTGGAGGCTGTGATTATCGTCATTGTCCTGCTAGTCAATGCGATTATTTCCGTGCTGCAGACCAAGAAAGCTGAAAATTCTTTAAATGAGCTCAGGCAGATGTCCGCCCCTACAGCCAAGGTGGTCCGGAATGGCATGAAGCAAACAATAGATGCACGCGAGCTGGTCAGGGGCGATATTGTCCATCTGGATGCTGGAGATTTTGTCCCTGCGGATGGCCGACTGGTGGAAAGCGGGAGCCTGAAAGTTAATGAAGGAATGCTGACGGGAGAGTCGGAAGCTGTGGAAAAACAGACCGAGCCCATCTTAGAAGAAGTGCCATTGGCAGACCGTACAAATATGGTTTACAGTGGGTCCTTAGCGGTTCATGGCAGGGGTGTTTTCATTGTCACTTCTACAGGAGCGCAATCGGAAATCGGAAAGATTGCCGCCTTGCTTGAAAGTGCGGAGGCCAAGCAAACGCCTTTGCAACTGAAGTTGGAACAGTTCAGTAAAAAGCTGGGGCTGGCCATCATGGCTCTTTGCGTATTTATTTTTATTGTCAAAGCAATTCAGGTGTTTATTTCCGGCCATCCGGCAGATATGAAAATCGCTCTCTTCAACGCACTGATGTTTTCTGTGGCAGTGGCGGTTGCCGCAATCCCGGAAGCTTTGTCTTCCATTGTTACGATCGTGCTAGCGTCAGGCATGAATAAAATGGCAAAACAGCATGCCATTATCAGAAAATTGCCTGCCGTAGAGACACTGGGTTCCACCACGGTCATTTGCACTGATAAAACAGGGACGCTCACCCAGAATAAAATGACGGTAGTGGATCACTATCTGCTGGAGCACAGCAATACTCCTTTTCTAGTGGCCATTGGGGCTTTGTGCAATGACGCCCATATTAATGAAGACGGAAAAGAACTGGGCGACCCGACTGAAGTAGCATTGCTTGCTTATGCCGATCGGCAGGTTGAAAACGCACAGACGATCAGACATGATTCCCCACGGCTTGCGGAGCTTCCTTTTGATTCTGACAGGAAAATGATGAGTACCCTCCATAAAATAAATGGGAAAAATCTTATGGTGGTTAAGGGAGGGCCAGATGTCATTTTCAGCAGATGCACCACAATCTTAAAAGGAAATAGGGAGGAGAAAATGACGGAGGAGATGCTGGCACGCCTGCGTATGGAAAATGAAGCATATTCAGGCCAAGCACTCCGTGTACTGGCATTTGCCTATCGTGAGTTTCCGGCTGAAAAAAGCCGCTTGGAGCTTAAGGATGAAAAGGAATTGACGTTCGTTGGATTGATAGCCATGATGGATCCGCCTAGGGAAGAAGCGGCAAAAAGTATTCGAAAAGCGAAGCGGGCAGGCATCAAGACAGTGATGATTACCGGAGACCATAAGACAACAGCTGAGGCAATTGGCCGGCAGATCGGCTTGATGGATGACGAAGATCGGGCTTTATCCGGCCAGGAATTGGACCGCCTAAGTGACCGTGAGCTGGAAGAAGTCCTAGAAACGGTGTCTGTATATGCCAGGGTTTCTCCGGAAAACAAAATACGGATTGTTCAGGCCTGGCAGAAGAAAAAGAATATTGCTGCTATGACAGGCGACGGTGTCAATGATGCACCTGCTCTTCAACAGGCGGATATCGGCATTGCCATGGGCAGCGGGACAGATGTGGCTAAGGATGCTGCTGCCATGATACTGACGGATGACAATTTTGTATCCATTGTGTCAGCGGTTGAAGTGGGCAGAACGGTTTTTGACAATATCAAAAAGAGTATTTCTTACTTGTTCGCCGGCAATTTAGGCGCCATTTTCGCCATTCTGTTCGCGCTGGCTTTCAATTGGGTGAATCCGTTCACCGCTCTGCAGCTGTTGTTCATTAATTTGGTGAACGATTCTCTTCCGGCTATCGCACTGGGGATGGAAAAAGCGGAACCAGGGATTATGGACCGGAAGCCGCGCCTGCTGGACGAAGGTATTTTTGCCGGCGGCACCATGAGAATTGTGCTTGTCAGAGGTGGGTTAATCGGTTCAGCCGTTATTCTTTCGCAGTGGATCGGCCTCGGGCAGTCGGAGGAAATCTCTGTGGCGATGGCTTTCACCACGCTCATATTGGCAAGGACCTTGCAGACATTTGCGGCCCGGTCGAATTCCCAGACGATCTTTCGCATAGGCTTTTTCAGCAATAAATACGTTCTAGGAGCTGTGTTTGTGTGCCTATGCTTGTATGGGTTGACCGTGTTGCCGGGAATCCGGGAAATCTTCGCTATTCCTTCGTCCTTCGGTTGGAGGGAATGGGGCTGGGCAGCTTCACTGGCTGCAGCTTCCGTTTTACTGATGGAAGCGACTAAATGGATCAGACCTAAAAATGAGGGACATCTTTAGGATGTTCCTTTTTTTGCTGTCTATTTCCGCATAGGAAAAGGAAATGCGTGCAAAATAAACAGCAATAAAGAAAGGGGCTCACGTTATGGGCGAAAGAAAACGTAGATATAAACACCTCTTTGTCGTTGTGATTATATTATTGACTGTTGTAGGTTTCGCAACCGAGGGCTATGCTGCAGGGGCTGTGGATGATGGGCTGCTTCCAGAAGAGGCCAGGGAAGCGGAAGGCAAGGTAGCCTATTTGACATTTGATGATGGCCCTTCCTCAAATACTATCCCTATTCTTGATATTCTCGACGAATATAAAATCAAAGCGACCTTTTTTGTTATGGCGAACCCGTCGGAAGAAGGAATGCAAGGCTACAGGGAAATGATGAAAAGGGGGCATGCGATCGCGCTTCACACCTATTCGCATGATTACAGGAAGATCTATACCTCCCCAGACCAGTTTTTTCATAATATTGCACAGCTTGAAACATTCCTTCAGAAAAATTTCTCGATCAGGACAAAAATCCTTCGCTTTCCCGGTGGTTCTAGGAACTCTTCTAGTAAATTGTATGGCGGGCCTGGAATCATGAGGAAGATCATCGATGAATCAAAAAAACGGGGCTATACTTATTTTGATTGGAACATCGATTCAACAGACGGCATTTCCCCTGCCATATCGGTGTACACCATAACTTCAAAGGTCATTAACGGAGCGAAAGGAAAGGAAAAGGCAGTCATCCTTCTCCATGACATAAACGCCATGGATCATACGGTCACCGCACTGCCTACTATCATCAAAGGGTTGAAGAAACAAGGATTTTCTTTCGATGTCATTCATGAAGGGACGCAGGCTGTGCAATTTAAATAGAATCTGTTCGAAACAGAGTATAGCAACTACGATTGATCGGTTTTACTAATTATGATATGGAAGTGCAGCTTGAATTCTGTTTTTAGGCTATCAGAAAAATGACTGATCAAATAACTGATCAAATAACTGTTCAGCCGGAAGAAAGGAGGTGGCTCTTTCTTCCCGGCTCACTAAAATATATTGCTATAGGCACACGATTCCTAGTTACTCCATTATTGTTTAATGCCAAGCATTAGCCAGACAAATGCATTAAGCTGTGTAAATGTTACACGAAACTGATGTTTTTCCATAATAGATTTCATATAGGGAATCGTTGTGTAATATTCGGTTCGTAAATCTTCGGCCAAACGATCAAATCTGTTTTTTTTAGCTGTTTCAATGGTTGCTTGTTTATCCTCTTTTGTTAAAAACATTGTATCGGCAAAGACAATTTTTCCGCCTGTTTTTAGATGCTTGGCGTACAAGGCAATGGCCTTTTCTTTTTCATCATCCGTTAGATGATGAAATGCATAGGTGCTTACAAATGCGTCTACCCCATCTGCTTCTAGTGGAAAGTGAAAGAAATCACCATCCACAATGGATAAGGAACCGAGTTTTTTCTTTGCTTTTTTTCTCATTTCTGTAGAAGGTTCGATCCCAAGAACGTGGATTCCTTTTTCAATTAGGCGTGCAGTCAAATTTCCTGTTCCAACTCCAAATTCAATCACAGAGCCTTTCGCATGAGAAGAAACAGCTTCAAGTATATGGTCATAATTTAAAAAAACATCGGCATATTGGTCATCAGAACCGGATACCGTTTCGTCATAATTAGCAGCCCACTTATCAAATAATCGATCAAACTCTCTGCCCATCATATCCCTCCACTTTGTTCCAATTATTCATATTATATTTATATGATTAATGTAGAATTAGTTGCAAAGTTTACCTGAAGATGAATGTTCCTCTTCTTGTAAAAGGGGACTTGTCCATAATAAAGTTAAATGCGCTGATTAAACGATAACGAGTTAAATGGTTATTGGCAGGACAGTCAACTGATTGGAAATTTAAAGGGAATATTTCTATTTATCTATGATTTTGCTTATGTAAGCGTTTTATTTCTCTTATTTTATGTTTAATATAATAAATATAAGAAAAAATTGAAAATTCTCGTGTCAAAATTTTGAACTCCCATGCAAGAAATGGTAATATATCTTTGAAAACGTTTTATCCCTTATTGGTTGAATATTCTTATTTTCATTATTATCTCTACATAACTATTAGAACATGAATCTTAGTTGGACAACAAAGGGTATTGGGGGATGCCAAATAGGGCTTTGTTTTCATAACTTCATAAGGTGGGGGTTTTTAAAATGGCCAGCCAGAAAACAGGCGGGAATCCATGGGAGAGTTTAACCGGACCAAACTACGCATATTTACTGGAACAGTATGATCGATATATGCAGGATCCCGATTCAGTGGAAGATGATGTGAAAGAAGTCTTTGCCGAATGGGGCGGTCCATCTGAAAATGTGTACGCTTTCCAAAAACAAGGGGAAATAGGCGCAACTCAAACGATGAGTGCGGCCAATGTGAAAAAAATTATGTCTGCTGTGAAACTAGCGGACCATATCCGGACATACGGGCATCTTTCGGCGAATATCTATCCTTTGTCGGAAGAGCGGGATGACAAGGAATTGTTAAACTTGAGTAAATACGGATTAACAGAGCAGGATTTGCGATCCATCCCTGCGTCATTGCTATGTGAGCATGTACCTGGCTCTGTGCAGGACGGATATGAAGCAATCAAATATTTAAAAGAGTTGTATACGAAAACGATCGCTTTCGAATTCCACCATGTGCATGAATTGAAAGAGCGCATGTGGCTGACTGAAATGGTTGAATCGGGAAAAATGTTTCCGTCCATCTCTAAGGAGAAAAAGAAATCCGTTCTTCGCCGCTTGAGTGAAGTGGAAGATTTCGAGAAATTCCTTCATAAAACATTTGTGGGACAGAAGAGATTTTCTGTAGAGGGATTGGATGCACTCATACCTGTTTTGGATGAATTAATCAGCGAATCAGTGCAAACTGGTACGAAACATATAAATATCGGCATGGCCCACCGCGGCCGCCTTAATGTATTAGCGCATGTCCTTGGCAAACCGTACGAAATCATTTTTTCGGAATTCCAGCATGCACCAAATAAAGAGCTTGTTCCTTCCGAAGGTTCCATCGGGATCAATTACGGATGGACTGGCGATGTAAAATATCATCTTGGGGCAGACAAACAAATCAAAGATGACAATGTGCTGAAGGCCCGCCTTTCTTTGGCCAATAATCCAAGCCACCTTGAATTTGTCGGTGCTGTCGTGGAAGGGTATACAAGAGCAGTCCAGGATGACCGTACAGAAGCGGGATATCCGCAGCAGGATTTCTCTAAATCCCTGGCTGTTCTTATCCACGGGGATGCGGCATTCCCAGGTGAAGGCATTGTAGCCGAGACGCTGAACCTCAGCAGATTAAGAGGCTATCAAACCGGCGGTTCCGTCCATATTATCACCAACAACATGATTGGATTCACGACGGAAAGTTCCGACTCCCGCTCAACTAAGTATTCGAGCGACCTGGCGAAGGGATATGAAATTCCAATCGTGCATGTGAATGCCGATGATCCGGAAGCTTGCCTTGCTGCTGTTCAATTGGCCTTCCTCTACAGACAGGAATTCAAGAAGGACTTCTTGATCGATCTACTTGGCTATCGCCGTTTCGGACATAACGAAATGGATGAACCATTGGTCACTCAGCCGGAGATGTACCGTCTGATCCATAAGCATCCGACGGTGAAAGAAATCTATGCGAATAAATTGATCGCAAACGGAGAAATCACTGAAGAAGAGTTCAAGGAAATGGATAGCGCGATCCAAGACCGCCTTAAAGCGGCTTATAACAAGATTTCCAATAACAAGAAGGACAGCTTATTCAGCATGGTTGCGCCAGAAACCGTTGAACACGGCATTCCAAAGCTGAACACAGCAGTCAGCCTTGACCGATTAAAAAATATTAATAACGAATTGCTGAAATGGCCAGAAGGGTTCAATGTATTCAAAAAAGTTGAAAAAATCCTACAAAGACGACTTGAGGCTTTTGAAGAAGAAGGGAAAGTCGATTGGGCGCTTGCTGAAACATTAGCATTTGCTACCATCAACGAAGATGGGACAGCTGTCCGTATGACAGGGCAGGATTCGGAGCGGGGGACGTTCTCTCAGCGCCACCTGGTCTTGCATGATAGTGAAACCGGCAAAAAATATTCGCCATTGCATACATTGTCTAACTCAAAAGCTTCATTTGATGTCCATAATAGCCCATTGTCCGAGACGTCTGTATTGGCATTCGAGTATGGCTATAATATCTTCTCGCCTGAAACGCTCGTTTTATGGGAAGCACAGTATGGGGATTTCGCCAATGTAGCGCAAACTATATTTGACCAATTCATTTCCAGCAGCCGTGCGAAGTGGGGGCAAAAATCAGGCCTAGTCATGCTATTGCCTCATGGATATGAAGGGCAAGGCCCGGAACACTCCAGCGCTCGCCTGGAACGTTATTTACAGCTTGCTGCCGAAAACAATTGGACGGTCGCTAACCTATCAAGCGCTGCCCAGTACTTCCATATTCTGAGAAGACAGGCCCAAGTGCTTAAGATGGAAGAAGTAAGACCGCTTGTGCTCATGACACCTAAGAGCTTATTGCGCAACCAAAATGTTGCTTCATCTCCAGAAGAATTAAGTGAGGGCTCATTCCAACCGTTCATGGAAGATCCGCTTACTGCCGGAAAGGATGCTTCTTCGGTTACCCGTATTGTAGTTTCGACTGGCAAGATGAGCATCGATCTGCATGAATATGCATCTTCAATTGAAGATACGAAGGGAGTTAAATTAATCCGCCTAGAAGAAATTTATCCTTTTCCATTCCGCGATATCAAGGCTTATTTTGAACAGTTCAGCGAGCTGAAAGAAATCGTCTGGACGCAGGAAGAGCCGAAGAATATGGGGGCATGGTCATTCGTGGAACCGCGTTTGGCAGCAGCGGCCCCATCACAGGTGGCAGTTTCATATAACGGAAGAAAACGCCGATCCAGCACGGCTGAAGGCGATCCTTTAATTCATAAGGAAGAACAAGCGCGTATCATTGCGGAAGCATTCCAACAATAAAGCGAAGAGGGGAAACCAATCATGGCAGAAATTATTGTACCAGAATTAGCAGAATCCATTTCAGAGGGCACCATTGCCCAATGGCTGAAAAAACCGGGTGAAAGCATTGAAAAAGGGGAATACATCGCCGAGCTCGAAACAGATAAAGTAAATGTGGAAATCATCTCCGAACATAGTGGAGTCGTTGGAGATCTTCTGAAAGAAGAAGGGGATACTGTCCAAGTAGGAGAAGCAATCGCTGTTGTAAATGAAGGCGGATCAGGTGCTGCACCGGCTCCAAATCCTTCTGAACCAAAAGCTTCATCTGCAGAGACTTCACAGGAACAACAAGGAGAAAAAGAAGCAAAAGCAGCTGGCAATGCAGCTGAGCCGACTGAAGAAAGCAGAAAAGGCCATACATTCATCGCATCCCCGGCTGCCCGTAAGATGGCGCGTGAAAAAGGCATCGACCTTCATGCAGTCACTGCAAGCGATCCAATGGGCCGTATCCGTGTCCAAGACGTTGAAAATGCCGGGTCCGTTCCACAAAAAACAGAGGCGCAAAAACCGGCAAAAGAGCAGCCAAAATCAGCTCCAGCCGTTACGGAAGCACAATTCTCCAAACCAGTTGAGATCGTTAAGATGTCCCGCAGACGCCAAACGATCGCTAAGCGTTTGGTGGAGGTTCAGCATACATCCGCTATGCTGACAACATTTAATGAAGTAGACATGTCTGCTATCATGGATTTGCGCAAACGCCGCAAAGATGCATTCCAAAAGAACAATGATGTGAAATTAGGTTTTATGTCCTTCTTCACGAAAGCCGTTGTTGGAGCTTTGAAGAAGTTCCCGTTATTGAATGCAGAAATCCAAGGAGACCAATTAATCTTGAAAAAATTCTATGATATCGGCATCGCTGTTGCTGCTCCGGACGGCTTGGTTGTTCCGGTTGTCAGAGATGCAGATAAATTAGGATTCGGCGGAATCGAAAAATCAATCGCTGATTTGGCGGTCAAAGCACGCGAAAATAAATTGGCCATTTCCGATCTTCAAGGCGGTACGTTCACCATCACAAACGGTGGGACTTTCGGTTCATTAATGAGTACGCCGATATTGAACGCCCCTCAAGTCGGGATTCTGGGCATGCACAAAATCCAAATGCGTCCTGTTGCTATTGATGATACTAGAATGGAAAACCGTCCGATGATGTATTTGGCACTTTCTTATGATCACCGTATCGTAGATGGCAAAGAAGCGGTTAGCTTCTTGGTTAAGATCAAAGAATTGCTTGAAGACCCAGAACAATTGCTTTTGGAAGGTTGATTTTAAAGAAATAGATATGGAAGCCTGCAGCCAGCACTGCAGGCTTTTTTTACGTTTAAATTTTATGCTGTTAATGCCTTGAGATGGGAAGCTTCCAGCAGTAGTTGTCCATCTTTTTTTATGAAAATATACATCCAATTTCAGGAAAATAACAAGTAATCATGGCTTTACGATTAGAGGTTCATCCATTTTTATCCAAACGGATGAAAACTAAGCGCTGTAAGAGTTCAAGCTGTGTTCCTCTAGTGCTATAGTTGAAAAATCCTGATTTTGTAAAAACTATCTGACATTTTACTGGAAATTTTTTAACGGTGAACACCACTTTGTCTTTTGTTAGAGTTAGGGGGACTTAGAAAAGAGGAGGAAATAACTTGAAAAGAATTATTTCACTAGCAATTGCAGCATGTCTGGTACTCCTTGCTTCTATTGTACCGGCTCATACAGAAGCACAAACGGAGAAGGCAACTTCTTCTTCCTATAAACGTAACAGTAAAGGTGAAATAATCCATGTGGCTCAGGCAAAGGAATCAGTAGCCGAAGTAGCAAAAAAATACGGTGTTTCACTGGAAGACCTTAAAAAGAAAAATAATCTTATAACAACGGCAACCATCGAAAAAGGGGAAGAACTAGTATTGCCAAGAACATTTACTTCCCAAGAAAAAGATTTAATGGCCCGTTTAGTCAACGCTGAAGCAAAAGGGGAGCCATACAAAGGCAAGGTGGCTGTAGCTGCAGTCGTATTGAACCGTGTCGAAAGCGATAAATTCCCAAATACAATCAGCGGTGTCATCAATGCCAAAAGACAATTTACGCCTGTAGCAAACGGACAAATAAAAAAGCCAGCTTCAACTGAATGCAAGAAAGCAGTCAACGAAGCGATTGCTCTGCAGGAACAGCTGACTGAAGCGACTTTCTTCTATAATCCTAATAAAACCAATGACAAATGGATTAAATCATTGCCGGTTCTTGAGAAAATCGGAAACCATAACTTTGCCCGCTCATGAGTTGTATCAGGATTTAGCCCACAGATAATTTTTGCTTCCTGGAAAGCTGCCATGATATACTTTCTACATGCCAAAAAGCCCATTCATGGGGCTTTTTGCTTTTTACATATCTTGCTTAGCTGCACAGATGAAAGATACACGGACAGGGTGAACAAGGATGGAATTAACATCGATTCAATATATAAAAGCATGGACTAAAGCGCTGCAAGCGGAAATCGCCCATCTTAAAAAATATGGAAGCAACAAATATGCATTGCAGAACGGCAGGCAATTGACCGGCACGGAAGAAGAAACCTATTATTTTGAAAGCCGCCAGACGATCACAGTCCCTGCGGGGGCCCAGATTAAATTGCAGTGGGGCAAAAAGATCGTTGAGGGGCGAATTTTGTCCTCTGAAGGTAAAGGGATCATTCTTGTGCTGGATGAGTCATTGGGTGACCATTTATCTGAAGCCTACTTGATGTACGATCCATGGCAATTGCTTGATGAGTTGGCGGGCAGACTGGCTGAAATAAAAAAAAGCAAGATTAAACGAGCCCGCATCAAGCGGCTGCTGAACCCCGATATGCCGAATAAATACAGGGCGAAACAGGGGGAAACATCGGTAAAAGAATTATATAATCGCTCCCAAGTCAATCCGGTTACATACGTATGGGGACCGCCGGGCACAGGCAAAACCTATACACTGGCCCGGGTGGCGGCAAATAAATACCTGCATCATAAAACCGTGCTCGTCCTCGCCCAAAGCAATGCCGCAGTAAACGTACTCATGGCCGAAATGAGCCATTTCCTCGAAAAGACAAAACATTTCAAAGAGGGGGATATCATCCGTTATGGCGCCCATACGGATGCCAATCTTCCTGAAAAAATAACTCTTCATTATCTGCTTGAACAGAGTGATCCTACTTTGGTGCATGAAAAGAACGAGTTACTGCTGGAAAGGAATATGTTGAAGCAGGACTTGCAATCTTCATTCAGCAACCGTGATTCCCAAAAGCTTCTTAAATTAGAGACAAAATGGGCTTCAATCATGGAGAAAATGAAGAAAAAAGAACACAGCCTCATTAAGGATGCGAAAGTGCTCGGTACCACGCTTGCGAAGGCAGCTATGGATCCTGCTATTTATGAGCATCAATTTGATATAGCCATCGTCGATGAGGCGAGCATGTGCTATGTGCCTCAGGCTGCTTTTGCAGCTTCACTGGCAAAAAGAATCATTGTTTGCGGCGATTTTAAACAGTTGCCGCCGATTGCAAATAGCCAGCATCCGGAAGTGGCACAATGGCTGAAGGAAGATATTTTCCATAAATCAGGCGTTGCCGATACAGTGCGGAACGGTCCTTTTCATCCCCACCTATTATTGCTGAATGAACAGCGGAGAATGCATCCTGATATATCCGCCTTCACGAACAAACATGTGTACCATTCATTGGTGCATGATTATCCAGGTATGGCCGAGTCTACTAATAGGATTGTAAAGAGAGGGCCTTTCAATGGACAGGCCTCTATTTTAGTGGATACCAGTTTTACAGGCTATTACGGGACATATGACAAAACGTCCCGTTCCCGTTGGAATCCGTGGCAGCTGTTCCTTTCTTTCCAATTATTGCACGAAGCAATCCTTGGCGGGGCAACCAGCCTTGGCTATGTGACTCCTTACCGTGTACAGGCGCAATTGATGGATGATTTGTTGGAAGATTTCTATCCAATGGAAAAAGCGGCGGGTCAAATTGTCTCCGCTACTGTACATCGGTTCCAGGGGAGCGAAAAAGAAGTAATGGTGTTTGACAGTGTAGATTGCTGGCCGCAGGAACGCCCGGGCATTCTTCTGGTGGGCAAAGAAAGTGAACGTCTCATCAATGTAGCGATTACCAGAACGAAGGGGAAATTCATCCATGTAGCAAACTGTGATTATATCCGTCGAAAAACCGGCCAGCGGAAAACCCATAGGCTACTTGTTGAGCATCAGATGGCGATGGGGCAGGCAGTCAAACATCAAAGTATTGGTATGTGGGCAAAAAACCATCATGAACGTCTCAAATGGGTGCACGCCAAAAAGCTGGACGACGTTTTTACAGATGTGAGACAGGCGAAGAAAGAAATCATTCTTTCTTTACCGCGAGAGCACAATGTCTCACCGGTTTGGCTGAAAGAGTTGAAGAAAATCAATGATTCAGTGGCCATCAATATTCTGTCCGATGCCCCAAGTGATATGGAGTTTGGAGAACCTTACTTTGCTGAAGTCCCTTTTCCGTTCGTCTTGATCGACCGACGGATCCTTTGGCTGGGACAGCCTTTTGAGCAATCCAAGGGCGTTCTTCCGCCTTATGTCGCCATCAGGCTTGACTCCATGCCGTTTATTGCTTCCTTTTTGGGCCATTTAGGCGTAGAAGGGCTTGATTGAGCATTTCTTTCTTCTTTGTATATTTTTGGGAAAGACAAACATACTAACCTTACAACACAAATTGTGAGGGATGTTAGATGAGAGAGATAAAGAAGTGTTTGGCGATCTTGTCAGTAATGGTTCTCCTGGCGGCTTGTTCATCCGGGGAAACGCCTTCTATTGAACAGGGGAAAAAGGGCCATCATAACGCAAGCGGCATGAAGGAACCGATGCATATAATGATTGTTGGCATCGACACAAGAGGCGAAGATAAGTCCAGGAGCGATGCCATATTAGTGGGACAATACGATGAACCGAAGAGAACAATAAAAATAGTTTCACTCATGAGAGATACATATGTCAGAATTCCCGGCTACCAAAAAGGCTACCATAAATTGAACACAGCTTATTATTTGGGTGGAAAAGAGTTGCTGGCCAAAACGATTCAGCAGAATTTCGGCCTTAAAATAGACCATTCTGCTGTGATCGACTTCAAGGGTTTTACAGAAGTAGTTGATGCGATCGCACCTGAAGGCATCGAGCTTGATGTCTCCGAAGAGATGATTGCAGATATGAAGATGGAAATGGAACCAGGCCTGCATATGCTTCATGGGCGGGATGTCTTGAAGTATGTCCGTTTTCGCCATGACGACGATAATGATTTCGGAAGAGTCAAACGCCAGCAGGAGGTTCTCGTGAAGCTGAAGGATACAATGACAGCAGATCTGTCTTCCCTTCAGCAAATGGCAGCCATGCCAAAACTGGTTGAAGGAGCATTGAAGTATATAGAAACAGATATAGGCCTGGGTGAATCCTTGGCGCTCGCTACATCTCTGTTGATGCACAAGGTCGATTCGGTGGAAACAATGACCATTCCGATTGCAAATGGCTTCGAAAACAAAACCTATGACCATGCGGGAGCCGTCCTTCAGATAGACCGCCAGAAAAACATCAATGCGCTAAATGATTTTTTCTCCAAATCACGAGCAGTCACCAAATAGAGCTCTATATGGAATAAAAGCAAATCTTCTCAAATGGCAGTCTTAGTGGAGGTTTGCTTTTTATTTTGTAAGCAAACTGATCATTGCAAAATAATCCGGTTTAATCAGCCTGCAACGAGGGTATAGAAAGTCCAGTTGTGATTAGCAAAAAAGAAAGTTTACAGTATAGTATAATTAAGAATACAACAATGGTGCCTTAAGGGGATGAGAACGATGAATGATAAAACGCATGTATATACAAAAAAAGAGGAGATTGTGAATGCTCTAACACATGGAATCGGTGTATTGCTCAGCCTGGCTGCTCTCATTTTCTTGATCGACCATGCAGTGGAATACGGCACTAAATTGCATGTTGTTTCTTTTGCCATTTATGGGATATCGATGCTTCTCCTTTATCTGTGTTCTACGTTGGTCCATAGTTTCCCTGAAGGAAAAGCAAAAGACATTTTAGAGATATTTGACCATTCCGCTATTTATATTTTCATTGCCGGGACCTATACGCCATTTATGCTGATCGTCATTAATGGGCCGCTCGGCTGGACATTGCTGGGTATCGTTTGGGCAGTAGCAATCATCGGGATCGTCTTTAAATCATTTTTTGTCAAGCGCTTCATGTATCTTTCGACTCTGCTTTATATAGCGATGGGCTGGCTGATTGTTGTGGCTTGGGGCCCGCTTGCCGATACATTGCCGAAAGCAGGCATTGTTTTATTGGTCGTCGGGGGCCTGCTTTATACCATTGGCACTGTTTTCTATGTGTGGCGCGGTTTTCTGTTTCACCATGCCGTTTGGCACTTATTTGTCCTAGGCGGTTCCGTGGCCCATTTCTTCGCCGTTTTATTATATGTCACGCCAATCAAGTACTGATGAAAAGGTTCCGCAAAAAGGGTGTATTTCATTATTGTGCCAAAAAGAAATTTGTGTCATTAGATATTTCATATAATTGTAAACTATTGAAATTTATTGTATAATGAGAAGTACAAAGGGAGAATGAAGGTTTAGAACAAAGGGATATTTTTCTAAGTCACAAGGGGATTATTATAGAATATTATTTATGGATACCTTATAAGCAATCAAGCGTATTTGCCGATGCGATGCCTTCTTTTTTTATAAGCTATTCAGGAAAATGTGTGTTCTGATTGGTTGCTGTATTCGCGCGTTTTTAACCTAGTACACAAATAGTTCCTATGCAAGCCTGCCAAGTTGCAGGTTTTTTGCGTTCTGCGGCCCCAGCAAAGAATGGCATATGAATATAGAGGGATATCCATTATAATATGGGTATAAAAGGGGGGTGAGGTGAACAATGGAAAAAGAAGTGGATGTATTATTTGAGGCGTCATTCCCGGAGGAGGCTGCTTTAAGATTTGGCATAGCTCCCGAAAGCCTGGCATCTCTAGGGGATTATGAAAGCTATATATTTGCCGGCGACAGGAACGGGCTGCCGGTCATTTTGAGAATATCGCACAGCAGCCATAAAAGCGTGAGCCAGCTTTTAGCTGAAGTTGATTTTGTTGCTTATCTAAAGAATAATGGCGTTCGGACTTACAACCAGTATACTTCGACTGCAGGACAGTTTGTTGAAACCATCCCGGCTGGAGATGGAAGCGAGTTTTATGCAATGGTTTATGAAAAATTGCCAGGAAAAGAAGTCAAAGGAAGTGACATAAAAGGCAATGAGGCCCTGGTAAACGAATGGGGCCGGACCATCGGCAAAATGAATGCATTATCCGGTTTTTATTCACCATCGGCAGGGATTGAAAAACGACTCGGATGGCAGGAGGAAGAATTGCTGGACTTTACTGCCTATGGAGAGCAAGTGCCGGCATCGTTCCAGAAGTATAGCGACCATGTAGTGAAACAGTTGCTGAACCTTCCTGTAAACGAAGGGAACTATGGGTTGATCCACTCAGATCTTCATCAAAGAAATTTCCTATTTGATCATGGAAAACTGAATGTGTTTGATTTTGATGATTGTTCCTATCATTGGTTTGCCAGTGATATTGCCATCCCTTTATATTATTCGCTTCTACAACAGCCGACAGAGGATAAGGATGAATATGCGCAGTGGTTCATGAAGCATTTTTTGCAGGGTTACCGCAAGGAGAAAGAAATAGGAAAAGAGGAGTTGGAGAGCATCCCGCTATTCCTTCGCCTCCGAGATCTAACGCTTCTTTCTTCCATGTATAAAAAATTTGATTTAGGGAATATGGATTCAGGCCAGGAAAGATTGTTTAAAAATGTGTATAAAAGAGTGAAGTCTGAACAACTTCTTACATCCATACATTTTTCAAAATTCTAGTTTAATGAACACCATGGAACAATGAAGTGAAAGTTGGATCCATGGTGTTCAAGAGAGCGCTTTCTATTATCATACTCTTTTATTATATTTTGAAAACGACAAATTTCGTTCAATTTTTCAAAATCTTTTCTTCATATCTGTCGCTTATAATGAATTCATAAACAGAGATAAGCAGTATAAAAGGAGAGATGATCATGTTGATTTGTGAATGGAAGCCATTCAGTACAGATTTAAAAATGTACAATCAAGATGAATTCGAAAAAATGATGGATGACACGTTTGAAGCGATGCAATTCGAACAGAATGATGAGATTCCAAGCATCATCTGGACCAAGAATTATGTTTGCCTGATCAAAAAGAATGCTAGGATTATAAATGATATCTCTATTACTAAAATACCTCGCAATCCGAAGTGCAGTCAATTGGTGTAATTTAGGCAATCTGCACGATGTTTTATCAAAGAAACTTGCTCAATATTTCACAAAGTTTTTTGCAATGTACTATTCTTAGGAGGCAAGATCCATTATGACAGTTGCTGTAAAAGAAAAGAAACCAGAAGTAGTAAAAGAAGAAAATAATGTTGAAGTAATGATCAATGAGCTAGCAAGAAAAGGGAAAGAAGCATTAAAGCAATTCATGGAACTAGATCAGGAGACTGTAGACAATATTGTCAGAGAAATGGCTCTTGCAGGTCTTGATGAACACATGCGATTGGCAAAAATGGCTGTTGAAGAAACAGGAAGAGGCGTATACGAAGACAAAATCATTAAAAATATGTTCGCCACTGAATATATCTACCACAATATCAAGTATGATAAAACAGTCGGCATTATTAACGAGCGTACTCAAGAAGGATTGTACGAAATCGCAGAGCCGGTAGGGGTAGTGGCAGGTGTAACACCGGTAACAAATCCTACATCCACAACTATGTTTAAAGCAATCATTTCCATCAAAACTCGTAATCCAATTATCTTCGCTTTTCATCCATCTGCACAGAAATGCAGCTCTGAAGCAGCGCGCATACTGAGAGATGCTGCAGTTAGGGCGGGAGCTCCGGAAAACTGTATCCAATGGATCGAGACTCCATCCATCGAAGGAACTAAGTTATTGATGAACCATAAAGACATTGCTCTTGTATTGGCAACCGGAGGAGCAGGCATGGTGAAATCCGCTTACAGCACAGGAAAACCGGCTCTTGGAGTAGGGCCTGGAAATGTGCCTTGTTACTTCGAAAAAACAACGAATATCAAACGTGCCGTCAATGACTTGATTCTCTCCAAAACATTTGATAACGGAATGATCTGTGCCTCTGAGCAGGCAATCATCGTTGATAAAGAAATCTATCAAGATGTTAAAAATGAGTTGATCGACAATAACTGTTACTTTGTGAATGCCGAAGAAAAGAAAAAGCTTGAAAAATTAGTGATCAATGAGCATTCTTGTGCAGTAAATGCAGACATCGTCGGCAAATCGGCAAATGTTATCGCCCAAATGGCTGGCATCAAAGTGCCTGAACATACAAAAATTCTGATTGCTGAATGTAAGTCAGTAGGCCCTCAAGAACCGCTATCACGCGAAAAACTGTCTCCGGTCCTTGCTTGCTTCCAGGCTAAGGATACGGAGAACGGCATCCGTCTTGCGGAAGAAATGCTCGAATTTGGCGGGCTTGGCCATTCCGCAGTCATCCATTCGGAAAACCAGGATGTAATCGAAAAATATGGCCTGCGCATGAAAGCATGCCGCATCATCGTTAATGCACCGTCTTCCCAAGGGGCGATCGGCGACATCTATAATGCCTATATGCCATCATTGACACTCGGATGCGGATCATATGGAAATAACTCTGTCAGCACAAACGTAACCTCTGTCCATCTTTTGAATGTGAAAAAAATGGCAAAAAGAAATGTGAATATGCAGTGGTTCAAAGTGCCGCCAAAGATTTTCTTTGAGAAGAATTCCATCCAGTATCTTTCTAAAATGCCTAATATTTCGAAGGCCTTTATCGTAACAGACCCTGGTATGGTTGAGCTGGGTTATGTGGACCGCATTCTATATTACTTAAGAAAACGCCCGGATTATGTCCACTGTGAAATTTTCTCTGATGTTGAGCCAGATCCATCAATCGATACAGTCATGAGAGGCGCTAAGATGATGGCCGAGTTCAAGCCGGATTGCATCATCACACTTGGCGGAGGATCAGCGATGGACGCTGCCAAAGGTATGTGGTTATTCTATGAGCACCCTGAAATTCCTTTCCATGGCTTGAAGCAAAAGTTCCTGGATATCCGCAAGCGTGTATTCAAGTATCCTAGCTTAGGAAAAGCCGCGCAATTTGTGGCCATTCCGACTACATCGGGAACTGGTTCTGAGGTGACTAGCTTCTCCGTTATCACCGATAAAGAAAACAATGTGAAATACCCATTGGCTGATTACGAATTGACACCGGATGTGGCCATTATCGACCCGCAATTTGTCATGACGGTACCTCCTTCAGTGACTGCCGATACAGGAATGGATGTATTGACTCATGCGATCGAAGCCTATGTCTCTAATATGGCCAATGACTACACAGACGGCCTGTGCATGAAAGCAATCGAATTGGTATTCAAGTATCTTCCGCGTGCATACCGTAATGGCAGCGATGAGTTGGCCCGAGAAAAAATGCATAACGCATCCACAATCGCTGGAATGGCTTTTGCCAATGCATTCCTGGGCATCAATCACAGCCTTGCCCACAAAATGGGAGCGGAGTTCCATATTCCGCACGGCCGGGCGAATGCAATCTTGTTGCCGCATGTCATTAGATACAATGCGACAAAACCGAAGAAATTTACCGCATTCCCTAAATACGAGCATTTCATTGCCGATCAACGCTACGCGGAAATCGCCAAAATGCTGGGCTTACCGTGCAAAACAACCCAAGAAGGGGTGGAAAGCCTTGTTCAGGCAATCATCTCCCTTGCTAAAGAAATGAATGTGACTATGAGTATCGCTGAGTGCGGCGTATCTCCTGAAGAGTTCAACAGCAAGGTGGATTACTTGGCTGATAAAGCATTCGAGGATCAGTGCACAACTGCAAATCCTAAGTTGCCGCTTGTAACGGAATTGGCGGACATTTACAAACAAGCTTATAAGGGAGTTTAACGCTCCTTTATATAGATCATCTTCTCCTTTTGGCCCTAGCCGTTCGGTTAGGGTCTTTTTTATCCCATTCTAATTGGCGCTATGCTCCGCTTCAAAACGAGAGAAAAAAGNCATTGAACCGACATCAGGGATATGCCCAATAAAAACACGATCGACAATATTGTATAGTGCATTCACAATCATTCCGATTATGGCAGGAATCGAATACTTCATTAGTAGTTTTGCTATTGATTCTGTACCTAATACGTTTTGATTAATCAATTGTTTTCTCCTCTCATTAAGCTATTCGTGATTTTTTGCAATAAATAAATCATTTGTGCTTCTTCTTCTTTAGTTAAACTCTGTTTGATGGTTTCGTCCCAAGCATGAACTTTATTAAATACTTCTTCTTTAATGTCCAATGCTTTTTCTGTAATAAAAACTTTATAATAGCGATTATCTTTTTGATCACGAACCCGATAAACTAAGTTCTCCTCTTCTAATTTTTTCATTGCTCTGGCGACGGTCGCTTTGTCCACTAAAAGCAGCTTCGATAGCTCCTCTTGACTGATGCCGTCCTGGCGGTAAAGCTGCAAAAGAAACCTGTATTGTCCGGAGCCAATTCCGAATTCCTGAAGCTCTTTAGAAATAATCGCTGAACCTTTGCAATAAATTTGTGCAATATAACGTCCCATCTTCTCATCGTGGTTGTTATTCATATTGTCTGGTTACCTTTCATGGAAAAATTTGATTAAAAACAGTTGTTAGCGCAACTATTTAGGCGGTTTTTATGGATTTAATATCGTATGTCGGTTCCTCAAACACTATATTAATATAATTATAAATAGTTGATAACGCAACTATTAATTAGTACTATGGATAAAACTACCCGCTTTTCCACTTCATTCAGATACGAAAAACTTTGGTTCTATACTAAATGTTGGGGTGTCCACTTAAAAATGGGCAAAAAAAGAGCACACAAGCTCCTAATTTCTTATACTTGAATTGACGAGAAACAAGATAGAAAAGGAGATGTGTGCTCTTGCATTTTAACATGATTCTGCCCGGACTTGAAGGGGCAACCATCATCAAAACCGACATCAATGAAGGAATCTACCAAATATATATTGAAATGCCGATTAAGGACCATGCCTGCCCTTCCTGTTCGAAGGAGACCAAGCGTGTCCATGACTACCGTATCCAAAAGATTAAGCATCTGAAAATGGCGGAACGCCCCACCGTGATTATCTATCGGAAAAGGAGATATGCCTGCTTGTGCGGGAAACGTTTCTATGAGGAAAATCCTTTTGTGGAGAGGTATCAACACCATTCGAAGGAATGGAATCAACAGGTCCAGATCCGTACCGTCAAAGCCAAGACATTCACCGAAATTGCGGCCCAATACCATACATCCGTCAGTACGATCATACGGCGTTTTGACCGGATTATCCCCCAATCAATCAAGGGAGAGAAGGCCTTGCCCAAAGCGATTGCCATCGACGAATTCAAAGGGGATTCCGGAAAGGAAAAATATCAATTGATCATTGCCAATGCCGTGACCCGCGAACCGATCGACATCCTGCCAAACAGACGGAAAGACACAATTAAAGAGTACTTGCGGAAACATGGGGCCAAGGTGGAAGTGGTTGTCATGGATATGAGCCACGCCTTCAAGGCAGCTGTCAAACAGGCCTTGGACGGTCCTGTGATCGTGGCGGATGGGTTTCATTTCGTCCGGTATATGAATTGGGCGCTCGACAAGATCCGTGTGAGGGAACAAAACGAGTGGCATGCATACGACCGTAAAAAGTGTAAGAAGGTCCGTTACGTCTTTCATAAAGCTTCCCACAAGCTTACAAAAACAGATAAATGGTATCTGGAAAGATACTTTGCGCTGTCCCCTGAATTAAAAATAGCGTATGGGTTGAAAGAGGCCTTTTATGAGTGGTTTAACGAAGCCAAACGGCGGGGGCCAGGCCATATCGAGAAGACAAAAGAAGCGCTGCATGCGTTTTATGAAAAGGTGGAAGAAAGCAGGATTCCTGAGTTCGTGAAAACCGTCCAGACCTATCGAAATTGGGAAACGGAAATCCTTAACCGTTTTGAATTTGGGTACTCCAATGGGTTTGTGGAAGGGTTGAACAACTTGACAAAGGTCATGAAACGGAATGCCTTTGGGTTTAGGAACTTCGCTCGTTTTAGGGCACGAATCCTCCTGCATCACCACTATAAATCAATAGGCAATTCATTAGGATAAAGGGGCAGAGAAATGTTCTCTACCCCAACACTTGAAAAAGAACCAAAAAAGAGGGAGTAGGAGATCAAGCGATTGTAAGAACGAAAGCTGGTTTAAAAAATGCCTAGCGTTAATCGATCCATGTTTCACTTTCTTTTCAAACAAGCAATATCGTATATTTGGAGCACACTAGGCCATAAGCTGATAAAGCTATAAGCTAGGGTAGCCCTGGTTGTGAAGAACCATTTTCCGATAGCAAAGGTAGTGGAAACGAAACTCATCAAACAGGACTTTTTCTACATCAAACTCATATTTATCCAAAAAAGACTGCAGGATTCCTGCTTCTTCCTCCGGAATTAATTGTGTGATGTATAAGGGGTATTCTAATCGGTCGAGAATATATTCATAGCCAATAAAAGCATGTCGGATTGATTGTGGCAGCATATAGGAAGCTCCTTTCCGTAAAGGTATGCCCGCAGGGGAGGAAAGGTATACAATTGTTGTATAAGAAAACGCAAAAAAGCAGCGGACTGGTCCGCTGCTCCTTTTGTGTTCATTTTTAATTGGCGCTAAGTTCCCCTTTATAATCCGGGAGCTGTGCAAGTGGGAGGATAAAATAAACCCTTACATAAATTAACGTTTCACTTTATTTATACATCTCTTCAATTTGGGCTTGCAGTTCTTTGTTTTCCAGGTATTCATCGTACGTCATCATTTTATCGACAACGCCTTGAGGAGTGATTTCAATGATCCGATTGGCGATTGTTTGAACAAATTGATGGTCATGCGATGCAAAAATCATCGATCCTTTATAGGAGGTAAGCCCATTGTTCAAGGCCGTGATTGATTCCAAGTCCAAGTGGTTTGTCGGTTCATCCAATAAGAGTACATTGGCACCGCTAAGCATCATTTTGGAAAGCATGCAGCGCACTTTTTCTCCTCCAGACAGGACGCTGGCTTTCTTAAGAACCTCTTCGCCAGAGAACAGCATGCGGCCAAGGAATCCACGAAGGAAGCTTTCACTGTCATCTTGCGGAGAGTATTGGCGGAGCCAGTCTACAAGCGTAAGATCACAGCCTTCGAAATACTCGGAGTTATCTTTAGGGAAATACGCCTGAGAAGTCGTTACGCCCCATTTGTAACTGCCGCTGTCCGCTTCTAATTCCCCGGCAAGGATTTTGAATAAAGTCGTTTTAGCAAGTTCGTTTCGGCCGACGATCGCAATTTTATCGCCTTTATTCATAATGAAACTCACATTATTCAGGAGTTGTTCTCCGTCAATCGATTTAGTCAGATTTTCTACGCGCAATAGATCATTGCCGACTTCTCGGTCCTGTGTGAAGTTCACGTACGGATAACGTCTTGAAGAAGGCTGGATATCTTCAAGCGAGATTTTATCCAGCAGTTTTTTTCTGGATGTAGCCTGCTTCGACTTAGAAGCGTTGGCACTGAAGCGTGCGATAAAGTTTTGCAGTTCTTTGATTTTTTCTTCTTTTTTCTTGTTTGCTTCCTGGGATAGTTTCAAAGCCAATTGGCTGGATTCATACCAGAAGTCATAGTTTCCGACATAAATCTTGATCTTTCCGAAATCCAGGTCGGCAATATGCGTACATACTTTATTTAAGAAGTGCCGGTCATGCGAAACAACGATGACTGTGTTTTCAAAATTGATCAGGAATTCTTCAAGCCATTGGATCGCCTGCAGGTCAAGGTGGTTGGTAGGCTCATCAAGCAGCAGGACATCCGGTTTGCCAAACAATGCTTGTGCAAGCAATACCTTCACCTTTTCAGAACCTGTCAACTCGGCCATCTTTTTGTTATGAAGTTCCTCGCCAATCCCCAGGCCTTTAAGAAGGATTGCTGCTTCAGATTCTGCTTCCCAGCCATTCAGGTCTGCAAATTCGCCTTCCAGTTCAGCTGCCCGGATGCCATCTTCGTCTGAGAAGTCTTCTTTCATATAAATAGCATCTTTTTCAAGCATAATATCATATAGTTTTTTGTGGCCCATGATGACAACTTTCATCACTTCTTCTTCTTCGTATTCGAAGTGGTTTTGTTTAAGGACGGCCAATCGTTCATTCGGCCCCATCGATACGTCGCCGGTCTGTGCCTCAATTTCCCCTGACAGGATTTTAAGGAAAGTTGATTTTCCGGCGCCATTTGCGCCAATCAAACCATAACAGTTCCCCGGTGTGAATTTAATATTAACATCTTCAAATAATTTGCGGTCGCCGTATCGCAGGCTGACATTACTCACGGTAATCATGCAGTGCATTCCTCCATCGCTCATTTATCTATTAGTGCATTTCTTTGTTTCTTTAGGCAGCAATCCGGAACATCGTAAAATAATCTGTTGCCAATTATGAAGGAACAGGGATTATGTAGTCGTTATGCCGGCCGGATCGCCATTCTGCTTATTCTAATACGTTCAAAACCTAATTCTACAGTATGGACCTTTGTTATTCAAGGATTCTTTCAGAGCTTTGAAGATTGGCTATGTCATGGATTTACAGGCTGTTATCCTATTATATCTGGAATGGGTGCGCTAATCGGCCGAAAAGGAAAAAACGTGGACAATCTGTTTTATATAAAGGGTAAATGGCTATGTTGAACTTCGGGTGATGGGGTAATATAGGGGTTGAGCAATCTCGCATGCAAGGGGAGCTTACCTAATTTGAACGTTACACTTAGGAAAGAAGAGAAAAGCATGGGCAAGTGGGGAAACTTAAAGATCATGTTGGTTCTGGGTCATCCAGAATATTATCCCAAGTGCAACTGTAAAAAAGGCGCACTTATAGGGGAAGAATGTTGCCTTTCGAAGTGCCGGATCCAGCCTTCACGGCCATTGGATAAATGCAAAATGGGCGCGCTTATATCAGAAACTGTGCGATGTATCCGTCTATTGTACGTGATTTTCAAGAGAGTCTTAATGCCAATCAGTATCTGGTTTTTAGCTAATGATTGATGGGAGATGAATAAAAACTCCCACCAATCAACGGTTCACTTTATCGGTTTTCAAGAATGTTCAATGCCTGGGCTAAGGAGGCTGTAGTCAGCAATTGGTCAAAAGTCAATCCAAGCTGAATGGCGGTTTGCGCTATTTCTGGACGGATGCCGGATATGATAGCCTCTACGCCAATGAGTCGCAAAGCATTAATCAAATTGAACAATTCATGGGCGACCATAGTGTCAATGATGGCTACCCCGGATAAATCGATACAAAGGAACTCAATATTTTTCTCGGCACATTGGGAGAGGGTTTGCTCCATAATGATTTGGGCGCGTGTTGTGTCAATATCCCCAACTAACGGCAGCAGGGCACGTTGTTTTTGCAGCAGGATAATAGGCGAACTAAGCTCTGCAATCATCTCGTTTTGGGCTTTCATTTTACCTTGGGTATTTTTATGGTACGTTTCAATAAAGATGTTTATAGAAATATCAACGGCCTTGACAACAATCTCGAACCATAAAAAGACCTGTTCAATTTGGATTTGCTGGCGATGTATCATTATGTATTTCTTAATATATTGCAATAAGATCTCTTGGCAGCTCAAATATTCTCTCACAACATGCTGTAGAGGGGTATTCAAATGGCGCGGATCGTTCGCTAGATTCTCGGACCACTTACGGAATTCGCCATATAGGTAGGAATCATCCTTTATGAATATCTGATACACATGCTGAAAATAATCCTGGTTTTTGTGCTTCAGTTCTGTAACAATGGTGGGGTCTTTCGAGCTGTAAACCGATTTTACATCATTGTCGTCAATGGAATTGTACCAATCTTCTGTTAAATCAACAGAATGCATTTTAAGATATTCGTATAATTCGAAATTTCTATGCATCTTTTTTCTCCTTCATATTATTACATATAAAAAAGAATAGCCCCTTTTTTATCGCAAATCTTTCGATCAAATTGCGTATGACCAAATTTGTCATTTGACATAAGCTCTTTTATTATTAAACCAGTTTCTGGGCGTGATGACAATTTTTAAGAATATTTTTAACGCAAAAAAAAGTGAAGCGGTTTAAGTATGGCTTCACTCTTTTCGTCTTGCCAAGTTATCTGATTCCAACAGGCGTTAAGACTCCAGCTTCAACTAATAATCGGCGGAGGATAACTGAACCCCTCAACGATTAAAATCTCACTTTATAAACATTATTGGATACAAGATTACTCCTTTGTTTTTGCCGGCATTTGTATCTTTGCTTTACCCATCAGAAAGACAAAAACCGCCGCAAATAAAACAACGAAGAAAGCGATCCGGAATACGCCGGTGATGGATGAGGACATTGCCTGGACAATCGGATCCAGGATATCGGAAGGGATCATTTTTCGCTGGCTGCTTTCAAAAATGGTACTGATATTTTGGTGCCCATCCATTAATTTTCCTGCTGCCGGAGTCCCTTGAAAAGCATCTTTCATCTTGTTGGCCAAAATAGAAGATTGAATGCTGCCGAATACCGTTATCCCGACAGTCATCCCGAGTGACCGGAAAAAGGCATTGGTGGAGTTGGCAGAGCCCCGATGGGATGCATCGATATCGTGGATGCTTGATGTCGGCAATAAAGAGAATGAAAAACCAACGCCGAAACCTGACAGCGCCATATAAATCGTCACTAAAACCCGGCTGGTTTCCGGATCCATCGTGCTTAACAAAAACATGCCGATGGCAAATGAAATGACGGATAACGTCATTAAGCTCCGGAAACTTGTTTTTGTCTGGAATATCCCGGCGATGGCACTTCCGGCAACGGACCCAAGCATCATAGGCGTTAAAATCAAGCCTGCATTCGTGGCGCTTCCTCCAAAAACCGCCTGAACAAAGATAGGGATGTAGACAGTCAATGGAATGAAAGTAGCTCCGTATAGAAAAGCAAGTGCCTGTGAAGAAGCGAATAGTCTCTTTTTAAATAGCGAAAAAGAAATAAT
This sequence comes from Bacillus testis, assembly GCF_001243895.1. Taxonomy (GTDB): domain Bacteria; phylum Bacillota; class Bacilli; order Bacillales; family DSM-1321; genus Bacillus_AD; species Bacillus_AD testis. Next base: position 2,250,261 of record NZ_LN851186.1, on the reverse strand, counting down.
CGGATCCTTTGCTTTTCGTTCAACAAAGATGAAACAAATGAAAGCAATGGCAAATACAGAGAACAAGGTGATGATCTGCGGTGAAGACCAACTGTATTTATCTCCGCCAAGTTCCAGGGCAAACATAAAGCTTACCACCGAAATAACCAGTGTGGCTGCGCCTCCCCAGTCAATGATTTGTTTGGCGTGGTTTTTCGATTCATGGTAAGACTTCCAAATTAGAATAATGGCTATCAAACCGATTGGTATATTCACATAAAAAATCCAATGCCAAGATATATATTCAGTAATATACGCCCCAAGCAATGGGCCCAATACGCTTGAAATTCCAAAGGTTGCTCCCAAAAGAGCAGTCAATTTGCCTCGATTGTGGGGCGGAAACACATCAAACACAATCGTGAAAGCAATCGGCATTAAGGCGCCGCCGCCAATCCCTTGGATCGCCCGGAATAGGCTCAATTGTACCATGCTTTGCGCAAGCCCACAGAGTGCCGATCCAATCAAGAAAACAATTAAGCCAAAAATAAAAAACCGTTTTCGGCCGAACATATCCGATAGTTTGCCGAAGATGGGCATCCCAGCCATCGTCGCCACCATGTATGCGGATGTAACCCAAATAAAATTGCCGAAATCACCTAAGTCGGCTACGATCGTCCCCATGGCAGTTGCGACAATTGTATTGTCCATGCTGGCGACAAGGATGCTGAGCAATAAACCCGCGACAAGCAATTTAACATTGCTTTTTTCTGCATTCATTTATGATTCCTCCTATTCCATAGTATGAAGCATGATATCAATAGTAATACGGTTTACAGAATTGGAAAAGCATCATTTGAAATGATTTCCAAAAAAGTATCATTTCTTTTTAGAAAAACAGCTTCGGCACAGGGCTGAATAGGAATCGTCATTAAAAAGCGGCCGGGTATAACCGGCCGCTTTCTGAATGTTAGCGATTATGCTACTATGAGTCTGCTAATTATACGACGGCTGTTCGCTGTTCCATATACATCTGCAAACGAAGGAGAGCTTCTTCAATTTCTTGTTCATTTTGGACAAGTGCCATGCGGACATAGCCTTCTCCGGATGGACCGAAAATAATGCCGGGGGTGACTGCTACATTGGCCTTTTCGAGTAGATCAAAGGCGAATTCCATGGATGGTCGGCTATCAGGGATTTCCGCCCAAACAAACATTCCAGCTTCCGGTTTTTCTGCTTTCCAACCGATTCTATGAAGTCCTTCCACAAGGCAATCTCTCCGCTTACGGTAAATCTTACGCGTATTGGCAGTGAATTCAGAACCCTTTTGAAGCGCCTGTATTGCAGCATATTGGGTGGGAAGAAAAACGCCGTAGTCCAGGTTGGATTTTAATTGTTTTAAAGCACTGATGATTTTTTGGTTGCCGATTGCGTAGGCAATCCGGCATCCGGCCATACTGAAGCTCTTGGATAATGAATTTACTTCAATTCCAACTTCCTTGCTCCCTGGTATAGATAGGAAGGAAATCGGTTGTTCATCTGTGTAATAAAACTCGGAGTAGGCAAAGTCATGGACAATGACAATATTGTACTGTTTGGCAAAAGCGATCGCTTCTTTAAATAAGTCTTCCGTAGCTGTGACAGGTATCGGATTCCCAGGAAAGTTTAAAAACATGAGTGCCGTTTTTTTCGCTACTTCAGGGGGGATACTAGAAAAATCAGGCCTGAAATGGTTGTTTTTTAATAATGGCATGAAATACGGAATGCCATCGGCCATTGAAATACCTGTTTCGTAGGCTGTATATCCTGGATCGGGAACTAATACATATTCCCCCGGGTTGACAAGCGCCATGGGCAAATGGACTAGACCGTCTTGCGATCCCATTAATTGGATAGCCTCTGTTTGAGGTTCAATATGTACTTGATGTTTATTGCTGTAGTAAGAGGCAACAGCTTCATGAAATTCAGGTATTCCCGTTAATGAGTAACGGAATTGCTTATCTTCAAGGGATAAAGAACTGATGCATTCTTTAATGAAAGCAGGGGGCGCTAAATCAGGACTCCCAATGCTGAAATCAAAGACATGTTCTCCTTTTTGTTGTTTTTTCTTGGTTGCTGTTGCAATTTCATTGAAGACGGATGAAGAAAAGGAAGTCATCCGTTTAGCTGTGTTGATTTCCATTTTACTGCCTCCTAAAAAAATAACTAACCTACATAAATTGTACCATATTACGAATTATGATACTTCATTTACATAGAGGAATACGGTTATTTAGTCAACACAAGCGAAAGACAGGAGAGGTGAGGGCGATAAAAAAAGCAAGTTTAGAAGGCCAGTGAATAAAAGCCCTATACTCAGTCTTTAAAACATGTTACAGTAGGAAGCAGTGCCCACATGAATTAGAAAGTAGAGGGAGGACCATTTAGATATGAGTCGATTAGTACCAGGTGATGTAGTCACTTTACAAGTTGAAAGACAAGCTGAATACGGCTTCTTTTTAAAAGATCCGGAAAGCGGGAAAACTGTTCTTTTGCATAGAAACCAAATAATCCAAGATATTGAAATAGGGATGGAGATAGAGGTCTTTTTATACCAGGATAAAGATGTACGTTTGACAGCCACAATGAGGATTCCGGAAATCCGCAACGGAGTATACGGATGGGGCGAAGTGGCTGGCTACAGGAAAAATCTCGGAGTATTTGTTGATATCGGCGTAGAAACGGATATGCTTGTTTCGGTGGATGAATTGCCAATTATGTATAATGTTTGGCCAAAACGGGGAGACCGTCTGTACATAACATTGCGGACAGATAAGAATGGCCGTTTGTTCGGGAAATTGGCTGATGAGGATACTATTTACAGTATATCCAAGCCTGCACCTGAATCCATGTATAATCGCCCGGTAAAAGGATATATTTATAAAACTAAAAAAGTCGGTTCATACCTTTTTACCGAAGAAGGCTATATCTGTTTTATCCATGAATCACAGCGGGAAAAAGAACCACGATTGGGACAGTATGTTGAAGGCCGTGTGATTGATGAAAAAGAAGATGGAACATTGAATGTTTCATTGCTGCCGTTTAAACAAGAGAAAATGCAGGGCGACAGCGAAATCATCCTACAATATCTTGAAATCCGCGGCGGAGCGATGCCTTACGGCGATAAAACCGATCCAGACACGATTATGAAGCATTTCGAGATGAGTAAAGGAGCTTTCAAAAGAGCCCTCGGTAAGCTCATGAAAGAAGGAAAGATCTATCAGGAAGATGGGTGGACCTACACAAGCGACCGCCGCTAATAAAGCGACACTTTAGGTTATTGATAGAAGCAAATAGAATTTTCAATACAGCGAAAATACGGCCTCCCTAAGGGACGGCCGTATTTTTTACGCTTTTTTCTTCAAACTTTTCGGATTATGTTTCGAAAAGGGCAGCCACCAGTTCCAATCGCCTAATAACTTCATTAAGGAAGGAACAAGGAGCAGCCTTATGATGGTTGCATCAACAAAGATAGCAAGTGCGATGCCGATGCCGATCTGTTTGACAGGAACAACGCCTGTGAAGGCAAACGCGCCTGTTAATACAATCATAATAAGCGCGGCTGAGGTGATGATTTTGCTGGTCGAAGCCAGCCCGGACACGGTTGCTTCGTCGTTGTCCCCTGTCCGTAGGTATTCTTCATGAATCCGCGAAATCAAGAAAACTTCGTAATCCATGCTTAGGCCAAAAACAATACTGAATACAAATACCGGTATGATGAGCGCTATATCCATTGGCTGCAACCCGAAGTGGCCTTCCTGGAAAATCCACACTAGGATTCCGAATGTAGATGTAAGCCCTAGGATATTCATGATAATCGCCTTTAATGGAATAATCGCCGACCGGAACGCGAACATGAGAATCAGATAGGTGCTGATTAGCACTAAAGCGATTCCGTATCCGACTTTGTTTGTGATTTCCTCAAAGATTTCTTGGTTGAATTTTGCTTCGCCGCCAACTTTCAAATGAAAGTCGGTATGTTTTAGACTCCATTTTTTAACCCATTGCTTTGCCTCTTTGCTTTGTGATTCTGCATCAAGCGTGACGGGCAGTAATAATTGATCGCCTTTTATGAATTGTTTAACCGCCGGTTCTAGCTTTTCTTTGCCTTCTGGCGACTGCAGGAATTGGTATAGCAACTTGCTATCTTCAAGCTTACTGATTGAAAAGAGGGAATCAACCGATTTGACAATAGATTCGCTTTCTACATGATCGATCAGTTTCTTCAAATCTTTCAACCCTTCTTGGCTGTCCCAAGATCCCTTCCTTTCGGCAATCATATAAACTGTCGATTCCTTTTTCAGGTGAAAAGCATCATTAATCTCCGTAAACGCTGCGCGAGAATCATAGGTGGCAGGCAGAGATTGCTCATCAGGTATGCTCAGCACAATATCTTTAATTGGCAGGATGCCTGCCAATAAGATAAGGGTGGCGATGACGGTGATGATGATCGGGCGTTTCATGACTGCTTCTGCAAATGAACGCCATTTATGGCTGCTATCGTTGGTATTCTTGAAAACCTTCCCTTTATAAAGACGTTCTCCCAACAGCAATAATATAGAAGGAAGCAGAGTAAGGGACGAGATGACGGCCACGGCGACTACCACCATGCCGCCAATCGCTACAGTCTGAAATATGTCTATATCAATGACAAGCATAGCTGCCAATCCAATAAAAACACAGAGTGCCGAAAAAAGGATAGACTTGCCGGCTGTGCCCATTGTGTGGATGACTGCTTCTTTAATCGGCATTTGGTCTGCTTCTTCTTTATAACGATTAATGAACAAAAGGGCGAAATCAATGCTTAATGCCAATCCAATCATAGGTGTTACATTCAATAAGAAGACCGATAGATCCATATAATCCTCGAGCAATGTTAAGATGCCAAGGGCCAATACTACGGTCAACGCTCCGACCACAATAGGGACGACGGCAGCCACTAAACTACCAAAAGCAAATAATAGGACAATGAGTGCAACCGGCAAACCGATCATTTCAGCCACCTTCAGGTCATGCTGGCTGGCCTCATTCATGTCTTCGCTGATGACAGCTTGGCCTGTCAATGATGTCCCTTTATAGGAATCCGTTACTTCTCTTACTTTCCTGACCGCATTTTTCATTTCTTCATCGTTTCGGTCGAAATTCAAAAGGGCATAGGCAATATCTTTTTTATATTGGCCTTTTGTCTCCAAGGGAGAAACGATGCTTGAAGTTGTGGAGATCGAGTCAATATCCTTTAAAACGGCATCGATGTTTTTCTTGAAATCTGTTTCTGATTGCTGTGTCTGCCTCTCGAATACAACAAACAAAGTGTTTTCGGGAAAATTAAAGGATTGTGACAGTTCTTCCTGCACTTCTTTGTATTCTCCCTCCATTTCGAAGCCATCGCCTTTCAATTTGGATGGAAGGTCTATTGCATAAAAAGCGAGACCGCAAGCAAGCAGAATCCAGATGATGAGGAAGAACTTATAATATGTAATGATGCGTCGGGCCAATTTTTCCATTATCAAACTCCTTTCGTTGCTCTTATCATTATTATGTTAGATTCCACTTCAAAGATAAAGAATTTCTTGGACGGCGAATATAAATACTTACCCCGGTGCAGCAATTTTATGCAGCTGAAAATCAATAAAAAAAGGAAAACAGAAAGAACCGTATATTATTTTTGGAAATTTAGCATAAATGGATCAAAATGACATATACTTATTATGTAAACCGTATTGACTATAACGCGCGAATTATGGGAGGTTCCACCATGTATTTTTCTAAAAAGCAACAAGAATTAGAGCAAGTGGTCATTGAAGATACTGCTGTGTTTGCCTGTACTTCTGAAGAATGCAATGGGTGGATGAGGATGCAATTCGCTTCGGATGGTCCTTCATGTCCTTTGTGCGGCAGCAACATGGTAGAGGAAACTCGGCAATTACCGAAAATCACTTGAAAGAAGCTTCCAACAACCTGATTTGTTGGAAGCTTTTTTTATGTAGCAGAAACGATAAAACGCAACATATATGGTTGTAAATGGAAAATAAGGAAAAATAGAAGGGATTAATAACTATTTATCAGAATATTCTTTCTGATTGTTATAGGAGCGTTAACTGTATGTAACAATTGTAATAGATTATTAATTGCGCTGTTCTATATGTTATGAAAATTCATGTTATGATTATCTTCGTTAGCTACTAGAGCAAGCTAATTCATAGGAGGGGAACTATTATCAACATGAAAAAAACACTACTATCATTTTTAGCAGCAGCAACTATTTCCACTACTGTAGGGATGAGCGCACATGCTTCTGAAATTGTGGTCAAAGATGGAGATACTCTTTCTGGCTTATCCAAACAACATGGAGTTACAGTTAATGATATAAAACAGTGGAATGGTTTATCATCTGATCTTATTCTTGTAGATCAAAAGCTTTCTATTTCACCAGAGCAATTTTATTCTGTAGTAGAAGGTGATTCTCTTTGGAGTATCGCTCAAGAATTCGGCGTTACTGTTAGCCAATTGCAAGCCTGGAACAAAATGAGCGGGGATATGATTTTCCCTCGTCAACAATTAGTTATTAAAGAAGCCCATAAGGCAGCATCAATTGCTGTAAAACAACCGGCTAACAATCAAATAAACCAGGCACAAGAGCAACAACGCCAAGCTCAAGCACAAGAGCAACAACGCCAAGCTCAAGCACAAGAGCAACAACGCCAAGCTCAATTGCAAGAGCAACAACGCCAAGCTCAAGCACAAGAGCAACAACGCCAAGCTCAAGCACAAGAGCAACAACGCCAAGCTCAAGCACAAGAGCAACAACGCCAAGCTCAATTGCAAGAGCAACAACGCCAAGCTCAATTGCAAGAGCAACAACGTCAAGCTCAATTGCAAGAGCAACAACGCCAAGCTCAATTGCAAGAGCAACAACGCCAAGCTCAAGCACAAGAGCAACAACGCCAAGCTCAAGCACAACAACAACAACCAACTTCTGGAACTAGCATGACAGTTACAGCCACTGCTTATACAGCCGATTGTGCTGGATGTTCTGGAATCACAGCTACAGGTGTTAACCTTAAGAGCAATCCGAATGCTAAAGTGATCGCTGTAGACCCTAGCGTTATTCCATTGGGATCTAAAGTGTATGTAGAAGGGTACGGATATGCTACAGCTGCTGATACGGGCGGTGCAATTAAAGGAAACAAGATTGACGTTCTTGTTCCATCTCAAGGTGCTGCAACACAATGGGGCGTTAAACAAGTCAATATTAAAATTGTGGACTAAATCCACTTACTATAAAGTTAAAACGTTGATTGGCGAAGATTCATACATCTTCGCCGGTCCTTCGTTGATTGATCCCAGTAAAACGTATAATGAAAGAAAAAGCTATCCAAAGAGGAATTATTCCCGAATGGATAGCTTTTTTTGTATGCTAACAAAAGAAAATGCAATAATGGGATGTGATTATAGAGGGCTATCGGTTTTACATACAAATTTTAAGGAAAATATGCTATTGTTTATGAGATGGACAGCTGGATTTATAGAAATTTGCTTGATGTTTTTTGGAGATGATTGAATAATGATCGAAGATTTTTTATTATCCCTTAATCCCATTATTATTATGGTCGGGATTATGTTGACAAGTATGGCGGTTTATACAGCTTTGGATTTGTTTACGCATATGAACGTTATGGAAGGGAGCAAAAAATTCATCTTTTTTGGAAGTACTTTTTCTTTATCAATCGGTATATGGATGATGAACTTTTTTGCTATCATGGCACTTGATATGTTGACTTCGGGCAATCATATCATCTTGATCCATTTCATATCCATGATTTGCAGTTTTATTTTGACGGGCTGCGCTTTATTATGCATACTCCGTTCCCCACGTGTTAAAAATTTGGCTATCGCATCCTTGATCTTGGCTTTTGCCGTTCTTTTAACGCATGTAATCGGCATGTTCTCAGTGGATGTGCATCTAAACTTTCATTTTTTTTGGCTGGCTTTTTCCTTTTTGTTAATTGCCGCCATCATACTATTTGCTTTAATGCTTGTTTTTCATTCGAAGGATTATTCTTCTTCGCCTATGATTTACAAGACTTTTTCCGCATTTATGATGACCGGGGCAATCGGCCAAGGGTTATTGCTTGTAATGAAAGCTTCCGTTAAAAAAGGAAATGGGGAAAACATCTTATCAAATCTTACTTTAAACGGATACTGGCTGCCGTATATGGTATTATTTTTGTCAATCATTATTTTTACAGGCTTTGTAATTGCTTCTACCTATGCCAGCAAGAAAATGCAGAAGAGTAAATTGTATGCGAATGATATCATGTCCGCCTTGGATATGTCATCCATTGTGGTGATAACAAATGCAAAAGGGCGCATCACCTATGTCAATGATTCTTATGCTGAGTTGAGCCAATATTCAAAGGAAGAATTAATCGGACAGGAAAATAGGTCGTTGTTCTCCGGCCTGCGGGGTGAGCCAGGCGCAAATCCAATCTGGGAAAAGGTCAATAGAGGAGAAGTATGGCAAGGGGAGCAATACAATACTGCCAAAGACGGTTCACTTTATTGGGTGGATACCACTATTATTCCGTTTATTAATCGTAAGGGGAAACCCTACCAATATGTTTCGATCCATAAGAATATTACACAACAGAAAAAAGTGGCTAAAGAGTTGGAAGCAACACTAAAAGAAGTCAAGGATTACAAGTATGCTCTTGATCAATCCTCTATTGTAGCGATTACCGATGCGAAAGGAATCATTATGGCAGTCAATGATAATTTCTGTAAAATATCGCAATACAGCGAAGAAGAGTTAATTGGAAGTGATCATCGCATTTTAAATTCCGGGCTTCACCCGAAAGAATTCTTTAAACATTTATGGAGAACGATCGGCCGTGGACATGTCTGGAAAGGAGAAATACGGAACAGGAGAAAAGATGGCCAGTTTTATTGGGTGGAAACAACCATTATCCCTTTCTTGAATAAAGACGGAAAGCCCTATCAATATGTATCGATACGCAATGATATTACAGCCAAGAAAAAACAGGAAGAATTGTTGCACAGGCAAGAAAAATTGTCTGCGCTTGGCCAATTGGCAGCTGGTATCGCCCATGAAATACGCAACCCGCTTACTTCGATGAGGGGATATACAGAGTTTTTGCTGACGGAAGAGGAGAATCCAGGGAAAAAAGAATATTTAACGATTGTTATGGAAGAAATACAGCGGGTGAATGAAATTGTCGAAGAATTTATGCTGTTGGCCAAACCAAAGGCTGATCAGTTTGAAACGGCTGATTTATTGACCATTATTACTCATACCATTTCCTTGCTTGCCTATGAAGCCAAAAAGAAAAAAATAAAAATTATTCTTGATTCAATCGACGATGAAATACAAATTCTGTGCGACCAAAACCGCTTGAAGCAAGTTTTTCTTAACATGATTAAGAATGGAATTGAAGCGATGCCGGATGGCGGTCAATTGACGGTCCATATCCGCAAAGACAGCACATCTGTAAAAGTCATTTTGCGTGATACAGGTACAGGCATATCCCAGGAAGATTTAAAGAAAATCGGTGAACCTTTCTTCACAACAAAAGAATCAGGTACAGGGCTCGGGATGATGATGAGCTTTAAGATTATTGAAACCCATCGGGGCAAAATCGAAATCGAAAGTGAAAAAGGGAAAGGGACTGCTTTCTATATCACATTGCCGCTTCATTGAACGAATGCCATTTTTCAAAGCCAATATTAGGCCATTAAACAGAGGAGAAGAGGAGATGCCTGCTTCTCCTCTGTTTTTGTCCATCCTCCTGGAATGGGGATGAATGCCCTTGCCGGTTAACGTTTCATTTAATCCCGATGGTGCCGGGATAGATATTCCTTCGCTATTAACTCTTTAATCTGGTTATAGGTCAATCCCGATTTGGCATTAAGCTCTTTCACTTCTTGAATGTTTGTTCCAGTAACGGTGAAACCGCTCTTTTTGTTTTGCATATTTGACTCCTTTCCGGCTCCTCTTTAGTGTGTTTTCCGCATGCAGTTCTATTCAGCTAGCGAAGAAAATGTAAAATTCTTTTTCGCTTAAATAAGTGTAAATATAAAGCTATAAGGGTAAAGATTACGAAATAATCAAAGGGAGGAAACGAAAATGAAATCAAGAAATTATTTGGCAATAGGCCTTGGCTTAGCAAGCGCTGTAGGTGTGACAACATTATTGAAGGATAAAGAAAAGCGGACAAAAATGATGCATCTATATGAAGATACAAAAGACAAGATGGCCAACATGTGGCAAAAAGAAAAACCGCAAACATACAGCGACGTAGTCGATAAGGCAGGAAACCCTGACCCGTACGATATTCCCGATAATAAAATGGTGGATGAGGGCGCCATGTATGGAGTACATTATTACAATGAAAATGAACAACAAAAATAATGTTCGGAGGAGCCGCTTGTAAGAGCGGTTTTTTCCATGTTTTGGCCTGCTTGTAGACCCTCATAAAACGAGTTGTTTTTAGGCAACTTAAGTAGAGTTAAATGAAAAAATGAGGAAAACAACATGACCAGCCAAAAACAAGCAGTCAGTAAATTATGTATATTATCCATAGCTTCAATCCCTCTTGTCATGACACTAGGGAATAGCATGCTTATTCCGGCTTTGCCTATGATTGAAAAACAGTTACATATTTCTTCTCTGTATTCCAGCTTGCTGATCACAGCCTATTCGGTCTCATCCATTATTTTGATTCCGATTGCTGGTTTTCTTTCTGATTCATATGGCAGGAAAAAAGTCATTTTACCAAGCCTTATTTTGGTATTCGTTGGCGGATTAATCGCTGCTTTTGCATCATGGAAGATGGAAAACCCTTATTCTACAATCATGATAGCTAGAATTATTCAAGGGATAGGGGCAGCAGGAGCTGCGCCTATTGTTCTGCCATTGGTAGGTGACTTATATAAACAGGATGAGCAAGCGAGTGCTGCATTGGGTATTGTAGAAACGGCTAACACATTTGGTAAGGTGCTGAGCCCGATTATAGGATCACTATTGGCGGCCATTGTATGGTATATTCCCTTTTACGGAATATCTGCTCTAAGCCTGATTTCTTTTCTGCTTGTAGTGTTTTTTGTTAAAACGCCGCCGCGGAAAGTAAACAAAGTAAAAATAGGCAAGTTTCTGAAGAACACCATGCAAATCTTTAAGCAAGAAGGCAGATGGCTTTTCCCTTTATTTTTAGTAGGCGGATTTGTTATGTTTATTTTATTTGCTTTGCAAGTCTATCTATCCAATACATTGGAAAGCACCTTTCACCTGAAAGGTGTGAAAAAAGGGTTTATCTTGGCTATTCCACTAATGGTTTTATGCATTTCTTCCCTTGTTGGCGGGAAGCTGATCAAAGGAAGTAAATCAAAAATGAAACAGGTCATCATTTTTGCCTTACTCCTGCAGGCTTGTTCTTTATTTTTATTTAGAGGGTATGATTCCCTTTTATTGCTATTAGTGATTATCAGCATGAATGGATTAGCGATAGGGTTGTTGCTGCCGACGCTTGATGCCTTGATTACTGAGAATATTGAACGGAAGGCGAGGGGCGTAATCACTGCGTTTTATAGTTCAGCCCGATTTATTGGCGTAGCGGCCGGTCCGCCTGCGACTTCTTTGCTTTTGGGTGACCATATTGGGCTAACAAGTGTGGTCGCAGCCTTTTTTACACTCTACTTGGTTTTCTTATGTTTCAAAAAACTACAGATCTAGAAACATATCCAGAGCACTTTCCTTATTAGATGAAAGGGCTCTTTTTTAATTCTGTATATAAGAAATTTGTTGTATAACAATTGTTGTTTTATAAATCTGTTTTAATTTTATTTTTTTCTAAAACGTTGATATATAAAGGTATTTTAAACCTATATAAAAATCTGTGTTTATTTTTTATAAAAAATTCCAAAAAAGAAGTGACAAATTTATCCTTGTTGTTATACAATACAAGAGAAATAAAAAATACTGTATTATAACAAAGTTCGAATAGTTGCCAAAGGGGATGAAGGATTCAATGAAAACAGATGAAAAAGGGCTCCAATTAGAGGGTAAACTGGCCCCGGGTTATGAAGAAATCCTAACAGCTGATGCATTGGCATTCATCGAGAAATTAGAAGAACATTTTGGAGAACGCCGTCTGGAATTGTTGGCACAGAGAGAAGAAGTTCAAAAACAGCTTAATCAAGGCATGGTGCCCTGTTTTCTGGAAGAGACCAAGCATATAAGAGACGGTGATTGGTCGGTAGGGAATATACCGAGCGACTTGCTCGACCGCAGGGTGGAAATCACCGGTCCCGTGGATCGGAAAATGATTATAAATGCTTTGAATTCAGGTGCCAAGGTATTCATGGCTGACTTTGAAGATGCGAACTCGCCTACCTGGAATAATGCGATTGAGGGGCAAATGAATTTAAGAGATGCGGTTCGGGGAGTCATTGACTTCACAGGACCGAACGGCAAGAAGTATATGCTGAATGAACAGCATGCCGTATTGAAAATCCGCCCACGCGGCTGGCATCTTGAAGAAAAGCATGTGACTTATAAAGGAAGGCCGGTGTCAGGCAGCCTGTTCGATTTTGGATTGTATTTCTTCCATAATGCCAAGGAATTGATTGAAAAAGGCAGCGGTCCTTATTTCTATCTTCCTAAAATGGAAAATCATCTGGAAGCCCGTTTATGGAACGATGTCTTCATTTATTCGCAAAACTATTTAGGCATTCCGCAGGGAACCATAAAAGCAACCGTTCTAGTTGAAACAATCATGGCAGCATTTGAAATGGACGAAATATTATTCGAATTGAAAGAACATTCTGTCGGCTTGAATTGCGGCAGATGGGATTATATCTTCAGCTATATCAAAAAACTGCGCAACCACGAAGATGTCATATTGCCTGACCGTTCTCAAGTGACGATGACAGTCCCGTTCATGCGTGCGTATTCACAATTGGCCATACAAACATGCCATAAGCGGAATGCCCATGCAATTGGCGGCATGGCTGCGCAAATACCAGTCAAAAATAATCCGGAACAAAACCAAATCGCCTTTGATAAAGTGAAAGCAGATAAAGAAAGGGAAGTAAAAGACGGCCATGATGGATCGTGGGTAGCGCATCCTGGAATGGTGGCAACCGTTCTTGCCGTCTTTGATGAATATATGCCTGAACCCAACCAGATTGACCGCAAGCGGGAGGACATCCAAATCACAGCTGAACAATTGCTTGAAGTGCCGACAGGGAATATCACTGAAGAAGGATTGCGCACCAATATCAATGTCGGCATTCAATATCTTGCTTCCTGGCTCAACGGCAGAGGGGCGGCCCCCATCCATAACCTGATGGAAGACGCAGCTACTGCGGAAATTTCAAGAGCACAGGTTTGGCAATGGATTCGCCACCCGAAAGGTATTTTGTCCGATGGCAGAAAGGTAACATTCTCCTTGTTCAAGGAAGTTAAAGAAGAAGAAATGAAACGGATCCTTCAGGAAGTGGGCACTGAGCAATATGTAACCGGCAAATACGAAGAAGCGGGCTACATATTCCAGCAACTGATTGAAGATGATAATTTTGCTGAATTTTTGACTATACCAGCCTATCAAAAATTATAATCGGGAGGAAATAAAAATGAGAGAAGCTAGAATTAGAGAATTGGAGAAAGAATGGCAAAGGGAAGAGCGATGGAAAGGAATCGAACGCCCTTACACGGCGGAAGAGGTTATCAAATTAAGAGGGTCGATTGATGTAGAACATACACTAGCAAAAAAAGGATCAGAAAAACTATGGGACTTGGTCAACAATGAAGATTATGTAAACGCTCTGGGCGCATTGACAGGCAATCAGGCTATGCAACAAGTAAAAGCTGGCCTAAAAGCAATCTATCTGAGCGGCTGGCAAGTTGCAGCAGATGCCAACCTTTCAGGCAATATGTATCCTGACCAAAGCTTATATCCAGCTAATTCAGTGCCCCAGGTCGTTAAACGCATCAATCAGGCGTTGCAACGCGCTGACCAAATTCATTTTATGGAGGGCAATGAAGAAATCGATTGGTTCGCTCCCATTGTAGCAGACGCAGAAGCTGGTTTTGGAGGGCAATTGAACGTATTCGAACTTATGAAAAGCATGATTGAAGCAGGCGCTTCCGGTGTGCATTTTGAAGATCAATTATCATCAGAGAAAAAATGCGGCCATCTTGGAGGCAAAGTGTTGCTGCCGACACAAACAGCGGTCAAAAACTTGATTGCAGCCCGGTTTGCTGCTGATGTAATGGGTGTGCCGACTGTTCTGATTGCACGTACGGATGCAAATGCGGCCGACTTGATCACAAGTGATGTTGATCCGTACGATGCCCCATTCATTACCGGGGACCGGACGCCAGAAGGATTTTACCGAACCAAGGCCGGCATCGACCAGGCAATTGCCCGCGGCTTGGCATACGCGCCGTACGCTGACCTGATTTGGTGCGAAACATCTGAACCGAATATTGAAGAGGCTAGACAATTCGCCGAGGCCATCAAAGCGGAGTATCCAGGGAAATTGCTCGCATATAATTGTTCCCCATCTTTCAATTGGAAAGCAAAGCTGGATGATGACACCATCGCCAATTTCCAAAAAGAATTGGGCAAAATGGGCTACAAATTCCAATTCGTCACTTTAGCTGGCTTCCATTCACTGAACCACGGAATGTTTGAATTGGCCCGCCAATATAAAGAGAGAGGGATGGCGGCTTATTCCGAATTGCAGCAAGCGGAATTTGGCAGCGAAAAATATGGTTATTCTGCAACACGGCACCAACGCGAAGTAGGCACAGGTTATTTTGATGAAGTGGCTACCGTCATTTCTGGCGGCATGTCATCTACAACGGCGCTTAAAGGATCTACGGAAGCAGCGCAATTCCAAGGAACAAAGTAAATCGGATAAAAGAGCTATCCCCCCTGAATAAAAGGGGGGAAATAAAATAATGGAGGGTTCATGTATGAAACACGCAAAGAACAGCCAATATTTCACTATTTCTGCCGAAAAGAAGTGCCCAGAGTGCGGAGCGACAATCCATATAACGCAGGAGTGCTACCTAATGGAATGTGACCGCTGCCTGGCCAAAAAACAAGAATCCTAAAGGACGGGGTGAAGCCCCCGTCTTTTTTTGTTCATTCATGACTGTGGATGCCAAGTTCCCAAAAATAACTACTTTCCCAAAAAGCGGAGATACTACATACTATAAAGTGAACTTAATCGGCGGGGGCATACAACATCCTTCACCGAACATCAGTTAGAATAACCTTCGTTCTTACTGTCGCTCAAGCCTCCGTTCTTACTTCTTCTCTACTCTTCTTTTGAAAGGGGGGCTTAGCGCTAGTCGGAACGGGAAAACTGAATACGATATTCAGCAACAAGGAGGAAACTCATTGGCTAGCAAGAATGTAGACGATTATATTGAACAAGGTATACATGGACCAAAAGAAATCAATCCGGCGGAACGGCGCAAGTTTTTGGGGACGCTCAGGGAGCGGATTGTCCTGGCGATGACAATTGATCAAGTAATGGAGAATAACGTATATAAAGAAACGGAAGATGCGCTAAAAGCCAATAAAGATGCTACTCTCTTTTTGAATGGCGAAATCGCCTATGAACATCTCTCGAAATATATAAAGATTGCCAAGGGGAATGATGTGGATTTCACAATTGTCAATAACCAAGAACATGTAACGGAAATAGGGCTTGTTCTTGCCCATAGCTATGCAATTGACAAAGAACATATTTATATCTCTTCAGGCTCCTTTGGAACAGAAAACGGACAGGAGCATAACAATCTAAAAAAGAAAGGCTTTTCCCTGCTGAAATGGTTGAAGAACTGAAAATTCACTTGTTAATTGGAATAATAAGGCTGGGACAGAACCCTCCTCNTTGCGTTCCATAGTTTCTTTCCATCCCGCTTCTCAAGCGGCTTTGACTTGTTGGCGGAGAAGATAAATTTAGACGGTTTGATTCGAAATGCCAGCTTAGTCATTACCGGCGAAGGCAGAATGGATGAACAATCCCTCCATGGCAAAGTGCCTGGAGGGATAGGCAAATTGGCCAAAAGGCATGGCAAGCCAGTGGTCGCTTTTACAGGCAAAGTGGATATAGATGCCAATGTGGCGAAACGAGAAGGAATCGATGCCATCCTTCCGATCGTGAATGGACCGATGTCCCTGGAGGAAGCGATGGAACACGCCCCTGCCCTACTTTATGAAGCGGCCTGCCGGATGTGCCAATTGATGAAGCTCACATTCGATTGAATGAATCCATAAACAATAGAGGCTGGGACAGAACCCTCCTCTAAAATGAAAAAGCCGGTGAAATTTTACAATGAGTAAAATTTCACCGGCTTTGATTTTTTTCAAAATAAAATAAGGACATTCTCTGTTAAAATTAAGTTACCACACAAAACCAAACAGAAAGAAGTGTCCTTATGTTTAAAGATTATAACATGAATCAATTAATTTTGCCTTTAGATTTAGAAGTCAGATTACAAAAGAATGATATCGCCTTCCATGTACACCACTTAGTTGAAAGTATTCCTCATGAAGCGTTTGAACCATTTCTGCGGAATGAGGGTTGTCCTGCCTATCATCCACGCATGATGTTGAAAATTATCCTATGTGCCTATACACAATCTGTCTTTTCAGGTCGGAAAATAGAAGCCCTTTTAAAGGACAGTATTCGTATGATGTGGCTGGCGCAAGGATATGAACCAAGCTACCGCACCATCAACCGTTTCCGTGTTCAACCTGAAGTAAAAGAATTAATCCGCCAATGTTTCGTTCAATTCCGTTGCCAGCTCGTCCAAGAAAAAATCATTGATCAAGAAGCCATCTTTATTGATGGAACGAAGATTGAAGCGAATGCGAATAAGTTTACGTTTGTTTGGAAGAAATCCATCGAGAAGTATCATCAGGGATTAATCGAAAAATCAAATCATCTATATAAAGAGCTGCTTAAAAATGAAATCATGCCTCAAATTGTACAGGAAAGTGAAGAAGAGTTAACGTTGGAAGAGCTCACTCAAATCGTTGAAAAAGTAGATGAAGTGATTTCTGAGTACGATCAAAAAATAGAGGCATCAACGAATGGAGCCGAGCGAAAAGCGTTGAGAAGTGAACGGAAATTCCCAAAACAAGCACGAAAACAATTAATGGACCATATCCAACGAAAACAGAGATATCAAAAAGACTTTGAAATATTCGGCACACGAAATAGTTATTCAAAGACAGATCCCGACGCGACCTTTATGCGTATGAAAGATGATTATATGAAAAATGGTCAATTGAAAGCCGGTTATAATGTACAAGTGGCAACAGAAGGACAATACGCGCTTGCCTACAGCCTCTTTTCGAATCCAACTGATACCCGTACATTAATCCCGTTCTTAGACCAAATTGAACAACATTATTTTGAGTTGCCAAAGCACATCGTCGCAGATGCAGGATATGGAAGTGAACAGAATTATGATGATATCCTTTCAAATCGTAAACGAGAAGCGTTAATTACCTATGGAATGTACGTGAAAGAGCAAAAGAAGAAATATAAACAAAACCCATTCAATACAGCGAATTGGCAGTATGACAAAGAAAAGGATGTATACACGTGTCCCAACCAACAACAACTTGTCTTTAAAAATTATTCAGTACGAACAGATAAAGAAGGCTTCACACGTGAATTTAAGATTTATGAGTGTGAAAACTGTTCAGGATGCCCATTGCGTTCCTCATGTACAAAAGCAAAAGAAGGAAACCATCGAAAAGTAATGGTGAATGAAAAATGGGAACAACAAAAAGAATACGTAAGAGCGAAGCTTTCAGAAGAAGAAACGAGTTCCATTTATCGTAAAAGAAAAATAGATGTGGAACCAGTTTTTGGATTCTTGAAGGCTAATTTGCATTTCAATCGATTTTCAGTTCGAGGAAAATCGAAAGTTGAAAATGAAATGGGCCTTGCATTAATGGCCGTGAATTTAAGGAAATTCACGGCTAACAGGTAAGGATGATTAGAGAAGAATAGAAAAAAGTGAAATTGAGCGCACTCAATTTCACTTTTTTCATTACTTTTTTCATTATTGAAGCTAGTTCTGTCCCAGCCTCATTTCTGTCGGGTTTGGTGTTTGATTAAATATTTGAATAGTTAAAAAGGGGTGATTGGATGAAGTTCAGTCCGGTAGAAGCGATGGAAGTGAAAGCTAAAGAGCCTAAACCATCCTTGCTTGGGATCATGGTAAAACCAGTTGAACATTTTGAACGCATAAGAAAGAATCCGGTTATCTGGATGCCAATCATTGTTTTGGCAATCCTTTTTGCCGCAGGAATTTACTTGAACTATGATCAAGAGGCGGTAATGAAGGAAATTAACAAGACCAGCAGTATAACGTTGTCAGAAAGCGACAAGGAACTAATGAAAACAACTTCGATGATTTTCGCTATTATTGCCGGCATAATAGCCCCTCTGATAGGCGCCCTGGTGAAAACGATTGTGTATCAAATCGCGGCTAAAATCCTGAAAGCGCCGGTAGCTTTTAAGCAATTGTTTTCAATGTGCCTGCATATTAGCTTCCTGTCTGCAATCGCCTTGCTTGTCAGCGGGGCGATCAGATTCGCATTCGGCCTTTCCGGTTCCGGTATGCTGACGGGCATTTCTTATTATATGGGCGAAAGTGGAAGAGCATGGGGTTCAATTGAGTTATTTTCCATTTGGACATTGGTCCTATCGGCAATCGGCTTATACAGAACGGCCCATTTCTCGAAAAAGGCTGCATGGGGAATTCCAATCGTGTTGTTTATCATCGGTATGCTTTTTCATCTTCTGGGTGCCAGCATCTCCTAGCTGTTTCAGGGATCCCTTCCTGCCCAGGTAGGGATTTTCTTATTTAAAGAACGGCTCTTTCTGTGATAAAATGTCTATGTTGGTGTTCGCATCAAATTATTGTAAGCATTTAAGGAGAGAATCGTACAATGGATAAAGTGTTAGTCTTTGGACATAAAAACCCGGATACAGATACTATTTGCTCAAGTATTGTGTATGCCGACCTGAAAAAACAACTAGGCATGGATGCTGAAGCGGTCCGTTTGGGAGAAGTCAATGCTGAAACGCAATATGCACTGGACTATTTCAACGCCCAAGCGCCAAGATTGATTGAAACGGCAGCCAATGAATGCCAGAATGTCATTCTTATTGACCACAATGAACGCCAGCAAAGTGTTGGGGATATCGATCAAGTTACAATCAAGGAAGTAATCGATCATCACCGTATTGCCAACTTTGAAACAAGCGACCCATTATACTACCGCGCAGAACCTGTCGGATGTACAGCTACAATCCTTTTGAAAATCTTCAAAGAAAAAGGAAAAACGGTATCTAAACAAAATGCAGGATTGATGTTATCTGCCATTATTTCTGATTCATTATTGTTCAAGTCACCAACCTGCACAGAGGAAGATATCACAGCCGCGAAGGAATTAGCTGCCATCGCTGAAGTGGATGCAGAAACATACGGCTTGGAAATGCTTAAAGCCGGCGCTAAACTTTCAGATAAATCAGCACAGCAATTGATTAGCATCGATGCGAAAGAATTCCCGATGGGCAATTACAAAGTGGAAGTCGCACAGGTGAATGCCATTGACGTAAATGAAGTGCTTGCCCGTAAAGAAGAATTGGAACAGGCAATCTTCCCGGTCATCGAGGAAAAAAACCTAGATCTTTTCCTATTGGTAGTCACAGATATCCTGAACAGTAACAGCACTGCGCTTGCTTTAGGTCGTGAAGCAGCCGCTGTTGAGGAAGCATATAATGTGAAATTGGAAAACGGGGTAGCGCTTCTGGAAGGCGTAGTATCGCGCAAGAAGCAAATTGTTCCAAACTTGACTGATATTTTCACAGCAAAATAAGTGGGCTTAAAACAGGCATGCGAGGAGCATGTCTGTTTTTTTGCAATTCGATCTCCTTTTTATAGTTATGTAAGCTATATTTTTTGGCAAACGTAGACCATTTCGTAACTGTCATTATCCAGGAGTGTGCCTTGCCAATCTTTATAGATCTCAACAATCTTTAAGCCATGGGCTGGCAACAATCTTTCCATCTCTTTCGGGAATACATATCGTAAGGTAATAGTAGTCCGTTTTTCCGCTATCGTTTTTTGGTTTATGCCCTTGTACTTTCTGATGGTTGTGTAATGCTGTGTTTGGGAGAGGGAGTCATAACGGCTGATGGTAAAAACGTCAACTATAAGATGGCTTTTGCTGTCTGTATAGCTTCGCCAATATTCTTCAGTCGGCGGCTGCAAAAGTTCTTCTGTACTTGGAAATCTTGTATTGAAAATGAATAGGCCATCTTTTTTTAAAAGCTTATGAACGGATACCAGCAATCCATCCTGCTCTTCGTTTGTAAGAAAATGCTGAAACGAGTTGCCGACAGAGTAAATAAAATCAGTTTTTATATCCATATTTAATCTGGTACAGTCTTGTTCCATCCACTCAATCGGCAAGTTTAAAGAAGAAGTTTTCTTTTTGGCTGCTTCAAGCATTCCGGTATGTATGTCAATTCCAATTATATGATGTCCTAGTTTGGCCAAAGGTACCGTTGCCCTTCCTGTCCCGCATGCCAGGTCGATTATTGGCCCGCTGCACTTTTCAGCCATTTTTGACAGGAAAGAAATATCTGCTGTCAGACTGCTATTTTCCTGATCATATAAATAAGGGTCCTCATATTCTTCAAAATTATCCATGGGTATCTTTTCTCCTTTGTAATTATTTACAGGATTAACTATAAATAGTTTACATTGGAAATGTTGGTGGAGGAATAGTTACATGTAAATAAGGATGTGTTCCAAACATATTTTTTTATTGCTTTCTTCTCTCATGCTACACTATTTATAAAGAACAAAAAGGGAGTGAAACCATGAATATCACATGGGATGCACAAGCGCTAAAGCAGGCAAAGAAATTGACTGCCGGTAAACCAGGTTTTTTTAAATTAATTTATGATAATGAAGACTGCGGCTGCAGCGACGGTATTACCACTTTATGGTATATTGCAGAGCCGGAAGGGAATGAAGGGACGATTGAGTCGAATCTAGGGCCGATTCTAGCAGACCGGGACCAGATGGCGTATTTGGAGGAAGAGATGCAAATAACATGGGTCGAAGATTACAGCAGGTTCCGCTTAAAGACAGCGGATGGAATAATAAATCCTTTTATGAAATTTTATAATTGGGTTAAATAAACAGAATTGAAAATTTTGGATTGTCCTCAGTTGGGCCTGTAGGATACATGCCTATCTGTTTTTTGGTCTTTCTGCATATGATGCAGAAAGCTAGAAACAGAGGAGGATTTTTTATGTATGATGATCCCTATATTCATTTACCGATAAATCTATCCGATACCAGGCGGCCATTTTGGGGTGGGCGTCCAGGCTGGGGAGTCCGCCCAGGTTGGGGTTGGGGAGGACCCGGCTGGGGCTGGGGAGGCGGATTCGGAGCTCCTTTTGTTGGCGGTCTTGTAGGTGGATTGGCTGCATCTGCTTTAATAGGCGGGCCTTATGGTTTCGGATATCCGTACCCATATTATGGCGGGCCATTCATATTTTAAGATAAGTGTTGAAAGCCTCTATAACAGAGGCTTTTTTGCTGGGATTTGTTTTATGGTAATCATATTTAAAGGGTCGGCTTTGGGTTTGGAAGCAGATTAATGGGGATGTGCTCATATTTTATATAATTGGTATACACATGTTTTGGTTATATTGATATAATATAAACAATGTTTTAACGATAGACACGCCTACATAGTGTTGAAAAGGATATTTTATTTGTAAAATTTCCTTTTTTTCTTGATACATGCCTTATATAGGAGTAAAATTGAATTTATCATATTTTTCTGATAATTAATTGATCCCGTTACCACTGTCACTAAGGCTTCTACTTCATTAGGAGAGTGTAGGCGAAGAAGCAGAAGCGGCGACAGTAACAACTCGGGTTGGTTTAACGAATGACTGGCAGGGAACGAATGAAAATTTGAAAGTCCCTGCCAATCAGATTTTCACTTTATCAGTAAATAAGCAAAGGAGACATAAATATGACTGAAAATACCATCAAAGTTTTGCTTAGTGACGAAAGAAAAGAGAAACCGCAGGACGATTCCCTGCAGTTCGGCAAAGTTTTTACTGACCATATGTTTGTAATGGATTATATGGAAGGGAAAGGTTGGCATAATCCACAAATCATCCCTTACCAACCGATTACTTTGGATCCTGCATGTATGGTCTTCCACTATGGCCAAACTGTTTTTGAAGGGATGAAAGCGTACCGCACAAAAGATAATCGTATTGTTCTGTTCAGACCGGAAAAGAATTTCGAGCGCCTAAATCAATCTAATGACCGCATGTGCATCCCTCAATTCGATGAAGAGTTGGCTTTGGAAGGGTTGAAGCGGTTGATCGAGATTGAGAAGGACTGGGTGCCTTCTGCTCCGGGAACATCATTATATATCCGTCCATTCATCATCGCAACCGAACCATTTCTTGGCGTATCTGCATCCGACCGTTATAAGTTCATGATCATCCTTTCACCGGTTGGCGCTTATTATAAAGGCGGTATCAATCCCGTTAAGATCACAGTCGAAAATCAATATGTCCGTTCAGTGAAAGGCGGAACTGGAACAGCTAAAACAGGCGGCAATTATTCTGCCAGCTTAAAGGCACAGGAATTAGCCGCAAAGAATGGTTCTTCGCAGGTTCTATGGCTTGATGCCCTTGAAAAGAAATATGTTGAAGAAGTTGGCGCTATGAACATCTTCTTTAAAATCAACGGAGAAGTTATTACACCAATGTTGAATGGCAGCATTCTTCCAGGTGTAACGCGCAATTCTATTATTGAGTTGCTTAAGCATTGGAATATTCCTGTATCGGAACGCAGAATCAGTATTGAGGAAGTATTTGAAGCTAGTGAAAAAGGGCAATTGGAAGAAGTATTTGGCACCGGAACTGCCGCTGTCATTTCTCCTGTCGGCGGACTGGTATGGGGAGACAAAGAAATTGTGGTTAACGGCAATCAAACAGGTGAGCTGTCGCTTAAATTATATAATACATTGACTGGAATCCAAAACGGGGACATTGAGGATCCGTTTAACTGGGTACAAGAAGTCGGAATGCATACTTACGCATAATGCCATCCAAAAAAAGCGGATCTTTACTGCTGGGAAAATCAGTAAAGATCCGCTTTTTTGCGTATTTGCTACTCTATCCGTTCTGCTTCGATAGCAGGTTTCCGCAGATAGGTTTGCAATTCCATGCTATTGGATGTGATATCTGCAAGCGTGTAGGCATCAAGGACAGAAAAGAAGGAATTAAGAGCTTGATTGAAGATTCCCCGTAATGAACATACAGGGGCGATCGGGCAGCTGTTATGGTTATTGGAGAAGCATTCAACGATATAAAAATCTTCTTCTGTTCTTCTTACCAATTCTCCTATGTTGATTTCCGCAGGGGCTTTAGCCAAGCGGTTACCACCGTTTCTTCCTCTGATTGTCTCGATATACCCCATTTTTCCTAATTGATAAATAATCTTTGTAAGATGGTTTTTACTAATGCCATAAGCATCGGCCATCTCTTGTATTTGAACAAGCTTATGGTTATTAATAGAAAGATATACCAGCACCCGGATGGAATAATCACTAAAACTGGTTAGTTTCATGTGTATCTCCTCACTTAAAAGAACCCTTTTGTTCATTTTATCACAGAAAAGACACACTTTACAAAAAAGCGTGAAAAAGATGTATTTAAAATATTGCTTTATGGAAAAAAGAGGCTATAATAAACATGTATTTAAAATACTTCTTTAAGACAAAGGGGATTAGAACAATGTTATCTCAACAAACAATCGATATCGTCAAATCAACCGCTCCAGTGCTTGAAGTAAAAGGCACGGAGATTACAACCGCTTTTTACAGAAACTTATTTAAATCACATCCTGAATTATTGAATATATTCAACCATGCCAATCAAGAAAAAGGAAGACAGCAAACAGCGCTAGCCAATACGGTGACTGCAGCCGCATATTATATTGACCAATTGGAAGTATTGTTGCCTGTCGTAAAACAGATTGCCCATAAGCACCGCAGCCTGTTGGTCGCACCAGAGCATTATCCGATCGTAGGTGAACATTTGCTGGGGGCGATTAAAGAAGTGCTTGGAGATGCTGCAACGGATGAAATTATCCAAGCATGGGCTGAAGCTTATGGAGCAATAGCTGACGTGTTTATTTCAGTTGAAAAGGAAATGTATGATGAAGCAGCTGACCAAGAAGACGGCTGGAAAGGGCATAAAGAATTTGTCATTGATCGGACTGTTAAAGAAAGTGACATTATCACTTCCTTCTATTTAAAAGCGGCAGACGGTTCTGCATTGCCTGCGTTCCTGCCTGGCCAATATGTGACTGTGACAGTCAAAATTCCAGGCGAACCATATACGATGAACCGCCAATATAGTTTAACGAATGCTCCAGGGGAAGATTACTACCGTATTTCTGTTAAGAAAGAAAAAATCGAAGGCAATCCGGATGGCAAAGTTTCAAACTATCTTCATGATCTAGCTAAAGAAGGCGATCTTGTGCAGCTAACAACACCTGCAGGAGAATTCACTGTGGATATCGCTTCTGGCCAGCCGATTACATTCTTATCTGCCGGTGTCGGAATTACGCCATTTATGAGCATGTTGCATACAATGGCAAACGAAAACCCAGAGAGAGAAGTTCATCTTGTCCATGCAAGCAAAACAAAGAATGTTCAGGCGTTCGCTGAAGAAATTGAATCACTCCAAGATCGGATGCCGAATCTTGACGTTGCATTCTATCATGACGGAGAAAAAGAAACAGACAACGCAACTACAAATCATAAATATGGCCGGATTACAGGAGAGGTTATTGCCCACTATCCGAAAGAGAGTGTCTTTTATGTTTGCGGACCTGTTGGATTTATGCAGTTTGCAGTAGAGGAATTGCAAAGTCAAGGAGTCAGCGCAGACCAAATTCACTACGAATTTTTCGGTCCGGCTATGGAAATCAAAGAAAAAGCGGTTTGATCGCAAAGCAAAAAGAGAAGGTGCCATTCACCTTCTCTTTTCTATTGGCTCAAAATCTATTAAGGAATCATCCATGATAAAATGCCGTTTTGCAGTGTTGTAATGATTGCTACAAGGAGCAAAAGGAAGAAACTGTGCTTCAATGTGAAGCGTAGCAGTTCTGATTCTCTGCCTGCCAATCCAACTGCCGCGCAAGCAACTGCAATTGATTGAGGCGAGATCATTTTTCCGGTTACTCCGCCGGATGAATTAGCTGCAAGTGCAAGGACCGGTTCCATGCCTATTCCGTTTGCGGTAACTTGTTGTAAAGTAGCAAACAAAACATTGGCTGATGTATCGGATCCTGTGATAAATACTCCGAGCCATCCAAGGAAAGGCGAGAAGAACGGAAAGAATGATCCCGTTTTTGCCAGTGTCATGCCGAGCGTAGTTGTCATTCCAGCTGCATTCAGTACATATGCGAAAGCGACGACTGAAATGATCGTTAAAAGCGGGAATTTTAATTCATTTAAGGTTTCAAAGAAAGTCTTGGCCCAGTCCTTGAATGAAATGCGGACGATAAACTTAGTGATCAAAGCCGCAATCATAATGGCCGTACCGGCTGCTGCAAGTAATTCAATTTTATATAGCGCGCTAATAGGCTCCCCGCTAGAGTTTAAAATCAGATTATTTAAAAAAGGCACTTCAGGAGTAAAAGTGATGGAATGCCCAACGCTGTTAATAAGCTTTAAGATGGCATTTCCACCTTCATAATGGCCGGCAAGAGCCAGTTTGATTTTTGGTATGCCCCAAAGAGAAATCATCATCGTCAATACTAGGAAAGGCGACCAGGCTTTAAATATTTGGGCGCCTGTGTAAGATTCATTTTGTTTTTCCATTGTTGCAGCAGCTTCATTTTCATGTTTGAAACGATAAATTGTTTTTGGTTTCCAGAACTTAAGGAAAATAGCTAGAGCAAATAGAGATACTAGCGCTGATAATACGTCAGGTAGCTCTGGCCCCAAAAAGTTCGATGACAGGTACTGTACAGCGGCAAATGAAATGCCGGATACCATGATGGCAGGCAAAACTTCCAGTGTTCTTTTCCACCCGACCATAATCATTACTAAATAAAAAGGAATGAATACGGAAATAAATGGAAGTTGTCTTCCGACCATTTTGGAAATTTCAAGCGCAGGAATCCCGGTCGGACCTTCCATAGCTGTAATCGGAATTCCGATTGCTCCGAAAGCTACCGGAGCAGTATTTGCAATCAAGCAAAGCCCGGCGGCATAGAGGGGATTAAAACCAAGCCCAACCAGCAAAGCAGCTGAAATCGCTACCGGTGCCCCGAACCCAGCTGCACCTTCCAGGAAAGCCCCAAATGAGAATGCCACAAGCAAAGCCTGTAGTCTTCGGTCTTCTGTAATCGAAAGGACAGAGGAGCGAATGATATCAAATTGGCCGGTTTTAACCGTCAGTTTGTATAAGAATACCGAAGTAATAATAATCCAGCCAATCGGAATGATGCCATAAACCCCTCCTTGCGTGGCGGACATGACAGCTTTACTGGCCGGCATTTTCCATAAAAATACGGCAATGATAATAGCGACAAGCAATGTTAATAAACCAGCTGTATGCCCTTTCATTCGTTTGATAGCCAAAGCCCAAAAGAAGAAAAGGATTGGAATAAGTGCAACGATGGCAGATCCATATAAAGAATCCATCACCGGCGAAAAATTTTGTGACCATGTCAATGATAACATCCCCTTTGTTTAAGCGTTTCAGTGATGAAGCAGTCCAAATGGTTATCCCTGGCCATATGAACCGAGAGTGCCCAGCTATAACGGGCAAACAAAATTTCCCCCTTAAAAGTCAAAAATCCAAAGTAAGCCCTTACAAAAAATCTAAAGTAAGGTCATATGATGACTGAATGACAAGATGACTATATTTGTTTCTCATTATATGTTACAGTTTTATCGGAATGCAATCATAATTTTCTATTTTTTGAATATAAGGGAAAATAGATGGTTGCCAGATTAGTTCTTGCAGCCATTACGGACCTAAGAGACGGCAGGATGTGTCTATTTTAAATACAGGAGAGACTACAGATGGATATAGAATACAGAGCAATTAAGCCAAGAAAATTATACGAGGAAGTTGCAGAAATAATCCACAATATGATTAAACAGGGGACACTTAAACCAGGGGATAAATTGGAATCTGTCCAACAATTGGCGGAAAACTTCCAGGTGGGGAGATCGGCCATTCGGGAAGCGCTGAGTGCGTTGCGGGCAAAGGGTTTGGTTGAAATGAAACAAGGTGAAGGCACATATATAAAACGGTTTGATGCAAGTACGATCGATTTTTCCTTTTCTTCCGCTGTATTGATGAACAAAGGCGATATTGTCCACCTGCTAGAAGTCAGAAAGGCGGTAGAGATTGGCGCTGTCAGGCTGGCTGCCCAAAATCGAAAAGAAGATGACATCAAGCAATTACGGGAAATATTAGGGAGAATGAAAGACGCATTTGGGGATGATGTAAAAGAGGAAGCGACAGATATTGAATTCCATTTGGCGATTTCAAAAGCTACACAAAATCCTATGTTTTACCAACTGATGCAAACGGTTTCTGGGATGATGAGCGCCAATATGAAAGAAACAAGGAAAATTTGGCTATATTCCAAAGAAACAACGATTGAAACCCTATATGAGGATCATATAGCGATACTCGAAGCGATCTGTTCAAGGGATGGGGAAGAGGCAGAAAAGCGTATGTTCAATCATTTAACCGTTGTCGAAAAAAATATGGCCACCTATTATTATGATCGAGAAAAAGAAAACTAAAGGCGCAAAAATTCTGTTGTACATCGTTGGAGTATAATGGTGTCCAATAAACATAGAAACCTTTTATGGCTTTGCGCCGTGGATGCTCACCGCCCGCCATGCGGAAAGTGAGCATCTTGATCTTAATCGTCGCTTGCCTTTTTTCAGAAGGAGGTGTGCAAGCGGTTTTTCATTTTGAACATGAACAAGTTTGTTCTTCAACACTGTGAGGGGAAATTTTCACCTTTTCAAACTTAGATATCGAAAAATTAGGAATGATATGTTAAATTATATTAATAAGCATTCCTATTTTAGGGTGTTATGGATGAATATGACTGTATATAAGTCATCTGATGACCTGTCTTTTGGGTGATCTCTAATTCGAATGGAGTGGGAGAAATGAAAGTAACACTTTTTGCAACTTGCCTGGTTGATATGTTTAACACATCTGTAGGCAAAGCAACGGTGGAATTATTGGAGCGGCTGGGCTGTGAAGTGACTTTTCCGGAATCGCAGGTTTGCTGCGGCCAACCTGCATATAATAGCGGTTATGTGAAAGAATCGAAGGAAGCGATGAAAAAAATGATTGCTACTTTTGCGGATAGTGAATATATTGTGACACCTTCAGGATCTTGTGCCACGATGTTTAAAGAATATCCGAAACTGTTTGCAGATGATGAAAAATGGAGAAAAAAAGCAGAAATGCTTGCAAGTAAAACCTATGAATTAACCCAATTTATTGTGGATGTGCTTAAGGTCGAGGATGTGGGAGCAACCCTGCATGCTAAAGCCACTGTACATGCATCCTGCCATATGACAAGGTTGCTTGGAGTAAAAGAAGCGCCTATGAAATTATTGAAAAATGTGAAAGGGCTTACGCTTGTTCCTTTGAAAAATGTCCAAAACTGCTGTGGTTTCGGCGGGACCTTTTCGGTAAAGATGGGAAAAATCTCTGAACAGATGGTGGATGAAAAAGTGTGCCATGTGGAAGAAACAGACGCTGATCTGCTAATTGGCGCTGACGCAGGCTGCTTAATGAATATTGGCGGCCGAATTGAGAGAACCGGAAAAGCCATTAAGGTAATGCATATAGCGGAAGTATTGAATTCAAGAGTGTAATAGATATTGTAAACGCTTTAAAAGGGGACTAAGGGAAAAGGAGTGAACATGTATGGCTATGAAAATAGGCAATGAGAAATTCGGCGAACGGGTTGATAATGGCTTAGGAAACCAATTTATGAGAAGTGCGGTTTCATCCGCCCAGGAAAGCCTTTATGAACGCCGGCTGGCCGCTGCCGAAGAGCTGGGCAATTGGGAGGAATGGCGGTCGCATTCTGAGGAAATTAGACAGCATGTATTGGAGAATTTGGATTATTATTTATACCAATTAAGCGAAAATGTTGCAGCACGAGGAGGGCATGTATTTTTTGCCGAAACACCTGAAGAGGCAACAGGATACATAAAAGAAGTGGCTCAGAAAAAGAATGCCAAGAAGATTGTAAAATCAAAGTCTATGGTCACTGAAGAAATCAATCTTAATTCGGTGCTTGAATCGATTGGCTGCGAGGTGGTCGAGACGGATTTAGGCGAATATATTCTGCAAATCGATGAACATGATCCGCCTTCCCATATCGTGGCACCGGCTTTGCATAAAAATAAAGATCAAATCGCAGATGTGTTCCGTGAACGGTTGGATTACAAGAAAACATCTGATCCCAGTGAATTAACTTCACATGTAAGGGGAATTCTCCGTAAAGAGTTTTTATCAGCAGATATTGGTATAACAGGCTGTAATTTTGCCATTGCTGAAACCGGCTCTATTTCCCTTGTTACCAATGAAGGCAACGGCCGCATGGTTACTACGCTGCCTAAAACTCAAATTGCTGTAATGGGCATGGAACGAATTGTGCCAACACATGAAGAATGGGAAGTGTTGGTTAGTATGCTGACAAGAAGTGCAGTTGGCCAGCGGCTGACCAGCTATATAACAGCAACGACCGGTGTCAAGGCTGCCGGTGAAGTGGACGGTGCAGAGGAATTCCATTTGGTGATTGTGGATAATGGAAGGTCTAACATTTTGGGAACTGCTTTTCAGCCAGTCCTTCAATGTATCCGTTGTGCAGCCTGCGTAAATGTTTGCCCGGTATATCGTCATATCGGCGGACATTCTTACGGAAGTATTTATTCAGGGCCGATTGGGGCTGTATTATCCCCATTGCTTGGGGGATACGAAGAATATAAAGAGTTGCCATATGCCTCCTCTTTATGCGGTGCCTGCACCGATGCCTGTCCTGTGAAGATCCCTCTGCATGAATTATTGCATGAACACCGCAGAGTCATCGTCGAAAAGGAAGGAAAAGCGCCAATTTCAGAAAAGCTCGCAATGAAAGCTTTTGGCTTGGGGGCGGCATCGCCAATGCTCTATAAATTAGGAAGTAAAATTGCGCCGGCAGCCATGAGCCCTTTTACAAAGGAAGATAAGATCTCAAATGGCCCGGGACCGCTTAAAGCATGGACCGAAATTCGTGAATTTCCTGCGCCGAATAAGGAACGGTTCAGAGATTGGTTTAAGAACAGAGAGAAAGGAGATGGGGAGCGATGAAAGGGACCATTCAAAACAGGGATGCCTTCCTGGATAAAATAGCAGCCAGTTTAGGCCGGCAAAGAAAGCATAATATGGAGAAGCCCCATTACCGGTTTAACCCTCAAGCAAAAACCTATAGTGATTGGGACGAGAATCAACTGATCGAGATGTTCCGCAACCATTGCCGAAACATCCATACAGATTACTACAGCTGTAAGCGGGAACAATGCAGCGACATATTAAAGAAAGTCATCTCCCAGTTTGGAGGAGGCCCCATTATAGTGGGGAACGATGGCCGTTTCGGCGAATATGGATGTGGGCACTTACTTGCTGAGGAGCTGCCGTCAGAAGGGGAAACTGTTTATACATGGAATCCTGAACTTAAAGACGAAAATATCGAGCGGGCTGAACGCTCAAATATCGGCATTACGTTCAGTGAAATTACCTTAGCGGAATCGGGGACAGTGGTGTTGTTTTCTTCTCCAGATATAGGGCGTTCCATCTCGCTATTACCGACTACCTATATTGCCATCGTCCCAAAAAGTTCAATCGTGCCTCGGATGACACAAGCAGCCCAAATGATCAGAAAATCCATTTCAGAAGGCAAAACTGTGGCTTCGTGCGTTAATTTCATAACAGGGCCAAGCAATTCGGCGGATATCGAAATGAACCTTGTCGTTGGTGTTCATGGCCCAGTGCGGGCGGCATATATTGTAGTAGAGGATTGCTGATTTCCAAGTGTTGAGCAGTAAAGACTGTAATTGGATGGATAACCGTTATAATAGAGACTATATGATCGTAAAATCTGGGAGGAATACAGACATTGAGTAAGAAGATCAAATTAGTCGCATTGGATATGGATGGTACCGTTCTTAACAGCAATGGGGAAATATCAACAGAAAACGCTGAAGCGATCAAGAAGGTACAGAAAAAAGGTGTTACAGTTGTGTTCAGTACGGGCCGAACACTCTTGACATGCAAGACATTTGCGGAGGCATTGAATTTATCTTCGTATTTAATCACAGTCAACGGAAGTGAAATATGGGACAGCGAAGGTAATTTGCTTGAGCGTAATTTCATTGAAACGATGTCGATGGACTGGATGTGGCAGCTGTCCAGAAAACATCAGATACCATTTTGGGCAGTCGGGGATGACCGGATTTGGGATAATGAAATGCCAGATGATCTTGAAGCAGTTCAATGGTTAAAAGGGCGTTTTGAATTCGGCGATAATCCTTTGCGCGATCAAGTTATGAAAGAGATCGAAAAAAGAGGGGAATTTGAAGTAACGAATTCGTCGCCATCAAATCTGGAAGTGAATGCACTGGGTGTAAATAAAGCGGCAGCCATCCAAAAGGTTTGCTCCTATATGGATTTATCAATGGATGAAGTGATGACCATGGGTGATAGCTTGAACGATTTGGCTATGATCAAGCAAGCGGGTTTAGGCGTGGCAATGGGGAATGCCCAAAGGACGGTAAAAGAGGCAGCGAATTGGGTCACAGCTACCAATGATCATCATGGTGTCGCTGTGGCACTTGAAAAATGGGTGCTATAAGAAAGAAAAAGGAATTTCCATAAACTTTATTCGGGAAAAGCATCATTCATTTAATTGCCAAAGAAAGAGGTCCAAGAATAATCTTGGGCCTTTTTGGGTTGGCCGGCGTGATCGTAAATGTGCTGGTTGAAGCACAAGCAGGAAGCCTGGCGATTAAAAACAAAGAACAGAAATCATGGTCTGCTATTTTATACATGGCAATCGGTCTACGCCGATACTTAACAAGCGTTGGGCTATTCATCGAGGTGTTTGGTTGTTTCATTGTCATATTTAAAAATAATTCGTGCGGAGAGAAATGTTTCGAATGTTGAAGTTGGCAGACAGGGTAAGGCAGAAACCGGAAAATTCGGCTGTTGGTTGGCATAAGATCGTTTAGTTGATCAGCAGCAATGTGAGAAAGAACCCGCGGTAAGCAGGTTCTTTCTGATGGAATCATGTTTGTTAGTTATTGGAAAGGGTAATAAAGCTGGTAGTACAAGCTATTTTTGCAGCTGGTATTCTTTTTCTGTTCCGTCACTATAGGTAATTTCCAGGTCGAATTTTTTGAAATCATTCTTTAGGTCAAAAGAGTCGAGTACTTCTTTGATGACTGTGTCTGTATCTGTATTTTTGTCAAAAGTATAATGCTGGAATTTATTTTGTAATTCCTGCAATGCTTCATCTCCACGCAAGGTACGGTTGTTGATTTCATCTTCCACTTTCACTGACAGACCGTCATCTTCGTTTTCATAATCGACTTCAAATGATTTAAAATTGCTGTAATCCACGTCTAAGTCGAAAGAGGTGAAAGGCATATTCTGTGTAGCGGTACCTGTCTGGTTTGTTTGATTGTTAGTTGTTGTACCGTTGCCGTTATTTGCAGCATTGCCATTTTGGTTAGTTGAAGTCGGGTTCTTATCGACATTCTGATCATTATTATTATTGTTGCAGCCGACCAATGCTGCCATGCAAATGCACACAAGAAGCATACATACTTTTTTCATTGAACAAAACCTCCTAATTTGTTATCTCAATAAAATTATTGCCTAAATATCGCCGGAATAATCATTCTGGTAAAAATTTACTAACGAGAAATAATTTCGGTTATGTATTGATGTGATAATGCTGATTTATTGAACAAATGAAATAATAAAATTTTTGCTATAATTAATATTTTAGGGTATTATTATTTAAGTATATAAAGGAGGGGTCTTTTTTGACACATGAAGAGAAAGACAGGATAGTCCAAAGTGTCCCTCAAAAAGGCTTTTTTGGACATCCTAAAGGTTTATTCACACTATTTTTTACAGAATTTTGGGAAAGGTTTTCTTATTATGGAATGAGAGCCATTCTTCTGTACTATATGTATTCAGAAGTGAAAAATGGCGGATTGGGAATGGAGGAATCCACCGCTCTGTCCATTATGGCCATTTATGGTTCTTTAGTATATATGTCAGGTATTATTGGCGGATGGATCGCCGACCGTTTGTTGGGATCTCTGCAGACAGTCTTTACCGGTGGAGTCCTCATAATGATGGGACATATTTTCCTAGCGTTTCCTTTTGGCAAAATGGGTTTATTCGCGTCTATGTTCCTCATTATTATGGGTACGGGATTATTGAAACCAAATGTTTCTAATGTTGTAGGTGATATTTACAGCGAAACCGATAATCGCCGTGACTCAGGATTCAGTATTTTCTATATGGGAATTAATTTAGGTGCATTCATTTCACCGTTAATTGTCGGAACACTCGGACAAAAATACAATTATCATTTAGGCTTTTCTATTGCAGCAATCGGTATGCTTTTAGGTTTGATTGTTTTCGCCGTTACGAAAAGAAAGAACTTGGGCCTTGCAGGTACATATGTTCCTAACCCGCTAATGCCGGGAGAAAAGAAAAAAGTTTTCAGTATAATCGGAATTAGTGCGCTAGTTATCATTGCTCTTGTTGTTGTTGCATCTGTATCAGGTTGGTTGACAATTGATGGGTTCATTACTTGGGTCAGCATACTTGGTATTGTGATTCCAATCATGTATTTCATCGTGATGTACAGAAGCCCTAAAACGACTTCTGACGAACGTTCCAGATTGCTTGCGTACATTCCGCTATTCATTGGAGCGATGATGTTTTGGGCAATCCAAGAACAAGGTTCTATCATATTGGCGCAATATGCGGATAAACGTACCCAATTGGATTGGGCGGGCATCCATATCCAGTCTTCCTGGTTCCAGTCCTTAAACCCGCTATTCATCGTTGCATTGGCTCCGGTGTTTGCATGGCTATGGGTGAAACTGGGCAACAGACAGCCATCCACTCCTAAGAAATTCGCCATCGGCTTATTATTTACCGGGTTGTCTTTTATCGTTATGATCGTTCCTGCATATGTGAATGGAACAGAATCATTGGCGAACCCTTGGTGGCTTGTTTTAAGTTTCTTCCTGGTAGTCATCGGGGAGCTTCTCTTGTCTCCGGTCGGTCTGTCAGCAACGACGAAATTGGCGCCTGCTGCGTTTTCTGCACAGACGATGAGCTTGTGGTTCTTATCTAATGCATCTGCACAGGCAATCAATGCCAATATCGTTAAATTATATACTCCGGAAACAGAAATCCTTTATTTCGGTGTAATCGGTGCTTTCTCTATTTTGCTTGGATTGATCTTATTCTTGCTTTCTCCTAAACTGCAAAAAGCGATGAAAGGCGTCAGATAAAATAATAATAAAATACGCCATCCACTGTGCGGTGTCCAAGCTTTCTTTCTTCAATGGAGAGCCGCGGATCAAGCTGGTTGATGGCTGATGGAACGGCTCCTTAAAGGTTTAAGGAGCCGTTTTTATATGGTCTGTTATTTTTTCCTTCCTATTTAGTGTTGTCTGAATGGAGATACCCGGTTCTCCTAAAATCAAAGAAAATGAAAAAAATAATGAACGATTACGATCTGTTGTCCGTATTATAGGTGAATGGAAATAAGGAGGGAAGATGTTGGATGTACATGAGCCAGGAAATGAGCAGCTATTGATTCAGAAAGCGCAGCGAGGAGATGCAGACGCATTTGCTGAACTGTTCCAGATCCACTATTCTTTCTTGTACAAATACATTCTGAAAATGACCTCCGATCCCCATATAGTGGAAGATATTCTTCAGGAGACACTTTTGAAGGGATACTTGGCCATCCAATCATACGATGGCCGTTCCAAATGGAGCAGTTGGTTGATCACAATCGCCACTAGAACGTATGTTGACTTGCTGCGCAAGAAAAAAAGGGAAAAGTGGTTTTTTCGGAAAGAAAAAGAGCATCAGATTGATTTATTCAAATGGCAGCTCCAGCAGAAAAAGCTGGAATTTGCAGATGTAGTTGAAAGCATTGCACGGTTGGACCCCGATATTCGGATTCCTGTGCTGCTGAAACATTACTATGGCTATAGTTATCCAGAAATCGCCCTTATACTCAGGATCAAAGAAGGAACTGTAAAGTCGAGGGTACATAAAGGGATAAGGATTATAAGGAAGGAGCTGGACACCTTTGGGAACGAGGAAGGAAGATGAAATTAAACGAGCGTACAGCGAGTTTGACCAAAAGGTGGACATCGAGGCACCGAACAAAGCTGCAATTGCTTGGATGCTGCACCAAAAACAAGCGCAGCTGCAGCTTAAATTAAGAAGGGAACTGTTTGCATTTATTCTAGTTGCATGCTTGGTCATTGTTGTGTCTCTATTGTTGATAGTAAAGGCAGCTGCCGTCTATTGGTGTCTCCAGGCTGCCGGAATAGTTGCTGTGCCATTCTATGTTCTAATTCACAGAAATTCGGAAAGGGAGAGTCTATGACTGTCGATTTCAATTCATTACCAGTGAACACAAGGATCATATTGGCGGTATGTGTGGGGACTGCTCTTCTTGTCCAGAGCACATGTATTTTTCTTTCTGCGCGGAAAAGGGGATATAATCCGTGGTTTTGGGGGTTTGTTGGCCTGCTGAACATTCCTTCCGGGACGATTATTTATCTTCTTTTTATCTTGTATTCCAATAGACAGAAGAGGGGGGATTAATGTGGATACAACTCGATTGATTCAATTATTATGGCCAGTTGTTGTTCTGCAGTTGATTTTGATGGTTACAGCTTTAGTGAGCCTTTATAAGCGCCCACACACAAATGGCCCTAAATGGTTATGGACGATTATCATCTTATTTGTGAATATTGTTGGCCCTGTCGCTTACTTTACAATCGGAAGAAAGGAGAAATGAGCCATGGATATCATTGTGAAGGAAGTCACAAAAAAATTTCCGGCGGTCCATGCGGTTGATCGGATTTCTTTTCATCTCCAACAAGGTAGATGTGTGGCTCTTATCGGAAGCAATGGAGCCGGAAAGTCGACTTTGCTGAAGATGATTGCTGGGTTGATTCGGCCGACAGCAGGCACTATTTCTTTGCATCAAGAAAAAGATTGGAAAAGGAGAATCGGTTACCTGCCGCAAGCACCGCACTTTTTTGAAGAAATGAAAGCAGTAGAATTTCTGCGGCTTATGGGCGGGCTTTCAGGTATGGAGAAGAAAGAGTTGCTTAGCCGAATGGATGAAGTGATGGAGATAACAGGCATTAGCCATGCGGCTTCTTTGCAAATTGCCGGTTTTTCCGGGGGGATGAAGCAGCGCCTCGGCATAGCGCAGGCAATCCTGCACAGGCCGGATATCTTGCTGTTGGATGAACCGGTTTCCGCATTGGATCCCATAGGGAGGAGGGAATGTATGGACCTGCTTTCCAAGTTGAAAAAAACAACGACAATCCTATACTCTACTCATGTGTTGCATGACGCTGAAGAAATAAGTGACGATGTTTTGCTGATGCGCAAAGGAAAGCTGGTGGCCCAGGGGACTTTGGAGAGTCTTCTCTCCAGCCGAAACCATACCTTGCTTATTGAAACGGCCACTGAAACAAACGTGGAATGGGATGCATGCCCTTTGGTTCAAAATTGGGAAATGCTCGGCCATAGACGGTACGGCATTGTCATAAAAAATGAGTATTCCAACAGTGAATTTTTACGTTGGTGCCTTGATCGCTCTATTACCATCCGCTCTTTCAGCGAGAAAAAATATTCGCTGGAAGACGTATTTATGGAGGCGATGAAAATTGGTTAATATGAAATGGCTGTTTTTGAAAGAGTGGAGGACACTTTGGCGCAATTATAAATGGATTTGGCTTCCGGCAGTCATCAGCCTCCTAAGCATCATGCAGCCAATCAGCAGCTTTTATATGGAAGATATAATGAAATTGAGCGGAAGCCTTCCCGAGGGAGCTATTTTTAAAATCCCGG
Source organism: Bacillus testis (assembly GCF_001243895.1). Taxonomy (GTDB): domain Bacteria; phylum Bacillota; class Bacilli; order Bacillales; family DSM-1321; genus Bacillus_AD; species Bacillus_AD testis. The sequence goes on along the minus strand of NZ_LN851186.1, from coordinate 2,212,890 downwards.
TTCCTACGGCTGAGGAAGTGATGGCTTCCGTGCTTTCGCAAAATAATAGCATCGGTATATTGCTTTTCATCGTGGCGACAATGGGAGCTGTGGCAGATGAGCGGAAAAATGGTTCGCTTGTGTTCCTGTTGACAAGGCCTGTTGCAACCTTCCATATAATAGGAAGCAAACTGGTGGCATATTGCCTTCTTGCCATTCTGTCTGTCACATTCGGCTTTTTATTGTCAGGTTACTATACGTCGGTGCTCTTCGGGGATTTGAACTGGGACTACGCTTTATTGGGGCTCTTGGTCTACTTGCTTTTCGTTTGTTTTGTGGTGGCGGTAATCTTGGCGTGCAGTTCAATTTTTCTTAATAATGCTACGGTTGCGATGGTTTCGGCGGTCGTATTGGGTGCCTTGATGATAGCCGGTGGCTGGTTTTCTGTTCCGCTCGCCTGGCTTCCGACACAGCTGAGTGACTACGCCGTTTCAATGATCACGGAAGGTTCAATGCCGTCTGGGTTTACAGGTTGTCTTTTGGTGACGTTGATTGCTATAATACTCTTACTCTTTGCAGCATCATATGCTTTGAAAAGGAATATAAATGCTTGAAAAGAATAAAAAGGAGCGAATCTTTTGGTGTACTTGGCCAAATCAAATCAGATTTGCTCTTTTAGGTTCTTGACATACAAGTAAATCAGCAGCTAATTCTATTAGGGGATGGATACGTTGAAAGCAAAGAGATCATTAATTTGGCAGCGAGAGGGGATACAGATATGAAAGAAGATATAAGAATCGCAGTGCTGGAAACCGTTGAAGAACTGAAAGAAGTCCAAGAACTTGAGCATCTGGTGTGGGGCACAGGCAGCACTCCGATTCAGCAAACATTTACCGCTGCTAAAAACGGGGGGATTGTCCTTGGGTTATATGACCAAAACGTGTTGGCCGGCTTCCAATACAGTTTTCCCGGGTTCAAAGATGGACAGGTCTATCTGTGTTCACATTTATTGGGCATCCATCCCGAATATAGAGGAAAAGGCTATGGCCTCCGCTTAAAATTGGCTCAGAAAGAAGTGGCAGCAGCCAAAGGATATGATTTGATTACCTGGACCTATGATCCCTTGGAGAGTGTTAATGCCAATTTGAATATATCTAAATTAGGCGCTTTTTGCCGTTCCTATAAAGTCAATTGTTACGGCGATCTCGGCGGTCCCCTGAACCATGGCTTGGAATCGGATAGATTTCAGGTAGAATGGTTGCCTAAAAGCCGCCATGCAGTAGTCCCTCCCGTCTTGGATAAAAAGATGATGGATAGGATTCCGGTCACTTATGGGGCAAATGGATTCCCTATGTTGGGCTGCATAGACGAGGAAGCAATCAAAAGCATGATCGACGCAGAAGACACTATTTTTGTACCCATTCCTGCTCATTTCCAACAGGTGAAGAGAGAGAATATGGAATTGGCGAGGGAATGGCGGCTGAAAACGAGGTTTTTGTTTAGCCTGTTGTTTGAAGAAGGGTATGCAGTTGTTGAAACGGTCCGCCAACCAGAAGCCGGCATGATCTATTATGTTTTAATGCCACAGACTTCTTTGGGGTTAGAACCGACTGTCATTGCCGGTAAAACGGTAAAACAGGAGAAGCGTGTACGTGTGTAAACCAGAGATGTGGAACATGGAATAAAAAGGACATTTCAATCTGTTGATTTTCCGGCAAGAAAAGAGTATTATACTAACAGAAGCTGCGTTGTTCGTACTGACTAATTAAGTTTTAACCTTTAAGATAAAATAGGGAGTTTTATTATAAGGACGGAAATGATAGGCCTCTGTCTATATGACAAGGAGGACGGGCAGGAACGTTCTTGCGAACACCCACTTTGTGAAGTGGTGGTTTAAAACTTTCTTACTTGCATACGGCAAAAGCGGCTTGTCTATATGTAGACTGAAACAGTTCAGGAGATGGACTGTTTTTTTTATGCCCGTAAAAAGCTGTGGTTATATTTTGAATTTAAAGAATTGACTATCATTTTTGCGTTGTTTTTCACATCTTTCTTCTATACTGTAAGAATCAGATCTAATATGGATGCACAGTGATTGTGGTGGGAAAATCATTCATCCAACTCAGTAAAAGGAGTGACAAGAGATGATTTTAGTAATAGGAGGGGCAGGGAAAGCAGGCAGTGTTTTGGTTAACAAATTGATTGCCCAGTCGGAAGATGTTATTGTTCTCGATGATTTATCATCAGGGAATAGAGATTATGTCGACCATCGCGCTGTGTTTATTAAAGGAGATAGCTCCGATAAAGAGGTTCTGTCATTAGTCTTCGATTCGTTTTCCATCTGTGCGGTCTATCTTTTTACATCGTGCTGGCCAGCAGGAGCAACGGAAGCTGAAGCGAAGGATTACTATAATAAACATATCGCATGCCCTCTTGCCATATTGGGGCAGATGAAAGACCATCACATACAATCTTTCCATTATTGCCTGTCGCCCTTGAACGTGGAGAAAAGCGAGATACATGAACATAAAAAAACAGAAGAATTGATTGTCCAAATCATAACGGCTTATTGCGAATCATATGGAATCTCACTTGAATGGATCAATCAAGAAAAATTATCTTTGAGTTCGATTTCAATAATGGGATAGAAATAAATGAGAAACAGAATTTGAATGAACCTGTATATGCGATATATACAGGTTTTTATGTGTATAAAAGTATGAGGTTTTTGTCAATATAAATAGAAAGGCAGGGAAGAAAAAAATTTATTAAAATGTCACAAAACAGACACAAAATCTGAAACCGCTTTCCAGTTAATTGTGATATAGTATGAAAGCAGGTTAACCGCTTAACTAAAGAGGTTAACTTGTTAACCAAGTGAAATAGAAAGGGAGAAATTAATATGTTTAAGTATTTACAACGTATCGGTAAAGCCATCATGTTACCGATCGCTGCGTTACCCATTGCAGGTATCTTACTGGGCATAGGTGGAGCACTGTTAGGTATCGCTAGTTTAGAAAACGCACCGGCTATTTATAACCCATTAATTTCATTCGTAAATATCGAAGCCGTTAATGGTATTTTAACGGTCATGAAGAATGTCGGGGATATAGTCTTCGGTAACCTTCCGCTCTTATTTGCTGTCGGCGTGGCAGTAGGGCTTGCTAAAGAAGATAAAGGAACAGCCGGTCTTGCTGCTGTATTCGGATTCTTCATCATGCACCAAGTTATTTCCACAATCCTAGGACTTGGATACACTAGCCTAGGCGCTATCACTCCAGATAATGTGGGAGAATACGGTACATATGTAACAACTACCGTAGGTATCTTCACACTGAATATGTCCGTGTTTGGCGGTATTATAACAGGTCTTGTAACATCTGTTCTGCATAATCGCTATTATAATATCAGCTTCAACCCAATGTTCTCATTCTTTGCGGGATCACGTTTTGTTCCGATTGTTACAGCATTGGTTATGGCGCTTGTCGGTGCTATCCTTGCATTCGTTTGGCCGATTGTTCAAGATGGTATCGCTGCACTTGCTGAACTTGTTAACACTTCTGGTGCAATAGGAACATTCCTATATGGATTGATTGAGCGTTCATTGATTCCATTCGGTTTGCACCATGTATTCTATACACCATTCTGGTTCTCTTCATTTGTTCAAGCAAATGTAATCATCGATGGTGTTCCAACAGTTATTGACGGAGCTAACACTGCTTACTTTGCACAACTTGGCTCAATGAAAGACCTTGTCGGAGCAAACTCTGATACAATGAGCGAAATCGTTAATGGTACAACCCGCTTTATGGCTGGTAAGTATCCATTCATGATGTTCGGTCTTGCAGGTGCTGCACTTGCAATGTATAAAACAGCAAAACCAAGCAAAAAGAAAATTGTCGGTTCACTTTTATTCTCTGCTGCTGGTACAGCTGCAATCACTGGTATCACAGAACCGATTGAATTCACATTCTTGTTTGTTGCACCATGGCTATATGCAGTTCACGCAGTACTAGCGGGTCTATCATTCATGTTGATGGATATTCTTAATGTATTCGTAGGTATGACATTCTCAGGCGGATTGATTGACTTCACTCTATTCGGCTTGTTACCTGCCGGAGCAGGCGTACCAACTCATTGGTACTACATTCTTCTTGTCGGCGTTGTCTACTTCTTCATCTACTTCTTCGTATTCAAACTTTTGATCCAAAAATTGAATTTGAAGACACCAGGACGCGAAGAAGACGAAGAAGAAACAAAACTTTACACAAAAGCAGATTTCCAAGAGAAAACTGGCCAAACTTCTGCTGGTGCTGCACCTAAGGCTTCAAAAGGAAGCAAAGATGACGAATTGCGCGAAATTGCTCCTTTAGTGCTTGCGGCGCTTGGCGGAAGCGAAAATATCGAAAACATCGATGCTTGTATCACAAGACTTCGTGTTGAAGTAAAAGATTCAAAAGTCGTTGATAAAAACGAATTGAAAAGATTGGGAGCAGCTGGAGTTCTAGAAATTTCCGGTGGTGTTCAAGCTATTTTCGGTGGTAAATCAGATACATTAAAGAACTATATTAAAGAAATTATGTAATTTTGCATAATGCCAACGAAAATGAGCAAGGGCAACCTTGCTCATTTTCTATTTACAAATCAAGATATTTATTCGACAATAAAAGAATGAGCAGTCTATATCTTGGGGGAGTTAAAGTGAATGCACGAAGAGTAACCATAAAGGATGTTGCGCTTAAGGCCAATGTTTCCAAAGCCACTGTTTCCTACGTCCTTAACGATGTGGATAAGGTTTCCGAAGAAACAAAACAGCGAGTGTTGAATGCCATTGAAGAATTGGGATATGTTCCAAGCACGACTGCCAGAGCATTGGCTAAAAACACCTCCAAGCCTATAGAAGAGAAGCAAAAAACGCCAATGAAAGAAACATTGCCTTTTTATCCAGATTTCATTGATTCTTTTATCCAGAATAAAGTAGGTAAAGTGCCTTCTGAAATAAAAAATAAAATGGTGAGGACAATCGGGGAATGGGGATATATCCCGAGCAATGTCTTGAATCAGATTATTGAACCGCGTAAAACAGTGATTGCGGTGTTTATGGAGATGGATCGGGATTTACGTTATTCCATTCAGCAGGAAAACCCATTCTATCAGGAATTTCTCGCTTCTGTGGAGCGTGCTGTCCAGGAATTTAATTTAGGGATTCGCGTATATAATACGAATGATTTTAATCAGTATGAAGACATATTTATTTCCCATGATTTTTTGGGGGTCATCGTGATCGGAAAGTTGCCAGTCCATTTATCATTGAAGCTTATGCAAATGGAGCTTCCCGTAGTAGTGGTAGATGAATACCAATATAATAAGGCGTTTATTACCATTACATCAGATGACAAGAGAGGGGCTTTCGACAGTATCGAATACCTCATCCTACGTGGACATAAAAAGATTGCATTTGTAGGGTGTGGGGAGGAAATGGGCAATTTCATCGATAAGCGGATTGCTGGGTACAAGGAAGCGCTAGAAGCATACAGATTGCCTGTCAGTAATAATCACATCTATCTGTCTGAGGTTGCATACAGTTATGAGGAGGGAATCCGTATAGCCAGCCGTATCGCGGCAGCTCCATATACATATGATGCTGTATTTTGTACGTCCGATATCATGGCGATTGGATTGATGAAAGGCTTGATGAAGCTGGGGTATAGAGTTCCTGAGGATATATCCATCATGGGATTCGATAATATCCAATTCAGCAAATACAGCAACCCTGAACTGACGACGGTCGACCAGAATATATTCCTTAAAGCCGAAACGGCGGTGACATTGATTCGCCGCAAGGCAAAGGGAGACCATGTGAAAGAAGAGTATATATTACCTGTTTCGATTGTAGAGAGGGAATCTGTCAGCAACCGGACGAACCAGGAAAGGCAATGAGTTCACTCATTGCTTTTTTTGTGCTGTCTGCCATTTCCAATTATTCAGCGGCGAATCTTTCTATTTTTATGTGAAATTTGCGCGGCAGGGGATGAATGCTTCCTACCGAGCAACCTTTTTATCGAATCTACTTTCGTAAAATACAGAGCGTTTCTCCCAAAAGATGTTTACGCAACTCCGACGAAGGTTAAAGAATATGTATTAACTAAGACTCTTGTCCATGAAAGCAAGAATAATTAATACGAAAAGGGAGCGGTTATATAATGGGAGCAAAGAAATTTTTTGCAGCACTTGTCTTGCTTGTGATGACAGCGGGCATTTATGGTTTGGGCACAGCGCCAGTTCAAGCTTCTGGCGGCCAAGTCGGCACAGTTGATGCGGTGAATGGAGTATGGATGAGGGCAGAGCCAAATGAGAAAGCTACAAAAATCGCTCTATTGAAAAGAAGCGATAAAGTCAATGTCATTTCTCAGGAAAACACAGATTGGTATGTAACAGAATTCAATGGAAAAGAAGCATTTATTCCGGCGTCGGCTCTCCGCTTTTATAAAACGACTTCCCAAGGCAGCGTGAAACAAGTGACAGACCGTATCATTTCGTTGCAAAGGGATACCTGGAAGGGGAATATGTCAAAAGAGGCTGTATACAAAAAAATGCAGCCTGGATTTGATAAAGCATACATAGATCATTACTTTGCTGAGCATATGCGCCCGGACGGCAAGAAGAATGGGATGCAAATGTATCACATTAAAGAAACAGAGATCTATGGATATGCAATCAGCGAATTGAATTGGAATAAAGAGGGAAACGGAAAACCAACTTATCAATTCTATCTCAAGGACGGCAAGGAGTATTTATCAGTTTCCCAATCGAATGTAAATGAAGAAAGCGGAAATGATACAATGACTCTTTCGTTACAAAAGGAACCTGGTTCTACTTGGAAAGCCTACGGAATTAATCGAGTTTACAAATAAAAAAAAGAAACTGGCGTGAGGTGACCCACAAAAGTTTAGAGTTGAAACTCTTACTTTTGGGGTGCAGTACAGCGCCAGTTTCTTTTTTATTTGCCTATTTAAGTTCAGATTCTTCCCCGTAGAACCAAAGCGGATCCTCATTATCTACTTCCCCGTTGTAATTAATGAGGATTTCTTCTCCAGCTTTGATATCTGTATGGGCAAAGAAATTGAATGTATGGTTCTCAAAAACAATTTCATAATCGGCATTGGGTGTATAGGAATGATTGAATAGCATTCCATATCCCAGTAGGATGGCTGAATGATTAGCGCCATATTCAAACGCATAATCAGCCAGTAATGTTTTCTCTATATGGATATGCTCATCATTCGGATAAGGAAGGACAGGCGCCACATGAAGCAGCTCTCCTTTTTTGATATCCTGTGTGGCAAATACGCCGCGATTCAGTTCACCGTTGCTTAATGTGGAAATTTTAACTTCGATCATACGATCACCTACTCAATCTTTGCCGTTTTTTTCGTTCGTGTTTGAGGTTGCGTTTTCTCCTTTCAGGCAGGAGTGCGGGCATCTAAAGCGAATATGCAGCAACCATAGAAGCCGTTTAGCCAGAAGAAAAACCATTCTCTTCAAAAAAGTTAAACTTATTAAACTTATAGTACAAGAGTGACAGGTTTATATGAGAAAAGCAATGTTTTTTATTCCATTGCAAGAAAAAATGCTTAATTTGCTGTCATGGGATATCAAAAAATCATAAATAGGTGAAAAATTAGATGATAATAGGTTTATGAACCTGTAAAAAGGGATATGATTTATATTGATACTAGTTATCAGAAAAGTAGCCGTCCTTTACTTCAACCGTGGGGATGGCTATTTTTTTGTCTAACGAAAAAATTCTGATTGCCACTTTCTCCTGAAGAGGCAATAATAAGCCAAGTCCTCATACTTGCCATTGTGGTAGCGATGTTCCTTCATAGTTGCTTCAAGCACCATTCCTACTTTTTCTAAAACTCGGATAGATGCATGGTTACGGCAAAGGACAGCGGCCCATATTTTATTCAACTGAAGATTCTTGAAAGCAAAATTCATAAGTATTCTAACAGCTTCTGGAGCGTATCCTCGCCCCCAAAAGGATGCTCCGATCCAATAACCGATTTCTCCCATTCGATTGGCTTTATCAACCCTAAGAGTGATCGTTCCCACCATTTGCCCGCAAATACGATCAATGATTGCCAATGGATATTCCGTTCCGCTTGCAAGGAGGGAAGGATGGGACTTGATCCACTCGTCAGCCATTTCCACTGTGTATGGATAAGGCAGCCCAATGATTGCTCCTACTTTCCTGTTGTTAGCCAATGCCTGAAGTGCAGCTGAATCTTCTTTGGCAAATTGCCGCAATATTAATCGGTCGCTTATACATAAAGTATTATACATGGGTATTAGTCTCCTTTAAGCATTTTTCTCCATTTTAATAGTGAATAGAGGGTGATGAATGAATCTTCTCCGATTGAAGTTTCACTTTATACATTGTAATTGAATGGCCAAGCGATCATAGGGATAAATAAGTGAAAGTATATCATACAGATTTCCTCGCTTAAAGGATAACAAAGAGAAAAAACCCCCTTTTTCCTAAGGAGGCTGACGGATCTATGATTAAAAATGTCATTGGATTAATAACGGAGTAAATAAACTCTAGGCATACGTTTCGCTTGATAAAACATTAAATCTCTTTTGTTTTGATGCCAAACGATAATGCTTCCGTTAAAAGCGCGATATCGCTCTGTATCGCAAGCTTGACGGACTGATCATCGCAATGGTCATAATCATTCACCAATCGATTTAATTCTCTAGTAAATAAAGTGCACTCATACGCCTCCATTCTGGCACCACCTTTCTTAAGCAGCTAGGTTGATTTTTCGGGTCTTTACAGATGCTACGATTCACATTGAAAATAAACATAATGGCATTTTTTAGTTTCATTTGATTGTATCTGGTTTCTTTGTTTATACCGTAAGCAATTTTGTGATCTCCATTTTCAATCTTGCCTGCAACCACATGAGATATAAGCAATGGATGTTCTTGGATGGGGAACATCCTGTCTATATTACTTATTTCCACATAGTGATTTTGTTAAACGGATATATTTTTTTGGATTGTTAATATATATGTTTAAAAAATAAAAATAGAATGAATATTACATAAAAAGCATCATCAAAAAAATGGCTTTCTAAAGAAGGCCATTTTTTTGATGAAGTTATAAGTTATTTGGTGATAATGGTGCTCACAATCAAATAAACAACAAGAGCCACAATAATGCTTTCCAAATAGGGGTGGCGTTTTTGTGCGTTAGGGTTGCCGGTCAATTGGATAGTACGGAAAGTCCCGTATACGATCCCCGTAAAAACGGCAGCAATCAATGGTATTTTCATAGAAGGATCATCCTTTCTGCTGTCTCTTCTATCGTACCATAATTAAGGCTTACTTACAGGCATAAAGTGGGTAAACATAAAGAATTCGATTGGTTGGTCAGGCCCAATATATCTTCTTTGCAAATCATGATTGCTTCCTTTCGGATCGTTAAACGTTTTCTGCGACTATCTTTCATATAATCGCCTGATACTGAAAATAGATAAAGGCAATATTTTAATGGATTTCACGGCACTCCTTTTTATAGCAATCTTAAAATGGTAGATTCTGTACTCATTGCGGCTCTCTACATCAATACAAGGGTGATGACGAAGAGGAGATCAAGCGACAGAAAGGTCCGGTGGGTTTAAACGTTGTTGTAAACTGTGTTAAACTAGTAATGGATGATTTTGTTAATTGATTGATAGGAAAGTAATAAGTAGAGGTTAAAGAAGCATGGGCAGGATTCCATGAGTTCCTTTTATTCTTATAATTGGACAGGAAGTCTCAATGAGCGATTCTTTAATGGGGAAAGGGGACCTAGAGACTGATGAAAAAGAAAAAAAGATATACCTTAATATGGATTATTTTAATTGTTGCCTGTTTAGGAGTCGGCGCTTATTATATTGTTCCTTTGATCGTTCAGGATGAATCCACTGCTTCGAATGGAGCAGAAGATTTTAAGTCAATGAGCAAGCAGGAACTCGATCGTTTGCAAAAGAGCAATCAGCGTTCGCAAGAGTACTTGGAAAAGCTCAATGGGCAATCGTCGGAAGAAACCATTATTGAGGCAATGCATAAGATGACCCACCAAAAAGTCAGAGCAAAAGAAAAATGGGGGGCGTTGGAAATGAATGCTGCCAACATTCAACAGATCAAAAATGTTCTTTTGGCCGATTCTAATCACTTTGAGGAAAGGGACAAATTGCTGCATCTGATTGAAAAATGGGAAAAAGGGGATTTTACGGGGATTGACGAAGACCATAATAAACTTTGGAAGCTTCAAAAGGGGAATATCGGCAAGGCAACCGGTATTCTGTCTCCACAAGAAGAAAAAGAATTCATTGAAGCAAACTTTTCCGGCAAAACATCGGATCCAGCCGAACATTGAATCGATTCTAAAGAAATGTGTCTCCTGCACATAATCGCCTGCTTTTGGACCGCCTACTTTTGGTTGGCGGCACTCTCCTATATCCGGCAGAGGCGTGATATAGGAGAGATAAATAGTAAGCAAAAAAGCACTCCAAATGAATTGGAGCGCTTTTTTGGGAAGTAAATCGCAATAGGCGGCTGACTCAGATAGATTTCTTCATGCCGCAGTTACGGCATTCTCGCAAATAGACATAATCTTTAACTGAACTTTTAAAGGTAGCCTCGCCGCAATTATCACATCTTCCGGATACTTTGTCCGGATATTCTTTATAATCATAGATAATGGTCGTATCATAGCCATTATAATTTTTTGGTTGGTTTTCAGACAAAATGATTCATCTTCTTTCTTTAGCGGAATGTAGTAAAGAGACTTTGACCGCGATGGGCAGGATCAACGCCAATGTGCATCGCAGTATGTATCATAGCAATCAGCCTAATTTGACGGCTGTTGTTAATATGATTCCTATCGAAGAAACCGTGAAAAGGGCGATAATATTAAAAATTAAAGCAATTGATTTATTGGTTCCTTTCTCGCCCCTGACGGCATAAATAATTCCAATGACAGGGCAAAGCGTCATAACAGCAACGAGATAACGGGCAATCAAAGCCTGGATAGGAAATAAGACGATAATAAAAAACAATATAATAGAAAACGCAAAGAATGTAAAAGATTTAATCAGCCTAGGTTCCAAGATCGTATACCTCCTCCAGCGAACAAAATGTATGTATTTATTGTACCATTAAATGAGCTTTTCCGTGGAGCTCTTGGTGGTTAAACATACCTTAAAGGGGAGGTGGGCTGCCTATTGCTTATAATCCATTCACTTAGCAGCTTTTTTTTGAATGAGCAGATGAATTGTTGGGAATGATCACTAATGCCTCATTGATTTATATGTTAAACCGTTAGTGAAATTAAAAAAATTCTATTTACTAGCTGTTGTCGATTACTACCACTACAAGCATTTTCTCAGTTATTAAAGTTCCAAGCAAATTAAGTTCCAAATTATCAATAGAAGATAAAAACCAAATAGATACAAGCAATAAGGACAAAATTAAACCAACTACCATAGAGGATAGTTGGTTTCAGACAAAAGTCATTGTGCTCCGTTCAATTTTTGCTCAAGTTCATGTAAAACCTCGTCCGCGGAAAGGCCTGATGCCTCGATTACAGATGCTTTGGTGGATGTGTCATCGATACCAAGCATGTTCGAATTTAGCCCTGTAACGATACAGCAGTCTACGTTTTGCGCATCGGCTTCTGAATGAAGCTGCACGACATCATATCCTTGTTGAGTTAATGCATCTTGGATATTGGTCAACGATTCTTCTACTCCTATTTTTTTCATACTTACACCTCCCTTACATAGTAAATAATGTCTCCCGAATTCCTATTTTTACTCATTGTCCAAGAAGAAATATCGTTTAGCGGAGATGCTGCTTTAAGAACAGCCTACCGGGCGTTTTTTTCACTGGGTGAATGGAAGGGAGAAAATAAAAAAGCCGATGCCTCAGAAAAGGTCATCGGACTATATGGCAGAGCATTCATTTCAGACAGTGACTGGTTTTTTTAGGATGAATTCTTCCACTACCTTTGCCACACCGTCATTCATGTTGGTATCAGTGACGAAATCAGATTTTTCCTTTATATCATCAGGGGCATTGCCCATTGCAACTCCCAAGCCAGCGAATTCAATCATGGCCAAATCATTGTAACTGTCACCCATTGCGATTACTTCATCCCGGGTTATGCCTAATACGTTGATTAATTGATTAAGGCTTGTTCCTTTTGTTACGCCACATTCTGTGAATTCCAGAAAATAAGGCTTAGAACGCATAACGCTGAACGATCCGTTGAGCTCGTTTTGAAGCTTTGCTTCTACGGTTTTCAATTTTTCGGGTTCCTCTACCATCAACGCTTTAACGACCGGTTCTGAGACAGCTTTTTTGAAATCCTCTACGATTTTGACCGGTAAGCCTGTGATGGCTGATTCAATGTCCGTATAGGGATTTTCGTCTTCTGTAAAAATCTCATCTCCAACATATGTGTGGATGAACACGCCTTCCCGGCGGCTGATATCAAATAGAGAATGGGCTTCCTCAGTGGAAAGGGTGCTGCTAAAAATTTCTTCGGATGTTTTGCAATTGATGATTTTGCCGCCGTTGAAAGATAGAATATAGCTGCCATATGTTGAAAGCGATAGCTCTTCTGCGATATGCCTCATGGCAAAAGTAGGGCGCCCGGATGCAAGCACTACCTTCACGCCCATTTCCTGAGCTTCCATCAGGGCTTGCTTAGTACGGGGGGAGATTGTCCCGTCTTCCTGCAATAATGTGTCGTCTAAATCCAAAACAATCATTTTGTAATCCATGGTGTCAATCCTTCCTTATTGTGCAATATTATAATCCTACTATAAATTGTCATGGATTGGGAAGAGAAAGATAAAGAGTTTATTTTTGCCGCAGGTCAATGATTGGTTAATGAAAAGTGTTTGAGCGGGTAGTAGGTGCACTTCACAACTCCGATTACAGATTCGGACTGGATAGTCCCGAAAATCCGGCTGTCATTGCTTACTTTCCGGTTATCTCCCAGAACAAATAGAGTATTGTCCGGTACGTGGATGTCAAAATCATTTGTCAGATAATCTTGGCCATCCAAAGCTGATTTGGCAGATTTCAAATAAGGTTCATTGTATTTTTTTCCGTTGATAAAAAGCATATCTTTCTGCATCTTGACATGGTCGCCAGGCAAACCAATGACCCGTTTGATATAATCGTCGTTTGTCCCAGGGGCATGGAATGTGACAATATCAAACCGTTTCGGTGAACTTGTTTTGCTGACAATCACTTTTTCTTTATTAGTGAAGGTTGGCTGCATGGATGATCCGAGTACAGTCATGGGAGTAAAGATAAATTGCTGGCAAATAAAAACCAAAATAACCGCAAAGAGCAGTGATTTAAACCAGGATAGTATTTCTTTTTTTAAGGATTGGCCCATCTTTCTTCCTCCTGCTTGTTTTTTATGAAAATTATACCATATATCTTTTGGGAGCAAATGACAATCAGAGTTGTTTCCTATTTAATGCTAGGGCCATAGAGTGGACTTTTGAAAATATTCAATTAATGAGGTAAGATGGTACCTATAACTTCAGGAGAGGTGTTTTTATGTATGATTCTGTAGGGTTTTGGAAAAGGTTTGCCGCCACATTGCTGGATATCGTCATCTTCTTAGTTGTAGCAAAGATTATTGGGTTGGTGGTATCTGACAACGATGCGAGGGAGATGACCAGTTCAATATTACAGGTTTTTTATATGTTGTTAGTGCCTATATTCTGGAGCGGTTACACAGTCGGCAAAAAAATGATGGGTATCCGGATCGTCAGAAAAGATGGAAGGAAGCTAGGAATCGGAACGATGCTCTTGCGCTATCTTGTAGCCGGCATAATATACGGATTAACATTTGGGATTGCTACTATTGTAAGTGCGTTCATGGTGGGAATTCGAAAAGACCACCGCGCTATTCATGATTTCATTGCCGGGACGTATGTAAGTTCGGACAGACCTTAATCGAAATAATGACTAAGACTAAAAGCCAGTTGTTATTATGCTGGCTTTTTTCTGTGGAATAGCAAGCGTTAATAAAGATTTTTTCTATATATAGGAAAACAGTCGCTTTGAAAGATACATAGGTCTATTCCCTTCCTGAAGCCGCTTTGAGATCATCTATAGCAGACTGTAAAATGTCCCCTCAATAGATATAATAGAGGTATGCATTAAGGAGGAAGAAGAGTCATGTATATGTTAAGGAATGAAGCCGGTGAAATGAAGATATATAAACATTTGCAAATAAGGCCCCGCAAAGGCTTTTTGATTAAAGTGGTGAAGCCGGCTGCGGAAAAAACGATCAGAGAACTGAATACGGCAACCAATCGCTTCAGAGACATAACATTTGACCGGGTTTATAAAATTTATAAAGTACATAATGTCACCCAAGCCCTAATCAAGGACGATGTCGGCAATATCGTCCAATTGTATCCAAGCCAATACCATATCATAGAAGAAGTCTCGGTTACCGATCTAAAAATCATGGAAAATGAAAAGAAAGGGTTGTTTCCTTCCTGAGGCATTATTAAAAGGATATGATCAAACCGGCAATAATAGGATGATGATGCTCTCCAGTAAACGGACTGGGGAGTTTTTATTTTGCGCCGATTTTGGCGGTCTATTCTATTAGCGAATCTAGTACATATACATAGAAAGGAGGAAGGGAGAGGTTCATGTGGCTATTTTTAAGCGTACATTAGAGAGTCAACTCTATATTTTATTATTTTTCCTAGTGCAAGTTCCTTTGGCTTGCAGCATCATTTTTATGCTTAGCAAATAAGCGCCTATAACCCCAGTTAGAATGGGAGAAAAAGCATCAAACGTATATAGAAGCCGCCATTTCGTATGAAACAAGCAGAGACACCATGTTCTCTGCTTGTTTCATTTTGCATGCCATGTAAGGGAAGCCAGTATAAATATTGCTAAAAAAGCTAGGAGAGGTGAACACATTTGTTCGAAGGAATCTTATCCTTTTAAGAGAGTTCTTCCAAAGCCTGTGAAAGAAGGGCAATGTCTTTATTGATTTCAATCTTTATCATTAAATCTGTACATTTATTTAAATCATCTATTAACCTACTTAGTTCGACAGTAAACAAAAAAATTTCTTCTATATTCATAAAAACACCCCTTTTGTCGATTAGAGGAGAAATATACTATATGATAGCATAGAAAAGCACACAAATGAATATTTTTACCTATTATTATATCCATATTTTATAAAATTTCGAATTATTTACATAAAAAATCCGCGATTTATTATGTAATAGTACCCATAATTGGCTATTCGTTCGCACAACATTTTAATTCTGAAGATAGCTGAAAAATAGATGAATGAAAAAAACAGATAACAACACCTAAAAAATGGTAATTTAAATTTGGAGGTGGAATTTTTGAAACGATTCAGTATCTTGTCAATAGGCTTGGTGGTTTTAGGATTGTTATTATTCGGATTAAATGCGGCAATGGAGGGTTATTCTGAACCGATTGTTCTTTTGGGTTTTGTTTCCTTTGTTTTTGGGGTTATATTAAGTTTCATAGCGTTTGCTAAACAAGAAGAAGGAAACTTGAAATTTATTTCTTGCATTTCTTGTTTTATTGTCTTGTTTTTAATTACTTGGTTTGAACCATTTCAGATCTTCCGGATCATTACTTGGCTTAAAAAAAGCGTTTAAAGTCGGATGGAAGGCGATAAGTGGCAAAAAAAACAACGGACAAGGAAGCATCCTTTTTAGTCCGTTGTTTTTTTGTCTTGAGTAATTGAAATTGGCTCGATATCCCCTAATACCACTGTATAAAAGAATAGACCGATTATGAGTACAACACCGGCTATGATAAACGAAAGATTGAATGATCCTGTCAAATCGACCAAGTAGCCGGTAATCAATGCAGCGATGATGCCGCCGAAAAGGTTGTTGGACAGATTGACAATTGCACTCATATTGGCTGTTGTGCCTGGTGGAGCGATTTTTGCAGCGATTGTCCAGCCAACTGGCGCTGTGGCCGATATGCCGGCGAGGCCAATTGTGATAAAAACCATTGAAAAAATCGGATTTGATGTAAAAATGCTGCCCAGAAAAGCAAGCCCAAGGGTCATGCCGACTATGATGACTCCGCGATATACTTTATTTGCTTCATAACCTCTTTGTATCAATGAATCAACCAGCCATCCGCCCACGATAACACCGACCATGGCAGCGATTAGCCAGGGAATGGCCGTCATTATTGAGGAAGTGAGAAGATCCATTTCAAATTTTTCCTTAAAGAATGTCGGAAGCCACTGTAACAATAAGTTAAATGTATAGCCGTATCCTGTGAAACCGATGGCGACTCCCCAAACTTTGCGGTTACTGAATAGTTTTTTCATAATAAAACCAAACCGATAGGGCGATTTACTTGATGATGTCGCTCCGTTTTTCATAATATAGTTCAATTCTTCATTCGAGATTCTTTTATGCTTGTTCGGTTCATTGTAATAGGAGAAAAAAATGATCGTAAAAATAACATTGATAATCCCTATTGAAAGAATGGCTGTTCTCCAATCAAAAACGGTTATGATTATTGCGACCAAAGGCGCTCCTATGACATTGGACAATTTTGCAGATGAATCAAAAAAGGCATTGGCCAGGCCTCTTTCATGTAAAGGAAACCAGCTGGCTGTTGCCTTGGATGCAGCCGGAAAAGCTGATGCACTTGTTATGCCCGTCAGGAACCGAATGATATATAAGAGCAATTTTCCTTGGATGAATGCGAATGAAATCGTCAAGATACTCCAAAGGACCAAGCCAATCCGGGTTACCCAGCCGACACCTTTCTTGTCAAGCAGCCATCCGATTGGAAGCTGCATAAGTGTATATGAATAATTATAGACGGTAAAAACGAGGCCGATTTCAAATGCCGACAGCGCAAAGCTTTGTTGCAGCTCAGGCGCAGCCACTGCCACAGCTACGCGGTCAAAATAATTGAGGATAATCATAGTGCTGAGCAATGAAGAAATTGCCCAGCGCGTATTTTGGCGCGGACGCATGATTTTTTCTTTATTTTTCATGATGTTGACAACTCCTTCTTGATGTAATCCATAGTTTTCTAATTCCCTTAGGCGGTTTATAGATAAACGTATTTTCTTAGATCATTAAAGCGATGAGCTTTGATTAGCATCAACAAAAAGCGGCCGTTCATTATTGTGCTTTTCCTGCGGTAACGCAGTAATCGTTTTTGTGCCATCTTTCCTCATTTAATATGCATGCATTATAATGAAAGAAAAAATGAAAAGAAGCTGTCGTTTTTTCATTGGGATAGGAGTTTGGTTGATGATTAAAGCGATTATTTTTGATTTTGATGGATTAATTATTGATACAGAATCCGTTTGGTATGAAGCGTATAAAGAGGCCTTTAAAGAATGTAATATAGAATTGCTCCTTGAAGAGTTTGTCCGTTGCATCGGAACGAATGATGATATTCTTTCCACCATTATTCGTGAAAAAACAGGCCGTGATACAGAAATTGAGTTAATTAAAAAACGGGCTATGGCATTGCATTCGAATAAAATGGAAAACCCCGTGGTTAGGGAAGGAGTGGAGTCTTATTTACAAGAAGCAAAAGAGGCAGGATATTCGACAGCTATAGCTTCGAGTTCCACGTTTGCCTGGATAGATGGTTTTTTTGAAAAAATTAGGTATTAAGGATTATTTTGACTTCATTGTGTCCAGGGATGATGTCGAACATGTTAAGCCTGCGCCGGATCTTTATAATAAGTCATTGGAAATCCTAGGTGTATCGCCAGATGAAGCGATTATATTTGAAGATTCTCTCAATGGCCTTATAGCTGCAAGAGCTGCCGGCATTGCGTGTGTGATTGTCCCTAATCCTGTCACTAGAGCACTTCCTTTTGATGGACATTTCTTGAAGTTGGACTCAATGGCCGCTATGCCGCTTGCTGAGGTGGTCAAACGATTGGAAAATAAATAGACCGTCTTCTTGACAGAGCCTTTTGGGCGCTGTCTTTTTTTATATCACTAAAACATTCCCAGCAAAATAATTTATTCCTATAATATATACCGCTTTATAAGGCGGTTAATGCCCAATTCATTTGAATGCATGCAAATGCGCGAATGAAAAATAGGCCCATGGGTGGAAGGGGTTTATTTGCCCCGAAGAGAAACTAGTAAAGAGCAGGGCAAGGCGGGAGGTGGGGTTGGCAAGAATGTAATCTTTACAGGATAATAGGCTGCTATTGTACAACTTAATGGAAACTATTCGGTCTTAAAGACTTATATTTTTTATAAAAAATGGTTATTTTCATGCTGGAGGTGGGTAGAAAGTAATTAACTAAAAAATATTTATTTTAGGATAATTAGCAATAAAATTTGCATTCTGTCCATGACGAGAGTAAAATAACCACGTATTAATAAAGTTTTACATATTTGTATAAAGTACAACATGGTGTAAACAAAATGAAATTAAATATGCATAGAGCAATTAGTTAAACATATGCATAGATGATGGAGGTATTTTGCATGTCACGCTTTTTTTCAAAAAGAATGACCTTTTTTTGGCTTGCAGTTGTGCTGTTTACAGTCAAAACATATGTTTCATATCAAATAGAATTCAATTTAGGAATTAAAAATGTATTGCAGTCGTTCTTATTGGTCATTAATCCGATCAGTTCGGCTATCATTATCTTTGGGTTGCTGTTTCTGTTCAGCAAGTCAAGACGTGCCGGTGGATATCTATTGACAGGTTATTTCCTGTTAACTTTCCTTTTGTATGCGAATGTCCTGTATTACCGCTTTTTCAATGATTTCTTTACTTGGCCGACCATCTTCCAGGCAGGAAATTTAGGCAATATGGGCGGGAGCATCACCGGACTTATGGAATGGCATGATGTCCTTTATTGGGTGGACTTTGCTTTTTTAGTGGGAATGTTCCTATGGAGCCGCAAAGCGTGGCCGAAAAGAACGGCTACCCGCAAACGTTCCGCCCTGGTTTTGGTTGCAGGGGTTGCTATTTTTCTTCTGAACCTTGGTTTGGCAGAAGCGGATCGTCCGGAATTGCTCTCCCGGACTTTCGATCGAACCTATTTAGTTAAGTATCTTGGATTATATAACTATACTGTCTATGATGGCATCCAGTCGATTAAGACATCCGGACAGCGCGCTTTGGCAAGTGCACCCGATGTGGATAAAATTAAGAAGTATACGGAAGAACATTATGCAGCGCCGAATCAGGTGACTTTCGGCAAGGCCCAAGGCAAGAACATTATCAAAATCCATTTGGAATCTTTCCAATCATTCTTGATAAACTATAAGCTGAATGGCCAGGAAGTAACGCCTTTCCTTAACAGCTTGATTAGCTCTAAAGAAGTCGCCTATTTCGATAATTTCTTCCATCAAACTGGCCAGGGTAAAACGGCTGATGCGGAATTGATTATGGATAATTCATTGTATGGCCTTCCTCAGGGATCAGCGTTTTCTTTAAAAGGGCGCAATACGTATCAATCTGCTGCGGGCATCCTTCATCAAAAAGGGAACTACACCAGCGCGGTTATGCACGGTGATTATAAAACATTCTGGAACCGTGATGAAATCTATAAGAGCATGGGGATCGATAAGTTCTATGATGCAAGCTATTATGATATGACGAGCGACCAGGTTGTAAACTATGGATTGAAGGATAAACCTTTCTTCAAAGAGTCCATTTCTCAATTGCTAGAGTTGCCGCAGCCGTTTTATGCTCACTTAATTACACTGACCAACCACTTCCCGTTTGAAGTGAGTGAAGAGGATACGGACTTTCAACCGGCTTCTACGGGTGATGGCGTTGTAGATCGCTACTTCCAGACTGCTCATTATCTGGATGAGTCATTGCAGCAGTTCTTTACTGACCTGAAGAGCTCCGGATTGTATGATAAATCAATTATTCTTATTTATGGGGACCATTATGGTATTTCCCAAAATCACAATAAAGCCATGGCGAAAATAATGGGCAAGGAAATTACGCCGTTTGAGAATGCTCAATTGCAGCGCGTACCATTAATGATTCACGCGCCTGGAGTGGCTGGCGGCGTGAACCATACGTATGGTGGCGAAATTGATGTCCTGCCGACTTTATTACATTTGGTAGGTATTGATAGTAAAGATTATATCCAGTTCGGAACCGATCTCTTTTCAAAAGACCACGATTCAACAGTGGCTTTCCGAAATGGCGATTTCATTTCACCTGCCTATACGAACGTGGATGGAGTCTACTATGATAATGCAACAGGCTTAAAAATAGAAGAACCTCCAGCTGAAGCAAAAGAAGCGAAAGCAAAGGTTCGTAAAGAGTTAAGTTTGTCAGATGAAGTTTTGTATGGCGATTTGCTCCGCTTCTATAAACCGAAAGGCTGGACTAAAATCGACCGCAATAAATACTTCTATGAAACTGGCGACGGTAAAACCGAAGACGGTGAAGTAGATAAAAATGAATCAAAGTCTGAAGAAGATTAATCAAAAAAGCCTCGCTTTTGCGGGGCTTTTTTTGATGCCTCTGTTATTGGAATCTTATGCTTCATTTAACCGGATCGCTTCCAACGCATGTTCCACTGTATTAAAAATATCCACCTGATCAATCGAAATGCCTAATTGAACGGCGGTTTGGGCGATGCTGGGACGGATACCTGTCAAAATAGACGTTACGCCGATTAATTGCAGAACATCACGGATCTTAAAAATATGCTGTGCAACATAGCTATCAAAGCTTTCAATTCCGGAAAAGTCGATTATTAACAATTCCAGGCCCATTTCTGACGCTTTTTGGGCCACTTTTGCGTTAATAATGGCAGCACGCTGATCCTCGAATGTGCCGATTAGCGGTAAAATAGCCACTTTCTTCGAAAGGGGTACAAGAGGAGCAGTCAATTCGAGGACCTGTTCTTCGAACTTATGAATCGATTTGAAATGGGCTTGGTTATATTGCGTAGATACCTCCCTTATTGCTATATCGAAAACATGGACGGCATGGTCTACTGCTTTAAACAGCTTATGCAAATCGATATTCAAAGTTATTCCCTTAGACCTTATCAGATCCATTAAACCCAAACGACAGCTGCACAGAATATCAATTAGCTCTGTCCAAAAGGAATCACAAACATAGGAACGATCATATAATTCGTCATTCAAGAAGTCTTTTTGAGTAACAAACGTATCGCTAGCGATACTTGAAGCTGTTTGGTTCACTAAAAGCTGCAAAAAGTCATGATACCGCTCAGCGGCCATAGAAGAAATATGGCTGCCTGCTGAAGCCTGCTCAAGCAATTGCTGCGTGATTGCAGATTTTTCTTCTTTTAGATATGTTGACAATGTATTCAGTCCATTCACTTTTAGTCATTCTCCTCTCCGGTACTAATTCTTGTGAGCACCTGTATTCCCCGATAGAATAATTGTATCAATTCAAAGAAAGGGTGTATATTTACTCTGGGTTTTTTCTATGAATTGTTGCTATGTGTTAACAATATTTTTATAATTCAATCAAAAACAAAGGGGGTTTAGTACGGAATCCAAACAAACATAATTGGGGGAATGAGAGGCGAATGAGAGATATTTGGAAAGAGATAAAAGAGTGAGTCCGTTAAGAAAGAGAAGAAGCCGGCCGCATAAAGAACGGCCGATGTCCGGTCATTGATTGATTAGCTGCAGGAATTCCTTTTCTGTCAATAGTTCAATCGGATAGCCCTGATGCATAAGATCAATCGCTTTCGTCTCTTTGGTGCTCATGCCGTTGGGCCCGACAATTTTCATATCCTGTAAACCGACTACTAAATAATTAGTCTTTTTGCTGACTCCTGATTTGACCTGGGCTCCTAAATCAATGGCACGCTGCATCGCTGTTTTGCGGTCAATTTTCTCCAAGTCTCCTGTAAAGACAATATTTTTGCCGAACAAAGGATGGGATTCATCCACTATTCCGGAAGCGGGCTTTAAATCACTGATCTTAATGTTTGGAGCAAAGCTTCGGGTAGCAACGGACTGTTGTTTTCTGGCCGGAAACTTGGCATGCCCTTTTAATTGGGAGAACTGTTTGACAGGCAGCGTTTTATAGGTTGCACAAAAAGATGCAAGGGAATTACGTTTTTTTAAACCCACGCTTTTAATGACGATTTCAGCACAGGCTCGTGCATCTGAAAGGGCATTGTGATGATCGGTCAGCTGAATGCCGAAAAAGTCACTTCTGGCTTTGAGAGATTGTCCGACTTTAAAGCCGTTTAAAGCGCGGCTGCTGATCTGCATACTATCCAAGTAAGGGAAATCTGGCTGTTCTATGCTGTATTCTTCTAAGCAAGCTTTTAGGACACTCATATCAAAATAAGCATTATGGGCAATAATGGTCGTCCCTGTAAAATAGCTTTTTATTTGTGGCCAAAGTTCTGCAAATGTTTTTTCATTTTCTACCTCTTCGGGCGTAATCCCATGAATAGCTATATTTTTGGGATGGAAATAGAGGGCTGGCGGCTTAATAAGGTAATATTTTTCATCTACTATTTTATTCTGATCAACGAACACCATGCCCAATGAACAGGCAGAATGATTATTTGAATTGGCGGTTTCAAAATCGATTGCAATAAAATCCATCTATACATCACCTTCATATTCGATCAATATACCCCTATTTTAGCACGTGTTCTTACGTTAGTAGAATGTTTTACCTCCCTTTTCGTGAGATATGGAAAAAGTAGAAATATCCCTTTGCCGGCAGGAAAAACCTAATTTGTATGTAATATAGTATGCATGGGAATCTGACGGACATTATAAGGCATCCTTTCTATGGATACCTTCTGATGAGGAAAAGGAGGGACCCAATTTGCTAGAGAGAATTGATGATGGTTTGAACGCAATGGCCCATATACCGGCCCCTGAACCTTTTTGCATACAAGCAAAGTATGCGGAATTGGCCAATAAAGTCAATGAATTTATTATCTTTTGCGTATTGAATAAAGGAAGTTCGCGGACAGAAGCTTCAACGGAGGCAACTTTCTCTGAAGGCATATTTACATATGAAAAACATTCCGTTTCTTTTGTTCTATGGGATGATACGTACAAACAAAGCAAGGATGTGTTTGCCGGTTTGCGAATAGCAGCAAGAGAACAAGCCATTCTAAGCATATCCCGTGTCATTTTCCGCTATTTGATGCAAAACATTGGGGAACCAAGATTAGGAAAGTCCGGCCAAATGGATGTAGAAAAAGGCATATCGGCCATACAGCAATTATTAAAGCAAAAAACATTCCTGATGGAAGATTCTACATGGGAAGATTTTTGTAAGTGGTCCCGAATGCCGCTAATGGAATGGGTGTTCGAGAAAATGGAACGCCATCTCGGTTTACAGAAAATGAGCCAGCTAGAGGATGCTGAGCTTAACGAGCTCTTTTATGAGTATTTGACCAAAAGCATTGCTGAGGATCAAACCTTTACACGCCGCTTTGCATCCATAGCAAATGAGTATGCTAAGGGTTGGGTTCGGCGAATAGTCAGGATGATTGATGTTAAGCATATGCAGCGGCAGGAGTTGGCAAGTTTGCTCGGCTTGTCTGAACGTGGGCAAAGGGATTATACAAAACAGCCAATAAAAATGCCCGGCAGACAAGAAGCGGACGTCTCTTTTATACAAGTGATGAGCAATGCACCCTATCAATACGCACGGGAAGCATTGTATAAAAAGAATTTTTCCGTAAGCGCCCAATCGCTTTGGCCATCAGTCGACATAAAAAGGGCATTGATTGAAGGTTCGATCCGGATTATACCGGTGTTGCAAAATAAGAACAGTGATGAGGCGAGAGACAAGGCTCTCTCTTATGCGCGTGATATATCAGATTTGGATGTTGACTTGTTTGATGCACTATGCAGTCTATTTTTGGAGAGTGCCAAGCATATGGATGATAGGGTAGAGATTTATATTGATGATTTACTGCTGATGAGAGGCCTAAAGCCAAAACTGGGCGGCGAAGGCAGGAGAGGCGGTTATGAGCAGAAACAACGGGAACAGGTTTTGAAATCGCTTACGCGAATTCAAAGTCTGTGGCTGGATCTGCGGAAGATGGTCATGTATGACAAAGGAGCGCCCACTGTCGAAAATATCGATGGCAGGACCTTTTTGTTTACAGATGAAAAAGGGAAGCGAATCAATCTGGAAGACTATCCATTACAGCAAAAGATCTCTTTCGGAATTGATAAGGTGTTCGGTAAATTTCTCTTCGGCTCTGGCCGGCAGGTGGCCTTGCTGCCCACAAAATCGCTGCAATATCATATCCATCATTATAAATATGAAAAAAGACTATCGAGGTACCTAAGTTGGAGATGGCGTACACAAGCGAGGAAGGGCCAATTTATGCAGCCGCATAAAATCGCCACTTTATTGGATGCCATCGGTGAAAAGGTAAATGACCGGCTCCCTTCCCGAACAAAAGAAAGGATGGAGAAAGCGTTGGATCTTCTATGTGAGGACGGCATTATCTCTTCTTGGCAGTATGATAAATGGGATGAAACCGCTGCTTCTTTTAAGGGGTGGAGGCGTAAATGGCTAAACAGCACAATCATTATTTCACCGCCTGCTGCCATATTGAATCGATACAGTTCTATTCAGAGCAGGAATAAAAAAGGCACTCTAGCACATAATAACCCTTCGTCTATTATGCCTGATCCAAATAGTGAATTAGCAGAAAATATCAGAATAGTTAGGAGAATGAACGGCCTGACATTAAAAGATGTATCACTAGAGTTGGATATCTCCACCTCTTATTTGAGCAATATTGAAAGAGGCATTAAGCGTCCTTCTGTACAGATTCAGCATAAGATTCATAAATGGCTGGAAATGCATGGAGACCATCAATTGCTGTAAAAACAGGAAGCGGGAAACCGTTTCCTGTTTTTTTGGGCAAAAGATGATCTCTCGCCTTAGTTGGGGTTATAACGCGAGAAAGTCGGGGCTATGATGAACACAATTTTTTTATAGCCATTTTCGTCTTTAGGCGGAGAAAGGATTCGCAAAGATTTTTTATGGTTCGCCAATCTAATAATTAAAGAATTTAAGAAAACAAAAGGAAAAAAGAAAGTAATTCCTCTGTAATACAATAATCGAAACGTTTGTTAGTTACCCTTTTAATAGAAAGAGAGGAATGCAATTATGCAAACTAAAACACAATCCTACATGACATTGGAACCACTATTCCAACCTCGTTCGGTCGCCGTGATCGGTGCCTCTGCCAACCCCCATAAGATTGGCTCGATTCAGCTGAAGATGTTGATAGACGGAGGGTTTGCCGGAAATATTTATCCGATAAACGCCAAAGCAAATGAATTACAGGGCCATATATGTTATCCTTCGCTGCAAGAAGTTCCCGGTGATGTGGATACGGCCATTTTGTGTGTTGGAGCAGACCAGGTTTTGGGAAGCCTACGTGAATGCGGCGAAAAAGGGGTTAAGGCTGCGGTCGTATTCGCTTCCGGTTTTTCTGAGATAGGGGAAGAAGGAAAAAAACAGCAGATAGAGATTGCAGAGGTGGCAAAAAAATACGGCATCCGGATGATCGGCCCGAATTGTGTAGGGATCGTCAATACGATGAATGGTTTTTTTGGCACTTTTTCGCCTGCCATTCAATCTGTCCCGATGAATGATCAAAAATCGGTCGGATATATTTCGCAAAGCGGTGCATTCGGCGTTTTGACCTATATGGCGGCAGCCCAACATGGTTTAACGTTTAATTATTTTGTCTCTGTCGGAAATGAAATGGAGACAGAGTTTTCCGATGTGGTGGAATACATGGTGCATGATGACCAGACAAAGGTAATCAGCGGCTATCTAGAAGGAGCCAAGAATCCAGATAAATTAAGAACAGTCGCAAAGGAAGCTCTTTCAAAGAATAAACCGATCGTCCTTATGAAAACAGGCCGCAGTTCTGCTGGCAGCCGGGCCGCCTCTTCCCATACCGGTTCTTTGGCGGGCTCTGACCGAATATACGATGCATTTTTGAAGCAGACAGGCATTATCAGAGTGGATGATTACGAGGATATACTTTCTTTTTCCAAACTGTTCCTATCCGGAAAATTACCGAAAGGAAGAAATACCGTCTTGATCACCAGCTCCGGTGGCCGGGGCATAAACGAAGCAGATCGGTGTGAAGCAAATGGTTTGAACATTATCGAGCTGAAAGAAGAGACAGTTAAGGAAATAAAAAAAGCCATCCCTTATTATGCAAGCGCTTCCAACCCGATTGATTTGACTGCGGCTGCTTCCGTATCCAATCCAGAACTATTCACTGCCCCTATCAAAGCGCTTTTGGCAGATGATGAAGTCCATAACATCATATTCACTGAATTTCCTTTGCAATGGTCAGAGGAAACATCTTATGTACAGGAACTGATCGAGATGTGCAGCAAGAGTGATAAATTTGTAGCTGTCACGACATTCCCGTTAGAAGGCATGTCAGTCCCTAAGGCCACCGCTATTCTCGAGAAAAATGGAATTCCGGTCATACCGGGAAACTTAAATCCAATCAAATCGTTGGCCCGTTTGGTTGATTACAGCGAACAATACAGAAAGCATCTTAAGGAGAAAGAAGGCCCCGAGGAAGCAGCAACAATTTATACGGCAGGTGAAGGAAGGCTAGAGATGGAGGGAAAAGGGTCGATAAGCGAATCTGCCGCTACCAACCTGCTTGAGTCTTATCGTATCCCTGTTACAAGAAGAGCGGTTGCCCAAACCGAAGAAGAAGCGATTAGAGCAGCAGAAGAGATTGGTTACCCGGTTGTCCTAAAGATTAATTCTCCAGATATTCTGCATAAATCAGATGCCAATGCGCTCGCTCTGAATCTTCAATCGCCCGAAGAGGTGCGCAAAGCTTTTGCCTCCGTTCATGAAAACGCCAAGAAAGCCAATCCGGATGCAGATCTCCAAGGGGCCCTTATCCAAGAAATGCTGCCCCAAGGAGTGGAAGTGATTATCGGAAGCACAAATGATCCTGTTTTCGGTCCGGTCATTATGTTCGGCTTAGGCGGCATATACGTAGAAGTTTTTAAAGATGTGGCTTTCCGCATAGCTCCTTTGACCAGAAAGGACGCGTACAACATGATTGATGAGGTGAAAGGAAAAGCAATCCTCGATGGTGTGCGTGGAAAGGGGGCTGTCGACAAGGAAGCCGTTGTCGATGCGCTGCTTAATATTTCAAGATTGGTTATGGACCATAAAGAGTCGATTGCTGAATTAGATTTGAATCCTTTGATCGTCTACGAAAAAGGAGCAAAAGCAGCCGATGCGGCAATCGTCTTAAAGCGCAATCAATAAAGGGAAATGGTGAATGGTGGGGGTATTCATCCCTCACGATTTTCTGAAAGGGGAATAGAAATGAAGACGGAAAATAAGATCACAGTCTATGAAAATATCATCGGCGGGAAAAAGATTGGTTCCTCAACCGGGAAAAAGCTGGAGAGCTATGATCCGGCTACAGGAAAGGTATGGGCCATAGTGCCGGCTGGTTCTGAACAGGATGCATTGGAAGCTATTAAATCTTCCAAAGAAGCATTTCCAGCATGGGCGGCCATCCCCGCCATGGAAAGAAGCGCATACCTAAGGAGAATAGCCGATGCCATCACTGAATATGGCCAGGAACTTGCTGAATTAGAGACGAAAGATAATGGCTGGGTTTTTCGCGAAACAACTTACGGGCTTATACCAAGCCTTGAAAGCATCTGGCATGAGGGGGCTGCCGCCTGTATGGCGGCCGGCCGTGGAGAAACAGTGCATCTGGGCAAATCGACAATTGGCTATACATTACGGGAACCGCTTGGTGTTGTGGTGGGCATCATACCATGGAACGCTCCGTTGTTCACCTTTTCGATTAAAGCCGCCGCTGCATTGGCGGGAGGCAATACGGTCATCATCAAGCCATCTGAATTGGCAGCGGTTTCTTCTCTGCGGCTAGGAGAGTTGATCAACGACATCCTGCCGCCGGGTGTGCTCAATGTTGTTTGCGGGGAAGGAGAAGCGCTCGGCAAAGCGTTAGTGAGCCATCTTGATGTCAGCAAGGTGAGCTTGACTGGTTCAGGCAGAACGGCGAAAGCAATCGCCCGGGCGACAGCCGATTCCCCAAAGCCTATGACATTGGAGCTTGGAGGGAAGTCACCGAATATTGTCTTTGCGGATGCTGATTTACAAAAAGCGGCCTACGGCGTGACGTTGAATGGCATTTTCACCGGCAATGCAGGGCAGATTTGTGTCGGAGGATCAAGAATTCTTATTCAGCGGCCAGTATATGAAGAAATGGTCGCCTTAATGAAACAACAGCTGGATCAACATATTAAGCTGGGCGACACGATGAATATGGAGACATCAATGGGGCCTGTCGCCAATGCCCAGCAATTTGAAAGAGTGAAGAGTTATATCGAACTCGGGGGTAAAGAAGAAGGGACCATTATCTATGGCGGACGCACCGGAGGGGAACGGCTAGTCAACGAAGACAGCCGAATGAGCGGTGGATATTGGGTCGAGCCGACTTTAATCGAGGTAGACAGCAACTCTCGCCGCGTATGCCAAGAAGAGATATTTGGCCCAGTAGCCATTGTTATGCCATTCGATCATGAAGAAGAAGTGCTTGCGATTGCCAACGAGACGGCGTATGGTCTTGGGGCAGGTATCTGGACCAAGGATTTGGAACGCGCCCATCGGATGGTGGCGTCTTTAGAATCAGGAAATGTCTGGGTGAATACGTACAGACGTGTCGGTCCAGAGTTGCCATTTGGCGGACAGAAGGAAAGCGGCTTCGGAACAGATTCATTCCTTGAATTCACCAGGGAGAAGACGTGCTATATTGAGATAGGTTAAGGTCATTGAAAATTAGGATGGAAGAAGGGATAGAAGTTCACTATGCCAATGGTCAATAAAGGTATTTTCTATGGTTGGTATATGGTATTAAGCGGGTTTTTTATCATGTTTTCCGGTTTTTCAATCGTAAATTCATTGCACAGTCTGTTTTTTGTGCCCGTAACGGAAGAATTGAATTTAAGCAGAACTACTTTTAGTATCATATTATCAATAGGAGGCCTCGGCATGGCGTGCGGATCGCCGATTATGGGGAAATGGCTAATGAAAGGCAATATGAAAATGATTATGTCTCTTTGCATCATTTTAGCGGGGCTTGGATTCATGTCTTATTCATTTGCGCAA
Source organism: Bacillus testis (assembly GCF_001243895.1). GTDB lineage: Bacteria > Bacillota > Bacilli > Bacillales > DSM-1321 > Bacillus_AD > Bacillus_AD testis. The sequence goes on along the minus strand of NZ_LN851186.1, from coordinate 2,183,652 downwards.
TCCGCATGGTATTTCGGTTTTATAGCATTCTTCATCGGCGTATGTGTATCCGGATTTTCAAGTATACCGATTTCTATTTTATTGACCAATTGGTTTTATGAGAAAAAAGGTTTGGCAATGGGACTTGCTTTTGGCGGTTCAGGTATAGGGGCGGCAGTGCTCAGCCCCATCCTGTCCAGTCTTATATCGAATGCTGGTTGGAGAACAGCTTATTTGATTTCTGGAGCTTTGATAATCGTTATTGCCTTGCCTCTTGTTTTGGTTTTTGTGAAGAAATCACCAGCCGACAAGGGAATGGTTGCTCTTGGGTCTGAAAAAAACATCTCGGAAAGCCAATCGCCAAAAGATGTTCAAGGTGGCCTTACTTGGAATGAAGCTAAACGTTCAGGATTCTTTTGGCTGTTTGTATTCGGCGTCGTTTGCTTTTCACTTGTCTCAGGCGGTGTCCAAATGCATATTCCTGCTTATCTTGAGGATATCGGGCATCCAGCTTTATTTGCGGGAACCATTTTCGGATTGCTTTCACTTACTAATACGGTGGGCAAGCTTGTTCTGGGCAGTATTTTTGACCGCTACAGAACGATGGGAGGAATCTTGTTTGTGGCCATTGCCATGTCGATTGCCATGCTTTCACTTATGATGGCTGGTACTGCATTCTTTGCTTTTGTTTTTGCGGTGGCTTATGGTTTCAGTATTGTCATAGCCACTATAGGTCCTCCATTCATAACCGATGACTTATTCGGCAAAAGAGATTTTGGCACTATTTTTGGTGTTGTCCAGGTATTCTTTGTGGTTTCCGGGTCATTGGGAATTATTGTTTCAGGTATCATCTATGATGCGACAGAGAGTTATCTGGTTGCCTGGATTTTCTTTTTGGGTTTATTTTTGCTCAGTATGTTTTGCATTGCTTTAGCAGCTTTTTTCCGAAATAAAAGCAACAAACTCCCTATTGATGGGACCGTTCAAAAGATTCTTTAACAAAATAGGATTTCTTCTTTTCATGAAAGTATACCGCAAATATGATACAGTTAACAGCGAAGAAACGGAGTGTACGTAATGAAAGAAGAGCAATATGATGCGTTATTGGCTATCATGACCGAAGGCAATCAGCAAGGGTTCCATGAATCTTTCCATTATCACCGCTATGAACCGACTCCTTATAAGGGCTTAAAGCAATTGTTTGATTCTCTTGATTTGAACAAGAACGATACGATTGTCGATTTCGGTTGCGGGAAAGGGAGATTATCTTTTTTTGCCCACCATTTCTACCATATTAAAGCAGTAGGGGTTGAAATGGATGATGGCTTTTATAAGTGTGCAGAATTAAACAAAGAACATTATTTCCACGCCCATAACGGGAAAAAACAAGCAATCCAGTTTGTCCACTGTCTGGCGGAAGACTATGAGATAAGGCTTGAGGATACGGTTTTTTATTTCTTTAATCCTTTTTCAGTCCAGATCTTCATGAGGGTTGTGGATAGGATTCTGCAATCGGTGGAGCAACATTACCGGGATATTACCCTCATTCTTTATTATGGGTCTGATGACTACGTGTATTTCATGGAAAATCATAGCCTATTTGTTTTAAAAGAGGAGATTCCAATTCAAGGGCTATATGAGCACAATGATTACGAACGCTTTCTGGTATATAAATTGATGTATTGAATAAGCAAAACGCGGCCAACCGGATGGATTGCCGCGTTTTACTATTAAAACGACCTTTTGGTTATAGGGAAATCTACATGGAAATACATATAGAGTAATCCTGAGCGACATGCTGAATATACGATTGCATGTTCGAAATTTTAAAATGTGGGTATACTTTTCTTAAGATACATATAGATGTGCAAAGAAAAAGGGAGAGGGGAGAGTATATTAAAAATTTTTTCTATATAGTAAAATGAAAGTATGATTATGAAATGGAGTGATAAAGTATGAATTCTAGAATCATAAAGTGGCTGATTCCAATTGCTGTCTTGGCCGTTCTGGTCATTATTTTCTTCAGTTCCTACAATAGTTTTGTTACGAAGGAAGAAGAAGTGAATGCCAGCTGGGCCCAGGTGGAAAACCAACTACAGCGCCGGTCGGACTTAATCCCAAATTTAGTGGCTACTGTTAAGGGATATGCTTCACAGGAAAAAGAAATATTTACAGACATTGCAAACGCAAGGGCAAAATTAGGGGGAGCTTCAGGCCCGGAAGAGCAGGCAGCCGCCAATGACCAATTATCTGGTGCCCTAAATCGGCTGTTGGTAGTCGTTGAAAAGTATCCGGAACTAAAATCCAATCAGAATTTCCAATCACTGATGGATGAATTGAGCGGGACAGAAAACCGACTGGCTGTCGCCAGAAAAGATTATAACGACCTTGTCGCTTCTTATAATACTAAGGTAAAAAAATTCCCTGGTGTTTTGTTCGCAAGACTGGGCGGCTTTGAGGAAAAAGAATACTTTAAAGCAAGTGAAGGCAGTAACCAGCCGGTAAAAGTCGATTTCGGAACAACGGAGTAGGTGATTGGCGATGGGGTTTGCCATTAGACGGATCATCTATGTTTTCTCCATTTTCTTTTTTCTCATGTCAGGTCCTATCCAGGCTTCAGCTGCAGCTGAAGATGCCGTGCCTGCTCCAACAGGTTCTATATATGTGCAAGACCCGCATTCTTATCTTTCAGCTGCAGCTACGAATGAATTGATCAGGCAAGGAGAGGCCCTGTATGACCGGACATCCGCTCAGATTGGCTATCTATTGCTTAACAAAAATGATTTACAGGGTTATTCATTGGAGGAAGTAGCACTTGCTGCTTTTCGCCAATATGGTTTAGGAAGCGCTGAACGAAATAATGGAGTCCTCATCCTACTGGTAAAAGATGAAGAGACATCGGAATGGAAAAAGCGCATCGAGGTGGGATACGGATTGGAAGGCGCCATCCCGGATGCCAAAGCCGGCCGGCTGATCGACGAATATATTACGCCTGCACTCAACCGGGGCCATTATGATGAAGCGGTATTAAGTGTCAATGAACAACTGTCCACCATCATTATGGAAGAGTATAAAGGCGAAGGTGGGTCATCAAACAGCCAAGATGAGATGACAGGAGCAGATCTGTTCAAAGTAGGTGCCGGTGGGGCAGTTCTCCTGATTCTGATCATTTTCATATGGAGGAAAGCGACAAAAAATATGTCGTCTGAAGAAAAAGGCAATCTGTTAATCTTGCTTTTCCAAATTCTTATCCAATTGGTCGGACGGGGAGGAAATGGCGGAGGCAGAAATGATAAAGGAGGCGGAGGTTCTTCAGGAGGAGGGGGAGCCAGCCGTTGATTTGTGGAAGCATGCTGATTGATCGCATGCTTCTTTTTTTATTTCTGTGAATCGGTTTGTGCAGCTCGCTGGAGACAGTACACCATATACATGTCTAAAAGAAGCAGTTGCTGATATTACTTCCCAATATATTGGATATCACGCTTATTTTTCTCATTTAAATAATATATATATGAGAATAAATTCTTCTTTTTAATATTTTAAAAATAAATAAAATTATTGATAACCAGTAAGTGACAGAGGATTAATAGCAATAAAACATTAAATGAACGGGGAATAATAAATAAAGGCAAAAAAATATTCTTCACAATAATTATTTTAAAATAACTATTGACTTATTATTTAATGATAATTATTATAAAGAAAGGATAAATATAAATTAAAAGCTAGGAGGACATGCACGATGTCATTAATCAACAAACAAATCGAAGACTTTAAAGTACAAGCTTATCATGATGGAGAATTCAAAGAAGTTACATTGGATGATGTAAAAGGAAAATGGGCTGTATTCTTCTTTTATCCAGCTGATTTCTCATTCGTTTGCCCAACAGAGCTAGCTGATTTGCAAGATAACTACGAAAAGTTCAAAGAAATGGGCTGCGAAATCTACTCTGTATCTACAGATACTCACTTCACTCACAAAGGATGGGCGGATGCTACTGAAACAATCGGCAAAATCAAATATCCAATGCTTGCTGACCCTGCAAACGTTCTTTCACGCCAATTTGAAGTATTGATTCCTGAAGACGGCTTAGCGCTTCGCGGTACATTCATCGTGAACCCAGAAGGCCAAATTAAATCTTATGAAGTGAATGATCTTGGCATCGGCCGCAATGCGGAAGAATTAGTGCGTAAAGTACAAGCTGCCCAATTCGTTGCTGAGCATGGAGATAAAGTATGCCCGGCTAAATGGACACCAGGTGAAGAAACGCTTGAACCAAGCTTGGACCTTGTAGGAAAAATCTAAATCCCTTACACTAAACTCCCTCATAAATCGCAATTGGTGAATTGGAGAGAACCAACAACAAAAAATGAGGCACTTATCTATTTAAGTGCCTCATCCATTTTTTACTTAATTTTAACTACATTCATAATACAATATGGAGAGAGAATATGAAAAATGTTTATGATTTAATCATTATCGGTGCTGGGCCAGCAGGACTATCTGCAGGTGTCTATGCCGGCCGCGCAAAATTAAAAACAGCGATTGTTGAACGAGGCAATGCCGGTGGACAGGCAGCAACTACGTCTGAAATCGCCAACTATCCAGGAATCCGTAAAACATCCGGTCCCGCTTTGATTGAGGAAATGAGAAAGCAAAATGAAGATTTTGGCGTCGAATTCATCAAAACGGAAGTAACAGATGTAGACTTTTCTAAAGAAGTGAAGCAGATCAAAACCGTCAATGGCGATTTGTATGCCCGCTCGGTTATTATTGCAACAGGAGCCGCTCCTCGTAAACTTGGATTCCCAGGAGAGCAAGAGTTTACAGGAAGAGGTGTCGCGTATTGCTCAACATGTGACGGTGAATTCTTCCAAGGATTAGAAGTGTTTGTAATCGGAGCAGGATTTGCAGCTGCAGAAGAAGCGATGTATTTAACACGCTATGCGACAAAAGTGACCATCATTGCCCGTGAGCCTGAATTCACATGTGCTCCATCGATTGCTGATAAGGTTTTCGCCAATGAGAAAATCGAAGTGAAGTTCCACACAGAGCTGCTGGGCGTATACGGAGACGGGATGATCCAAAAAGCTCGTTTCATCAATAACGAGACAAAAGAGGAATGGGAATACGAAGCTAAAAAAGAAGACGGAACATTCGGTGTATTTGTATTCATCGGTTATCAACCGCGCACAGAATTATTTAAAGGGCATGTTGATATGGACCCAGCTGGATATATCCTTACCAATGATGATATGCAGACAAATGTAAAAGGCGTTTATGCAGCTGGAGACTTGCGTCCGAAATCATTGCGCCAAATCGTAACAGCGGTAGCGGATGGAGCAATCGCTGCTTCTGACGCCGGAAAATATGTGGCTGAGGAAAAAGAACGCTTAGGCATTAAAGATGAGCCTCAAGAAGAGAAACCTGCAAAACAGGAAGAAACAACCCAGAAATCATCCGGTAAATCCTCTTTGATTTCTGAGGCGATTGCCGGTCAGTTGAAAGGAATCTTCAATAAAATGGAGAACGATGTCACGCTGGTGACGATCGTGGATGAAAAGCTGCCAAAATCGATCGAACTGCGCAATTTCCTTCAGGATGTTGTAGAACTCGGTGATAAACTGCATCTGCAGATCTATAAAAAAGGCGAAAACAAAGAAATGGAAGCAAAAGTGAATGCCGATAAATACCCGATTGTCGCAATGTTGGACGCTAGCGGTAATTATAGCGGCGTAAAATATCACGGGGTACCGGGCGGACATGAGCTTAATTCCTTCATCCTTGCCATCTATAACTTGGCTGGTCCAGGCCAAGCATTGGATGCTGCTATTCTAAGCGAAATTAAACAGATCTCTAAAAAAGCGAATATTAAGGTAATGGTGTCTCTTGCATGCCATTATTGTCCTGATGTAGTGGTGGGGGCGCAACGGATTGCGATCGAAAATCCGAATGTGGAAGCTGAAATGGTGGATATCAGCCAATTCCCTGACATCAAAACAAAATATAAAGTAATGAGTGTACCGGCTATGATCATCAATGACAAAGAGGTTGTATTCGGTGCCAAAAAGATTGATGAAATTGCTTCTCTATTGAAATAAGAGACAAAAGGTGCCGGCTATTTGCCGGCATTTTTTTAGCTATTGTTTATTCACGGCAATTGAATGGTTATAAGCAGCGGTATAGGCATCCGCCAATGCTTTGATCGTCCGGTTCAATTCATCCATGGTATTATCGACACCGCCCAATTCGACGAGAATCGCTTTGTCCGATATGTTCTGATTATAGACTCCATTTCCTTCCAAGCGACTTTTCCCCAATACACCTCTGCTTAGTCCAGGGTATTTTTCCTCAAGCGCAGAATTGATTTTTTTTGTGAATTCCAGGTTTTTTTGATAGTCTTTATTCTCTTTTCCGATGATGAAATACAATCGTGCGTATGATTTCCCGTTAATGACTTTCGTTGTTAGTTTTTTGCGGGCTGCATCCCTGTGGACATCGATAAAATACTGCATTTTTGTATTTTGTGCTGATGCAGCCTTGACGATCTCACCAGAAATGTCATAGGAATGATAATAATTCATATTGCGTTCAACTAATTTTTTATTCACATCGGTCGTATCATGATACACTTTGAGTCCATTGGCGATTAATTGCTCCGCCAACAAGCTGCCTATCTTAACGACGTTGGCTCGTTGGTCTGAACTTGACGCTTTGTCCGGGTCGTTCGTCCCTTTTAAGAAAGGCAAAAAAGATTCTCGATTATGCGATTGATAGATAAAAATATCGCTCTCGGCCAGTGTATATGTTTTTTTGGCGGCAGGAGGAGCAGTGTCCGAAGTCGTTTTTACCTTTTCTTCCGCCACGGGGCTTTCATTTTTTTGCTCGGTCTCCGTCAAATGGGGTTCCACAGGAAGATTGGTGATATTGGTCCCCTCACCAGCAACAAGGATCTCTGTATCATAATCGGCTAAACCGGGAATTTGGTTGATCAAGTAAGAACGGGCATCAGTCGGTTTGACGTTTGCGGCCAGCGAGAAGAATAAATCGGTTAAATGCATCGCTGAGAAAGGATTGTTTTCTTCGGCAAAATAAAAATGGTTGGATGTTTGAAAAAAATAAGTAAACAGGTCTTTCCCTTGTACTTCATCTATCATTTTCTCGATGGTCCTTGAGCCATAAGAGTAATTTAGTATCAGCATATATAACACAATGCTAGCGGCAATTAGCGTAATAGTGAAGGAATTGATTATTTTTTTTCTGATTATGCTTATTCGTTCCATCGTTCATATTCACCTCTCTAATACAAGTTATGTGGCAATTAAGAGAGTATGACATATTCTTGCATTAGCAGAAGGGAAGGCAGAGGGGATTAATAGAAGCTTTCATAGAGATACATATGTAAAATGGGCATAATCAAACAACTTTTTAATAGGAAAGCAGTGCTCCGGAAAGCGAAATGCCAAGCTGAAAATCCAACTGAAGGCTGTATGAAAAAAAGGATTTTCCGACACCCTGGTTTGCCTGCGCTATTCTTTTAAAAGGAGTGCTACTATGAAAAACGAAGATAGTTGATTCAGATTGCTATTGCGTTTTATCTTTTATACCTTTCAAGATATGAAGACCAATATCAAAGGGGGATGCATAAATGGCCAAAAGCTTGATAATGGCTGACCTTTACTTGGCGTTATAATCTTCTATTTACTATTGTGATTTTAATACATAAGAGATAAAATTTGTCTGTAAGCGCTTAAACACATAGGGGGAATCGATTATGGCAGGACTTATGGTAGGAAAAGCGGGACTCGTCACAGGCGCAGGTTCAGGAATCGGAAGGGCAAGCGCCATAGCTTTCGCCCGTGAAGGCGCACAAGTCATGGTGTCTGATATCAATGAAGAAAGCGGAGTGGCAACGGTTAAAATGATAGAAGATGCAGGCGGTACGGCTGCTTTTTTCCCGTGCAACGTAGCCAAAGAAGAAGAAATGGCTGCCCTTATTCAGGCGGCGGCCGATTCATTTGGAAAGTTGGATTTCGCCCATAACAATGCAGGGATCGGCTCCATGACTGCACCGATTGCAGAAACAGAAACCGATGATTGGGATAAATGCATTCAGATCAATTTATATGGCACCTATTACGCGCTAAAGCATCAGGTAAGAGAAATGCTTAAAAATGGCGGGGGAGCCATTGTGAATACCGCTTCCACTGCAGGATTGCAAGGGATGCCAAATCTAGCTGCCTATTCAGCGTCCAAATGGGGCATCAACGGCTTAACAAAAACAGTTGCGTTAGAATACGGCCAAAAGGGGATTCGTGTAAATTCCATTTGTCCGGGGATGACCTTGACTCCCGCCATTGAATATTGGTTTTCAACCGCACCTGAACAGGCTAAAGCCGTAGAAGCGTCCCTGCCTTCAGGGAAAATTGCCACCCCTGAAGATCAAGGGAATGCAGCTGTCTTTTTGTGTTCGGATTTTGCTAAGCAAATCAACGGGGTCACCCTTCCTGTTGATGGCGGCGGCGTAGCTGGTAAACTGGAAAAATAATAGTACAGGAAACGGGCGTTGACCAGGAGCCGTTTTGAAACATGTATTCGTTTTGATATTTAGTTTTACATATAATTAGAAAAAGTTCATTTGATTTCTCTAAAATATATATCAGGTTTATGTTTCGTTAGAGAGAAAAAATGGTATAAAAAACGGAAACAGCTATTTAGCTTGTTTCCGTTTTTTATATTGTGTTTATGACAAAAGGCTTAACGAAGCTTTTGCCACTTTATTTTTTTACTGGAAAGAGAGATTTCTTTAGAATAACCATAAATAAAATCAATCCAAGTGACAGTACGATATGGCTCAATCCTGCCATACCTGATATTGCTGCATCCAAGCCGTCCGATAAATCAAGGCTGCCCTTTATAACCATAATGCTGACATAGCCTCTGATCAGCATCATTAAAGTGGCCGTGATAACGCCGATATGGTATACGATAAAAAACAAATTGAATTGTTTATGTGCTGAGATATGAAAGATTCTTTCCATAATGATAAATAGTAAGAACATGATGAATCCCAATGTCATTAAATGGCCATGTACTTTGCCGAGTGACGTCGCTTCTGTGACATCATTAAATTTTGCTAGTTCTCTCCACAAGACTCCACTCACTAAAGCGGCAATTAAATAGGCCAACGCCGAGTAATATAGTTTCTTCACTATGTATCCCCCCAATTTGGTTCTTTCTGTCGATTGTATATATAAAGAATGCTTGATGAATATGAACAACTCATGAACAAAAGATTACATTTTAAGCAATATTGCTTTTAAAGCCACCTTATTAGTGGAAAGGAACAATAAATGTATAATCCACAATTGCAGAGAAATACTAATTGGCAGGCAACTTCATTTTTAAACGTTTAATTTCCATTAAGAGGAAACTTTAGACAAATAACAACTATTTTATGAATTTTAAGGGGTATTGCTTTATTATGCAAAAAAGTAGGGGTAAACTAATAAAGTTAAGAACTTTCGACGTGTTTTGATACATATCGACATATTTTTTGAATCGTGAGGGATATTATATGGTGTTTAAGTCAAAAAAAGATAAGTTTGCAGTTATGTTAAGCAATATATCTGTTAACTTGAAGGAAAGTGCTGATTTTTTTGTTGATTATAAGTTGAAAGACGTCAGCGATTTAAAAGTGTTTGCGGAAAAAATGAATGAATTTGAGCACAAAGGCGATTCTTTTATCCATGAAATTATCCAGGAATTGAATAAAGCATTTATCACTCCGATTGAGCGGGAAGATATTCTTCAGCTTTCTATGAGTATGGATGATGTACTTGATGGGCTGGAACAATGTTCAGCTCTTTTTGAGATGTATTCTATTATCAATGCGGATGAATATATGGTCAAAATGGTAGGCCATATCTGTGAAGCGGCACATGAAATAGATGTTGCGGTTAATCTGCTGACATCCACTAAAAAATTGCAGAGCATCAGTGAACATGCGATCAAAATCAAAGAGCTTGAATCAAAATGCGATGCCTTGCACCGTCAAAGCATGAAAAATCTCTTTGCCATCGAGACGGACCCAATCAGGGTTATCCAATATAAAGAAATATATGAGAATCTCGAAGAAATTGCTGATTTTTGTGAAGTAGTTGCGAACACACTTGAAACCATTATTATGAAAAATTCATAAGGGGGCTGAATCATGGACTCATTAATGCTCATAACGATTCTGATAGTTATCGGCGCTCTGACATTTGATTTTATCAATGGATTCCATGATTCTGCAAATGCCATTGCTACATCTATATCAACGAAGGCACTCTCTCCAAAGAGAGCGATCACGCTAGCGGTCATAATGAATTTTCTCGGGGCAATCTCATTTACGGGCGTTGCGCAAACAATTACAAAAAATATTGTAGATCCTTTTTCATTAGAAGATGGGTCAGCCGTCATCCTTTCAGCATTGATTGCCGGGATTTTATGGAACCTATTGACATGGTATATGGGGATACCCAGTTCTTCCTCGCATACGATCATTGGCAGTATAGCCGGGGCGGCTGCTGCGTCATCCGGTTTTCATGTTTTAAAGTGGGCCGGATTCATGACTATTATAGAAGCGCTTATATTGTCGCCAATCATTGCCTTTTGTCTGGGCTATCTTGTTTATAGCATTTTTAAGATTGTTTTTAAGAATAGAAATTTGCCTAAGACAAACCGCCGTTTTCGCCATATTCAGATTTTTACAGCAGCTCTGCAGTCTTTTACACATGGTACAAATGATGCCCAGAAGACGATGGGGATAATAACCATGGCTTTGATGGCAAATGGTTATATACATGAATCACAGATTCCTTTTTGGGTACAGGTGGCCTGTGCAATTGCCATGGGCTTGGGGACTTCGGTAGGCGGTTGGAAAATCATAAGAACGGTTGGCGGAAAAATCATGAAAATTCGACCGATCAATGGAGTAGCGGCCGATGTAACCGGAGCGGGCATTATCTTTGGCGCTTCTGCTCTCGGCTTGCCTGTTTCGACCACCCATGTGATTTCAACCTCTATAATGGGTGTAGGTGCAGCGCATAGAGTAAGGGGCGTCAATTGGGATACAGCCAAGCATATGGTTGTTACCTGGGTGATCACGCTGCCGCTGTCTGCTGCGTTGGCTGCGGTTATCTTTTATGTGCTTCGTTTGTTTTTATAGATATTCGTAGATTAGATAAAAAGGCTTCCAGTTTAAGGGAGCCTTTTTTGCGTGGAAATGGGGAAGAAGATAGATATTCCGGATATTTTGAATATAAAAAGATAGATTTAGACTTTAAATGAAAATTCGATTCGACCCGTACATATATCCTTTCAATCCACAAATAGAGAGAATATATGCATTTATTATTAAAATTGTAAAATTATTCATTCGAAATAGCGCTAAATATGATAGAATAAGACTATCGCGAACAATTTTCGACCTTTTTTGAATGATCAAAAAGGTACATTTAATGAAGAGGGGGACTTTTGTGAAAAAAGTAATGAGTTTATTTATTGTTGCTTCTATTATGTTCAGTTTCTTGCCCTTTCGAAGTTCTGCGGCGGCATCCGTAACAGGGAACGACATAGTGAAGCTGGCCAGCCAATATATCAGCGCGCCTTATAAATTTGGCGGGAACACGCCAGCTGGTTTTGACTGTTCGGGTTATTTACTGTATGTATTTAACCAGGTTGGCATTTCGTTGCCAAGAACTTCTGCCGATCAATACACGTCAGTCGGGTTAATGATTGATGACAAAGATTTGGCTCCTGGCGACTTGGTCTTTTTTTCTGATACATATAAGAAAGGCATTTCACATTCAGGCATTTACATAGGAGACCAAAAGTTTCTATCAGCCACTGATAGCGGAGTTGTTGTTTCCAGTATGACTAATTCCTATTGGAAGCCTAAATATGCTGGAGCTAAAAGAGTGGTAGGTTCTCAGGGAACGGCAATGAATTTCACCGATTTGGACAAAGGCCATTTCGCTTATAACGCTATAGCGGAGTTATCTAATAAAGGCATCATATCAGGCTTTGAAGACGGCACATTCAGACCGGCAGATTCTGTCACACGGGGACAAGCGGCGGCCATCATTAATCGTCAGTTGAAACATACCGCTTCTAGTACTTATTCATATAAAGATGTAAATACAAACAGTGTGTTTGCAAAGGATATTGCTGCAATGAAAGAACTGGGCATTATTAACGGCTTTGCCGATGGTACATACCGTCCGAACGAAACCATGACAAGAGCCCAAATGGCTGTGATCGTTAAAAATGCGTTCAAACTTAAACAGCCTGTTGCCTCCAGTTCTGATGCTGCGAATATATACAGCGATTTATCACCATCCTATTGGGCATTTGAAGCAATTGTCACAATGAATGTCATTGACTTGACTAAAGGTTTCAAAACGAATGTCTACCGCCCTTTGGATCATGCCACAAGAGCTGATTTCTCTGCAGCAGTCTATAATGGAATCAAAGCTAAATAGCCAAAAACTGATGGAGCTTGGGTAAATCAATCCTCGCTGCCCATCAGTTTTTTGTTTAACCATTTTTTGTTATTAAAAAGGGCCTAATTGCACAAAAAAAGAAAAGTGAATAATTAGGTCGGAAGTTTTAGTTTTTCTGTAAATGTGGGTATAGTATAAAAAGATTTGACTAAGGCAGAAATGCATCTTTAGACGCCAATATTCTCATACCAAAGAATGGAGTGGTTGACCATGAATATTAACGGAATGGCAAGAGGATATATGTCAGTTTTTCTGAACGAAGAAGATTTTTTGCATCATGTAGCTGTTACTGTTGAGCGCCAACTGAAAGAATGGGATCCAGCTTATGAGGTCTATGTGTTAAAACTGGAAAACTATCAGTTGACCGTAAAGAAAAAGGGGTTGTATTATTCAGCTTCTTTAACACCTGGGCAGTTAAAAAAACTACAGTCTGAAAGCGCGTATTCGCTTGATCGATATCTGTGGGCGGCTTTGCGGAACGAAGGGCTGGCAATCCAAAAAGGTTTTGGCAACTATATCGATTATGTCTTTCAATAGATCGGCCAGGAACGAGAGAAAGAGTTGATTCAACTAGGGGCATTAAAAGCAGATTTAGGAGCTCTAGACATATAGACCACTAAAGACCATCCAAACCTTTTGTATTCAAAAAAAATTATGTTCCAAATTATCAATAAGGTAATATTCATTAGATTTAACTGCTTTTAGAATCCTTTTATACTATTAATCATTCATTTTTGCAGGAGAATAATACCGTTAAAATTATCATCCAAAATCAGTTTTATCCCAACAGGAAAGGGGGATTACCTCTATTTTCTTCAGATACCTGGCACTGGTAATAAGATATGACGCTACAAACAGATGATAAGTTATGTTAAAATAATTTAGACAAGTATTATTTTTTGAAAAATATAGTTATCTATTTTTATTAAAAAAAGTCTATACAGATCGATTTTATGTCTATTTTATGCTGTTCAAAGAGGGGAGGCAAAAGGATCAACGTTTATGGCTGATCATATTTAGTTCAGATAGATAGGAATTGAATAGAAAAGAAGAGTGAAAAACCTTCAATCAGCTGGCAGACGATGTCTCAATTATTCAGGAGGAGAAAATCATGCTCAAATTCGAAAATGTTTCTAAGATCTACGCAGGCGGCAAAAGAGCTGTCGATCATATCAATTTAGATATTAAAAAAGGCGAGTTTGTTTGTTTTATAGGCCCGAGTGGGTGCGGAAAGACAACGACGATGAAAATGATTAACAGGTTGATTAAACCATCTGAAGGACAAATATTTGTTGACGGAAAAAATGTTATGGAAAGTAATGTCGTCGAATTACGCCGCTCAATCGGGTATGTAATTCAGCAAATTGGCCTATTCCCTCATATGACAATCCGTGAAAATATTGCATTAGTGCCTAAATTATTGAAATGGCCGCAATCAAAACGGAATGCGCGGGCGGAAGAATTGCTGAAACTTGTCAATATGCCTCCCGAATTTCTGGATCGATACCCACACGAACTCAGTGGCGGACAGCAACAAAGAATCGGTGTTCTTCGTGCTTTGGCTGCAGAGCCTCCCCTTATTTTAATGGATGAACCTTTTGGCGCTTTGGATCCTATCACAAGGGATTCCTTGCAAGCGGAGTTAAAAAATCTACAAAAAACACTTGGTAAAACAATCGTATTTGTCACGCATGATATGGATGAAGCAATCAAATTGGCAGACCGGATCGTCATCATGCGGGAAGGGAAAATAGTCCAGCAAGGCAGCCCTGATGATATCCTGCTGCATCCAGCCGATGAGTTCGTCGAGAATTTCATAGGCAAAGATCGATTGCTGCAAGCTCAGCAGTCCATCCAAACCGTTGGAGAAATCATGGTAAAAAATCCGGTCAGCTTCAAAACGACTGGCAAATTAGCCGATGCCATCCAACTGATGAGAAAACGGCGAGTCGATTCCTTATTGATTGTGGACGACAACAATGTATTAAAAGGACTGCTGAACGTAGAAGCCATCGAACGAGGCAAAGACCTAGACGCAGAGGTCTCAGCGTTGATGAATAAAGAATTCAAAACGGTTCATGAAGATACCCTTATTCGTGATGCTACCCGCAAATTCCTGACTCTCGGCCTGAAATATGTACCTGTTGTGGATGGTCAAAATCGTTTGGCCGGCCTGCTTACGCGGACAAATCTGGTCGACGTAATCTATGACTCGATCTGGGGACTGAAAGAACAGGCGGAAACAAGTCAAGAATTGCAGGAAACGAGATAAGGAGGCGGTATCATGAATGCTATATCAGATTTTTTTTCAAGCAACGGACAGGATTTATTGGTGAAAACCGGTGAACATCTTTTTATTTCATTTACTGCTTTGATTATAGGGATCATTGTAGCGGTTCCTATAGGCATTCTTTTGGCGCATTTGCCGAAAATCGCCGGGTTTGTGATCGGAATCGCGTCGGTTGTCCAGACATTTCCGAGTTTAGCTATTTTGGCATTTTTTATCCCATTGCTAGGCATCGGAAAAATCCCGGCGATTGTCGCTTTATTCTTTTATTCAATGCTTCCCATTTTGCGGAATACATACATAGGTGTAAAAGGTGTGAACCGAGATTTAATTGAAGCATCCCAAGCCATGGGCATGACAGGTACAGAAAGGGTGTTCAGCGTGGAACTGCCGCTTTCTATTCCGATCATAATGGCTGGTATCCGGCTGTCTGCCGTTTATTTAATCGGCTGGGCCACTCTTTCTTCCTTTATTGGCGGCGGCGGTTTGGGTGATTTCATTTTTGATGGTTTGAACTTATTCAGAACGGATTTGATCCTGGCTGGAGCCATACCGGTCACCCTTCTTGCCCTCGTGGTAGATTTATTGTTGACTCGTCTGGAAAATGCTGTGACACCAAAAGGAATCCGCAACCAAAGAGAAATGTACTAATGGAGGAGTGAAACAAATGTGGAAAAAAGGAAGAATGGCTGTACTATCGATCGTGGCGGCATTCACTTTAAGTGCATGTTCACTTCCCGGTCTTGGCTCGAATAGCGATGAATCGGTCCGTATAGCCACTTTAAATACATCTGAATCGCAAATTGTAGGGCAAATCATCAAAAAAATGATTGAACATGATACGGATTTGAAAGCAGAAATGATCCAAAACCTCGGCTCTTCCATTGTCCAACATCAAGCGTTGACTGAAGGACAGGTGGACATTACAGCGACACGCTATACAGGAACGGATTTATCCGGTGCGCTTGGTCTCGACCCGGTGAAAGATCCTAAGAAAGCAACACAAATCGTGCAAAAGGAATTCAAGGACCGCTTCGATCAAACATGGTATGACTCTTATGGGTTTGCAAATACATATGCCCTGACTGTCACACAGCAGTTGGCTGAAAAATACCATCTACAAAACGTTTCGGATCTAGAATCCATCGCCGGAAATTTGAAACTGGGTGTAGACAATGCTTGGCTGAACCGTAAGGGCGATGGCTATGATGGTTTCACTGAGGCGTATGATTTCCGTTTCGAAAAGGCTTTTCCCATGCAGCTTGGACTCGTGTATCAAGCAGTCAAAAGCGGAAAAATGGATGTTGTGCTGGCATATAGCACAGATGGACGACTGAAAGCATTCAATCTTAAAACCTTGGAAGATGACAAACAATTCTTCCCTCCATATAATTGTTCACCTGTCATTAATAATGACGTGTTGAAGGAACATCCGGAATTAGATAAAGTCCTAAGAAAATTGGTGGGCAAAATCGATAATGATACGATCACAGAACTGAATTACCAGTCAGATGTAAAGAAAAAAGAACCAGCCACTGTGGCGGAGGACTTTTTGAAGAAAAATAACTATTTTGAGTAAGATCGGGAGGTGCGGAATTTGGATACCATCCATGAATTATGGATCTACTATTTAGATAATGGCTCTTATGTACTGGAGCAATTTTTTAGACATTTTTTGATGTCGGCCTATGGGGTGCTGTTCGCTGCAATCATCGGCATACCGGTCGGCATATTGATAGCCAGATACCGGAAATTGAGCACCTGGGTATTGTCGTTGGCTAATATTATCCAGACGATTCCTGCTTTGGCGTTGCTGGCGGTACTAATGCTGGCCATGGGGCTCGGGGCAAATACAGTTATTGCCTCCGTCTTTCTATACTCGTTGCTGCCGATTATCAAGAATACGTATACGGGCATCAGAAGCGTTGAAAAACCGGTGCTTGAGTCAGGAACATCCATGGGAATGACGACATGGCAGCTTTTATATATGGTCGAGCTGCCTTTGGCTTTAAGTGTAATCATGGCTGGTTTGCGCAACGCACTTGTTGTGGCTATTGGCGTCGCAACCATTGGAGCATTCATTGGCGGTGGGGGCCTTGGCGATATCATTATCCGGGGCACAAACGTCACGGACGGTGCAGCCATTATACTTGCCGGTGCCATACCGACTGCGTTGATGGCTGTCATTGCCGATGTATTGATGGGATGGCTAGAAAAAAGGCTTTCACCTGCAAATAACAAGAAAAAGAAAATAGATTTGGAAATACAAATTTAAAAAATACAGGAGAAGCAATTGTTTCTCCTGTATTTTTTTGCGGGTAAGACAAAAAGAAGGATGGTTTCCATTTGTCCAGAATGCATGTTAAAATAGACAGGATAATTGAATCCGTTAAGGAAAGGTCTATAATCTAGGCATGTACCTTCTTTAATAAGTGCAGGTCCGGTCAGAGAGACTTTTTTCTAGCGTGCTTCTTATCTCACTATACATGGTACATACATGACCAATACATAGAGTTCATGTGCAAATAAGAAAGGAAGATGATAATGTCTAAAACAGTAGGAACAATTACAATGGAAAACGGTGGAGTCATTCGCATAGAATTTTTCCCGAATGAAGCTCCTGGCACAGTGGCAAACTTCAAAGAACTTGCAGATAAAGGTTTTTATAACGGATTGACATTCCACCGTGTAATTCCTGGGTTTGTTGCGCAAGGCGGATGCCCGCAAGGAACTGGAGTCGGCGGCCCTGGCTACACAATCAAATGTGAAACTGCCGGAAACCCACATAAGCACGTAGCGGGTGCCCTATCAATGGCACACGCAGGAAAAGACACTGGCGGAAGCCAATTCTTCATCGTGCACGAACCACAACCACACTTGGATGGCGTCCATACTGTATTCGGACAAGTAAACCCTGAAGACATGGACACCGTTTTATACATCAGACCAGGCGATGTAATGAAAGAAGTTAAGGTCTGGGAAGAATAAGCCGGTTGTATGGATAAAAGGGAGCGGAATTTGCTATTCCGCTCCCTTTTTAATAGTGGATGAAAGTCTAAGTTTTAAGAGAAGATTGAACTTGGTTCATTTGGGTAAAGCAGTCCTTGAAGCGAACGGCTTTTTTGGATAGATGCCGTTCTTTGAGCCATATAATGGCTGATTGGGATTCGATGGAAAAATCAGTGACTTCAATCATCTTCAATCCATCCAAAGCAAATGATAAAAGGGTGGATCTCGGCAATATGGCAACGCCTATTCCTGCTTTTACTAATGACAATAACATAGCCGCGTCTGAACATTGGCAGACGATGTTTGGTTCAAGGCCATGCCTCTTCCATTCATTTAGGACCAGTTCATATAATCCTACTCCCCTGACCCTGTGCAACAGCATAAGAGGAAGGCATTTGATTTCGGCTATTTGGACAGGGCTTCCTAATCCTGTATCAGAAGAGGCAACCAGAACAAAATCATCAGTGAGTAAGGGAAGGTGGAAAAAGTCATTCAAATCAAGGGGCAGGCGGACAATAGCAAGCTCGATATCCCTATTTCTTAAGTGGTTGGCTAATTGATACGAATCCCCTTCATATAGGCGGAAGGTTACCTCCGGGTATGTTTCTCTGAATAATCTGATTTTTTCAGGGATATAGGCAAAGCATGTCTTTACAGACCCGATTTCAAGCTGTCCTCTAATTCCGTCCCCGATTTCTTTTATTTCTGCTTGTATGGCTTCTATTTTTTCCAGCACTTCTCGGGCTCTTGTATACAACACTTTTCCCGCTTCAGTCAATTCGATGCTGTGTTTTTTTCTTTCAAGCAGTTTGATTTCCAGTTCTTCTTCAAGCATTTTGAGCTGCTGGCTTAGGGGTGGCTGCGCCATAT
Organism: Bacillus testis; assembly: GCF_001243895.1. Classification (GTDB taxonomy): domain Bacteria; phylum Bacillota; class Bacilli; order Bacillales; family DSM-1321; genus Bacillus_AD; species Bacillus_AD testis. The sequence continues at coordinate 2,164,958 of NZ_LN851186.1, read as the reverse complement.
GCAGCTTTTTTGCCGCTCTGGAAATCTGCCCTTCTTCAACAATGGCCGCGAAATAACGAAGCTTTTTTACATCCAAGCAAGATCCTCCTTTTAAAATATATAATTTTTATACTATTTTTTAATTTAATACATATTTTCCATATATTATATTACATGTTACCTTAAAATTGTATCCGCTTACAGAATAAATCCATTATTCCATTGGGAAAGGAGTGGCAGTAAATGGCGGCAAAAACAGGCCAACAATATATTGAAAGAGTCAATCAAGCAAAAGCGAACGTTTGGATAGACGGGGAAAAAGTGAAAGGGAATATTTCAGAGCATCCAGCATTCAGCGGTGTTATGAAATCACAGGCTGAATTGTATGATATGCAACATGATCCAGATAAAAAGGAGTATATGACATATATCTCGCCAACTACCGGTGATCGTGTCGGAACTTCCTTCATTCAACCCAAAACAAATGAGGACTTGCAGAAACGCCGGAAAATGATGCAGGAGTGGGCCAAGTATAATGGAGGAATGATGGGGCGTTCCCCTGATTATATTAACGCCGGGATGATGGCCTACGGTTCCGCTGCGGAGATGTTCGGAAGCCAAGATCCGCGCTTTGCGGAAAATATGCGCAATTACTACGAATACTGCCGGGAAAACGATCTTTCTCTGACGCATACGCTGATTCAGCCCCAGGTGAACAGGGGAGTGAGCGCCTCCCAGCTTTCGGATCCATACATTGCAGCCCGCATCAAGGGCCAGACAGACGAGGGTTTAGTGATCAAAGGGGCAAGGCTGCTGGCCACACAAGGAGGAATCACAGATGAAATAATGGTATTTCCTTCAACATTACTGAAACAGGGTGAAGAAGAAAATCCGTATGCCTATGCTTTTTCCATCCCTAACAATACACCGGGGCTGAAATTCATTTGCCGTGAATCCTTTGACTACGGCAAATCCAATTGGGACCACCCGCTAGGATCCCGATTTGAAGAAATGGACACAATCGTTGTATTCGATGATGTTGTAGTGCCTTGGGAACGCGTTTTTGCCCATGGGGATGTCTCTGTGTGCAACCGCGCCTATAATGAAAGCAACGCGGTTGTCCATATGACCCACCAGGTGATTTCGAAAAATGTAGCGAAAACAGAATTCATACTTGGCATTCTCCAATTAATGGCAGAGACAATCAATATCGGCCAATATCAGCATATCCAGGAGAAAATATCGGAAGTCATCATTGCTCTAGAAACGATGAAGGCTTTTGTCACCGCGTCGGAAGCGAATGCGGCATTAGACAAATGGGGCATCATGACACCAGAATTCGCACCGCTTAATGTGGCAAGAAATTATTTTCCGAAAATCTATCCGCGTTTTACTGAAATCATGCAGCTGATGGGCGCCAGCGGATTGATGGCCATTCCTTCTGAAGCTGATTTTCATTCGGATATCCGGCCAGATCTGGATAAATACTTGCAGTCTGCTACCGGGGATGCCTATAACCGTGTGAAATTGTACCGCTTGGCATGGGATGTTTGTGTCAGCACATTTGGTTCTCGCCAGACTTTATATGAACGTTTTTTCTTTGGCGATCCAATCAGAATGGCTAGCGCTTTGTATAATGGCTATGATAAGCAGCCTTACGTCGACAGAGTCAAGGAGTTTTTAGAGCGGTCTGAACAGCTGGCACAGACAATAAATACAAATTTTTCCTAATAATTGTTATCGTATATGAAATCCAGGAAAATAAAACCAAATCAATAAATAAGAAGGACATCTGTTTTTACAATCGTCCCGAAACGTGCTGCCCAGTCTTTTCAGGAACATGGCGAAATAATCACTCTTTTAAAAGAGAAAGCTTCTTTTGAGACAATCGAAGTTGCGGTCAGAAAGCATAAGATGAACACAATCGCTTACTTCAAACAGCGCAGCGCAAAAAACATCGATAAGCCTATATATGGCAGGAAGTTTTGTTTGCAATCAGGAAAAAGCTGCTTTTTTCTTATCAATAATCTGAATATACAAAATATTATGTAAAGGTGGTCTTTCATTTGTATGAAGAAATCAAAAAGCGGTTGCGAGGGTCCATCGCCCCTATTATAACCCCTTTTGACAATCAGTTAGAGGTGGATGTAGAGGCACTTAAAGGATTGGTGAATTGGCATATCGAAAGCGGTTCACATGGCATTTCAGTTTGTGGGACTACGGGCGAGCCTAGTTCTCTGACAATCGCAGAACGTGAGCTGGTTATGGAAACAGCCATCAACACGGCAAACGGAAGGGTGCCGGTAGCGCCAGGCACTGGATCAGCGAACCAAAAAGAAACACTGCATCTGACTAAACGGGCGCAAGAAATGGGAGCGGATGCCGCGTTGGTGATTGTCCCCTATTATAATAGGCCCAACCAACAGGCATTGTATAACCACTTCAAAACGGTCGCAGATTCTGTTGATATTCCCATTATTGTGTACAACATACCGGGAAGAACAGGGGTCAACCTGGAAGTCCAAACATTGGCCCGATTGGCGGAGGATTGTCACAATATCATCGGAGTCAAGGAATCAAATAAAGACTTTGAGCATGTGAACCGTGTGTTGCTGAATTGTGGAAGGGACTTTTTGCTCTATTCCGGCATTGAATTGCTCTGTTACCCAATGTTGGCAATCGGCGGTGCCGGGCATATAAGCGCGACAGCTTGTGTGGCCCCTAAAGAAGTGGCGGATCTTTATAATTATTGGAAAGAAGGAGACTTGGAAAAAGCACTGGACCTTCATTATAAATTAATGCCTTTGAATGATGTGCTGTTCAAGGAAACAAACCCAGGGCCATTAAAGACAGCAATGGGATTGATCGGTAAAGCTAATCCAGCCTTAAGGCCTCCGCTTGGCCAGCCTTCCGACACATTAATAGATGAAATCCGCCAGACATTAGATAAATATGGATTGATTAAGACATTAAATAGGTAAACTGGCAAAAGCCCATATAAGCGGGAGAAAACCCAAGAAGTGAGTTTTCTCCCCGATTTATATATTAAGATCGCAAGAATGGAGGAAAAAGCATGAAAACATACCCAGTCACCGATATCCAGCATTATATCAACGGCGAGTTTACAGATGGGGTTGCTGGCAAATCTTTTCAAAATATCAATCCTTTTAATAATCAGCCAATTAATGCCGTTGCAGAAGGGTTTAAAGAAGATATTGACCTTGCTGTCGCCGCTGCAAGAGAAGCTTTCGACCATGGCCCGTGGAAACATATGACGGTACAGAAAAGGTTGAGCTACTTGGTGAAAATCGCTGATTTGATTGAAGAAAATGCTGAAGAGATTTCGTACTTGGAATCATTGGATACAGGATTGCCCATCAGCCAGACAAAAAAACAGGCCGCCCGTGCTGCAGAAAATTTCCGCTTTTACGCGGAAATGGTCAAAAGCAGATTGGTGGGAGAAGCCTATCAAGTGGATGATACATTTATCAATTACACGGTCCATAAGCCTGTCGGGGTAGCTGGATTAATCACTCCCTGGAATGCGCCGTTTATGCTGGAAACATGGAAGGTTGCTCCCGCTTTGGCGACCGGAAATACATGTGTGCTAAAACCCGCCGAGTGGTCTCCATTGACGGCCAATAAGCTGGCCCAGATCATTGATCAATCGGGTTTGCCAAAGGGAGTTTTTAATGTCGTCCATGGTTTTGGAGAAACAGCAGGCGCGTCACTTGTTGCCCATCCAGATGTACAGCTGATTTCCTTCACGGGCGAAACCACCACTGGATCGGAAATCATTAAAAATGGCGCCGATACACTGAAGCGAGTGTCAATGGAATTAGGAGGAAAATCGCCGGCTATTATATTTGAAGATGCCGATTTGGAAAAGGCGCTTGATTCGATCATATGGGGGATCTATTCCTTTAATGGCGAAAGATGTACGTCTAATTCCAGATTATTTGTTCATGAATCCATAAAAGATCAATTTATCGAGTCCCTAAAAGAGCGTGTTCAAAACATTTTGGTGGGAGACCCAATGGATGCAGAAACAGAAGTTGGGCCGCTTATCCATCGGCAACATTTTGGAAATGTGTCAAGGTATTTGAAAATAGCCGAAAAAGAAGGTGCCACAATTGTGAGCGGCAGCATACCTCCTGAATTCAAGGAAGGCAATTATATTGCTCCTACACTTCTGTTGGATTGCACGAACGATATGACCGTGGCACAAGAAGAAATTTTCGGGCCAGTTATGGCAGTGATTCCTTTCAGTAGCGAAGAAGAAGTCTTAAGAATGGCAAATGACATCAAATATGGCCTTGCCGCCTTTATATGGACCAATGACATGAAGCGTGGCCACCGGTTGGCACAGTCGGTCGACAGCGGCATGGTTTGGGTCAACTCCCAGAATGTCCGTGACCTCAGAATCCCTTTCGGCGGATCTAAATCCAGCGGAGTCGGACGGGAGGGGGGACATTACAGTTTCGATTTCTATACGGAAACACAAGTAATCCATGTAGCGATTGGCGACCACCATATCCCTAAATTTGGAGTGAAAAAACATCTTTCGGCAAACGGGATTGAAAAATAACAAGAACTTTTCGAAGTATGAAAGGGGCAATTGAAATGGCGTTTTCAATTATAAGGGTAGCCCGTACAGTCCTAAACGTGACAGATTTGGATCGCTCCCGGAAATATTATGTCGATGCTTTAGGGTTTATTGAGACGGAAAGAACGGAAAGCCATATTTATCTGCGCGGGCTGGAAGAAGCGCACCATCATAGCCTTGTGCTGCAAAAAGCGGCGGAGCCTAGTGTGGAAGCGATAAGCTACAAAGTTGTATGTGATTCTGATTTGGATGAGTTGGAAGCCCTGTTCAAATCCAAGGGCCTCCAAACAAAGTGGATGCAGGAAGGCAGCCAACATGCTTTGGGAAGAGCATTGCGAGTCCAGGATATTTCCGGCTTGCCGGTTGAGTTTTTTTGCAAAATGGACCAAGTCGAACGGATGTTGCAGCGTTACGACCAATATCGGGGATCAAGAGTCCAGCGCATCGACCATGTGAACTGTGCAGTGGCAGATGTGCAGAAAGCCTATGATTTTTATGTGGATGAATTAGGATTTCTGTGTTCTGAAGATACAATAGATGAAAACGGCCAGTTATGGGCGAGCTGGCTGCACAGAAAGCCAGGCGTACATGACCAGGCTTTCATGAATGGGGTAGGCCCGCGTCTTCACCATGTCGGTTTCTGGCTCCCCGATCCATTGGCACTTATCCATACATGTGATGTATTAGCCTCACTCGGTTATGCTTCGACAATAGAACGAGGACCTGGCCGTCATGGATTGTCCAATGCATTCTTTTTATACCTAAGAGATCCGGATGGGCACCGCATCGAATTGTATAACGGCGATTATCTCACTTCAGATCCTGATGTAGGCCCGCTTCATTGGGATCTTAATGATCCGAGGCGCCAAACGTTTTGGGGTGCCAAAGCGCCTGATTCCTGGTTCGATGAAGCCTCCGCGGTCTTGGATATTTTTACGGGGGAAGAAATAGCTGCGAAAGAGCCGCTGCTCGAAAAAAAGAAGCCGGAGTTTATCATTTGATTTTTGTGCAAGCAAAGAAACCTGGAAAAAGAGATGAACAAGAATAAAAATTTAGTGGGGAAAGAGGGATGATTATGGATGACCGTGTCTTTCGGAATGCCATGGGAAAATTCGCAACAGGCGTCACGGTAATTACAACAGAGGTGGATGGTGAATCGCATGGCATGACGGCAAATGCATTTATGTCGGTTTCTTTAACGCCGAAACTGGTACTGATTTCAATTGGCGAAAAAGCAAGAATGCTTGATAAAATCCAGCGTTCCCAAAAATTTGTCGTCAATCTGTTGTCGGAAGAACAACAAGAGATTTCCATGTTATTTGCCGGACAATTAAAGGAAAAAAGGGAAATTGAGTTTGATTATATTGACGGATTGCCGCTGATACAAAATGCCTTGGCTAACATTGTCTGTGATGTCTATAGTACGCAGGTAGCCGGCGATCATACACTGTTCATCGGGGAAGTGAAAGAACTTGTTTTAAAAGATGGTGAGCCTTTAACCTTTTTTCAAGGCAAATATGGTGGTTTTATAGAAAAAACGCCGGCTGTATAAGGAAGTAGAGCAACCATTCTATCCCTTTTTGTGATGAAAACATCGGGTAATAAACGAAATTAGTCGTTTTAATGAGAAGGAGCGTTCATCGTTTTGAAAAGAGCAATCCGTTCATAGATCAATAGATACGATTATGGCAGCGGTATCCAGTACTGTTGCCTTTTTTTAAAATGTAGCCCTGTTTCTTCTATTAGGGAAATAGTTCGTTTAAATCCAAAGGCCTATTAGGATTATTTTCAATAAAGTCATTCGGAAATATGAGGTGATGGCGATATGGTTCAATTGAATGAAAAAGTAAAAGAAAAAAATCAACTGAATTATGAAAAAATAGCTTCTTCCCCTGAGTTTACCCAACTTATCACTAAAAAGAAAATGTTCATTATCCCTTATACTCTCTTTTTCATATGCTATTCTTTGCTATTGCCTTTTTTATCTTTCTATACCAATATACTTAACCACAACATAATCGGCGATATCACTTGGGGCTGGCTTTATGGCGTTTCCATAATTGCCATGTCACTCTTTGTCTGCAGCATCTATGTGATCAAGTCACAGCAGTTTGATGAAGACATTCAAAAAATCATAGAGAAGGAAGGGTTATAGAATGGGCATAAATGTCATAATCCTCTTTGCCATCATGTCCGTGGGCACACTTTTAATCACCTATTATGCATCGAAAAAAACAAAAACAGCCAGTTCATTCTATACAGCAGGGGGCGGTTTAACAGCTCGGCAGAATGGACTTGCCCTTGCAGGCGATTTCATGTCAGCTTCCACATTTTTAGGATTGATCGGTGCATTTGCTTTAACAGGATTTGATGGCTTTTTCCTTATGTTTGGTGCCTTGGTCTCATTTCTGGTCGTCTTGTTTTTGGTTGCAGAACCATTAAGGAATCTGGGGAAGTACACATTGGGAGATATGATTACAACCCGCTATAAATATAAGCAAGTCAGAGGAGTGACAGCTTTCAACACGTTGTTCATTTCTATCTTTTATATGCTAGGGCAATTGGTGGCCGCTGGAGCTTTATTTAAATTGCTTTTAGGCATTCCCTATAATGTGTCCGTTATTATTGTAGGGATTGTTATGCTGATTTTTGTATTATTCGGCGGTATGACCGCGACAAGCTGGGTCCAAATCATAAAGGCTGTATTATTGGTAGGAGGCACGTTTATCTTATTTTGTTTGGTGATGTGGAAGTTTCATTTTAATTTTCTTGACGTATTTACACAAGTAAAAACAGCAACGCCATTTAAAGGCGACTTTTTGCTTCCGGGGATTAAATATGCCAGCGGGTGGGACGCTGCATCCTTAAGCTTAGGCCTTATTCTGGGAACAGCAGGCTTGCCGCATATACTCGTCCGGTTTCTGACAGTGCCGAATGCCCAAGTCGCCAGAAAGTCGGTTGTATGGGTCATGTGGATTATGGGCGGCTTTCACATTATGGTCATCTTTCTTGGCTTGGGTGCTACTAAATTAGTTGGATTGAAATCGATTGTGGAAGCCAATCCTGCAGGAAATATGGCGGCCCCGTTGCTTGCTAAATTAGTCGGAGGCGATTTCTTATTCGCTTTTATCTCAGCCGTTTCTTTTGCTACCATTCTTGCTGTTGTAGCGGGGATTGTAGTGACAGGAGCATCCGCCTTTTCCCATGATTTCTATAATGAAATCATAAAGGATGGAAAAGCAACAGAAAAACAGCAAATGTTCATGGCCAGAGGCGCATCCATCGCCATTACGGTGATTTCGATTTTATTATCGTTATTCCTGCAACAATTCAACGTTGCCTTTCTGGCATCCATTGCCTTTACCATTGCAGCCAGTTCTAATTTGCCTGTCATTTTATTTACGATTTATTGGCGTAAGTTCAATAAAACAGGCGCTATGATCGGCATGATTGCCGGTTTGGCCTGTACAGTTCTGCTGGTGGCGATTGGACCGAATGTGTGGAGTCCGGTTGAAGGGGCCGCTTTGTTTACAGGAAAGCCGTTATTCCCATTAGCATCGCCAGGTATCGTTTCCATCCCATTCGGGTTTCTGGCTTGTTATATAGGAACGGTGATCGGAGCTAAAAAGAATGCAGCTTCAGATGATAACTATGCGGAAATCCTTGTTAAATCGACAACTGGAAGCGATATAAAAGGCATTGCAAATCATTGATAGATTGGACGGTTAATGAAAGAGACACAAAATCCCCCGGAACATTATTTTCCGGGGGATTTGTTGGCTGTTAAGAAATAGGTCATTACGCTTGCGATTTAAAACGCTGATGGATATTATTTTTCTTATAGGTTCCCGACTCATTGAATTCGTATAATTCCATCGAGAGCGCTACATATCTTTTGGAGAAGAGGGGGGCTAAATGGGTTTCCATCATGCTGAATAGTTGATCGCAGACCATTTTTTTATTGTCTTCCGTACGGCCTGCCCCAATCTTTAAAGTGGCATGGACAAAAGCATCATCCTCGGAACCATCGGCAATACAATAATGAGTTATTTCGATTGCTCTTGACCGGATGCCGCCTATAGGAAAAATAGCAGGATGCGCCATAAGGATCTTATTCACTTTTTTCAACAAGTCGTCAATTTGGATATCGTCTGCAAGATTGTTGGTATATTCGATAATCATATGTGGCATAAAAGGTATCCTTTCTTTAAGGAATCATTGATTTATCTGTAAAGAGTTCATCGCTTACAATTGTGTTGGCGAGCCTGCCTATACCTTCTATTTCCGTAATTATTTCATCCCCGACCGCTGTTTGCGCCAAGCCTTCCGGTGTTCCTGTCAATATGATATCGTTGGGCCTAAGTGTCATAAATCCGCTGAAGTACTCAATCAAATCGGCTATGCTGAAAATCATGTCCTTGGTAGTGCCTTGTTGTGTAAGCTTCCCGTTGATATACGTTTTGAGCGTCAGATTCATAGGGTCTGGTATATCTTCCTTATCTACCAGCCATGGCCCAATCGGTGTGCAAGTATCCCGGTTTTTAACCCGGAGATTCGGCCTGTAATAGTTTTCAAGATAATCCCGGATTGCATAGTCATTGGCAATTGTATAGCCTTCAATATAATCATAGGCTTCTTCTTTTTTGACATGTTTGGCCGTCTTGCCAATGACAATTGCCAACTCACATTCATAATGCATATTGTCCACATCACGGGGCCGCTTTGTTTGGCCGCGGTGTCCGATAAACGTATTAGGGCCTTTCAAGAACGCCAATGGTTCAGAAGGGGCATTGAAAGCCAATTCTTTAGCATGGTCCGCATAATTTAATCCCAATGCAAAAACGGTCCCTGGTTCCACAGGAGGAAGCCAAACGACTTCTTCTTCATCCACCAATCGGCCGTCATTCAAACGCAAGCGACCATTTTCTTCGTATGCTTCATGGATCGCCCCGCTATAGGCGACACGCGCTCTCTTCATAGAAATCCCTCCAATGAGTAGGTTTCTTCCGCTATAATCTTATTTTCCAGGCAGCCGATTTCATCACTTTCAATGACAACCCGGTCGCCGATTTTTGCCAAGGGAGCGTTTTCTGGAATGCCGGCCAGCAGCAAGTCCCCTTTATTCAACGTCATAAATTCCGTTATATCCGCTATCAATTTAGGGATCGGGCGGACAAGATTGGCTGGGGAATGGACTTGCATCAGTTCACCGTTGATATAAACACGTATGGTTAATGCTTCAGGATGGGGGAGGGAATCTCTATCCACGATCCACGGACCGATTGGACAAAACTTGTCGCGGGCTTTAAACGGGATTGCTGGCCGGTAAACGCTTTTATGAGGGATGCTGATATCATTTACAAGAGTGTATCCTTCTATATATTCCATTGCTGTTGCTTCCGGTACCCTGGTTGCCGTTTTGCCGATGACTATGCCAAGACAGGCTCCAATCTCCAATTGTTCGCAACCTTCCGGCATTGGCACAGGCTCTCCAAAGGATGTAAACGTATTATTCGGTTTGATATAGAGAATGGGGGCTGAGGGAGGTTTGTTGTACGGCGGTTTATGCATGATATCTTGCAATGCGTCAATTGAACTTTTGTAGTTAAGCAATGTTCCATAGACAGTTCCATTGATCGGCACATCCAACGGCATACGGTTAATCGCGAACTTTTTACCTTTGTAAAGGATATGTCCATCGCTCGTTTCAGCTGCTTCTAAATAGGGGCTGCTTTTGAACTTAAGCCTAATATTAGCCATTTTGATCGCTCCTTAAAAAAGAAATCATATATGATATGATATATGGTTAGTTCACAATATTCAATAAATATGTAAAATTGTAATAATTATACAAAAGTATTCTTATGAATTTGTTTTAAGGGGATAAGGATCGTGTTAGGTAATGCAAAAACAGGAATGCCTTATTGGAGAAAAATACATTTAAGATATGAACGTTATTTGTAAAGAATATACCTAAAGTATGATGCTTTCCGGCTGTTTTTTATGGTACATAGACACGTTATTTTTGGTGCTTTCTCTAAAGAATTGAAGCTTTCTAATCGTACATGTATAGGCCATTGTGTTTAGAAAAATAAGTGTATTTTTTGGGGGATTGCGCCACATATTTTTAAATTGACTTCCTATTAATCATCAGCTATGATGTTCAGAGAACAAACCGAGACCATATAGCAATATTTATTTTAAGGTTTTTAGAAATGCAACGGAGAGAGTTAAAACAGCAACGGAAATAGGTCATTTTGATGTATAGGGGGTAAATGCAAAGTGTTAAAGAAATGTATGCGTCTTTTAAAAATTGGTTGCACCAATGTCAATCTAGTTCTGGATACCAAGGAGTATAGATGCGGAGATCTTGTTTCTGGGCACTTTCAATTAACCGGCGGTCGGATGAACGAAACCATTAAGAGACTTGAATGCGATTTATTGATCAAAGACTGCAAAAATCAGAAGGTCTTGTCTCGGGAAAGTGCGGCAACCATATTGATGACTAAGACCTTAGGCAATGAGGAAAGCATCCGGATTGCTTTCAAGTATCAATTGCCCGATAACCTGCAGCCAAGTTCCGATCAAGTCGTTTATATGTTTCATACACGAGTTATCTTTTATGATAACCATAAAGGAATGGATTATGACGAGATCAGAATTTGTTCCTGATATAGGCTCTGATTGTTAATTTAATGGATTTTTTTTAATAGGTATCGAAGAAAGGAGTTTTGTTACGTTATACTCCTTTATATATTACTGGCGCTAGATCTCCCACATACATTGCCTCGTTTCGCGCATCAGTTGAAGTGGGTCTTGGTGCCGGTTGGAATGAGATAAAATGGAAATTGAAATAACACCCGGACTCTTTTGAGTTGGGTGTTATTTGTTTTATAATAAGGCTTTTTATACATAAAGTCATCTATCCTGTTTATACAATGTGTATCCGGAAAATTCTAAGGCGTTGGGTTCCCAATGTGCTAGTAGAGTTGTGTTTCCAGGCACAAATGTGAAAGGCAAATAATCGTGTGCTAGAAGAAAATAGGAAACGATCTGCACAATTCAAATTTTATGAAGTACGTAAAATTTATTGCTGCTGATATAACTTCACCGTTTTTCATGCTCTATAATTCGCCGTTTACAGCAAAAACAACTGTTCCAAAGTTTAAGGAATATACCAAACACGGTAAAATAGATGTAAAGAGGGATCGTACTCTAATACAGAGCCAATGTCCCCGTACCAAGAAATAAGCCCCGCTCATTAAGAAGATAGTTATTAAAGAAACTATGGGTTGTAAAAGGAGTAGGCTCTTGATTGTCTAGACTTTCTGGAGCGTAACAGCCATTACTCATCGCTCTTCAAGCCCCTCCATGTTCTACGATTCTTATTGCATAAAAAGCAAAGGAGGATAACAGGATGAATCAAAAGGAGAGAATTGAACAGTATCTACACAAACTTTGTAAGGAAATTGGGCCGCGGCCTACAGGATCTAATGCTAACCGTGCGGCGGTGGAATTTGCATGCGCGGAGTTTGAAGCGGGCGGGTTGTCAGTGGAACGACAGGAATTCGACTGTATGAACTGGCAGAATCATGGTGGCACTCTAAAGGTTGACGGACAGAGCGCCACGATTGCTCCGGCTCCCTACTCCCTTCCATGCAGTGTGCAGGCCGAGCTTATCTGTATCAGATCGGTAAAGCAACTGCGAAAAGCTGACCTCACCAGCAAAATTGTGGTTCTGTATGGAGAACTGTGCCAAGAGCCTCTAATGCCTAAAAGTTTCATGTTTTGGAATCCGGAGGAGCATCAGGAAATTATCGCCCTGTTGGAAAGAGGAAAGCCTTGCGCCGTGATCACAGCTAGCCTGGATTCCAACGAATTGATCCCGGTGATTGAAGATGGAGATTTTGAAATTCCCTGTGCTGTGGTGTCGAAGAGTAGCCTCTCCTTGCTTTTATCCGGTGAAACCGCGGAGCTGACCCTTCGCACAGACCGCAGTGCCACACGGGCGGCCAATGTGATTGCTACTTATGGCGATGGACCGCAAAAGGTTTGCTTCTCTGCCCATATCGATACAGCACCCGGGACGCCTGGTGCTTTGGATAATGCTTCTGGTGTCGCGGTTCTGCTTGCGCTTGCGGCCAGTCTGAGGGGAAACGATTACCCCTATCGTATTGAATTTGTTCTCTTTAACGGCGAGGACTATTACTCGAACGCCGGTGAAATGATCTATCTCCGTTCCAGTTTAGCCACTCCTGACGAATATATATGCGCTTTTAATGTGGATGGCGTTGGACTGCGAGGCAGCAATATCTCTTACTCGTTTTATGAATGTCCCGCAACCCTGGAGGAGGCCGTGATAAATCTTGGCCGGCAGACACCGGAATTTGAGCAGATCGACCCGTGGCCTCAAGGCGATCACACGCTGTTTGCCGTTTCCGGCGTTCCAGCGATAGCTATAACGTCCTCCAAAATATTTGAATTGTTGAAATCCATACTTCATACGGAAAACGATAAAATTGAGCTGCTAGACATAGACAAGTTGGAGCGCCTCGTCGATTTTCTGCAGCATTCAATCTAAAAATGGCAAATGCCATGGATTCTATTCAGGGCATGTGCTCTAGCCGTTGAAAGTTTAAATATGTTTTTCTTCTATCTCCATCATTTGGAATGATAACGTAAAATTAGACACTTAATTTAAGGAATGTTTTCTTTAAACCAGACGAAGTATAAAGCTTAAATATACCAATGTTTCATGAATTCTGAAATGTTTAAGCCAAGGGATGTGATCATATAATTCGGTACTTAAAGTATTCTTGACATTTTATATTCGCTATCATAAACAGAGAGAATATAAAAGCACAACACCCTAAGGCATTGTGCTGGATAAATTTATAATTGCTTAAGCTTAAGTATTAAGATTATTTAAAGTAGTGTTATCTGGATTAGTCTGTTCATACCCAGTATCTCCACCTCTCCAATATCCATCAACATGTGTTCCATCTGATCTATCATAGGCTTGTACATAGTGAGAGTCAACATGGTGTGTATCAGGATTTGGATTAATATCTTCTACACCAACAACTCCAGTTTCTAATACACTTGCTTGAGCCACATTGTAATCTGTTGCATCAGTTTCAGCAACATCTACGTCACTTACATCGACTCCATCTACAATATCAATTACACCAACGGCTAAAGCACCTACTGCAACAGTAGTAACGATACCAGCAGCACCTTTTTTAACACTATCCATATCTCCCTCAATAGCACCAACTATGATGTCACCACTGTTTTTTAATACATTTTTAGCAGAGTTATAAACTCCTTTTGCTGTCTGACCTACAGCGGTACCCATTTCAGACAAACCTTGATCTCTCTTTGAAGGGTCATCATTGATAAGTCCTGAAACTGTACCTAATGCACCGTCAGTAAAAGTACCAAGGGCTTCACCAGCAAATTTAGAGGAATGCTTAACACCATTTCCTATATTCTCTAACATTTTTATTTCAGTTACTTCCCCTATAAATTTAATTGGGCTACCTATAACTATGCCAGCTAATCCTCCCAACCCTTTACCTAATTCATTAAATATACCCACTCTAAATACCCCCATCTTTTACCTACTTTTCTATTATATTACAGTTATGGGGACTAGTCATTAATTCGTTTCATAATTAAATTAAGTGAATTTTATTCTGAGATTAAAAGGAGAAATAGTTGGAACTATAACACCTTTTAATGGAATAAAAAATGGAGTTTTTTAGTCTGAAAGAGATTTATTAAAGAAGAATGTGAGTTTAGTTTCAAATCCAAAATATAAGCTATTGACTGAAGAAGAAAAGGAATACCTTGATGCTGCAGTATATTCTGTTAAAATGGGGCATCATCGGTTCGAGAGAAATGCGATTGAATATGGCTATGAAACAATAGAAGAAGCTAACAGGGCAAGTAAACCTGTATTGTTCGTAATATTATTTCATTTGAATTGATTTTTTAAACTGTCTATTTAAAGGATAGTATTAAAAATGCTTTTTAAATATTTTATATTGTTTCCTAATTAGGAAAATGTTACTATCTTTTAATGGGCCTATTAGGAAATGGGGGGGAATATGTCGATATTGTTTGGAATACTAATTGCAATCATTCTTTACTTTAGAATTAAAAGAATCATCAAGATATTTTTTTCTTTAAGATTTTGGTTAGGTTTGGTGTTAAACGGGGCTTTTTTTTATATTGTTTCATTGTTCTTTTCAGACATGGTAGAAACTTTAAGTTATTACATTGATAAATATATTCATTATTTCGCTATAGAAGATTTAGATTTCGTTGCAATGATATCAGCATATGCATTATGTTTTATTGTTTGGGTGTTTTTATGTAACAAATCTAAAGCATTTGCTACACCTTTTATATTTGTTTTATCAGTGGTTACATTAGGTCTTGTAATCTTTAATATATCAGATGGTTTCGATTCATCATTTGAGGATGGCGATAATTATGATTCTAATGATTCTTCTTCCAATCAAACATGGATAGATCCTCATGAGGTGAGGGGTTATGAAAGAAGTGATGGTACATATGTTGAATCATATTATCGAGATGGTGATGGTAATACCAATATTAATCGAGGATTAGATGAAGGCGGGGGTTATTACCGAAAATATTAACTTATAAAGTATTTTAATTTAATTCATTTTTTGAATGTGAAATAAAGATAATCTGGTGAGGAGAATAAAGTATTTTTCAGTGATTATTTTTTATCTAGTCGATGAGCAAAGTAATGTACTTTTTAATTGCCATCTAGGGGAAATAAATTGATTGATATAGGGACTAAGGAGAAAGTACCACAGTCGTTTTATAATTGAAGAAATTTAGTATAATCAATATTTTAATATCTACTTATCGAGATGTTAATCTTATGTTGAAGAAGCTGAACTTGTTAGAGCTTTTAAAGAATATCTACGGTCCGAAAGTGACTTATACAATACATACATATAAAAATTCTTGAGGGAGACAAAAGTTTGCAGATAATTGAGTAGTACACGGAAAGGGAAATTGCATATAAAAAAATGGCTATGTTCGTATAATTTGTTGCTGAGGACGGCATACTGTTATAATAATTGAACTTATTATGACAGGAGCGATTCTATTGATGTGGCTAGATATGTATGAACAAATTTCAGACCTTACCAAAGAGGAACAGAGAAAGCTCTTCTTTGCTATGAAGGAAGATTTGTTCCCAGATTCTGCAACCAATATTTCTAACAAAATTGTGGATATTCGGGAGAAACGTTTTTCTAATGGATTAGCCTGTGTACATTGTGGGAGTATGTCTGTTAAAAGAAATGGTACATATAAAGCTCGTCAACGTTATCTTTGCAAAGATTGCGGTAAATCGTTTAACGATATGACAGGCAGCCCTTTGTCTGGTACGAAATATCCTCAAAAATGGCTTAAGTACATTGAAATGATGGTGGAAGGTTGTTCATTAAGAGCTATTGCTAAAGAATTGAAAATTCACCTGAGTACCGCCTTTTATTGGAGACATAAGGTGCTGTTTGCCTTGCAATCACTTGGTCATCGGAAACTTTTAGGTGTAGTTGAAAGTGACGAAACCTTTTTCTTGGAGAGTAATAAAGGGAAGAAGAATCTTATTCATCGAAAACCTCGAAAAAGAGGCGGTTCTGCTTCTAAAAGAGGCATATCTAAAGAACAAATATGTGTGGTTGTTGCTCACGATAGAAACGGTCAAATCCTCTCTGAAGTTGCTGGTAAAGGGCGAATAACAGCACTTGAGATAGATACTGTACTTGGTGATTATTTAGATGATTCTGCTTTGTTATGCACAGATACAGCAACAAATTATAAGAAATTTGCGGCTATGAAAGGATTAAAGCACGAGGCTATTAATGCACGTAAAAAGGAATATGTTCGGCAAAATATTTATCACATCCAGCACGTTAATAGTTATCATCGTCGATTAAAAGATTGGATGCTCCGTTTTAATGGTGTGGCAACAAAATACCTAAACGGCTATTTGATATGGCATCGGTTCTTAGAATTAAACAAAAGAATTCCCTCTAAAGAAAATACAGATGAAATGTTGCTGAACGCCTGTAAAAAAGCTAATTTCACTACTGTAATCGAGATTAGAAATTTCAAATGATGTATTTTGCTAATATGTCTTATTTCACTATTGTTCAGGTTGATTGATGTGGTAATTTGAGGTTTATGGTAAAATAATACATAAGAAAGAATTGACAAAAAAGGAGTGTTTTCGTGAAAAGTAGACTGTTTATTATAGTGTTATTATTTTCTTTGTTTTTAGTTGCTTGCCAATCAGAATCAAAAGAAAATAAACCTACGAATGTAACCTTTAAAGGCGATACTGATATTTGGTCGGCTGAACTACATATGGTAAACAACCAAGAAAAAGAATTTGTTTTAAAGTATAAAGAAGAGGCTATCGGGGTTGAGAATATTGAGTTTAAACTTAATGCTCCAAACTGGGCTTGGGGTATGGGTGATATAAAATTAAATACTGAAGGCATATATGTGACACAAGATATTAACGCTGACAAAATTTCTACGTCCGAATCAGACATTATTGAAGTAGAAGTAATCTGGAATGATAAAGTTGAAACTTTTGCATTGAAAAATGAATAAAGAAGTTCAATCATAAAAGAGCACAAAGATTGTATTTAAATTAACGGGGCATTAATTCAAGAACGGAGACAGCCAAAAAGGGCTGTCTCTATTTTATTAATGTTAGCAACAATCTTTACGAACAGAGCCAAAAAAATATATTAGCTGGCAAGTTAGAAACGATTTAAAAAGGGATAGGCATATTCATTTAAGGATATGCCCTTTTTATGCTGTAAAAATACGGATATCAAATTTTTATATTGTCTTCACTTTCCATTTTCACATATTTTTCCGCTAATTCTTTAGATACAATACAAAATTCCGCAATATGGATATTGTTATGCGTATTATAGTCGAAATCATCTATTTTGGTAATCGGCAGTTTTTCTATATTTTCACTTATATAATTGGTGATTTCTTTAGCGAATTTCTTCTCGAGAAATGTTGTATAAACTCCTGCATCAGCAAGGCATGTTTGTTCATGTGGCGGTACGATTACTTCAATTTTCACTTCATGGATATGATCAGTATTGGCCATTTAATCTTCTCCTTTTGTTTGTTTCCTTTATTTTTCGTAAAAAGGAAATAATTATGCTTCTGGAAAGAAGAATGGATCCTTATCCAGCCAAAATAAAGCTAAGACTCCTACGTTAACATGAAAAAGATAGGGAAGAGATCAAATAACAATTAAAGCTAAGTTGGTTCTAGAGAAGGAAGGATGATGAACCCCAAAAATTCTACGTTTCACGTTATCGTATAATTATTGCCTTTCATTAACATAATGAATCTATAGCTATAATGATTCTGGAGGTAACAACGTTGAGTGAAGCGAGCTTAGGTTTAATTGCCATGAAGGTTTGTATTGGTTTTGCCTCCTTGTACATCATCCTTATTATGACAGGAAGAACTTCATTATCCCAATTAACACCTTTCCATTTTGTGTTTATTCTCATGCTTGATGATTTTTTAGGGCATATCATATATGAAAATAATGTAAGCGTGATAAAATTTCTTTACGCTATTGGCTTATGGACAGTCCTTATGTTGATTTTAAGGATTACCGCGCAGAAAAGCATAAAAATTAGATTTATGCTGCAAGGGAAGCCGGCAATTCTGATCAGGAACGGAATAATAGACCCTGAAGTAGTCAAAAAAAGTAAGTTGGACATCAATCAAATATTAAGTTTGCTCCGGCAAAAAAGTGTGTTTTCAGTAAGGGAAGTTGAGTTTGGTATTTTGGAACCCAATGGCCAAATTAGTATTGCTTTCAAATCTAAATATCAAAAACCAAATATGCAGGATTTTCATTTCACTGAAAAACAAGTAGAATTACCGATCACATTGATAATGGATGGAGAAATCATAATGGAAAATTTGCATGAAACTGGCCATGATGAAGAATGGTTACTAAAAGAACTGAATACTAATGGGTACAAAGGCTTAAATAATGTCTTTTATGCTGACTGGAAAGAAGATGGGGGATTATATATTTCACCTAAATAATGTAGATCGTTGAAGAAGGTCATACTTCTTCATATTTGATGGACGAGAATCTATCTTTTTATCCTAAAACAGAAAAATGAGGATGGTACAATATGGTGCTGTTTTCATTTTTTCTTAAATGGTTATATCAATCTATCTTTATCGTGCCGGCCATTCAAACTTGACTTATAGCCTGGGCCTCGGAGAATGGGAAGCTGTGTTAAGGCGCCCTCCCTTAGGGCCTGTTGCCCCTAAAGCGCATGATATGGAAAGGGAATTCACCGTCCTTACCCATTTGCATCCAATCTTTCCGGCAGCTCCTAAGCCTTATGCCTTTTGCGATGATGAGACTATAATAGGCAGCCCTTTTATGATTATGGAAAGAAAGCGGGGAATCGTGCTGGATACTGCTTTTTTCAGAAGGAGTGGCAGCTACGGAACAGGTGTGCAAGCAACTATCGGAAATCATGGTCAAACAACTGGTGAATCTGCACGGGATTGATTACCGTTAAACTGGTTTCAAGGAAATGGGCCAGCCCGACGGATTCATGGAAAGACAAGTTTATGGTTGGATAAAGAGATACAATGCATCTAAAACGGATGACATTCCGGCGTGGAGAAACTTATGGATTGGCTGGTCAAACAATTTATTTTAAATGATATCTGTTTAAACTACATCACCATTCTGTTGGGCAGCAAGAAGAAATCATGCGGGACGATTCTCTGGATTGTGAAGAAAAGCTTAATAAATTGGTATTGATGCTGTTGCGAAGTATTAAAGACCAGCGGAGCAGTGCCCGTATTTTTTTTCGGGATATGAGAAATTTGGAAGATTCGCAATTTGAAAAGATCCAGGAGCAACGGGATCTTTTCAGGGAAAACTATCAGACTGTTATAGATGAAGGTATTTCTTCCGGCGTATTCCGGAAAGATTTAAACGGTGATATGATTACGTTTGGCATCCTCGGCATGACGAATTGGACATACTATTGGTTTGATCCTGAAGGCGAGGTGTCGGAGGAGGAACTCTCAACGATTTTCCTTGATATGATTTTAAATGGCATCCATGCACAAAAATGAGATGTCATACTTGCCGGGATTCCATTATCTTTACGGATGTTTGGGTCGCTCGCATTTGATGAAAAAAGCTCCCGTTATTATTAACGGGGCTTTTTTCATTTGCAACCCCTTTTATAGGGCTTGCAGATTGCTATTTAATTAAATGTTGTTGGTGCTACACTTCAAGTTCCATAAGCTTATAAAGGTCCATCTCTTCTTTTATATTCTTCATTTTGTGGTCAAGATAATGGACCATTTCTGCTGCCGCTTTAAGTTCGGATGTCAATGAGGCAGGCACTTCCTTTTGGAACTTATAATAAATCTTATGCTCCAAACTCGCCCAGAAATCCATGGCAATTGTTCTGATTTGGATTTCGACACAAACGTTTTCTGTACGGTCAGTCAAAAAGACCGGCACCTCGACAAGAATATGCAAGCTTTCGTAGCCATTGGGCTTCGGTTCAGCGATATAATCCTTAACTTGAAGCACTTTTACGTCATCTTGGCCTTTAATGATTTCAAAAATGGTGTAGATATCCGAGATAAAGGAACAGATCACCCGGATTCCAGCAATGTCTTTAATATGCTTGTCAGCGTTTTCGATGGTGGGTTCCAACCCTTTTCGCCTTAATTTCCTGATGGTGCTATCTGGTTTCTTGATGCGGGATTTAATATGTTCTATTGGATTATGGTCGTGCAGGAATTGGAATTCATCATTGATAATATTCAGCTTCGTGTTCATTTCATCTAGTCCAAACTTATATTTCATCATGAAGAATTGCCATTGTTTTAAAGTTTCTTTATCCATTTCCATCATTTGCGTAATCTCCTGTAAGTCATTTAATTTCTATATAGGGTTTATACACTATCATTCTAGAATAGCGAAGGTAAGAATAATAGTGGAAACTCTTATGAAAATTCTTTTTGTTTGTGTTGGACAGAACGTTTTGGCCAATCATATGGGGGAGGGCGGATCTTTGATTCAACGTTGACAGCAGGAATTTGATTGCATACTATGGATACAGGAAAATAGTGGTGAAATATCTTGAGAACATAGACGGGAGAGATCGGATGAAACCATACAAAAGAGTGCTCATAAAGCTGAGCGGCGGTGCGCTGTCTGACCAAAATGGAAATAGCTTTAACAATGCCATGCTCGACCATATTGCAAATGAAGTGCTTTCTATTATTGAATCGAATATTGAAGTGGCCATTGTGGTGGGTGGGGGCAATATTTTTAAAGGGAAATTTGCGCAGGCTTGGGGGATTGATCGCGTAGAAGCTGATAATATCGGTACATTGGGCACAATTATCAATAGCTTAATGCTGCGTGGGGTGTTTAAGTCAAAGACAGTCCGAGACGTTCGGGTGATGTCGTCTATTCCTGTGACTACGGTTGCTGAACCGTATATCCGGCTAAAGGCGATCCGCCATTTGGATAGGGGCAGCATTGTCATCTTTGGCGGCGGTAACGGGCAGCCTTTTGTAACGACCGATTATCCAAGCGTCCAGCGGGCAATCGAGATGGGCTGCGATGGCATATTGGTCGCAAAGCAAGGAGTGGACGGCGTGTATACGGAGGATCCCAAATCAAATGGAGACGCCAAGATGTTTAAGACCTTGAATTATAATGATGTCATTTCGAATAATATTCAAGTGATGGACCAATCTGCATTATTATTGGCGAGGGATTACCAGTTGCCTGTACATATTTTTAATTTTGAGCAAGTCGGGGCTATGAGAAGCATTTGCTTGGGAGAACAGCAAGGGACATTAATATCGGCAGGAATGACAGAATTTATGCTAGAATAATTATCTGAATAATCTGTTTTTCCATAGTGCTGCCTACACTAAGAAAAAGATGAAAGATTCACTGATCGATCTGACACTTGTTTACGTTTCAATGGTTGCTTTAGTCGTTATTCTTTTTTCTTTTAAAAACGTAAGATGCTCTAATGTGAAATACAAAGCGCATAAGAAAGAGGGGAGACACTATGGATAAGAAAACGAAAGAAATGGGCGCTTCGATTGAGTACCGGCCGGACGGGGAAGAATTGGACCTTAAGAATAATCCTGGATTCGGAAAGCCCTTGCCAAAAACATTTTTCAAAGGAAATGTGTATGATTCTTTTGTAAAGATTGCCAAGGATGCCGGCTACTTGCCTCCATGGCTGGAAAAGAAGAAAGCAATCCATAAAAAGCTGTTATTATTAATAGAGCATGTCGATCAACACGCAGCAATAGAAAAAATAGAGGAAGAAATCGCTTCCGTAAATAAAGAAATCATCTCTTATAACGCATTATGTCCTGTGGCTATGCAAAAGCCTCCTATCTATTTTGATAAAATAAAGGAGCAAGAGAAATCTTGGCAATGAGTGATAAGGAGTGAATCAAATGATCATAGCTGCTGCCCAAATCAGTACAACAGAAAATAAAAAAGAAAATTTGGATAAATGTTTGGCCTATATCAGGTTGGCTGCCCAGCAAAATGCTCGGATAATCGTTTTGCCAGAAATGAGCATGGCATTGGTTACGGCAGAGAACGGGATTAAACCAACGGTGGTTGCAGAGCCGATTGACGGCCCTTTTGTAAAAGCTTTGCAAAAAGCAGCGGCAGTTGCAGAAGCCTATGTGATATGTGGGATTTTCGAATGTGTCGAAGGAAATGAAAAACAGGCATATAATTCGTTGGTTGTTATCAATCCTGACGGCAGCATTGAGCGTGTATATCGTAAAACACATCTTTATGACGCTTTTTCATACCGTGAATCCGACACAATCTTAAAGGGTGACGAACTGTTTGAACCGTTAGATACGCCTTTCGGGAAAATTGGCTTGATGGTCTGTTACGAGCTTCGTTTTCCGGAAATCGCTAGACAGCTCTCAATCCAGGGGGCAGACATGATTATTATCCCGGCCGGATGGGTGAAAGGACCGATGAAAGAAACGCATTGGGACATCTTGCTGAAGGCCCGGGCAATTGAAAACACAGTCTTTGTTTGCGGGTGTAATCAAACCGGCTCGATTTATACGGGCAGAAGTGCTTTGGTCGATCCAATGGGCAAGATCCTCAAGCAATTAGAATCAGAAGAAGGTGTGATATCAGATTATATTGATCGCAATCTAGTAGCGGAAACAAGAAAAAAAGTTCCTTGTTTGGCTAATCGGCGACCAGATATATATCGCATTTGACACCGCTTGGCCGGGTATGACATATACTGCCAAAAAAATGTTCTAAGGCAGGTAACATATCGTATGAAAAAAATCATTGGCGGCGTTTTTGGGCGACAGGAATTATTCAAAACAGCAATTCGGGATAAAGTATCCGAACAATCCGTTCCTATCCCGATCGGGGAACAGGGGCTTCAATGGTTATTGAACAGGCACAGCAACTCTATCACGGGGTTAAATATTCAATTGGATGATGAGCGGATAACGCTGTCAGGCAGCTACCGGGCAGGCATCTTAAACCTGCCTTTTGAGATTAAATGCAAGCCGATATCCGCAGAACAAAGGACTATTTGCCTTTTAATCGAGCAAATGAAGCCTTTTAATAAGGAATGGATCAGGAAGAAGCTGTTTAATAAGCAGGAAGGAATCCGCTATAGGGATGGAATGCTGTTCGTGGATTGCAATCAATTGAAGGGAGTCAAGGCAGTCCCTGTGGGATCTATAAAGGACGTTTACTTGAAAAACAAAAAACTATGGCTGAGGATTGGCCTCTAAGACGATGAAAAGCTGCAGATGCGGCTTTTTTTATTGTATCAAGGAATCCTCACAGGGTATTATTAATGAATGCAGTGTTTATATGCAGACAGCAGTCAATCACGCCAAGTCCACATACATATTTCATGGGTATGAAAACAACAATACTACCATTACTTGAGTTCAAAGGAAGTGTACAAAAGAAAGAAAGGTGACACAATGATTTATAAGGATCTTTTTATGGCTTTTTTCCGTGTGGGAATGCTTAGCTATGGAGGTGGTCCATCGGTTATTCCACTAATAAAAATAGAAGCGGTGAATGGTCACAAATGGATGGACGACGAAGAATTTTCTGATTTAATTGCCCTAGCCAATGCTTTGCCTGGACCGATTGCGACTAAATTAGCTGGTTATATCGGCTATCGGCAGAAAAGCTGGCTGGGCATGCTAGTGGCTGTCATAGCTTCCGTGATGCCGACAGTACTCATCATGATTGCGTTTTTGGGCCTGATATCGAATTATCGCGATCAAGGCTGGGTTCAAGGTATGACCTCTGCTGTCATACCGGTTGTGGGTGTCATGCTCGCAACAATGACTTGGGATTTTGCCGATAAGTCATCAAAGACGATGGGCTGGATAAAAACGTTATTTTTTATGGCAGCTGGTTTTTTCTTGATGGAAGTCATCCATATCCCGACCCCGATTGTCATTATAGTAGTCTTGGTCGTTGCTCTTATCTTGCCTTCTTCAAAAAATAAAGGGGAAGCTAAGGAGGGGAAAGCATGATTTATTGGCAGATGTTTCTGGCCTTTTTTATTCCAGGCATGTTAGGCTACGGAGGCGGTCCGGCGAATATTCCCTTGGTAAAGGAACAGGTGGTTGATACATATGGCTGGATGAGCGTATCGGAGTTTAGTGAAATGATTGCTGTCGGGAATGCGCTTCCCGGACCGATTGCTACCAAAATGGCAGGTTATGTCGGATATGAAGTAGCCGGTGCAGGAGGGGCGGCCGTTGCATTGTTTGCTACCGTGGCGCCAAGCCTCATCATGATGGTGTTGTTGCTTGCGGTGATTATGAAGCATAAGGACTCCCCAAAGGTCAAACGGCTCACTAACTTCATCCGGCCGATCATTGCAGTGTTGCTCGGTGTGATGGCCCTTCGTTTTTTTATAGAAGGGTATGAAACAGTCGCGCTGGCACAGACAATCATCATTGCGGTTGCTGCCTTCTTGTTGATGGAAAAATTCAAAATCCATCCCGCATATGTCATCGCTGCTTCCTTGCTATACGGTGCGCTATTTTTGGGTTGATGCAGTTTTGAATCATATCAATAAGAGAGTTTCAGCGCCTTTTCGCTACAAAAAAGGCATTTAACATAGTATAGTAGCCTTAGACTATATGTGGGGGAGCATAATAGAATGTTGAAAATGGTATCATGGAACGTGAATGGCATTAGAGCGTGTGTGAAAAAAGGGTTTCTCGATTATTTTCACAGCGTGGACGCCGACATTTTTTGTATCCAGGAAACAAAACTGCAGGAAGGGCAGATTGAATTGCCACTCGATGGTTACGAGCAATACTGGAACTATGCAGAGAGAAAAGGCTATTCCGGTACGGCTGTTTTTACTAAGCAAAAGCCGTTGTCGGTATCGTATGGCATTGGAGGCAAGGAATCTGAATTTGAAGGAAGATCATTGACCCTCGAATTTGAACAGTTTATCTTATTGAATGTCTATACGCCGAATTCAAAAAGGGATTTATCCCGCTTGGGCTACCGTTTACAATGGGAAGATGAGATCAGGGCCTATATGAAAAGCCTGAATACCATTAAACCAGTCATATTATGCGGTGATTTAAACGTGGCGCACCAGCCGATCGACTTAAAAAATGCGGCTGCCAACCGAGGCAATTCCGGCTTTACGGATGAAGAAAGAAACAAAATGAGCCTTTTACTGGAATCCGGCTTTGTGGACAGTTTCCGTTACCTCTACCCTGATGCAGCGGAGCGTTATTCATGGTGGAGTTATATGAATAAGGTTAGGGAGCGCAATATTGGTTGGCGCATCGACTATTTTATTGTTTCAGAATGTTTGGCTCCCAATTTGAAGGATGCTTTTATACATAGTGATATTTTAGGAAGCGATCATTGTCCGGTGGGCATACTGTTAGACTTGTAATAGCCAAAAACAGAAGAAACCGCCAAATCGCAACAGGAGGAAATGAATCATGTTGAAAGAACAGGTAAAAGCCTATATTAAAAAGGCAGAAGAGCATAATCGCGAGTGCATCGTATTATATGAAGAGGAAAAGCGTTATGCAGCGGAACACGGACTGATTCCCGAAGGTTTGGCTGTCAAAGAAGGAAAACAAGATGAACGGTTTGCTTCTGCCTATCTAGAGAGAGGCGACAAAGAAACGGAAAATTTTATTTCTGAGGAAACCTCAGATTTCTTGAACCAGCCGATCTCTTATTTTAAAGAGCATAAAGAAGAGTTTCTTTATGCGGAGTCTTCCTGGTTTGATTGCATTGGAATCGATGGGCTCTCTTTTGAAGAGGATGATGTGTTCAAAACGTATAATGTCATGACAGGACTGAAACTCCCGAAAAAATGCCATTCCAGCATTACACAATTTCTCGACAGCTCCCTGAAAGGGGAAATACCGCTTTATTCCTTGATGTTCAGCCAGAATGATGGTTTATGGGAATTGAATTTTACATTGGATTATGTAGATGGTTTCCGGGAAGAGATGAATATCCGCGAAGCATTTGAATTAATCTATGGATTTCTTTTCACATTGGGAAAAACAGTAGAAGGCAATCAGTGAAGCAAAGATGTATTTGATTCATGCAAAAAACCGGCAAAAATGGATTGCCGGTTTTTTGCATATGGCCGATTCAGTGAAGAAAATCGTTTACAATGGCATTTTTACTTGCGTTTTGCTGAAAAAACAAGCAATATAAATAGCAGTATGCATATTGATGCACGGAACACAATAGGAAGCAGGGATAAGATTTGTCTGAATTTACGACATTAGGGCTTTCTGAAAAAAGAGCCGCCCAATTAAAAAAACAAAGCATAACCGAACCGACGCCGATCCAAGAAGCAGCTATGCCGCTTATTATGTCTGGCAAAGATGTAATTGCCCAAGCCCAGACGGGGACTGGCAAAACACTTGCCTTTTTATTGCCAATCCTAGAAAAAATAGATGCCGGCAGTGAACATATTCAAGTGTTAATCCTGACCCCGACCAGGGAACTTGCAATTCAAATTACAGCAGAACTCAAAAAATTGTTACTGGATGATGAAGAAATCAATATTCTTGCTGCCTATGGAGGGCAAGATGTCCAAAAACAATTGAATAAGCTAAAACGAAATATCCATATAGTCGTTGCCACACCAGGACGATTATTGGACCATTTGCGAAGAAAAAGTATCGATCTATCAGAAATCGCGTATTTAGTGTTGGATGAAGCCGACCAAATGTTGCATATTGGCTTCCAGCGCGAAGTAGAAGAAATCATTGAATCCACCCCTTACAGAAGGCAAACACTGCTTTTTTCCGCTACGATGCCCGATACGGTCAAGAAATTGGCCAAAACTCATTTGCATGAACCGCAAACGATTCAAATAGAGAAGGTACAAGGGCCGGCGGATACAGTGGAGCAGACTGCCTATCTAACAACCGACAGAGGCAAACAACCGTTAATTATCTCTTTGATTGAAGAGCAAAATCCTTTTCTTGCTGTCATTTTCTGCAGAACGATCAGACGGGCAATGAAACTAAACAGCATCCTACAGGCCTATGGCATGGAATGCGATGAACTGCACGGTGATCTTTCTCAGCCAAAAAGGGAAAGAGTGATGAAACGTTTCCGTGAAGCTAAATTGCAACTGCTGGTGGCAACAGATGTAGCCGCACGTGGGCTGGATGTCGAAGGGGTAACGCATGTATACAATTATGATATCCCGGAAGATAGCGAAAGTTATGTGCACAGAATCGGCCGGACAGGGCGCGCAGGGATGCACGGAACATCTGTCACTTTTTATACGGAAGAAGATGCAAAAGCCTTGAAGGATATCGAACAAGAACTGCATATCCAGATGGAGCAGATGCCTTTGCCTGATGAAAAACACTTAAAACAGATTGCTGCTAAGCTCCATGCACAACCAAAAGCCGATCCCAGCAGCAAACGGAAAAACAGAAAGCAAATTCGCCATAAGTCGAGAAGATAAAACCACTGATCAGTGGTTTTATCTTTAATCTTATAGTTCTTGTTAAACTATGTTCTAAATTATCAATAGTAATTTTAAAATTCAATATAAATTTAGTAAAAATTGATCATAATTCAAAAGATTCTCGCTGAACGAGCGATCTTGCAAATAAGCAAAGTATAGTGAGCATTTGGACGTAATTAAATCCTTGTGCATAGCTAACAAATAGTTTGTGGCATAGTTAAATATAAAATTAAGGTGGAAAAATTGCAGGATTTACCGAAAAAGATATAGAATTAACCATTATAGAACAATTGGAACATCATTTTAGGAAAGGTGCTGGAAAGATGAACGAACAACAAAGCAGAGGCTTTCTCTTAAAACAACGGGCTTTCTTGAAGCTTTACTTATTGGGTTATATTGAGAAACAAAAAGGTTACGGATCTCAAATGCTTGAGGATTTGCGCAAAGAATTTAAGCAATATGGCTATTCACCGAATCACTCGGAAATTTATAAATCATTACATGAGTTATATAAAGAAGGGATGGTACGCAGGGAAAAGAAAATCAAAGGAGAGCCAGGCGTTGACTTCCAGGAAATCGTCATTTATCACTTAACGGATAAAGGCAAAGAAGAATCAAGGCTATTCAAGAAACAGATGAAAGTTGAATTAGATAGATGCATAGGGCTATTAAGTAAAGCGATTGAAGACCATTATAGCCCTTTAAAGAATACAAGATAACAAAGACGGAAGTCAGGGATATTACCGGAAAAACGGTTCATATCTGCCTTTTCATCATCGATTTCACTAGTAAGATCTATTGCTAACCCGCATCTTCTCTTCAGATTGTTTTCATAGGAACTGCAGAGGGTAAAACGTACTAGATAGGCAATTGGGAGTGGTTTGTCCAAAAATAAAAGGGGGCGTTCTGTAGGATTTAAAAAGACGATCCTAAAAGAGCCATCCTGTTCATCTTCAAGGAACATCTCTGGAGATCATTGAAGGAGAGAGAACATGGATACAATACAGTATGACGCAATTGTAATCGGATTTGGCGAAGCGGGAAAAAGCATTGTAGCTGACTTGGCGAATAGGGGAAACACGGTTGCTATGATTGAACAATCGAAGGGTAGCTATGGAGGAAAATGTATAAATATCGGATGCATTCCTTCCAAGAATTTGATCCAAGAAGCATCTCAAATAAAAAAGTGCCAATTGAAAAATTACAGACAAAAGGCTAAAGCATATAGACAAGCAATTGAAAAGAAAAGGCAGTGGGAATCGGCTCTCCGCAATGAACATGTTCATACATTGGCGGATAGAGAAAATGTCACTGTTTATAATGGGGTTGGTTCTTTTGTTTCTGATTCTGTTATAGCAGTCAACGATGGAGACGATGAATGGAGGCTTACAGGCACGCATATCTTTATCAATACAGGTTTTGTTGCTGATAACGAGCCGCCTATTAAGGGACTGCATGAAAGCAAGCATGTATTCAATAGCACGTCAATCATGAATCTAAAACAATTGCCTCGCCGCATAGCGATTATTGGGGCTGGTTCTGTCGGCCTCGAATTTGCGAGCATGTACGCGAATTTTGGAAGCAAAGTAATGGTCTTTGATTCGTTGAACACTTTCATGCCTATGGAAGATAGGGATATGGCAGACACTGTTAAAGAAGTGATGGAGAGACAAGGCATCGATTTTCATCTGGGAACCATCGTGGAAAAAATGAAAGATGTCGAACGTGGTTCTATCATTTATTATAAGGATCAAACTGGCCATCCTCAGGAAATGATTACTGAAGTCATCTTAATCGCTCCAGGAAGAACGCTGAACACAAAAGAGCTGCAAAGTACGGATATTCAGCAAAATGAAAATGGTTCCTTCACAGTCGATGGCCATTTGCAATCTTCTTTTCCAAACGTGTATGCTATAGGGAATGCTGGAAGAGGCAGCCGATTCATGCACGCTTCTCTTGATGATTACAGAATTGTGATGGATGATCTCGAAGTCCAAAGAAACAAAACGACAAAAGAGCAGGAAATCGTTCCGTATTCCCTATTTTTTGATCCACCGTTTTCCCGTGTCGGCCTGACTGAAAAGGAAGCAAAAGAACAAGGATATTCCTATAAAGCGATCCTAATACCGGTCTCTTACATACAAAAAGCTGAATGGCTTGAAGTAACAGAAGGAAAGTTGAAAGTAATAGTAGACGAAATGTCAGGTTTAATTTTAGGTTGTGCATTATTCTGTGCGGAATCGCAGGAATTAATCAACCTAATCCACCAGGCAATGAAATCAAACCAGAGCTATGAAGTATTGAGGGACCAAATTTTCACGAATGAAATAATGAGTGAAGCGGTCCATGATTTATTTAAAACAGTAAAAGACTTAAAAAATGAAACTATTTAGTTTATCAAACGTATATATAATGATAGGATCATTATATATAAAATGATACCAACAAATATTATTGGAGGAATTTAAGTAATGATGAAGAAAGTATTAGCAGCATTTTTGACGCTTTCTTTGGCTTTATCGCCATTGGGAAGCTATGTATTCCAGGATCAGGACCACCATGCGAGTGCCAAATCGTATAAATCCGGTAAGCGTGGATTCAACAGCAATAACGGAGGTATATCAAACTTCCAAAATAATAAAAAAACAACCAACCAGCAAAATTCTGTGACCAATAAAGATAAAACCAAAAACAATCAGACGAACACTGCTTCTACTAAACGGGGCGGCGGCTTTATGAAAGGGATGCTTTTCGGAGGATTGGCCGGAATGCTGTTTGGCGGACTTTTCGGTAACATGGGAGCGTTTGGTGCTTTACTTGGTTTAGTAGTAAACGTACTGGCAATCGTTGTCTTGATTTCAATTGTCGTGAAGATTATTTCTCTTTTCACTAATAAACGCCGACGTGAGGAAGACCGCACATGGAGAAACTAAAGCTGGATGAACAAGATATCATCAATAGTATCTGTCTGTTTTCCGCCAATAACAAAAGGATGAATCCGGAAGATATTGAAGTAGAACTGGAATATGATGATGAAAAGTATGGTTTTTCAGCAGAAATTTACTTTGCCGGCCGTAACCAGATTCTTTCTCATCGCGATATGATTGAAGCGATGCGCTATTATATTGAGCATCAGCTAGGCGGCAATCCATACGCCGGAAT
Organism: Bacillus testis; assembly: GCF_001243895.1. Taxonomy (GTDB): domain Bacteria; phylum Bacillota; class Bacilli; order Bacillales; family DSM-1321; genus Bacillus_AD; species Bacillus_AD testis. The sequence continues at coordinate 2,134,076 of NZ_LN851186.1, read as the reverse complement.
TGAATTCGTACTGGATGATGAAGAAGGCATAATCGCATATATCAATCAATAATGAAAAGGCGTTTGCATAGGCAAACGCCTTTTCTGTACACAGGTAATTCCCGGTAATGCAAACGACTCTGTATACAGTTGGGGACGAATTTGCTACGATTCAATAGGTTTATTTATAATTTTGATGGAGTCGTGTAAAAATGAAAAAATTAATTAGTATCCTATTAATCCTGGCAGTTGTGATCGTAATCGCCCTTGCCGGAGTGAGCAGCTATTTCTATCAGGTTGCTGTAGAACGCGGGCCAAAACCATTTCTGGAAACGAGCGAGGACATGGAAAAAACGACGGATGACTCACTACATGCAGACGCTCAAAAATGGCTGGCAAAGCAGCCGGTCCAGACGATCAGCATAAAATCAAATGATGGCTTTAAGCTAAAAGGCTATTATTTACCGGCCAAAGGCACTAGCGATAAAACAGTCATCCTTGCTCATGGTTATGCGGGGCAGGCTAAGGATATGGCGCGGTTTGCGAAAATGTACCATGAAGAATGGAAGTATAATGTGTTGATGCCTGATGCAAGGGGACACGGGGAAAGTGAAGGAAATTATATCGGTTTTGGATGGCATGAAAGAAAAGATTATCTGAGATGGATCCAAACCGTCCTTAATATGAATGGTAATTCTACTCAGATTGTCCTCCATGGTGTCTCTATGGGGGGAGCTACAGTCCTGATGACTAGTGGGGAACAATTGCCTCAACAAGTAAAAGCAATTATTGATGATTGCGGCTATACATCGGCAGAAGATGTCCTGACGTATCAATTGAAGCAATTGTACAATCTTCCGCGTTTCCCGATCGTGCCTAGCACAAGCTTGTATACGAAGATAAAAGATGGTTATTCATTCAGTGAAGCTTCCGCACTTAAACAAGTGGAAAAAGCAAAACTGCCAATCCTATTTATCCATGGCGACGAAGATACATTTGTTCCAGTCGAAATGGTCCATCGGTTGTATAAGCAAGCAAAAGTAGAGAAGAAGTTGTATATTGTGCCTGGGGCGCAACATGGCAATGCGTATGATGTAGATCCAGGAAAATATCAAGATGAGGTTGAAGGATTTTTATCAAACTATATTAAATAAAATGACAAGAAAGCGGGGAATTCCCCGCTTTTTTTGTCATTTATTGTCGTCCATCCAAGAAAAATGCAGAAATGAAAAGGAATTTTGTAGAAAGAATAGAATTGGATAATATAGGTAAAAAATAAAATGGGGGAATGGCAATGAAGAGAGTAGTCGTAACGGGGATGGGAGCCGTCACCCCGCTCGGAAACACAATAGAGGACACATGGAAGGCGGCATGTGAAGGGCGGACGGGAATTGGCCCGATCACGCACTTCGACTGTACAGACTTGCCCGCCAAAACAGCAGCAGAAGTAAAGAATTTTAATTTAAAAGATTATACAACTGCCAAAAAACAGCATCATATGGACCGGTTTACCCAAATGGGCGTTGCATCCGCCCTTATGGCCATTAGAGATGCGGGGATTGTCATCGGAAAAGATGTGGAGAATGACCGAATCGGTGTTTCTTTCGGTACGGCGATTGGCGGGGTATCAAGCTTTGAACAAGCTGTGTCATCTTTCCAAAAAGGAGGATATAAGAAACTCTCTCCGTTTGCCACTTCGTTGATTATGCCCAATATGGCAGCTTGCCAGATTTCGATTGCATTAGGGACCAAGGGTGCTAATAACTGTTCTGTCATGGCCTGTGTTTCCAGCGCCAATTGTATTGGTGATGCCTATCATACAATCCAGAGAGGAGAAGCCGACTGCATGGTAGCAGGGGGTGCCGATGCTTCACTAACTGCGCTAAGTATAGGATCTTTCTGTTCAATGCGTGCCATATCCACAAATCCGGATCCCGAAACCGCTTGCCGGCCTTTTGACAGGGATAGGAACGGCATCGTCATGGGTGAGGGGGCAGGAGTGGTCATACTTGAATCCTATGAATCGGCCATTCGGAGAAATGCAGATATTTACGGCGAAATTGTCGGTTACAGCTCGGTATCGGACGCTTATCATGTTACCTCGCCTGCACCCGGCAGCGAAGGGGCAGTGAGAGCCATGAAACTGGCCTTGGCTCAAGGGGGCCTTTCTGCAGAAGACGTGGACTATATAAACGCCCATGGCACCAGCACTAAATATAACGACCAATTTGAAACGGAAGCAATCAAGACCGTCTTTCAAGACCATGCTTACCGAATCCCTGTTTCCTCCACGAAAAGTATGACTGGCCACATGATGGGCGCTTCATCTGCAGTAGAAGCGATGCTGACATTGAAAATGATGAACCATACTATCATCCTGCCGACACTGGGATTAAAAAATGCTGATCCGCAATGTGATTTGGATTATGTTCCTCTGCAGCAGCGTGAAGGAGTCATTGATGTTGCTATTTCGAATTCATTGGGGTTCGGCAGCCATAATAGCGTCCTTGTCTTTCAAAGCATGAGAAAGAGTTCCTGACTTTCTTTTTAAGCATAATCCCGTTCATTCTCAACATACTAACAACATGAAGATACACGGGAGGAAAGTCACACCATGAAAAAAAGATATGTGATTTATTTTTTTGCTGTAATCGCTCTATTGAGTGGATGTGGAACAAGCCATAATAATGATGAAATAACAGTAAAAGACATAATGAATGACATCAACATGCAAATAGCCAAGGATATGAAAGCGAAAGGAATAGATCAAGAGTACAAAGTAAACGGTGAACTCAAAGGTTATCAGCTAATAGACTTGGTTGATAAAGAGGGAAATAATCAGCATGGAAGCCAGTTCAGGGAAAAATTAAAGCTGAACAAGGATGAAATCGTTGAAGGCTTGGCTTTAGTGCCTCAAGGAAACAATATCTCGGACGAAATTATTATTTTGAAAGCCAAGCATCAACATATGGCAGACACATTGGAGAAAGTCTTAGAAAAGGAAAAAGAAAGTCAAATGGATATCTGGTCTGGTGATCAAATCGCTCAATACAAAAAGGTTAAAAAGAACCGTATTGAGGTGAAAGGGAAATTCCTGATTTACGTTACATATGAAAAACCTGCTAAAATCATTAAGATCTTCAATAAGGCTTTTAAAGATAAGCAATAGGATGATAGGATCGGATTTAGTGTCTGTTTTTTATTAAAATGTAAGAAGAGATAGCCGCTAACGGTTAAGCTTTTGAAGCAATACAGATGTGAAATTAACAGAAAAAGTCAACAGTACACTGTTGGCTTTTTAATTTTTTACTACGATCATTTTCATTAGCCAAAAAGCTCTTACAAGCGATGATTGTTTCGCTTGTAATTAAAATATAGTTGATTTCTTACGTTGTCCATGAGTATAGTAAATAGTCGGGACAAAAACAAGAGAAGGTATGCTAGGGGTAATGAAAATGAAAAAATTTAAAAAAGTGTATGTAGAAATCACAAATATATGTAATTTGAAATGTAATTTTTGCCCTAGTGCAACGCTGATGAGAACAAGAAAGCTAATGGACCACGAGCATTTCACCCATATTATAAACGAAGTGAAAGAATATACGGACCATGTTTATTTCCATTTAATGGGAGAACCTTTCCTCAACAAGAATATCGGTGACTTTCTTGATATTTCAGCGGAAAATGGGTTGAAAGTCAACATAACCACGAATGGTACGATTATCGCTAAAGTAAAAGAACGGCTATTATCAAAAAAAGCGTTGCGCCAGGTGAATATCTCGCTTCATAGTTTTGAAGCAAATGAATTTCATAAAGACTTGGATACTTATATATCCGATATTGCCGATTTTATCAATGAAGCCCAAGCTACAACAAATGTCATCTCGGCAATACGGCTTTGGAATATGGATACCGCTGAATTGAAGGCATGCAATGAATTGAATGACGATATATTAAGTATGCTTGAAGAGAAGTTGGGGCTTGATATCCGTCTCAGTGAACAGCTTCAGCATACGAATAATATTAAACTGAAAGATCGTGTGTACCTGAATATGGCTGAAAAATTCGAATGGCCGGATATGGATCGCGATGTGATTGATGAAAATATCTTCTGCTATGCATTGCGCGACCAAATCGGCATCCTTGTGGACGGAACGGTGGTGCCGTGCTGTCTGGATAGCGAGGGCCATATCGGGCTTGGCAATATTTTTGAATCTCCGCTGGAAGACATTTTATCAGGAGAACGCGCAAGAAATATGTATGATGGCTTTTCACGGCGCTGTGCAGTAGAGGATCTTTGTAAAAGATGCGGGTACGCCAAAAGACATAAAAAATAAGTAGTTTCAAAAGAGTTATTCCATATAAATATGAAATAGCTCTTTTTTGTGACTTATGGATTATGACTTTAACCCTATTGTAATGGTATAATTTACATAAGATTTGCCAGCATATCTCAATTGAAAGTATAATCCAGGGGGAAATAACATAATGTTCAAGCGAAAAAAAGAACAGCCTGCACAAACGCAAAGGGATTATCAAGGGAAAATATCACTTCCTGAGAATAGTGACTTCATCAATCAAATTAAAATGATTGATCTTCAACCTCAGGATTTATCTTATTTGCATCAAATCCAGCCTTTTATCCAATCATCGATTTCTGAATTGATTAATTGTTTCTATAAGAATTTAGAGCATGAGCCAACATTAGTTGCAATCATTGATCAGCATAGTACTGTGGGTAGACTAAAAAAGACACTGAGTAAGCACATCATAGAAATGTTTTCAGGAATCATAGATGAACAATTTATAGAGCAGCGATTTAGGATTGCCCACATCCATGTAAAAATCGGCTTAGATTCCAAATGGTATCTAAGTGCTTTTCAACATTTATTCAGCGGTATAGTGCGAATCATTAATGAACAGGTTGAAGATCATCAGGCTGTCATTAACTACATAATGGCTGTTGCCAAAATCATTAACCTGGAACAGCAGCTTGTCCTTGAGGCTTATGATGCGGAAAGCTTGAGAATTAAGTCCCTGGAAGAAGAGAAGAAAAGAGCAATAACGAAACAAGTAATGGATACGGCAGATCATCTGGCAGGCATTTCCGAAGAAACAAACGCTGCCTTTCAGCAACTACAGGCACAATCGGAAGCCATTTCTGCTTATGCCAAGTCCGGCACAGACTTGTCGAGCCTTGCAGAAACGAAAGCCCAGGAAGGAAAATTGCAATTGAGCCAGCACCATAAAAATATGGCGAACATAGAAAAACTGACTGGCAATATTAAGCAAGATATTGAACAGCTTTTATTCATTTTGAAGGAAATGAAAGGGATTGTCGGTTTAGTAACAGCAATTGCTGATCAAACCAACCTCCTTTCACTGAATGCTGCTATCGAAGCAGCAAGGGCTGGAGAATATGGAAACGGCTTTTCCGTCGTGGCTGGAGAGGTAAGGAAACTATCGGAAGAAACAAAGCAATCTGTATCTACGGTTTCTGATTTAATCGCCAATATCAATACACATGTACACAAGCTGAGCAATTCTTTGCAAAACATTAGCTCAGAAGCAGATCAAGGATATCAAAATATGATTCAGGCAACTAAGCAATTCGAGGAAATCCTTCAAACCGTTGATGAAACAAAGACACACAATTCCAGCATTGAGAGCGAAATCAATTCCTTTGTGAATGTCGTGCATGAGCTAGGGGAAGCATTTGTGGAAGTAGCAGGATCTGCGGATCGTTTAACCGTGGCCATGCATGGGTAATAAAGGAATAATTTTCCGGGTAATCGCACAAAATGACAAAATTAGATTGTATTCTCGCCACTGAAGAGAACTTTTGCAAGCAAAATAAAGAAGGAAAAACAGGCATTTATATATGTTTTTCCTTCTTTATTTTTATTTTGCACAGAGAAAAAGCGGCATTTCTGGACATGAATCGCAAAAATCCAGGAAGTGAAGAGTATAATGAGAATGTTCTATAATTCTAAAACAACTATGTTCCAAATTATCAATAATAATTAAAACAACAAAACACATTAACACTATCAAAACCACTCAAACAATAAAAGGATAATTTTCACTTTTCTGTAACTTCCACTGAACTCCCATTACCACTAATACCCAAGCTCTTTAGCGATTTGCTTGATATTCTGGTCATGTGATTCTATTTGGCCTTTATGATAGGGATAGTGCTTGATCAATTCCAACGATGAATCTTCTGTTTGTCCGGTTTTAATCAAATCTCTAACTTGTTGGATATATACTAGTCCTACTTTTTGGCGAGTGAGCATATCAACTTGTTCCAGCGCCGGATTTCCATGGCCGGGAATCAGCAGGCGAAGCGTGTGGTATGTTCCTATTTCTGTGAGTTTTTTCAATGTGTTTTCGTAATGTCTGCTGTCATCATAGATAAAAGGAAATTCTACATCAGAGAAATAATCGCCGGCAATACAGATACCTTGAGGTTCTATTATTGTAATAAGACCATCATTTGTGTGGCCCGGAGCTTTATAAAAAGTGAGATTCATATCACCGATTGAAAGAGTCTCTTGATCGTTCTGTATGGGATAATCTACAACAGGGTAGGCATGTTGATAGGATCGGGCACAATAGTACTTTTGATCAAATAGGTTTACCTGCTCCAGAATAGTCTCTTTATCAGGATGGTCAGCCAATTCCTTACTCGCAATTACTTGTGCATCAGGGAAGGCTCCAAAGCCTATAATATGATCAAAATCGCTATGTGTAAAAAGAAGATATAGAGATCGTCCATTACGTATCTCTTCCACATATTCTACAATGGTTGCAACTTCAGATGGCAGCCAATTAGGGTCAGCTATAATAATAGCTGTAGAAGTCTGAACAATTGTACTCGTTGTTGCATATAACTCGCTTTGAAAAACAGTGCATATTTGATCCTGATAGACGATTTTCATTTCTTTTTCCTCCTCACTTTCTATCCTATTTTCTTACTTCTTCTTCATAAGATACTCTTGGATGACAAAAGCCAGGTCATCGTTTCCATACGAAGCAAGAACGTCCAGCAAAAGCTGGCTAGAAATGTGATATGCTTCTTCTTTTGGTACAGTCAACGGCAATATATCCGTCAATAGCTTATTTTGGCCCTGTCCAGGATACGCCTTGCTGTATAATTCCATCGGATTTACATCATTATTAATGCACCATTGAGCGAACAGAAGCACCATTTTAGATTCCTCTTGTTGGTATGCGGCTATAATTTGTTTTTCTTTTTCGATATTCGACATGTACATCTCTCCGTCCTGCTATTTGTTCATTCATCTATTATACAAAACCTTGTATGGACATATTAAATAATTTGGTCCCACCTTGTATTGGTGTATAATATTACTGTTATTATTAATATACCTTATCATTCTTCAGGTGTATTCAGCAGGCGGAGGTAATGGAAATATGTACAGTTTTAAAAATGATTATAGTGAAGGAGCCCACCCAGCCATTCTTCAAAAATTAATGGAAACCAATATGCTGCAAGAAGAGGGCTATGGATACGATTCTTTCACGGAGCGTGCCGTGCGGTTGATACGTGAGCAAATGAACAAACCGGATGCGGATGTTCATCTATTAATGGGAGGGACACAGACAAACCTTACCGCCATTTCAGCATTTCTTAAACCTTGGGAAGCTGTAATTGCTGCCGAAACGGGACATATCTTTGTCAATGAAGCTGGTGCGATTGAAGCAACAGGCCATAAAGTCATTACGGTCCCCGGTACGGAGGGAAAACTAACTTGTGATGCCATTCATCCGGTCGTCGCTCAATTGACGGATGAACATACGGTTGAGCCAAAATTAATCTATATTTCCAATCCGACAGAGATTGGTACCATATACAGCAAGCAAGAACTTAAGTCGCTACGAGATTATTGCACAGAACACGGACTGTATCTATATGTAGACGGTGCCCGTCTGGCATCAGCGCTCAGTGCAAAAGACAATGATGTTACAATATCCGAATTGGCATCAATGGTAGATGCTTTCTATATAGGCGGCACAAAAAGCGGCGCCATGTTTGGAGAAGCATTGGTCATCTGTCATAAGGATCTAAAACAAGGGTTCAGAATGAATATGAAACAAAAAGGGGCCATGCTCGCGAAATCCCGTTTGTTGGGCATCCAATTCAGTGAATTATTCAGCAATCATCTTATGTATGATCTGGCTGAACATGCTAATGCGATGGCTGAACGGCTTCAGAAAGGCATAGAAGAACAAGGTTTTTCCTTTCTTGCCCATTCTACCACAAACCAGGTATTTCCGATTCTGCCTCATGCGTATATAGAAAAACTACAGGAACAATTCCTGTTCTATGTGTGGGAAAAAATAGATGACACACATTCGGCGGTTCGTTTAATCACTTCTTGGGCTACAGATGTGAAACAAGTGGATGCTTTTTTAGAAACGCTCAAAGCGATTCGAAAAGAAATAAATATTACCGACTCATCAGTATTGGTATAAAGATAGGCCTCCAACATAAGTGGAGGCCTTTTTGCATGGACTTTTTTAAAAAGAAATCAGTATTAACAATATTAATCCTTTCGTTGAAGCATAATAGAAATTATTACAAATATTCAATCAAACAATATTCGTGTACAATTAATTATACAAATATAACGTTTTTGGAGAGGTGGAAACAATGTTAGTACATAAAGAGTTTGTGGAGAAAGTATATCAGTATCAAAATTTAGTAAAAGCTATTGAGGCGACAGAATTAGAAATCAAAGAGTATATTGTCAAGGATGCGACTTTAACTAAAGAAGAAAATGAAAAAGTCTGGGATGAAATCCATAGAACCTTAAAAGAAGGGGCTCTTTCGGACGACCTTGAATTGGTGATTGCCCAATTAGACCTGTTGTTGGCACAAATCCGTGTACAAACTTTGTCTTCAAAACCTCGTAGCCACTCAGACAACAACAAAGTGATCCTTTTCGAGGAATCAAAAACCAATTAAAGTGGTAAAGAGATTGAACATGCATCTTGCAGGTTTAATCTCTTTTTTAATCCAGGCCCATACAAGCAATCCATCTTTTATTTGCCTAAACATAAACACACATACCTCGATTTTCACCTCTATACTAGTAACCCATTCTATAATGTAAGAAGGAGATCTCTCTTAGACATTTTTGCAGGATAGAGAATAGAAAAAATAAGGATCAGACAATAGATGTCTGATCCTTATAGAATCCTATTATAGCTTTCTTAAATAAACATGTTCTACGCTGTGATCTGCCCCTTTTTGAAGAATCACATTAGCTCTGCCCCTGGTTGGCAGGATATTCTCATGGAGATTGATTGCATTGATTTCAGACCAAAATTGCATAGCACGCTTGATAGCGCTTTCTTTTGATAAGCTGGTATAACGGTGGAAATACGATGCTGGATTTTTGAAGGCTGTTTGCTGCAATGTGCAAAAACGTTCAATATACCATTGTTCGATATCCTTTTCATTTGCATCGATATAAAGAGAGAAATCAAAGAAGTCACTCATGAAAATGGTATCATTTTTATTTACCTGCAGTACATTAATCCCTTCCACGATTAAGATATCAGGATTAGATATTACTTGCTTTTCTTCAGGGAGGATATCATATTCCAAATGGGAGTATATAGGTGCTTCCGTTTTCATCTTGCCGGCTTTGATGTCCGAGATAAAATCAATCATTTTTTCGGTATCATAGCTTTCCGGAAACCCTTTTCGATTCATTAGTCCTTTTTCTTCCAATATCGCATTATTGTATAAGAATCCATCCGTTGTGATTAATTCAACATGGGGGTGGTTCGCCCACCGTGACAGCAATGTCTGAAGCAAACGGGCTATCGTGCTTTTGCCCACTGCAACACTGCCGGCAATCCCTATTATATATGGTACTTTTTTGGGTGGCTGGTCCAAAAAAGAAAATGTTGCTTTATGTAATTGTTGTGAAGCTTGGACTTGTAAGTTAATCAACCGGGTTAGCGGCAAATAAACATCTTCTACTTCTTTGATCGAAATGTTTTCATTTACGCCTTTTAACTCTTCAAGCTCTGACTCTGTAAGCCGAAGCGGGGTATGGTTGCGCAGTGTTTTCCAATTATTACGGTCAAAAATGTGATAGGGAGAATAAGAGCTCATCGCTTCCCTCACCTCAATTCTGCAAGTTTCTGAATATTAGCCATCCACACTATTATAATGAAAAAGAAGGAAAAGGGATATGAAAATTTTTTCATTAAGAAAAATGATCATATCCCTCCTTTGCTAAATACAGCAAAATCTTATTCTTTTTTCTATTAAATCTGCATCATCCAAATGAGGACAGGACCAATGATCGAACCCATAATAGCACTTAGTGTCATGGCGACTGAACTCATCGAAAAAGGCAGTTCACCGTATTCTGCCGCTTTGGTTGTCCCAAGTGCATGTGATGCGCTGCCGAGTGCAATTCCTTTTCCAAGCAAGCTTTCTATGCGGAAAAACCGTAAAATATATGGCCCGAATATAGCTCCGGACAATCCGGCGATCATAACAAAGAGTGCCGTCATGGCCGGTACGCCTCCCAGTGAAGTAGCAACCTGGACAGCTACAGGCGTTGTCAATGATTTTGGCATAATCGAAACAAGCAGATTTCTTGTCAAGCCGGCTGCATGCCCAAGCAAAATGCCGCTCAACATCCCGCCGACCACACCAGTCACTACCCCGCCTATGATGGGAACCATATACTTGGCAATCGTTTTACGCTGTTTATATAAAGGAAAAGCCAAGGATACCACAGCTGGCCCAAGCATCATATTAATATATTGGCCGCCAATCATGTATGTTTTATACGGAATATGGAATAAAACCAATAATAAAACCAATATGAATGTGGTTGTCAAAATAGGCAATAGAAGCGGAATGGTGTATCGAAAATAGATTTTTTTGCACAACAGGAAAACGAGAACTGTTGCCGCAATGAATAAGATAGCCAAAAGAATGGTCATAGGTGTTCAACTTCCTTTTTATGCTGGAATCTTTCAATTATTTGGCTGGCAGAGCCTGCCAAGACCATGGTGATCGCTGTGCTGACAATTATTAAAATAAGCAATAATATTCCTTTGAGAGACAAGAGAGACGAATAATTCATGACACCTATGAACACGGGAACAAACAAAAGCGGGAAGAACGCTATTAAAAAATTAGCGCCTTGGTCCACAAACCGTGATGGAAGTATATTGAATGATAGAGCTACGAATAATAACAACAACCCTAAGATGCTGCCGGGTATGGGGATATGTATGGTATTATGCAAAAATGAACCAACGGCAGAAAAAATAATTAATATACAAACTTGAAAAATAGTTTTGATCATCATATTTACTATGCGCTTTTTTCAAAAGCGGCAATTCACCTTCTTTAGTATTTTTCCGAAAATTACTTGTATCGTGCAACTATATGGTTGTATTATACAAGTAGCAGATTATATGTCAAAAGAAAAGTGCTGTAGCGCTTTCACCAGAAGAGTTAATAAAAAGGAGTCCTACTATTGGAACAGCTACACCAAAAAATAAAAGATGTTGAGAGAATCGAATATCAAATGACAACCTTCATCAGACGGGCCATGTATGTCGATCAAACAGAGAAAAAAATAGGATTGCTTGAACGATCAAGCTATTTATTGATGAGGCATCTGGATGAACATGGCCCCGATCAAGTGAAAGGAATGGCAGCTGCATTTCGCCTCGATCTTTCGACCATAAGCAGACAGGTAGCTGTATTGGAAAAAAAGCAATTCATAGACAGACAAACCAGCAAGACGGATAAGCGAGTGAGCGTTTTCCAACTGACACCGCTAGGCGAAAAAACATTGCGGAAAGACCGGGCGTTGCGTATGGAGAGATACAGCCAAATCGTTTCCGATTGGTCCCCTGAGGAAAGACAAAGCTTCGGCTGCCTATTAGAAAGGATGAACCAAGCTTTTTTTGATCTGTAAGAGAATGATTTGGTTATTGACATAACAGGAAATACTATGCATACTATTAAAAAACAATAATGAACGTTACGTAAGGAATAGTACGCGGAACAGATTGCCAAACAGAGAATGGAGTTTACCAGCTGAAAGACTCCTTGGCGAGGCTGCCGCTGAACCTGCCTTCACAGTCCCGATTAATAACCGGGCGCATACCTGAGCGTTATCAGTTAAGCGGGATTCTTTCGAATAGAGGGAATTCAAGTAAGGTGGTACCACGGGAACAGTGCTTTTCGTCCTTTCATAAGGATGATTGGCGCTGTTTTTTTTATTCTATACGTCGTTAAGCGAAGTAGGAGGTACAAAAAGTGGATAAAAAAAGAATCATCATCAAGATTGGCAGCAGCTCTTTAACCAATGCAAAGGGCGAAATCGACCAACAGAAATTCAGCGACCATATCCAAGCTATTGCGATGCTTAGACAAAAGGGGCATGAAATAGTCCTTGTTTCTTCTGGAGCGGTTGCGGCCGGCTTCAAGCAGCTTGGATATCCATCCAGGCCGGTAACGCTAAAAGGCAAACAGGCAGCAGCTGCTGTCGGGCAAAGTTTATTAATACAAACATACCGGGAGCACCTGCAGCCCTTTGGCATACTGCCTGCGCAAATACTGCTGACAAGGGATGATTTCGCCGATAAAGCGCGGTACCGAAATGCGTATGCGGCCATCAGTGAACTCCTTGCCCGAGGAATAATGCCAATCATCAATGAGAATGACACCGTTTCGGTCGCTGAATTGACTTTCGGCGACAATGATATGCTTTCGGCATTGGTAAGTGGGATGGTCCACGGCCACCAACTGATGATCATGACAGATATCAACGGTTTTTATACCGCCAATCCGCGAAAAGATCCGCAAGCCAAGAGAGTGGATTACATTGACGAGATCAGCGATGAAATGATTGCCCTTGCCGGTGGTTCCGGAAGTTCGGTCGGCACCGGAGGAATGAAGTCGAAGTTATTGGCGGCGAAGACAGCGTTAGCCTTAGGCGTAAAAGTCTTTATCGGAAACGGCAGCGGACCAATGAAATTCTTGGACATTGTCGAAGGGAAGGGCGACGGAACCTATATTGGCAAAGAGGTGGAGAGTATCAACACCACCAAACAATGGATTGCCCTTCATTCGCCTATCTCTGGGAAAATTTATGTGGATGCAGGTGCGGAACAGGCTCTTCTTCATAAAGGCAGCAGCCTTCTTCCCGCAGGCATTCAGGCGCTTGATGGTTCCTTCAGCAAGGGAGACGTTGTTGAGGTATACGGCAAAAGCGGCATTCTGGGCAAAGGCGAGGTTCTTTATTCCTCCGAGGAACTTCAGATGGCAATCGATCGAAAACTTCGAATGATGACCGATACCACCATCGAAATATCAGAAGTGATACACAGAAATCAATGGGTTCAAACCCAATAATGGAGGGAAATACAATGACAGAAATAATGGAAAAAGGATTTTTGGCTAAAAAAGCAAGCATGGTCATGCAGACTCTTTCTACGGAACAGAAAAACCGGGCTCTTGTGGAAATGGCTGAACAGCTCCGAATAAACAAAGAAAAAATAAAAACGGAAAATCAAAAGGATCTGCAGCAAGGAAAATCGGCAGGGTTAAGTGAATCCGTTCTGGACCGTATTCTTCTTAATGATGAGCGAATCGAGACAATGGCAGAAGCGCTTGAATTATTGGCAGGGCTGAAAGACCCTGTAGGAGAGGTGATGGAAACTATTAAGAAAGAAAACGGCCTTCTAATCGAAAAAGTAAGGGTTCCTCTAGGTGTGATCGGAATGATTTATGAAGCACGCCCGAATGTGACGATTGATGCCGCTTCTTTAGCTTTGAAGACAGGCAACAGCATCCTTTTAAAGGGTAGTTCATCCGCTTTCCATTCAAATGCAGCACTTGTTGCTTGCATCCATAAAGCCTTGGCTCATACAAATCTTCCACTGGATGCTGTCCAACTGCTCCATAATAATAGCAGAGAGGCGGTTAAAGAATTATTTCACTGCAATCAATATCTGGATGTATTGATTCCAAGGGGCGGGAAAAATCTAATCCAGACTGTACTCCGGGAAGCATCTGTTCCAGTGCTTGAAACAGGAGCGGGCAATTGCCATCTTTATATAGATGAAAGTGCGGATCCTCAAATGGCCATTTCGATTGCCCTTAATGCAAAAGTCCAACGCCCAAGTGTCTGCAATAGTATAGAAACTGTATTGATCCATAAAGGCTGGTTCGAGCAATTTGGCCAGGAGTTGTTTGATGCATTTCATGATGCAAATGTGAAAGTCTTTGCTGATTCTATCATCGGCGCTTGCAGAAACGATGTATACAATGCTACCGAAGAAGATTGGGGATGCGAATATTTAGACAAGGCACTTTCTGCGAAAGTCGTGGATCATCATTTGGAAGCCATTGAGCATATCAACAAATATGGAACTAAACATTCCGAATGCATAGTAACAGAAAACGCCGACCATGCAGCGCTGTTCCAACAACTGGTGGATGCAGCAGCCGTTTATCATAACGCATCGACTAGGTTTACCGATGGGTTTGAGTTCGGTTACGGCGCCGAAATCGGCATATCTACCCAAAAATTGCATGCAAGAGGGCCAATGGGTCTGCCGGCATTGACATCATCCAAATTTCTCATCAAAGGAAATGGCCAGTTACGCCAGTGAGCAAGTGTCGTTTTATCTAATGCAAAAAAACATTTGCTAACTTAATAGATATTGAATGCTGGTTAATGCATTCATAACAGGACCTTCTCTGTACTATTCGGGAAGGCCTTTTTCTTATGAGGAGTCCGCTATCCCATAGGCTTATGAGGGAGGGTATTCAATTCTTCAAACATTTTGCGTTGCGCCATTTGTTTACGGTTGGTTCTTTCTGGAAGTTGCTGTTTTTAATAGAGAATTGTTCATTACTAGTGTTTGTTCACTATATCGACATAATTAATAATGTAGTAAATGCAGCCATTTTTATTAGAAAGTTTTGTTAAGCTGACACAATTTATGTAAAGTTAAATCCTTATTTATCAAACCTTCGAGCGATCTTTAGGCCAAAAGGCACTTTTTGAAATTGTGTCTATTATCTTACAAAAAATAAATACGGTAGATATTATAAAAGAAAAGCAATAGAATATCCGTATCGGAATCGAACCAAACGTCAGAAAATGTATATCTATTATAAATAGCGGAAATAGTAGTGCGCCTAGTTAATAAGATTTTCACATTGGAAACCTTGGTGTGATTCCGGACGTATAGTTAGATGGGTATTATAGTAAATGGTCATATGTGAAGAAATGAGCACCATCGTTTAGTGTAGTGACTTATCCGATTGTACTGAATGATTGAGGGGGAAACATCATGGAAATTCTTGATTTAGCTCGTTTTCAATACGCAGCTACAACTATTTTTCACTTTTTCTTTGTTCCACTTTCCATCGGCTTGATTTTCTTAGTCGCCATTATGGAAACATTGTATGTGGTGAAGAAAAAGCAAGTGTACCTTGATATGGCAAAGTTCTGGGGAAAAATATTCCTGTTATCCTTTGCAATCGGGGTTGTAACCGGTATCCTGCAGGAATTCCAATTCGGTATGAACTGGTCAGAATACTCACGCTTTGTCGGGGATGTCTTCGGAGCACCACTGGCAATCGAAGGTCTATTAGCATTCTTTATGGAATCTACCTTCATCGGCGTTTGGATTTTCGGACGCGACAAATTGCCTAAATGGGTTATTGCTTTATCCGCATGGCTGGTTGCACTCGGCACTATTTTATCAGCGCTATGGATTTTGGCAGCAAACTCATTCATGCAACAACCTGTCGGCATTGAGATCGTTGATGGAAAACCTGTATTGAATGATTTTATGGCCTTGCTAACGAATCCGCAATTATTGGTTGAATTCCCGCACACTGTTTTCGGTGCGTTGGCAACAGGTGCATTTGTCGTCGGCGGTATTTCAGCATATAACTTATTGAAAAAACGCAATTTGGACTTTTTCCGCCGCTCATTTAAAATTTCAATGATTATTTCTTTGATTAGTGGAATACTAATCGCATTCAGCGGTCATATGCAGGCACAACATCTTATGTCAGCACAACCAATGAAAATGGCTGCGAGTGAAGCGTTATGGGAAGACAGCGGCGACCCTGCAGCATGGTCATTGATTGCCAATATTGATGCAGATGAAATGAAAAACAAATGGAGCATCGATATTCCTTTTGCATTAAGCATTCTTGCATACGATTCACTGCACGGATCAGTGGAAGGTATGAAGACGATACAAAAAACATATGAAAAATTATATGGAGAAGGCGTGGATTATATCCCACATGTAGAGACTGTCTTCTGGAGTTTCCGTATCATGGCCGGATTTGGCGGTTTAATGGTTGTCCTTTCATTAGCATCTCTATATTTCATGCGTAAAAGAACATTGGAAGCAAAACCATGGCTTTTAAAAGTCTTAGTGGCTTCAGTGGCACTGCCTTTCATCGCCAACACAGCAGGATGGATCATGACAGAAATCGGACGCCAGCCATGGACAGTATTTGGATTGTTCACTACTGCACAGTCCGTTTCTCCTAACGTAACAGCTGGAAATCTCCTGTTTTCTATCATTGCTTTCTGCGGATCATATTTGATCCTTGGCATCATTATGGTGTATATGACAATCCGCGTTGCCAAAAAAGGACCTTATGATGGACCGGATAAGAAAGCGGATGTTGACTTATTGGATAAGGAGGCCTTTAACCTATGACTTTAAATGAACTTTGGTTTATCCTTGTCGCGGTTTTATTCGTTGGTTTCTTCTTCCTGGAAGGGTTTGATTTTGGCGTAGGGATGCTGACACGTATCCTAGGGCGCAATGAAAAAGAAAGAGAACAATTGATCAACACGATTGGACCATTTTGGGATGCCAACGAGGTTTGGCTAATCACTGCCGGAGGAGCGCTGTTTGCAGCCTTCCCTCATTGGTATGCAACCATGTTTAGCGGTTACTATATTCCATTTGTTTTCTTTTTGCTGGCATTGATTGCAAGGGGCGTGGGTATAGAATATACACACCATGCCTTAAGTACGAAATGGAGAAATGTATGGCAGTGGCTTGTTTTCATAGGAAGTGTGCTAGCTCCATTCTTACTGGGCGTATTGTTCACAAGCCTTGTAAAAGGAATGCCAATCGACGAAACAATGACTTTATACGGCGGCTTCACTGATTATGTCAATGTATATTCTGTAGTCGGCGGCCTGGCAGTAGTTCTCTTGTCTTTGGTGCACGGTTTGACATTTGTTGGATTGCGGACGGAAGGCAGCCTGCGCGAACGTGCTATTTCATTGTTGAACAAAGTCTATATTCTCTTGTTTGCCGGGTTAGTGATTTTTGCAGTGCTTACATATTTCCAAACAGATTTGTTTGATGTACGCCCTGTAGCTACACCAGTATTCCTGGTTGTGATTGTTCTTTCTGCCGTGCTTGGCTTTATTTTCTCCCAAAAACGAAAAGAAGGCTGGGCGTTTGCTATGACAGGCTTAACAATCATTGCAACAGTTGCCATGCTGTTCGTCGGTTTGTTCCCGAGGGTAATGATTTCTTCTATTGACCCTGCGTTCAATCTGACGATCACAAATGCAGCCAGCGGCCATTATACATTGTCGCTGATGACTAAGATTGCTTTCACCTTGCTGCCATTTGTGCTTGGCTATCAAATTTGGAGCTATTATGTTTTCAGAAAACGTATTAGCGATAAAGAAACGGTGAGTTCTAAATGATGGATAAATCTTTATTATCATTAAAAGGTTTTAAATCAACGATGGTCCTGTTGACGGTATTGGCTCTCTGCTCGGGAGCCGCCATCATCTTGCAAGCGAAGTATCTTGCTCAGGCAATCACTGGTTTATTCAATGGGGAGAAGCTGTCACAACAGTTTCTTCCCATCCTTTTATTTATAGTTTTCTTTCTACTTCGACAATTGCTTGCTTTATTGAGGGACCGTTATATGCAATCTTTCTCGGTGAAATCCGGGTCAGCTATCCGTCAGTCTTTTACGGCTAAGCTGTTCAATCTAGGGCCGAACGCAACAGAAACAGAAGGAACGGGAAACCTGGTCACTATGGCGCTTGAGGGAATTTCACAATTGGAAACGTACATAAAGCTCTTTCTTCCAAAAGTCATCAATATGGCGCTCATTCCTCTCATGATTGCAGCTTATACGCTGACCTTAGATATACGCTCCTCAGTCATTCTAATTCTTGTCTTGCCTACCTTAATTTTCTTCATGGCCATACTCGGATACGCAGCTCAAAGAAAAGCAGATAAGCAATATGAATCGTATCAAACGCTCTCAAACCATTTCGTGGACTCCTTGCGGGGATTGGAAACACTTCGCTTGCTGGGCCTAAGCAAACGCTATGACCGCAACATTCGCCAAGTGAGTGAACAGTACCGCAAATCGACAATGGGCACTCTGAAATATGCATTCCTGTCCACGTTTGCTTTAGATTTCTTTTCAAGCCTAGGCGTGGCAATTGTAGCTTTATTCTTAGGATTAGGTTTGTTGGGGGGCGAGATCGTCTTATTGCCGGCATTAACCATCCTGATTCTAGCTCCTGAATTTTTTGTGCCGATCCGCGACTTCGGCAATGATTATCACGCAACATTGGATGGCAAAAATGCACTTAAAGCAATCAATAAAATAATCAGCCTTCCAGCAAGTAAAGTCGATGAGGATACATCTATTACTCAATGGGGCCATTCTTCCCGCTTGGAAGTCGATTCATTGACCTTTCAATATGAAGAACATGAGTCGTTAACAGATCTATCATTTTCTTGCAAAGGTTTCAGTAAAATAGGGATCATTGGGGCAAGTGGTGCGGGAAAATCCACTTTGGTGAATATATTGGCTGGTTTCATCCAACCAAATGAGGCAGATATTCAAATCAATGATGTTCATGTGCCTGATTTTTCGTTAGTGGACTGGCAGAAGCAGATTCTGTATATCCCTCAGCATCCTTATATTTTCAATGATACAATTGCGAATAATATTTCGTTTTATACGAAAAACGCCACAAGGGAAGATATTGAATCGGCCTGCAAGCGAGCTGGCCTGGCGGAGTTCATTCAATCGCTTGAAAAAGGACTGGACGAACAGATAGGCGAGAGCGGCAGAAGCCTTAGCGGAGGACAACAACAACGGATCGCGCTGGCACGCGCCTTCCTTGACAGCAACCGCCGGATCCTTTTGTTCGACGAACCTACTGCTCATTTGGATATTGAGACAGAAGCGGAGTTAAAGAGGCAGATGAGCCCTTTATTTAAGGACCGTTTGGTATTTTTCGCTACCCATCGGTTGCACTGGATGATGGAAATGGATCAAATTATCGTCTTGGAGCTTGGCAAGATTGTCGAAATAGGCACACATGAACAGTTATTAGAGCGTAAAGGACATTATTATGCATTAACACAAGCTCAGATGCAAGGAACAGAGGTGCAGAATGGATAAGAAAAATAACCCTTTTAAAACGATTTTACAACATTCTTGGGTTAGGCCTTATATACAGCAAAATAAGAAATTGCTTGCCCTAGTCCTCATTCTGGCTACCGGAACTTTCATATGCGCAGGTTCGTTAATGTTTTCATCCGGCTATCTGATTTCGAAATCGGCGACAAGGCCTGATAATATTCTCCTTGTCTATGTGCCGATTGTGCTTGTAAGGACTTTCGGTATTTTCCGGCCGGTGTTCAGATACCTTGATCGTCTTTCCAGCCACAATTTGGTTTTGCGCATTCTTTCTTCCATGCGTGTACGCCTGTACCAGAAGCTGGAATCCCAAGCGCTTACATTTTCTTCGCGGTTTACAACCGGAGATTTATTGGGCGTACTGGCGGATGATCTGGAGCATTTGCAAGATCTCTACTTGAGAAGTATTTTCCCAAGCGTCGTCGCAGTTATTTTATATGTTATTTCTGTGATTGCCTTAGGCTTCTTCTCAATTCCATTTGCATTGCTGATGCTATTATTGCTATTTGTTTTGGTTGTTCTGTTTCCGCTCGTTTCTCTTTTGATTACCCGTAAAAGACAAGCTCAGGCTAAACAGGCAAAAAATGCACTGTATAATACGTTAGGCGATGCTGTGATGGGCATTGCCGATTGGAGAATAAGCGGAAGACAGGCAGATTTCCTGGCAAGCTACGAAGAAGAAGAGCATGCCCAGGATGAATTGGAGGATAAAATCGACCGATTCAATGCCTATCGTAATTTTCTCTTCCAGCTAGTGGTTGGCATCGTTATCATCAGCATGGTGATTTTCGCTGCTAATAGTGCGGCCGACGGCGTATTTACGCATGTTTGGATTACTGCATTCATATTGGTGGTATTTCCGGTGACAGAAGCATTCGCTCCTATTCCAGAAAGCATCAGCCAATTGCCTGGATACGAAAACTCTCTTTCCCGTCTTGATGCAATCGAACAAACGGCCAAACAAACAGATCAACCCGAAATGGATGTCCAAATGCGCCTCCTGGAGGAAAGTGACTCCTATGAAATATCTTTTAGGGATGTCACCTTTTCATATGGTGATGCTTTGACGGCAACAGTCCTCAAGGATGTAAATGTGACGTTTGCTAGCGGGGAGAAAATAGCCATTCTGGGCCGCAGCGGGGCAGGTAAAACAACATTGGCAAAACTAATGCTTGGTATATTGAAGCCGGCTAAAGGAACCGTTACGATCAATGATGTGAATGTCGTTGAAATAGAGAAAGAATTGCCACGATTTATTTCAGTCTTGCAGCAAAAGCCCCATTTGTTCGATTCGTCTGTTATGAACAATATACGCCTGGGCAACCCCGCTGCAAGCGATGAAGATGTCATTTTAGCTGCCAAACAAGTAGGTATGCATGATTATATCAGTTCGCTTCCCGATGGTTACGATACGCGCATGAGGGAGCTGGGGGCCCGTTTTTCAGGAGGGGAACGGCAAAGGATTGCCCTTGCCAGAATACTGCTGCAGGATAATCCGATTGTTATTCTTGATGAACCGACAGTGGGCTTGGATGCCATTACGGAGCGCAATCTGCTAAATACTATTTTTGCCGTTCTGCAAGGGAAAACATTAATATGGATCACCCATCATTTGGTTGGCGTGGAACAAATGGACCGCATCTTATTTGTTGAAGAAGGTTCCATTAAAATGGAGGGCACACATCAAGCACTTCTCCAATCGAATGAACGGTATAAACATCTATACCAGCTAGATTGCCCGATTAAATGGAATGGATGAATAGAAAGCCTTGGACGCTTGCGTTCAGGGTTTTTCATGTGTTAAGAATATTTCTTTGGGAAAGAATGAAAAAAGACAGTATCGTTTCGTTGTAATAAAGAAAATGGAGTGAAAGAATAAAGGAAGGAAAAGAAATACTTTTTTAAACCGTTCTATAGATATTTATTTTTCCGAATATTAATGTTTTAATGAAAAAGATAAGGTAAAATGAACTTTCGGCAGAGAAAGCCAGGCCAATGGCATACTCTTTTCCGAGGGAGAATATACATTTACATAAGATATTTATTTTAGACTAATTGGGTATTTAGAGAGGAGAACGATTGCTTACATGTCGGAACTGATTGCTTTTTTCCGTACAAAGACTTTTTCACGAATTATGACACTCGTTGTTTTAATTCTTTTTCTTTACAGCATCGGGAATTTAATTAATTTACTGTTGTTTACCTTTATTTTTGCTTTTTTAATGGGAAGATTGCAAACGATCATTTCCCATTTTACAGACCGCTTCGTCAAAATCAATCCCAAATTGATCCTATCCGTTATTTATTTGGCGTTTGTTGCTGCACTGGCGTATGTCCTGTATAAATATTTGCCGGTTATCACCATCCAATTGACAGAATTGATCACCCAGATTGTCCATTTTTATCAACACCCGCCAGACAGTGGAGTGATACGGTTCTTGATTAATTCGATCAATAGTCTGCCATTGAACATACAAAGCAATATCAATAAGATTTATCTGTATGTTTCTGGAATCGGAGCGATTGCTCTGCAGGCTTTGCTCGGAATCATTCTTAGCTTATTTCTCTTGTTGGAGAAAAAGAAAATCATTGCTTTTACGTCACGATTCAAACATGGCAATTTCAGTTGGTTTTTTATCAATTTGGAACACTTCGGCAAAAAATTCATCAACTCGTTCGGCAAGGTGATTGAAGTCCAATTTTTGATTGCCATAACGAATGCTGTCATTTCAACGATTGTTCTATCGTTACTGGGCTTTCCGCAGCTGATTGGTCTGGGAATCATGATTTTCTTTCTTGGACTTATACCGGTTGCCGGTGTCGTTGTTTCATTGATCCCATTAAGCATGATCGCCTATAATCTCAATGGCATGACAACCGTTATTGCAGTGGTCGTCATGGTGTTGTTAATCCATGGACTGGAAGCGTATATATTGAATCCAAAGTTCATGAGTGTGAAAACAAATCTGCCGACCTTCTTTACCTTGGCTGTTTTATTATTATCTGAGCATTTCTTTGGCATCTGGGGATTGATTATCGGAATACCGATCTTTATTTTTGTTGTGGATATGATGGAACTCCCGGATGAAGATCCGACTACGCCTATTGAAAAATAGCTCTCCTGTTTGGAGGGCTTTTTTGGTGCAAACATGCGCACAGCTGATGAATCACGGCAATCGCTTGCCAAATACATCGTAATAATGGACTGGATGAACAGGATTCCTGTATAATAGCTCTTAAAAGATGTATCCTTTTTTAGGAAACAACTACATACATTTAAAAATCCATTAAATGAGGTACTGTTATGAAAAAAATACAATCAAAAGAAGAATACAATAATCTAGTTAACAGCGACAACTTAACGGTTGGCATATTTACGACTACTTGGTGCCCTGATTGCAAACGGCTGGATATGTTTATAGATGACATTGTTTCTACGAATAGCGATAAACAATGGTTCACAATCGATCGTGATGAATTTCCGGACATATCCGAAGAACAAAATGTTATGGGCATCCCATCGTTGCTTGTTTTCAAGAATGGCGACAAACTGGCCCATCTTCACAGTGCTAATGCCAAAACGCCGGAAGCGGTCCAAGAGTTCTTGTCTAATCTGTAAGATAAAAAGCGGCATGGTCAGTCATGCCGCTTTTTATTGCGCTACATTCCACTAAAGCCGTGCCCTTTGAAAGAAGTTAAGCCTTCAGCCAGTATATAAGCTGCCAATTGCACCGTCCGATTTGATTCGTCTGTCTGTGGATTCACTTCACATATATCAAAACTGCAGCAATTCGTAAAACCTACTGCGTGCTTGACTAGCGCCCTGAGCGTGTAAGGGCTAAGGCCAAAAGGCGAAGGTGCACTTACTCCAGGCGCAGACGAGGCATTCAACACATCCATGCATATAGTCAGAATCACGTATGTATGCTTTGAGCTGAACTCTGTCATTTTCTCTAAACAGGAAGCTAAACCATCATGATGGGCAATCTCTTCCTCTAGTATATACGTGCAGCCTGCTTCTTTAGCACTGTGAAACAAAGAAGGCGTATTTCCATGTTTTTGGATACCAATCGCCATATAGCTGCAGTTAGGATCTTGATCCAGTATTTGATTGAACATCGTCCCGGATGAAGGTCCATTATGATAAGGCCTTAGGTCAAAATGGGCGTCCAAATTAATGATGCCCAAAGATTCATCAGGCCCTATTGCGTTCCTTACTGCCAGGTAATGGCCGAAGACTGTTTCATGGCCGCCGCCAATTATAACAGGAATGCACTTCTTGCTGTATATGGATGAACAGAAAACAGCGAGTTCTTTTTGTGCTTCTTCAAGCTGGCCATTCAGACAGGCGATAGAACCTGCATCGACGATCCCTATATCTTGCCCAAAATGGCAAGGCAGCTTAGCCAATGCTTGTTTGATGTATAAGGGGGCAATCGCCGCACCTGCTTTGCCGTGATTTAGCCTGACACCTTCATCGCATTCGAATCCTACTAAGCAAAAGGTTTTTGTATATTCCGAGTCGTCCACCGATTTCTCGATGAAACGAATGCGCTGGTGGTAGCGAAAAGCAGCAGGATCTAATCCATCGTCAACCCTTCCTGTCCAACTAGCCATTTCCGGTTTCTTATACATAACCATCCTCCAATCTCTGAAAGTCAGAGCAAATTTATGATTTTTAACAAAAAGGTAGGGCAGTTGTAAGGCAAACAGTTTCATTTTAAGGTTTTTTTTGAATATATATTAATGGTATAGTTGAACTATGATTTATTCTGGTGAATGGATCATTAAAAGATCAAAAACTAAGTTATTCAGGATCCCTTCATCATATGGTAAAGAAGAGAAGAGAATGGAGAAGCTACTATTAACTTAATGAAAGAAAGAAGACATGTATGAAAAAACAAATACCTAACTTATTAACGCTCGGCAATTTATTCTGCGGGTTTCTATCCCTTTATTTTAGTATGAATGGTGATCTGAAAAATGCAACTATCTTAATTTTTATATCGATTATGCTGGACGCTGTCGATGGAAGGGCTGCACGCATATTGGGAGTGGCAAATGATCTAGGCAAACAACTGGATTCATTGGCTGATATTGTCTCTTTTGGTGTCGCGCCTGCCTATATTGCGGCACAAACATTTCTGGGTGGAATGGGTGTATGGGGAGTTGTTCTTTCTTCCTTGTTCCCACTATTCGGGGCCTATCGACTGGCAAGGTTCAATCTAACAAAGACGGAAGAATCATTAGAATACTTTACTGGCATTCCTATTACGATGGCAGGAGGAATCGTTACATTCATCGCTCTTTTCCATCATTATATACCAACCGCACTCTTTTTGGTGATTTTCTATGCTTTAGGACTTTTAATGGTTTCAACCATAAAAATCCCTAGCCTGAAAGATGTGAAGCTGCCCAAAAATGGAATCATCACGACAATATTCATGATCTGTATGATTTTTTATTTTTGGAAGACCGATTTTAAGGATGCTTCCATTTTCTTTTATTTAGCCATCCTTTTATATATTGGTTTCATCACTACGCGATTCATTAAAGAAAAAGAACCACTCCGCCAAAAAACAAAAGGGAAAAAGCGAAAAAAAGCGGCAAGGAATAAATAAAATGGAACTTGTAGGGAAAGAAACACAAGAAACAGTAGTCATATGAAATGGTATTCAGCCGATTTTACGAACAGATTCAACCGAGTTACCGAACTCTCGGTTGAATTTTTTTACCCTTTTCCGACGAATTCTGCGATTTTGACTGCCAGAGTGCGCTACAGGGAATGGGTTTGTTCGTTTATTTGCTATAGGAAGGGTTGGATCGTAGGTTTGGGCTGCAAAAGTGGAGCTTAGATATATTATTGTTTTTCTTGACTGTTTATTTTGAAAAAATATAATGGTGGTTAAAGGAGGGGGAAATTGGGAAGGAATAAAGAGTTTGACACGACTAGTACTGCATAAAGCTATGGAAGCATTTGGCGATTACGGCTATGAGGGGGCCACACTGGTTTGCGGGCACTAGCACGGTGTTTGCCCTTTATATAAAACAAGGTGACACAAACGGTTAGGTTGACGGATAATAGGCCAAGTCATCAAACGGATGACAGCGGTTACGTTGTCTATACTGGATAAAAATGAAGCGGCGCAAAAATCGTTATTATAGTTTGTTAAATACAGATCGAATGGCCAAGATAAATTGTAGTATTGGTGAGAGTATGCAGGCAAAGGGGATAAGAAAGCAACCAAATCCACAGGTTTGGCGCTTTTAATTCTATAGGTCTTCTTGTAATTGAAAATTCCAGTCCCGAAGAGTTGGTTACAAAATGAGGGACGTTAAAAAATGATAGGAAGGTTGTTATATGTCTATGGCAAAAATTGAGGATTTTTATCAATTAGATATGCGCGTTGGCACGGTCATCAAAGCCCTGTCTTTCCCGGAAGCAAGGAAACCTGCTATAAAACTACAAATTGATTTTGGAGAAGATATTGGGATTAAACATTCGTCAGCTCAAATTACAAAAAGATATTCTCCGGAACAACTTTGTGGACTTCAGGTAATAGCGGTGGTTAATCTTCCCCCAATCCGTATCGCAGGGTTTAAATCTGAGGTATTGGTGATAGGCGGTGTTCCTGAAGAGGGAGATGTTGTTTTATTAAAGCCCGATCAACCAATTGCAAATGGAACACGGATTTCCTAAAAGAAATGTGGAGAAGAAAGTCGTTCTGTACAGAAGCCAGGGCTGTTTGTACAACTGTGGAAAGTAAATAGTACAGTTATTAGATGAAGGGAGGATGATAGTAGCACGTTGTACTAATTGTAACTATAAATGGAGAATAAAAGATGTCTGGCTTCTTGGTTTTACAAGAAAAGGGGAAGGGTGTCCGAGTTGTAATACCAGACAATTGTTATCTTTTAAGGATAAAGGTCTACTAGTAGGATTAGGATATTTAAGTGGAACAATTGCATTATGTATGATTCGTTTTTTCCCCTTCCTTCTTAAATTAAGCGATCAAGATGAGACTATATTTTAAAGGATAGGGATTTAAAAAGTACGCGTAGTAACTAATTGAAGGAAATAGCCCATTAGGAAGCGAATGATCTATTATTACTAAAAAGCGAGGAATATCTATGCTGCTTCAAAATGGGAATTTAATGATTCGGAAATTAGAAGAAAAAGATAAGTTTCTGTTAATAAAATGGCTTTCAAATCCATCGATTCTCGAATTTTATGAGGGGAGGGACAATCCGTTTAATTTAGAAAAGGTTGAAAAAGCTTTTTATCCCCCTGAAGATGATGAAGTTAGATGTATAGTGGAATTTAAGGATCATGATATTGGATATATTCAATTTTACCCATTGGATGAGGAAACCAAAAATGACTATGGATATGTTGAAGAAAATATTTTTGGTATGGATCAATTTATTGGCGATGTTGGGTATTGGAATAAAGGAATTGGAACATTACTTGTCTCCTCTATAGTTGATTTTTTAACGGAAGAAAAGAAAGCAAAAAGAGTTGTGATGGATCCTCGATCAAGGAATACAAGGGCTATTAGATGCTACGAAAAATGTAGGTTTAAGAAAGTTAAAATACTGCCTAAGCATGAGTTACACGAAGGCGAGTATCAGGATTGTTGGTTAATGGAATACCATAAATAAATGAACTATTTGGGGCATTGATCTAAGAAGGATTAATGGCCTTTTTTGTTGAAATCATTATGTAAGTAATGGCAGATTAATTGAACAAGCAGAGAACATAGAATGACCATATATTTCCGTCGAGGATAGGATTGTGTATAAAACTGGGGTGTTTGGATGGTACTTATGGATATAAACATTAAGGAGCGTATGCAGCATTATAATGTAACTGGTTTTAGCATGACAACAATTATGAATGCTGAGATTAGTATGGCAGAACAATATGGTCTAAATGAAGCAGGAACGACAAGATTTCTAAATAGTCATTCTATTTTTTTGTGCTTGTTCACTGAGTAAGTTCGTAACATCGATGCTAGTTATGTTATTAAGCGAAAAAGGGTTAGTTGATTAGTGTTTTTAGATGGTTCAGGAAAAGAGCTCGAAATTTCTTCACTTGGTTGGGGAGATGGCTTTCAATGTATGTTGGTTAGATATCCCTATAAAGAAACTGGATTAATCATAATGACAAACAAAGATTTAGGCGTCCATCAGTTGAAAGGAATAATTGGAGAAATATATCAATCATTTGTTTCTGGATCTGAAAAATGTACTCAAAATTAATCAAACGTTGCAGGATAGAATAAAAATGATAAAAAGGGGTGGATACAATTAGAAAAAAGGTTGCTTTGATTAGTATTATTGGATTAATCATTATTGGTTTAATTGTTTTTGAACCATTTCGTACAGAACCACCTACACCAAATATAAAGGCTGGATATACTATAATTCCTACTATACGAGGATCGTATTGTTGGCGAGGATTCATTTCTGCTAAATGTGAAGACACAGTTTATAGAAGTCCGTTAGAACTGTCAAAAGAACATAAACCAAAAGTTGTATCACCCAATGAAAAAATAAAAATAGAATTTTATAAAGAACCCATTCCAGGGACATTGGGAGTGGAACAATGGATTGATGAAGATAGAGTCGAAGACATAAAAATGAGAAATAACGCAATAGTTGCTTCAAAAGAAAAAGGGGTTTATGCCTATTATTTATATGCCCGATGGAAGAAAGGTGGCGGAAGCTATACGTTCTTGGTAGAAGTAAAATAAAAAATCTTTTTCCATAAAACAGCGGCAAGAGCAGAAAATCAGAGCTGTCATTAGATGGATTTTCCTTTAGCCGTTAACGTTTCAGTTTAGTCAGATACTGTTTTATAATTGTTAATTTTTGTCATTTATATTATAATAAACTGAATATATGCGTAGAGGATGGATACGGATTTTCATTCATTTAAAATCTATTTAGGGTAGGTATAAAATGGAGAAATTGTTTCAGAAAGGTATAATATACGGATTTTTAAGCGGATTAGGGTTTGGCATTCTATTTGTAAAATATAAAACAGTTACACATCCAACAGCTGATGTCATAGTGACAGATTATTTACCTATTTCAGAATATATCATATCGATCTTACAGTACGGCGTTATAGGCAGTATTTTAGGGGTATTATGTTGTATCTTTTTGAAAACAAAAAGAGGAAAAGCCAATACTGATCATAAACCAAGGACATATTATATCGAAGTTTTTTTTATCGTTTTAGTAGTAAGTATACTTGTAGGTTTATCCAGAAGTCTCTAAGGCTTTTGAATAAATGTACGTAAACAAACTGGGGCAATAGCATAAGATTAAGGCTGTCAGTATGACGGTCTTTTTTTATGCTGTTTCAGTAGCAAATTAGTGTAAAAAGGATTAGCAGATCATTCTTTTGGGCTACCGAAACCTCTATGGAGGCCTAAAAACCATTGAAACAATATACTCTTTTAGTGTAAAATTACATTATTAGGATAAATTTGGTTTATCCTTGGAGATAAAATACGTTCATTATAAAGGGATGCCTATGAAAACGCTAACGGTTCGTCGCTTAATAGTTTCTTTTTTCATTGTGTTTTTGGTGATTGTGCTGTCCATATTTCTTTTTATTGCTAGTGTCATTTATGTTTTAAATAATGGTAATCCATACACGAATTTTCTTTTCAATAAGCATTTGCCACCTTACCTAGAGGAGAAAGGTTACAGTGATGAAGATATTTCACATCAACATATCGTTGCTGGCATGGATCGCAAGGATTATTATTATGATAACTACAGAGTCATTTTCAAGGATGAGCCTAATGTGTCTTATTATTATGGCATCAAGAAAAAAGGAAAATCGATTGCCCAATTTTGTGAGAAAGAAATGAAAGTTAATAATATCTATACAACAATAATTACAGAAAAAACAAAGCATAGTGAAGAGGATTGTATAAGTAAGGATTAGATTAAATAGATCGTTAATCAAATAACGTTGTACATACATATACTTAAACAAACTGGTGCATTAACAGAACATGAGATACAGCAAAAAACTGTATCTCTATTTATATTTTTGAATATTAAGAAAGTTGACGATTCCTTATGCTGAATTTTACATTTTAGCACACACTCATCATATGCTTACAAGAGCGAATGTTAGACTAAAAGGCTTCCCGAATCACCACATTGCTGCAGGGTCACTTTCCAAGAGGTTTGTCTGCCGTTTGGAATTGGTCTTAAGGCAAATCTAAGCCAAGGAGTTAGATTTTATGGAAAAAGCGAAATTATCCAAGGGAACAAAAGTCGCTTTAATCATATTCGCGATTGTAGAAGTGATCGTACTCTTAATTATTGGTACCATTTGTTTTATTTTTATTCAAGTAAAAATGGATAAACATAAATTGGAGGAAGCTACTGCTAGCTATTTGCAAAAAACGTATGAAAAAGATGAAATTAAAAGTATTGAAGTCTTTTCAACAACACCGGGCCCTGGTAATTATGAAGCTAGAGTTATCTTTACCGATGAACCAACACATATTTATTACTATGTGTTGAATCAAGGAAAAATAGTCCAAAGAGAAAATCCATCTGTACGAAAAACGGAGTATAATCATTTAGAATGAAAACGGTCAAAATGATAGCATCCCCTTTAGGAAAAAGGGTTCTTGTAAATAAGTGTTGAATATTTACAAGAATACAGAAAATAGGAGGGGCAAAACAATGAATCAGATTTGTGTTATAAGCATTTATGTGCCGAATGTAAACGATGCCATTGACTTTTATACGAATACTTTAGGATTTGAATTAAATAAGCGGTATGGTGCTACTATTGCATCACTTGTCCATGGAGAGTTACCTATTATTTTAGAGGAGACCAATCATACAACCTATAATCAAGAATATAAAAATACCGGGGTTGTATTAGGATTACGAACGGAAGATATTGATGAAATGGTTACATACTTAAAGGAGAAAGAAGTGGATTTTATTGTAGATAAACCAACTAATTGCCCTCCAGGAAAATATATTAGCTTCAGAGATCCCTTTGGGAATATTTTGGAATATCTTCAATTTGAAAATAGCTAACGAGCATCAAACGTTCAATTATATGGATCAATCCCTTTTGCTAATCTGTCAAAAGGGCTGCGGATTGGTATCCTCATTCATCTTTATTGGGCTTGAAAATACCATTATATCAATAACAGAAGAAGTCCAATTCATTTGAGAATCGGACTTCTAAATGGTGCGATCATTTAGTTTTGTCATCAAAATCCGAACCTGTTAAGGACATCCGGTTCGTTTGTTGTTTGATTTGTTACTCTTCGCATGCTTTTGCCAATAGGTCGACGATATGGACGGCCTGGACAATATCCGATAGGCCTTCCCGTTCGATTCCGAGCTTCATTTGCAGCAGGCAGCCAGGATTGGCAGTTACGATCGTATGGGCATTGGTCGCTTTTGCTTTCGTCATTTTGTGGTCAAGAATCTGCATCGACATGTCAGATTCGACAATATTGTAAATTCCGGCAGAGCCGCAGCAGCTATCGGCATTTTCCATTTCTCTGTAGGTTGCTCCTTCAATGCTGTTCAGCAACGCCCAGGGAGCCTTCGATGTATGCATGACATTGCGCAAGTGGCAGGAGTCTTGATAGGTGATTACTTGTGGATCAATCGCCAAGTGCACTGTGTGATGGAAATCGAGTTCATAAAGAATTTGTGTAATGTCTTTTATCGAATCGACAAAGCGAGTTGCCCGTTCAGCGTAAGCGGGATCGTCTTTAAGCAAGTGGCTATAACCAAGCAAAAAGGCGCCGCAGCCTCCGGCATTTGTGATGATATAATCCGCTTTTGCTTGTTCAAAAGCATCGATATTCCGCTTGGCAAGCTCGATACTGCCCGCTTTTTCGCCACTATGGCCGTGCAGGGCGCCGCAGCAAGCTTGCCCATCGGGAATAACGACATCGCAGCCGGCTTTTTGCAGAAGGGTAATGGTTGAACGATTGGTTTCCATAAACATCGTATCCATCAAGCATCCGGAAAAAAGCGCCACCGTCGCTTTTTTGTCTGTTAAAGCGGGCTGTGTCAGGTGTTTCTCTTTCATTTCTTTTTTCTTCGGAACCTGGGGAAGCGCCCGTTCCATTGCCTGCAAGCTTTCAGGGAACAACTTCATAAACCCTACTTTTCGTACTGCCTTTTGCAATCCGCTCCGCTGATAGACAGCCAGTAGGCCCATCACGTTTTCCATGCGGTTCTGATGGGGGAATAATCCCTCGAATACCGTTTTTCTCATCGCTTTCACAGACAAAGAATACTGGTTATAATCATTGAAAATTTCGCGTGCATCCTCAAGCAAGTACCCATAATTCACGCCTGCAGGACAGACTGGCTCGCAAGCCCGGCAGCCCAGGCACAGATTTAATGATCTTTCAACTTCTTCATCCGGTGCAATCAAACCATCGTGGACGGCTTTCATCAATGCAATGCGGCCGCGTGGAGATTGCGATTCATCAAAGCCTGTTTCAATATAGGTTGGGCAAGTAGGCAGGCAGAACCCGCATTGCATGCAATTCAACAGCTCTGTTTCATTCATCCGCTCCTTAAAAGCAGTTTGGATGGCTTTTTCTCTTTGCGTCATCTCTTTTGTTGTCATTTGGAGATCACCGTCCGTTTCCGGGTTTCTTTGGCGAAAATCTTGCCTGGATTCATGATGTTATCTGGATCAAAAGCCTGTTTAATCGCTTTCATGATGCTAATCCCTGGTTCGCCGAATTTCCATTCCAGGTAAGGGGCTTTCATCAAGCCTACCCCATGTTCACCGGTGATCGTGCCGCCAAGCTCAATTGCTTTTTCGAAGATATCGGCAAATGCGGCTTCCACACGTTCCATTTCATCATGGTCGCGTACATCTGTCGTACAGGTCGGATGCAAATTGCCATCGCCGGCGTGGCCGAACGTACAAATCGTCACATTATGTTTAAAGGCAATTTCATTGATGGCTTTTACCATATTGGCTATTTCTGATCGGGGAACGGTGGCATCCTCCAAAATAGTCGTCGGTTTCAGCCGCGCCAAGGCTGATAAGGCTGAACGGCGGGCAGTCGTCAATGCTTCTGCCTCTTCAGCAGAGACGGCAATTTGAGCGGAGACGGCATGTTCACTTAGGCAAATTTCAGCCATTTTCTTCATATCTCGGTCTACGATTTCAGGCGGGCCATCCTGTTCAATAAGAAGAACAGCTTCCACATTAGTAGGCAAGCCGATTCTAGCAAAATCTTCAACAGCGGCCAGAGTAGGGCGGTCAAGGAATTCAAGCGTTGCCGGGATTATTTTATTAGCTATGATTTTTGACACAGCCCGCGCTGCGCCATCCATGTCCTGATAGAGCGCCAGCATGGTTTGTTTCGATTCAGGCTTTGGAACCAGCTTTAAAGTTGCTTCGGTCACAACAGCAAGAGTCCCCTCAGAACCGACCAACAGTCGAGTCAAGTCATAGCCAGCCACATCCTTGGCCAGTTTTCCGCCGGTCCGGATGATCTCTCCATTAGGAAGGACAGCTTCCAATGCCAATACATAATCGCGGGTAACGCCGTATTTCAATCCGCGCAGACCTCCGGAGTTTTCGCTTATATTGCCTCCGATTGTCGAAATCTTCATAGAACTCGGGTCAGGAGGATAGAATAACCCGTTGGCTTCGGCAGCATGGATGATCTCTAACGTGAGCGCTCCGGGTTGTACGGTCATGGTCAGGTTTTCTTCGTCGATTTCCAATATTTTATTCATATGCTTGAACAAAAGGACAATGCCGCCTTCAACTGGGACAGTGCCCCCGCATAAATTCGTGCCCGATCCTCTCGGAACAAGCGGGATTTTTTCTTCCCGGCATACTTGGATGATTGCAGCAACTTCATTCGTATTGCGCGGTGCAAGCACGGCATCGGGCATCGATTGAAAGTTAGGCGTAGCATCGTACGAATACACAAGTCTGCCTGCAGAAGAGTCAATCACGTTTTCATGGCCAACAATTTGAATGAACTTTTGCTTTAGTTTTGTTGTCAACATAGAGGTTCACACCTTTTTTGAGTAAATTATGAATGGTTAATAAATAGCCATAATTGTAGATTAGTATATAATTGGTATCTATTTCTATGGATGAACATGCAAAAAAAGCGCTTAAATCCCATTGTTTTTTGTCTGTTCATCCAAAAACAACAAAGCAAGATAGCCATTTGTCAGGTCTTCGATTTGTTTCAGGTTTAATCCGGTCATCTGTTCAAACTTTTTTATGCGGTAATGAAGCGTATTGATATGTATATGCAAATCTTCGGCCGTTTTCTTAACGGACATATTATTCTTATAGTATGCCCTTACGGTAATAAGCAGTTCTGGTTCGGTGATTGCCTGTTGGAGGATTCGCCGTGTAAAGTCTTCACGGGTCGAAGGGTGTATATCCCCCAGGCATAATTCAATGCGCAAATCTTCTTCACAGACAATCTGCTTATTGGGGTTGGCTGCTTTCAGAGCTTTTTCAGCCTGATTATATCCTGCGGAGAGATTCCTGCTTGAAACGGCCCTACCGATCCCAAGAGAAGATGAAACTTGCCAGATGTCATTTATATACGTTTGCAGCTGCTGAGCCTTTTGATAAATATCTTCTTTATTGGCGTGTACACTATGAAGAAGCAAAAGCCGGTCATTTCCCCAGGGGACCAATATATCTTCTTTATAGGCATCATTCCAAAGGTGGGTCAATTGCCATAAACTTTGGAATAAATAGTCGGTGGGTTTGATCACTTGGACAAGAATGATTTGACGGTCGCTTGCAAGATTCACGTCCAGTACTTTCGCCCTTTCTTTGAGCTGTTCCAGAGAAACAGCCGGCTGCATCCAGTCATAGACGAACGACTCCAGCATCCTTGCACGCCATTGGACCTGTTCGGAATAGTAACTTTCCTGGATTAACAGTTCTGTCAT
Source organism: Bacillus testis (assembly GCF_001243895.1). Classification (GTDB taxonomy): domain Bacteria; phylum Bacillota; class Bacilli; order Bacillales; family DSM-1321; genus Bacillus_AD; species Bacillus_AD testis. Next base: position 2,099,593 of record NZ_LN851186.1, on the reverse strand, counting down.
CTTACGGAGCAATTCGCCATAAGGCAAGAATTTATGCGGTTCCCCTGTAATGCCGATCACGCCAATGACATCTTTAAGAAAGAATACAGGCAAATTCAAACCTGCTTTAACGCCTTTTAGCCATTTTTCATCCTCTTGTCCGATCACTTTCTTCTTTTTTTCCTGCGCACAAAGGAATGCGCCTTCATGAAAGGAGCCGATTCGTTTATCTTCAGTCGAGGCGATAATAAGCCCCTCTGTATTTGCTATAATAATTTCTTCATCGAACAATTTTTGTACTTCTGAAACGATTCTCTTTGCTAAAGATTTTGATAATAGCATTAAAACACCTTCCCGCCATCCTTTTTGTCCTGCTGCTATCATATCAAATATAAAGTGAAAACAGGCAATATACATACCGCTTGGGAAAGGCAGTTCTATATGCATGGGATGTGACAATCTTATATACTAAAAAGAGAGACAACCAGAAGAATCAACAGAAAGGATGAATAACTTGAACCAACTTGATAAGGCACAATATCTTGCAGAAAAGGCGCATGCCGGGCAAACGCGCAAAAACTCAGACGAGCCATATGCCGAACATCCCAAACGTGTCGCCCGAATCCTACAGGAAGCAGGTTTTCCGGATGCTGTTATTATAGCGGGATACTTGCATGATACAGTTGAGGATACAGAAGTAACCCCAGCCGTAATCGAAGAGCAATTCGGCCCGGACGTAGCCCGCCTGGTAGCGGCCCACACGGAAAACAAAACATTGTCTTGGGAAGAAAGGAAAGAGCATACAATCCAAACCGTCAAGGAAGGACCGATGGAAGTCAAAGCTTTAATTGTGGCGGATAAATTGGATAATTTACAGGCTCTACAAAAGCATTACGAAGAACAAGGCAGCCGTGTTTGGGATGCATTCAAACGGGGACGCGAAAAGCAGGCTTGGTATAACCAGTCTATTGCCGACGCCATTAAGGATATCCCACAGCCACCCGCTTTTTTCAAACAATATATCGATTTGGTGGAGACTTTCTTCGGCGATCGTCCAGACAAAAGCATGTAAAGCCTTTGAGGCTGCCTTTTGCAGAGGATATAAGGGAAGGGAGGGTTATATAAAAAGCCTGCACCGCATAGACGGAGCAGGCTTTGGCAGACACTTTATTTTTTATTTCCTGTATCGTTCGATTGGTTCTTGGATTCAAGAAGCTGGCTGAAGCTGCTTTCTTCCAATCGGCGATAGATCGGCTGGGTTGGGGCCAGCCACACTTCTCCTGTCCCTTCAAACGTCTGAAGCAGACCTTCGCCTGAGGTGAAGGTACCGATAAGACCCTTAGTGGATTTCTGTACAGAAAAGCGGATATCGCCCCTGCGAAGCAACGCAAAATTGCCGTCAACCTGCAATTTTTCATTTTGAAGCTGGGTGACCAATACTTCCTCGCGCGGAACAGGAATCTGAAGGATGCATAACCCTGTTCCCGAAATTTTGGTCTGAAACCAGCCTTCTCCGCCTAGGAATCCGCTCGATAGATTCTTCTGCATAGCCACACTAATGTCAAGAGTCGGTTCACAGCCAAGGAAAAGCCCTTTATCAACGACGATTGTTTCATCATGAAGCTCAACAAACATATAATGGCCAAAGCTTGGTTCAAGGAAAATTTCACCGGAGCCTGTGTAAGTTGGCTTGAATGTGGATTCCTGCGTTAAATAATTTTTAAACGCCTTTTTCATCAAGCCAGTGGCGCCGCCCATTTTATTTTTGGCTTCAATATGGCCCTTCATGAAGTATAAGGCGCCGGATTCAGTGGTGAAGGAACTGTCTTTTAAGGTGATTTTGACTTGTTTAAGCGTAATTCCGCCTTCTTTAGCCAAAAAGATTTCACCGGCTAGATTAATATCTTTCGCTCCTCTTAATGCTTTCAACTCCAATATTTCCGCTTTGAAGCTTTCATTTTCAACACAATCTATAACAGTCGTATTTTCATAAAATAACGGATTCATCCAATCACTCCTTTAAAACCATTATACCAGAAGGATGTTCTGTATCTGCTGTATATTATCTCAAGATAACATACAATAAATGGTATCCTAGCTATCTATTCCATCAAAATTAGCAAATTAGGCTTAACAAAATGCTGTTCCCGATACATAATGGTTAATAAAGAGGTCGAGTGAAGGGAGAAAAGACATGAATACTGCTTTTAAAGTCATTATTGGCATATTAATCCTGCTTGTTGTACTGAATATAATCGGAGCGATCACACATATATTAGCGGGAATCGTATCATTCGTATTAAAATTAGCGATTATCCTATTATGTGTGTACTTGGTTATGGCGGCTATCCAGAAATGGCGCAGTAATCACCATAATGAATAATAGCAAGCTTCACCGTTATGCCTGGAAAGGGACAAGCAATCAATCAATTACGCCAAATAAAAGACATTCCATGATACTCTGGAATGTCTTTTTTACGTTTGGACAATATCAAATGCTGAGCTATATTTTCATGACGCCGCCTGTATGGGCGGATGTCACAAGTTTCGAATAGCGGGCTAAGTATCCGTTTTTTACTTTGGGTTCAAAGCCTTGCCATTCCGCTTTCCGTGCCGCAAATTCTTCATCCGATATTTCCAATTGAATCGTGCGTTTATTCATGTCCAATTCAATGATATCCCCGTTTTGCACAAAGGCGATCGGCCCACCCTCGGCAGCTTCCGGTGAAATATGGCCGATGCTGATGCCGCGGGATGCACCGGAGAAGCGTCCGTCAGTGATTAAACCGACTTTGGCGCCAAGTCCTCTTCCGACAATTTGGGAAGTGGGAGCAAGCATTTCCGGCATGCCCGGTCCGCCTTTTGGCCCTTCATAGCGGATCACGACGACATCGCCTTCTTTAACTTTGCCGGTTATGATTCCTGACAATGCATCTTCTTGTGAATCGAAACAAATCGCAGGGCCTCTATGGTATCCGCCGACGGACTCATCAACCGCGCCTACTTTGACAATCGAGCCTAAAGGAGCTAAATTTCCGAATAAAACGGCTAGCCCACCTTTCTCGGAATGAGGGTTATCCAATGGATGAATGACATTCGTATCGATGATTTCGCAGCCTTCGACATTTTCACGCAATGTTTTTCCAGACACAGTCAAGCAATCCCCATTAAGAGCGCCTGGTTTTTTCAGTAATTCATGGATGATTGCACTCACGCCGCCGGCATTATGGACATCTTCTATATGATAGCTGGATGCAGGAGCAATTTTGGCAAGATGGGGAACACGTTCCGCTACTTCATTGATCCGTTTCATCGGATACTCAAAACCGGCTTCATGCGCCAGCGCCAATGTATGGAGTACTGTATTAGTCGATCCTCCCATGGCCATATCCAGTGCAAAGGCATTATCAATTGCATCCATTGTGACAATATCGCGCGGTTTGATATCTTTCTTGATCAATTCCATCAACTGTTTGGCTGATTGCTTCACAAATTCCTTGCGTTCCTCGGCTACCGCTAGAATTGTTCCATTGCCAGGCAGTGCTAATCCCAATCCTTCAGCAAGGCAGTTCATTGAATTAGCGGTAAACATGCCCGAACAGGATCCGCAAGTAGGGCAGGCCACCTGTTCGATCTCCTGTAGCTTCTCTTCGTCGATTTGTCCGGATTGGTATGCACCGACCCCTTCAAACACTGAAGTAAGGGAGAGGGAGTTGCCGTCTTTATCTTTACCGGCTTTCATGGGTCCGCCACTGACAAAGATCGTTGGGATATTCACCCGCAGCGCCCCCATCATCATGCCCGGCGTTATTTTATCGCAGTTCGGGATGCAAACCATGCCATCGAACCAATGAGCGGATACGACGGTTTCGACTGAATCGGCAATGATTTCACGGCTTGGCAGGGAATAGCGCATACCGATATGGCCCATGGCGATTCCATCATCTACACCAATCGTATTAAATTCAAAAGGGACACCGCCAGCTTCCCGAATCGCTTCTTTCACGATTTTTCCGAATTCCTGCAAATGGACATGGCCGGGAACTATATCAATATATGAATTACAAACGGCAATAAACGGTTTGCCGAAGTCTTCGTCTTTAACGCCGGCCGCTCGCAGCAAACTGCGGTGGGGTGCACGGTCGACACCTTGCTTGATCATATTACTACGTAATTCTGTCATGATATCCATCTCCCATATCTATTAACTTTTATGTAATACACCTATCTTAAAGTAAATTAATTAAAAAATCAAAAAATTTTAAAAATAAACAACCTAATGTGATTTACATCAGTCTATACTATTTCTTGGGGTATTAGCATGAGTAGCGCTAGGAGTTCAAATCGATCTATTCAACTGGTTGCTCCAAAAACGCAGACAAGCCATATTCCAAAAGGAAGACGGCTTGTCAGGGCTTAATATAGTTTAAAAATATGTCCTTCATAATCTGTAATTGATTCAAGGGAGAAAGAGCCGGTTCGATTAAATTGGTACTCCCAATCAGCGAAAGCTTTAACGTGAACACAGAAAAATTGCTGAGCATCGTCGGCAAAATGGCGACAGGATCCAAATCGCTTCGAAGGGTGCCGTCTGATTTTCCTTCTTCAATCATGCGGATGCACACTCTATTGATTTCTTTTCTTGCTTTCGTGTACATATCCATTTCTTTCATTTCTTCCTCTGAAACGGCAGCGTAATTGATAAAATTGTCCAATATTTTAGGCAAAGCCGCTTCAGGTTCCATCATTTTATGGATGAAGAAATCAAGTACTGCTTCGATCTTTCCGTAGCAAGAAAGAGGTTCTTGTTCAATGCGATAAAATTCATCAAGCATGATATGGATTTTTTCTGTGGCAATTGCAAGGATGATTTGGTCTTTTTTCGGAAAATAACGGAATAAGGTGGCAATGCCGATACCAGCGTGGTCGGCTATATCATTCATTGTCGTATTATCGATTCCTTTACGGAGAAATAATTTTTCTGCGTGATATAAGATCGCATTATTCCTTTTTTGCTTTGCGGACTCTCTGGCCGTTGGTTGTTTGGTCATTTGTTTTCACCCTTGTATCGTAAAATTCGTATTGACTTTGTCTGCATGTAAATTTCACTTTATCATAGAACAATGCCAGAAAGAATAAAAAAGAAAGGGTTTGCAATCGCTATAGTAATTTGTTACTATGAAACTGAAATGATAGTACAACTATCATTTTCTGTAAATTCCTAATTATTTTTGTCTTCTAAATTACTTACACAAATAGGGGATATTACTTACACAGGGGGAATCATTATGCCAGCAAAAAAACCTGCACAATGGGATCGTGAGGTTGATGTAGTCGTTTTGGGTACCGGCGGAGCGGCTTTGACAGCTGCTATTACCGCGCATGATCAAGGTTCAAAAGTACTGATTTTAGAAAAAACACATCAAATCGGTGGAACTACAGCTTTTTCAGGAGGCGTTCCATGGATTCCTATGAACCGTTACATGAAGGAAGCAGGAATAGAAGATAATCGCGAAGATGCATTAAAATATATTCGCCGCATAACAGGGGGGAAAGAACCAAACCCTGACCTTTTAGAAGTTTATGTAGATAACGCTTACAAAGCAATCGACTACTTACATGAAAATACACCATTGCGTTTTGCCATTCCGGAAAATTACCCGGAATATTACAGCTATTTTGAAGGTACAAGAACTGGACGTTCACTCGACCCGATGCCATATGACATGAATGCAATCGGAGAATATGGTGAATTGATCCGCAACAATCCAACATTCCCTCCATTAACACTTGAAGAAGGCGGCGCTGTTGGCGGCATCGACTTTGTCAAAATTGCTGAGCGTATGGAGAATAATATCGTCACAATGGGACGTTCACTGATCGCTTCATTAATAAAAGCCTGTTTGGACCGAGAAATTGAAATCCTACTTGAAACTCCAGGCAAAGAACTTGTTTTGAATGATGAAGGCGATGTAATCGGCTTAGTAGCAGAACAAAACGGTGAAAAATTATACATTGGCACGAAGAACGGCGTTGTTTTGGCATCTGGAGGTTTCGAATGGAATAAAGAGCTGGTGAAGACATTCCTTAAAGGTGAAGTTACCCACTCACTAACCCCATGGGGCAATGAAGGCGATGGGTTAATCATGGCAATGGAAGCCGGAGCGGCACTTGGCAATATGAGTGAAGCATGGTGGTATCCAGCTATGCAGGATCCGACCTTCGAATATGAAGACCGTGTTATGAACCAACTCGGCGGATCAGGCCGTTTTGGACCGAACAGCATTTTTGTCAACGGAAGAGCCAAGCGTTTTGTGCATGAAGGAACAACATATAATGATCTTCCTAAATCTTTCTACGAGTTTGATCCGGTAAAAGTCGAATGGCCGAATGAGAAGAACAACTGGATGATTTTCGACCAGCAACTGAAAGACAGAACTATGATCATTACGATGATGCCTGGTGAAGAAGCGCCTGAATGGGTGAATCAAGCAGCCAGCATCAAGGAATTAGCTGAACAAATTGGCTTGGATCCTGTTGCGTTAGAAGAAACAATCGACCGCTGGAATGCTCAATGCGAAGCGGGAGAAGACACCGACTTCCATAGAGGAACCACTTTCTTCGAAGGGCTAGAAGTTGGAGGAGGCAGTGCTGAACGCAATCTCGGCAAGATCGAGAAAGGGCCTTTCTATGCAGTGCCTGTATACTTCGGTACATTAGGAACAAGCGGCGGACCGCGCATCAATGAAAACGGACAGGTCCTTAACCACCGCGGCAACACCATTAAAGGCCTTTATGCTGCCGGAAACGCTGCAATGGGCATTTTTGGACAAGCCTATATGAGCGCTGGCGGAACAATCGGGCCTGCTATCACTTTTGGCTATTTAGCAGGTAAAGCAATTGGGCAAAAAGAAAGCAACGTGGACAGCAAATCAGCACTAGCATAAAAATTCCAAAAAAAGGACGTGCAGCAATATGCCAGCAGGAACTCATACCGTACAATTACCATTAGGGATCAAAGAAATTTGGGATTTCGTAAGCGATATGGATAAATGGGCACCGCTTGTTCCAGGCTATATCAACCATGAAATCATCAACGATAAAGAATCTACATGGGAATTCAAAGGCGATCTTGGTTTTATGAAAAAGAAAGTAAAGTTAAAAATCGATATAACTGAATGGAAAGAACCAACTACCGTAACATTCAATTTGAAAGGTATTTCCGATAACTTCAAAGGCGGCGGCTATTTCGAAGCGGAATCCATTGATGAAAAGACGACAAATATGACAGGCAATCTAGATATTACAGCAGGCGGCGCTATGGGTCCGATGATCAATACAATCTTGAAAAGCTTTGTGCCCAAAACAGCGGAAGAGCTAACAGATGCTGTTGCGAATAAAATCAAGGAAGAATCAGGCGTAGCGTTATAATGAAAAAACATCCAGCTGGCTAAAAAAGCGGCTGGATGTTTTTTTGATGCCTGTTTATTTCCGATTCTGCTTTCATCATTTGTTTGTGTTTATCTATCAGAAAGTGTAAGACTAGATACAACCTAAAAAGTGAAAAACACAAATAAGAGGACTGAATAAAAATACATTCAGCCCTCTCAAATCCGTACAGTAAGTGCCATGGGTTACACTTATTGATTAATAACCTTCTCTTCTTCTTCTTCGTTGACGGCGGCAATTACAGCGACAAATAAAACGATTTCTTCTGCGATTTCTTCTACGATTTTCATTTCTGCTTTCCTCGACAAAGCTTTCTTCGTCTCTCCATCTGTCATCTCTGCAGCTTTCGTTTTCTTCAAAAAACATTTTCTTCACCTCCTGCTTTAGATTCTTTATACTCTATTCTTTAAGTGCTATTATTTCCTGTGTTAAATCATCATATAAAGTGAAAAGAGGCGCTTGTACACAGCTGCATAGCAATACGGTATTGTATGGCTGGGACAAAAGAAAATAAGAAAAGAAGCTTCAGAAAAAAGCTTCTTTTAAGGTTGTTTTATATTATTTTCTCGAAAGCTACTCTTTTGCTGTTATTCTGCAAGTAAATGACACCGCAATAAGTAAAACCGTTTTTCTCTAGAAGTCTTTGCATAGGCATATTCTCTTCATGTGTATCTACTTTGATGCTATGTATATGTTTTTCGGCACACATTCTTTCTGCCTGTTTCATAATTACTGATGAAATGCCTAATCCTTTGTATTGGCTATCGACAGCAAGCCTATGGATTACTGCTGAGTCGCCGGTGCTTAGCCATTGGCCATCATAGATATTCCTATACGTTACTTCTTCATCAAATGAAATAACAGAAGTCCCAATGATTTTCCCTTCCTTCTCCAATACATAACTGCATCCATTCGCAATGTCTTGTTTGAACGTTTGCCGATTTGGATAGTTATCTTGCCATTGATCAATTCCATTTTGCTTAAAATACAATTGTGCTTGTTTTATGATCATCATAATACGGTCGATGTCTGATTCTACTGTTTTTCTAAACTCCATTTCTATTCTCCTTTAGCTGCTGTTTGCATTCTCGGGAAGATTCTACCAAGAATGCATGCAAACGGCAAATGACAACTTCTATCTTATCTGTGATTTTCTCGAATGTTTACTCTAGAGAAGCGGTGTAGTTGAATTTTGTGCAAGGGATCTTTTGCCTTGTGCTGTGACTATTAAAAAGATGGGCCTTTTTGTGGATGGAAAAGGATCTGTACCGCTATCATAATGATTTGAAAGATCCTATTCTGATAAGAAAAGAGAAAGACATGAAGCTAAAAAAGAAGGTTCTTCCATCAATAAAAGAATTTTTCATTGAATTAATAGGGGAAATACTCTGGAATATTTTCTTATTCATTCCAAGACTGATCATCCGCTTGTTCATGAGGCTGTTTAATGCTTTGGACTTATAGGGGAGCAGTAGTTAGCGCACTTATATAAAAGCATTCTCAGCGAGCGGATTTGAAGGCTTTTAACAACGGATATTGTAAAGTACCTAACCGCTACAATTATCACATCCTTTCTTTCATCAAGATGGATAGTTGATTAATGAAAGAAAGGACTTCCCGTTATGAGTAAATATAGATTCCTATACGGTTATTTTCTTATCAAAATGGGAAGCAATCAGTTGCGACGGACATATAGACAAGTGTATATGGCATTTGTTCCTTTTTATGATCGTTCTGGTGGTGGGCACTTTTTGAATGGTTATCATCGCTTTGCTTACTTTTTTAATCACAGTCGTATTTTACTTGATTGATTTAGTTAAAGAGGATAAACAAAAATGACCCAGGTAAGGTGGAGCAAGTAACATATGCTTCATAAAGGGGGCTTGTTTGCTTAGAAAAAAGAATGCTTCATGTGTATGTGGTGTGAAGTCTAAAAAAGAGGAACCTACGCTATTTATACTGCACCTGGGTGCCTACACGTTTCATTACTTTCTAGAAACGATTTACGGACGTATGCTAATCGTACATTGTGTTATGGAAAAATAGGCCTTTTTACGAAAAATTTCTATAAAACCACTGTTCAGCAGCACAAATCAATATTATCCACCAGCGGGGAAGCGGAGGCTTTTTTGCTGCTGGTTGGTTAGCAAGAGCCCTATGGCCATAATCGGATATTTTAAATACTTCCAATCCCATAATAAAAATGACAGGGAAGATACATCCTAGGAATGAATTCATTTCCGAAGGAGTAAGAAAAAATGGTTATACGCAGATTGTTCATACATATATGGCATATTTTAGATCCAGTCTATAGTTCATTCACCCGACTTCAACCCATTATTGCTAAAACGGAAAAAGGGGCAACTTTTCGTGTAAGATTAACAAAATACCGCGGAAAAGATATCGTGTTATCAGACGGCACGAAGGTATGCAAAAATGATATGATGTTAAAAATTCACCTATATAACGTAAAGATCATGAGGGATTGTATGTACATCAAAAATGAGCTGACAAAGGGAAGAGCTATTTTTAAACGAGTCAAAAACGCTATGCCCCATTTAGCTGAATATATTCAAAACCATCCGCAAGAAGCAAAAATCAAAGGAATTGTTGGTATAACCATGATTAATAAAGGTTTTTTGCCACTCGGTTTTGAATGCGTATATCCTACAAGCAAATTTTATGCTATTTACAAAAAAGCTACCCATATTCCTATCTTTTTGCTTTCTAACGCCAGTTTCTCAAGAGGGAAGCTAAATAAGCATCAAACTGTTTATTTAATGATGTCTAAGGATAAATTACTTCATTTTTACGGTAGGGCTAATAATAATACATAGGTATCAATCGCTTGTTGTATAAATGCCTACAGTTTTAAGCGGCTTTATGCCTACTCAATAACGGCGCTAGGGACAATTCAATAATATGTCCTGATGAGACATTATAAGTCCGTTATTGACTGTATAAATCAACTCTATGAAACTTAGATCATCCTAATGCGCAAAACTTTGGAAAGTATGATCAGTTCTAAAAGTCTCTCACATCTATAAATGTTGTTTATTTTAGGCACAAAAGAACCTCAACGGTACCTCAATGAAAACCTTATTGATCTTTCAGCGGGTAAAGATAGCCTCAAAAATAGTACCATTTATTACGGTTACACTTTGATCTCAACTATTGAAAACATCTGATAACCAGCAAAGTTAGAAAGAGAACTAAAAACGAACTTTTGTAACTTTTAATTTTATAATCGTTCGTATTTATTGGGGTAAAATGCGATTTCTCCACTGAAGAAATACAAAGCAAAATGCTATAAAGGCGAACAACACTAAAGAAGGGGAAACTAAACCATTTTTCTTTACCCATGGACCTGCAAGATGGTTCATGAATCTGTACGGGTTCTCTCCATACTTATATACAAACGATACAGCGTAAAGCGGTAGGGAGGGGGGCAGAAGAGGCAATCATTTTCCTGCAAAACAATCTTCGTTTTTTATAAGGCGCCATAGACCTCTTGTAAGCTGTCAGGAGCGGAATAAGAAGAGATTGCTAAAGAAGCAAAGAGCAGCAGATAATATATAACGGCATATAAGCTATATTGATTGATTTGGCGAGCGGAATGGTTACTGCAATCCATTTAGTGACAGTACCCATGAATAGCGGCTCCGTTTATGTTAGAATCTAAATGGAATAATAAACTTTAAGATACTCAAAAAAGCGAGGACGTAAGATGATTGCAAAAACAGAAGAAGATTTCAATGGTTTGAAGGAAATTGGCAAAATTGTTGCCTCTATTAGAGATGAATTGGTACAAAGAACAACCCCTGGTGTAACGACCAAAGAACTTGATGATATTGCCGGAGAGCTTTTTGAAAAAGCAGGTGCCGTTTCAGCACCCAAAGGTGAATATGATTTTCCTGGTTATACGTGCATTAGTGTGAATGATGAAGTGGCACATGGCATTCCTGGCCCTCGGGTTATTCATGAAGGAGATTTAGTAAATATTGATGTGTCTGCTTCAAAAAACGGATATTTCGCAGATACAGGAATCTCATTTGTCGTAGGCGAAGGAGAAGAACTAGCAATCAAAGTATGCAATGTTGCTAAACAGGCATTTGAAGCAGGGCTTAAGAAAATAAAACCTGGATCCAAAAAAAGCGGAATCGGAAAAGCAGTATTCCAAACAGCGAGAGAAAATGGATTAACGGTTATCAAAAACCTTACAGGACATGGTATTGGCCGTTCCATACACGAAGCGCCTGACCATATTTATAATTATAATGATACATGGGATGATGAATTATTGAAGGAGGGAATGGTGATCGCATTCGAACCATTTATCTCCACCTTGGAAGAAGAAGTATTCGAAAAGGAAGACGGCTGGACCTATGCTACAGAAAAAAGCTATGTAGCCCAAATAGAACATACGATTATCATTACTAAAAACGGACCAATTATTTTGACACTTTAATTTGTATTTTAGCCATAGAAAAACTGCCCTTTATTTGTTAGACGCATATTACAAATAGAGGGCAGTTTAAGGATTTGTACTTATTTTTCTTCTAATACATTAAGTAAGGCACGTCTTTCCTGATTTATTTCATTGGAAGTGCGGACCTTGGCTCTTCGAATGATAGCTAAAGGAGGGCACCAACCCTGAAGTGCATGTTGTAAGAGAAAGCTTCCAACTACTGCTGGCATAATAGCCCATTTTTTATTAACGGTCATCGCCAATATACTGCCAGCTATTACAAGGCTGGATGCATTTGTTTCCAGGACTCTCTCAGTGTCCCATTCCTTATCTAATTGACTGATTCGATCTAAGATTTCCTTTTTGTCTTTCGTTTTATAGAAATCAATTCGTCGTTCTATCTCTTCTTGAATTTCATCATTGATATAATCTTGACTACTACGCTCAACTCTTGTTGCTGTCGGTTTCATAAAATCCTCCTTCACTAGATGATAATATTTACATACCCGCATGGTTACTCTATCTAACATATTTCCGAAACACACCGAATTCAGCTCTATAAGCCGCCTTTTTTAGAAGCTTTTGGGACAATCATCAGTTTCTATTTATACAGAAATATCTGCTTTATTAATTGAAGCCTATACGGTTCAAGCAATTTTGAATTGGAATGGGCAAGGAAAGCTTAGCTAGGGTAGTAAGTCTATCCTTATCTTCATTTATTTGGGGCGTATTTATTACAAACGATAACACTCTCAATCCTAGCGTACATTTTTATTAGCTTACAGTTCCTATAAATTATAAATTATCGTAAAAAACATAAACTCTATTTTTATATTAAAAGGATTATGGTGAAGGAGTTGAATTATATTTATAGAAAAAGTAAATGAATTATATTAAATATTGATAAAGAAAGTGAAAGGGTTGAAGCAGATGACTAGTGAAGAATTAAGAAATCAACTAATAGAGATATTAGAACATGAATTTCCTTTAGTACAATACAAAAAAACAGTCTTGAAATCAGGTAATATTAGAGTATCTCCATATTTACCTAATAACCGAAAAAATAAGCGCTGGATGCAATTAGATGCAAACCCTGAATATTTATCAATTGCAATGGATCATTCAACAGGTGATTTTAAATACACTGATTTAAATAATCTTAATTTAACTTACGGACTAAATGGGTTTCAATCAGCAATACAAATTCAACCTAATAACGATGCTATAAATATTTCTATTTTCACTGATGTTCCATATCCTTTTTCTAATAAAGCCTTTATTGATTTTTTACATAAACACTATGAATCCTATAATAAAATTATATTTTAGATAAAATAGTACATTCATCAGTCTGCTAACATTGTAGACGGAACAGGTAGGGAGCTAGAACGGGCATTCATTTTAAATGGAAAACGTTTATCTGGCGAAATGGATTCAAATCGATCCTTCTTTGCTGTTTAATGACTACTTTGAGGTCATAGAAACGAATTTTTCAAAGAGCAGCTTCATGATCCAAAAGTTCTTTGAGCGTACGCACATCCACGTTTTGCTTATTTTCTTGCAACATAAGTGTCTCAAACGTATGACGAAAATGATGTTAGGAAAAGCGGGAGGGAGGAAGACGAGCCATTTTTAAGGCGTTTTTAAGGATCAGATGCAAACCACAAGGATCCAGCGCATTCCAGTCTTTATTCAAAAACACAGGCTCTGTTGTATTCGTTTTAAACGGTTCAAGAGATGCTTTATAAGCCGTCAGAAGCGGGTGTAAGGGTAATAATCTTTCCTTTTTACCTTTCTCTAAAAGCGGACGGTTTGATTGCTGAAATCTAATTGTTCCACGTGAGATCCACCAGTTCGGAGTATCCCGGTTGTGGCCAATAGCTTAAATATGGTTTCATTGCGTAAAGAAAAGGGCGAATCATTTTGTTCCCATGAGCGGAATAGTTGCTGCAAATCGGCTAACGTCATATACACAGGCACTTTATCATCTGTTATAGGTGTTTCAATACCGTTCATATAGTCATACTGCAGGTATTTTTCTTGCAGGCAGTACTTGGTAAACGATTTCAAACTGGAAATCTTTCTATTCATGGAACGCGGTTTTTGCTGGTGAGTACCCAATTGATATTGAATAAAACGACGTACATTAGTTTTGGTAATATACGTAAGTTCTTTTGAACAGTTATAATCACATAGTAAGGCTAAGAATTGCTGTAAATCGTATTCATAGCTAATCACGGTATGGTAAGAGCGATTTTTTCAATCTGAATGTACAAAATGAATTCATCAATCGCAGCTTTTAGTTGCAAAGAAATGATATCGTGAAAAGTTGTTTTAGACGATAACTCATTATCCGTACAAAATCATCCACCACATGAAAACGATCCGAAATTATAAGGAATCTGCGAGCCGAATGTACCAAAGTACAGACAGTATAGGCGCTTTAGGGAATACCACCAGTTCTAGTATTAAATAATCCTAGTTTACATAATATATATTATAGGAAGTAATGAAAACTTGAATATCTCACGTCTCACAAACTAAGTATACTCTTGATAGTGAGACGTGAGACGTTTTTTTAAGCTGATCTATTATTAGCTGCGGGATTTTTAATTAGGATTTGCCAAGCTCGTTACGTGACAGAGTTTACGTGCTGGTTGGTGCTTGTGGGCTTTTTACGAAGTGCTTTGCCATATTATTTAGCATGATCCATTGCAACAAGTTGATTGCAAGATTGTATGAATCGGTTGTTCTAAAATGCTGCAATTAATCCCTTTGTAAAATATGAATTCATCTAACTCTCCGGTATTTTTCTGATAATTCTTATATAGAAATATGCATAGTTAAAAAACAGTTAGCAAATAGCTTCCTGTTTTATTTGTTCAAAAGTGTCCATTTACTTGAGTGCTTTTTTATGAATCTTAGGAGATGTTCAGTATCCCTTCTTCTGCTGATCTCCATTGGTGAAGTTGTTGGTATCGGGGTAAATACGGTTGTTTTCCTGTGGAATGATTTCATACTCATCCCTCCATCTATGTTGTTTAAGATAGTATATGACAAAAGAAGGATAAATATGAAAAAGGCAATAGCACCAATGGCTATTGCCTTTTAACTAACGTTCATGTAAACCTTTTTATTTTTTGAAAAACATCTTTAGTGGGTTTATGACTATATTTTTTGATGATACGTTCATTTTCTTCCATTAATTTCAAAGTACTCGGGCTGGTGGCCACTTCCGGAACAGTTACTCTTGATTTACGGATAAAGGATTTCATCGTCTTTTCTTCACTTTCAGGAAGCAAGATAGCTTCATTTTGATTCATGACTATTCACCACCTATTTCATTCCATTCTTGTCCTTCTGGTACTGCAAAATCATAAATGTGGATCATTACGACAAAGAGCAGACAATCCATTTCTGATATTTCTCTTGATCCAGCTATTTTTAATACATATAATTCATCGCCAAAAAGATAAATTGGGTGCAGGGCATATTTCAATTCAGTGTTGTAAACTGTTTCTAATCTGTCTAATTTGGAACGGATTGCTCCAGAATTCGTATAAGCCATTAATGCTTGTTCTTTTTCTGTGGGATCCGTAAATGGCCAAACTTGAATATTCATATCCTCTTTTTGGGCATATGACTGGAGGACTTCTTTCAACCCCAATAAGTACCCTTCTCTACTCCCATAATACCCGTTTATCCCCTCTTTATTCAAGATATGGAGCATGTTTTTTGCCATGGATAGATTATCTTTAATCAAGGTTTCATTAGCGGTGACGGTCTTTGTGAATCGATCCAGTTCATAATTGCCTGCTTTGCGTAAATACATATTTAAGAAAATGAAAGCATCTACCGATAGAAAAATCACAAATACAATAATGTAATTTTTCCAGTCCGTAAATATGCTGTCAGGGTACTTTGTCCAATACAATACTGCCCCCAACATATAGAGCAAATACCATATCTTGCGGAACAAAAACACCTTTTCTTCCATCTTTGCTTCATTCTTTCCATACAGGTATGTATAAAGAAGCAATCCTGCGAAACAGAACCAAACAAAAATCTTAAAAAATAATACCATGTTCCCCCACCTTTTATTTCCTTCCTTTTTGCCCCGCTGATTTCATTTTTCTCTGTTGCTTCTCCCTAAAAAGAATGAAAATCTTTAAATCTCTATTAAATTTTAAGTATACCATGAATTTCTATAAAAAATAGAAAGTTCCTTTTTTTAAATGCTCTTGTCTATTTACGTACACAAAGAAAAAGCCCAGCCAATTAGGTTGAGCTTTTATGAATTAGAATCTCGGATGATTGTATCTTACAGAGCTTGTAGACCATAAAGATGGCATGCTTCACTTTTTGCAATTATCTGTCCCCGCTTTTAATGAATTGGTGGATATCGAACATTGTTTGCTTCAAATGATCGAGCGATTTAAAAAAATCATTTGGATTTTCCAAAGAAGAATCTGCATTAGGGATGTATCGTGTCATCAATTGGCTGTTCGCTGATAAAGCTTTAAAACGGCGGCTGTGAAAATTAGGGTCTTTCTCCCCAATGACCAGATAACCCAGCTGCGAGCATTCTTTAATCGCTTCAAATACTTCTCTCCGTTTCAGCAAAGGAGTCAACCAAATACATCTTGCCTGAGCGAATAAGGGGTTGCTAAGCACTTGTGCTAAAGCAATGGTTCCGATCGACTTACCAATGAGGTCAAATTGTGAGTATGACCTTTCTTCCAACACCTTTTCCAAAACAGCTTGTATGTCGCAATCCATAGCTGTAAATAATTCATTGCTTGAATGGACTTCAACCCGTTCGTGATAGTCGTAATTGATCTGAAGAACATCAATATTCTTTTGCAAATAAAGTAATGTGCAATAGTGAAATAGCGGCTTCTCCACATGATAGCTTGAACCAGGAAGCATGATGGCGAGATGCGATGTTAACCGGTTATTATGAAGTAGCTTATACGAAACTGGAATATGCCGATAGCCATTGACGGTATGTTGCTGGATTTCAATCACAAGCCTCGCTCCCCTTTCATTCTTAAATAACGTCCTATTCAGGCCATGCCTGTACAATAGAATTCCCATTCCACTTTAAAAAATGCGATTTTTACACTATCAGAGCATATGTTCCCGCACCCGTATTTTCGTCATATATTGTTTTTTCTCTATTTTATGTAAATAAAAACCAGGTTATTAACTTTTTTGCTCTTGATCCTTTATTATTTTAGTGCTCTTTCCACTACAAAGGAACATATGTTCTCTTTGGGGCTAAGTTACAACAACCAATAAAGATCATAATCGATTAACATGAATCGTTTAGCTGGAGTTATGTCCTCATTTATCCACTGCAAAAATAAAGAGTCCAATTCATATGCGAATTGGACTCTAAATCATGTTAAGATCTCACTATGGCTTTTTTATGTCAGAATAAATCAAATGGTATTGTTCTTCATCTTTAATGAATTTATAGAAGAAAACACCGCTGAATAATAACAGCATGCCGAATATAAAGGTCTTGATGTCGGCTGTTCCGGCAATCAGCACATAAATGGAATATGTGCAGGCGATAAAACCGATAATACCATCTCCGAACCGATGCATGCCGTTTTCGTATGTTTCCCCTGTATACACCAATTTCAATTGGAATGCCGAAGCAATCAAATATGGTACCAAGTAAGATAAGGTTGCGATATAGATGACAAAATTAAAAGCTGTCGAAATCGAATTCGAAACGGTTGAAAATATGAACAACTGTCCCAATCCATTGGTGACGATCAACGAAAAGACAGGAAGTCCGTTCTTGTTCTGCTGCATGAAACGTGGCATGAACAATCGCTGTTTAGCAGCTTCAGCAGGAATTTCCGCTGATAACATAACCCATCCGATTGTGGAGCCCATCAGACTGATTAATCCTAAGGCTGCAATCAATTTTCCGCCAATTGGTCCCATTACTAATGTAATCGCATCAATTAATGGTTTTTCGGATGTGACCAGCTGATCGTGCGGAAGAATGCCCATTACAAGCGTGCTAATGCCGATATAAAGAGCCAACGCAATCAACAAACCTAGAATCGTCGCTTTTTTGACATCGGACTGCTTTTTTGCTTTTGAAGCGAATACGACTGCAGATTCAACGCCTACAAATGCCCATAATGTAATAACAGCCGCTGCATTGACTTGTCCCAGCAATCCCGTTGTGTGGCCCGATTGGGAAACCTGATCAGTAATGAAAGGAACGATATTGCTCTTTTCAAAAGCGGTAAGCCCGATAATGATGAAAAGAACAAAGCCTGCCACTTTGGCAATAGTCGCTGCCAAGTTTAATTTACCGGCTCCTTCCATGCCTTGTAGAACGATAAAGTGCGTCCCCCATAAGACAATCGTACAAACAGCAAACGTAAGTGCATTCCCAACCTTTAATTCAAAGTTACCTATTGAAAACCAGGTGGACTGGCTAGTTAAAACAGGAAAGAATGTTGATAGATAACTTGCAAATGTAGTGATGATCGCAATATTTCCGGCAAGGTTACCGATCCAATAGCCCCATGTTGACATAAAACCTGATAGTGTTGCTGCGTTTGAACCTTTGGCGAATAATTCTTTCGCATAAATCTGCGGTCCTCCCTGCAGCTTAGGTTTTCTTTTACCCAGATTACCGAAAACCAATGTGACGAACAAAACACCCAATCCAGTGAATACCCAAGCAAGAATAGCCCCGCCAGGACTAGCTACGGTCGCCAATGATTGGGGAAGCATGAAAATCCCCGATCCGACCATATTTCCGATTACTAATGATGTTAATATCCAAAAGCCCAACTTTTGTTGATTTCCCACTTGAAACTCTCCTCTTCTCCCTAATGAAGGGATTTCTCTAGTTAGTAACAGACAATTCTCATTGATGTTGGTAGAGTTTTGGCCTTTTTTCACAAACAAAAAAACACACCGATAAAATGGTGTGTTGTATGTACAGAAACCAACGGCACCATCAGACTTTGTTGTGATAGTTCTTCATGGCAATCGCTCACCATGACAGTCCTGTCCCTATTATGGCACAGTCCCAGCTCTCCGCATGCAGAAATCATGCAGCGCTTCGGCGGTGTTCCCTTTCCATAGACGTCAATGAGCTTTCTGTCTCTCTTTCTATGTACTCTTAAAAACCGCAACCTCTACCTCACCTTCATCTGATGAGGATCATTTATTAACACTATTATCGTATAGTAATCAATAAGATCCGTCAATAGATAATTGGCAAGCAAAGGATTTGGATGGAATGGTTTTTAGTAAGTGTACATGAATCCTATACCCACTACTTTCAAGAAGAAAAACTTATTGAGGCATGCAATTAATGCCAGTATGGTATGCCGCTTGCCCTCCCTTCTTTCCATTCGGCCCTTTTATAGATATAATAGATACAGTTGAACAGGAAGGATGTAAAAAATGATTGAAATCACAGAATATGAAGCCGAACTAATCAATGACCAATTTGGCATTTTGCCTGGAAATCGATATGAGTTCTTGTTATTTATAGACGTACCTGAAGACGATGAGCTATTTCACGAAAACGGAGTCTATGTACGCGTGTTGTTCAAAGTAGACGGGGACCAAAAAGAGATTCTATCATACACCTTGCATGAACGCAGCGAAAACAAAGCGTTGGATTTTGAGCTGGAAGAGGATGAATTAGCTCTGTTAGAAAACTTCTGCATGCAACATTATGAAGAAATTCTCTAAGGAGACCAAAACTACCTAAATGCCAAGCTAACAAGTCTGGATTTAGAATAAAAAAGTAAACAAACGATCAAAAAAGAGGTGCCGCCAGCGCCTCTTTTTATTTTAAATAAAAGATCCAAATCCAATGCGATTTGAACCTTTTATGAGTACTCTCATTGTCCTTTTAAACCAAAACGGTTCCTTAGTTAGTCTTGACGCTTTTTTTCATTTCCTGGATGCGCTGGAGAGCCAATCCCTGTATAACCATGTCGTCCATAGGGGGATTATGCAGGCCTGCCCTAACATCCCTATAATAGCGTTGCAGCGGATTGGTCATTTGCAGGCTCTGAGCCCCTACAATTCTCATGGCCTGATCGACAATCGAGATGCTTTGGTTTGTAACAGCTGTCTTAACCGCTCCAAGTTGCAGCCTTAATTGCTTTCTATGCGCAGGTTGCTGTTCCCACTGGGCGGCTACGCTATATAAGAAATGGCGGCTCTGCAGGAGTTCCAATTGCATATTGCCGATCTTAGCTTGAACATTCGGCAAATCGCTGATGGTTCCCTGTATGCTGTTGGGGGAATAATGGGCGGCAAACTTTACCGCTTCGTCTGCCGCTGCCTTGGCGATTCCAATATAACAGGCAGGGATATGCAACAGCCAGCTTGAGTCATACATTGTGCCTTTCTCTGCATATTCCACCAAGTATTTTTCCTCTACGGACACTCGATCTAAGATTAAATCTTCACTTCCGGTCCCTTGCATACTCATTACATTCCAGGTGTAATTAATCGAAACACCTTTAGCTTCGCTATCTATTAAAAACCAGCCGACTTTTTCCTGTGAAGGAATCCAGGCACTGACAAGGAACAGATCGAGCGCCGGCGCCAATGAGGTATATGTCTTTTTGCCGGTGATCACCCATTTCCCATTTTCCATGATGGCGGTAGTTGCCGGTCTGCCCCCTCTGGTCGGGCTGCCAGTCTGCGGTTCCGAAGCAGCACGGTTGATTAAAGCGCCGTTGCTAACCTTTGTGAAGAGCTTTGCAAGGACATCCTTATCCCACTTTCTCTTAGGATCTTGAAGCTCCAAAAGAATCCCGCAATGCCAGCCGATCGCCAAAGCGGTTGGCCCGGAATACTGGGCAATCGTTTCCTGTGCCAGCAAATACGTATAGACACCCAAGCCTTTGCCGCCATAAGCAACAGGCAGGGTCGACTTTGTATATCCTATTTTGATTAAATCTTCAATATCCTCTTTATGAAAAGACCGTGTTTCATCATAATGGCGGGCGCGGGCGGCAAATTTTTCAGCCGTGTGCTCGAGTTCTTGCAAAAATGAGTGTTCTTCTTCGTTCCGGTAAAAAAACATATCGATCATCCTTCCGCTACAGAAAAATTCTAAGTCTTTCTATTTCTTTTCTTGGTATCAACTTTATATGGATGATCATCGTTTTTCCACCTATTTGCCCGCGACAAAGTCTGTACCATAAGAATGATCAATCGCTCATAGCCATTTGCCTTTATCGTTTTTCATAAACGCATAGGTTGCCATTCTGTCCATTGAGTACACTGATTCCTTTTCATCTGCAAACCAAAGCCGTATCTCCCGCTTTTAAAATAAGTATTTCCCCTGTGTTGGCATAAGACTATTGCTGAAGCGGCGTCTTTTATTGACGACGGCTCAAATATGCCGTCTCAGTACGACCTTATCGCAGCACTGAATGCCGTTTTCATAAATGGGTTCCGGGTAATGTTTAATGAAATAATCCTTTTCTATATGATGGATCAAAAAGCCGCATGATTCATATAAAGCAATTTGATGCTTGCTTGAATTGCCTGTTGCAATAGATAGATACATATAAGGAGATTGCTTGCCGTACTCAATACATGCCTCCAATAGGGCTCTTCCATAGCCTTTCTTTTGGTGTTTTTCTCCGACAGCTATGTTCTTTATTTCAAGGGAATCAGCTGTCATCTCCTTACAAACAGCGATTCCGGCCAATTCATTGCCGACCCTTAATTGGAAAACAGTACTCCCGGTTACGTATGATTGAATCATTTCTTCTGAGGGGTCAGCCAACAACAGCAAGTCCATGGCCTCATCCCCAATTCGTTGGTCTTTTTCAATTCGATAAATGCTCATGGCGAACCTCCGCTATCTGCAAGATCTTTTTTCTCGCCTGTACAATAAAATAACAACCAAGCAGCGTAACGAAGCCCATGCAGATAAAGGCATAGGATTGGCCAGTACCTACTAACAGCGTTAACAGAAAACCGCCAAAACTTGGTCCGATTACTTGCCCGATGGATGTGAAGCTTAGAGCGCCAAAATAAAGGCCTTTGGTTTCCGCTGGTGCGATTTCGTCAACGAAAAAGTCAGTCATCGTAAAAATAAGAATTTCTCCGGCTGTAAAGACAATGGTGCACACAACTAAGCTCCATGTATGCGAAATGAAAGACAACCCGAATAGGCTAAAGCCCGTTAATGCTATGCCGCAAAAGATAGACACTAATGCCGAGAATTTCTTGCCGATATGCAGCAACGGATATTGTAAAATGAGGACGGTGACTGCATTCAAACTCATCATATAGCCATACAACTTCACACCGTCCAAAAAGGCGTCCGAGCTTGCTAAATACTGCGGCAGCGTAGAGGAAAACTGGGAATATCCGATATTGCCGCAGATCATGCCCAAAAGCGTAAAAAGCAATACCATATCCTTGCCGACCAGGCCGATTGATTGCTTAAAGGAAGATGGTTTAATGACGGCCGTTTGCCCTGGGTTTGATCGGTTTTGTTCAAAGCGGGCGAACAACATGATTAAAGCTAGACCGTATAATGTATAGATGGCCGCTGTCACCAAGAACGGGACGGTTAAGGAAGACTTACCCAGCTGCAGCCCGATTAACGGTCCGGCGACTACTCCTATATTGATCGCCGTATAACGCAGATTGAACACCTTTAATTTATTTTCTTTCCGGGTATAATCAGACATTAACGCTCTTGAGGATGGTTCAAAAAAAGACTTGCAGGCGCCGTTTAGCGCATTGCAGATAAAGAACGCCGGAATGCTGTCTGCAAAGGCAAATCCGCAAAAAACGGCAATCCAGACGGCGAGTGATGCCAGCATGATGGTTTTTCTTCCGTACCGGTCGGACAGATGCCCGCCAATAAATCCCGTTAATACGCCCACCAACGCACTTATCCCAATAATCATACCGGTGATCCCCGGAGAAATTCCTTTAGCAACCGTCAGATAGACCGCTAAGAAAGGCATGCTCATCGAGGAGGAAAGCCGGGAGAAAAAAGTACCGATGATGACTCCATATACAAGCGGGTGAAGACGCTGCTTATCCATTGGGTTCCCTCCTATTTATTTCACTTATCAGATTAGTATAATCTTCCATATCATACATGAATTTTTGCGCAACGAAAAGAGCCCCTTGCACAATATGCAAAGAGCTCTGCTTTGATTGCTATACGGTTATTTGAACTTTTTGTCCACATTATATTTGGCATCTAATGTATTGATCAAATACGTTTCATAAATATCGCGCTCCATCGGATCATTTACAATGCAAACATCGATCGTGTAGACTTCATCGCGGTGGTTCTTCATCGGCGAAACTGAATCTTCAAAATGCTTTTTGATTCGCTGTCTTAGTTTGCGGGCTTTTCCGACGAAAAGAAGCTCATCATGAATATTGTAAAACATGAAGATTCCGCCTTTATCACGCGGGATTTTATGAAAATCAATAAACCCATAAATATCTTTGATAATTGGCTCGTCTTTTGTACGGATTTGTTTACGTTGTGTAATTGTTACATCCGGATTAGGAATTTCAATTTTAATCACGTTCATTCACTTCCTCTGTATGTGTAAAGTTAAATGCTATCATATTTTACGAGTAAAAGCCATAGCAGCCTATGAAAAATCAATCAGAAAGAGAGCGTCCTGAATGTGGGAAGACGTTGGATTCGTTCTTCTTTTCCCTTGATCCGTTCCCTTTACGAATTATTCTTGTCACCATAATCATGGAGGCAACCAATGTTTTGTTTTTCCGATAAGCTAAGTATTTGCCATGCCAAACTGGATGGTACTTCTCCTTGAACTTGCGCAGACCGCTGAAACTGTACATATACTGAATATTGTTAAATACAGCTGCAGCTATCCGTTCAGCAAAGAATGCCTCGTTTTGCGTTCCGACATTCGACAGGGGCGCCATCCCCAGATTAAATTGCCTGTACCCTTGTTTTTGGGCATAGCCCAACAAATAAGTAAACATGGCCTCCATTGTCCCTTCAGGAGCATCAGGCAGATAGCGCATCAAATCGATTGAAATCTTTTTCTCCTGATACATCGGCATAATGGTCGCAAAGGCGACTGCCTTTCCTTCTTGGTCGCGGAAAATGGCCATCGGCGCTTCCTGAATATAGGCCTGTTGGAATTCCCCGATTGAAAACCCTTTTTCTTTCCGCTTGCCCAGCCATTCATCCGATATCTGTTTGATTTCCTCATATTGCATGTCATTTACCTGGTTTACCACCTCAAACTGGTAGCCTTCACTCTCGAACCGCTGAACATTAGCCTTAAGCTCCGCTTTTTTATCTTCGGTCAACACAAAGGTATCCAGGTCGACATAGGCTTCTTCCCCCAATTTGAAAAAACGGTAACCAAAGTCGTGGTAAAGATGCATATACGATTGGTCGATTTGGTAAAAGACAGCCACATACCCTAAACGATTCGCTGCCTTCATGAATTCGTTCAAAACGAGCGAAAAAGAAGCCTTGCTGCCGCTTGGATCGCCCAGCACAATTAAACGGTTTTTGTATTTCCTGAATAAAATGAGCGCTTGTCCATCGCTGGAAAAAAACATGCGTTTATCCCCCATATAACCAAGATGGGCCAGTGAACTTCCCTTATGGGTCCGGAGAAAACCGTTGAATGTATCGCGGTTGAAAGCCATGCCGATTTCCTTCTTGCGGAACCGGTTGAAGAGATAGGTGCCAGCAAACATGACAAGAGGGATAAAAATGGCGCTAAAGACGGTGGACCCTAAAACGGAGTCGAATGTCCGGAGATTGTCTGGCTGATCTAAAGTCGATAAAGCCGTCCCTGCCATGAAGTATCCCGCCAAGATAAAGACAACGAGGACCGTGTTCCAAATGTAATAGAAAAAGGACACGATCATATCTTCCACCTGGAATTGTTTTCTGACAGCGACCATTACACCCAAAACGACAGCCAACACCAAAGACTCATGAAAATCCAACGACTTCAGCAAATGGGCAACGATCGAAAGGGCAAGTGCCGTTCCTACATAGATAAACGATTTTTTGGTCCGGTGATAAATCCCTTTTACATGCAGAATGAGAATGATTGCACACATGAGGATCACATCACTGCAGAAATCAAACACGCCGACTGAAAAAATCCGCTCGTCAACCGGCACGAGAAAGACGGATGTTAAGTTGAGCCAAGCGGCATAAAGCACCAGTATGCTCAGTGCCCAATATCCTGCCTTGGATAAAATATCACGATAGATGGACCATAAGACGCCCGACGTCTCAATGGCGGGACCGATAAAGGGCTTATCCTCTATCTTTTTGATGGTCGCCCCTGTTAGATCAAGCACTGCCATGAACAGAGACAGCAAGAATGGGATGATGTAATAGACGATTCGGTACATCAGCAGGACAGTCAGCGTCTCCGATTCCGGTACTCCATAGAAGCTCATACCCAGCAAAAAGGTTAGATCGAATGAGCCAAACCCTCCGGGCACGAAACTGACGACGCCAATGATAGAGGAAATCACATAAATGCCCATGGCAGTCGGCAAATGGATATCAATGCCGAGCATAAACAGTAAAATCAACACAACGACAGCAGCAAATAACCATTCGATAAGGGACGCGACTGAAAAAAAAGTATTCATTCTAAAAAATTGCCGCAAGGTTGAACGATCCATGTCTTTTCTCGTTCTAGCCCTTATGTATGTGAGCAGGAAGTAACCCGGCAAAAAGCAGGCCATGCCGATGACAACGAGCCAGATCCACGGTTTATCCCCCAAAAACTTCATGGATGGGAAAACTTGCACTACAACCAATATGGCTAGGAAAGCCAATCCGCTTAACGAAGCGGATGTCATCCAAGTGATATTCTGCAGCAATGTTTTATGGTCGCTCGTATAATTGCGGTATGTCACATGCCGCAGGCTAGCGCCTGCAAGGCCGCCAAAGCCAATGATCGAATTCATGCTGCTGGCTATGAATCCTGTCCGCAGATACTTTTTAGAAGGGATCTCCAGCTTCATCGCTTTCACCAAGACCAAGTCATATAAAGACAAGCTCAATTGGGCGACCAACCCATACATAATAATGAAAAACGTATCAAACGTACTTAAACTTTTCAACGTATGTAGGGCTTCCTTTAACGAGATTGATTTTAATGCTGTGCCTGAGCGATAAACAACAAAACCAATCACTAGAATAGGTATGATCACCTTGGCATACTTTTTAAATTTCTCCATATACACCTCTCCCCCGATTGCATCTGCCTTCTCTTTTAATAATTGCACTGAAATGAAAGCCTAAACCTTTTCCTTTTAAGGGCTTAACCTTAAAATGCCCCGCTGCTTCGTCTACGTTCTCGTTTTGGGGGCTAAAAACAAAAACCGCCATACGCCTTTCTCTGCGTATAACGGCTTTTGTTCAGTAGAGAGAAAACTGGGCTTCATTCAGTTTGGTGTACACGCCATGACGGTCCATCAATTCCTGGTGGGTGCCTTCTTCCGCAATCCCGTCTTCGTCAATAACAATAATTCTGTCCGCGTGTCTAATGGTGGCAAGCCGATGGGCGATAATCAATGTCGTACGGCCTTTTGCCAGTTCATTCAGCGATTGCTGGATCAGCCATTCGGTTTCTGTATCCAAAGCGGATGTGGCTTCATCAAGGATTAAGATCGAAGGGTCCTTCAAAAACATTCTGGCGATGGCAAGCCGCTGTTTCTGCCCTCCAGATAAGGTGACACCTCTTTCACCGATGACCGTATCCAATCCCTTCGGCAATTTTTGAATGACATCATCCAAATGCGCCATCGAAACAGCGCGTTTTATTTCTTCTTCGGTCGCATCTAGTTTTCCATACTGGACATTTTCCCGTATCGTTCCCGCGAATAGAAAAACATCTTGCTGGACAACCCCTATTTGCCTGCGGAGAGAATCCAGCGTCATGTCCTGTATCGGCAACCCATCAATGGAAATCGTGCCGCTCTGCACATCATAAAAGCGCGGCAGCAAATTGCAGATGGTTGATTTTCCGGCCCCCGACGGCCCGACAAAGGCAATGGTTTCCCCTGCCTCGATATGCAGGTTGATATTGTTCAAGACAGGACGGTCAGCTTCATAACCAAACGTGACATTTTGATACTCAATCATTCCGTTCAAGCTTATCACGTCGACAGCATCAGGCTTATCGACAATGGCTGGCGGCGTATCAAGTATTTCAATAAAGCGTTTGAAGCCAGCAATGCCTTTCGGATAACTTTCGATGACGGCATTTATTTTCTCAATCGGGCGCATAAACACATTGGTCAACAAAATGAATCCGATAAACTCTCCATAACTTAGTTGGTTATGGATCGTGAAATAAGCACCGAATAATAGCGCGAATAACGTGATCAGTCTCATCAGGAAGTAATTGAACGAAAAAGAAGCTCCCATCACTTTATAGAATAATAACTTAGCATTTCTGTATGTGCCGTTTAAAGCGGCGAAGCGTTCTTTTTCATAATTTTCATTGGCAAAGGCTTGAACAACCCTTATGCCGCTTACAGCATTTTCCACGCCAGCATTGAACTCACCGAGATTCTGGAATATAGTTGTGTTGACTCCTGTCATTTTTTTATTGAAGAATATGATTAATACCGTTAGGATAGGGACAAGAAAAAAAGTCGCCAATGCAAGTTTTACATTAATCGTAAGCATAAGGGCAAAAGCGCCGAAAAGCGACATGACGGCAATGAACAGATCCTCCGGGCCATGGTGTGCCACTTCCCCGATTTCGAAGAGGTCGGTTGTCAGCCGGGACATTAACTTACCGGTCCGATTCTTATCATAAAAAGCAAATGGCTGTTTCTGCATATGGGTAAATAAATCCCTGCGCATATCCGTTTCGATATTTACCCCCAGCATATGGCCCCAATAGGTCACAATATATTGCATGAAAGTATTTAGGATGTAAAAAGCCAACAACGCTGCTCCGGCAGTCAAAATCAACCCCCAATCATTACTCGGAAGCAAATCATCGATCACCTTATTAACAGCGACCGGGAATGCCAGCTCCAAAACAGCCGCGAACACGGCGCAAGTAAAATCAATGGCGAATAACGTTTTATATGGTTTGTAATAAGAAAAAAAGCGTTTGATCATAAATTTCCCCCAATAGACCTAAAATCCGTAACAAACACTATTATGATAGTGCAAAAAATAGATATCTACAATATTTTTTGAAAAATATAAATAGTGCTATCGCTGGTCTAGCAGTGCCTGGGATTGCCTTTTTTCTTTTATTGTGATATAGTAGCGGAGCGATGAGCTAATTGTGTAAGCCGATAGATATTCCTTTAAGGAAATGTGCGATGTGGCGCGCATTCTATCGCCTCAAATTCGATCAGAAAGGCACCGTTTACGGTGCCTTTTTTGATGCCTTTAAATAGCGAAATGTATGAATTTTTTCTAAAATATCTTTCTATTATTTTTTGGTTGGTATACAATATTTTGGCAGCAATCATACATATCATGCTTATTTAGGAGGAATGATCTTGAAGAAAATGAATGCAAAAAAGAAAGCAATTGTCTCCGCGGCGGTCGCCCTGGGCATTGTCATCCCACAAGCTGCCCCATCTATCACCTATGCGGATGTCATGAAGCCTCAAACAGTCAAATTGCGGATCATGGAAACAACGGATACACATACGAACCTGCTTCCATACGATTATTATAAAGGGGAAGCAAATGACAAAGTCGGTTTGACCAAAACAGCTACCCTTGTCAAAGAAGCACGCGCTGAAGTGAAAAACACTGTATTGGTGGATAACGGCGATACAATCCAAGGAACGCCGCTAGGCAATTATTTTTCAAAGATTAAACCGGTCAAAAAGGGCGAAGTACATCCCGTCATCAAAGTCATGAACGGCATGAAATACGATATGGCCAACCTCGGCAACCATGAATTCAACTTTGGTTTGGATTATTTAGAAGAAGTGTATAATGACGCTACTTTCCCGCATGTAAATGCAAACGTTTACGTAGATGATAAAGATGATAATCCCGACAATGACAAAAATGTCTTCACTCCCTATCAAATTGTCGAAAAGAAAGTAACAGATGAAAACGGCAAAGAAGCCACTTTGAAAATCGGATACCTCGGCCTTGTTGCACCGCAGATCACCAATTGGGACAAAGCGAATCTAGAAGGCAAAGCCATTTCCAAGGATATTGTAGCCACCGCCCAGAAATTCGTACCGCAAATGAAAGCTGAAGGCGCCGATATCGTTATTGCCATGGCACATTCAGGCTTTAATGCTGCCGCTGAAGCCAATAATATGGACGAGGATGCTGTCCTTCCTTTAAGTAAGGTCGAGGGAATCGATGCGATTACATTCTCCCATACGCATCAAATATTCCCTACCGGCGATGAAAAGTCATTGAATAGCATTTTCAAAGACAAAGAAGGCAAGACCGACCCAAGCCTTGATAATGTCAAAGGGACCATCAATGGCGTTCCTGCTGTCCAAGCAGGGGTAGCTGGCGAGAAACTTGGCTTGATTGATTTGACATTGCAGCAAGTGGATGGCAAATGGAAAGTAGTAGATTCCAAATCCAGCACGAAACAAATCTACGACAATGCTGCCAAAAAACCAGTCGCTGAAGTGGACAGCGCTCTTGCTGAAAGCATTAAAGCAGATAGCGACGAAGTAATCGCTTACACAAATGGGAAACTGGGGACAACTACCGCTCCAATCCATAGCTATTTCGGATTGGTACAGGATGACCCTTCCATCCAAGTCGTAACGGCAGCACAGAAATGGTATGCCGAAAAACATATTCAATCTTTTGCGCCGCAATACAAAGACACACCGATCCTATCAGTTGGCGCTCCATTTAAAGCAGGGCGCAACGGCGTGGAAGAATACACAGAAATCCAAAAAGGCGATATCACCATCCGCAGTGCCGGAGATCTGTACCTATATGACAATACGTTGAAAGCAATCCTTGTCAAAGGTTCTACCGTTAAAGAATGGCTGGAGATGTCTGCCGGCAAATTCAATACGATCGATCCTGCGAAAACAGAAGAACAACCTTTATTAAATCCGTCCTTCTATGTATTTAACTTTGACGTCATCGATGGTGTCACTTATCAGGTCGATGTCACCAAACCGGCCAAATACAAGCCAGACGGCAAAATCAATGACGCTAACTCCAGCCGGATCGTTCATTTGCAATACAACGGCAAAGCGATTGATCCAGACCAGGATTTCATTGTCGTAACGAATAACTACCGTGCAACTGGCGGCGGCAACTTCCCTGGCGTGAACGGCAGCAAGATCATCATTGATTCCGCTGATGAAAACAGACAGATCCTGATGGATTATATTGCTGAAAAAGGCGAAATCAATCCGTCTGCCGACAATAACTGGTCCATTGCGCCGATCAAAGAACCGGTGAATGTCACATTTACAACAAGCCCTAAAGCAGAAACCTATGCCAAAGAGACAAACAATATATCCTACACCGGCCAAACAGATGACAAAGGATTCGGCATCTTTAAACTAGATTTGAGCAAAGCGGCTGAAACAACCCCGGCACCAGAACCAACACCGACTCCAGTACCCGAGCCTGCGCTTACGTTTACAGATGTTCCGGCTGGATATTGGGCTAAACCTTATATCGATCAATTAGTCTCCAAACATATTATCAGCGGAAAAGCCGATGGCACATTTGGCGTGAATGAAAGATTAACAAGAGGCCAATTTGCTGCCATGCTGACGCGTGCGCTAGGCTTGAGCGACGGTACACTGACAGTGGAAAAAGAAATCGAATTGGCTTACAAAAACGGATTAACCAGTTTAACACCGGCTGCTTTTAAAGCCAAAGACGGCATTACGCGCGAACAAATGGCGCAATTGGTTATGGCTGCCTACAAAAAACAAACAGGCAAAGCCTATACAGCCAAGAAACATACAACCTATAAAGACCAAAAGAAAATAAACAAACGATTTGTAGCAGCGATTGATGCAGCGTATGAACTTGGGATATTAACAGGCCATACAAATGGCAAATTCCAGCCAGCTTCTATCGCAACCAGAGCCCAAGCGGCAAAAGTGATTTCATCTCTCCTTGAGAAAAAATAAAGGAATACAAAAAGGATGGCTATTTAATCGGCCATCCTTTTTAGTAATGCTTGACGATATGATCCTCTGCTTTCCTATAATACTTAGCAGACAGTTGCAAATAATAGTTTTTCCTTTCCGGTGTATACTGATCGCCTTTTGACTGAATGGCACGAACGAAAAAGCCGGTAAAAACAGCGCCGTTTAACTATTCATAGCTCTCAATCCCTATATTTGATGTGAATTAGTCACCATTAAATATAGGGGAGGTCAATCTGGTTAAATATTCACTCAGCGGCTTCTTTTGAGTATGTGAATAGAGAGCCATTCCATCCACAATCTGTTTTTGAACGGCCTCTATCAACAGGGTATTTCGTTCAACAAGCTCACCTGTTTCAAATGCTGATTGTTCATATTGTTTCTTTAAGAGCAAAAGCCGTTCATCCTCCACATCTTCCTTCCCCATGATGAATTGAAGTTTCTTTTTATATTGAAGGTATCTTCTTAGAAATAGTTCTGTGTGTTGTTGGCTGATTTTTATTTCCTCATACAATTTCATTTTTTGATCAGTTAAAGATTTTACTGCTGTTTGTCCTTTATTCAAAAAAACCTTCATGCTGATCACTCCTTTATTAGTATCATTTGTTTACCATCAGCTACACTATATTAATTATAGTCTAGGAATTACATTTCTATTTTTCAATAAATAACGAATAGTTTTACTATTTTCTACAAAGGCCTTGTACTTTTGCCACACATACAGCCTTTTTATGATAAAAGTATGGGATTAGATATAGAAATATGTCTTATCTAAGCCTAATCGGGCGTGCATTCATTGCATTAGCACGCCGCCTGCAATACTTTGAACTTTCCCTTCTATTGCTGTAGTATAAAGTTATACACATGATACCAGCAGATGGGAGAAGACAAATGAAAGTACGTTTTGAAATCCAAGATATGAAAATCACGCTAAGTAATGTGACCCTTCCGGAAGCAATAGAAAGTTATGTTCTAATGAAAGCCGTTGACGATTCCGGCAATGAAATTACGCTAGAGATGAGCCATGAGCAGGCTGTCTTTTTGCAAGATGAATTTAAAGATCTTAATCGGCGCAGACTTGAGCATGTATATGAAGGGGCATCACAAATGCCGGAAACCTATGACTTATTCAATTTTGACGAATCTGATTCAAATTAAAAGCACCGCTCTCTTTTCGAGAATGGTGCTTTCATATAAGATTATTCTTTTTTAGAGCCACAATGTCTATGATGCCCTCTATGCTCCTGGAAAAAATGCGGCTGATCTTCAGCGAACGGGTAAATATGCAGCTTCTGCGCTTGCTGGACATGATTTTCCATGATTTCTTCAAATAACGCCTTACTATCTTTTCCTTTCACATCAATCCCAAGTTTTTTAGCTGATTGGATGGTCAATGCGTCCCTCACTTCTTTACTAACCGTTTTGAAATCTTTATCCGCTGTCTCGATATGCAGTTGTTTCGCCAGATCCATCATTTGGGCTTTGCGGACTTCATTTGCCAGCTCGAACCTTGTTTTTCCTTTGGCGGTTATTCCATATTTGGCAGCTAATTGTGCCAATCGTTTTTCATGCACTTCTTTAGCCAACTCTTCCAACGACTTGTTTGCCGCAGAAATATGATATGTTTTCGCTTCTTGATAGATCCGCCGTTTAAAGATTTCCTTACGCAGTTCATCTGCAGATTTCCCTTCGGTAGTGATACCAAGGGATTTTGCCCTTTCTTTCAGCATCGCTTCGTTCGGCTTATGTCCTTCTTTGCAGCGGCACTCTTCCTTTTCGTTAGACAAAGCGAACGTAGGGGAAGCTGACAACAGTCCTCCAAGCAATAGGGTGCATACAACCAACATTATTCTTTTTGGAATCATTCCTTACGCCTCCAAATCAATTTATGTCTTACACCAGATAGCTTGTCCAGAAAATATGTCCAAATTATGAACAAACCGAGAAAATTTTCATACCATCATAAAAAAATGGATAAAAAAAACAGGGACCCATATCCCCGCTTGGTTTCTTTCTATTAAAAAATGATCGTTTCTGCTGGCAAGTATTATTGTTGGTACTTCGTTTTATATGTCATGCCCCATTGTCTTTTTAATTGCTTGTATGTTTGCAAGTCAACAAGTCTATCTTCTTTCTGGCATAAATAATGATAATCCCTTTTCTTCAACGTAAGATAATCTTTTTCAAGCATAGACAACAACTCCTAGAGTTCCAATTTGACTCTTTCCAACCATTATAACACATTATGTCGAAATATTCATTATGTTGTCTTACAAGAAAAGGAAATCATTTATAGAGGCCTATATGAAAAGGGCCCATTAGATGGACCCTTTTGTTTACGATTCAAATGTATTCTTAATTTTATAGGACTTATTTTTCTTCTCAAGCCATGTTGCGTATTCCGTATTTAGTTTCTCATCAAAGAGCACTTCTTTAATTTCGTCTTTAACGTCTTTAAAATTAGCCTCTTTTTCTTCTTTCTTGCCCGTTACTTTAATAATATGGTAACCGTAATCCGTTTTGACAGGCTCGCTTATTTCGCCGGATTTCATTGCAAAAGCCGCTTTTTCAAATTCCTCTGTCATTTCACCTTTGCCGAAATAACCGAGTTTGCCGCCATCTTCAGCAGATGCTGTGTCAGTGGAGTTTTCTTTTGCCAGTGTAGCAAAGTCCTCTCCTTTATCCAACTTCGCCTTGATTTCTTTTGCTTTTTCTTCCGTATCCACTAAGATATGGCTTGCTTCTACTTGTTCTGGTTGCTTATAGTCGTCCTTATTCTCCTCGAAGTATTCTTTCATTTCCTTATCGGTAATCTTGATTTTTGGAGACAGGATCTCTTTCACTTTCAAATAATTACGGATATCTGTCTTAAAGTCGGCAAGCGTAAGGCCGCTTTGCTCTAGGGCAGCATTGAATGTGTCTTCACCGCCGTATTCCTCGATGAACTTATTCAACTCTTTTTTTACATCTTTTTCATTAATTTTAACGTTTTCTTTTTCAGCTTCTTGTTCGATGATTTTATTGTTTATGAGCGTTTTAATAACAGAACTGCCATATTGCTTAGACAGCACCTGATATAGATCATCTTTAGTAATCTTTTCGCCGTTTACAGTCGCTACTACGTCCTTTGCAGCAATGGCATAAGCTGTAATAGCCGTTCCGGCAGCAATGATCAATACCAGCAATACGGCCATTAGTTTTTTGCTTTTTAATTTTTCTAACATTCATTTCCCTCCAGCACTTTCATCCCATCAAAGGGTATACAAACAGTTTATCGTGAAATTATGAACAAACTATTAACAACTTTAAAATTCCCTGTGAAAAATATTGCCAATCGAGAGAAAGAAAAAGAAGCACAGATGAGTAGGTTCACCTATGCTTCTTTGATTATTACTATTTGTGTTGTTTCGTTCGATAAGGGAGGGTAATCGTAAACTTAGTCCCATGATTTTTTGTGCTTTCCACATTGATTTCACCCTGATGCAAGGACACAAGCTGCTGAACAATGGAAAGTCCTAAGCCGAATTCGCCATACGGGTTGGTTGTCCTCGACAGGTCCGCTTTGTAGAAGCGGCGCCAAATATTTTTTATTTCGCTTGGGTCAATTCCGATGCCGGTATCTTCAATTTCAATAATTGTTTGGTCGTGGTCCATATATCCGCGAAGCCAAATGGAACCTTTCTCGGTAAATTGGATACTATTTTTGGTGATATTGATCAGGATCTGAGTCAGCCTGTCGTAATCCGCTTGAACAAACACATCGTCTGCCACTTCAAGTAAGATTTCATCCTGTTTCTCTTCTGCCAAAAATTCTAGCTGGTCCTTGATGATTTCGAGAAACTCGCTTAATTGAATATCTTCCTTGATGATTTTCACTTGATTGGAACGAATCTTTTCGTAATCTAGGTTTTCGTTCACCAATCGAATCAATCGGTTTGTTTCCTTGCTGACAAGATTGATTCCTTTTTCTTTCTCCACTTCCGGAATCATATTATTGCGGATGCCGTCAATCACACCTCTTATCGTCGTCAATGGCGTACGCAATTCATGGGAGACATCCGCCATAAATTGCCTTCTTCTGTTTTCCAATGAATCAATTTCTTCCATCGAATGATTGATTTTTTTGACCATCGAGTTGAAATCCTCTGCCAATTCCCCGATTTCGTCAAAATTGGAGGAAGGTATTTGGACCGAATAATCCCCGCCTGCTACGGTCGAAGTCGCCTCCTGGATCCGTTTAATCCGTTTGACATGAAAAGTCGACAGAAGCCAGCTTAACAGTACGGAAATAATCAGCGCTAAGATCACCGTGTAAAAAAGGTATTTATTGATCTCGTTGATCATTTCGCGCGAGCCGCTGATTGGGGAGCGCAACAGGATTGCGCCCGCAAATTGGTTATTCTGTATATAAGGCACAATCACTACCGTGTTGCCTTCCTGGTCGAAGCGCTGGTCTTCGTTCGCAATGATGGTTGTACCGGCTCTGATTTTATTCCATTCTCTGTCTTTGATGATAATCCGGATGCCAGAAGGATAGATTAGCCGTTGATTCTCATCAAAAATGCCATAAAAAATCTTTCTGCCATCCAATACCTGCTTATAGTTATTTAAAACGGCAAATTCATCAGGCGAATAAGTAAGATCGCTCAAAATATTATGGCCGTATGAGATGAGTTCATTCGCTTTGTTTTCATACACCAGGCCTTTAATGTAATGGGAGAACAACAGGCTTAAAATAAGGAAAGCAACAATAATCACACTTAGATGCGAAATGATCTGTTGGTAGATATATTTAATTTTCATTTGTGTCTATCTGCGTTTCGTCAAATTTATAGCCCACTCCCCAAACAGTATGGAAAAATGGCTGATTTGTCGAACCAACTTTTTTCCGCAGCCGCTTGATGTGGACATCCACAGTGCGTTCATCGCCATAAAATTGATAGCTCCAAACCTGTTCTAGCAGCTGTTCTCTTGTGAATACCTGTTTTGGGTGGCGCAGAAAATAATAAAGCAGCTCAAATTCTTTTGGGGTAAGATTCGTTACCGGCTCTCCATCCAAAAGCACTTCACGGGTGTTTCTATTGATCCTGAAATGCTCTGTCTGCAGAACATCTCTATTCTCGTCCGCGTTTGGTTGCGCACTGTGGTAGCGGCGTGTGACCGCTTTTATGCGCGCCATCAAAGCAAGCGGGCTGAAAGGCTTTGTCACATAATCATCTGCACCCATCTCCAAGCCGAGCACTTGGTCGGATTCGGAGTCCTTGGCCGTCAACATGATAATCGGCACAGTGCTTTTCTCTTCGCGGATTTTGCGGCAGATTGTCACGCCATCCATCCCCGGCAGCATCCAATCAATAATCAAAGCATCCCAATTACCTTTTTGGTAGGCTTGATAGCCTTCTGTTCCATTGTCGATAAATACTCCCTTAATTCCTTCTTTCGCAAAAAACATCTCTATCATGGAAGAAACGCTTTCGTTATCTTCTATCACCAATATTTTCATACATACATCTCCTTGTTCTTCCGTTCATTTTCATTTTGATCCATTCAACTAACGCTAGACTCCCGCTTCAACAGGAGAAAGAGGGATGAAGAAAACCTCCAACGATTCAATTTTTACTTTATATGTATTCAACTTATAACGAAAAAGGGCATTAATCAATATCCTGCATAAAACTTCTATGTTTTTTACATGTTTGGTCATGTGCCATTCATAGTTTATTCATAACTCGATGATAATCTTGCTAGCGTGGGCTATTAGATACATGTATGACAGTTAAAGGAGAATACGGTTTGGATACTTTTAAACAAGCGGTATTATACATCGCCAGATATAAAAAGCTTACGCTGCTTAAACTGCTGGCCCTTTTGCTGCTTTTTGCCAGCACATTTACTTATCTTAATGTGGTTTCAGCTGTGCAGCAAACAAAAAAAACAGCCAAACAACATGTAGGGGTTACCTATATGCTGAATAACCGTGAAATAGAAAAAGGGATCGACCTGAAAACAGCAAATAAAATAGCATCGTATCCCCAGGTTAAACACCATAATTATTATGTAATGGCTAAAGCCAAAGCTACAAATATTACTGCTCAAAGCGAGCCTGGCCAGTACGCTGGAGAAAAACGCCTTCTTTCCAGCAACCAAAAGGCCTCGGGTTTATTGAAAGTGGAAGGTGTTTCTTTTTCTGAATATATGCCCTCTTTTACCGATCAACACCATTCTCTTGTTAAAGGGCGGCATTTAACAGAAAAGGACAGCAATCAAGAAGTTGTCCTTATTGAGCGAAGACTGGCTGAAGCCAACAACTTAACGCTTGGCAGTAAACTAGAAATCGAAAGTGCAACAAGCAACGACCGTGCTTTATCCTTAAAGGTTGTCGGCATTTATACAACAAGCTTCTTCCGTCCCGCCAAAATAGGATTGGATGGCTCAGATGGCAATCTGTCCAATAAAATCATCATTCCTTACTCATATGCCGCTTATTTAAACAATGGCCACGAGAACGATAAAATAAGCCAAGCCATCTACACATTGAAAGATGAGAAGGAAGTAAATGAATTTCTGAAAACGGCGGAGAAGGATTTAAATAATAGCAGTCTCACACTATCAAAGGAGAATACGCGCTATAAGCAACTCACAAAAGATGTTGCTTACGTTGAAAAACAAGCGAATAAGCAACTGAAAGGCCTGATCCTATTAGGCGGCGCTCTTTATGTATGCATAGGACTTTATGAAAGATCTGTACTGTTGCGCCGGATGAAAAAGACAGTGAATATCCGCAAACGCCTTGCAGTTGCAACGATCATCACTTGGACAGCGTTTATGCTGCCTTTTTTTATCACGCCTTTTTTAAGCAATCAATTCACCCAGTATTATATGAGCATAAATAAGCCTTCATTGAAGGAACCTCTCACATTCCAGCAAGCAGCACAAGAAAACAACAAGATGGCCTTGGTCGATTCAGCGGCTATTGAGCCCATTGATGATCTATATATCCGCCAGAAAGCCAGTACCGTAATCTGCGGCTCCACTATCGTTTTCTTATTTGTTTTGGGTACTACCGTTCTGCTTGTCCCTTACCGATCCAAGCAGAAAATACTCTACTGAAGCTGCTTCGGCTTCAGTAGAGTAGTAACCCCATTATCACGGTATTGTAATAGATCCCATTGATGCAATTATCCTCGCGCAGCAATCCTTCTTTCTGAAATCCGAATTTCTCGTATACATGGATGGCTCGTTCATTATCTTCCCGAACCTTCAGCTCAATGCGGCGCGTAATCTGGTTTCCTTCTGCCCATGAAATCAGATGTTTCATTATGCTGGTTCCCACCCCTTTATTGCAATGTACGGAATCAACGACAATACCTAGTGTCCCCACATGCTTCATTCGTTTCTTAGAAGAGCTGTCAATTGTACCGATTCCGATGATCATTCCGTCTACTTCCGCCAAAACGATTGTCGAATGCACGGACCGCAGAACCGCCGATAGATGAAATTTGAATTCATTCAGGGCAATGATATATTCGTTTCTTCCGAAAGAAAGAAAATCCGTCTCACCTCCCACTCTGTTGTAGAAGGAAATCATTTCTTCAGCATCTTCAAGCGTGGGCTTGCGCAGAATAATCGTTGAAGGCCCCTTTTCTGTTTTTATTCGATCCAAGCTGCACCACCCTTTCTATTTAATTGCACCGGGACGCAGGAAACCCGGTTGTTGTGCGCCTAGGCATTAACTCCTTTCAGCATCCCAATCAATCAATAAGATTTTCGCTTTTATACTATTAATCTAACACGGTTTTCTTCAGTATGTATATGTTTTTGATAAGGGACTGGAAACACAGAAAAACGAAAACGGCTAAAGATTCATTGACTTTTTTTCTTTTCTTATTTGCGCTAAAGTCTCTGTTAGCTTTAAACGAAGTTGTTTGTTTTCACTATATATTCCAAATCTTAGATTAGGTATTCTTTATATACTATGGTATACTTAACCTACCATTTTGAATTACTTTTGTTTCAGTTTTTGTTGCATGTAGACCCCATTCAATTATTGAATGGGGTTTTTCACTTATAAAACAGTAAAAAAAAAGACCCTTTAAAAGGGCCTTTCATCAGTAGCTAATCTACTATTAAGCTTTTTGGACATTTGTAGCTTGTGGGCCACGTTGTCCTTGTTCTACTTCAAACGTTACACTTTGTCCTTCGTCTAAAGTTTTGAAACCTTCGCTTTGGATTGCTGAGAAATGGACGAATACGTCTTCTCCATCTTCACGTTCGATGAATCCAAAACCTTTGTCTGCGTTAAACCATTTTACTTTACCTTGTTCCATAAATGTTGCCTCCTGGTATGGGTATTACCCACACAATATATTACTACTCTTGCTCAAATACCTTAGACGAAAAACAAATTTTATTTTCAATCTGAAACCGAACAAAAATAATTCTCTCTTAGAATAACATGCTTAAAACAAAATAGCAAATATTTAAAACGGTCGGAATATTTAGCGTTGTAAAATCCATGGTTTCTTATGTCGACATTCCGTTTGATTACTTCAAAAGGGATCAATCTTTATTTGGTTTCTTTGGAAACAATAGACGCTTCATTTAATGAACCGCCAATGACAAATAAAGCACAGTATACGATTAACCAACCATACTGTGCTTTAGTGAAAGACATATTACTGACTATTATTTTTTCTTGCTTTGGCTCTTTGATCTGCGGCCTTTGAACGTTCTTGAGCAACCAGATCATCCTGATCAGCGAGCTCTTGCGAAAATTCAACATCTAGGCCATCCGATTGAAAAGCCCCAGCTGTATTTGAAATCTGATCATTATCCTTATTTTGTAGCATTTTAAAGCCTCCTATTAAAATGTAGTACTCATATAGAATGTGTCTTTTTTATTCACTTCATTCATTTTTTGCTAAGGGCTTTGTTCGTAGATAGTAGCTCTGAAGTCTTTTATTTTTTCGCTTCTTTTCTTTTTTACGAATCAGCTACGATCTGCCTCAAATTGACACAATGGGAAAAGAGTATACATTAACTAAAAAGGGGCCTATATAACTTAAGACATAATTTAAGTTTTTACTAATCCTATTAATAAGTGAACGACCGCAAAAAGAAGAATACTCATCCATTTCTTTCCTTCCATTATTGACATTCCGTTCATTAAAAAAATGTTCGTTTTATCCCATTTTAACTGGTGCTAAGACTCCCGCTCAAACATGA
The DNA here is from genome assembly GCF_001243895.1 of Bacillus testis. GTDB lineage: Bacteria > Bacillota > Bacilli > Bacillales > DSM-1321 > Bacillus_AD > Bacillus_AD testis. The sequence continues at coordinate 2,059,314 of NZ_LN851186.1, read as the reverse complement.
GTGTAACCATAAAATATAATTGGCAGATCAAGCGCCACTAAAAAAAACCATCTTATCAAAGTTTCGCTATATCAGAGAAAATTCCTATGTGTACAGAAAAATTGATTGTATCCCTACTAAAAAAAATCGCAACGATATTCCGCTGCGATTTTTTTGGATATGATTACGTTATTCACTTAATGGCTCAGCCTTCTTTTGTTTTTCTTTGCCTTCAAAATAAGCGTCCATAACCTGGCGGCCGATATTCTTATTGATAACGCTTGATGAACTATTGATATTATTCACCACAACAGCCATGGATATTTCCGGATTTTTGAATGGTGCATAGCCGACCAGCGTTAGATTGTAGTTGTAACCGCCACGGCCATTGCTGACTTGGGCTGTACCTGTTTTCCCGGCTGGGTCATATGAGGCCGATTGAAAAGATGAGGTTGCTGTACCTTGGCTGCCGTGCATAACCAAATGGAAACCTTCCTGTACACGTTTAATTTGGCTCTCTGACATCGGCAGTTTATTCAACATGACTGGCTCAAATGTTGAAATCGTTTTAGCGTCTTTACCGGTTTCGTGGGAAGGCTCACGAACCTCCTTCAGTAAATGAGGCTGCATCCGTTTGCCGTCATTAGCGATGGTTGACACATATTGCGCCAATTGAAGCGGCGTATAGGTATCGAACTGGCCGATTGCAAAGTCCATCAGGTTCCCTAATCGTTGCACTCCGCCATTATAACCGGTCGCTTCATTCGGAAGATCGATGCCCGTTTTGACGCCTAATCCGAACTGAGCAAAATGCTTTCTCATTTTGTCATAGGCTTCTTCCGGATTTTTAAAGCCTGATCTTGTGTCATAATTATAATGGCCGATTTTCATGGCAACATGGAACATATATACATTTGAAGAGCGTTCCAATGCGGTTAAATCATTGATATAACCCATATTGGTCCATGATTTCTTAACAGGAGTCCCGCTTAATTTCACCGGAGCGTCCAAGAATATTTGGCCTGGCTTGATAGCGCCAGTGTTATAGCCGGTTAGCAGGGTCGCTCCCTTGACTGTAGAACCCATCTCATAAGAGTTTTGCAGTGTTCCATATGTTTCATCTTCTATTTTGCCATCATTGCGGCTTTTGCCTGATAAGGACAGGACTTCCCCTGTTTTTGGATTCATCAGGACAACGTATGCGCCTTTAGCACTCGGCTCTTTGCGCAACTCACTTTCCACAATCGAATCTACCTTCTTCTGGAGGTCCATGTCGATGGTCAAAAGAACATCTTTTCCGGTACTGCCTTCGGTTTTCTTTGAGCTACCGGTTAGTTCACCAGAACTGTTCTTTTCGAATGTTTGTTTCTCTTTTGTTCCTTGCAGGATGGATTCATATTGTAACTCAAGGAAGCTTTTGCCGACATTATCATCCATGTCGTATCCTTGTTTTTTATATTCATCCGCTTTTTCCAATGGTATGGCTGCGACTTTGCCAAAGATTTGCTTGAAAGTGTCGCCATGTTTATACTTACGCTTGGAATCAAGCTTAACATCGATGCCTGGCAATTCATCCAGATGTTCGTTCACCACTGCGATTTCTTGATCGGTCAATCCCTCTTTAATGCGGTTGACTCCTGCGTGGTCTTGGTCCATTTTGCTTTTAATCGTATAAATCTGCATTTCTTTTGGCGTGATGGAAGCGATATCTTCATCTGTTATCCGGTCAAGCAGCATATGATACTGCTCTTTGTCGTCTTTACCTTCACGTTCTTTATCTGACACCTTTTTTTGCGCCTCTTCCGGATGAAGAAGGATCCAATAGTCCTTTTTATCGCGGTCGCGCACTTTGGACGTGTCGATCGTCAGCATGGAGGACAGCTTTTTTGCTGTCTCCAATGTATCCGTTTTGGACGTATCGTCCGCTTCTGAATAGGTCAGTGTATAAATAGGCTCGTTTTCCACAAGCACATTACCCCCGCGGTCATATATTTTACCGCGAGGGGCATTCCATTTATAGGTTGTTTTAGTTACTGCGTTGCTTTTTTCGAGGAATTCATCACCTTTGACAATCTGGATAAATCCTAAGCGAAGGATGATGGCCGAAAATAAGATAAATACGGTAACAAAAAGTAAATTTAGTCGGAGGATCGTGCTGTTGTTTTTATTCTTTTTAGCCACTGTGATCAGTTAGCCGATTTGCTGGCTGTGCTTGTTAAAGTGACGGTCGCTGTTTTTAACTGTCCGTCCCGGTAAAATTTGATTGTTGCTCGATCTCCAACTTTTAGTTTTGAATACAGATACTGGCGAAGCTCCGTTGGACTCTTCACTTTCATATCATTAATGGCTACAATAACGTCCTGTACTTTTAATCCTGCTCGATAGGCGGCGGAGTCTTTGTCGATATTTGTTACAATCACACCGCCGTCAACACTCTTAGGAAGGTCCTGCAGATACATTTCTGGTATTTCATCAATGGAGGCCAAACCTACTCCCAAATAAACACGTTGCACTTGGCCTGTCTCGATAATTTCGTTCACAATCGGCACCAATTCATTGCTTGGAATAGCGAATCCAAGGCCTTCCACGCCGTTTTCAGAAATTTTCAAAGAGTTGATGCCGACCACTTGGCCGCTTGGATTCAGCAGGGCTCCACCACTGTTCCCAGGGTTAATGGCCGCATCGGTTTGGATTACATTTAAGTTCCACTCACCGGCGGATGTATTCACGGCAACAGATCGATTGACGGCGCTGACAATCCCTTGAGTTACCGTTCTTGATAAATCAAGGCCGAGCGGATTTCCAATGGCAATCACTTCATCGCCTGCACGCAATGCACTTGAATCAGCAAACTCCAAAACAGAGGTTACGTATTTTGAAGGTATTTTTAGGACAGCTAAATCACTGAGGGCATCTGCACCGATTAATTCAGCAGTAGTCTGTTTGCCGTCAGCCAAGGCAACTTCAATCTTCGAGGCACCTTCAATGACGTGATTATTGGTCACGATATAGGCGTAATTGCCTTCCTTTTTAAAAATGACGCCTGAACCCGAACCGCTTTCTATTTCCTCGCCATCGGCATTTGATTGCTGCTCGCTTCCACGGAAGAAGGATCCAAAGCTCTGCTGTTGTCTTTGCATGTTGACAACTCCGACAATGGCTGGAGACGCTTTTTCAACCATATCGGCAATAGATGCCTTCGCGGTAGAAGTTTGTGTTACTTTCATCGGCTTTGTTTCAACCTGTGCATCTTGGCTGGCTGATTGGCTGCTTGAATGGTCCCCTTGGAACATATCGGGATAATCCGTGAACGGAATAACTGAAAGAGTAATAACTGATCCGATTACACCTGCTGCAACCGTGCTAAGGAAACCTTTCGTTTTAGGTTTCATCTTTCGCTTTCGCTGTTTTTCGTATTGTTCATCCGAAATAGGGATGAATGGTTCCTCTTGATTTTCTTCATCTTGCATGCTCCGTGCTGATGTATAGCTGTTGTCGGCTTCTCTATATGTAGAAGATTGCTCAACGGCCTCCCTTTCATCGAATCGACCGCTTTCATTTACGTCATCATTCGTTTCATTATTTATATTGTCATCATTTACATTCATTTTGCGTGGATCATTATCATTGGAATGATTCATGATTCAAACCTCCTGATTATAGAAACATTTCTTCATTTCTTTATCTGAGATAATCATATACCCTAAATATGAAAAAAATATTAACAAACCATTAATATACTAAAAATATTATATGATTATTTGAATCGTATTTAAACCGTTTGAATATATTTCATAGAGAATCATTCGACCTTTAGTTTACATAATATTATTATTGAATACTAAAAAGAGCCTCTTCATGAAAGAGGCTCTTTTCGTGCTGATCACTGATTGAATAAAGAAGATATCGGCATATCTCCGGAAAATAAATTGAACGATTTATGATAAGCTTTTGGATTGCCTGCACATTCAGCGATGACAGCCGCCACGTCTTGTCGTGGGATTTGCTTAGATGGCTTGTCCAAGGAAATGTTGCTAGTCCCTTCTTCATTAGATAAACCTGTTGGCCGAAGGATTGTAAAAGCCAACGAGCTATCCAACAATTCTTTATCCGCATAATATTTGGCTACATAATATGGTTTAATGGCTTCAGACCAAGTGCTCCGCTGATCCGCTCCGTATGCGGATACCATAATGAATTGTTCTGCTCCGATGCTTTCAGCGGCTTCGATGGTTTTAACCGCGCCATCCAAATCAATCAATAATGTTTTGTCTGCTCCAGTACTTCCTCCAGAACCAGCAGTAAAGACAACGATTTGATTGCCCTTGATTGCTTCTGTGATGTCCTTGAGCGGAGATTCCAAGTCTAACATCACCGTTTCGACTCCCAGGTCCCGGAAATAGTCTTTCTGGCTTTCTTTCCGGATAGCGGCCCTTACAGTATGCTGTCCTTGCTCTTTTAATTTTTTGACGGCTTCCCGGCCGATTTGGCCATTCGCGCCTATTACGATAATATTCATAAACTCCCATTCTCCTTTTAATTCATTTATTCTTATAGAAAGTTGCTATAATCGCTTTTTCCTGTCTGGATGGAAATCCATTTTACATCTGTGAACTCTTCCAAGGCCCATTTTCCGTTGAAGCGGCCCAAACCTGATTGCTTCACTCCGCCGAACGGCATATGAGGTTCATCATTAATGCTTTGATCATTTACATGAATCATGCCTGTATGGACTTTTCGGGCCACCCTTACACCATGTTCAATGGTTGAATGAACCGCTCCGGACAATCCATATGGATAGGCATTTGCCATGGAAATCGCTTCTTCCTCATCTTTGAAGGTAATGACAGGAAGAACAGGCCCGAAGATTTCTTCTTTGGCGACTGTCATAGTGTTCTTAACATTCGTTAAGACAGTCGGCTGTATTAGATTCCCGCTTATTTCGCCTCCGTAAGCTAATACAGCTCCTTCTTCAATACTTTTGTCTATTTTTTCTTTTATCCCTGCTACTTGGGAAGGATTAATGATGGGTCCCACATGGGTATTCGAATCAGCCGGATCTCCATACTTTAATTCTTTGACTCTTTCAATCAAGCGATTGGTAAACCGTTCAGCTATCGACTCTTGGACCAATACTCTATTCAAAGCGACACATACTTGTCCTTGATGCATGAATTTTCCCATGAGTGTGGATTCAACGGCATTCTCAATATCAGCATCTTCTAATACGATCATGACATTATTGCCACCGAGTTCTAAAGCCGTTTTCTTCACTCCTTCTGCAGCGCCTTCAGCGATATGTTTCCCGACCGGCGTTGATCCCGTAAAAGAAATCATTTGCGGAATTGGATGTTTGACGAAGTCATCTCCGATTTCTGATCCTTTGCCGGCAATCACATTCAATAGCCCTTTAGGCAATCCGGCTTCCTCAAAAATACTGGCAATCAACAATCCGCCTGTGACAGGTGTATCGCCCGCCGGTTTGACAACAACGCCATTGCCGCAAGCAAGAGCTGCGACTACGGATCGCATCGTTAGATGGAACGGGAAATTCCATGGGCTAATGACACCAACTACGCCAATCGGCTCCACAATCACAGCGTTGATTTTTCCGTTTACTTGCGAAGAATTGATTTTCCCTTCCATTTCATAAGGGAATCTGCTGGCTTCCTTCATGAAAGCGACAGCCGTTGATAATTCTCCGTTCGCTTTCTTGAAGGTACTGCCGGACTCTTTGATCAGCCAGTCCACCAACATATCATGATGCTCTTCTATAACGGCAATCGCCTTTAAAATGATTTCTTCTTTCACTTGCGGCAGCGTTTGGTTCCATTCTTGTTGAGCACGTGCGGCTGCATGATAAGCTTCGTCTAAGTCTTCTTTATTCGCTGTGGAAATGGTGGCAAGATCTTCTCCTGTATATGGATTTGTATCTGAAATCGTTCTTTCTCCGTTTCCTTTGCGCCATTCACCGTTAATATATAGGGTGTTCCAATCATTATGTAGCATGCTGAAATTGCTCCTTCCATATAAAAGTTTCTACTTTTATTTGTATATCCATTATGCTCAATATCAAACATCAAGCTGTTTACAATCCGCGGTAGTTGCGGCTTATAAAGGTCATTTCAGAAAATGGACACTTATCGCCCAACGCTTCTATCGGTACCTACTGTATAATAAGGGTAAAAATTCCATATGGAGTGGTGAATAATGTATGCCCAACAGTATATTTATTTAATCCTTGCCGCTATTTTTTTGGCGCTCATTCTTTATTTAGGAAAGTCATTTTATAAGATGATCCGTAACGATGAATTGATCACCACAAATAAAACTTTCAATGGTAACCCCGCTGGCAAGAATAAGAACAGCCCATTATAATCTCAATTTCACATTCAATAATCTTCTTAATGAGAAAGGTTCATCTGTTATGTCCAGACGAACCTTTTATATTTTCATAGGTTAATTATAATTTTATGTTACTATCAATATTAAATTCTAATAGTGTTAGGTGATCGTTTTGAAATTAGTCCTTATAGTTGGACCCCAAGCAGTTAGTAAAATGACAGTTGGGCAAGAAAGAGTATAGTCGAATAGAAAAAACGCTTGAATTTTGAATTGCACCTCCAATGGTTGTGTCTCACCATCGGGGTGAAGTTCATTTCCAAGCGTTTTATTTTTGGATTACTTACCTTTAAAGCTATTATCTTTCTTAGCTTCCTCTTGATTCGAATTAGAGAAAAACAAACGTGAAATTCCAACACCGATTGCTCCTACTACCAAGAAAAGCAATGCCCTGATCGTCATACTCACAAATGGAAGGTCCATAAAGAACAATTTGACGATTGTTAGGCAAACGACCGCTAAACCGAGAATGACCAGTTCGTTCTTTTTAAATGTAACCGCAGCATGGTCGCTTCTTCCGTACCAGATTACAGATAGGGCCAGGACCATCCAGCTAACGGAAACAGCTAAAGAGTTAATATCTGAGTTGATGGTTGCCGCACCAGCCAATTTGGTGATTAAAATAAAAGATAATAATATACACCCATACACAAGCAGTTGATATGCTGTTTTTGCATAATCAAATATAAAGCGACCAGCTTTCCAAAAAATAAGGACAAAGGAGACAAGGACGGCGATATGGGACAAAGCTTCCACTGATACTAATTGCTCTACCGAAACCGCCAAGACCAGTAAAATTCCCAGCACGTAGATCATACCGCCAATTACTGCTTTTATTTTATCTTTCCACACATAAGCCCCGGCAAGCGATACGAGACCTTGAACAAGATAAAGTAAAGGCTGCATGTCTCCTTCTGCCTTCTTGCCGATGACGACCATGACGGATAGCATGCCCAATCCAAACAAAACGGTTGAAAGCAGAGGGATCTCTTTGTTTTTCAATTCTTTCCACATGATAGCAAAATAGATCACCGCAGCAACTGTCAGGAGACTGGCCGAATAATGGGGAAGATCCTGCAATGAAAGCAACAGCAGGCCGCCGTTAATCGAGAAGAGGCTAATCCTCTGCTCGATGATGTATCCACGGTATACCTTTAAATGAAGATAGAGGCCGACTTGGTAAACCGTATACATGATCGACAATGGGCCGGACAAAGAAGGAAAACCAGTGAAGAAGGAATAAATGCCCAATACGATTAATCCTGTAAAATAGGCGACCATATATAATAATTTATAGGACTTACTGGCTGCCAACTGAAATAGCCCCAGTGTCAGTATCGCTTCATAAACCAGAAAAACGGTTGAATTCGGTTGGTCGCTGTTCAGCAAGAAAGGAACAAAAAATGCCCCTACACCTACGAATATCGACAAATACTCGGAACGGTGTTTGACTGCCAAAAGAATGCCAGCCGAAAACCATATAATATTGAGCACAAGCGCAATAACAGCTGGGAAATAGTGAAATAAATAATGGGCAGCAAATGTAGTGACCACAATGCTTGCGATACTTGCCCCAATCAATACCAAGCCTAATGTCTGCCGCTCTTTCTTAACTTGCTTCTCCCCCGTTAACCAAAGGCCGACCGACAGCAGAACGCCGAATAAAATACGGTAGATCGGTTTCATGACGCCATTATCTATGCCAGCTTTGAACAACCAGACAACACCAAGGAGCATAATAAAAGCAAATAGACGCGGAAGCCATATTTGGCACATTTTCAATAAATCAAACGGTTCTTTTACTTGACGGTCGTGAACAGTTACAGACGTACGATCAGCACTTGTTTGCCGGTTCTCCTGCCCTTTTTGCAGGCGGATTTGTTTTAATTCTTCCCTAACATTATCCTGACGGCCCGAAACGTCTGCCGATTGAGGAGACACCTCTACTTGCGTTTTTTCTTCTGCTTGAACTGGATAATGGGTTTCTTGGTCTAAGTACTGTTTTTGTTTTTTTAAATCCGCCAATACATGGCGCAATGAAACGAGTGTCGCTTCCACCTGCTGGATATGCCGATCCAGTTCATGTTTATCCATTGCTGTCGCACCTCCTCCTTGTTAACCTACATTTCAAATAGTTGTTCTTCCGGGTGTTTTTCAAAATACTCTTCTTTTACAATACGATAAAAATGGGCATTAGCTGCATTCATATAAGGGGCCAAAAAGATAAAGCCAATTCCAAGAGTCAGAAGGCATAACAGCGCCCATCCTAAAAAAGTAAGTTGCAGGATAAATGCCCTACCCTTATTTCCATCCATTATTTTTCTGCTTAATGTGATGGCTGCATTGTATTTCAATCCCGGGTAATCTTTCATCAAATAATTGGTGAGCATATATGAAAAACTTTTTATAATAGCTGGAATAATAAACAATAAACTCCAAAAGAATATATATATATTCCTTAACAGTTGGGTACCTAGTGTACGGGCAAAATTCCCTTGCTCGTAGCCAGTGAAGATCATGTCGACAGCGGGATTTTCCTTCCGTGAAATACTAAGGAAAAACCATTCAACTGCCACCGTGATCGGGAATAAAAGGATTGAAATGACATACCCAATATACGGTATAAAATTGACCCCAATCGATAGAATGATTGTAATAAAAATCACACCAATAGAGACGCCCCATTTTCCTTGCAAGCTATTTCTTGCCAATAATCGTATTTCCTTACTCGTAATATTCATCCAAAATCCCCTTTCCTTTTAACTACTGTAAGGAACCTTCACGTTCCCCCTATTTATTCATATGCCATCTGTTCAAATTGAGAAGTCCATGCAGAAAAGGTCGACAGCCCGGAAAGTTCCCGTTTTTCTATATATATTCGACCTTTTTCGATTTTTCCCTTCTAATTCGACATAGACATAAAAAAAAACCAACCTACATATTTGTAGATTGGTTAACATTAAGCCGTTTTTCTTGCTGTTTTCGCTTCTTTATCTTTTTGAGTCCAGTGGAACCAACGATCAAAAAAGGAATAAATAGTGTTCGATTTTTTCGTCAACAATGGGCCGAAAATGGCTAATAAGAGCACATATAAAGCAGAAAAAGGTTTAATGACCTCCATCAGATTTCCTGCTATCGCCATATTCGCCAAAATAATAGAAAATTCCCCTCTTGACACGATGGTTAGCCCTATATTATTTGACGCTTTGTATGATAATCCTGTTTTTCGGCCAACGAGCATCCCAGCAAAGAAGTTTCCGATTATGCTAAGGACGACTGCACCGATCGCCAGCCAAACCGCACCACCCAATTTAGTCGGGTCTATGCTTAATCCAAAACTGAAGAAAAACAATGCGCCAAAAAAATCTCTGAATGGAACAACCATCTTCTCGAGACGGTCACTTTGATCCGTTTCAGCGAAGACTAACCCTAACAATAAAGCGCCAATCGCTTCAGCTACATGGATTTTTTCAGAAATACCGGCGATAAAGAACAACAAGGCAAACACAATAATGATGAAAATTTCGTTGGATCGAATATCCAATAATTTATTTAATAAACCAATGCCTTTTCTTGCCACAACAAAAAATAATAAGATATAGACCAGTGACATAAGGATGGAAACAAGCATTTCTCCAATGGACTGAGATTTGCCAAGTACCAATCCTGACATAATGGATAAATAAACAGCTAAAAAAATGTCTTCAAACATGACGATTCCAAGAATCAGCTCAGTTTCTTTATTGACCGTTCGCTTCAAATCAACAAGAACCTTAGCGACAATAGCAGAAGAAGAAACAGATGTAATCCCGGCAATAATGAAGGTTTCTAGCAAAGGAAAACCTGTCATCCAGCCATACAGTAATCCTAAAACAAAGTTAATCCCGATATAAATGCTTCCTCCGGTAACAATGCTTTTTCCGGATTTCATTAACTTTTTAACAGAAAATTCAAGGCCTAGATAGAATAAGAGAAACAAAATTCCCACACGGCCAAGAAAATCAATAATTTCGTCACTGTCAACAAAGCGTAAATCGATAAAACCAATTTTAGGGGCATGTGACCCAACCAACATTCCAACTATAATCAAAAAAGGGATGATGGAAAATTTCAATTTCCCCGCCAAAATAGCCGCAAAAGCAACTAACAAGAGAGCGATGCCTACTTGAAGCACTAAGTCATTGGTCATTGTGTCTCACTTACTTCTTTCAGCATTTCAGATACAAAAGCCTTTACATCTGCGCGTTCGCCAGCCAATACAAGCGTATCGCCCGCTTCAAGCTTTGAATTCGCCCCGGGGCTGAATTGTTTTTTCATATTATTCTTAACGACTGCCACAACATTTACCTTATAATTATTCCGAATATCCATATCGCCGATTGTATGCTGAGAGATCCGTGCATTTTTTTCCACTTTGAACCATTCAATCATTAAACCTGAGAAAGCCATCTCGATTGTTTCTAACTTCTTAGGTTCATATACCATCCCCCCTAGTATGGCTGCCACTTTTCGTGATTCTTGATCATTAAAGGTGATACTTGAAATACTTTCATCTTCTTCGAGATCGAAGTGATACATTTCCCTTCTACCGTCATCATGAATGACAATCACAATTTTCTCTCTTTCCTGCGTTATAATTTCGTATTTCTGCCCTATACCGGGAAGTTCAGTTTCTCTAATGTCCATGTTTCCCCTCCTATGATGTGTACTTGCTTTATCTTAAGGATAATATTCGAATATAATCCTATTCCTTAATATTACAAGTGATATATTGATGTTACGGACTTTTAACCGATTGACGAACCTCTCTATTAGTTTTTAACCATAATAATCTTATGTAAACATATCCAGCTACTTTTTCTGATAAATCCTATAAAAATAATGAGGCTGGGACAGAACTAGCTTCAATAATGAAAAAAGTAATGAAAAAAGTGAAATTGAGTGCGCTCAATTTCACTTTTTTCTATTCTTCTCTAATCATCCTTACCTGTTAGCCGTGAATTTCCTTAAATTCACGGCCATTAATGCAAGGCCCATTTCATTTTCAACTTTCGATTTTCCTCGAACTGAAAATCGATTGAAATGCAAATTAGCCTTCAAGAATCCAAAAAACTGGTTCCACATCTATTTTTCTTTTACGATAAATGGAACTCGTTTCTTCTTCTGAAAGCTTCGCTCTTACGTATTCTTTTTGTTGTTCCCATTTTTCATTCACCATTACTTTTCGATGGTTTCCTTCTTTTGCTTTTGTACATGAGGAACGCAATGGGCATCCTGAACAGTTTTCACACTCATAAATCTTAAATTCACGTGTGAAGCCTTCTTTATCTGTTTGTACTGAATAATTTTTAAAGACAAGTTGTTGTTGGTTGGGACACGTGTATACATCCTTTTCTTTGTCATACTGCCAATTCGCTGTATTGAATGGGTTTTGTTTATATTTCTTCTTTTGCTCTTTCACGTACATTCCATAGGTAATTAACGCTTCTCGTTTACGATTTGAAAGGATATCATCATAATTCTGTTCACTTCCATATCCTGCATCTGCGACGATGTGCTTTGGCAACTCAAAATAATGTTGTTCAATTTGGTCTAAGAACGGGATTAATGTACGGGTATCAGTTGGATTCGAAAAGAGGCTGTAGGCAAGCGCGTATTGTCCTTCTGTTGCCACTTGTACATTATAACCGGCTTTCAATTGACCATTTTTCATATAATCATCTTTCATACGCATAAAGGTCGCGTCGGGATCTGTCTTTGAATAACTATTTCGTGTGCCGAATATTTCAAAGTCTTTTTGATATCTCTGTTTTCGTTGGATATGGTCCATTAATTGTTTTCGTGCTTGTTTTGGGAATTTCCGTTCACTTCTCAACGCTTTTCGCTCGGCTCCATTCGTTGATGCCTCTATTTTTTGATCGTACTCAGAAATCACTTCATCTACTTTTTCAACGATTTGAGTGAGCTCTTCCAACGTTAACTCTTCTTCACTTTCCTGTACAATTTGAGGCATGATTTCATTTTTAAGCAGCTCTTTATATAGATGATTTGATTTTTCGATTAATCCCTGATGATACTTCTCGATGGATTTCTTCCAAACAAACGTAAACTTATTCGCATTCGCTTCAATCTTCGTTCCATCAATAAAGATGGCTTCTTGATCAATGATTTTTTCTTGGACGAGCTGGCAACGGAATTGAACGAAACATTGGCGGATTAATTCTTTTACTTCAGGTTGAACACGGAAACGGTTGATGGTGCGGTAGCTTGGTTCATATCCTTGCGCCAGCCACATCATACGAATACTGTCCTTTAAAAGGGCTTCTATTTTCCGACCTGAAAAGACAGATTGTGTATAGGCACATAGGATAATTTTCAACATCATGCGTGGATGATAGGCAGGACAACCCTCATTCCGCAGAAATGGTTCAAACGCTTCATGAGGAATACTTTCAACTAAGTGGTGTACATGGAAGGCGATATCATTCTTTTGTAATCTGACTTCTAAATCTAAAGGCAAAATTAATTGATTCATGTTATAATCTTTAAACATAAGGACACTTCTTTCTGTTTGGTTTTGTGTGGTAACTTAATTTTAACAGAGAATGTCCTTATTTTATTTTGAAAAAAATCAAAGCCGGTGAAATTTTACTCATTGTAAAATTTCACCGGCTTTTTCATTTTAGAGGAGGGTTCTGTCCCAGCCTCTATTTATTTTCCAATCGCTTGATCTTTAAATAACGGGAGTGGCACTTTGTTCAGCCAACCGGAAATTCTCTTGGATTCCTTTGTTAATAAGGGGCCTATAATCGCTAATAACAACACATAAAGCGCGGTAAATGGCTGGATTGTCTCCGACAGATTCCCTGCAATGGCTAAGTTAGCGATAATGATTGAAAATTCTCCTCTTGAAACAATAGTGAGCCCTATATTCGCGCTCGCTTTGAATGAGAGTTTAGATTTTTTGCCGACAATCAATCCAGCGATTAAATTACCAAAGATGGTAATTACCACCGCTCCCAATGCGAGCCAAACGGCACCGGTCAAGGAAAATGGGTCGATGCCTAAACCGAAGCTGAAGAAAAATAAGGCACCAAAGAAATCACGGAAAGGTATGACCAATCGTTCCATACGTTCACTTTGGTCGCTCTCAGAAAAGACTAATCCTAGTAACAAGGCGCCGATTGCTTCTGCGACATGGATGGTTTCCGAAAGTCCAGCAACGAAAAACAGCGCGGCAAAAACAACGATGATAAACACTTCGTTCGAGGTAATATTCAATAACTTATTGATGAGCGGAGTTGCTTTGCGGGCGATGATAAAAAAGAGCAACATATAGCCCAGCGAGATGCCAACCGAGCTAATTACGCCTAAAATGGATGTGTTGTCCCCTAAAACCAGACTGGAGATAATAGAGAGGTAAACGGCCAGGAAAACATCGTCAAACATAATGATCCCTAAAATCAATTCTGTTTCTTTATTGGATGTTCTTTTTAAATCAACAAGGACCTTAGCGACAATCGCACTTGAGGAGATTGTTATGATTCCGGCAATCATGAATGTTTCAAGCAGAGAAAATCCAGTTGCCCAACCATATAACAGTCCTAGACTGAAGTTAATAGCAATATATATACTGCCGCCTATGATAATATTTTTCCCGGATTTCTCTAATTTCTTTATAGAGAATTCCAACCCAAGGTAAAAGAGGAGAAAGAGTACACCAATCCTGCCGAGAAATTCGATTACTTCAAAGCTTTCAATGAAGCGCAGATCAATAATTCCCAGCTTGGGGGCATGGGGCCCTACTAGCATACCGATAATAATCAGAAATGGAATAATGGTGAATTTAAACTTGTTCGCAAGCAATGCGGCTGCAGCCACAAGGAGCAGACCTGTGCCCACCTGCAATATAAGATCATTCGTCATTATGGATCACCGTCTTCCTGAGCAGCTCTTTTACGAATAATTTTACTTCCGGCCGCTCGCCGGAAATGACGAGTGTATCCCCCGCTTCAATGACATCCTCCGGTCCCGGTGTATTCATCTTTTTCATATTTTTTTTAAGGATTGCAATGATATTAACTGAATAAGAAGATCTTATATCTATATCGCCGATTGTTTTCTTAATGATGGCTGCCCCTTCCTCCACTTTAAACCATTCAATCAACAAGCCTTCAAAAGCCATTTCAATCTGTTCAATCGCTTTAGGTTCATAGACCATCCCGCCTAAAATGGCTGCTACCTTTTTGGATTCCTCATTATTCATGGAGAAATTTGAAATGCTTTCTTCATGGTCTTTGTCAAAATGGTAGATTTCTCTCCTGCCATCATCATGGATGACGATTACTAATTTTTCATTCTCTTTCGTAACGATTTCATATTTTTTGCCGATTCCCGGCAATTCACTTTCCCGAATATCCATACTAAATCCCCCTTTAATGATTTATAACAATGAAAGAAAAGTAGGCTTACAAATGGACGTCAATTTCAGTTTTAATGTCTTCATCCTTGGAAATACCAAGATATTTTAGTGTTTCACTCTTCGTGCTGTGGTGAAAGATTCGCTGGAGCAGCGAGATGGCGACACCTTGTTTATAGGCATGGTAGCCAAATGTCTTTCTCATCGTATGTGTACCGATTTTCTCCGACAGCCCTGCTTTCACAGCGGCATCGTGAATGATGCGATAAGCTTGCTGCCTGCTGATCGGTTTATTTGTTTTCGGGGACGCAAACAGATAATCATTCATTTTAAGTTCTTTGTGGGAAGCATACTCCAATAAACTTTCTTTTACGACGGAATTAAGATATACCTCCCTCAATTTTACCGGTTGGCCTGAATCGATCCTGATGAAAGAATAAACCCGTCCGTCCTGATTCATGACGTCCTGTTTTTGAAGCTTCAGCATTTCGCTCAGCTTCATCCCTGTGTTGATGCCGAGAACAAATAATAAATAATCCCGATAAGAATGCTCCAACAAATATTTTTTCATGGATTCAATTTCTTCTTTTTTTCGCAAGGCTACAACGTATTCCATTTGTCTCTCCTCTTTCATGTTACTTAATATTAGTTTATATCAGTATTAAGTAACATGCAAATCATTTACCTATATATTCTGATTATTTTATACAAATAAAAAATGGCCTTTCTCTGCTTCTTGAGCAAACAAACATAAAAAAGGCCGTTTCTAAAAAGAAACGGCTTCAAAATGCTGAAAGACAGATTTGAACTGTCGACCTATCGCTTACGAGGCGATTGCTCTACCACTGAGCTATTTCAGCTGGATATGTATTATACTTATATTTTAATATATTGTTTTTCAAGTTGTAAAGGGATATGCTTTTATTTCGTTATTTTTTGTAGGATCAAAAGACTTTTTTCTGTCTCCTTCATTGGCTAAAAAACCGCTCTACATATTTTGATTTAGAGACCATTTTCTTCGTATAAGGTAGGCGACAATGACGCACAAAAGAATGCCACATAATAAGGGCACGGCTATCATGCTGTATTTAATGAAGCAATCCTCTACCAGTTTGATTTGGTTAGCAAATAAATGCCCCAATGAAATAAAAGTCGTTGCCCAAGCAATTGCACCCGATAAAGCATAAAAGAAAAACTTCTTATAAGAATAGCCGTGAATCGCGGCCAAATAGGCAATAATATGGCGAACGCCAGGGATAAAAAAACAGATGACAAGCAAATAAGATCCCAATTTAGAAAACAGCTTGCCCGAAACATGAAGCCTTTTCTCGGTAATGTTGAACTTAGGGCCAAACTTTTTAAGAAAAGGCAGACCCAGTTTATGGCCTAACAAAAAACTGAGGGAAATGCCCCCCATTGCACCCAAAATAGCAACAAGCAAGGCAGGGATTAATAATAGGTTTCCCTGATAAACGGTATATCCAACATACGTTAACAGAAACTCATCAGGAATAGGCAAACCAATCATACCACCTATTAACGCAATCACAATTCCAAAGTAAGCAAAATGTTCAATAAAATACTGGACGTTGAAACTCAATATAGCAGCACTTCCCTTAATTTCTGATCACAAAGCTATTTCTACTTACCAACCATACCATTATTCCCAACATAAGGAAACTGTTATTATGCTTTTTAGTTTACATAATATAATTATGATTAACTAAAGTTTAACGGATTGTTTTCGAGAACTTTCTTGATCGCTTCGTCTTCCACATGGGTATAGATTTGCGTAGTAGAGACATTTGAATGGCCCAATATATGCTGCAGGCTTCTGATATCCGCTCCGTTACGGTACATAAGCGTTGCAGACGTATGGCGCAATTTGTGCGGCGACAGTTTTTCCTTATTAAGGCCGGATCGTTTGTTGATGGATGCGACAACTCGCTCAACACTTCTTCTGGTGATTCTCGTCTTCTTTTGCGAAAGAAAAAGGGCTTTTTCATCTTGGCTCCCCTCGATGTGATCCCTCTCGTTTTCAATATATGCCTCCAAGGAATGCCTGCATGCTTGATTCAAGAAGATACTTCTTTCTTTATCGCCTTTCCCGATAATGTGGATGGTATCTCCCTGGATGGATTGCAGGTTAAGCTGGCATAGTTCCGATACACGAAGCCCCATATGTAGCAAGAAAGTAATGATACAAACATTTCGGTAATAATGATTCCCCTCTTTGATGCCTTCCATAAAAATTTTCGTTTCGTCCATATTCATATAGATAGGGGTCCGTTGCGCAATCTTAGGGCTTTCCAATTCATCGGCCGGATTATAATCCAACAATCTTCGTTTATTGGTTACATATTTAAAGAAAGACTTGATGGAGGCCACTTTTCTTGCTCTGCTGTGGGCACCGTTGCCCCGCACGCTTTCGCAATACTCCAGGAAGGCGTAACAATCCTCAAGGGTAATGTCACGTAGCAGATTAGCATTAACCCCTGAAAGGTCCGCCTGTTCCATTATTTCAGGTGTCAGCTCCAGTATCTCCTCATTTTGCACCGTACAGTAATATTTAAAAAATAAAAGTAAATCGTATTGGTATTCCCGTCTTGTACGCGGAGATTTACCTTTAATTGTTGTTAAGTAAATTAAAAAATCCTTAATGATCTTCGGTGTTTTAACTGCCACCTAAATCCCTCCCAAATCCCTATTATGTATGCTAAAATTCTATCATAAAATGTCGCCAAATTGTTATTTTGCGACATTATTTTCATTTTAACTGATTTATCTCCTATATATTGGTTTTTCAATCCTAAAATACAGGCTAAAAAGGCATCTCTATAAAAATAGTAATCGGTGGGATTTTCATGCATCCTCCGCAGCTTTATTAATTGAACCAATCGAAATTTTACTGGTGCTTGATCTTCCACTTCTTTTATTCTTGTGTTGAAGCTGGCAGCTCCAGATAAAACGGAATAAACAGGTAAAATTTAGTGTGTTGGAGAAACGCCCTCAGACGAAATGAAATCCTTATTTACTTAACCATCTATCATTCAATGCAAAATAAAAACCAA
Organism: Bacillus testis; assembly: GCF_001243895.1. Lineage (GTDB taxonomy): Bacteria > Bacillota > Bacilli > Bacillales > DSM-1321 > Bacillus_AD > Bacillus_AD testis. The sequence continues at coordinate 2,041,443 of NZ_LN851186.1, read as the reverse complement.
ATAAAAAAATCCCTGATTTAGGAATATTTTTCTAAAATAAAGGGATATAATTAGTTAAAATGTTTAGTTTACATAATTAAATTATGATAAACCACCTCTTCTTCTTAAAACGGTCAATCAGATTCAAACCGACGAGGTAGCAATATTTTAAATATTTCAAATCTTTTTAACGCGACCACCCTATTTCTAAACCAATGATCCGCATATTATAGTGTAAGAATAGGTAAAATTTAGTGTGTTGGAGAAACGCTCTCAGACGAAATGAAATACCTGGTTACTTTATAACTAGCCACTCAATGCAACATAGAATATTTATATAATAGCTTTTTAAAAGTAGGTGTTATTATATCTTTTAGATCATCTAGTTTACATAATTAAGTTATAATAAACTACATTTCGATTCTATTATCGTAGAAGATTTTCATTTCTCCCCCCCTCTTCAGAAAAGTTTTCAATTTCAAAAAAATAAAGAAGACACTATGTTTTAATTAGTATCTTCTTTTTGACTTTTTACCTAAGAAGTAATTTATTTAATCTTCCATCCATTAAGTTTATAGATGCATCTAACAACTTAGTTATAAATTTGCCCACCGGCACAGTTAACGATTGATCCTGTTAATAGTTTTCCATTAGTCATCGCGAAAGTTACTGCTTCCGCTACCTCTTCAGCTGTTGCTGGGATATTGGGTCCTGTAGAGGCATGAATGGCTGCACCCACTTCATCTGTGAATGTGACAGCTGCACTGGCTGAAATATTTGTCTTCATCGTATTTGGCGCAACACCGACTGCAAAAATGTTCTTTGTTTGATAATCTTGGCCGATGGATTTTGTCATACCGGCTAAGGCATGTTTAGTGGCAGAATAAATACCATTATAAGCAGTAGGTTTAAAGGAGTTTGATGATACCGTATTTACAATTGTCCCTCCGCCATTTTCAAGCATGACAGGAATCACATATTTAATTCCCAAAAATGCACCTTTCACGTTAATATTCATGATTCGATCATATTCATTTATTTCATATTCGTGTATTAAACGGAACGGAATCATTATTCCTGCGTTATTTATGAAATAATCGATCTTCCCGAAACTTTCTACTGCTTTATTCACGTAGTTTTTTACATCTTCTTCGTTTGAAACATCCGCTTTCACAAAAATGGCTTCAGCGCCTTTTGATTTTGAGTCTTCAGTAGTCTGTAAACCATCTTTTTCATTAAAATCAACTAGCACTAACTTATAACCTTGTGTTGCTAATTTTAAAGCCGTTGCACGGCCTAAACCTGTTGCAGCACCTGTAATGACAACTACTTGATCCATTCCTGATTCTCTCCTTTGTGGAAAATGTCGTATAACTATTGTCTGCGAGAGTTCGTATTCACTACTTTAGTCGGTATTTAATCTTGCATTAACTTGCCACTTATAAAAGTGGGAGAATCTGATGACCGTAGTCAAATTATTCCTACTATTATTTTAAAACAGTCAAAGACTAATCAGCAACTACTTTCGACCGTAAAAAGTGAAATGTTAGTGACTGAAGAAGGGCTTATGGGTCTAACTAAAAAATATATAGGTGGAACAAATGCTTATTTCAACATGTATAAAAAAAAGACCCCTATATGAGGCCAATTTATCATTTTCTAATAGAACCACTAACGAAAAGCTCATCTACTGTTGTATTCAATACAGAGGCAATGTCAAACGCTAATTGTAAAGTTGGGTCGTATTTATCATTTTCAATTGCATTTATTGTTTGTCTGGATACCTTACAGAGCTTAGCCAGTTCTTCCTGGGATAACTTCGCTGATTTTCTTAATTCTTTAATGCGATTTTTCATTTAATCACCATATTTTTTCCTGTAAATGAGTAATGTTACCAGATATATAATTGAAATCACCGACAGAAACGCAATCGGCGAAATTCCCTTACCATTATAAGAAGTATTCCCCTGAATGGTGAGATAAATCGACTGTGCCACTTCTAAAATTAGCATACCTGTAACTACGATAAATGCATATGATTGAGCCTTCGTATAGATAAACTTCCTTCTTTCATCATCCTTCTGAGAAAATGGTGCAACAAAAATCCAAATACCGCAAACTAACAATATGGCTGAATACACAATTTTAACCCAATCCATTTTTAGTTCCCACCTTATTAAAAATGTAAAAAGTATTTGACACTCATTATGTAATATCCATCCTAAAATGTCAAATACTTTTTATATTGTGAATTATTTCCTTCGAATCCGAACAGCCAAAATAAAAGACGACATAATAGTCGTCTTAAATCACTTCTTATTCATCTTCTTCAGGGATACGATCAAAGATGATATGTTTTTCTTTAATATTTATTTTCGGATTCATGCCCCATCCTAATTTTAAGAATTGAACTTCATCATCTTTAAAATCAATATAGTCAATAAAAAATGGATCGTTCGTTCATGTAGAAATGAAAAACCCATTGGCACGTCAAGCATTCGCGCCATTTCCTAATCCCTCCCACCTTCTGCAAGGGGATTAAGACATAGCTCTTTCTATTGGTAGGTAGAACAGTTTAACGTTTACTCCGAGACAATCTGATTGTCTTGCAAGTAATGTTTAATTGATGATTGGAAACGGCTTTTCCTCTTTCCAATGATAGATGAATGTTTTATGTTGGGGATTAAGACTTTTCGGAAGGGTCGTCCGTTTATAAAAGCGATGCTCACGGTTGCTTTCATCGATAATTTTGACCTTTCCTGTAAATTCTGTGGCCAAAAAAAGGACCTGAAGGATAAATGCTTTATCACCGAATTTATTCGTTACAAAACAATCTCTGCCCGATAACATCCCGAAGAACTGCAGTGAATCTACTTTTAAAGCTGTTTCTTCCATTACACCCCGGATAGCGGCCTCTTCGTATTTTTCTCCGAGCTGCAGCATTCCGCCAGGCAAACTCCAATGATTGTCTCCCGGATTTCTTTGCAGCAATATTTTATCGTCTTTTTCAATAATTATCCCGCATCTGATATTGATCTGGTTTTCTTTTGCAATTGCCATATGGGCCCTCCTCTTACATACAACGGTCTACGAATATAAAATCCATCTTTACTATACAAGAAAGCCAGGCGATTTGAAAATACAGCTAGGAGAAGGAAGTTTTTTCTATAATCACTTTCCCTTCTTTCCACCAGTGCAGAATCCTTCGAGAACATATTTATATTCTTTAACCATGCAGATGACCCATTCTACACAATGATTAATGGGTAAGACATTAGCCAAAAAGCAATTTGATTTCATGGTTGCAATCTGATTGGCTTTTTCCTGCCATGCATTTTGTATCTTTTCTGCGTCGATTGCAAATGGTTGTATCGCGTAAATGGTCTCTCTGGTAATGTCTTTGTCCCCTTTTCGAAGGCCATATATGACGAAGAACTCAAGAATAATTAAAAAATGATAGGTTATGAAAAAAGTAGATAGCCAAATGGAAATTAAAGGAATTATAATAAAGAAGCAGGAAAAAGAAAAAACGGAGGGGTGCCTTATGGGAAAAATGTGGAAAACAATTAGTCTGATAGCAGGCATAACCTGCGTTGACGTGATTGTCCTGTCCCCTGGCCTTCTCGGCTTGCGGATTACGGGCGGCAGTGCGCTGCAAACAGCGGGCGGCGCAGCTTTCTTGACCTTAAGTGCGCTAGTGCTGATATATGGGTTATACATGCTCCATGCCAAAGAGAAAACGTCATCTCCACTTAATACGCTGGATACTGTAGAAGATTACATCCAAGCACTTCAGAAATACCAAAGCATCAAAGCTTTGCGGGCTGACATCCGTTTTGCGATAGAACAAACCGAACGGCTGAAAAAGAAAAAAGAAAAGCTCGCTGATATTCTGAGCCAACGATTCGACCCCAACGAAATCAGTTACGGAAAGTTCTCCTCTGTCATCAGCCAAGTCGAGGCACTATTTTATCGCAATCTGAAAAACATCCTGAACAAGGTCTCCATGTTTGATGAAAGCGAATACGCACAAATCAAGAATGGTTCGACCGTGCTTTCTTCCAAGTTGATCCGAGAGAAAAAAGAACTGTACGAAAGCTACCTGACCTTTTTGAAACACGCCCTCAACATCAATGAAGAGATCCTTCTCGACCTCGATAAACTCCTGATCGAAATCAATGCTTTGAATAGTTTTGATATGGAAGATGTGGATGAAATGACCTGCATGAAAGACATCCATGATCTAATCAGCCAGACCAAATACTATAAATAGGAAAGGAAGGACAATATGAACAAAAATAAAAAATTCATGCTTTTTTCCATCCTCGCTGTCGCCATTGTATTCGTGGTTGTGTATATTGGCGTCAACTTGACATCGAATCTAAAAGGCAGTGACGAAAGAATCACGGCAGCCAACGCCGATGAAAAACTCAGCGAATTATATGGCAAAATCCATGTCACGAAAGAAAAACCTATTAAAGGCCAAATCGACTTGAATCCAGCAGATGTCGCTGAAGAGCTGCCAAAAATTGATAAATACCCAGTTACAGTGCCCAATAGCACCGAATCATACGTTGAAATTTTCTCTTCCCCTGAAAAATCCGGTACTGGAAAAGACGGCTGGCTGAATGAAGTTGCAAAAGAGTTTAACGCTTCGAACCTGAAAGTGGACGGGAAAACAGTCTCCGTTAAAATCCGGAACATTGCTTCAGGAACTGCCATTGATTACATCCGGTCAGGTAAATATGTGCCAGATGCCTTCACCCCTTCTAATGAATTTTGGGGAGAAATGGTGAAAGACAGCGGCATCAAGACCGAACTGATTGCCAAGCGGCTCGCAGGAAACCTCCCTGGCATTGTGCTTTCGAAAACAAAACATGAAGCCCTCATAAAAAAATACGGCGCGGTGAATGTCAAGACGGTCACAGAAGCGATGACAAACAATGAATTGGCAATGGGGTACACCGATCCATTTGCCAGTTCCACAGGATTGAACTTCTTGGTCACGGCTTTGAACAGTTTCGACAGTACCCATCTTCTCGGCGATCAAGCTGTGAAACAATTCGAAGATTTTCAGAAAAATGTCCCTTTCATCGCATCTACCACCTTACAAATGCGGGAAGCCACCAAATCAGGGTTGCTAGACGGGTTTGTTTTTGAATACCAGACATTCGTCAACTCGCCTGACCTGAAAGACCGTTACGTGTTCACGCCGTTTGGTGCAAGACATGACAGTCCGCTTTATACGCTTGGGGAACTCCCTGAAATGAAAAAGAAGATTGTTCAAGCATTTGCTTCATTCGCTCAGCAAGAAACCTATCAGAAAAAAGCGAAAGAAGACGGATTCAATGCCATCAATGACTATGTATCCGACCTTAAGCCGATAGACGGGGCCACGTTAAATGCTGCCCAACGATTGTGGAAAGAAAAGAAAAACGGATCCAAACCAATCGCTGCCGTATTTGTTGCGGACGTATCAGGCAGTATGGAAGGGACTGCGATCCAACGCTTAAAAGAGTCTCTTCTGAAAGGGCAAAAGTATCTTGGAAGGGAAAACAGTATCGGCCTTGTCACTTACTCGGATGACGTTTCAATCAACTTACCGATTGGCATTTATGACACCAATCAGCAATCCAAGTTCGTAGGTGCGGTCGAAAACATGCAGACAAACGGCGGCACAGCAACTTATGACGCCATTATCGTTGCTTTAAAGATGCTGAAAGATGAAAAGGAAAAACATCCTGACATCAAACCGCTCATATTCGTCTTGAGTGATGGAGAAACAAATCAAGGCCACTCCTTGGATACGGTCAAAGGGCTCATCAAAGCCTATAAGACACCGATATACACCATCGGCTACAACGCTAACATCAAAGCGCTCGAAAGCATTTCTAAAATCAACGAAGCAGCAAGCATCAACGCCGATACCGACGATGTGACCTATAAGATCAAAGGACTTTTCAATGTCCAACTGTAAATAAAGGAGGAAACGTTATGTTATTTTCAATGACGGTGGCTAATGAAGAAGAAGTCAAGACGCTCATTGAGGAACAGGTCGCCCCTGTTCCTGCAGAAATCGCCAAATTGAAAGAGACTGCTGACAGCAATGTCCAGATGATCATGAACCTCGATGTGGAAGAACTGGCCGATCGAAAAAACATCCTGCAATCCATTGAATCCTTCGGCATGAATACCATGAAAAGCTCTTCGGAAAAAAACGCCCTGCTTCAAGTGTCCGTCGGGCGCTTATCCAAGACAGGCGATGAAGGCGGCCAAGTCGCCAAAAGCTTAACGGAGCTTCATACCCAATTGAAAGATCTCGACCCGAGCGTCATCGACTTTGCCAAAAAAGGGTTTCTTGGTTCGCTATTCAACCCCCTAAGGGCTTATTTCCAAAAGTTCCAGAAAGCCGACAGCGTCATATCCGACATCGTCGTATCGCTCGATAAAGGCCGGAACACCCTGAAGAATGATAACACCACGCTCGAAATTGAACAGCAAGCGCTCCGTGAACTCACAAAAACACTCGACAAAGAAATCCATCTTGGCACCATCATGGATACAAGTCTTGAAACCCAACTTGAACTAGCACGAAACAGGCAGGAAGATCCCGAAAAGATTCGGTTCATTACAGAAGAAGTGCTCTTCCCTCTCCGCCAACGAGTCATGGACTTGCAGCAAATGCTGGTGGTAAACCAACAAGGCATCATGGCTTTTGAAGTCGTCATTCGAAACAACAAAGAGCTGATCCGCGGTGTCGACCGAGCGAAAACGGTCACCCTCTCGGCCTTAAAAAACGCCGTCACAGTTGCAAGTGCCCTCTACAATCAGAAAATTGTACTTGAAAAAATCGAAGCGCTGAACGAAACGACCAATACCTTGATTGCAGGCACTTCCAAAATGCTGAAGGACCAAGGAGTGTCCATCCAAAAACAAGCAATGGAAACAAGTGTGTCCGTGGATACCCTGAAAGCGGCGTTCACCGATGTCTTGTCTGCCCTTGACTCCATCTCAGCATACAAACAAGAAGCTTTGCCAAAGATGCGGGAGACCATCCAACAATTCAAGGAACTCGCTCAAACAGGCGAACAAAACATTCAACGATTAGAAAAAGGAGCCCGCCTCGATATGTAGGTCAGTGGCCTGACAATGAAAGAGAGTCGGAAATCCTCTTACAAATGACGAGAAAAATATAAAAACTCGCGACCCAACCGGATCGCGAGTTTTTTATATTTTATGGATTTCATTTGCTAAGGTAGTAATGACAAATTCCATGTCTTCCTTGGCAATGTTAAGAGGCGGTGCCAATGTCAACACATTATTGTAGCCTGCAACAGTCGCTCCATTTTTTCCGATGATTACGCCATTTTCCTTGCATCCCGCAAGGATCTTATTCACTTGCTCTACTTCAATCGGTTCTTTTGTTTGGCGATTCTTCACCAATTCGACGCCGATCAATAAGCCTTTCCCACGTACGTCGCCGACATTGGGATGGTCCTTGAGTTTATTTTGGAGAACTTGCTTCATCTCCTCGCCAAGTTGCTTGGAGCGTGGGAAAAGCTGTTCCTGCTCCATAATCTCGATATTTTTCAAGGCAAGAGCACAGGCTGCCGGATTTCCTCCAAACGTATTGACATGCCGGAAATAATCATATTCCTCTGTTCCTTGGAACGCTTCATAGATTTCTTTTTTAACAGCCGTTGCCGAGAGCGGCAAATAGGCGCTTGTGATCCCTTTCGCCATGGTGATCATATCCGGCTTCACTCCATAATTCATGAACCCAAACGGCTCCCCCGTCCGGCCGAACCCACAGATTACCTCATCGACAATCAAGAGGGCCCCATGTTTTTCGCACACTTCCTTTACACCTGCCATGTACCCTTCAGGCGGCATAAGGATCCCACCGCCCGTAATGATCGGTTCCATGATCATTGCCGCAACGGTTTCACTCAATTCCCATGTCATGACGCGGTCGATTTCCTGGACCGATTTCAGTTCACCCGGTGCGCAATCCTTGCTTTCAGCATCCCTGTAAGTATCTGGGGGCGGCACATGGATGAAACCAGGAGCAAGCGGTTCGTACTTGAATTTTCTCTGTGCCTGGCCTGTTGCGGCAAGCGCTCCCATTGTATTCCCGTGATAAGAGCGATATCTTGATATGATTTTATAGCGATTATGCGCGCCTTTTTGCTCATGGTATTGCCTAGCAATTTTGAAGGCTGTCTCATTCGCCTCGGATCCGCTGTTCGAGAAGAAAATGACATACTCGCCGCCAAGCATTTCATTCAATTTGCTCGCCAGTTTAATGGCAGGAGCGTGGCTTTGGGTAAGAGGGAAATAAGCCATCTGTTTCAACTGCTCATAAGCGGCTTCCGCCAACTCGTTCCTGCCGTAACCGACATTCACACACCAAAGTCCAGCCATAGCATCGATGTAGCGGTTCCCATCCTGGTCGGTAATCCAGCATCCGTCTTTAGCTTTGTCGGCAATCATCGTTGACTCAGGGTTGTACGGCTTCATCGAATGCCAGACTTGCTCTTTATCATTCGTCAGTAAATCAACGCCATCCTTGATTTCTGCCATTTCGTTTCCTCCATATCTATTAATAATCGAATCTGGAAGTGATCATTTTCTTGCGTGTATAAAAATTGACCCCGTCCTTCCCATTTACATGAAGGTCTCCGTAGAAAGAATCCTTCCATCCTGAAAAAGGAAAAAACGCCATAGTAGCCGGAACACCGACATTGATACCGAGCATGCCAGCGTCTGCTTCCTCTCTGAATTGGCGCACCGCCTTGGCATCCTTCGTATAAATGGTCGCCCCATTGCCATATCGGGACTTGCGGATATAATTCAGCCCTTCATCCAGATTTTCGGCACGCAACAAACTCAAAACGGGCGCAAATAATTCCGTTTTGGCGATTGTCATCTCTGGTTTAACATGGTCGAAAATGGTCGGCCCCATAAAAAATCCTTTCTCCCCAGCGGTCATATCCTTCCTGCCATCTCTGATCAGCTCCGCGCCTTCCTGTAATCCTGTTTCAATGTAACCGCACACTTTTTCTCGCTGTGAATCCCTGATAACAGGCGTTAGCAGCACTTCTTCGTCCATCCCGTTTCCGATGATCATTTCATCCGCTTTCTTTTTCAGTTCGCTTACGAAGGCATCTCCTTCACCGACAACGACGACTGCGCTGCAAGCCATACAGCGCTGGCCTGCACTGCCAAAAGAAGAACTGATGATATGGGATACCGCTTTTTCAATGTCAGCATCCGGCATGACGATATGATGGTTTTTGGCGCCTGATAATGCCTGAACACGTTTGCCATTTGCTGCAGCACGGCCATATACATATTTTGCGACCGGCTGAGAGCCGACAAATGAAATCGCCTTTACATCTTCATGGTCCAGCAGGCCATTCACGACATCATGCGCTCCATGCACGATGTTTAAAACACCCTTCGGCGAACCTGCCTTCGTGAAAAGTTCTACAAGTTCATTAGCCAAAATCGGTGTCCGTTCCGATGGTTTCAAGACAAATGTATTTCCGCATGCAATCGCCAATGGGAACATCCATAATGGCACCATCATCGGAAAATTAAAAGGAGCAATGCCTCCAACGACACCATGAGGATAACGGTACATTTCCGAATCGATTTCTTCAGCGATATTTGATAGGGTTTCACCCATCATCAATGTTGGAGCCCCAGCAGCGAATTCAACACACTCAATTCCTCGCTGTACTTCTCCATATGCTTCCTTATACGCTTTACCATTTTCCTCAACGACCAGCTTTGCTAATTTTTCATGGTTCTCAGTCAACAGATAATGGTATTTATATAAGATCCTAGCCCGCTTCGGCACAGGCGTATTCTTCCATGTTTTGAATGCCTCTTTTGCTGCAGCAACAGCACGATTCACATCTTCAAGTGTTGAAATCGGCACCTTCGCCAGTACTTCACCGGTCGCAGGATTGAGCACATCCTCTACTTCAGAACCTTGTGAATCTACCCATTCCCCATTGATATAATTTTGTATGGTTTGTACTTCTGCCTTTATCATGGTCATTTGATCACTCCTTTTAATTTTATTCTCAATATTCTAATTTATTTAATTATCTCTCATTTTTAACTGTTCATCATTAGACATTATGTAAAATACCCCTCCCATATTCCTCGACATTTTGTTTTGAAAAGGGTGCTAAAAGTCAATGCTTTCGCCTCATTCCCAAAAAATCATAAGCCTTTAACAGAAATTCAATGGTAAGCCGCTTCTCTTGTTCCATAAAATCAGTGCCCAACAACGCCTCAATCTTCTCAAGACGATGGTACAAAGTTTGCCTGACGATATACAGTTTTTTGGCGGTATCCTTTTTGGAACCATTACAAGATAAATAGGCTTCCAGCGTTTCAAGGAGTTTCCCATTGTATTTAGAATCATGGTCAATAATCTTCCCGAGATATTCCTCGACCAAATCAGGAAGATTCATTTGTCTATGCATCTCGGAAATAATTCTGTATATATGTAAATTTTCATAGAAACAAACGAGATTCTGATCCGAAAAGCGTTCACGAATTCTCAGTGTCTCCAATGCGGTTTGATAGCTAATATGAATTTGGTCCATGTCTTCCAGATACTTTCCTATACTGATGAGAGGGAGATCTTTCTCTTTCAGTGTCCAGCCGGCAGAAAACAGCTTATCAAAGCCTTCCTCCATCCTTTTTTTCCACGTTTCTTTGTTCCGTTCATCAAATAAAAGCAATGTCATTATATTCTTCTTCTCCATGGCCAAAAAACGAATTCCTCTTTGTTCAAAAATGGAACGGAAGTAAAGCTTAAAATAGGTAAGGTTCGGAATTTCTTTAGGGAATTTCAGCAAGCAGGCTACGGAACCTTTTGGTTTGATTGAATCCATATTGGATGAAAGATACTCCTGAATGGTTCCTTCCCTCTGGTTGCCCTCTATCCATCTCATAATCGATTCAGTCTCTTCTGTTCTTCTCTTCTCCGCTACATACCATTCCCTTATGAAAAATTGGGCAAGCGCTGTTGCTGTCCGATCCAATATCAAGTGATCGTATTCAGTCAAAATCCTGTCATCCGAGCTGATGACTAATTCGGCATAGGTTTCCCCCAACAGATCGATCGGTTTGATCGCCATTGTGTGCCCATTGTCATTCGTTTCATCTGTATAGAACTGCTGCCGCTTTTGCAAGAGTGTTTGCTTGTCCGCTTTCGTCCGATCCGGTTGCAAAAGCACATTTTTGTCTTGGAAAATCAGCATCACCTGCACTTGAAGGGATTGCTGTATAAATGACAATATTTCATCCGGATATTCAATCGTCAAAAGTTTCTTGTTTAGTGTTTGTGAATAGTGTTCTAAGCTGGAGATCATTTGATGTTGCCGATTGATCAAGAATGTATGGATATCTTGCGTTATTTCGACGAATGATACCTCCTGCCGAAAGAGGATTATGGGGAAATGATTTTCATTGGCGATTCGTATTGCTTCCTCCGGTATCGTAGATGTATAAGTGCCTATTTCTATACATAAGCCAGCGGCATTCGCTTCGATAAGCTGTTTGATCATGGATATGAATACATCTTCATTTTTTGCCCATGCAACACAAGTGGATAGAATCAGCTCGTCCCCTTTCAAAAGATTGCGGATATTGGTGACTTCCACAATATGCACCCACTTGACCACCCTATTCAAACCTTCTATACCGGCAATGATATCAATGTTATGGAAGAGCTCTCTTTTGAGAATATCCGACACGCTACTGTAAGCATTCATTGCATTCACCCCTATATGAATTGGCGATGTAAAATTGGATAAGCGGAGTTTTCATCTATTCACTGCCTGCCACTCGTTGAAGCCATCCGAGTTCTCCATCCATACACTTCTCCGTCTTCAATCTCTGTGTGTATGCGAAAGGCCCAGCGCAGTGGAACATAAAGGCAAAAAGGGCATCGTCCTTTTGACAAATGCCCGATTCTATCCATCATTTCGATTGTAGTTCCATTACCGTTTCCAATAAGACATTTACGCCTTTCTCACAATCCTCCCACTCGGTACATTCCACTTCTGAATGGCTCTTCCCGTTGATACTTGGTACAAAGACCATAGCGGTCGGAACCATGGAAGCGATAAACTGAGCGTCATGCCCGGCGCCGCTTACCATCCTTTTATAGGAATAGCCAAGTGATTCAGCAGACTTCTCCAAAGCGCCGCAAAGCGCCTCATCGAACATGACAGTGTCGCGTCCCCATAATTTTCGGTTTTTGACTTCACATTCTTTTCCTGAAAAGGATTCCTGAACAGATGCGATGATGTTTTCAACCTCTTGAATGACTTTCGGGTCCTTATGCCTTGCTTCTAAAGAGAACACGACCCGGTCAGGGATGACGGTATGGATATTCGGTTCGGCGTTTACTCTCCCCATCGTATAGACTAATTCTTTATCCAGCTTGGTTAGTTTGTTTCTGAGTTCCATCATCATATCCACTGCCGTAAAAAGAGCATCCTTCCTCAAAGGCATCGGAGTCGTGCCCGCATGATCCGATTCGCCAAGGACTTCCCACTCATAGCACACCATACCGACAACACACTCAACAACACCAATGGACAAGGATTCCTGCTCAAGGATCGGGCCTTGTTCAATATGAAGCTCAAGGAATGCGCGGGCATCATTCAATCTTGCTTTTTGCTTCCCTTCGTAGCCGATTGCCCGCAATGCCTCTCCGAAAGTGATTCCGCTTGCATCCGTCTTCTTGAACATTTCCTCTTTATCAAATTTGCCGGATAGGATACCTGATGACATCATGGAGGGTTCGAACCGTGCACCTTCTTCATTCGTAAAGTTAACAATTGTCAACGGCAAGCGGGGAACCACTTTGTTTTCCACCAATGTCCGGACAACTTCAAGGCCGGCAACTACTCCCAATACACCGTCGAATCTGCCCCCTTTCTTGACGCTGTCCAAATGCGAACCCATCAGGATAGGGGCTTTATCCTCTATTCCCGGTAGAGTCGCATAAATATTCCCAAGATCATCGATCGTGATTTCCATCCCCAACTCCTTGCAACATTCACAGAAATAATCGCGCACCTGCCGGTCTTCCTCTGACAATGAAAGCCTAGTCACCCCATTGTTTGATGTTCTGCCGAAATCAGCAAATCTCTCAAGCGTCTCCCTTAGCCGCTGGCCGTCAATCAATAGTTTTTGTCCTTCCAACCGATCCACTCCCTTATCCATGTATTTTAAAGCTGGATTGTTATCTATAAGATTCAATATTTTCTTTAGGAAATCCTGGCTTGCTGCTCCATATATTTAACAGAAAAATATTTCCTAGCATCCGCAGTTGTAATATGCAAAGATTTCATTTCAGCCGAGCCGTCTTCAACGGCTCTGTGAAATTCGAGAAAGGCTCCGCTTAAGTTTTCCGTAATGTACCGTATAGAAAATCCCTGAGAGAGCAAGTGGTCAATCTGCTTTTTTTCTTTCAAGAACTGTTGGTAATCAGACATATTCAATCGTCCCTTCCTTACTATCTATTTGGAAATATCTAGAGGGGCAGGTATAGTCGTCGGTTCCTCTTCGACTATTTCCCAGTCCCGGCCAACCGTAATGCCCAAATACTTCTCATCGCTTGGGTCCTCCATTTCAGCCTGAGGATATTTTTTGAACCACCAATATTTTGCCAACACATAATAGACAATAGCTCCGACGGCAAATCCAACAAGTGATGAATAAGCAGGCAGCAGATTGGCCGCTGTTCCTCCGACGATCCAAGCAAGCAATCCAGCAATGTTTAACCCTTTCCAGTATTTGAATTGGCCATTCATTTCAAATAAATCGACAACATGGACTCTTCGCTTGCGTAGCACATAATAATCCGTAAACAAAATACCGACAATCGAGGCCAATATCCCGCCGATGATTAAAAGGACCGAATTCAGGATGTCAAATAAACTCCACGGTTGAGCAATGACTCCGATTATTCCAGCAATAATGACCCCCACCCAAAACGGCACTTTGGGCCCTCCGACATTAGAAAATATAGTAGCTGCTGGAATGACATTCGCAGACGTATTCGTAGACCATTGGGCAAGCACAATCATTAATAAAAGGACGCCCAGCACAATTCCTCCGGCTGATTCCTGCAGGGCAAAAATCGGATCTGCCGTTTTGACAGCGATATAACAGACCGCTCCAATCATGATCATGAAAGTGTTCACGATCGGCATAACGATGAGACTGCCGACCAATTGTGTCTTATTCCGCTTAAACCAATTCCGCTCGTAGCGCGGAGCCTTAAAAAAGCGGGAAAGCGATGGCATATCGGCAGCAAGTGTCGACCAAAAACCCATATTGGCCATCACGACCACCATGAAAGCTGTGAATGCGGCTCCGCCTGACGCAGGGGCTTCCACCCATGTCCAAATATCCTTATCCTGGACAGCAGCCTTGTCTTCTAAAGTAATATACATCCAACATGAAATTAGAATGATGACCGGCGCCGCCAAATCGGCAAACCTTTCAATCGACTTGATGCCGAGTGCTGTATTCAGCAATTGCAGGGCAGCGAAAATAAGAAAGCAGACGATCCAATTATCAAATCCGAATAACATGTTCAACACAGCGTTAATCGCCGTGGCGCCGAAATACGTGTTAATCCCGAACCAACAGGAAGCCGTTATCCCACGGACGATGGAAGGGACATGGGTGCCTATTGTTCCAAAGGGTGCCCTCATGTATACAGGAAAAGATAGGCCATGCTCAATACCGATATCCCCTATGATGGTCATAAGAATACCGATTGCAACCGAGCCGATCACAGTTGCCAGAATAACCATGGGCAGCGGCAAATGAATGATTCCACCGCCTCCTATTGCAAATGCAGCAAGAACGATGGCCATGCCTACCCAAATGACCGCAAATCCGAAGGTGCTTATTTCTCTGCCTCCATGACCAACCGGAAGTAAATCAGGAGACTGTAAATAATTTCTCTTCTTTTCCATAAGAACACCCTTTTTATTCAATTTTTTATGGATCCATTCAGGAACAGCCCGGAGATGGACTCTTGCTTCTCCAGGCTTTCATTTTGCTATCTCCATTTAGTTAGGATTGCGGAACAGCTTTCTTTTCGGCGCTCAATGTTTCCCCGTATTTGGCACGCTTGATGTACTGTCCGCTTCCGGCTTTTCCGACAAAGGTTTTATCCTTTATGACGAATTCGCCCCTCGATAATACGGAAACTGGTTCTCCTTTCACTCGGATGCCTTCAAAGGCGTTATAATCAACAGCCATATGGTCTGCATCTGAAGTGATCACCCTTTCGGCATGCGGATTGAATACTACCAAATCTGCATCTGATCCTACTGCGATCGTTCCTTTTTTAGGATATAAGCCGAAGAGCTTGGCAGCTTTTGTGGACATGATATCAACAAATTGATTGAGGTTGATGCGCCCCTTGTCAACTCCTTCAGAAAAGAGAATACTCACGCGGTCTTCAATAATCGGTCCGCCATTCGGTATTTTTGAAAAGTCTTCCTTACCAAGATCCTTTTGCCCATTAAAATCAAAAGAACATTGGTCTGAGCCGAGTGTCTGCAGCTGGCCGGACTTTAATGCATTCCATAGTACTTCTTGGTTCCATTTTTCACGCAATGGCGGCGACCAGACATATTTGGCCCCTTCAAATTCAGGTTTCTCAAGATAAGATTGATCGAGCACTAAATACTGAGGACAAGTTTCACCCCAGATATCGATGCCTTTGTTTCTTGCTTCCGCTATTTTTGCGGCCGCCTCCGCACAGGAAACATGCACGACATATAATTGGGAATTGGCCAATCCCGTAAGCGTGGCAGCTCTTCCCGTTGCTTCCGCCTCTGCTTCAGGAGGCCTTGTAAGCGCATGGTAGATCGGTTCGGTTTTTCCTTCTTCAAGTGCTTTCTTGACAAGATAATCAATTACATCGCCATTCTCGGCATGCACCATGACAAGTGCCCCTAATTCCTTTGCTGCAACCAATGTCTTGAAGAGTGTTTCATCGTCTGCCTGAAACTGATTTTTATAGGCCATAAATACCTTGAAAGATGAAATTCCCTCTTCTTTAGAAACGGTGGCCAATTCCTTCAATATCACTTCATTCATCTCAACGATTTGCAGATGGAACCCATAGTCGATGACAGCATTCCCATCCGCCTTTTCATGCCAGGTATCCAATGCGCTCCGCAACGTTTTTCCTTTCTGCGTCAGACAGAAATCGATAATGGTGGTTGTACCGCCAAACGCAGCCGCAATTGTTCCAGTCTCAAAATTATCCTTCGTGACCGTTCCGCCAAATGGCATATCGAGATGGGTGTGCGGATCAATCCCGCCGGGGAAAATATAGTTCCCTTTCGCATCGACCACTTCTGCGTCAGCGGAAGACAAATCTTTCCCAATCTGACTGATCATCCCGTTTTCGATCAAAATATCGGCTTCATAAGTATCCGTTGCCGTGACGATTGTTCCGTTCTTAATGATTTTCTTCATAAATAAATCCTCCTCCATTCCAGATTCTTTATTTTCCGAAAACTTCCGCTTGCAATGCGGCCGATCCGATGACTGCCTGCCGTTCATTCCATGTCATCGGTTGCAAGTCACGATTGACCTCCACCATCTCAATCGCGCCGTCAACCGGACAAACAATTGAACATAGGTTGCAGCCGACACAATCTTCTTCCCGCACCTTCAGATACCCGACTCCATCTTGCCCTTTCAGCATATCGATGCATTGATGTGAAGTATCTTCACAAGCGATGTGGCATTTATTGCATTTGATGCAGAGATCATTGTTGATTTGGGCCACTACTTTGTAATTCAAGTCGAGATCGCCCCAATCAGAATACTTATGCACTGATTTTCCAACAATGTCCATGACCGAAGCGATTCCTTTTTCATCCAAGTAGTGATTCAAGCCATCGATCATATCCTCGACAATCCTGAATCCGTGGTGCATGGCAGCAGTGCACACCTGGACACCTGTTGCCCCCATCAGCATAAATTCGACGGCACTCTTCCAATCGGATATCCCTCCGATACCTGAGATTGGGATCGGGATCTGTTGATTTCTTGCGCATTCACCGACCATATGTAAGGCAATCGGTTTTACCGCAGGACCGCAGTATCCGCCGTGCGCCCCTTTTCCTCCTACATGGGGGATTGTATTCCACGTATCAATATCTACGCCTGCCAGGCTATTAATGGTATTGATCATGCTTATGGCATCGGCTCCTCCGGAAACAGCTGCTTCTGCCGTAGCAGTGATATCTGTTATATTGGGCGTCAGCTTGACGATTACCGGTGTTTTTGCCACTTCCTTAGCCCAGTATGTTTGCTTTTCGACCAAGCTTGGCACTTGGCCTGAAGCGGCACCCATGCCTCGTTCGGCCATCCCATGTGGACAACCAAAATTTAATTCCAGGCCATCAACGCCGACATCCTCTACTCTTTTTACGATTTCATGCCACTTTTCCTGTTTGGGTTCCACCATCAAAGAAGCAATGATCGCATGGTCCGGAAACTTTTTCTTCGTTTCATACATTTCCTTCAGATTGACTTCCAACGGACGGTCGGTGATCAATTCAATGTTGTTGAAGCCTGCCACTTTTTGCCCATTAAAGCTCACTGCCGCAAACCGCGAGGACACATTCAGGATAGGGTCTCCAAGCGTCTTCCATACCGCCCCTCCCCAACCTGCTTCAAATGCGCGCTGGACTTGGTAACCCGAATTCGTGGGCGGAGCAGATGCTAACCAAAATGGATTCGGCGACTCGATTCCCGCTAAATTGATTCGTAAATCTGCCATGCTATGACCTCCCTGATCGATTTCTTATTTTCTCGATTGAATGCATATGTTTTCTGTCCATTATGCTGTTACCGAGTCAGCTTTAGCGAGTGATTGGTGAATGGCATGAGCTACTTTCTTCCCTTGATTGGCAGCCGATACAACCATCGCCTCTCCCTGTCCCTTGCCAAAAATCACATCTCCACAGGCAAAAATCTTTTGGTTGGACGTTTTATAAGTCAGCGGATCGATCTTAACCACCCCACCATCATGCTGAAGCCCAAATTGTTCAATCAATGAAAGATGGCGGGATTGGCCTATTGCTTTAATGACCGCGTCCGTTTCTATGAGGAATTCTGAGTTCTCGACAACTGTCGGCCGGCAACGTCCATCCGGTCCCGGCTCTCCTAATTTCATCTTGACGCATTCAATCGCCTTCACCTTTCCTTCTGGATTGCCGACGATCCGTTTCGGCGCAGTCAACCATCTGAATTCCACCCCTTCTTGCTTGGCGAATTCATATTCAAAATCATAGGCTGTCATTTCTTCTGCTGTACGCCTATAGAGGATTTTTACATTTTGGGCACCAAGCCGCACCGAGCAAGTGGCTGCATCGATCGCTGTATTCCCGGCACCGATGACGACCGCTTTTTTATTTAAAAATGCATCCGTAATTTCACTTGTTTTTGTATTTTTCACGAATTCAATCGCATCGTATACGCCCTCGAGATTTTCTCCCTCTATTCCAAGAGAAGGAACATTCGCCATGCCAGCCGCCAAAATGATAAAGTCAAAATTTTCTGTTATTTCTCTGGCGGAAATGTCCTTTCCTACCCGAGTATTCGTCTTAATGTCGACATCCAGTTTTTCCACTTGGCTGACTTCCCAAAAAGAAATGGCCTGCGGCAACCTAAAGGACACAATTCCGTATGAATTCAACCCGCCAGCCTTCTCTTCCGCTTCAAAAATCGTTACTGTATATCCAAGCAAAGCCAGTTCCCTTGCCGCTGACAAACCAGCAGGACCGCCGCCGATTATCGCCACTGAAATACCGTTTTGGGGTCCCTTACTGAATAGTTCCTGTCCATTGCGGATTGCCCAATCCGTTGCATAACGCTGCAGATTCCCTATCATGATCGGTTTTGTGGAGCTGTTCAGGACACAAGCTCCTTCACAGAGCTCCTCTGTCGGACAAACACGGGCACAGCTGGCGCCGACCGGATTGGCTGCCATAATGGTTTTCGCCGATCCTTTCAGGTTTCCGGTTGAAATTTTCTTGATGAAAGAAGGGATATCGATTCCAGTGGGGCATGCTTGGATACAGGGTGCGTCATAACAGTACAAGCAACGGTTCGATTCCTCTAGCGCTTCTTGATTTGACAATCCCGTATCCACTTCTTCAAAATTGGATTTTAACCGTTCTATTTCTGTCTGAAAAACTTCTTTCATTCAGCAAACCTCCCTCTTTGATTAGCCCTTTCCTTAAACAACAAAGGAAAAAGGCCATAATAGGAATCATTCACTATTCAAGTTTTAAACGTGCAGCTTAAGAAATTTGATGGTTCTTGGTGATTGAAGAATCACAGTGAGAGTAAAGTGGGTATGAGGGGGAAATTGTAAGATTACTTAACATCCATATTACAGATATTGTAAATGAAGAAAACAACCATGTAAACATATTATCTATTTTAATACCCAAATAACCTTGTATCACTAGACAAATTGTAAAGGAATTGAGTTCGATATCAGACATTTAGTTAAAACAAAGAAACTCTTAGACTCATCAAGAGGAAAAATCATATTTATTTTATAAAGGATTTGTAGATACCGGTAGAATCCTGGCGATTTTTGTTATTAAACCTAACATAAAGAATACTAGCATCTGCTTAATGATGGCATTTCATTAGGAATCTCATCAACTGGCGGACACACTCTTTCTCTATTTGCTTGTGATCTATTGAAAAGATCCTTTTTATCAGAACTACTTCGGCCAACATACATTTTTTTAATCGTTAATACCTGGCCATTTTTAAAAATAGCGCTAACATCCTGCCTAGTAACTTCCGCTCAGCGAGAGGTTGCTCAAAATTGAATGTTATCTTTTCTTTCGAGAACCACCTTCAGACTGGGGAGTCTTTTTGTAACGGGTTCTCTTTAGGGGGACAAAAATAAAAAAAACATTAAAAATAGCAGGTTGTTTAACATACGAAAAAGCATCAGTATTAGCACTGATGCTTTTTAAAATACTATTGTTTTCAGTATATAGAATAGCAATACAAGTTTAGTGTGTGAAGTAAATAACCGCCCGTAAAACGGGCGGTTTTGATTTCGCCCTATAAGGGCACTTTACCAACGTAGCCCCTAAAGGGACCTTTTAAATTGACCGTCAACCGTTTGTTCCGTGCATTTTATTTTTTAAACGGATCTATGTACTCTCGTTTACTCATATGATCTCGCAATTGGTCTTCGGCTTCCTGTTCACGAATATACTTCGCAACAGTTTTTTCATTTAATCCAACTGTACTTACATAATATCCCTTTGCCCAAAACGTGCGATTCCCATGATTATACTTTAAGTTTGCATGTCGATCATGAATCATAAGAGAGCTTTTTCCCTTTAAGTATCCCATGAAATAGGATACAGACATTTTAGGCGGTATTCTTACCAACATATGAATGTGATCTGGCATAGCATGTGCTTCTATAATTTCTACATCTTTCATTTCACACAGCCTACGCAATATAACACCTATATCCCTTCTTAATTTTCCATAAATCAGCTTTCTTCTGTACTTGGGTATAAACACGATGTGATACTTACAATTCCATCTTGTATGTGATAAACTATTGTCACTCGACATGAGTAAAATCCCCTTTCGTTCATTGAATTTGGTTTGACGGCCATTTTCTATTATAACGAAAGGGGATTTTTTATTCATTTACAACTCTATAAGTTTCGTTTGCACACGTGCATAGCACGTGGTTTTAAAACCCTAATCAATAAAAGAGCCATTCTAACTGAATTGGCTCTTTCGGTTTATGGTGTATTCCAGAATAGAGTAGAAGCAAATGGAAGTACAACAGCCCAAAAAAGCACAAATGAATTCCCAAGTAGCCCCACTATTTTAAGAGATTTTTTCTTAGTGTATAAAGCAGTGATTATTCCAATAATCGGCAGTATAACCGCTATTATCATTGCTGATTTTGAAAATAAATCTTCGTTAAAGAACCACACAGAATAGACCAGCAAAGAAATCAAAAAGGCTACAATTGATATGATACCAGCCTTTTTCATACCCATCCCCCTTTCCCTGTATTTTCTTTATTTTCCATTTATTATAACATTCCTCTATTATACACAAAATAAAAATTATTATAACGATAAAATCATCTTAAGTATAATATATCTTCAATTGTAAAAACTTTTTCTGTAATTCCTAAACGTTGTGCAGGAGTTAGTTTCTTCTTATCTCCTGATTTGTAAGGTATACAAAAGTTATAGTACGTTCGTAAAATAGTCAAAGCCATTTGAGCATATTTCGGATTGAAATTAGAGTAAATAAACTCTTCTTGTCGCCCCTTGCAGTGGTTAAAGGTCTTTCCAACACCGATAGTTTCCTTCTAATTTGCTGAATAAAAAAGTTTGTAGCGTGGGCATTCACATTCAATATCATTTTAGCCACTTCCTCTGGTTCATAAGAAGATAAATCAGTCGTACAGTCTACTGCTGCATGACCCTTATCAATGGATGCAAGTGGATGAAGAATCGGCTTATCAGCTTTTACTGTATATCGGTTGGTTGGTAATACAATCTCTTCGTGGAACTGATGTCCTTGATTTTCGAATAAATCTTCCAAGTAACTTAGAGCAAGTGTATAAAGGGATTTACTTTCTATTCCCATAGAATATCCCCAATTTAATAAATCTTCTTTAGCCTCCTTGAACTCATTGTAGGCTTCTTTCCTTGTTTTTTCTCGGTCAGTCAAACACAAGAAATGGTGGGCTGAAAAGGAGGTGAAATCTTCCGAAAATATTCGATACATCGCTGCCATTAAAGAAGTATCATTATCAGTTACAAAACGCCATTCCTTCGCTTGCACCAATTCCTTTATGAGCCAAAAATGAGCCATTGTTGTATAGGTTGAATTCGTGTGCAAACCATCAATGTAACGTTTTCTTGTATCAAATTTACGAAGGTCTTTGTGGTACTCATTTAACGTTTGTGTGTCGTTAGGAGTTGGTTCTTGTGGAAATAAGCTGAATCGTAATCGTGCGTTTTTACGAGCAAAATCGTGAAGATGGTCATCTTTATAGAGTACCGTATCCAACATTATATCTTCTAAACGAACATCTCAATCATAAGCTACATCAGCTCTAAATACATATCGTGAAAAACAACAGCAGAAACAATAATATGGGTAGGAAAGGTTGAATCTTCTACATCATCATACTTCTCTCCGCCCATTCCCTTTTTACGAACAATATTCAAATAATAAATCATCTTTTCCGTATTAATCCAAACTGTTCCAAATGATTTGTTTTGGATTGATTTTTGTTCGTGTCGTTCCAAGAATTCCAAGCACCTTCGATATACCCACTCTAATTACTGTAATAGGTTTTTACGCCAATCCCTAATACTTCAATCGATCGGGATACTGGCATTCTGTTTACCAGTACTTTTGTGAACAAAGGAAGTATGTCATTTCTTTTTTGAAGGTAGGTTGATGTTTGTCTTCTTGTAGGTATTATGTTTGTTCTTTTTCCGCACTTTTTACATTGCCATCTCTGTGTACCTGTTTTGCTTTTTCCCCTTTTGTAAAAAAGGTCGGTATCTTCAAATGGATTTTTCATTGTATAAATGCAAGTTTCTTTATGGAATTCATATTCAGGCTCAATGTCCTTAACAGTTTCACTTCTGATTAAACGCTCAATTTCTTGAACTACACTCCAATTGGAATACGGTGTCGCTTTACAACTATGTGTCATTGATTGATTTATCAATGCTTTAGCAAGAGTAATATGAGGTATTTCGGCAACAATAAATGTTCACTGCCGATTGAAGATAGGTTTTCGATTCCGGCCGCTATAAGCGAAACGATAATCAGTTGGTGTTTTCATCCAGCATCCAACGTCTACGGGTTCACACTTACCTTCCTCACCTTGAAATGGGAGCGTAAACGGCAGTTAGCAAAGATAAAGCACAGTCAATTCCATTTTCCATTTTATCTAAAGTATATTGAAATAATTTTATATTGTTTGCGCTTACAATGCGTATGGCGCTTAGAGAAATGGATTGGCTAGCGATTGGAATACTTAAGCAACCAATCAGAATTTGAAAGGATAGAAACTGTATTATATAAGATAGGATAGCTGTATGAATAATTTTAAGGGAGTGAAAACATAGATTTTTGCAGAAAAAAAGCCCCGCTCTAGGCAAGGGCTTTGATCTATAATCAGCATTATTTAGAAGCTTTAAGTGCTCTTTTACGTGCTTCGTAACGTTCCATTGCGAATTGGTAATGTTGTTTTTCTTCTTCTGTTTCTGGGATAACTTGAGGAACTGGAGTAGGTCTGTTGTTTTCATCCACAGCAATCATTGTTAGATGTGCTTGTGAAGTCATTTTTGTTTCGCCAGTCAACAAGTCTTCAGAATGGACTTTCACGAAAACTTCCATAGATGTTCTATGTGCGCAGACAACGCTTGCTTCAATGCAGATTGCATCCCCGGCTGTGATTGGTGCATGGAATTCGAATGAATCGCTTCGTACAGTTACAACCGGCTTACGGCAATGGCGCATCGCTGAGATAACAGCAATTTTATCGGCATATGCCATAACTTTACCCCCAAAGATTGTTCCGTGGTGGTTTGTGTCAGGAGGTAAAACCAAATCGACTAATTCTGCTTTAGACTCGCTTACTTTTTTTGGTGTTAATGTTTCTGTTTCAACTTTTGACATAAGTATTTACATCCCTTTCATTACGTATAATCTTAGTTGCTCGACCAATTTTTAAACAAAAATTTCATTTTTTCTGTTTAACTGAGGCCATTCAACTTTCGTCCGTATTAACCTATTTTGGTCATTCTTCGTGATCCTTTTATATTGTACAATAATTTCTACTATTTCTTCAACTAAATGAGCTTAGGGAGATGCATATCATTCTCAGCAAATATCAAAATACTTCATTTACCGACTAACTAAACGGACTTCCAATGGTCACATAGCTAGAGTCTCTAAATAGCAGAAACATACAAGTGAAAACCACAACGTGCCGGATGAAAGGTTAAGACGAAAATCCTATCAATATCCTCTCCCCCAACTTTCGCACTTTAAAACTGGTAAATGCAGGACATGTCTCTACAATCTGAAATCACCTGCTAACGACCAAAAACCCTCCACGCTATGTGAAGGGTTTTTCGTGTTACTGCTTAGAAACACTCTTTGCTTTTGGATCCGCTATTTCAACTTTACGGCGATCCTTCAGGAAGAATGTCATTAACAATGCAAGCATACAAAGGACAAATGTAAAAATGAAGGAACCATTGATCCCGTCGACTGCTGCGTCAGCCATTTTCTTCATATACGATGCTTTGTTCGTCACTGCCAAAGAAGCATCCGGACTGTGTGACTCGGTCACATTTGTCATGATTGTAACTAGAATGGCTGTACCGACCGAGCCGGCAACTGTTCTTAATGTGTTATTTACAGCAGTACCATGGCTGATCAATGAATTAGGCAACGAATTGATCCCAGCTGTGGTCAGAGGCATCATGACCATCGAAATACCGAAGAATCGGGCTGCATAGATAAAGGCAATCCATCCCATGCTAGTGTCTAAACCTAAATTCATAAATGGAATCGTAGAAACAACCAAAATAGTTAAACCAGTCAATGCTAGCCAACGAGCGCCGAATTTATCAAAAATGCGCCCTGTGATCGGTCCCATGACTCCCATCAAAATCGCGCCAGGCAATAGGACCAGCCCTGAGAACAAGGCACTCTTGCCATGGATGCTCTGAATATAGATAGGAAGAATAATGCTCGCTCCAAGCATAGCCATATTCAAAATGGCACCAATAGCGGTTGTTAAAGCATAAGTTGGTGATTTAAACACCCGGAATTCGAGCATTGGTTTTGCCATCGTTAATTGTCTCCAAATAAAGGCAACAATGCCAAGTACACCGATTAGTAATGTCCCTATAACGACCCCATCTGACCATCCGTCATTACCGGCAGAACTAAATCCATAAAGGATAGAACCAAAACCGATTGTAGACAGGATAATAGACAAAATATCAATTTTTGGTTTTGTAAGAGGGACTACATTTCTCATCGCAAAGAAAGCGAAGATAATATCCAGTACGGCGATTGGCAACACAATAAAGAACAGATAATGCCAATCCCATGTATCAACAATCCATCCTGAAATCGTTGGCCCAATAGCCGGAGCGAATGCGATTACCAGTCCGACCAGCCCCATTGCAGCTCCCCGTCTTTCAACCGGGAAAATCAATAAGAAAATAGTTTGCAAGAGAGGCATCATAATGCCGGCGCCCATCGCTTGGATAATGCGGCCGATCAATAAGACTGCGAAACTGTCTGCAATAGCCGCAAACACTGTACCGATGGCAAACAGAACCATCGCAATTAAGAATAGGGTTTTCGAGTTGATTTTATTAATCAACAGAGCTGTTAATGGGATCATGATTCCATTAACAAGCATGAAGGCTGTTGTTAACCATTGCCCTGTCGATGCCGTAATATCTAAATCAGACATTATGGTTGGCAATGCCGTGGAAAGCAATGTCTGATTTAAGATGGTAACAAAAGCTCCTACTAGTATAACCGCTACCAATAACGATCGATTAAATGGTTTCCCATGGATATCTTTCGGATTCTCATGTGAATAGCTCAATTAGAATCATCCTTTCTTGCTAATATGAAATTTTCTATAAAACGATTCGTATAGATTTTATACGTTCAGTATAATATGGAATTTTACTCTTCTTTTATTAATTGTCAATCCATTTGTATCGTTCACTTTAGTTGAATTTTAAAAATTATACACTTATTATAAAATGATACTGACCGTCCAAAAGGAGTCTTTGATATGTTAAACAGACAAGAAATAATCATTAATTGTGCGCAAAAATTATTTAACGAAAAAGGGTATTACTCCATTTCCGTCCAGGATATCATTGATGCATCCGGCATCTCTAAGGGTACTTTCTACAATTACTTCCACAGTAAGAAAGATCTTGTCCTCGCATTGCTTCAGCATGTGAATAATGAGATTGCCATCGAGCGGCAATTCATTGCAAAAACCGGCAGCAAGAAAGACAAACAACTGCTGAAGGAGCAAATCGCCATTAAGATGAGGCTATTCAAGAAATACAGAGTATTCTCTCTTTATGAAGCATTGGTTCTGGAGAATAACGCAGACCTTAAAGTTCTGATTTCGGATGAACGTGTAAAAGAAGTTGCTTGGCTGGCCCACCGGTTCATTGACGTATACGGCCCTGAAATCAATGATTATGCGTTTGACCTGGCCACAGCCTTTATTGGCAGCCTCCATCAACAAATACGTGTAGCCGAAATGATTTCTTTAGAAAAAAAATCGGTCGATGAATTTATCGAATTCAATCTGTATTATCTGGAATGTGCCCTGCCTGCCATTAAGGAAAAGAAAAAAATATTGTTTTCTGAGAGTTCCACTAAAATCGTCAGTGAACAATATTGGGACTGCCCTTCTAACATCCTTGAGAGAATTTGCACCCTTATCGCTGTGCTTCTGAAGGATACCGAAAACGAAGGACCGGAAATGGCTGAAATGCTCCATTTTATCCAAAAGGAATTAAAGGAGGAACAACCTCGGCTCCATGTGGTCATCAATATCACTAAAGTTCTTACTTCCACACCGGACCTGCCTTCAGATCTGTCCATGCTTTTACTAGAGCTGTTGCAATTTGTCCATATGTACCAAAAACAAAAACAGCGCAAATAAATTGTTTCTAAGGAGCTAGCAATCATGGTTTCATTCATCTTAACAGCAAAACGGTTTTTAAAATCATTTTTTTCGTCCATGCAATATAAGGCATTCCGCAGGCTCTTCTACACATTGGTATTAGTCCTGTTATCAGGGACGTTATTTTATCACGAAGCTGAAGGTATGACGTTATTTGATGCTTTTTATTTCAGTATCATGACCATCACAACTGTCGGCGATCCCCATCTGTCTCCGCAAACGGTATACGGCAAATCATTCACTATCCTGTATGTTTGCGTTGGAATCGGGTTGATTTTCACCTTTATCGCTTATTTAGCCAAAAGTATCATCAAACATGAAGAAGATGTTCATCTAAAAAAAGAAAACAGACAATGATAAAATAACCTAACTATATTTGAATTCATATCTCAATAAGCTTTACCACAACTGAACTTGCAAGAAACCAACTCACAAAATAAGCCCTATTCCTTCTATAGGAATAGGGCAAGTGTAACGTTACAGTTATTCACCTTTCGAGATAACTTCCTCATAAAAAATGGTCTTCAAACGAATAAACCGTTCAATTTCATTAATCAAAATCAATAAAGCGGCTCTAGTCTCAAATTCTTCCCGTGTTTTCGGCAAGTCCATCTCAGCAAAAGTGGCTTTCAGCTTGCGGAGATTCTCCAACAATTCAACAGCAGGATTATCCTGGGCCATGCATATGCTCAGCTCTTCAAGAAAGTTCGCCACCATATCACTTTGTTCGAACTTAGAAGGCAAATGGAGGATGGTGGGGATTGCCCGATGGAGAATGTCCACCTGCTGAGAACGCATTTTGAAATACCGGTCAAAGTAATTTTCCTTCTTCGTAAAAGTATTTTCTACGCTCCTCTTTGCCACCTGCAATCCATTTTTAATGCATTCAGCTGTTTTAATCTCAAATTCATCGTTCCAAATGGGTTCTTTTTTACGGATAAAACGAGATAGCTGCAATAACAGGAGCTTCATGTTTTCTTCCGTTTCTTTAGCAAGCCGCTTTAGCGTATTTTCCGTGCTTGGCATATACAAATTCACTAATAGAGCAATCATAATCCCAATCACGATCAGTAAGACTTCATTCACGATGAAACCCACTGTCAATTGCTTTTGCATATACACTTGCATGATGATGACGAAACCAGGCACAATCCCATCTTGAAATCCAAGCTTCGCCATAGACGGAATATAAATGAATAAAAGCAATCCGATCGTCAAAGGCGTATAAGCAGTCCCCTCAAACAATAGGGCGGCAAGCGCAATGCCGGCAATCCCCGCTGAAAAACGTTTTAAAGCGACAATGACGGATTGCCTTTTCGTGCTTTGCACACTTAGCAAAGTGATAATGGAAGCTGTACTGGCATTATCTAAATCCAGCAATTGAGCAATGACCAATGATACCATTGCCCCAATGGCTGTTTTAATCGTTCTTGTTCCAATTGTAAACATTCAAGACTTCCCTTCAATCATGATCAAGCACTACTTATTATGATAGACCCAGGGGTTTTTCTTACTTCAGTTTTCCCATTAAGAAAAACATCATATATCCGACAAGCGCAGCGACCAAATAAAACAAAAGATACAACAAAGCTCCCGGCCCTAAGAAAATCAATGCCAACACGGCATAAACCGCTAAACTGACCAGTACGGCTGGCATCAGTTTCACTTTGGAGAGACAGGAGAATATACCTTGGACTGCGAAAATAAGCGGAAAGATCACCAACAAACAAACGTTGTAGAATCCTTCCCATTGACTGCCTCCATCATTCTTAATCATCAGATCGGCCAGAACCGTCAAGATGATCATGATGATTGCCGGAAAAAACATAATCATACTGCTCTTAGGTGTTAATTTCTTCATTTCAGCATCCCTTTTTTAGTATTACTATTTTTTTGAACTAACATATTCATTTGAACTATGATTATGGTTGACATAACAAAGTAGCGACTTCTATTATACTATTTTAATATATTAAACCCTCATTTAACTAGCATATATAAGCCATTTTCATGAATATGGCTTATATATAGAATTTTGCTGTCCATAATCCTGTTTCTTCTATTATATAGGATTTTCTTTTTTCTCGCGTTCAAGCAGATAGGCCTTAATGATGAAATACGTTATTTCTTCAGGCAACTTTTCACGCAGTGCTTTCAACCCTTCTTGCTGAACATCGGTATTTTCAAGCGCCTGTTCGATTAATTCTCCGCAACCTGACGGGATATAAGATGACCAATCAATCTTTAGCCCTTCCTGATGGCAGACGAACAAATGCTGTTCGATGGTTCTTGTTTTTACATCACGCAATTGTGCGATTTCTTTAATGCTTTTCCCTTCCTGCAAGAGTTGATACGTTATATGATGGGATTTTTCTTTCAGACTCCCCACTTTCGTTTCATTGCTTGCTCTTGGTATGTCATGGGTTTCATCCATAACTTGCCCCTGCCCGCCATCTTCTTTGATGACTTCCAGGAAAGCAGCGGCGAATTTTTTCATCTTCACTTCGCCGATTCCTTTGACATCCATAAAATCGGCTTCCGTTTGAGGAAGTTTAAGGCACATATCATGCAATGTTTGATCAGAAAAAATCACAAAAGGAGGCACGCCTTCCCTTGATGCAAGTTCTTTGCGAAGCGCCCGCAATTTTTCAAATAAAGGACTTTGTGCGGAAACTTGGGCAGCTGCCACCGTTTCTTTTTTCCAAACCTCTTCCTCATTCTTTAACACGGCCATCCCTTTAGGGGAAACAACCAAATAAGGATACTCACCCTGCTTCATCGTAATGAATTCTGTAGCAATCAGGTAATCGATAAATGCATTCACTTCTTTGGTGGTTGCTTTACTCATTAAATTATAAGTGGAAAGTTCATCAAAATGAAATTGCAGGACCTTTTTATTTTTAGATCCTGTTAGCACCTGGGAAATCATGTTCTTGCCGAACCTTTGGCCTGTCCGAATGATACACGACAAGACCATCTGGGCCTCTTTTGTCATATCCACTGCATTCCGTTGGTCGGTGCAATTTCCGCAACTGTTGCACGGAGAACCTGCCAATTCACCAAAATAATTGACAATAAAATTCTGAAGGCAGCTTTCCGTATGGCAATAATCAACCATTACTTGCAGATTGGCATAGTCATGCTCGATTCGTTCGTATTCGGAATCGCCTTGCTGAATTAAAAATTTCTGCACCTGAACATCCTGGGGATTGTAAAAGAGAATGCACTCACTATCCACGCCGTCCCTGCCTGCCCTTCCGGCTTCCTGGTAATAGCTCTCCAGATTCTTAGGCATTTGGTAATGGATCACAAACCGGACGTTGCTTTTATTTATACCCATTCCAAAGGCATTGGTAGCGATCATGACATGGACTTCATCATGCAAGAATGCCTCCTGGGCTTCGAGGCGTTGCTTTGATGTTAATCCGCCATGGTAAAGGGCTGTGGAGATCCCTTTCTTCTCAAGCCATTTTTGGAGATTTTCACCGCTATTGCGCGTAGCCACATAAATAATGCCGGTCTCTTCTTTATTCTTCTTCAGAAAATCCAGAAGGAAGACATTCCGGTTTTCACCCTTCATGACGGAAAAAGCGAGGTTCTTCCGTTTGAAAGTAGTCATGATACTATTAGCATCAGGTATACGCAAAGAATCCCTAATATCTTTTTGCACATGCGGCGTTGCTGTAGCTGTTAAAGCTAATACGGTAGGTTTATTGTTCAATTGTTCAATAAACGGATAAATATGTGCATAGCTTGGCCGGAAATCATGTCCCCATTGCGAGATACAATGAGCTTCATCGACAGCCACCAAATCAATATTCAAATAGGGAAGCAAGCTTTGAAAATCATAAGATTGCAGTCTTTCCGGCGACAAATATAATAATTTATATTCTCCGTACCGGACGGCTTCTAAGATATCCCGTTGTTCCTGCACCGTCATGGTACTATTCAAATATGCCGCTTTGATCTCCAGTTGCTGCAAGGCATCTACTTGGTCCTTCATAAGTGAGATCAATGGGGTAATAACCAGTGTTAATCCTTCGAATAACAATGAAGGGATTTGATAACAAAGGGATTTCCCTCCCCCAGTCGGCATAATGCATAATGTATCTTTTCTTTCTAAAACTTGTTTTATGGCCTGCTCTTGGCCTTCTCTAAAAGCATCATAGCCAAAATAATGAGCCAATAGCTTCTGTGCTTCTGCTAACATTGATACACCCGCTTTATTTTAAACTTATGCATTTATTCTACCATAGATAGAACGATAAGCGAGAATCTCGAAAAAAGGAGAATGAGCAAAAAAACGGCCGAAAAAGGCCGTTTTTTCACTTGCTATTCTTTTATTTTCTCACTTTGAAACCACGGATTGTCTCAGCTTGTCTTAGGAAAATCCCTTCTATAATATCTAGAGGGCTATTCTCATCAATAAATTGATCCATTTCCTGTTCTGTGCGGAACCATTTAATTTCATGCTCTCCGCCGCGGTTATAAATTAAAAGATATGGTTTTTCTCTCATTAATCGATCAACCTTTCATATTATGTAATTAGGACGTTATGTATTAATAACTCTACAATCTATACCTCCTGCTTAACCGCATTAAACAACCTATTTATTCTTTTACGCCAGGTACTAAGACAACCGCTCCAAAAGGAAAAATGGTCCATCAATCTAGATCCTACATATAAAATGCGGGCTTACACAGTTTCGCTTTTTGCTTGCCTAGGAACCATTAGATAGGACTTAATTATCACTTCAAAAACGACTCGCATAATGTATTCGTTTTCCCTCGTTTTATGGCACTCCCAACGTTAGAAAACGCAGCAACCGGTATACAAGGGTTCATTCCATCTTGTTCAAGCTTATAGGAAACATTTTTCAGACTTTTCAAATTTCAATCTTTTTGGTATTTTAGTAACATATATCAGAAATAAAGGGGGATTAAGTAATGAATTGGGATAAAGAATATGATGTATTGGTGATTGGTTCTGGCGCAGCAGGGTTTTCTGCGGCATTGACGGCTACATTAGAAGGATTGGAAACTCTTTTAATCGAAAAGGAAAGCACATTCGGGGGCGCCTCTGCCCTTTCTGGCGGCGGGGTTTGGATACCAAACAATCGGTATCTCGTCGAAGCAGGCGCCGCCGATTCCTTCGAAGAGGCCATGGAATACATGGACTCAACCATCGGCGACCGTACGTCCCGTTCTATGAAAGAAACGTACCTCAAAAAAGGGATCGAAATGCTCGACTATTTCTATGAAAAAACGAATCATATGCGCTTTTCTTACGCGACCAATTATTCCGATTACTATGCCCATTTGCCAGGAGGAAAAGCGCATGGCCGTTCCATTGAACCGCTGATTTTCGATACGCGCAATCTGAAAGAATGGGAAACCAATCTCAAACAACCAACCTTGTCCACGAAAGGGTTCACAATGACAGGACAAGATTTCCATAAAGTCAATATGATCACCAGGACAATGGAAGGCAAGATGCGTTCCCTACGGTTAGGCATGCGCATGATTGGTTCCAAACTGTCCGGTTCCCA
Source organism: Bacillus testis (assembly GCF_001243895.1). GTDB lineage: Bacteria > Bacillota > Bacilli > Bacillales > DSM-1321 > Bacillus_AD > Bacillus_AD testis. The sequence goes on along the minus strand of NZ_LN851186.1, from coordinate 2,009,052 downwards.
TCTCTCTTCCTTGGGAACTGCTTTGATCGCACGGTTTGCCCTATCTTATAAAGAAGCCGGCGGACAACTTTGGCTGAATACAGCATTTGAGGATTTCATCATCGAAGAAGACCGGGTTGTCGGTATTAAAGTGAAAAAAGAGGGAAAAGAACAATTTCTGAAAGCGAGAAAAGGAGTCATCCTAGGGTCTGGCGGTTTTTCAAGAGACCAGAAAAAACGGGAAAAATACCTGCCTAAACCAACTGAAAAAGCTTGGACTTCATCTCCTGAAGGACAAACGGGCGACTTAATTCAGCCTGCCGAAAAATTAGAGGCTGCATTTGATCTGATGGATCGTGTTTGGGGAGCGCCATCCATCATTAACCACAAGGGAGTCCCTTTCTTCTTGGTGGCCGAACGAGGCATTCCAAGTATGATCATCGTGGATCAGGAAGGCAAACGCTATTTAAACGAAGCGATTCCGTACCACGAATTCGTCGATCTCATGTACCAGCATAACGATCAGACAGGTGGAAAGGCGATCCCTTCCTGGATGATCATCGATAAGAGGACGAAAAAACGCTATCTCTTCGGAGGCCAATTCCCAGGCCAAGATTTCCCGAAAGAGTATTTTGAACACGGCATCGTAAAAGTCGGCGAAACCGTCGAAGCACTGGCAAGTGAGATAGGGATCCAACCAGCAATCTTGAAAGAAACCGTTGATCGGTTCAACACCTTCGCACGGAACGGTAAAGACGAAGATTTCGGAAGAGGAGACAATCCATATGAACGCTATTACGGGGATCCAACCATGCCTAATCCGAATTTGAATACACTGGAAAAAGGACCTTTTTATGCGCTTCGTGTATATCCGGGCGATATCGGAACCAAAGGAGGCGTCGTTATCGATGAAAGCGCTCGCATTTTGAAGAAAGACGGCAGTCCAATCAAAGGGGTCTTCGCAGCAGGCAATTGCTCTGCTTCCATTATGGGTGAAACCTATCCTGGTCCAGGAGCCACTCTGGGACCAGGCATGACATTCGGCTATATTGCTGCACAATACTGTACAAATGAGACGGATTGACTGAAACATATATAAGAATATAATGTTCGAAAAAGCGTTGAGAACACAAAGTTTTCACGCTTTTTTTGTTTGATTATCTTCGACACTATCATTTAATGTTGGTGTTCTGAGATATAGTTTATAGAATGTATGGAGTGCTTCCTGGGAAGTGTTTCTTTTTATAAATGGATATTTATTTTTAAATTAACTATTGATAATTAGGAACATAGTTTAACTGGAATAGAAAAAGGAAATTTACGCTCTCTAAAATGCTCCCTTTCGTTGTTCCTTCGCCTTTTTACAATGATCGACAATGTCCACGCGCCACATAAAAAAGCGCGCTAGTTGCACGCCCTTTTTGAGTTTGTATGCACTAAGCGCTAACCATTATGCCTTATTCCATAGGGTCTCCCCGATTGCTAAAACAGCCAATTTCCCCTTTTCTAACCCGAACTGTTCCCACGCCTCAAACAACTGATCTAATGCCTCAGGACCGGTATCGTCTGCCAGCCGGTATGCCCCGTAATGCATGGGAACCATCACCCTTCCTCTTGTATCCATAAAAGCCATTACCGCATCTTTGGGTGTCAGGTGAGCATTGCCCATCATCCATTCCGGTTCATAGGCTCCGATAGGCATCAGTGTATAATCGATATCAAAAGCTTCGCCAATTTCTTTAAAACCTCTAAAATACGCAGAATCGCCGGCGAAATACACCGTCTGCTGCGAAGATTGAATAACCCAGCCTCCCCAATGGGATGTATTGGCATCAGTCAATCCTCTTCTGGTCCAGTGCTGGGCGGGGACAAAAGAAAACGCAAGCGACCCGATCTTATAGGTATCCCACCATTCTGCTTCGATCACCGGTGTAAACCCTTTCCGCCTAAAAGCATTCTTCATGCCATGGGGTACCAAGTAGGTGATATTCCCCTTTAGTTTTCTCAGGCTGCCGTAATGGAGATGGTCATAATGATTATGCGATAGAAGCACATAATCAATATCCGGCAGCTCCTCAATAGGCAAACCTGGCTCGGTCTCCCTTCTTTCATATCCCATCCAGTTTGCCCAAACTGGATCCGTCAAAATATTGGCTCCGTCTGCCTGAATTAAAAAGGTGGAGTGCCCAATCCAAGTAATAGAAAAATCGCTTCTGTTCCTTCTTAATGCTTGGGCTTCTTTTTTGGATGATTGTGGAATACGAATGCTTAAATCCTTTATTTTTTTTCTTCTTTCCTTCTGCCATCGGCGTGTATCTCTTAACGTACTTTGAGATTTGATCCGGTCGTAATTATAGTATCTTTTTCTCAACGCAATCACCTGCCAGTTTTATCCTTTTTAACTAGCACCCAAGTCGAAGATCGAGCGCCAACAAGAAGTTCATTCAACCATTATCGGCAAAATCGCCGCCGATTAAAGCTTTGTTTTATCCTTATTTTCCCTGTTCCCGCAGACAATTGTAAAAAATACGAGAAAAAAGAACAGCAAGAATCAATTGCTGCTCTTTTTCACTTATCCAACTTCGATATCCTTCTTAGTGGTTAATACACCATCTTCATCACAATATACGAAATCCCCCGGATGCCATTCGATCCCTCCGAAGAATAACCCGATGTCCCGGCGCCCTTTTCCTTCTTTATTACTCTTTTTAGGATGGGTGCCGATTGCAAATACACCAAGATCCATGCTCGATAACGCACTTGCATCTCTCACACAGCCGTAAATGATAACACCGGCCAATCCCCTCTCCAATGCCAGTTCAGCTAATTGGTCGCCCATAAGCGCACAATTCTTGCTGCCGCCGCCATCAACCACCAGTACACTTCCAGCCGGCGCCTGTTGGATCGCTTCTTTCACGAGGACATTATCTTCAAAGAGCCGTACTGTTTGCATGGGTCCGGAAAATTGGTGCCGCTTGCCGAAGCTTTTAAACTCTATTTCACAAATGGATACTTCTTCCGGGTAACGATCACAAATATCTGCCGTTTTCACGTGCCTTCCTCCCTACGTGATAAGTATATTCTTAACTGGCGCTAAAACGCCCACTTCACCTTAGAAGTGAAAACAAAAAAGTATATATGGGAGATCAAGCGCCAATAAGAATTCGATTGGTTCGACTACTATTAAAAGGGAAATCAATCCCCCCGCCGATTAAAGCTTCACTTTATTATACCACTTCTTTTGTGCCAGCGTTTTCCAGCGAAGAAAAAGCGTACAGCCAAGTATTCCTTTAACGAAGGGAGTGTTCCTGCAACCATTGCTTTAACAGGTGCTGGTCATTTTCAATCATTTCCTTCAGTTTAGGGTTATAAAAGATAGATGCCGGATGAAAAGTAGGGAATATCGTATATTTTTTCTCTGACCATCGGTATCCATCTTCCCCGTCCCATTCCTGCACAGATTGATAAAGAAACGAACCATGATCTTTCGTAATGCTATGTTCATTGCCCACCAACCGTTTCAAACCGACATTTCCCAATGTGACGATCAACGGGGCATCCACATGTTGGACTTCATAATCCAGCAAAGGGGCATGGGCTATTATTTCTTTGCTGGTCGGGGCGCGATTGTATTTTTTTTTGCCCTCAGAGCCGTCCCTTTCCTTCTTCTTGCGCCACTTGTATGGACGGCTTCTGACGGCGCTTGTGATGAAGACATCTTCCCTGACTAGCCCCAAACCAGCTATGAACTCCATCAATTTTTTACCTGCTCGCCCGCTGAACGGGACGCCCGTATGGATTTCTGTTTCTCCAGGCGCTTCACCGACGAGCATAAATACCGGCTGATCGGGGCCTTCGCCATAAACGAATCCTTCGACAGCGTTTCCTTCTATCCGTTTTTTGCCTAACTCCGCCAGTTCTTCAGGAAGTCTCATGAATTAACCTCTCCTACATCGATTCTTATTTACCCTATACTCTTCCCATTACAAGGCAAAGTCAAAACCATTGTCAGTCCATTTGGATTTCATAGGAGGTAAACTTCGCTTTTCTAGCCACCTGCATGATCTGCATATTCAGCATAGTGTTCCCCAATAATTTCATAATGAAAATCACTTTTGCATAATTATCTTCTTTATATAATTGATAGACATCCTTAAGGAGAACCGCGGAGATTTCAGGCAAGAACTCCATCTTCCTGCAATCAAGCAACAACGTGTACTTAGCTGTTTTTATAGTAGCTGCTTTCTCCTGATATTCCTTTATGAATGCATATGCCGTTTCCTCATCGATATAGCCCAATATGGCCACTTCTACTTTTTTCTCCATCTTATTTATGTGGATGGTATACTTCTCTGTCATGCTAGGACTCCTTTACTCGCAAGCGCTCTTTAAAGCAGCCGGGGCATTCTGTCTTAATCTGATTGAACTATTTTCTTATTATATAGCAGTTTCTTTCTATTGTGAATATTCTAATACAATGCTGCGATTGACGGATGGCTACTCTTCTTACTATACTTCAGAGAGTAACTAAAAGATTAGGGGTTAAATAGATATGGATTTTGATATTATATATGCATCCTTCTACGTCATCCAGGATGAAGGCGAAGAAGGTTCTAAAAAAGCAAAACACTTCCAGACAATGGAGAGCGAAGAATATCTTCAAAGCCCTCTCAGCGATTTTCTAGGCGGAGAATTAAAAAAAATCGCCAAACGGAAAGTCGAAAAGCATCCAAAAGGTGAAAATGTGCCGACCAAATTAGGATACTTCATCGTCCAAGAAGGTTTTGATGCCACTTCGAATCCAAATTTTGTTCTTTTCAATAAAACATGCTTCGCAGAAAATAAGGAACAATTCCATGAACAGGCTGAACAATTCGTCCAGCTATATATGGATACAAGTGCAGTCCGTGGCGGGGCATTCATCATATTGACTGCCAAGCTTAACAAGTATTTTGATGAACCATTTCTTTTCCTATTAAAATGTGATTTTGAGCCCAAAGTCGCTTCCATCTCTGATGAACGGACTCTGATTCGCAACGTGGAGATGGCCATCACCACCAAAAACATGAAATCGATCATGTATCCATATATGCCGGAAGAAGGCATGGTCGAAGAGACGGAACTGAAAATCCATCAATCCTCACATGCCAAATACTTTGAGGACTTCCTGAAGTTTGTTGACTATAATGAACCAATGCCGGAAATCATGAAAAATCAAGTGATGGAAATGGTGACTGAAACCATTTTAGAGTCTTTGGAAGATGAAAGTGAAGAGTTCAAGCAATTTGAGCAGGAAATGGAAGTATGGAGTGTCAGTGAGAAGCGGGAAATCAAAGAGCAGCTGGACACCCATCAAATCGTGGAAGCAACTGCATCTTTGGTGGAAATCACACCTGATTTGGAGCTGAGAATGAAGCTTGGCCACGTCGGTGTGAATGGGATGTTATCAGACTTCGGCGAAACTGTTCATGTAGCAAAACTGAATGGGAAGTACGTAACAATTATTGAATCCGATACGATTACATTCGAGAAGACTGCTAGTCCGATTGAGTTTTTGAAGCCAGATGAACTGGATGTTGTGATTGAACGTATTAAGGATCGAAATCCAGTGGAGTGAGTATTAGAAAAACTTATTTTTTAAGGATTTGGCATCAACTAGCGACAAAAAATGTGACCGCTCCATTGAATGAAAAAGTTTTGGAATAACAAAGATTTTCACCTCTATTAGTGCCCAAATAATACACTTAATTAAAACCAGTGGAAAATAATTCGCTGGTTTTACACTTTTAAAACAGGATTAATGCATTTAATTCACGAAAAAATAGTAAACGTGAATTATTTTTCTTTGCTGCCAATTCATAACTTGCACATACTATAATAATGTTGATACGCTTAATTAAGAAAGTTTGCCAGAAGGAGTTTTTGATCATGGGGTTTATATTACGATTTTTTGTCAATGGCTTTTTATTGCTGGGAATTGATTGGCTATTTGATGGAATGTGGATAGAGGGATATGGAACAGCATTGCTCTTCATTATAATCCTTAGCATTTTAAACATACTAGTGAAACCGATTCTATATATAATTAGTCTCCCTATCACGCTATTGACATTAGGACTGTTCTCTTTTTTAATCAATGCCTTTGTTTTTTATCTCTCCTCTCAATTTGTGTCAGGATTTCATATCGAAGGATTTTTCACGACGTTATTTGCTTCCATCCTATTCAGCCTTGGACAAAGTATGTTCGCATCTATAGAAAAAGAATAATACTTTAGACAAAAACACCCAAAGGTTCGTTGTTTACTCTAACCTTTGAGGTGCAGCACTGAATAGGTCAATGAATACATGCAAACTGTTGGATCAGGCCACATTTATGCTTGCGGCGATGCTGCGGATAGCTGCGGCCTACTGCTTACACCTGTTGCGAGACTCGAAGCTGATGCCGTCATTGAAAATATTTTGCACAAGAACTGTAAGAAAATCCATTATCCTGCTATTCCAAGCGCCGTTTTTACCAGCCCTAAATTGGCACAAATCGGCATAAGCAGCAAGGAAGCAGCAGAAAGGCCAGATCTATATCAAATCAATAAAATCGATACAACCAAATGGTATACGTACCGCCGGACAAACGAACCAACTGCCCAAGCCAAAGTCATCCTTAAGAAAGATACGCAGCAAATCGCCGGCGCTTCTTTCTTAAGCGAAGAAGCGGATGTCATGGTGAACTATATCGCCTTCATGATGAAAGCTGGCTTGAAGGCTAGCTACCTGAATGACCTATTATTTGCCTATACATCTCCAGCAAGCGATTTAAGTTATATGGTGAAAGATTAATAAAAAAGTGCACCTCCATAAGTTCTTGTAAAACTTATGAGCCAGCACTTTTTTATCTATCTTTACTGCATTCTCTATTATTCAGATAGCAGCAAGATTTTTTAGTGCGCCGACAAATAATATCGGCACACTATCTTATAGTTAAGGTTGGATAACGGCTCTACCTTTCAGTTGACCTTTTTCCATTTGTTCATATGCTTTTTCAATATCCTCAAATGGGAATAGATCAACTTCTACTTTAATTAAACCGGATTCTGCTAAAGCAATTACTTCTTTAGCATCCGTGTAAGATCCCCCTTGAAAATTGAACACTTCAGCATCAAGCGGAAAACTGCCATACCAAGGTTGCTTGTTTGTCCCATGGCCAGCTCCGACCAGTCCATATGAGCCGCATTTCCGGACAACCTTTAATGCAAATTCAATGGTTGAATCAAAGCCTGCGAAATCTAAAACTGCCTCTACTCCGCGACCATTTGTTAGATCCATTACTTCTGACAAGGTAGATTCGTTAACACCTTGTACGGCAAAATCTGCGCCGAGCTCTTTTGCAACTTTCAACCGATTTTCATTCATATCCACTGCTATTATGTTTGCTGAACTCATAGCAGATATAAACTGTATCGCATAACTACCCAATCCACCAGCTCCAATGACAATCACACTTGATCCTGGAACTAATTTAGGCAATACCCGTTTTACAGCATGATAAGAAGTTGCTCCTGCGTCTGTTAGTGGTCCCGCTTTTATAGGATCGAGAGAGTGAAGTTTAATAATATGCTTAGTATTTGTTACTAAGACATAATCAGCTAACCCTCCATCTCTTCCGTAGCCACGGCCCGCCAATCCATGGTCGCAATTATTAGTTAACCCCTTCATGCAGTATTCGCACTCGCCACAGAAAGCAGAACTTGAAAGGGCTACAGCTTCTCCTTTTTCAAACCCTCTAACACCCTCACCAACTTCTTCAATATATCCTCCAATTTCATGCCCAAGAGTAAAAGGCATTTGCCAACCAATGGCTTCACCAATTTCTTTACTCATGGTTCTCATCCCGATATCCGAGTGGCATAATCCGTTCCCGGCAACCTTAACAAGAATCTCTCCTCTTTTTGGTTGTGGGACTTCTAATTCTACAAATTGAGGATCTTGTCCCCATTCTACCATTCGATACGCCTTCATTTTTTTCATTGTAAAACCCCCTTTGCATTAATAGAAAACTATTTATATATTTATTTTAAAGAAATTTTCTTAAAATAACAAAATGTAAGCATTTTCACTTATTTTCCAGACCGTTCAATCATCAACCTATCTGTCATTTTAATAAAAAAACTGTAGGTAGAACACTCCTTTTCAAAGTGTCCTACCTACAGGTACCCGTTATTAATCATCTCTTTTTCATATGTTTATAAAATCTACCTTTTAGTCATACAGCTATTTTTCTTCTAGTTTATAACCAATCATCTTACTACCTTTTTCATCTAAGTAAACATCTAAAAACTTATGTTCACTTGTTTGAAATCTCACCAAAATAGTATGAATTTGTTTTATGTTCATTCTTTCAACATTGTCTATATAAAAATTACTCCCCGATTTAAAGAAAATGACTTCTGGGCTTACTTTGTTTATAATTCGACTTTTATAAGGATCCGGAAGATTCCCATATGCTTCTTCTTGTAAGCTTTGTTTTTGCTCCTTAGTAAGAGAATAACCTTCACTGCTTACACTATTGACAGGTATTTCATTGTACATAAAAATCAATATAATACCAAACATTATGAATGTAATGAAAGATATCACCATTTTTGATTTCATAATCAGAGTCCTTTTAGACCAATATATCACAAAATACAAAATTTTACATATAGATAATTCTTGCAACGTTTTCCCCTTTTTTTTACTAAATATAATCCCATTTTGTTTTAAGCATCGCTGCTGCATAAGTGTAAAGCAAAGACGAATGCGTCAAATATATTTTTTAACTCTTAAAGCTGCATCACTTAACCCCGCATAACTAATCTGTCCATTTCCGAAAAAAGGAGTGGAAAGCAAATATACAGTTATCACTCGAATCCTTCTAACCTTCCACTCTCAATTTGGTATCCATTTCGTTTATAAAATATTCAAAACTTAAAATAAATATAATGATCTCTTCCTACATACCACTAAGAATTCAACCAAATTTTCCCTTTATATTAAGAACAAAATACTAAACTTTCCTTTTTTTCTTCACAATTCATATATACATATTATATCCTCTTTCCTATAATTATACTGTACAGCACTTGTAAAGAGAGGAACTAGATCAATGGATGAACTTAATAGAACTAAGAAAAAAAAGCGTAAAAAAAAGAAGAGGACTTGGTTAAAGGTTACAGGCATTGTTGTTGGATTGCTGATTCTTATAGGAGGCAGTTGGGCCTATTCGATATGGCATTCACTTTCTAAATCCGTCGATTCTATGTATACGCCCTTAGACCGGACATCCGATAAACGGAATGATACAGTTACACTTACGGAAAAAGAACCATTTTCCGTTTTATTATTAGGGGTCGATGAACGGAAAAACGACTCAGGCCGATCAGATTCAATTATCGTCCTGACGGTGAATCCGAATGAAAAGTCGGTAAAAATGCTCAGCATCCCGCGCGATACACGGACAGAAATCATCGGCAAGAATAAACAAGATAAAATCAATCATGCCTATGCATTCGGTGGAGCAGAAATGGCGATGGATACAGTAGAAAACTTCCTGGACATCCCGATTGACTACTATATCAAAATCAATATGGAAAGCTTCAAGGAAATCGTCGACGCAGTCGGCGGAATCACCGTTCAGAATGATTTGGATTTCACTATAGACGGCTCCCACTTCAAAAAAGGAACAATCACCTTGGACGGAGATGAAGCGTTAAAATACACTAGAATGAGATACGAGGATCCACGAGGAGATTTTGGAAGACAAGCTCGCCAACGGCAAATTATTGAAGGCATCCTTTCAAAAGGGGCAAGCCTTTCTTCTCTAACAAATTACCGTGAAATCTTCAATTCACTAGGAAGCAATATCCAAACCAATCTCTCTTTTGATGAAATGATGGATATCCAAAAAAATTACAGGGACGCAACAGGAAAAATTGAAGAAATGTCCGTCGAAGGAGAAGGAACCAAAATAAACAAAATTTATTATTATTTAGTTTCTGATCAAGAGAAAGCGCGGCTTCATAAGGAATTACAGGAACATTTGGATATAGATTAAAAAAGTGAATGCCCCCTTTAAAGATAGACAACTGTTTTTAAAGGGGACATTTTATGTATAAATAAAGCTCTGTCTATCGAATCTGAATAAAAGTTAAAGTTTTCGCGATATAGCTGAGACCTATAATCATACACGCATAGAAAAAAGACCTGAACCCAGTCGAATACTGAACTCAGGTCATCGAAGTCTTAACGAAACTGTCTAATCTTGCTTCCGACTATTGCTCCTTTGGATTATCCGAAGAAAGAAGAAAATACCAAGTGCTCCTCCTACACTATCAATCATGACATCCTGCACGAGCGGTGTGCGGTCTCCTGTAAAGTACTGATGCAATTCATCAAGAGATGCATACAAAACAACAAATAAAAAGGCATAAAGGCCAATAAATCTAGCCGTTTTCCATAAAAGCTTTAAGGAACCAACCGTAAAGAAACCGAGACAGAAGAATACAAACAAATGGGCAAACTTGCGCATAAAGAATTCAATCACACCCGGTACCCCTATTGCCTCGACACTCACTTCACTGCCTGCATATGTAAATGAAATGAAAGACAAAGCCTTTTCCCAAAACGGCCGGTTAAACACTTGCCCTATTTCTGACCGCATATCCTGATCACCGTAGGGTTGAGATGACGAATAAAAAATCACCCCCATGACAAGTAAGACTCCTATTATAAATAGCCAATTTCTATGCTTCTTCATGTCTTAACACAACTGCCTCCACTCGTTGTTACTTAAATCATTCAAGACTTCTGGAGAAACACAATAGTAAATATTCAGAAAACCTCCTACATATCCAATTGCTCTTCATTTACAATTTATATAATATTATATATTTAGCTAAAAGTATATAAATATAATGATATTGTCCTCTATCTTGGAAAATACCACTTCGTTTACTTTTGGATTGATCAGCATTTTTTTCATTTTACGACAGAAGATTCCCTCTTCAATTGTGTTCAGACTATATCCCAACGATAGGCAAGAAGTAAATATCGGTAGGTGCAAGCATAAATGGTTCATTTATCAGAACAATCACGCTATACTACTATAGTTGTAAGTTGTTCCTTCAAAACGAAAGATACAGGGTTATGCCAGGAAAAACATCTGTCACGTAAAATTTCCTTCGTTCTAGCAACCCCTACGCACCAAATTAAAATCAAGCACAGTAGAGTGCATGGTAAGTTTAACGTATAAAATAGGTTGCGTATTCACCGTAGAGATTACTACGATAAAACGTTTTAACACATAAATAAAATTTGTGGAATCAAAAAAACCCTATTCTGATTGATTAGGAGTCTCACTATTATTTTCAACGTAAAAAAGAGTGGGAGCTTCCACTCTTTTTTATATCATTATTATTAATTTACTTAATCACAGCTTGAGTTGATTAAGTAATCACCATTAATTGTCTATAAAAATGTTTTCTTCTTTTAACCGTCCCTATCAGTTTGGATAAGTATGTAAGTTTAAGGAATAGCAGCTTCTTGATTGCAAAAAATTTCTATAATGCTTTACTTTTATGAAAGTCTCTTTATGTCTTAATAACCTATCTTAAAATTCCCCTAAGGTGATAATGCCTAACTTGTTATTGGACACCCATTAGCATTCACTATAGTAGTTACATCAGTTATCTGCTTTTTTAGCTCCGTTCGTTCAGATAATATAGTTTTTCTTAACATGGGTATTCTGAAGCAACTCCCCATCACTTTTATTATGGGCATCATTAATGAAAGATCCTACTTCTCCCATATTCATCGATTGCATTCCATATTTATGCTGAAGTTCTTTGAAATGTTCTAAGATATTCTTTAATAACCGGCAATTCTCTTCAATGTGAATGCCAAAATTATGAGGATGCCACCATAAATGATAGATTTTCTTTTCTTTAGCCGCTTTCGTCATACTCTTTTTAATGCGATTTAATTTTAACGGTTCAGCCCATCTTAGGTGGTGATTATATGGTCGAAGGAATTTGCTGGATGGCAGATTAATCACTGATAATTGATGTTTCTCTTCTAATGAATAAATATGGTCTCCAGTAATATTAATATATGTATCCAGCAACCGAAGGGCTCTTTTATATACTGATTGATTTTTTTTATGACAATCAGGATTGTATAAAAATGATTGCTCGTTTCCACGGTAAGTCGACAATCCGTGCTTTTGGCATATATGTAGATACTGCTCATTGATCTGGTTTCTTGGGAATACAATTGATTTAATATTAACGTCTTTATGGACTCCTGCATGAACAGCCGCTTTTAAGTCTGCTTCGAAATCATCGCCATTTTGCCCTTCTTCCAAACAATAATAATGGGAAAATGTATGCGTGCCGATTTCTTGAAAAGGGACTTTCTTTATTATATCAATTAAAGAAGAAGCATAATGGAAAGGATCAGTCGTTTCACCCTCTCCGATATTCTTTATTTTCGGATAAGGGGACAATCCTTTGTCGGAGTATCCAGGTTTCTTATCCGGCAAATTGGCTAGCAGTTTTTGCTTGTCGCTGTAAAACAAAAAACCAACCGTCGCCCAAGTTACATGGATATCCAGACTTTTAAATAGATCAAGCATTCGTGGTACGACTTGACGGACTCCCAGCAGGTTATTTTGGTAATCCGCAATGTCCATGACATCATGTATTCCCCAGTATAATTCACAGTCTAGCGAGATGATCATTGCTCCGTGATCCACTATGCTTTCTCTCCTCTTTTTCATTTTCAAATTCCTGAAGTAAAATTAACCCCACTTTTTCACTAGATTCCAATTTGAACTTGCTGATGAAAGAATCCGGAATATAGGTGTTTTTGATCCCTAAGATCCTTCTAGTGATTAACATCATACCGAGTCTCCTCTACTATGCATCTATTTGTCTTATTTTTATTTATAAGGTTTTTTATGGAAGTGTGCCCTACTATAGTACGGATACGACAGATGCGATTGAGCGTATATCCAAACGATTCAACTGTACTGTCCCTGTAATGCTGTACAAGATAAATCTCCTTCAATTCTGGATTTTCCACCGACAGGCTCTGTTCTATGCCTTCAATATGCCCGTTTGTAGATAATTCGTTGATTACGGCGGTATGTGGGTTTAATTTTACTTTTAGCCCTTCTTCCCCTAGTCTCATTTCTTGTGTGCTGGTCCAAGAAACCTTTTGAAAGTTATGATCTTCCTTAAACGAATAACCTTTTTCGCCTTTGAAAAGCTTCGTTACTGCGGTCCTCAGATTCTCCCCCTGAAAGTCTTTTTTTTTGATAAGGTCCTTTAGCGCTACAGGAAAAATCACTGAACCCTGCCCGTCATTCTTTACATCTGGCAACCTTTTCTTGTAGATGAAACAACGTTCAGTGAAGAAGATTTTATGACTCAGCATTCGCAGTTTTTTCTTTCCAACCTTGACGAATAATTTTCGGTCGGATATAAGCTTCCTCCACTTCCCCAGCGTGTTTCTCTTGAACAAAATAATCGGACGGTATTGTTTAAGAACGGCATTAATCCTGAATTTCCATTTCAAAAGTAAATATGAAAGTGAATTGGTACCTTTCCCTGCGAAAAGGTACAGATGGGCATAGTCGTCTGCTGTCTTCCACTCCCTTTTGTATGGCTCATCTCCTATCGTCATATCATATATAAATGCACCATTGTTGAAATGCTCAGCGATGGATGAATTAAATATCATCTTGCCCGGACTAAAAACCCCAAAATCATCATCATGCCCCAACAGGTAGAACAGATAGCGTCCCCTGCATAGAAATCCAAAAAGAAAGGCAATCATACGGCCTTCGATAAATAATCCATGGCTAACAGGTTTTAATGCTTCGCCATGCAGCTTGGCCATTTTCTTGAAAAACGTGCGGCCTGGCTCTTCCGAAAAATAGCTCGTATCCCATTTTAGATTCCACCTTTTTTTATGGAGAGAAAACATATCATCCAGATGTTCTTCTTCTATGCGCCGGATCGAAATATCCGCCAATTTCTTTACTCTTTTTTCTTTCCGGTCGACTCCATGGTGCTTCTTTCTTTTTTTTATAAAAGCCGGCATATCCGGTTCCTGAAAAGAAATATAAGGTGAAAACGTTTTAGTGGATGAGTAATCGTATCCATTGTTTTCGAGGAGTAATTGCAGGACATCTGCAGTCCCACTGCTTTCTAGTAGGCCTGACCATATAAAAATTGCCTGGCGGTTCCTATCTATTACATATGGTACAAGTTTGTTTAATGCTTCATTCTTCATTGTCGGATTGACGACGATGTCCATATAATTGCTTTGACCTTGGCCGATCATATAAATGGTTTGCTTCGTGAATCCCCTTTTTTTCATCAGCGGCAAAAAAGCTTGATAGCTGCTTTTGTCCTTTAATGCCACAACGTACATTTCAAAGCCAAAGCCAAAAACTTCCCACCATTTTTCAATCCAGCTGAATTCAAGAAAGGGAATATCATTGTTCATTTTTATGAGAATATTGTTCCATTCATTCCGCAATGACTTCAATTTCTCTAATGAGTCGATTTCTTCAAAATTCAACGCAACACCCTCCAATCCCTTTCTTAAATGAATAAAGTATCACTATTTGTTGGCGGCTCTTTCATAAACGGCCTCAGTTTCTTGCAACATCCTCTCTGCCTTGAAATGTTGCTCATATAACCGTCTGGATCTTTCCCCCATTTGCTTCCGTAAAAAGGGGTTATGCAAAAGAATCTTACATTTTTCTGCTAGCGCTGCTTCATTTTTCCGAGGTACAAGATATCCGTTTTTGCCAGGTATTACCACTTCTTTTATGCCGCCTACGTCCGTTGCGATGATGGGGAGCCCGCTCCTCATCGCTTCCAATATACAGAGAGGCAATCCCTCCCAATTGGAGGTGAGAATGAATAACTGTGATTGTTTAAGGAGTTCTGGTATATCCCTCCTGCTGCCAAGGAATTCAACTTGATCTTCCATGCCAAGAAGACGGACCAGCTCTTCAGCTTCTTGAAGTAAAGGCCCCTCTCCTACGAAACGCAACCGCCACTTATCATTATTTAATAAATGAAGAGCTTTTAGGAGAACTAGTTGGTCTTTCGGTTCAGCAAACCGCGCGACCATAATAATATTAATCGGCTCCAAGAAGGGATTGGCCATTGAGTCTTCTGATGTATCTGAAACACCATTTTGGATAACGGCCATTTTTCGCCTTGGAACGATCCGCTTGTTATCAGCAAGATCATAATCATAGTATGAGACGGTAATAACCCGCGTTGTCAAATAACCGGCCAGCTTTTCGATTGAACGATAGAGCAACTGTTTACGTTTGGAGACGCCACCAGTAAATGCCCACCCATGGGCAGTGAACACCGTAGGAATTCCCAAAGACCATCCAGCCAATCTGCCTACAATTCCTGCTTTAGATGAATGGGTGGCCAACACGTCCGGCCTGATTTCTTTCAATTTTTTTCTGATTATGAGGAACGCTTTGAAATCCTGCAAAGGGTTAATAGATCGTTCCAATGAACGAATTGCTATGTAAGAATCTGCATAATCAGTTAAGGAAGGATTGTAAGGTGCTATGCTCCCTGACATGATGGTGACGGAATGGCCCGTCCTGTTCAGGTATTTACTAACTTCTTCCACATGCATCTGAGCACCTCCAGCTTCATCCATCCGTGTAATTAACTGAACTATTTTCATCTGAAGCCTCCTTAATGGTGTCAGAATCTTCTCCTTTGAACCATGCCATCGATAATAGCAACAATGAAGCGTATTGATAAAAAGCGATAAAACGCAATTCCAAAAATAACTACATATAATCTGCTGTTAGTGGTTTGGAAACAATGCTATTTCTAAATCTTTGAGACAGTCTAATCCCCATAAAGGCCAATAATGCCATTAAACCCACGTCACGCTTTTAGATAAAGTAAAACTTTGATCGGTAGAAGTTTTCATTCACCTCCACCAATCATTAAAAGGATAAAACTTATTATAAAGAAATTTCTTTTCCCTCATGTATGCTTAAATCAGTAAAAAGAATCTAAATGGACCGAAAATAGTCGGGTTAAAAAAACAAAGTCGTACCGAACCTATGCGAGATTCCGACAAAGAAGAACCAAGAGACGATTAAATAGATAGATTGTTAGAGTCATAAAACTGTATGCTTCCGCCGATATCCTTCACAAAAAACACAAAAAATTATAAGATGATTGTTCAGCCCATTAATGCACCAAATTGATAGGGATTCCGTTTAATCCTTCATATGTCTTTTTTAGGCCATCAATTAGCTTATATTGAGGATGCCATCCAAGTGTCTCTGTTAATTTGTGGTTCTCCAACAAGGAATGGCGAATATCTCCTTCACGGGCTGGAAGATAGATTACATCCACATCCGGTATAAATGACTGAAGAGACTGTATGAGGCCATTTATGCTGCAAGACTCAAAAGTGGATAGATTGAATATACCTGAGACTTCTGCCATCAAAAACCGGTAAATAGCTTCACTCACATCTTCCACAAAGATGAAATCCCTCGTTTGTTCTCCGTCCCCATATACCCATAAATGGTCACCGCGAAGCAATTGATTCATGAATAACGGAATTACACTCCCCTCATTGTTTTCCGTATTCTTTGGTCCATATACATTGGAAAACCTTAAAACAATGCTTTTTAATCCGAATAAAGTTTCCCATAGCTGACAGTATTGTTCACCTACCCATTTATTCAGGCCGTACGGGGAAGCCGGTTCACATACAGCTGTTTCAGAAAGCGGAGATTGAGCATTATTTCCGTATACAGCAGCTGAGGATGCAAAAACAAATTGTTTAACTCCATATTTTGCGGAGAGATCTAAAATGTTACATAAACCTTTTATGTTGATATCACAGTCGATGACAGGTTGATTGATTGAATGTTGGACAAGTGTCTGGGCAGCCAAATGAATAACGGCATCAAACGAATTTTCCTTAAAAAAAAGCTCGCATTTTTCGCTTTGGATATCTTCAATCAGAGCGATGTGTTCAAAGGATACATTTGATTTTTTACCTGCAAATATATTGTCCAAGATATAGATTTCATGGCCTTCAGAATGAAACTTTTCGGCTACAGAAGAACCGATAAAACCATATCCACCAGTGATTAATACTCTCATCTCTTTACTCCCTTTTCCTAAAAGAATAGAAACCCATACATCTGTGCAATTATGATAATCTTTTTAAATCCTAAGAAATATTTCCATTATTAAGAACCGAAAAAGTAAAAAGATTGGATATGATAATTTTGCAATTTCAATAAAGTCGAGTTTTATACACGATTAATCAATGCCATCAACATTTTCGTTCTTTCTAAAGAATAATATGATAAACAATCTAACTTTATGATCTTTTTAAAAATTTAACTTAATTAATTTAATCCGCTTATAGGATAACCTCCAGATAACTGACAATTGCATGGAAAAAGTACCAAAATGAACGGCATTTATTACTATTTGGTTTCCGACCAGGAGAAAGACCGGCTTCACAAGGTATTGAAAGAACATTTAGCAATATAGACTAATTACAAGAACAATAGAAAGTGAATGATCCCTTAAAAAGTTAGACAGTTATTCTACCTTTTAAGGGATGTTTTTATGAATAATTGTCTAGTTGAATAAAAGTTCTTTTTCAAATGTTGAGCTAAGGTACGTTTTTTGCACCTTTACCTAATGAATTATCTATCTTTTGATTTATAGTAGAGAATGCAGGAGGATTCACTCCGTAAAACGAGTGAAGTTCCTGAAACCAAAGGCAATCCATTTCCTGGCCTTAACCCTTCCACAAAGCTGTTGGTGAAAGCGTGGCTCACACCCATGACGGGCCATTCCACCCATTACCCCATGTTTCCGAAAGTGCTCTTTCAACGTGGCTTTCCGCCTTTTTAGCAGGGTATCTGATTGATTCGCGGGTCGCTGCATTGGCAATGATCAGTTGGTATTTTTTCTTGTTCTGAATCCCTCTTGAATTCATCAATCGCAAACACTTTGGCAAGATCGTATCTCCCTTAATCACTTGGGGAAGAGACGGTCTCAAAACGCCGTATGATCGTTCTGACAGAAGTGTGAAAATAAGCCGTGATTTCGGTGAATGAATCTAACATTTGTTTCGAGGATAGGAGATGTGATTCTACTAAGAGACCGAAATAATATGTAAGCGTCAAACTGTCCCCACCTACCAATAGAATGAGTTCATGTCATAATCTCCTTACGTACATGCGGAAAGGAGATATTTTTATGGCTAAAATAGATCAATCAATCAATCTAGTGGAAGAATCGGGTGGACACTAGCCGTAAATGTGAAGCAGATGAACAATCCACACCGATTGTCACAGCGAAAATGCCGGCCTCCGCCTTTCCAAAAAGCATCGCTTCTCCGTCGATTATGGCTTATATCATGACACAAAAATATGTGGAAGGTCTTCTATACATCACAGAGGAAATTGATCGCATTCTTCCGTGATCACAGGACCTGCCCTCCATATTCAGGGTGCCTAGCCATACTAAATGAAAGAATAAAAATAGACCTAAAAAATCAATTTGATGACATCTTTAGGTCTATTTGTCATTTACAATAATATGAGGTTTTATAGGATGTTTCACTTAGTTGAGGAATTTGAGAAGATTAAAAAATAATATTTGCAATATTTTCCTCTTCCGTTTTCTGTACTACAGTTTCTATATGGTAGGCGTATTGTAATATCACTATGAATCGTTCTTTTTCTTCCTTCACAATATCATATATTGAAAATTTATATTATTCATTATATAAGTAATCAATACTCTCAATCATATTTTTCAAATTATAGGGTTTACTACTATTAAAAGCATTGGTCTTCATTAAAGTTAAATCATCTTTCTTCATATTTATGATCATTTCCATTTTCATATAAATATCTTCACTATTTTTGGGGGTTAGTAAAAATCCATTAAACTGATCTTTTAAAACCTCTGATATTCCACCAACATCTGATCCTAGCACGACTAATCCTCTTGATAAAGATTCAATCAAAGTATAAGGAAAACCTTCTTGTACTGATGGTAATAAAAAAACATCATATAACAATAATACTTCACTTACTTTTTCTGGTTGGACAAATCCTTTCAATTTAACATTGTTAAGTTTATTTTCATTGATAAATTTTAAAATCTGATTTTCTAACGGACCAGAACCATATATATCCAAACTGTACTGATTAAAATACTTATTATTCAATTTTTTTATAGCTTCTAGCAAATAGAATAATCCTTTTTCTTCGACAAACCTTCCTACAAACACAAATTTTGGTTTATTGATTTGACAATCAACAACAGGTAATTCTTGAAGCAGTTCAATTCCATTAGGAATAACACTAATTTTTTGATGTTCAACGCCCTTCTCTATTAATAGATTTTTAACTTGAGTTGATACAGCAATTATTTTATTAACATTTCTTAGTGATAAGATATATAAAAATTCAAAAACTTTACTGAATTTAAATCTTTCTGGAATCCACCCGTGGGCAGTAACTAAAATCTTCTTATGTTTTTTTTTACCCGCCATGGAAATATAACTTAAAAAGGAGGCTCTTGGACTATGTATATGAATGATATCAGGGTTTTGTTGAGTAATCACCTTTCTCAAATTACCTACATTCCAAAGACTAGTGTTTATTTCTATTATGTTTATCCGTTTTTTTAACATACTACTTAGCTTTGAATTTTTTGCAGCAATTAGTGAAATTCTATATTTATCTTTATCCAAGTTTTCAATTAGGTCATATACATGTTTTTCAGCTCCACCATATGATGAGTTTAAAATAATAAATAATACGGTCTGCATATGGATCAACCTCTTTTACTTGGATTTAATATTTTGGAAACAAAAAATATAATCAACATTATTGACAATATATAAATAAATTCTGTGAATACTGATTGAAAAGATCCTCTTTGGAACCATATAACAAGAGCTAATAACAAATATTTGTATTTTTTAGTATTATTCAAACAAGCAATAAATATGCCGAAAATCAAAAAAACACCAATAACTACCTTTAATCCGCCATTCATCCATGCTTGGGCAATAGGTGAAAAACCAAACCCACCGCCAGATTTATACATATAAGGATAATACTTAACTGTATACCAATCAGCAATATTTAACGGCTTATTAGATCCAGTTATAAATTCAAATATAACGGATGGTAACGCATATAAAATTGAAGTTAAATAACTTGGATCAGCATCAGGATAGTATTCACTGTTAATAATATCACTTGTTATTTTGAAAGCAGTTCCTGTTTCGCCACTTGAAAAAGCCCATTCTTGTTTATTTTTAAAATTTATAGGTTGATCTGATATCAATGAATCTCTATAGATAGTAAAAAAAGGTGAGACCAAAAGTAATATAGCGATTCCTAATAATATCCCGGTTTTTTTATTGATTTTTATAAAATCTTTATCAATTAAAACACCTAGAATAGGAAAGCAAACAAAAAGAATATATGTCCTACTTCCCAAACAAAAAAAGAAAAATAATGATAATACTATTAATCCAATTAAAAGTCTAACTGCTTCCACTCTATTTCGAATAGACATTGCATAAACTAATAACCCAGCAGTGATGATATCATGCCATGGTAGGGACATCATTGTATCCCCTGTATTTCTCTGTATTTCAAAAAAATGCAATCTGTTTTTGATTCCTAACACACTTAAACCACCTAGTCGGTATAAATCGTAAATCATCAAACAAATTCCCAAAAAAACAAAAAACAATGCGACTTTACCTGAATTATTATGTTTTTCTTTTTTTAAAGTATTGATATTTAATGGTGAGATATGGATGCCTATAAAAATTCCAATTAATAAAGAAATATTCGCAACTATCGTAGTTGCAAGTGTTTTATAATAAACATTTGTAGAAATATCATTCAGGATTTTCAGTGAAAAATCGATCGGATATGAATAAAAGTACAAAAATGTACTGATAATAGTTATGATCGCAACATCGCTATATGGATTTAGATTTTTATTTTTTCCTTTAAACTGAATTACGTAATATACTAGGAATAATAAATTCATGACAAAAGACAATATCAGTAAAAAAATAGATATATTTTCTACAAAAAAACTTCCTGAAATGACACTTAGGATACCAATAACCAATGTTAATAGAAAAAATCCTAAAATATTCAATTTATTTTGTCTGATCATTAAATTTATCTCCAAAATAGTATTATAAAAATAACTAATAATCAAAAAAATCAATATTTATGAACCTAAATAAATACTATGTAAAATAGTTTTAGATTTTGAGATATCGTATCCTTCGTTTTGTAGCGCTTTACTTCTTTCAGTCCATGATATTTTTTTTGAATTTATTTGACTCAATATACCATTACACCAATCTTCCACTGGACAATTTAAACTTATGAACCTCAATAACCCTAAGTTTAAATCAACTTCTAAGGGAACAGTATCTGAACAGATAGAAGGAATACCTGCAGCTTGGGCTTCAATTAATACAATCCCTAACCCTTCATATAGCGAGGGAAAGAGAAAAACATCAAACACATTTATTATTTCTGGAATATCATCCCTTAATCCTAAAAACAGTACACTTTCCCCTAGATTATTGATTTTAACAAATGTTTCTATTTCCCCTTTTAAATTTCCTTTACCTACCAACAAAAGAATGCTTTTTGGCATTTTTCTCTTAATTTCCATAAATACCTTTAAAATAAATTTGTGGTTTTTCACTTTTTCAAACCTTCCTATATGACCAAAAACGATTGCATCTTCCGAAATTCCTATTTTTGATTTAATAAATCGAATTTTTTCTTCTTCGATATTATATTTCTTTATTTCTATTCCATTGGGAATAATTCTGGTATTACCTTTAGTTACATTTTTTCCACCATATAATGAAATACAGCTAGGTTTAGAGCATCCTACCATTTCTGTCGAATTAAAGCTTATTAGCTTTCTCATTGTATATTTATAGAGCCATCTTGGAAAAGAAGTTTTTCTATCATCTTTAGTAGTATGACTATGTGCAATTCTTATAGGAACGTTATTTTTTTTGGCAATAGCAAGTACAATTCCACTAAAAAAATGAACATGACTATGAATTGCCGCAAATGGGCCTTTATTGATCAAGATGTTTTCTAAAGCAAAATAATACTTTGTTACATTTTTTCTATCTGGTTTAGAAACAACATAAATATTGCCTCCTAATTGTCTTATTTCATCGTCGTAATCACCTTGAAAACCTGATTCTACTGCAAAATCAAATTGAATTTTTTTTCGATCTAGATTTCTATATATGTTCATAATAAATGTTTCTGCCCCACCACGATTCATCACACCAAATACATGAAGAACTCTAATTGGTTTGCACATTTTTTTTCAACTTCCTTAATACAGAATAAATGATCAAAGAACTACCCAATAACTGTACCGAAGTGCCGATGATCATTGAAACAGCTATTCCATAAATGTCCCAACGATTCACTAAAAAGAAACAGAAACTGGTAGTGATTAAAATTACAATTCCAAATAACACTGGTTGACTATTAAAAATCCTAGCAGAAGTCATAGCAAATCCGAACAAAGAAGCCAGATATCCAACTAAACCATTAACCATTAAAAGAATGAATAAAAAATAATATTTTTTATATTCATTGTTATACATAATTTCTAAAATATCCCTTCCAAAAATCATTACAGTAATAAGACCAATAAAGCCTATCAAAAATCCAAAAAACAGCAACTTGTTTATTAATTTCTTGAAGTCTATGTAATTTTTATTAACACAAAACTCAGATAATCGAGGAGATGTAGACTGTCCAATTGCATTGATTACCATAGAACCTGCTACCATAATATATGATATGGCTGAAAAATAACCTAATGTTTCTATGCCTAAATATTTTTCTATAAAATATTTAGGTATATTAGTATTTAACGATATTAGCAACATTCCAATCCCCATTGGGACACCTAACTTTATCAACGAAAAGTAATTCTTTTTGTTTTTATTTTTTGATAATTCTTCAAAATATTTAATTCTAGGTATATCATATATTACTAAAACGATTAACGAAGAAATTAATAACATGCTAACTATTAATATAATGTTTTTACTATATAAAAGCCCCAGTGAGATAAGTATAATTGATAAAGCTCCCTTTAAAATTAAAGAGATAGACATAAACTTCATTTTAAAATTTTTAATAAATAAACCATAAATAAGATCACTTATTGAATCTATAGCTTTAACAATACTAATGATAAAAATTGTGACCAAGGTATAATCTTTGTATCCACTAGATATTGCAAGAATAAAAATGATCAAAAGAGCAGTGATCGTTGATAATCCACGCATTTTTAAATAATCATTGAATGAATAAGAATAGGTTTTATCCGTTACAAAAATGGGTTGTAATTGTAAATTTGTTAACATATATATTGGGGAACTTATAGCTAAACCTAATGAAAATTGGCCTAGCATATTACTATCTCCTATTTTCGTAAAAAAAACCATTATTAGCCACTGAGAAATAGCATATATTGCGTTGCCAAAAAAAGCCCAAGAAAAATTCCAGTAACCTTCTCTACTTTTTTTTATGTTCACTGTTATTACTCTAGATAGGATATATATTTTATTTACTAATTGTTTGATAGCGCATTCCATAATTAATGGAATCACTCTCCCCCTTCATTTTCAATATTCTGTTATAGGCTGCAGTATTTTTGCGGTAGATCAGTTTAAAACCTTTTTAGATAGATCGTTACTCTGTTTGTAAAAATACACGTGTTCGAAGGATTGAGCAGGATGCGCACACTACTTTTTCGTCTCGTGGAATGGTTCTAACAATGCTTCTAGTACTGCTTGGACCTGATTAAAACGATTATGGCAACGTGTAACGAGTGATATATACTATTTTTTAGACACGGTATATTGGCGCATCAAAATACATGTATACATAGCGATGAAATACTGAAGAGTTATAACATGCTTCAAGCGTATCTTCTATCTAAACGTTATAAAAAAACCTCTGTGAAATATAATATGTTTCTGTTAGAAAAATTATCAACAATACTCACAAAATATTCTTCATTAATTAGAGTTCAAAAATATACGAACCAAAAAAGGGAAACTTTAATCTGTGGGGGGTTTATTCATCCCCCGGTTATTAGTTGAACCAATCGGATTCTTACAGGCGCTTGATCTCCCACTTAGACTATAATTATCTGGCTCCATTCCCAGTAATACAAACTTTTATAGTCCTTAGAAGAATGAATAAATCAAATAATAGACTTTTATTTTTCAAATAAAATAAATCTAATTTTAATTTATTCTCTACACTTATTTCGTATCCCCCATTAACCTGAGCCCAACCTGTGAGACCTGGTTTCACCTGTAACCTTTCACAAAACTGAGGATATTTTTTTGTGAACTCTACAATAAAATACAATCGTTCAGGTCTTGGTCCAACAAATGACATTTCTCCTTTTATAATATTTAGCAATTGAGGAAGTTCATCCCCTCTTATTTTCCTTAAAACTCTCCCTACTCTTGTTATACGTTCATCGTTTTTATTAGCCCATTGGGGTCCGTTCTTTTCTGCATTAGTAATCATAGTACGAAATTTTATTATATTGAACTCCTTTCCTCTATATCCTATTCTTTCTTGAAGATAAAATACTTTTCCAGGAGAATCTATTTTAATTAAAAGACTGATTGGTAATAACAAGGGAGAAAGAAAAACAATTAATATTGCAGAACAACATATATCAAATAACCTCTTTAAAAATAAAAAAAGCTTCTCATTGAAAGTCATTTTTGAAGAATTAGCAAAATAAATAACTGATGTTGTTATCGATTTAGAATAACCATTCTTCAACTTATCCATCTATGCATTCTCACTCCTCTTGATTTATAAATATTACAACTTAATTTGGCATTACACATAAGTATTCGAAATAAGATAATCTGAAAGAGAGATTATAATTAATACACTGTAACTGTAGCTTCTTTTAATGAAACGAAAAAATAACCTTGATGGCCGAGTGCTTCCAATGATAACGGAACAGGGATCATTTCCAATCATATCCAACCAAAGAATCTTGATAATTTTTTCTGTTGAATTTTTTGCGGCATTTCAATATAAAGGGATTGTCCGGCGACCAATTGCTCTGCATTATACATAAATAAGTCGAGCATTTTTTCACCGAACTCCTTTTGCACAAAGGATTGAGCATCAGACATATAAAACATTCTATTCTCAGTATTATGGGCGTCCGAAGCAATGAAATGGGTCAAATGGTGTTCAATGATTTGATAGGAAAATTTCTGTGCTTTCTTGCCGAACTTCCCTACAATACTTCCCGCTGTAATTTGCGTTAGATTTCCTTTTTCCACAAAGTTATACAGCTTATATGGATTATCGATCAATTCCTGGTTCCTTTCCGGATGGACAATGATCGGTATCAGCCCTTCACATTGTATGTCATAAAATAAGTGTTCAGCGTACTGGGGTATGTGATCAGCAGGAAATTCCACAAAGATATATTTTCCTTGATTATTCAGACTGACAATCTGATCATCAAAATAATCCTTTATTAACTCACCAAAAATCCGTACTTCCTGACCTGGAAGAACAGTTAGAGGTATTCCTTCTTTTTTTAAAGCTGTATTTAAATCCTCCACTTTCCTGAGAATCTTATCCTTCGGGTTTTCATAACGGCCATTTTTATGGTGTGGCGTTGCAATGATTGTATGGATTCCTTCATTAATGGCCATTTTCGCCAGTAAGATGCTTTCATCCATATGCCTTGCTCCGTCATCTATTCCTGATAAAATATGAGAATGTATATCAATCATTGCAAGCTCCCCCTTTCTTTAAACACCCTTCATTAGCTAAATCGCATTCTATTTGCTGTAATAATAGTAATCCTCGTCTGCCTTTGCCTTTTTCTTATTTAGAACAGCTCCAAGTAAATTAGATGAAGAACTTTCTAGCACTTCCTTTGCTTTGCTGGCATTCTTGTTCTCCGTATGTCCGCTTAAAATGACTAATATGGAGCCATCGCATCTATTCGCCAATATGTGGGCATCTGCTACAGCTAGGATTGGCGGAGTATCGAAAATAATGGTGTCAAACTCCACCTTCAAACATTCCAATAGCACTTTCATACTCTCGGAAGAGATTAATTCAGCTGGATTTGGCGGAATGGGGCCGCTCGACAAAACAAAAAGTGACTTCACTTCCGTCTCAGAAATCGCCTCAAACAATTCCTTTTTCTTTGTCAAAATACTTGTTAAACCGATTGCATTCTGAACGTTAAATGTATGATGAATAGTCGGCTTTCTCAAATCCGCATCGACGAGCAATACTTTATTCCCTTGCTGAGCAAAGACCACTGCTAGGTTGGCAGCAGTAGTCGATTTCCCTTCTCCTGCCGAAGAAGAGGTGACCAGCAGTGTTTTAATTTCGGCATCTACAGCTGAAAATTGAATATTGGTGCGGATTGTTCGGTATTGTTCAGAAATGGGCGATTTTGAATTCCATTTCGTCACCAAACTTCTTTTATTATTTAGCTGGCTTTTGTCTTTTTTCTTATACATCTTGAACTTCTCCTCTTACTCCGGCATTCTTCATTGCCTTTCTCCCTTTGGCTTCGTTCTTGCTGTCGATCACCTTAATGACTCCTAATACAGGAATTCCTAATTGCTGCTCAATATCCCGTTCTGTTTTGATTGAGTTATCAAAATACTCAATTATAATAGCCAAACCTACACCAGCCATCAATCCGATTACGAGTGCAATTGCCATGTTAAGCAACGGCTGTGGTTTTACCGGCGAAGGATACGAAGAAGATTCGGCTTTCGTTAAAATAGTAACATTATCCACGTTCATAATTTTTACGATTCCCTTCTGAAACACTTCAGCTGTTGTATTAGCAATATTCGTAGCGATTTTAGGGCTTTCGTCATTAACCGTTATATTTACAACTTGTGAATTATTCTCGTTAGTAACTGAAATCTTTTGTTCCAGTTCTTTTGAAGAAAGATTAAGGTTCAATCGGTCTCTAACTAAATCCAATATAGCCCGGCTCTTAATGATGACATTGTATGTATCAATCAATTGTAAATTCGTTTGTACTTCATTGTAGTTATACACTGATTCCTTGTTTTTACTTTGGTTTACTAATAGCTGTGTGGTTGACTGGTAAATTGGTGTCAGAAAAAAATAACTGATGATTCCACTTGCAAATACAGCAATAACTGCCAGTCCCCCAATTAGTTTTACTCTTTTACGAAAAATAATGAACAGGTCTTTTAAACTAATAGTCTCTTCCATTTCTCCTCCAAACCACCAATAGCATATAAAATGTTCTAACAAAATGTATTTTCCTATCAATATAGGTGTAAGATAACAATTTTAGTTTCGATTTTATATATAATATTCTTTAGCATGTCTAATTAGAATAATTTTCTAATAATAACTAAAAAAACAGGCCTTTATTCTTTTTATTTCCATTTTGTTCTCCTCTTCATTTGTTACATAAAAAAATAAGCCAATATCGGCTCATTTAAATAAGGTTTATAAAAACAAACTTCCCCCACCATTTGTATTCTTCACCTGCATTTTCCCAACCACCCTCCATACCGCTTCTGCCATAATATCAACCCCAGTTATAATCGCGTCTTCATTAAAGGACATATCAGGGTGATGCAGCCCAGGCTTCAGCCCGCAGCCTAATCCGAGCATGGTCGCTTTCATTTCCGGAAATGCCTTTGAATAGAAGTGAAAATCCTCCCCGCCAGGCGAAACGATTGGAGGGGAGGCATAATCCGCTCCCAAAACGGCAACGATTGCTTCTTTCATAATAGCGGCTGCTTCTTCATTATAGCTGGTCGCAGGAATGCAATGGCCTTCCGTCAGCTGGATAGTGGCGCCAAACGATTGGCCAACGGCTTTGCAAACAGCATGGATGTGTTTCCTTAGTTCATCCATGGTATCATTGGTTTGCGCTCGGACATCCAGGCTGAATACTGTTTTTGCCGGAATGATATTGGAACTTTCCCCTCCTGCTTGGATGCTGGTCATTTTAACAGAATAAGGGACCATCGGATCAAGGTGGATGAAGGCCAGCCTATTCACAAGGGCAGCGGCAACTTCTATGCTGTTGATGCCGAGATGCGGCCTTGCCGCATGGGCTTCTTCTCCGAGGATGGTTCCTTCAAAGGTCGTGCTCGCTCCGTTTAAAATAGCCGGAGCCGCCCTTCCGTCTGGCGTTTCGGAATCCGGCCGCAGATGGACGCCAAAGAGATAATCCACGCCATCCATGGCTCCTTTTTTGATCATTGCTAAGGCTCCGGCCCCTTTTTCTTCCGCCGGCTGAAAGATAAAGCGGATTGTTCCCTGGATTTTTGCTTGTTTCTGAAGTTTGATCATAGACCCAAGAACAATTGCCATATGGGCATCATGCCCGCAGGAGTGGTGCGCCTGATACTTGCCGTCCACTTCCTGCCAAAGTGCATCGATATCGGAACGCACGGCAACGACCGGTTTTCCTGTCCCTATTTCAGCGATCAGGCCTGTACAACCGTCGAATGTCCGAACACTGCACCCCAGGTTTGCCGCAATGCGATATAAATAGCGTGTTGTTTCAATTTCCTTCCAGCTGATTTCCGGATGAGTATGCAAATGCAAAAAGTGCTGCTTTATTTCCTTGATCTCCTGCTTGTTCAATGGAATCACAACAGTCTTCTCCTTTCACTTGGCTAGTATACATACATGGTTTTTCTTCCAACTATAGTGATCGAACTACCTTAAAGGCATCATGGAGGTCGATCTGAAGAAAGTCTTGACACCCAATAAAGGAAGCGATTTCATTCATCTGCACACAGCTTTTAATGATGATTGGGCCTTGAATGCCTATTTAGAACGTGACGTATATTCATATATATCGAATCTTTATGCTGTTATGACAAAAAATGGATTCAATTATCATTCTAAAAAAGATAGCCGATTCATTACGGAAGCGGCCAAAGAACAGTTTCGACTGAGCGAGCATGAAGTTCAATAGATCTACAACAAGTGGTTTCTTTTTTTGGAGCAGATTTAAAAGGAGGAACTACAAAACAAAAGACTGTCCTTTTGGAGGACAGTCTTTTGTTTATTTGGCATCCACTACAGGAAGCCAGCCTTTTCTTGATGTGATCGCATGCCACATGCCATCCGGAATGATCAATTCTTCCTGGCTGTCTAAAGGCAATTGGGTTCTGATTGTGTCTTCTTTCCCTTCTGCCACTTTTGCCAGCCAGTCAGGCTCCATCAATGCTTCCCTGCCCAATGCGAATAATGGGATGCCTTTCTCTAATACAGCCAACGCTTCATCCGGTGTATGGATGGATCCGAGGGCAATAAAGGAAGTTCGGTCTCCGATTACGTCTCTTAAGGCTTCCGCCCGGGTCACATTCATTCTGCTTCCGCTTCTTGGCTTTGATTCCACGTCCATTAATGAAGCATGGAGATAAGCTAACCCCTGATTGGCAAGTTTGTCGACGAATGTATACGTATCATCCATTCTGATGCCGGGCTCACTTGCTTCCTCCGGTGAAAAACGATAGCCGATGATAAAGGACTGGTCACTGTACAAGTCGCGTATCCGTTTGACTTCTTCAATGACGGCAAGCGGGAATGCCATTCGTTTTTCCAGCGAACCTCCCCATCGGTCATCGCGTCTATTGGAGTGCGGCGAGAAAAACTGATGGATCAAGTAACCGTTCGCTCCATGGATTTCAACGCCGTCAAATCCAGCTTCGATTGCTCTCCGGGTTGTTTGGCCAAAGTCGGCAATAATTTGTTCAATTTCATCATTGCTCAATTCCCGCGGCGTAACTCCTGTATTCGGCGAAGGTACAGCACTTGCGCTTACAGGCGTGCCGTCTTCCAACAAATCGGTCTGGCACTCCCTGCCGCCATGCTGGATCTGCAGGATGGCTTTGGCCCCTTGTTGTTTGATGGTCTGGGCGAGTTCCCGCAAACGTGGGATGATGTCATCGCGATACCCGATGAATTGGCCGGGGAAACATAGACCATTTTTCGAAACAGCAATGCAGGCTGTGATGAACATGCCTGGTTCAGCGGCCCTTCTATTATAGTAATCCATTTCCTGATCAGAGACGCTGCCATCCGGCGCCCCTGAATAAGTGGTCATCGGAGCAATCACATACCGATTTTTCAACTCGGCTCCGTTAGCTAATATGTATGGTTCAAATAAAAGTTTATATTGTTTTTTCATTAAATCTTCCTCCATCTTATGATACATCGTACTATTTTAAGTTCAATTACAACAAACAGTTTGCTTACGCCTGCTTTTCGTATGCTTTGCCTGATACGGTTTCTATACCCCTTTTAGAAATCAGGCATTCATGACAATAGTTGGATGATTTTTGGGGTAAAAAGTTTTCCAAATAAAATAAAATGTGTTAGGTTGATTTTTTATGCGAATAAGGTATAGTTGACCTAGCAATTAACAGTTTGTTAATTAATAGTTGGACATAGTATTATATAAGATAAGGATGCTAAAGCATTGCTTCTAATCAATAAGTTCCCTATCTAATTGCCCATAAGGATAAAACCCTGGACAGCCGAGGGCGAACTGAAAGAGGGAACCGGCGTTACACATGGATCTATGAATCATTTCAATATAATATGGCGATAAAAAATCTTACACTATCACGGCAAGGAAACTTTCTGCCTACAGCTTAATGGATTGCCGTTACCGATCATACGGAATTTTCTCGCGCGAAAATGAGATCATTTCCGGTCATTAAAGCTGAAAAAAAGCAAACAACAACCAGAAATTCCAAGAAGCCAACCCAATAAAACAAAAAAGCAATAGTGACGTCCTAAAACCGATCTATACTGCCAAGAATTTAAAACGACAATTGGACAATTGGCTGTCCGGGACCGGGCGCACCGCCCCATACATACAATTTGCTATATGCATAGTCTAGACTAACACTTGCTGGAGGAGCTAAAAATGAATACCCACTATAAAGACGACAGCTTTGCATTACACACCGATCTTTATCAAATCAATATGGCCGAAACATACTGGGAGGACGGCATTCATGAGAAACGTTCTATTTTCGAAGTGTATTTCCGCAGACTTCCATTCGATAACGGATATGCGATTTTTGCCGGCTTAGAAAAAATCATCTCCTATCTAAAAGATTTACGGTTTTCTGAATCGGATCTTGAGTATTTACGAAATCTTGGCTACCAAGATGATTTCTTGGCTTATCTGAAGGATTTCCGTTTTACAGGTACAGTCTTATCCATGAGGGAAGGCGAGCTCGCTTTCGGTAACGAGCCATTGATCCGTATTGACGCCCCGCTTATTCAGGCGCAGATCATCGAAACAGCCCTTTTGAACATTGTGAATTACCAAACATTGATTGCCACAAAAGCCTCACGGATCAAACATGTGGTCGGCGATGAAATCGCTATGGAATTCGGCACACGGCGGGCACAGGAATTCGATGCAGCGATCTGGGGCACACGCGCTGCCTATATCGGCGGTTTTGACGCTACTTCCAATGTACGGGCAGGTAAATTATTCGGCATCCCAGTTTCCGGAACCCATGCCCACGCGTTGGTGCAGGCATACAAGGATGAATACACCGCTTTCCATAAATATGCACGCCGCCACAAAGATTGCGTGTTCTTGGTCGATACGTATGATACATTGCGTTCAGGCGTACCGAACGCAATCAAAGTGGCCAAGGAACTCGGCGACCAAATTAATTTCGTGGGCATCCGTTTGGACAGCGGCGACCTGGCCTATTTGTCTAAACAAGCCAGAAAGATGCTGGACGATGCCGGTTTTAAAGATGCCAAAATCATTGCCTCCAATGACTTAGATGAAAATACGATTTTGAACTTAAAAAATCAAGGAGCCAAAATTGATTCATGGGGCGTCGGCACTAAGCTGATCACTGCTTTTGACCAGCCGGCACTCGGAGCGGTCTATAAAATGGTGGCTATCGAGGATGAAAACGGCGAGCTGGTGGATACCATCAAGATAAGCGCTAATCCCGAAAAAGTCACTACACCTGGTTTGAAGAAAGTATACCGGATCATCAATAAGTACAACCATAAATCCGAGGGCGATTATATTACCATGGAAGACGAAAACCCTCAGGAAGAAGATCATTTGAATATGTTCCACCCGGTCCATACACATATCTCAAAATTTGTAACCAATTTTGAGGCTGTTGACCTGCATCATCTAATCTTTGATAAAGGCGAATTGAAATACGAAACACCATCGCTTCAAAGCATCCAGAATTTCGCTAAAGAAAATCTTTCATTGCTTTGGGATGAGTATTTGCGCATTTCGAGGCCGCAAGAATACCCAGTCGATCTAAGCAGAAAATGCTGGGAAAACAAAATGCTCAATATTGAAGAAGTCCAGAATGCGGTTAAGCAAATGGTACTGCAAACAAAACACAATTTTACTGAATAAGCTGATACTGGGACTGCTTTGGCAGTCCCTTTCCTTTGGCTTTGCCGGACTTTTTGCTACCATATACGTAAAAGGGGTGAAATGATATGGTTTTTGCGTCAATCGATCCGAATAATCTTGAATACTTGCGTTCTTCGTTTGAATCTTTTTTGTCAGAGCACAATCTTTATTTCCAATATGTATCCATGCATGAAGAAGAAGGCATCCTCTCTTTTACTTTCTGTAATGACCCTGAAAAAGCGCGTTCCGTTGAATTCGAGGGAAAGCATCTTATAGGATTGGACATGGATTATATCGCAGCAGAAATTTTGTTGCCCATCCTGCCCCGATTAAAAGCCTATGCGCGTTAAAAAGTCAAAGTGAATGGTGTTGATCTTCACGTTGATTTTTCATTCATCCCATTCTAACTGGCGCTAAGGCCCCCACTTCAACATGGTAGTAAAAATACAAACGTGCAATTGGGAGATCCAGCGCCAGTAAGAATTCGATAAACTTTCACTTTATTAGTTGACCGTTTTGTTACAACTTGCTAAAATTTCGTTATAAGTCTGTTATACAATTCCAAAATGTATACGCTTACATACATCTCAGTACCGTTTATACCTTCATCTATCACTTCTACTGCAA
Source organism: Bacillus testis (assembly GCF_001243895.1). GTDB lineage: Bacteria > Bacillota > Bacilli > Bacillales > DSM-1321 > Bacillus_AD > Bacillus_AD testis. The sequence goes on along the minus strand of NZ_LN851186.1, from coordinate 1,975,819 downwards.
CGCTTTACTCAAGTGATTCAACACTCCCTGCATTCGATCTACACTCTATAAACATTTTTACACTACCCGTTTTATTTCCGTTATAAAGGAGGCGTTATATGAAACAAGGCTTACGCATCGGCCACTCGGAAACCATCGAAACCGTTGTTACACCAGAGATGTTCGCCCGCTTCGGCGGTGAAATCATTCATCCGGCCTATTCGACCGTATCCATGGTGTACCACATGGAATGGGCATCACGGAAAATCATTCTCCCTTATCTAGAACCCCATGAAGAAGGATTGGGCGCCTCTGTCCAAATCAAGCATATGGGCATGTCGCCTGTGGATTCGCATATCACCATCAAAGCCACCGTATCACAAATCCGCAAAAACATAGTTGTTACCGATTTGGAAGTGCGCAACGAGAAAGAAATGATCGGCGTAGGCACGGTCACACAAATCATCTTGGATAAAAAAGAAATTAAAGCAAAGCTTGCCCAAACGAAAGGAACAGTAATGGATTAAATGACAGCAATTGTACGATTCGCATTGTGGTAACCAACTCAATCGTTTACAAAAACATGAGACCTGAGGTGAAATCCTATGTTAGCCGAATTTCCTTTGCAACAAATAATCGATGAAGAAGGCAACATTGTAAACCATTCTTATAAAGAACAAATCACAAAAGAATTGGCCCTCTCCCTATACAGAAATATGAAGCGGATCCGCATGTTCGACCGCAAAGCCATTTCCTTGCAGCGTCAAGGAAGGCTGGGGACATACCCGCCTTTTGAAGGGCAGGAAGCCGCACAGGTCGGAAGCGCTCTGGCACTGAAAGACCATGATTGGCTCTTCCCCACTTACCGCGACCACGGAGCCACCCTTACGTTCGGAATTGATATGCATCGTCTGTTCTTATACTGGCAAGGTAGGCTCGAAGGACTGGTGCCCCCGGACAATAAGCGCATTTTCCCGCCGGCCGTGCCAATTGCCACTCAAATCCCCCACGCTGCAGGGGCTGCCTGGGCTGAAAAAAAGAAAAACAGTTCAGCCGCAGCTATTGTCTATTTCGGAGATGGCGCCACATCGGAAGGAGATTTTCATGAAGGATTGAATTTTGCGAGTGTTTTCCAAGTGCCTCTAGTCCTTTTCAACCAAAATAACCAAATTGCGATATCTGTGCCGATTGAAAAACAAATGAACAGCAAAACAATCGCCCAAAAAGGCATCGCCTATGAGATTCCGAGCGTCCGCATCGACGGCAATGATGCTTTCTGTGTTTATTTCGAAACGAAAAAAGCGCTGACAGCAGCCAGACAGGGAAATGGTCCGACACTGATCGAAGCTGTCACGTGGAGATATGGTGCGCATACGACAGCCGACGACCCTTCACGTTACCGCGACCAAGATAAATCCCGGGAAAAGCCGGATCCGATCGAACGTGTAGAAAAATGCATGAAGCATGCTGGCTATTGGGATGAACACGCTATTACCCTAATGAATAAAGAAATCGAAACTGAAATTGAAACAGCCGTGATGAAAATGGAAAAGGCTGCTCCGCCTTCTGTGGATGATCTTTTTGACTATACCTACCACCATTTGCCTGATTCCCTTTCCCGCCAAAAACAGCAATTCAAAGACTTTTTGAGAGGTGTTAACTATGAACATCACTGAAAAGAAAACCCATTCGCTTACGTTGGTGCAAGCGGTCAAAGATGCCCTGCACACGATTCTGTCCGATGATCCTTCGGCATTGATCATGGGTGAGGATGTTGGAAAAAACGGCGGCGTTTTCCGGGCTACTGACGGCCTTCAAGCAGCATTTGGCGAGGATCGGGTCATCGATACGCCCCTCAGCGAATCCGGCATAGTCGGCACCGCATTCGGCTTGGCAGTGGCCGGCCTCAAGCCAATCGTAGAAATCCAGTTCCTTGGCTTCATCTATCCGGCCTATGAACAAATCATGACACATGTCTCGCGGATCCGTTCAAAATCAATGGGCCATTATACGGCTCCAATGGTCATAAGGGCTCCTTACGGGGCAGGCGTCCGCGCGCCGGAAATCCATTCCGACAGCACAGAAGCCTTGTTTACCCATATGCCTGGCATCAAGGTAGTCTGTCCTTCCACACCATATGACGCCAAAGGGCTGCTGATTGCTGCCGCCGAAGACCCGGACCCTGTCCTCTTCCTTGAGCCAATGCGCACTTATCGCTCTTCCCGCATGGATGTGCCAGTCGAAAAATACACACTGCAAATCGGTAAAGGGCGCATCCGGAAAGAAGGCAGCGACGTAACGCTCATCGCCTGGGGAGCCATGCTTCCAATCGTCACAACAGCTGCTTCCATGGCAGAGAAAATCGGAATTTCCTGCGAAATCGTCGACCTGCTCACCTTGTCGCCGATTGATTCCGATTTGATTGCACAATCGATCCAAAAGACAGGGCGAGGTGTCATTGTCCATGAAGCCCAAGCGAACGGAGGACTCGGCAATGACCTTATAGGCATCATCAACGATACCTCTTTCTTATATTTGAAGGCCCCTATCGCGCGGGTGACCGGATTTGATGTGCCTGTTCCTTTTTTCTCACTTGAAGATTACTTTCTTCCAACACCCGAACGTATTTTGCATGCGATTACTGACGTTATGTCTTTCTAAGGAGGTCTCTATGATTGAATTGAAATTGCACGATATCGGCGAAGGTATGACAGAAGGCGAAATCACTTCCTACTTCATCAAAGAAGGAGACAGCGTTAAAGCGGATGAACCATTGGTGGAAGTGCAGACGGATAAAATGGTGGCTGAACTGCCCTCCCCTATTACCGGGTTTGTCAAGCAGATCCTGTACCCGGTCGGGAGCACGATTCCGGTCGGAACCACACTTCTATACCTCGATACGGAAGCGCCCGTTCCGAATAAAGAAATATCTTCAGGCGAGGAAAAAAGGCAAACGGCGACAGCCATACTGCCGCGCCGCATACTCGCTACCCCTTATACACGAAAAATCGCCAGAGAAAATGGCATCAACCTGGAGGAACTTACACCTACTGACCCCTCCGGCAGAATCACCGAAGAAGAAGTGTATGCGGCCATCAAGAGTAAACAAGAAAACGGACAACAGCCAAAACAACCTGCTAAAAATGTTACACCAAACTTCACCTCACCTCAGCATGCTGATTTTGTGCCTTTTACAGGCGTACGGAAGCAAACGGCGAATAAAATGACAGAATCGATGTTTACGATCCCCCATGTCACCCATTTTGAAGAAATAAATATGACCAGATTGAAAGCCTTTAAAGAAAATCTGAAAGCAGACGGCTTATCCATCTCCATCACCGCATTCTTCCTGAAAGCGCTGGTCATTTGCCTGAAGGAATTTCCGATATTCAATAGTTCGTTAGATGTCGAAAATGAAAAAATAATCCTTCATCCCGACCATCATATCGGCTTGGCGGCCAATACCGACAAAGGCCTTTTTGTGCCGGTCATCAAGGATGCCGGCCATAAATCACTGCGGGCATTGTCGGCTGAGGCGGCCGGATGGAACCAAAAAGCGAAAGACGGCCAAATTACAGCTAAGGATTGCCAAAAAGGAACCTTTACTGTCAGTAACGTCGGCCCTCTTGGCAGTATAGCTGCAACACCGATCATCCATTTCCCGCAGACGGCCATTATCGCTTTCCACAAAACGAGAAAAATGCCGATCGTCACAGAACAGGATGAAATCGCCATCGGTTATATGATGAATCTATCGATGTCATTTGACCATCGGATTGCCGACGGCGCAACGGCCATCGCGTTTACCAATCTGTTCAAAGAATTGATAGAAAAACCTAATAGATTGATGATGGAGTTGATTTAGATGGTTGTAGGAGAATTGGTCCAGGAAAAAGAGGTCATCATCATCGGAGGCGGACCCGGCGGCTATAACGCTGCCATCCGCGCCGCCCAGCTTGGCTTATCCGTCACTCTGATTGAAAAAGACCGTATGGGCGGAACTTGCCTGAACAATGGGTGCATACCATCCAAAATCGTCACACATGCCGCCAAATCCATAAGCGGGTTACAGCACTTAATAAACATCGGGCTGGAAATACCCCAGCATTCTTTCAACCTTTCCACCTTGCGCAACTATCAGGAAAAAGTGACCGCTCAATTAAGAGCAGGAGTCGAGAAGCTTTGCAAAGCGAATAAAATCGAAGTAATCGCCGGTGAAGCTAGTTTTTTGTCGGATGACCGGATTGGCGTCGAAAAAGGCCATGCCTTCGAGGTATTCCGTTTCCAGAAAGCCATTATCGCAACGGGCAGCCACTCAGCTCCTTCCTATCCTGAACAGCAAAACGTCTGGAACTCACAGGATGTATTCCAGCCCGATACAATTCCTGAACATTTACTCATATTCGGGCATGGCTATTTAGCAATCGAAGCAGCCATGAGCTATTCCACCTTTGGCTCCAAAATCTCGTTAGTATTGGATGCCCCTTTCCAGCTGGATGCTGAAGTAGGCAACGAATTGACACGATTACTGAAAAAAAGCAAAATCAAATTATACTCCCCTTCGCAGCTAGAAGATATTTCAAGCGGCGAAAACAGCGTCACTGCCGCCTTTTCAACCTATGGCGGCGAGCCTTTTACATTGAAAGGGTCCCATTTGTATCTAGAAGAAAAACGAGTCCCTGCGATTGAGGCACTCGGCATAGACAGATTGGGAATCGCATTAAGCACCGACGGATTCATCTCGACGAACCACTGCATGCAGACATCGATTCCAACCATTTTTGCTATTGGAGATGTAACTGGCGGCCCTATGCTCGCCAGCAAAGCGTTGAAACAAGGAAAAGCAGTAGCTGAGTATTTGGCGGGGCAGCCAGTAGAGATTAATACCGCCTGTATGCCCCAAGTAGTCCACAGCATTCCGCCCATTGCTTATGCCGGGTTGAGTGAACAGGAAGCCAAAGAAAGCGGCTGTCAAATCAAAACATCAACATTTCCGTTGGCTGCAAATGGAATGTCAGCCATTATGGGCCAATCTTCAGGCCTGGTGAAAATCATAGCTGATGAGCAAACAGACATCATACTCGGCTTGCATATGGTCGGGAACGGTGCTGTTGAATTATCCTCCACATTTGCCCAAACCCTGGAAATGGCCGCAAAAACAACCGATCTCCAGGATCTATTTTATGCGCATCCAAGCATAGGGGAAAGCCTGCTGGAATCCGTTGAAGGGCTCATAGGCCAAGCCATCCATATCCCTCCACAGAAACAAACATATGCGTATAAATAAGAGTTTGATCGTGGAGATTTTCAGGACCATCTGTACAATAAACCTTGAAATCTTAAATAATATTAAAAAGGATAGAAAAGCAAGATCAGTTTTGCTCTTTCTATCCTTTTTTGTACGGTTGATGATTCTATTTACAAACAATTACAAATTTTAATGTTGTACAAAAGCCATTTATTTTAACATTAAGCAGTATCTAAAAAAGATAGGACTCTACATCTAACCCAACCTATTTCATCTTCAACTTGATATTGTCTGATTTCCATCCACATAGCTCCTTGTATTCAATGTTATTTGTACGATAAATACATTTTATGGTCTTATTGATAAATTAAGGCTGTTTTCGTAAGGATTATTGTTTTTGATTATTATGTTTTCTTTGCTAATTTAGAAACTACAAGAAGCAATTACTCGTCTAATAAGAATAATAGTAATAAGTATTAGGAGGTAACAGATTTGAAAAAAATCACATTTGTAGCTTTATCTTTAGCTTTTATGTTTTTGTTTCTTTTTGGTTGTCAATCGAAAGAGAACATTTCTACCGCAACAAATGTAAATTCGCCATCTTTATCAGAAAACAATAACCAACTTTCAATAGACAATCATTTTACAAGCGTAAGCATTTCAAAACCAAAAGGATTCAATAAAATTACTTTTGATGATAAAGAATCACTTAAAGCCTTTCAGGACATCTTCTCAAGTGCAGTAAAAGAGGATGGCATAGTTGATATAGCTGCTCCTGAATTCTATATGGATATTGTTTACGATAAAGCCAGTCAACAAAGTTTATTCTTATGGCTAGGCGAAAAGGGGCAAAGAAGCACATTTATGAAAACAGAAGATACAAATACCATCTATACTGTTTCAAGTGATATGACAGATAAATTGATTGAATTAGTTGAATCTCGTTTTAATTAAGACTTTGAGTGAAGTTTTTTTATGCACTTCTTAGCATTTCAACGGTAGTGTTATTGGATTTTTGACAAGCTTAAATAAGCATTAGCTTCACTTGGTTTTCAAATGTTACGTTTTTTCCAATGTCAAGCCATCTTATGTCAATACCTAATAATTTGATAAACGATTTAATTCCTCACACGCTAAAAAAAGCAGAAAGCTTTACAAAAAAACGAGTATAAAACCATTACAGTTTCACACTCGTTTTCTTTTTTCTCCTTGGTAAAACACACAGCAAAAGCAAGAAACAAAACAGAACCGCCTACCAAGCAATACGCCGATTGGACCCTCTATATAAATTCCGCAAATTCCATCCTCCTGAATAGTTCATTTTAAGCTTTTATAGCAATTGTTGCACCATCCTTTTTCCTTGTTTGTTGCTGCCCCAATCACATCTATTCAGAGACCATTTCCTCCCACTCGCAGGAAACCGTTTTGATTTGCTTTTCAGCTTCCTCCATCATGCTTCCAAACAGTTCTTTTACCGAAGGCACAGTTGAAATCAGCCCACTGACCTGGCCTCCATTGATGAATCCTTTATCCATTTCTCCTTGGATGGCGCCGAGGATATGTTGGCTTTCGGTTGTCATCAGGTTGAAATCAGGGAGCGAAATGCCATTCTTTTCAGCCAGCATCAATTCCTCTGCGTATGGATTGCGCAGAATTCTTCTTATCCTGCCAACCGATCGGCCGACAATAATGGCTTCTTCCCCTTGTGCCCGTATTAACGCTTGCTTATATGTATCATGAAAAGGTGCTTCTTTCGTGGCGATCAACCTGGTTCCCAATTGAACCCCTTCAGCTCCAAGCATGAGGGCAGCTGCCAACCCTCTTCCATCGCCTATTCCGCCGGCTGCTACTACCGGAAGATCGACGTGGTCGACGATTTGCGGAATCAGTGTGAAGGTTGTTAATTCCAAATTGGAATTAATGCCGGCAGCTTCATAGCCTTCAGCCACCAAAATGTCGACTCCAGCCTGCTCCGCTTTTTTGGCATGTTTGACAGAGGCTACGACTGCCATGACGGTAATGCCCTGCTCCTGCAGGAACGGAACAAACGGCCCGGGATTGCCGGCTGATAGTGTTACAACCGGCACCTCGTGCTTGATAGCAAGCCTTGCCAATTCCTTGCTGTAATCGGTTACGCCAATAGCAATATTTATTGCAAAGGGCTTTTCAGTCAAATTCTTCGTTTCAAGGATGATCTGTTCCACAACGTCGGGATGCAAAGTACCGCAACCGATTGTACCAAGCCCTCCTGCATTGGATACAGCAGCGGCGAGAGCAGCATTGCTGATATTGCCCATGCCTCCCTGGATGATCGGGCGGCTGATCTTCAATAGCTCTATTATTCTTTTCATCTCTTTTTTGCTCCTTTAAATAATCCTCATAGAACAGGCTTTATGTCTATTACTCAACGATCAGAGGATGCTCGGCCGCATTGTAAGAATCTTCTTTCTGGCCGAGATCGTTTCCTTCTCTGAAGATTTGTTCGAAAAAGCGATTTGCCGGCCCTGCAAGTATTTTATAATATTCGCTGAACAATAGAGCAGCATGGTTACCGCTCCATCTGGAACGAAGCAATTCTTTCGGCAGGCCGGGATCGATAAACAGAAATTTGCGGTATTCATGCACAAGATTTGTCAGTTCCACAAAGCATTCGCCATCGGACATTTCCCCGCGCTGGATGGAGCTTTGGTGAATGATATACTGTGGACTGTATGTTGCAATGAAAGCTTCATATTTTTCTTCAATTTCATCAAGGGGCCAGCTTTTTTCCACCAATTCCAACGGATTTCTTGGACCCATATAGTCAGAGATAAAAAAATCGGTATATTCTTCAATATGATATTTCTGGATTAATAGCCGCACTTCTTTTTCCAGATGGTTGGGCGAAATCCAACATGCATTCGAAAAGCTGCCAAAGCCGCTCCACAATAATTCTTTTCTTAGTTCGTCGCGGATTTGGCGTTTCTCTTCAGGAATGGTATACATCAAAATGCGCCACTTGCCATCCCACTTTTGGGGAGCCAGTTTATAAATCCTCTTAGCCGCCTCTTCCATTCTCCCTATTCCTTGTTCGGTCAAAAAGTAATTGCTTTTATTCCCTTGCTTTTCCGATTGCAGCCATCCCTGTTTCACCATCCGTGATATAGCGACTCTGACGCCTTGTTCATTATGCCCGAATTCCTTCAGTAAGGAAATTAAGCTTCCGATCCAAATTTTATTGCCATAATGACGGACATACTCTCCATATATAGTAAAAATCATTGATTGCGTATTGGCGCCCATCCTTTTCACTCTTTCCGGTACGAATAACCTATATTTTCCTGATATAACGGAAGTTACCTTTCATTATATCGATTCCCGAGGTGCAAATAAACCTATTTTTCCTCGTCTTTTATGGTTGCTGCAGCAATACTGAAACACCTTGGCCGACGCCGACACACATGGTGGCAAGGCCATACTTGATGCTGCCCGCATGCATTTGATGGACGAGAGTGGTGAGAAGCCTTGCGCCGCTTGCTCCCAATGGATGGCCAAGAGCGATGCTGCCTCCATTCACGTTCACCTTTTCAGGATCCAATTCCAGCTGCTTCATGCAGGCAATCGTCTGGGAAGCAAACGCTTCGTTCAATTCAATCAAGCCGATTTCCGGTATGCTTATTCCTGTGCGTGCCAATAATTTACGGGTTGAATAAACAGGGCCGATTCCCATTATGGCAGGTTCAACACCTGAGACTGCCCCTCCTGCATAGCGCGCCAATGGCTTTAAGCCCAATTCAATTGCTTTCTCCCTGCTCATAAGAAGTAGCACGGATGCGCCGTCATTGATTCCTGAAGAATTGCCGGCTGTCACAGTGCCTCCTTCCATCAACGGTTTTAGCTGCGCGAGTTTTTCCAGATTTGTTTCCGGGCGTGGGTGTTCATCTTGATCCACGATCATTTGGTTGCCTTTCCGGTCTGTATATTCCACAGGAACGATTTCTGGATGGAAGCTATTTTTTCTCAAGGCAGCTTGAACTCTTTGCTGGCTAAGGAAGGCATACTCATCCTGTTCTTCTCTGCTGATGCCGTAACGGTCGGCGACCTTTTGCGCTGTACTGGCCATTGAATCAGTGCCGTATTGTCTATCCAATTGGGGATTGATGAATCTCCAGCCTAATGTGGTATCGATCAGTTCCATATTGCCCCTTGGAAAAGCTTGATGAGGTTTGCTTGTTACTAAAGGGGCGCGCGTCATGCTTTCAGTGCCGCCCGCTATAAAGATATCCCCTTCCCCCATCGCAATGGCCCGGGCACAGTACATGACGGCATCCATTCCGGAGCCGCAGAGGCGATTAATGGTCGTTCCGGCAACGGAAACAGGAAGCCCTGCCAATAAAGAAGTCATTCTGGCAACATTGCGGTTATCTTCACCGGCTTGGTTGGCATTGCCCAGCACCACTTCCTCGATTTGATCCAGCGGTACAGACGTATTTCTGTTCAAAAGAGCTTTAATAGCTCCTGCCGCCAAATCATCGGGGCGGACATTTTTCAAGGCGCCGTTATAGCGGCCGATCGGTGTCCGGACAGCATCCACGATCACAACTTCCTTCATAGGTGGACGCCTCTTTCATTCTCCTGCGAATAGTCATATACGCCTTTTCCCGTTTTCCTGCCGAGCCGGCCTGCTTTTACATATTGCTCCAGCAGCGGGGCTGGACGGTATTTTTCGCCTAGTTTTTCATACAAATAGAGTAAATTGTTAAGCCTGGCATCCAAACCGACGAGGTCCACCAATTCAAAGGGACCCATCGGGTATTTCAGGCCCAATTTGATCGCTTTGTCGATTTCTTGAGGCGTTCCCAGGCCTTCCTGTAACATATAAAATGCTTCATTGCCGACAAGTGCAGATATCCGGCTAGTGATAAAACCGGGAAATTCATTGACCACGGCTGTTTCTTTTCCCATTCTCTTCGCTACCCCAATCACTTCTTCGACTGTTGCATCGTCGGTTTCCAATCCTTTAATGATTTCTATAAAATTTATTTTGTGGACGGGATTAAAGAAATGCATCGCAATTGTCTTATGCGGCCTTTTGCCATATGAGCCGATCTCTGTCGGGCTCATCGTACTCGTATTGGTTGCGAACAGGCAATGGCCAGGGGCATATCGTTCCATTTCCTGAAACACTCTTTGTTTGATATTCTTCTTTTCCGGGACTGCTTCGATCACCAAATCTGCAGTGGCAAGGCACTGCCGGAGGTCCATGCTGTAAACTAGCTTTTGTTCGATTTCCTTGCCTTGTGAAGGAGTAATCTTTATCCGTTCGACCGATTGCTCAATGATGCTATCAATCTCCTGCCTCGCTTTGTCCAACGACTTCCTATCCACGTCGGTCAAGAAGACCTCATATCCGCCTAAAGCAGATGCATAAGCAATCCCCCTGCCCATAACGCCGGCTCCGATGACTACGATGGTTTTAACCATATACCCAATTCCTTCCCTAAATAAATTCTCCCTAATTGATTGGTGGAGTTCATCCTCCACCAATCAATCGTTGAACCAACCTCATTAAAAATACGGACAGCGAGCGTCATCATGTCCGTATTTTTTGGCTTATGACGGCCCTCGCCCCTTTATTTTCCGATCCACACTGCTTTTCTTTTTGCCATGAAAGCAGCCACCCCTTCTTGATGGTCGACCGTTTTCCCGGCGATTCTTTGCGCTTCCGCTTCCATTGACAGATAATCCTCCAATCCAAGAGAATCGGCCATCTTCAGTGACCTTTTTATTAGTCCAATGGCTTTCGTCGGGAGGAAAGCCATTCTGTCACAAAACGCTTTCGTTTCCTCCTGCCACGCCTCCTCGGCGATCACCTTGGTGGCCAATCCCAGCCTTAAAGCCTCTTCAGCATAGATTTTTTCTCCCAATACGGACATTTCCAATGCTTTTGCAGGGCCTACTAATTTATTTAAATAGTACAAGTTGCCCGAGTCCGGAATAAGGCCCACATTAATAAACGCATTCAGAAACGAACCTCTCTCTGACAGCAGCCGAAAATCACAGGCAAGTGCCAGGCTGAAACCCGCTCCCGCCGCCACCCCGTTTACTGCCGCCACAATCGGCTTTTGGCAATTCATTAATTCTTTGACCATCGGTCCATAATGATCCCTCAGCACCTGTCCGTGATCCATCGTTTCATCCACTTGGGAAAGATCCTGGCCTGAAGAAAAAGCGCGCCCCGCGCCAGTGATCATCAAACAGCGTACTTGTTCATCGCGCGAAGCCAGCCTGACTGCTTCTGCAATTTCCCTATTCATATCCGCTGTAAAAGCATTCAATGCTTGGGGCCTGTTCAACACGATTCGAGCCGTATGGCAATCCAGTTCATATTGGATCGTTTCGAACATTAAAGTCACCTCTATTTCCCTTTAAAATGAGCTTTTCTTTTTTCCAGGAATGCGTTCATCCCTTCTTTTTGGTCTTCCGAAGAAAACAGCAAATAAAAATTCTTGCGCTCATGCTGCATGCCTTCCATCAGCGGGGCATCCGCCCCCTTTTGAACAGCATCCTTAATGAACCTTAGAGAAAGAGGCGGCTTTTCCGTCAATGCCGTTAACCAGCGCAGTGATTCTTCTTCCAGCAATTCAGGCGAAATGATTCGATTGACGATTCCATATCGATGAGCAGTTTCCACACTGATTCTTTCTCCCGTCCATAACCATTCCAATGCTTTGTTTTTACCGACCAATTTTGTGAGCCGCTGGGTGCCGCCCGCCCCTGGCATGACCCCAAGATTCACTTCCGGAAAAGCAAACTCGGTTCCCGAAGCGGCCATTAAGATATCGCAGCAGAGAGCAAGTTCAAAACCGCCGCCGAAGACGAACCCTTTTACGGCGCCAATCATCGGTTTCTTTACAGCTTCCAAGCGGTCCCACTGTGCAAATTGGTTCCTAAGTTCCAAATCAATCGGATTGTCATGGAGCATTTCCGCAATATCGGCCCCAGCTGAAAAAGACCTTCCATTGGCTGACAGAAAAATGCATCGAACACCGCTATCCCTGTCAAATGCTTCTGCACAGTGGACAATCTCGTCCACCATCGCCCGGTTCAATGCATTATGTTTTTCCGGCCGGTTCAGTGTAAGAAACCCGATGGATTGTTCGACTTTATGCTCGATATATTGGTAGTCCATTACACATCTTCACCGATCATAAGGGTGACCAGATCTCCTGCAAATCCCATCAGGTCTTTCCCGGAAGCTTTTCCTTCCACCGACCGTATGCCCTCTTTCAATGCTTCATGGCTGTCATACATCATTTCGCACATTAAATAATACTTCCCTTCGCCGCCCATTGGAGAACCGACGATTTTTGTGACTTTCATTTCTTTCAATCCAGGAATCTTCGAAGTAATCGGTCCATGTACGTTAAAATAATGCTCGTCAAAAGCCTCTTTGTTTTCGGGATGTTTATATAAAGCAATCAGTTTTACCATATTGGTTATCTCCTCTACATTAAATTTGATATAGGCTTCATTACTTCAAATGGATTTTTGCAATTCTTGCAGTACAGGATGCTTCGGCATGCCGTCGGACCGAACAAATTGTCCACCGTGACATACATGGAGCTGCAGTAAGGGCATTCCGCTTCCCATGAACCGTCCTCTTCATTGATGGACGGCGGAGCAGAAATGCCGAATGCTTTCAATCCCTGCAAGCCCTGAGGCGTGATCCGGTCCGAAGTCCAAGGAGGATGATAGGCATATTGTACGGTTGCCGAAGCAATCTCCGGCAGCGCGAACAATGATTTGATGATGTTGCCCTTTATAATCCCTAATGCCGGACAGCCAAGAAACGTTGGCAGCAAAATGACGTTTACAGTGTAACCGTCCTCGCGCTGTCCGATTTCAATCTTCTCGACCATGCCAAGGTCAACAATCGAAACTGTGTTGATTTCGGGGTCCATTATCTGTTGCAATCCTTCCGCTACCTGATTCTGCAACTTTGTGAAGGACATGTCTTGATTCGCCTCCTTACCAGATGGCTTGCTGGTCTGCCAGATATACTTCGCTTAAAATAGCCAATGCTATATTCAAATCAGCAGAATGTTCACCCAATCTTCCATTTAACGGATGAGGATTGGCTGATGCGGGCAGATGGAGGCGGCACTTGCTAAAGAGAGGCAGCACGATTGCTTCCCAATTCGCTTGCAATTCTTTCTCGGAAACAAGAAACCCGCAGGAAACAATCTTTTCGCTGTGGGCACCTAAAGAGAATACATCGTGCCAATCATCCATGACACGCTGCAGCGCCTTTTTCATCCGCTCGGCCGCTTCTTGGTTCGAACAGGCCAATTGAGTGAACCAAGTCCGCCAGTGGGCCTCGTGGTAATACAATTCCATTTCCACTTTAGCTGCAATATGCGCTAAAGGCTGATAAGCGCTTTTTTTCAAGGCGGCCACTTTCACTTTCTTGGCAACCGTATAGAGATAATTGCGGCAGACAGCATATGCCCAGTCGTAATGGGGTTCTTCCATATAATGGCCGCTCCCGTTCGCTTTTTCAACCAGTACGCAGTTCTTCCGTTCTTCTGCTTTGCGGGCATGCGATAACACATCGACCGGGCCAAGACCAAGCTCTTCAAGCAAGGAGTAGTACATGGACGAGTGGCCCATGCTATCCTGGGTGATGGATGCCGAAGCCACGTCTTCTTCGATATGCGGCACCAACCCTAACCATTCAGACCCTCTGAACGCATACAAAAAATCATCATCGGCCAATTGGAACAAGAGATCTATTAGTGCATTCTTACACGCTTCATTCATTGAGTTTTGTCTTCCCCCCATGACATGATTTCTTTTTCGTCCAATTGCTTCTGCTCATACTGCCGCCACTTAACCCGCAGATGGCCGTAGCCCTTTGTTGTCCTATACGACTTGTTATCGAGGCGCTTCAGCATTCTTTTTTCTTCCGGCTCCAATCCCTTGATGGCCGACCGCTCCACAATCCAAATATCCGCCACCGCTTCACGCCGCATGAAATTTTCCTGGGCCATGATTAAAGCCATGTCCTGATTGGGCGCCAAAAGGCTGAATTGATGCTGAAACGGTCCATCCATTGTTTTTTTGCTGAATACTTCATATTCCCGATAGAATGTATCAACTTTTCCCATAACATCCGATCCTTCCTTAAGAAGATGGCGTAAACGATTCTTGCAAGGCTTTCCGGACCCAGGCATTTTCACTGTATGAAATTTTTCTGAGACGGAGGCGCTCTTGGGAACGCGGCCCTTTGTTCGAAATAATTTCTTTGAACTTCTTCCAATCAGGCTGGGTATATTCCCATATGCCCTCCGCTTCATTGAATGCCAGAGCAGGATCTGGGATGATCAGGCCTAAAGCTTGGATTCTGGGGATATACTTGGTCAGGAATTTCTGCCGGAGCTCTTCATTGGTCTTGCTGCGAATCTTGTATTTAATGGTGATATCCTGCTTCGATGTTCCGGTAGTCTCCTTGGTTGCCGGCCCAAAAAACATCAGCAAAGATTCCCACCAACGATTTAAGGAATCCTGCAGCATTTCCTTCTGGGCGACAGTTCCCTCCGCCATCGCCATAACAATGGACTCGCCGTGCTGGGCGTGGAAAACTTCTTCCGCACAGATGCGGTGAAGCGCTCGGGCATAAGGACCGTATGAGGCATTTAACATATTCGTTTGCGTCATGATGGCAGCGCCATCCACCAGCCAGGCAATCATGCCGGCATCGGCCCACGTTTTTGTCGGCATGTGGAAAACATTATGAAACTTAAGCCTGCCGGAGAATAGGTCTTCCATAATATCCTGGCGGTCTTTTCCATAGGGTTTCAGCAAATCTTCCGTTACGCGCAGCAATAATTGGCCATGGCCCATCTCATCTTGGACTTTTGCCATGATGCTCAGCTTCCTTTGCAGCGAAGGAGCTCTCGGCACCCATTCTTTTTCGGGCAAAGCGCCCATTATTTCAGAAATACCGTGCATGGAAATCAATTTGATCAACGTATCGCGATACTCAGTGGGCATCCAATCGTCGGCTTCGATTTTCTCATTATTAATGATTCGCTCCATAAAAACATGCTGTTTCTCTTCTTCGCTCAATGCATGCATGTCCATGCACATCCCTCCTTGGTTATAACAGTAGCCACCCGGATGAACAAAAAAGTGTTATACAAATATAGGAATAATAGATTTGATGTCATTGTATATTTATAGGATTATGGTGTATGAAAAGGAAGTGAGGATTTGAATTGTAATAAGTTAACTGAAAAGATTACTTTGCTGTTTTTTCCAGTCTATGACTCTGATGGCCTTTCCTTCTGATCTGGCAATCTCCTTTGGCCGGCAGATCGTGATCTCCGTGTTGACCAAGCAATTCGCTTTAATGGTATGTTTGATATCTGATTTTAATCGGGACAGGTTTTCATGTGCGAGGTTTTGGCCGAGATGGTTATACAAGTCATCTTGTAATTCAATATGCAAGTTGATTTCATCCATTGAGCCTTTTGTCTTCAGGTGGATTTGATAATGTGGCACCAGTTCTTTATATTGCAACAATAGCCGTTCTATTTCGGAAGGGAAAACATTGACTCCGCGGATAATCATCATATCGTCGGTACGGCCTTTGATTCGGGACATTTTTATACTGGTTCTGCCGCATGAACAGGGGACGCTTGATAGGCTGGCGATATCGCCCGTCCTGTAACGGATGATTGGAAGCGCTTCCTTCGTAAGGCTTGTAAAGACAAGCTCTCCTTCTTTTCCTTCCTCTACTGGCAATAGGGTTGAAGGATCAATGATTTCCGCAATAAAATGGTCTTCTGCGATATGCAAGCCGTTTTGTTCCTCTTGGCATTCGACTGCCACCCCAGGGCCCATCACTTCGCTCAATCCGTAAATATCGACAGCTGTAATTCCCCATTTATCCTCGAGGATCGCCCGCATTTCTTCAGACCAAGGTTCTGCGCCAAAAATGCCGTATGCCAGATTCGATTGGCGTGGATTGAAGCCTTTTTCCTCCATTCTTTCTGCTAAATTGAGCATATAGGAAGGGGTTCCACAAATTCCTTGCGGCTGCAAATCATTAATCACAGTGATTTGCCGGTCTGTATTCCCGGCAGACATGGGAATCGCAGTCATTCCCAGCTGTTCTGCACCGTAATGAAGACCGAGGCCTCCTGTGAATAATCCATAACCATAGGCAATGTGGAAGAGATCGCCTTTCTTGCCTCCAGCTGCGGCAATCGATCTGGCGACGATTTCCGACCAACATCCGATATCCTTTTCCGTATAGCCAACTATTGTCGGCTTGCCGCTTGTTCCGGAAGAACCGTGGATCCGGATCACTTCATGTTGAGGTACAGCAAACATTCCAAACGGATACGTATCCCGCAAATCGTCTTTCGTGGTGAACGGAAGCTTGGAAATGTCATCGAGCGATTGGATGTCCTCAATGCCGACATCCGCTTGCACCATCTTCAGCCGGTAATGCCCAACAGAGCCGATCACCCTTCGCAATGTGTTCATTAGCCTCCGATATTGCAGCTTTTTCAGGGCGCCTCGTTCCATCGTCTCCATATCGAGATTATAGATCAATCAACCAACCTCCCCTGCAATCATAATTACACTTTAAGAACGAAGACTTATTTTTATGTTATATGTTTAGGTTAGTATCCAGACATATATTTGTCAAATATAAATTTCAAAAAATTGACAATAAAAAAACACTTAATCCTTTCAAATAGATTAAGTGCTGCTCAAGATTAAGTGCCCCGTTATTTAAATAGGTCCAAGTCATTCGGCTGCTGTAATTCCAGCTTTTTAAGTTCCAATTTCAATTTTTCCGTTTCAGCGATAAAGTTTTCCTGTTTTAATTTTTCAAGTTCTATTTGATCTTTAATATGTTCATTTTTTAACTTTGATTGCTTCTCAAAATGGCTGGAAATAACGGCGATAATGGGTACGGAAAAGATCATCACAACCGTTATTATTCCTATAGTCATTGTCTCAGCCTCCTTCCTTACTGTACATCCCCGTAGGGCGAATCTGCTTTTTCGGCAAAACACTGCACGATTCTTCCTTTGTCCGTCAAAACCACTCCGTTCAATTGCCCTCCATACACGGAACCTCCATCTATACCGATATAAGACCCGTTTTCACTTATCCAAACATCATTGCTCTCACTTCTATGGATAATCCTGGTAGGTGTATGGCCGAAGACGATGATTTTACCGGTTTTATTTTCATGAAGCCACCCTTCCCTGATCCAAACCATTTGATAGGGATCCGTTTCCCGCCAATCTGCCAACGTATGGTCGATACCGGCGTGTATGAACAGAAGATCACCGAACTCATAATAAGCTTTCAGCTGATCAAAGTAGGACTGAAAGCCATGCAATGCCGCTTTCATTTGTTCTGCTATTTCAGGAAAACACATTTCCGATAAATCTGCCTGCTCCGTGAATTGTTTGATGGTCAAATCGCCACCATTGCGGAAGTAGTGCAGTCCAGTGGTCTCTGTGGGGTTGTCCAAAAATGTAAGTAACATATCCTCATGGTTTCCTCTTAAAACGACCACCTTGTTTTCGTATTTATGCTGAAGCTCAATGATTTTACTGATCACTTTCGGCGAGTCCTTGCCGCGGTCGATGCAATCGCCTAAAATCACCAACGGCATAGCTGGATCCCAATTCCTCAGCAAATGTTGAAACGCTGTATATTGGCCGTGGATATCGCTGACGGCGAAAATGCTATTATCCATTATGAACCTCCTGTTTCCTTCAATTCAGCAAACATCATGTTCATTGACTGCCCAAAGAGATGAAGAAAAAAATCCTGTCCGGCACTCTGGCAGGTAGATAAAGTGGAGCTTCGATCGGTAGGTGATTTCCTTCATTCCCTTTCATCTTTTTAGAGGAATCACCCTTATTTCTTACTGTTGCTTGTTCTTCAACTTAAAATATCATATGTACGCAAATGGATTATGGCAAAAGTTTTTTTGTGGATTGGTCTAATTCTAAACGTCATTTTTCCGTTTCCAAGATGAAATTTTCGTTGCGCAGTTTTTCTAGTTCCACTTGATCCCGAATCATATCTCGTTTCATTTCCTGTGTTTTCTGAAGGTGGCTGGTAACGATTCTAATTAAAGGCACAGAGAAAATCAAAACACATACTATTACACCTTCCATCTATGTTCCTCCTAAGAAATCTATTCTTCTTAAATTCATCGCAACTAGGTTTATTTCCTAATTATACTTCATTTTTCCATTATTTACTAATTGGTTTTATTAATTAATTCAGCAGTATAAATTTCTGTTGATAATTTGGAACATAATTTGTTAAGAACAATTGAAGGTTAATTATATGTATTGCCTCCTTCTCCTTGATTAAATTCAGGCTGCCTATCAATCTTCTAGTCTATCCACTTCATTTCTGCCATTTTAACAAATAAAAACAGAACAACGTAAAAAGAAACATTGTTCTGTTTTTATATAGGATTTCCCTAAATATTCGGATTAACTATTTGGCATATACCGCAATCTGCTTTTGCCAATTACGTTCCCGGTCTGTTCTGTTGAGGGCACGACTGCTCTGCTCATGGATGCTGGAAAATCCGATGGCAGCAAGATTACAGATTCCATTTTTCTATAGAACCCTCTTAAAAAGATAATGGCTGTTAATTGGCTTCCTTGCCTGCTTTTACCCATTGCGCTACTGTAGCGGTACGTTTTGCTTGGAATTTCACTGCTTCTTCCACATCTTCATTCATTTCACCCGGCTTAGGAACTGTTACACTTGTGCCATAGGGATTGCCGCCGGCAGCATATGATGAAGGATCCGCATAACCAGGGGCTACTACGATTGCTCCCCAATGGTGCATGGTCGTATATAAGGAAAGGATGGTCTGTTCCTGGCCGCCATGCGCATTTTGGGCCGATGACATAGCGCTTACCACTTTGTTCACTGTTTTTCCTTGCGCCCATAGACCGCCGGCTGTATCAATGAACTGTTTTACTTGGCCCGGTACATTGCCGAAACGAGTCGGAATGCTGAAGATATAGGCATCAGCCCATTCGAGGTCTGAAAGTGTAACTTCCGGTACATCTTTGGTCGCTTCCACATGTGCGCGCCAAGCCGGATTGCTATCAATGGCGGAGTCCGGGGCCGATTCAGGAATTTTCACTAATTTAACCTCAGCTCCTGTTTCTTTTGCTGCTTCAGCCGCCCAAACGGCCATTTTATGATTCGTACCTGTTGAACTATAATAGATGACTGCAACTTTTGTATTCGTCATTTATCTTCTCTCCTTCTCACTATATTAGTCTATATATCGATCGGCCATGCCCTCATCTATGTGACAGTAATCAGACAATCGACCTTTACTTGTGCACTCTATTTTTCGTTTCCCTCTTTTCTTTCCGTAAAACCTGTTCCTTTCAAAAGGAAAAGATTACATATAAAAAAGGGATACAGAGGAGCTAAGCCCTGTCTGTATCCCTTGTTGTGGTTTACATAATACTTCTGCCAAAAAACCTTCTTTGGGCGGCTGCAGGTATGAACCTGCCGGCAAATTCGGCCGCTCCTTGGCCAATAATGACGCCATCCTCCTGCTCAATCCCTAAAGATTGGATAATTCCAATCCCCGGACCGCTTGCACCGATCGGTTTATAGTGTTTAAATGATTCGCGGACAAATTCCTGCGCTTTCCCGACAAAATAAGGGCATTGCCCTTCCCCGCCAATCACATACAACGAGTCATACAATACGGGGGCGCCTGTGATAAATGAATCATCCACGTCCAATTCCATCCCGTTATTGCCAGTTATGCGCCCGAGTTGTTTTGATAGAATGACAGGCTGAAGGCCGTATTTCTTGAAGTAGGCTAGAACGGCCCCCAGCATCTGCCCATCAAATCCTTCTGCTACGATCACGCCAACTCTTAACGTGTACGGTAAAAAGACGGTATTAGCCTGGCTCAACGCCGGGGAGGATTTGCTTACTTCGATCTGTTTGCACTCACACGGTACCTCGACGCCGATATTCCGCGCTACACTTTCCGCGAGAGAAGTGGATATGCGGGCAATCATATCGACTACCTGTTCCCTGACCGAAAGACTTTTCACTTTGCCCAGCTCAAAACTAAAGGCTTCTGTGATATGCATTTTTTCGATATCACTCATGCTGTTCCAGAATAAGCGTGCTTGTGAAAAATGGTCGCTGAATAGCTCCCCGGTTTCTCTTGTTTTCGTTCCTCCCAATTGTTCAGGGTACGACACGAATCCGCCGTCCTCGCCGCTAACTGTGACCGGCGTATTATTCGCCAAGGAATTATTATGGTAAGCTACCTGTCCCAAGTCGATGGATATCCGTGCCGCCCCGTCTCTCTGGTTGTTGTGGAAAGGGCATAAAGGCCGGTTAATAGGCAGTTCCTTATAATTGGTGCCTACTCTATACAACTGCGTATCCGTGTAAGAAAACAAACGTCCCTGCAAGAGCGGGTCGGACGTGAAATCAATGCCGGGAACAATATTGCCGGGATGCAGGGCCACTTGCTCGGTTTCGGCAAACACATTATCAACATTGCGGTTTAATGTCATTTTACCGATAATTGTGACCGGCACATCCTCTTCCGGCCATAATTTAGTGGAATCGAGGATATCGAAACCAAACATCATTTCATCTTCTTCAGGAATCATCTGGACGCCCAATTCAAATTCGGCATAATTCCCCATTTCAATATTGCTCCATAAGTCACGCCGGTGAAAATCAGGGTCATAACCGCCTATTTGCTGCGCTTCTTTAAAAAGGAGCGAGTGGACGCCGAGTACAGGCTTCCAGTGGAACTTAACGAACCGGGATACCCCCGCCTCATTAACCATCCTGAATGTATGTACTCCGAAACCTTCCATCATGCGAAAGCTTCTTGGCACTGTCCTGTCTGACATCAGCCACATCATCATAGCGGCAGATTCTTGATTATTGGCGATAAAATCCCAAAACGTATCATGCGCGGACTGTCCTTGCGGTATTTCATTATGTGGTTCCGGCTTTAATGCATGTATCAAATCTGGAAACTTTATGCTATCCTGAATAAAAAAAATAGGGATATTATTGCCCACCAGATCGAATACGCCTTCATCGGTATAAAATTTAACCGCGAAGCCGCGGACATCCCGATTGGTCTCATACGCTCCTTTTGAACCGGAAACTTCGGAAAAACGGACGAAAACCGGGGTCTTTACAGACGGATCCTGTAAAAAAGAAGCTTTTGTCCATTCTTTCATGCACTGATATACCTGAAAATCGCCGTGTACGCCATATCCCCTTGCATGTACAACCCTTTCCGGAATCCGCTCTCTATCAAAATGCGCCAATTTTTCACGGAAATGAAAATCCTCAAACAAAGTTGGACCTCGTTTGCCTGCTTTTAATGTATTTTCGTCATCGTTGACCTTTACGCCCTGGTTAGTGGTCATTACCTTTCCCTGCGATTGCTTACGGAAAGCTTCAAGCTGCTCGCTTTTCCGATTGGCTTTCGTGCCTCTGTCTTTATCCATATTCGGCTGCCTCCCAGAAAGAGTTTTTGAAGGAACTTGCATTCTAGAAAAGTGTATTCCCGGAGGCGCTATATATTCATGCAATGAGTGCGAAATCTTAGAGAGTATGGCGCCTATCAACGAAGCGATGCCCGCCCTTTAGATTAACTTGACAACTGGTGCTGGATCCTCCAGCCAAGCCAGGCAAGGAAGGCGACAACGGACAAGATGATGCCGATTTCCCAATAGTTTACCGACATGGCAGTCAAACTTGCCCCTATATAAGACAGGATTAAAAACAACCCAAAAATCCCGAGGGCCGAAGCAAAGGCGAACTTGCCGAAAGGAATCCGATTGATTCCGGCAAGCATAGCGACAATCGAATTGATAATAATGGGGATCAAACAACATAAAGCGATTAATCCGACTCCCCTTTTCTCCATCCAGCCGGCGTATGTTTTGATTTTCTCTTTTTGCTTGAGCTTTGTAAAAAAGGAAAAATGCCCAAAATAATAGAAAATCGCATAAAGCGCCCAATTTCCAGCTAACGAACCGATATAGGAAAGGAGCAATCCTTCCGTAAAGCCATAGGCAGCCGCGTTCAAAATAACCAGTCCGCAAATAGGGATCAAAGGAAAAAAAGCTTCCATAAACAAAAGGGCGCTGATTTTCACCAGTCCAAGCCCTTTATAGGAAACTAAAACGGAGTCTATATTTTCCGTTAAGGCATGTAAAGTAAGCTGTCCGATCATCGTATTCACCTCTATTGCCCCAGTTCTTCCAACTAACAAGAATTCGATTTCAGAAATACGGTGCCCTTCGTTTTAGATACATAGTGCTATGCATTATTTTTAACCTTTTTTTCATTTTTATTCCATTCCGATTAACGTTAAGAATCCCGTTTCCATTGATAGGCAAAACGGCGGAGGAGTAAGAGAAAGTGAGAATCCGATTGGTTCAACTACTGATCATGGGACTTGCACCGATCAAAATTTCCATTTATGTATATAACCTTTAGATCATCTTGCCCTAAAGTGAATACGTTATTTGTTTGCTGTAGCGGACCGGACTATTGACTTTCTGTATAATCATAGGGAGTTTGTTTTTATGAAGGAAAACGCTTGGAACTGTTATCCGGACAATTCATTAGGGTGGGGAAAGTTTACTGGGGATTGATCGCTGTTCATCCGTATGTATGATATAATCTTTACTTTTCAAAAAATCAGGCGGGCCTGCCCATCATATACTTGCACAGGCCCGCTTTTTTCTTGTGGCGGCACATGCCTATCAGGAGTCCATATACTTAATGCGAGTTCCGTTCCCCCTGCATTTGGTCTAACTCCTTCATAAACCTA
This sequence comes from Bacillus testis, assembly GCF_001243895.1. Lineage (GTDB taxonomy): Bacteria > Bacillota > Bacilli > Bacillales > DSM-1321 > Bacillus_AD > Bacillus_AD testis. The sequence continues at coordinate 1,952,693 of NZ_LN851186.1, read as the reverse complement.
GCGATTATCGAACGATTTCCAGCCTCATTTTGATTCATTTTTTCCAGCAGCAAATAAGCAGATTGGTAATCCTCTTCCGTAAAGACGGAACCTGCCCGTTTTTTCAAAAAGCCTGCCAGCTCAGAAATATAAGCAATATTCGGCTTGTACTCGCTTTTCTCTTCTGCATGGTGCACATCGTAGTTGTTCTCTTTCATCGTTTGCTACCTGCTTTCTCCTTTTTTTAAGTGACGCTTTGTACGTATATCTTCTGTTTATCCAAAATACGTGCAACAAAACATCTGTTGCTGTTTTATTGCCTATTGGAAAGCACACTTTTATAGATACGCTAGTTCAAATGATTCGAAAGTGGAAATCTCCTCTTCCGGCACTATAAGCGTCTCATTGGTTTCCAGAATGATTTCATACCGTCTTTCGGAGATGCCGCTTTCTGATTCATCTCCAGCCAATGGCCGGAGGATTTCGAATGCTTTCCCATTATGCTGTGCCAATTCAGGATCCGTTGTCTGAAAAATTTCCGCAAATCCAATCCGTCTCGGCTTCATTTGATAATCGACCGGAGTCAATGCTTCTTCAAGTTCCAATGTATTGATAAAGGACATAGCCTTGCAAACCCCTTCTATCGGATTCCCTTCCTTCATATTCATCACAACCGCATCCATGATCATTTCCAAAGCCTTTTTCAGCAACACATCAGGGGTGGATACACGCAAAAAAGTTAAGTGCGATGTATGTTTAATCTCTTCAAACTTCCCTGAGCCTTCATCGTATGTAAGCACAAAGAACCGCAATAATCGACAATCGAGTATATTGGATGGATTATATTCTCCATAGTAGCCTTCGTTAAGGTGTTTAAAGGACACTTGCAGATTTCCTCTTGTTAATGTCATTGATTGATATTTTTCCATAAGTACACTTCCTTACCTGATTACTGGATTGTGAACCATTTTTGAACGAGGCCTTTTTAATCAAAGTACCATCTATATGTATTCTCTTATACTACTATATCGCTTGTTATATATGATGCTATAATATAGATATTACAGAATAACGGAGGATTTTCCAATGGGTTCTACCAGAAGAGACTGGTATTATGATCGCCTCAGCAATCAATATAAAAATGAAAATGGAAATGTATACGTCATTTTACATTCAATGGTGTCCGGCTGGAAGGCACAGCTCTATCTGAAAGGTAACATTTCAATGGTTGAATGCCAAGTGTTAACCGCCGATGCCAGCCCGGCCGGCAAAGAAAAATTAATGACCATTGCGGAAGTGTGGCTGAAACGATACGGGTACAACACCGAGGCGATTCCATTTGATTTGTACAGCTATGAAAATGAACACGGGGTATGGGCACATATGGAAGAGAGGAAATATTGGGTGTAAATTGCCTTTGGAGTTATGATTAATGCTAAGATAGCAAATGACTTGGAATTCGGTCCATTTCCTCAAAGCCTTGGCAGAAAGCCTCCGAATAGCCGGAGTGCTTTTTTATATACAGAAATATCAATAACCAAAAAATCTGCATACTACCCTAACATACTAGTTACATACGAAAATCAAACAAGGACTGAGAATTGGGCCTTGTTTGATCGATTTCGCAATATTAAAATTACTAGTTTGTTCTTAATCATCAGTAATAAGAATGGATTTTGGGGTAAATAAATAATATCTCCATCATTTAAAAAGGCGGTGGAATATGAAACCACAAGATCTAGACAAACGATATGAACAAGAATTGATTGATGAAATGTTTTTGGAACGTGAACAATATGACGGCTGGCCGGCCAGCAAAAAAGACTCTAAAGCCAAACAAGCATTCAAAGAGAAAAAAGAAAAATTCCGTAAACGAATGAAGGAAAAGCACAGCCCTAAAATTCCGTAAATACCTGCTTCCCCTGTCCTCTATAGAGCACAATAAAAGATATGGCCAAACAAGCGGCCATATCTTCAACTTTAAACCATTTCACTTAGCGGAGCGTGTTCTTCAGCCAATCCCTGCTTGCTGTACTCCATGATCATCCCATTTTTGTATGTGAACCTATGTTCATATATCCCCGTTTCCTGTAAAGCACAGCCTAAATAATAGGGGATATTGGAAACGACCCCTTTATTTTCTTTGTCCAATATCCAGTCGAGCTCCTTCCAGGACAATATACCTTCCCTCGTCTGAACAGCAACGTCTTCGGCAACAGGATGATCCAAGCAGCAGACGAACATATACATGCCTGATTCTCCACGTTCGCTTCGCCAAATGACCTTTCCTCTGTATTCCACATTGTCGAGATCTAATCCGGTTTCTTCAAGGATTTCACGTTTTATGCTATCTTCGATTGATTCACCGGCTTCGATTTTGCCGCCTACGCCGTTCCATAGCCCCATATTAGGAGCTTTATTGCGGTTTAACAGCAAAATCTTTGAGCCGCTTTGTATAAAGCAAATGGTATAAGGTAGCATTGTTTTACTCCTTTTATCAAAAAATCTTTTCGCTTGATCTTCAGTCACACCCTGCATATTAAGGCAAAACTCTATAGATCATTTCCTCTGCTTCCAGCATATTTTTAGCTCTCCATTTTGCTTTTATATGTTGGTTATATGGTTGGTCCATCAGAATGACAGGCAATCCAAGTGCCGTAAACATGTCATGGGTAGCTGGTTTGTCATCAACCAGGATGTCCCCGCGTACATAGTATTTTTGGCTGCCGAAGAACACATTTTCCTGCGGGATCATTGGAAAATGCTCGAGCAGCCAAGCCCGCTTATCGTCTGCTGGATTGGCCACAAAATCCGGGTTTGCTTTAAATTCGCAATGGGCATGCCCTCTTGGCGCATCCGAAACAATCAATATATTATATTGGCGTTCAACAAGACGCCGGACTACTTCCTGAGAATACGGCGTCGGCTGCAAATAACGGAACATTCCTGGTTCCCTTAGCAATTCATATACTTTCTTTCCACACTCCGGCTTCACGATTAATGAGGTGTCCCATTCAGTCATATGCTGAGTGGTCAATTGATCTTCGTACCTCTCATTATATATATCGATCCAGGCAGCCCCCAACTGCGCCAGTACGTCATCCATATCAAGCATGATGGTCGCCCTGAAATTCTTGCCGGTTACTTTACTGACCTTATGTATAAACTTCTGATTTGTCATGGTGTTTCTCCTTTAAAGCATTCATGATCTATTTACCTCAATTATAGTAGATAATAGAATTTCCTGCTAACAAATGGGAAAAATATTTTTATTTACAATTTTTAGGATGATCTGTATTATTTAATTGAACAGTGGTCAATTAAACAAAGGAGTGGTTTCCATCTCAGCAAGAAAAGTAGTTGAAAAAGAATTAACACGCCAAAGAATAGTAGATGCAGCAAGGGAACTTTTTGTTCGGAACGGCTATGAACAACTATCAATTCGGCAAATTGCCAATCTATTAGGTTATAGCCATGGAGCCATTTACTATCATTTTCGCAACAAAAGCGAATTGCTGCATGAGGTAATGAAACATGATTTCGCTTCCTTAGAAAAAAAGATCAATGAAGTCGCGGAAACTCCCTTTCCATCTCCTCAGGAACAAGCACAAGCATTATGCCTATCTTTTATCCAATTTGCTTTTAACAACAAAACCCGTTATCTCATGATGTTTCAGACAAAATGGAAGGATGATCCCAGTATAGCAGGCATCTCCAATAACTGTTATGCCTTGTTTTCCTCTCAGATTCAAGCTTTATTTCCCAACAGAGCCAATGTCCATATGGTCTTTTCCCTCTATCTATCATTAGAAGGATTTATCTTGCATTTTATACAGACAGACCTGTCTTATAAAGCAGTAGAAGGATTTTCCAAGAGGCATATTGCATTTTTATTAAAGGATGTAACCTAATTAAAAAGGAGTGACCCAGATGAAAGCATTCGTGCTTGGTGCCAGCGGCAGTATGGGCGTCGCGATTGTCAAGGAATTACATAAAAGGGGGATCGCCACGGTAGCGGCTGCACGCAATGAAGATCAATTAACAACCCTTTTTTCAAACTTGGATGTTGAAACAAAGAGCTGCGATGCCTTTTTGCTTAATGAGTTGCAGGATTGCGCCCAAGGGTGTACCCATCTTTTCATGGCCCTAAATATTCCATATGGAAATTGGCGGACAGGTCTTCCCATCCTGTTCAGTAATATAATTGAAACCGCTCGAAAAGAAAACTTATCTCTGATTTTAGTCGATAATATTTACTGCTATGGAGAACAAAAAGAAGCCCTCCTGACAGAAGAGACACCGATGAGGCCTTCTACAAAAAAAGGAAAAATTCGAGTGGATATGATTAACCGATTGCATGAAGCAGAAGTGCCTTATCTTATCGCTCATTTCCCTGATTTTTATGGCCCCCATGCCTATAATACTGTTTTGCATTTGACGCTTGAAAAAATAGCAAAAAATAAACGGGCGCAATATGTAGGCGATCCGGCACTTGCCAGAGAGTTCATTTATACACCGGATGGAGCCGAAGCATTGGTTCATCTGGCATTATCTCCAAAGTGTTACAATCAGCATTGGAATATCCCTGGTGCCGGCACAATTACCGGCCATGACATAATCGAAATCGCCAGGAAATCCTTCTCCTATGAGCGCTCCGTCGCCACAATCAATAGACGAATGTTAAGTCTGGCAGGTTTATTCAGTTCCCAATTAAGGGAGGTCAAGGAACTCTTCTATTTATACGAAAAACCTCACATCCTAAGCGGTTCAAAATATGAAAGAGAGATAGGCCCCCTTCCCAAAACACCGTATGAAAAAGGAATTGCCGAGACACTTAAAAGCCTGGCAAGCCGGTAAACGTATACGGTTCCGAATACTAAAAATCCCTTCTGCCACATGAGGTGGAGAAGGGATTTTTCCTATTATTTCTTTCCGGTGCTTCCGAAACCGCCGCGGGATTGTTCTTCCAATTCACTTACTTCCAGTATTTCGACGCTTTCCATCTTTTTGTTGATGCGGAATTGGCAAATGCGGTCGCCTTCTTCAATCACCGTATCTCTCATGGCAAGAGCCGCGAAGAACCATTGATCGTCATTGCCGCAATAGGATTCATCTACTACACCGAACGAATTGGTTTGCAATATGCCAAAGTTCTTGAACGTACTTGAACGTGGAACGACATTTGCCTCGTATCCTTCAGGCAATTTCATGCCGACTCCCAGGGGAATGAGCTGAAAATCAAACTGCTTCATCGTTACAGTCTCGGCAGCCCGCAGGTCGATCCAGTCCCCAATGGCAATCTTGTTGATTTTTTCTATATTTTGATTGAAATATTTCACTTTAATTTGTTTAGGCACGGTTTGTCTGTCTCCTTATTGCTGATCGTCAAAATAAAAGTCTTCATCCTTCAGATGTTCCACTAACGCTTTTTTATAGCCGTTGCCTTTCATCGAGAAGAAATCATGGGATTTTGTTTTGGTGTCCAAGCCGTTCAGGACGACCGGATTGACTTCTTCTTCCTCAAAATAAGGAGGGAAACCAAGATTCTGCATGGCTTTATTGGCGTTATAGCGGACAAATTTCTTAACATCCGATGCAAGGTCCACTTGGTCATAAAGATCTTCCGTATAAAGCACTTCATTCTCATAAAGCTCTAAAAGCAAACTGTAGGCGAAATCCTTAAGTACCGCTTTGGTTTCTTCATCCTGATCATTATAGATCTCTTGGGCCAACAGACCGATATAGACGCCATGGATGGCTTCGTCACGGATAATCAAATTGATGATTTCCCCGCTCTGCATCAGCTTCCCTTGTCCATAAAAATACAATGGATAATAAAAACCGCTGTAGAAAAGGAAGCTTTCCAGGAAGACGGAAGCCACCATCGCTTTATATAGGCTCAGGCGGTCGCCTGGTTTGATATCTTCATAAATGCCCACGATGATATTGGCTTTGTTCTGCAGGAATTTATTCTCTGTCACCCATTTGAAGATTTCATTGATTTCTTCTGTCGATGCGAGTGTCAGAAAGATATTGGAATAAGACTTGGCATGGACGGCGTTCTCCATCATGGCCATGAAGTTCAGAACCGCTTTGCGTTGATGTCCATGGATTTGTTCGGCGATTTTCGGCATGCCCGTATTTCCTTGTTCCGTATCCAGGAGAGTCAATCCGCCCAGGACTTTCTTGTACGTGTCTTTTTCAGCATCGCTCAGGAACTTCCACGTCAGAAGGTCGCCGTTCAGACTGATTTCCTCCGGAAGCCAGAATTGCTTTGTATTCTGGTTATAGAATAACTGCGTAAAATTATCTTCTTGCTTGGACCAATCTGCTGCATCAAATACTTTAGTCATTTTGTTGCTCCCCTCTTTAAATCAAATCGTACATGACAGGCACCCTTCTTGCCCGGTGTCTTTGGTGCGTGCATAGTATAGTGTTTTAATGCCTTTATGGTGGGCATACAGATCGATTTTATTAAGATCACGGGTTGTCATCGTGTCTTTCAGGAATAATGTGAAGGAAATGCCTTGGTCGACATGCTTCTGGATCGTGGCGATCATATCCACAACTTTGAACATGTCCATATCGTACGCTTCTTTAAAGAAGAACCAGTTTTCTTTGCTTACATATGGCATTGGGTAATACGTTTTTGAATTGCCGTAGGTCCGTTCCTCTATTCTTTCCATGATCGGCATGACAGAAGCGGTGGCCGATTGTACATATGAAATCGAACCAGTAGGCGCTATGCAAAGACGATAGCTGTTTGTTAAGCCATGTTTCATAACGTCCTCTTTCAACTTGCGCCAATCCTCGATTGTCGGGATATGGATACCTTCGAATAACTCTTGAATTCTTGGGCTCTTAGGCGAGAAATCTTCATTTAAGTATTGTTCGAAATACTCACCGGTAGCATACGTCGATTCTTCGAAGCGGTAATATTTCTTGCCGGTGTCACGGGCGATTTCCATAGACCGTTCCAATGAATAAAAGTTAACCATCATAAAGAACGTATTGGCGAAGTCCCTTGCCTCTTCGCTTTCGTAACTGATGCGGTTTTTGGCCAAATATCCATGGAGGTTCATTGCACCCAACCCGACACTTCTCATCAATTCATTCCCTCTTTGTACTGCAGGCGCGTTTTTGATGGATGTCTTTTCGGATACAGTCGTCAAAGCATCGATTCCTAGCTTGACTGTTTCCTTGATGCTCTTGTTCTCCATGACATTGACGATATTGAGTGATGCCAGATTGCATGAGATATCAAGGCCGATCTCATCCTCTACGCCGTAATCTTGATAAGAGGAAGCCTTGCTTGCCTGCAGGACCTCCGTGCAAAGATTGCTGAACTTCACTTCGGATATATGGTTATTGGCATGTACATTATTTACATTGTCGCGGAACATAATATATGGATAGCCTGACTCGAAACGAAGGGCCGCAATCTTTTCAAGCAATCTTCTCGGATTGATTTTTTCTTTGCGCACATTCGGGTTTTCGGCTAACTTTTGGTACATTTCCGTCATGTTCATCTCATCCAAATATTCGCCGTATTCTTTATAAACTGAATATGGATAGAACAGATACATATCTTTATCTTCACGAGCCAGCTCGATGAACTTGTCCGGGATGACAACGCCTATTGAAAGGGTCTTGACACGTACATCCTCATCCGCAGAGATTTTTTTGGTTTCCAGGAAGTCGTTGATATCCTTATGGAAGATATTCAGGTAGACGGCTCCTGATCCTTGGCGTTGGCCCATCTGATCAGCATATCTAAACGCATGGTCCAATAGCTTCATCACGCCAACGACGCCTTTAGTGGCATTCTCGATATCTTTGATCGGTTCCCCTTTAGCGCGGATTTTGGAAAGGTTCGTTGATACGCCGCCGCCAACCTTCGAAAGCTGCATCGCCATGTTTTCCCCCATTGAGATATCATTCAAGGAATCATTCATCTCGAGCAGGAAGCAGCTGACCAGTTCGCCGCGCCGTTTTCTTCCGGCGTTCAGGAATGTCGGTGTCGCCGGCTGGAATTCCTGGTTGATCATCATTTCAGCCAGTGCTTTTGCTTTTTCAAAATCACCGTCCGCTAAGTACAAGGCAACAATGGCAATTCGATCCTCATAGCGCTCAAGGATTTTTTCCTTGTCATTCGTCTTCAGCGCATAGTCATTATAGAATTTGAAGGCGGACATATAGGACGGGAATCTGAATTTTTTCTCGTATGCTAGATCAAAAATCGCTTTGATCTGTTCGTACGTATACAGATCAAGAAACTCTTTTTCATAATAATCATTTTCGATTAAGTAATCGATCTTTTCCTTCAGATCATGAAAAAAGACCGTGTTCTGGTTTATGTTATCTACGAAGTAGCTATGGGCAGCTTCTTTATCTTTTTCAAACTGAAATACACCATCTTTCTTGATCATGATTTCATTATTTAGTTTGAGCCACTTTGGAATTTGTTCTTTCATCAATTCTTGCTACCTCCTGTTTAAATGCTTCGATATCATTTTTAGTTCCGCTCAATTCGAATTTCAACAAAACCGGAACGAGGAATTGATCGGAAATATGGTCTGCCGCCCTTGCAAAATTGGAGCCCCAAGCTTTATTGCCGCTTGCCGCCACTCCCTGCAGTAAATGTCCGTTCTGGTTGAGGAAGGCTGCAGTGCGATCGGGGACATTGCCAAATCCGAATGTATAGGTCACTAAAACAAAAGGATCTTCGACAAGCAGTCCGTCAGTGATTTTGATCGTTCTCTCAAAATCAAGTTTTTCCACAAAACGCTGTACATTCCCTGTTAAACTATCAAATACCAGCAACATCTGCTATCTCAGCCTCCCTTCACTGACTTGCGCCTATTCTCTTATGACAGTCATGCTAGTGATAAACATTTTTTAAATATAAAGACTCTATGGACACAACGAAACATCACTCCAACAACAATATGGCCATTTGTTCATCTTGTCGAAAAGAGAGATATTCTGATGAATCATATGTTCTCTATAATATCAATTTCTCTCTCAAATTAGGAGTTTTTTGATTAGAAAAATGTGTTGACATTTCGATAAACGGTCTTTGCAAAAAAGGGGCTTGACAGAAAAAAATGCGTGCTATCAAGCATTGGCGTCTTATTGGCTCTATCATTTACCGATTAAAAAAATAAAAAATTTTTTTGTTGCCAAAAACAGATAATGCATATATATAGATTCTATCACAAAATCACACACTATATATTGATTTTTTTTAGTATTTATCAAAATAGTCTCTCCTCTTCCGGCGATCCTTGTCTTCTAAAATAGGTCTCAAACGATTGTACCATGTTGCCCATTTATTTCTGGACGATCACAAAGGTTTGCCTCTTAAAGTGAAAGGTTCGTTAAGAGGCATGTGGGGACAGCTAACCAGATTTAAAAACAATGTCGGATTAAGTAGAATCACCAAAGATTATGATGAAAATCTAAAAGGCAAATAAGAAAAACTTACACACAAAAATATTTTATTAACATAATAATTTCTTTAGTTTTTCCTGCTAAAAATAAAAAAATTTTCATTCAATCGCAGAACCGGCATAAAAACAAGCAGATTCACTCTTGTTATTCATTTTCTTTTGACAATTCCCATAAGGAAATAGCCAATAATGATACAAGAGACATATTTTACAGGAAAAAAGAGACATATTCTTTATCTAGACATTTATACTTCAGTTCACTAGCAATATATAGCAAAAACATGGAATATAATGATCTTTCTCTATTTGAAGCTATACAGCCTAACGTAACAGCCAGTCTTTTAGTGCATATAAAGACAATCATGCGAATTGTCAATACAGCCAACCAAATAAACCTTCACTCCACAATTACGATAATCTACAAAAATTATACGTGAATCATAAATCAGAGGGTTTGGCCATGCTGGTTTTCCCTGCAATCAATGATAGAAGCCGAGTAGAACCAACTAATATTCTGCCTAATGATTTCGGGTGAATATCCATCTGATCAGGGAGCAGATAAAAAAATGGCGGATCACTTCCATGAAAGGAAGAACCATAGAATTACTAAGACTAAAGCCTACATACAAAAAAGCATTGTTTCTCAATGTATCTCTCGGTAAAATGAATAAAGACATAATTTTCTGTCTTTATTCATTTGTTTAGGGGGTCTTTTCTTGCAATACAGCAAAACATTACAGAGTTTGCCGCCTCAATATTTTTCTTCATTGGTTCATAAAGTGAATAAGGCAAAAGCAGAGGGCAAGGATGTTATCAATCTTGGCCAAGGCAATCCGGATCAGCCGGCGCCTGAAAAAATAGTAGATGAATTGAACCGTTCATCCAGAAATCCTGCCAGCCACAAATATTCACCCTTTCGTGGAAAAGATTCTTTTAAAAAAGCAATCCGCACCTTCTATCATCACGAATATGGGGTATCTTTAGACCTGGAGAAAGAGATAGCCATCCTTTTCGGTGGAAAAAGCGGTCTGATTGAATTGCCAATCTGTTTTTGTAACAAAGGCGATTTGGTATTGGTACCTGATCCCGGTTACCCTGATTATTTATCAGGAATCGCTATGGCCAGTGCAACTCCCTACTTTCTCCCCTTAATGAAGGAACGGAATTACTTACCCGATTACCAATCAGTACCCGCAGATATCTCTGAGAAGGCCAGGCTTCTTTTTCTGAATTATCCTAACAATCCTACCGGCGCATGCGCCACAATGCCATTCTTTGAAGAAACGGCCTCCTATTGCGCAAAGAACGGAATTATACCTGTCCATGATTTCGCCTATGGGGCAATCGGTTTCGACGGACAGAAACCGCCAAGTTTTATGCAGGCTGGACATGCCAAAGATGTTGGTATCGAAATCTATACGATGAGCAAAACCTTTAATATGGCCGGCTGGCGTGTTGGTTTTGCTGTAGGCAATTCAGATGTGATCGAAGCGATCAACCTTCTGCAGGACCATATGTATGTGAGTATATTCCCAGCAATCCAGGATGCAGCCTCGATCGCTCTATCCGAATGCAATGGCTATGCGGCAGAATTGGTTAACATGTATGAGGACAGACGCAATACTTTCATGGATGCATGCCGCCAAATAGGCTGGCACGGCAATCCGCCGCCCGGTTCTTTCTTTGTCTGGATGCCTGTCGCCGATGGTTTCTCTTCAGAGGCATTTGCCGACCTGCTGCTCCAGCAAGCAGATGTAGCTGTGGCTCCCGGCAGTGGGTTTGGAGCGTATGGCGAAGGATTTGTACGAATCGGGCTGGTTGAAAGCAAAGAACGCTTGTTGGAAGCTGTCAATCGAATCGGAAAACTCGGCATATTTACAGATAGAGGCCAGAAGACATTCCCTTAAACAAAAAGCAAACCGCCTTTCCAGAATAAAAAACAAAATGTTCAACCGAAGGGGAAAATCGAAGAAATTAGGGTCATCTTCAATATTTTTTTAATATTAAAATCACACATTCCACCCGTGGATAAAATTACTATTGACGGCCTCAAAAAAACCTAGTTAGAATAACGCTAAATTCAAAATATTATAAAGGCATTGAAGAGAAGAGTAAATTCTGGATATTTCTCTAAAGAGAGCTTCGGCAGCTGGAAAGAAGCGTGAAATACAGTTTTGAAAATGGCCTCTGAGCCTCGTGCTGAACGTATACGGTAAGCTATACAAGTAAGTTCCGACGGGATTAGGTACCCGTTATCAATAACAAAGTGAAATAAGTATGTTTTTTGCACTTATACACTTATGGAGGCTGTTTATGTGAATAAACAGCGAATTAAGGTGGCACCACGTGAATTTACACCACGTCCTTATGCTTGATAAGGATGTGGTGTTTTTTAATAAAAAATAGATAGGTGGGGTTAATATGAAACAGTTATTAGTTTTTCAATCGGATTTTGGATTAAGTGATGGAGCTGTCAGCGCCATGTATGGAGTAGCCCTTTCAGTTGACCCAACATTAAAAATCAGTAATAACACGCATGACATTCCTACATTTAATGTATGGGAAGGTTCCTACCGTCTATTGCAGGCCATTTCTTATTGGCCTGAGGGCACCGTGTTTGTTTCTGTAGTTGATCCGGGGGTAGGCTGTGACCGCAGAAGTATTGTCGTCAAAACAATGGATGGACACTATGTGGTAACACCGGACAATGGTACCCTTTCCCATATTAAAAATAAAATTGGAATTGCCGAAGCACGATTATTCGATGAAAGCGTGAACCGATTGCCGCGTTCAGGAGAATCATACACCTTCCACGGCCGCGATGTTTACGCCTATACAGGAGCAAGATTAGCTTCAGGCAAAATTTATTTTGAGGAAGTGGGGCCAGAAGTTCCAGTTGATTCCCTAATTGAGCTCCCTTTATTTGAAGCTTATCGAAGCGAAAATCAGATAATTGGCATTATAGAAATTCTCGATATTTGTTTCGGTAATTTGTGGACAAATATACCGAGAGAATTGTTTAAGGAATTGGATATCGCACTGGGAGAAAAAGCATGGGTGAAAATTGAGAAAGAAGGCATCGTGGTGTACGAGGAAGAGGTTCTTTATGGCCGATCTTTTGCCGACAGTCAATTAGAAGAGGCAATCATTTATATGAATTCACTTGATCATTTAGGGATTGCTTTAAATCAAAAATCATTTGCAGATACATATACGATCGGCACAGGCAATGAATGGCACATAACTATTGGCAAAGCACTATAACCCTTGAACTCCCACCTCTCACGCAAAATGCTTTGTAACGTTCGTACAACCTCTACCTTTAAGGCTGAGAGTGTTGAAAAAATCCTTCAGACATAAGAAAGAGAAAGGCAGAAACGTTGATCAACGTTTCTGCCTTTCTCCATTTTGCGTTTAAATCTACTTACGGGACAGCTCCCTCATTTAACGATTTAACTATGTAGGGGCTGGTAGAAAGTGAGGAGTGAAGACTGCCCATAAGACCCGACAAATCGGCCTTTTCTAAACCGAATGAAGGAATCCATATTCTAAACAAGAAACAAGCGCCTTTCCAAAAGAAAGGCGGCCTTTACATATATAATTGCAACTATTTAAACCAACGACAAATTTTTGATTTGCATATCAGAAATGCCATTGACCAGCTTAAGTTCGCTCAATAAAATGCCCCGAGCTTTATTCAGCATCTGTTTTTCACTGGAATTCAACGGTTTTTCTTCCTGCATACGCGTCAAATCACGAACGACTTCTGCCGCTTCACGGATATTGCCCGTTTTTAGTTTTTCGCTATTTACTTTAATTCTTTGCTTGGAGGGAAGCAATCGATCTGTCTCACCTTTCCGGCATCGATCCAACAGGGTTTTCATCGTTTCTGCATCTGTTACAGGACGCAAACCCAGCTTCTCTTCATTTCCCAATGGACACATGATTTGCAGATCATTTAATGAAAGTTGAATAATGTAATACTGACGATGTTCTCCCAAAATTTCTTTATCCTCTATTGCTTCTATAATGCCTGCCCCGTGTATAGGATATACAACCTTGTCGCCTACTTGAAACAATAATTCCACCTCCGAATATGTTACCTATTTATTATAACATAATTAGATGGATTTAGATAATTTTTTATTTTAACACGCTTTTTTCTGTTGTGTCAACGATTTATAATTGTTTTCACAAAACGATTAGATCGAGTTTAAAAAAGCACATATTTACCTCACAAACAAACAGTTTTGGCGCTTTTATTACTTGAATTCAATGACCAGGCGAAAAAATCCTTGTTTTTCAGTTAGAATGGGATCAATGAACATCCTTAAAGCCCATCGGAAGCCTCGACAGCATCCTCAATATTTTTAATCAAGATATTCAAATCATCGATCGCTTTACGGTTATCATGGTGGGTATCAATCATTAACTGCTCCTTCTCTTTCATTTCAGTTTCTATTTTTTCAACATATAAGTCATAATAAATCTCTGAATCTTCCGCTTTCTGGCAGGCTTTCGTAGCAATATTGTATTTTACTTTCAACAATTCGTATTCCTGCATCGCTTTATGATCCAACTCAATCAAAGCATCTCTTTTTTTCTCCAATGATTCTTGCCATTCTTTTAAACCGGCTACAATATAGGCATCCGCCATACAAACCCCTCCACTATTTAACAACTAGCATTTTCCATCCTTTTACCCTATCCCCTATGTGTTGAAACCGAGCAAGATATACGTCTCTCGCACAGTCGGCAAGAATAGACAAAACTCTTTCTTTGGTTCCTATGCTTGGCAGGAATTGTAGATATTTGTATAACGATTTAACGTTTATTTTTTTAAAAATGACGGTATTTAAAGAGTACAGCAAACGAGTTACAGCTTGGTGATCATTATTCTATAAAAGGAGTGGCTAAGATGAATATTAAAGTAGGCATTTGGACTATTTTAAGTAAGAAAGACAAGATGTTCTTATTAAAAACACGAAGCGCGCTCTCCAAGAAAAAAGTGGCCAATGGGTAACGCATCCCAGAAATGCTGTACAGCGGTATATGTACAACAGGAATTCATAAGCATCTGCCGAACTTTAAGCTAGATCATCAACCCGTTCCGCATTGTCTTCACTTGGTCTAGCTTATAATTCTTTATCCATTATTAATAAACGATTAGTATGTTGTTCATAGATTGTTAATATTTAAGCGTTATGATGTTCTTATAAGGTTACCCCCCTTAATTAATATAGATTTTATAACCCGGTATAGTTCCGGGTCTTTTTTTTGATCCCGAAAGGCCCTACCGGGTTCAGCAGGGCCTCGAATGAAGCTATTTGATATACTCATTGCTGACAAGGAACCTTTTTATCACTTCGGTCGGGATGGTGAATTCGCAAACTCCCATATATCCCGGCGCTACTTCATATTCATCGAACGAGATGACTAATTGATTTTGGGCGTTGACATAAAAGTTTTGATCTTTTTTGATCTTTGTGAAGACTCCTGTATAAGGCAGATCATTCTCCGGATCAAGCCAATAATGGACATCTTCGTCTTTTTCCATTTGATGTTTCATTTGTGTAATGATATTGCGGCTAATCGCCTCCACATAACCTTCATTTTTGAATAAGCTAGGCAAGGTAATGAAGATTTGGCGTTTGAGATCGATTGTATCGTACTCTATTTGCGTAGAGGCCGACCCTTGCGACACTACTTTATACCTGCCAATCGATAACAGCTGGCCATTATCTGTCACCACCTTATATCCGGCATCAACACCAAGATGGCCTCCCCCTTGCTTCTTCATCGCTTCCATTTCCTCTTTAAAATCCTTGAATAATTGTTTGTTTTCCGCTAAGTATTTCTCGTTCAACCCGTGTTCAAGCCCTTTATTCTCCATATGATGAATAGAAGGGACTTTAATATCCGCCGAAAATTGGCCATCATTATATGAGTACTCACGAAACGCCAATACTTCTACAAGTTTTCCGATCAGCGGCACCTCAGCTAATGATTTGGCTGCTGCAGGCGAAATATTGACCACGGATACAAGCAATAAAGCAGCGGCTGCAATTGCACTGCATACATATGCCATCCATGTCTTTCGTTTCTTTTTCTTCTTTTGTGCCCCGTTTATCGTGATGCCAACGTGAAGCGCTTGCGCCACAACTTGATCCAATTCTTTTGGGATTGAGATATTCATATATTCTTCCTTTAAACGATCCAGTTTCGGGTCCATTTGCTTGCTCCCCCTAATCATAATCTTCTTCTTTCAAGTTGATTTTCAGCCATTTTAAGGCTTTATACAGCCTCGTCTTAATCGTATTTGGATTCAAATCGAGTACCTGGGCAATCTCAACAATCTTCAAATCCTCGAAAAACCGCAGAATAACTACGGTTCGGTATTTTTCCGGCAGCTGATCCATCGCTTTTGCCAGATCGATGTTTTCATAATGATCGCGATGGTACGCGCTATGAAATTCTATCTTCTCACAGTCCATAATATCCACTCGCTTATATTTCCTCAGAAAATCAATCGATGTATTGACCACGATACGGTATAGCCAACTCTTGATGAATTCCGGCCGCTTATCATGCTGGATGGCAACAATACCTTTATGGATGGAATCCTGGACAATATCCAATGCATCCTCCTTGTTTTTTACGTAACTGTACGCTAAACGGTACAGGTTTTCCTTATGCTCTAGAACAAAAGGAATAAATATTTCTTCCATATATGGATCTTTCATCGCGCTAAACCCCTTCTCGATCCCTCTCTGGTGTAATCACTGACGTTATATGAACGGCTTGGCTGCTGAAAAAGTTTTTATCCTGTGTATTTTTTCTTGCATTTAAGTGGATGCCTTGCAATTGTGGACTGACCCTTCTAAAATAGCTCTTTTCTTCCTTGTATACTCCGTCCTTATCGATCGGGAGCAAGGAAGAAAACTAGTATAATTTATAATCTCTGTGATCTCTCCGTTTGTATATCATCCAATGTGAATATATTTTCTTTTTCTTATTGGACTATTTAGCAAGCTTTGCTCTAGTTATAGACAGAGTTTCTAGTCAATATACTTTGATAGTTGCAAGAAAAAGCCTTTATAAAAGAAATCATTTGTTTATTAAGATTGAAAAAAACTCGCCTATCCACTAAGCGAGTTTACTTATTTGTAGCCAACTAAAATGATTGATCTTTGAAATCAAATGTTCATTTGTGGCCGTTTTTGTTATACATCCAGAACTCTGGAAATATTACTGTTTCAGCTTGTTCCAACAATTCTTGTTCCTTCATTTATTCAACTTTCACTTGTATTTCCATTTTCACTCAATGTTTTTAAATAATACCATTTTTTCGTACGACTATTTTTCTAGATAAAGAATCAATTATTATCCCAAACTATTACAAAAGCCCTTACAGAGTACAATAAGGGCTTTGCATATTAAAACTTTGATTATTCAATATGATCCGCTACTATAGCTGGAATAGTGATTTTCCAACCGGCGGTACTTTTATAACTTTTAGTTCCAGCAATTTCTCCATATACTGTAACGATATCATCTTCAACAAAATCCGTTAATCCGTCATATTCAACCCAGATAATATCATTAAAATCATATCCATAAGAAGTCTGGGTAACAGCAAGTCTAATAGCTGTATAATGACCACTTTCTTGAATTTGAACAATTTGGCCAACGTATTTTACATATTGATCAGAATAGCGGTCAGGATTTTTCTTTAAATGACTATAATCAATTGTTTGAGCATTCGCTTTCTTTTCTGCTTCTGCTTGTTGTTTAGCGCGTAGCTCAGCTTGTTTCTTCGCTTCTTTTTCAGCTTCCTTCTTAGCAGCAGCTTCTTCTTTCTCTTTCTTCTCAGCAGCTTCTTTCTCAGCAGATTCTTTTTGCTGCGCTTCCTCTTTTGCATTTAAATCAGCCGCTTTTGCTTCTTTCGTTTTCTCGCTATCCACTTGTTTATCGTTAGTTTTGGTGTTTTCAGCTGGCACAGGATCAGCAAATATTCCTATAAGAACCAGTGATACAATGACCAATCCAAAACTACCACCTACATAAGCAAATTTTCTTTTTGCCTTACCGTTCTTTTTGATCATATCTTTGGCAGCAAGAACTAAAAAGACAATTCCTGCTAAAAACCCAACAATAAATAAAGTAGCCCCTAATCCAACCATTCTAAAAATCCCCCTTAAATTGTAGGGAGGTAAAGGGTGTTTCCATCCCATCCTTCCTTGACATCTAAAACATTATATTATTATATCATTTTAAATAGAGAGAATGTTTTAAAAAAGTACCTTTCTTGATATCCAAATAATAGAAACTGATATTTTACCTAGAATTATCAAGCCTTTAGCCTATCGAGAATTACTATTGGAATATGTTCAACCTATTCATTTTTATATGTTCATTACAATATTGCGTGTTTATACGTTAATTGCGCTTTATCAAACACTCTTTGCAAACAAATAAAAAACCGGCAGCTTCACTGACGGTAACATGTTTATCCTATTTTTTTCATTTCCCTTGTACTTTCGTTTTATCCGGACAGCAATGGCATTCTTCAGCACCTCCCCCCCACAACCCCAACTAGCAGCAGATATCCAAATCAGCCCAGAATTGCCCATTCTCCAATCTTGAAATTCCTTCATTTCCATCGCACCTATTTCCATAAAGGACTTGTATTTTTATGGCTGTCGTAGTAGCTATCACTGTAAAAAAACAAAGAAATTCTACCCACAGTAGATTATCCCTCCATTTTTTCGGGAATTAGACTTACAACCGGCATGATCTGGTTGCTCTCTTCCTATTCATATCATGCACTCCCATTAAAAAACCGGAACAGCAAAAAAGACGAAAGGTGTGAAAATAAAGATGAATAAAGTAAAAATATTCGTTAAAGAATTAAGCAAAAAAACAAAGGAGGATAGGGCTACTGGGCTGGCAGCCGAACAATCCTATTATTATACATTGTCGTTATTCCCAATGATGATCCTGCTCTTATCTATTATTCCCTATCTAAACCTTTCCACAGACCAAGTCATCTCTGCTATGGAAAAACTTCTGCCTGGAGAGACTACTTCCATGCTTAAAACAACAATCTTAGATATTATCGAGACCCGGAATGGCGGTTTATTGACTTTCGGGATTCTGGGCACCATTTGGTCGGCAAGCAATGGAATGAATGCCTTCATTCACAGCTCCAATATCGCGTTCGAAGTAAAAGAATCAAGAAACTTCATCGTTTCACGATTGATTTCAATCGGATTGACATTCGGTTTTATCTTTGCCATTATAGTGGTTCTAGTTCTGCCCGTATTCGGGAATGTCCTTATTGATGCTTTAAGCAAAATCATAGACTTATCTCCTGAAACGAAACTGATATTCAGTATAGTACGATATACCGTCGCTGTAGTTGTTATGGCCGCCATTCTATCGATTCTATATTTTGTTGCGCCGGATAAACGCTACCCTTTCAAGCATGTCATCCCCGGCGCGGCTATCGCTACAGTGGTTTGGTTGATCATTTCTCTAGGATTTTCATTTTATGTTTCCCATTTTGGCAACTATTCCTCTACCTATGGCAGTTTGGGAGGTTTTATCGTATTGATGCTTTGGCTGTACTTGACAGGCCTTGTATTTGTTGTCGGCGGAGAAATCAATGCGCTGCTATTCAAGCATAAAGTGCTTAAATCGAAGAAAGACTCTACCACTACCCATTATAATCAAACAATGTATTCAACAGAATCTTAAAAGGAAGTTTAATCGGCGGGGGTTTTCATTTCCCCCGCCTTTTATTAGTTAAACCATTTATGAACACTGCCTTTATTTTTCATTCAAGTTCAATAAAGCTGAAATGACTTCCGCACTTCCTGGTGTAAACATAAAAATAGAGATTGAGATACATATTATTCCAACGATGATAAAACCAACTTTTTTTTAACGAAGCCTTTTTCGGATATAAACCTTTAAAAATGAAAAACAATCCTAAAAATAAGATTAAAAAGTACCAAAAACCCATTATTACATCCCCCCTTTATTTGAAATCATTGATGAGCATCCCACAAATAAAAAACTGAATATCCCAATATCACGCCTTAAGTTCAAGCACAATTAATTTCCATTATATGTTATTTACAAGATAAATCAATAACCCCTTGCCGAGAACAATACACTTAACGGCAACAGATTTCTTTATTTTGTAATGAAGTGATTGGACGCCAAGACCTGAAGTTGCGATCTCCCGCTCCTTTTCCATAATCTGTATGATATACTGATAAAAAATAAAATACATAAAAAGGAAGGGATTATATGAATAAAGACGCTGTTTGGTTTCCAGATGAAAAGTGCCAAAAAACCCGCCTCTATAATTGGATGCAGCAATTGGGCTTTGTGGATTACGATTCTTTTTATAATCAATCCATCATGGATATTGATTGGTTTTGGAAGGAAGCAGACCACTTCCTCGGCCTGCAATGGAGCAAAAATTATGAAAGCGTTTTAAAAGCGAACGTGGACTGGAAATATCCCGTTTGGTTTGATGGCGGAGAGATGAATATCATTACAAACGCACTGACGAAATGGGCGGATCATCCCGTTGCCTCAGGAAAGACGGCCTTGATTTGGGAAGGCGATGACGGATCAAGTAAAAGATATACATTTTCCGAGCTTAATAAGGAAGTAGATCAAGCAGCCAGCGCATTTTTAAATCTGGGCATGCATAAAGGCGATATTGCCACCATCTATATGCCGATGATTCCGGAAACAGCCATTTCCATGCTTGCTTTAGCCAAGATTGGCTGCATTTTTTCGCCAGTCTTCTCCGGCTATGGGGCAGAAGCGGTCGCCACACGGATTCAAGCGGCACAGGCAAGCTATCTGATTACGGCTTCCTCTTATAAACGGCGCGGCAAAAAAATCGACATGAAAACGGAAGCAAACCGTGCCGTTGCCATGTGCCCCACCATCAAGAAGATCATTGTGGCAAACAGCGAAGAAATGGATTCAGCCGCATCTACCGAGTATGATATTGCATGGCACATGTTCCCTGAAAACCCCTCCCCTGTTGCGACTGCAGTGATGAAGGCGAATGATCCCTTAATGATCCTGTATACATCCGGCACAACAGGCAAACCAAAAGGAGCTGTCCACACGCATAGCGGGTTTCCAGTTAAAGCGGCGTTGGATGCGGCGCTTTGCATGGATGTCAGCGAAGGCGATACCTTCTTCTGGTACAGCGACATGGGCTGGATGATGGGGCCATTTATGTTATTTGGGGGCTTGGTCAATGGGGCTGCGATTGTCCTGTTTGAAGGTGTCCCTGATTATCCGTCCGCCGACCGCCTATGGAGCATCTGCGACGAACACCGCGTCACACAGCTCGGCATTTCTCCTACTCTTATCCGTTCACTCATGCCTCACGGAACGGATATTATCCAACATCACGATTTAACCTCCTTAAAAGCAATCGGTTCAACAGGCGAACCATGGAATCCCGATCCTTGGATGTGGTTATACAAGCATATATGTAAAAACAAAACACCGATCATCAATTATTCCGGAGGGACCGAAATTTCAGGCGGTATTCTCGGCAATGTAATGTTAAGGCCAATCACCCCCATTACCTTTAATTCACCGCTTCCCGGAATGGATGTGGATGTATTTGACGCGTCGGGCCACTCTGTCCGAAACGAAGTCGGCGAATTAGTGATCAAACAACCTTGGGTCGGCATGACTTCCGGATTTTGGAAAGAAAACAGCCGTTATGAGGATGCTTACTGGAATGTCTTCCCGAACACATGGGTCCATGGGGATTGGGTCACCTGTGACGATGAAGGTTTTTGGACGATTACCGGCCGCTCGGATGATATCTTAAATGTAGCTGGAAAACGATTAGGCCCTGCTGAGATGGAGTCTGTCCTTGTTAATCATCCCAGCGTGACAGAAAGTGCTTGCATCGGCATCCCGCACCCCGTCAAAGGTGAAACACCAGTTTGCTTTATCGTCCTTCACCACGTTTCGCCTACGGAACAACTAAAAGAAGAACTGACTCTTGCCATCGAAGCTTCACTCGGAAAAGCGCTAAAGCCGTCCGCTCTTTTCTTTGTCACTCAATTACCCAAAACAAGGAATGGAAAAGTCATGCGCCGGATTATTAAATCCGTGTTCCTTCATCAACCTTCAGGAGATCTATCCGCCCTTGAAAATCCAGAAGCAGTAGAGGAGATTGCCCAATTGGCTACATCCATGGCACATAATGAATAAAAGCATAGAATGGATCAAGATTTAAATGAATGGGTACAGCAGGAGGTGGAAAAATGGCACTTTATATCGTGCTGCTAGCTGGGCTATCAATCATCGCCCTGTATACCGCTTTCAAAACAAAAACGGTACGCAAAAGAAAAATAATGCTGCTTATAGGAGTTGCAACGACCGTTTTACTGCCTTTCTATATAGGCATCCTCACAGGATTTGCTTTTATTATTCTGTACGATGATGGCTTTGCAGGGATTGGAGGAGCCTATATAGGCTGGCTTTCATGTAGTGTGACAGGGATCATGATGATTCTTGCCGGATTATTCATGGACAAAAGGAATAACCGTCTGTTTAAAGAGACGGAACCGTATATATAGGAAAACAAAGGAGGTTATGCAGTATGGCAGCTTTCGGACTGTTATCGTTTATGGCCGGCCTAACACTATTCCTTTTATTCCTGATGGGAACCGTGTATTATGCACTGGCCTATCCGATCGCCAAACAGAAGAAAAAAAGGCTTCTTTCCGGCGTAGCCATGATTTTGCTTGGTTCACCGATCTTGTCGTTTGCTGTACACCAACTTTATATGAGAGTACTTTACAATTCCTATAAATATAAAGAAGCAGGCATGGCAAGCCTAATTGTGTTATTCCTTTGCCTCGCCATTGGAATCTTTCTGCTGGCATCCGGGATGTTCAGCAAACGAAAAAAGGCTTCATAGTCCCCTGGTATTTCATAAAAATCTATTATAAGACAGTCTAAGGCTGTCTTTTTTCTTTATAACAAATAAAAACCTAAACACAAGATGAACCCCACCTATCAAAGTTTTACATGATTGAAACAACTCCACTAAACATCCAAATCAGGCTACCTATTAGAAACGGATGGCTCAGTTTAAACAAAACGAGCATAGCCACTTTTAACTTGTAGTCTATCACTATCATTCTCTATGCCCGTAACTCTCTCTTTCAAAAGGCGCCATATCAACCATATCGTCTTCCCATTCTTCTAAATCCCTCAAATCTATCAGAATTGTGCCATAGTACAAGCCAATTTAGGATTCCTTAATACACTGGAGAAATCCTATCCGTTGATTACCGTAGAATTGATGCTTTAGACTTTTACTGAGAATAAAATCAACGGGGACTGTCCAAAAAGTCTACGGCTTTTTTTGGACAGCCCCCTTTTTTACAAAAAGGACTTCCTAATTAAACGGAAGTCCTTTTAAACATTATTCAATCTCATATGATTTATTATACAAATCGATATATTTGTTCATCTCTAAAAATTCTAATATTTCACGAGATACCTTGTCCAGATGTCTGCATAGGCTTGTTATCACTTAAACCAAGCGCCTCACCTGTTGAAGAATGGACTTCATGGAAAAGCTCTGGATTTTCTGCAAGTGACACTCCATATGAAGGGATCATTTCTTTAATTTTCGGTTCCCATTCTTTCATATATTGCGGGAAGCATTTATTAATGACTTCCAGCATGACGTGAACGGCTGTAGATGCACCCGGAGAAGCGCCAAGCAATGCAGCAATCGAACCTTCAGCACCTGTGATTACTTCTGTACCGAACTGAAGCGTTCCTTTACCGCCTGCTTCTGTATCTTTAATGACTTGGACACGCTGGCCTGCCACCACGATATCCCAATCTTCGCTTTTGGCATCCGGGATAAACTCTCTTAACTCTTCGATTCGTTGGTCTTTCGATAACATCAACTGTTGAACAAGATATTTGGTCAATGCCATGTTTTTTGCGCCTGCAGCCAACATGGTAAACACATTATTCGGCTTTACAGAAGCTAATAAGTCCATATTCGAACCTGTTTTCAAGAATTTTGGAGAAAAACCGGCAAACGGCCCAAACAACAATGTCTTTTTGTGATCGATATAACGGGTATCTAGATGCGGAACTGACATTGGCGGTGCACCAACCGCTGCTTTGCCGTATACCTTAGCATGATGCTGCTCTACCACTTCCGGATTCTTGCAAACAAGGAATAATCCACTGACCGGGAAACCGCCTACATGCTTGCTTTCAGGAATACCCGTTTTCTGCAATAATGGCAGGCTTCCACCGCCACCGCCTAGGAAGACGAATTTAGCTGTATGATATTCAAGCACACCGCTGTCACTATGCACTTTCACTTCCCAAAGGCCATCGCTTGTACGTTTAATATCCTCCACATTATGCCCGTATTTGACATCGACATGCCGATCCTCTAAATGGTCAAATAACATGCGTGTTAAAGCGCCGAAATTGACATCCGTTCCTGAATCTATTTTCGTTGCAGCAATCGGATCATCTGATTTCCGGCCTTCCATAATGAGCGGAATCCATTCTTTCAGTTTTGCTGGATCATCTGAAAATTCCATGCCCTCGAAAAGATGGTTTTTCGAAAGCGCTTCAAACCGTTTTCTTAAAAAATCCACATTACTCTCTCCCATTACCAAGCTCATATGTGGCAATGGCATGATAAAGTCGTGAGGATTGCTAATTAGATTATTTTTCACAAGGTAAGACCAGAATTGTCTTGAAAGCTGAAACTGCTCATTGATTTTAATCGCTTTGCTGATATCTACAGATCCGTCCGGTTTTTCGACGGTGTAGTTAAGCTCGCATAATGCAGAATGTCCAGTACCGGCATTGTTCCATTCGTTGGAACTTTCCTCTCCTGCTTTATCGAGTTTCTCGAATACCGTAATATTCCAATCAGGTACTAATTCTTTCAGGATTGTCCCCAGAGTCGCGCTCATGATACCGGCGCCAATTAAGATTACGTCTGTTCCAGTTTGTCTGTTACTCATTTTCCCCATCCTTATACCCTTATGATAATTTGCAGAAAGATGGAGGCGCTCACATTATGGCCGTAGCTAAACAGGACACATATGATCACACACACCTTCTCTGCATCAATGTAACCTAATTATAGTATATCGCTATTATTTGCAGATTGAAAATTTTTACTGTTAAAAATACATAAAATTTCATTTGACATTTGGAAAACAGGGCGAAGTTTGCTTATAACCCTCTGTTTTTTACTATATAATTATGCAAAAGCAATGAAAGGTTGCTCCATTATTCTGATATTCAGATAGAAAAAACGACGGATTTTATTTCCGTCGCTTATAAATAATAAACACCCCAAAAGTTAGATTTTCAGCTCTAACTTTTGGGGTGCAGCATTAGCAGGACTAACCTATGTCTTTTTGATTTAATCCATTAATTTAATTACCCAAAGAGAATGAAGGTCATTACGTTCTTTCATGATGTATGTTCTTCTAGACATTGCTCTCTATCTACCGGCAACTGTATTCTCCTAGTCTACTAATTCTCTTTCCTACACTATAAAAGCAAAGTATAGAATGAATAACAAACAAAGCACATACATAATTGGATGAACTTCTTTATAACGCTTTTGTGCCGCTAAACAAATTGGATAAAAAACAAAACCTAATCCAATCCCGATTGCCACACTAGAAGTAAGAGGCATCATAATAATGGTTAAAAAGGATGGAATGACAATTTCTAACTTAGACCAGTTTATTTTACTAATTTCCATTGCCATTAATGCACCTACAATAATTAATGCAGCTGATGTAACTTCCACTGAAATAACGGCAACAAGTGGTGAAAAGAACAAAGCAATCACAAAACAAGCTGCAATAACGACAGACGTAAAACCTGTTCTTCCTCCGACAGCAATACCAGCGGAAGATTCAACACTCGTAGCCGGTGTCGATGTCCCTAAAATAGCTCCAATTACACCAGCAGCAGAATCAGCAAGTAACCCTTTCCCGATATTTGGAATCTTATTATTTTTCATCATTCCTGCTTGACTAGTTAATGCAATTAATGCACCAGCTGTATCAAAGAAGGCAACAATTAAAAACGTGAAGATAACTGTCAGTATTTCCAGTGTGAAAATCTCATCTAAATGGGAAAATACAACGCCAAATGTCGGTTTAATGCTCGGTATATGTCCCACAATCGATGAAGGAACGTCTATTAATCCGAAAATCATTCCAACAATGGTTGTAATGATCATTCCGTAGAAAATCCCGCCGTTTATGCCACGTACTAACATAATAATTGTAATAACAAGGCCAATAATCGCCAACAGGGTCATAGGTGACGTTAAATCACCAATGGAAACAAATGTATCCGGATTGCCAACAATAATTCCACCATTTTTCAACCCAATAAATGTGATGAAAAATCCAATCCCAGCAGCGATTGCATGCTTTAAATCAACCGGAATGATATTAATGATCTTCTCCCGGATTTTCATTAAACTTAATAACATAAAAATGATTCCTGCAACGAAAACACCGGTTAAAGCGACTTGCCATTCGATTCCCATCCCAATACATACAGAAAAAGTGAAGAATGAATTCAGTCCCATACTAGGTGCAATTGCAATTGGGTAGTTAGCAAGTAAACCCATAAGTAGCGATCCGATAATCGCAGTAAGTGCAGTCGCAGTGAATACAGCCCCATTATCCATCCCGGATTGGCTTAGAATAAGCGGATTAACGACTAATATATATGCGATAGATAAAAAAGTCGTTATCCCTGCCAATGTTTCTTGCTTATAGGAAGTGTTCCGTTCTGCAAATTTAAAAAAGTCCTTCATGTTGTAGTCTCCTATTTGCCATATTAAAGATCGATAGGGAATGATTCTGAGATTAGTTTTACAACTAATTCCTTTTATTTTCTCATTAGATAATAAAAAAACTTTGACCATTATTTGGCCAAAGTTTTTCTACAAAATGGAATAAAAATATCATTTATTTCCCATTCCTTGTAGACAAGCTATTTATTGGTAGCTGGTAGAAACTTTCAAGCCGTATTCTTGAATTTATACAAGGTATATCTATTCTTTTTTTAAAACATTAGGAAGATTGTACCAAGCTCAATCTGAAATGTCAATGATATAAATTGGAAGAAGTGTTTGTTTATAAAAATATTTTAAAAAATGATAGTAAAACAACTCGGCGCAAAAGTCATAAAAATATATACGGTCCATCCTACCTTTTTTATTGCCACTTTCATTTTTCCCGTACCATAAACTTGACGGTTTGAATGAACAATCTCGACTATTTTAGATGAAAGTTCAGCTTCAAATGGTTTTATTTTCACCTGAGTGGCTAGGTCATGCACGTGTCGGCATCACGCTGGACATTTATTCGCATACCATTGAGGAAAAGAAAACGGCTGAACGTTTTGATGATCACTATAATGGACAAATTAGAAAATAAGATAACCGCAAACACTACGTCACCAAGTAGCTTGGCTACAAATTGATAAAAGCCTAATTCTGCACTTCGTTCTTCGTAACCGCCTTCAGTTGGACTATTTGCTATTTATATGTTTATAATCTGAGCGCCCCTTTGTTGGCTATATTTTTGTAATGGCACAACATGAAGCAAATAAAAAAGGAGCCAAAATCAGTGTTCCTCTGTTCGATGCGGATGATGTATTTGGTCGCTTAGATAATCGAAATGATATAATTCCAGAGAATTATGAAACGCGTATAAAAATACTTCCCACCTTATAGCTTTTAGACATACTCACACATCTTTTTAACAGAGGATGGCATAGATGTTAAAGAAATCCAAAAAATGTGCCATGCAGACATAAATACAACCATGAATATCCCGCATACATGACAAAAAAAAGAAAAGACCTCCCGCAAGTTCAATGAACTAACGAAAAATCTCCTTTAATTCCTAATTTCTAGGTCTTATTAAAATGAAAGTTAGAATTTCACCTTTCCCTTTCGAATCCTTATAAATCAAGGGTTCGTGGCGTTATTACATCTTAAAATGAGCCTCTTAAAAAATATAGAGGCTCATTTTTTCCACTGATAAAATTGTTTCAAATCGTTGAAATAGCTATATTTAATACGTTGCTCTTTTTGTAATCTACCTACAACAATCCCTGGAGCGATATTTATTTCCTCTGCGAATTTCATAACACTTGTTTTAGTAATCTGAGGTGAGGAAATGAATTTTTGATATCTTCTTTGGGGAATCATGATATTAGCGGAAAATGTATTAGCTTCATTTTCCTTTTCTATATAATTCTCTAAGGTTTCAATTCCTTCTATAAAAGTTTTGCGCTTTCCATGTAAAAGGATATGCCCCGCTTCATGAAAAAATGTAAACCATAGATGATCATTTGATTTATATCTTAGACTTAAAGCAATCATTGCTTTATTTGAATTTAACCATTTGGTCGCACCAGAAATTTTACATCCAGGAAGCTCTTGTAAAAAAACGACCACAACTCCTGCAGATGCACATAGTTCAATTAATTTAGGTACAAAAACATCTGGATTTTTTTCGTTTGTTAACTTCCTACATTCTTCAATTTTCTTTTTAAATTCACTTTCGTCGTATGGGTTACACTCAATATTCTGTGCTTCTATCTCAGCTTTTCGAATCCAAGCGGCTATTGCTCCTGGATTACTTTTGTCAGATTTTCTGAATGCTACATCGGGTTTAATTATGCCTTCCCAAACTTTTTCCCATGCATCTATAGTAGCTACACCAAAAAATTTCAACAACTCTCTAAGTTGTTCTACATCATCTTTGGCCTCTTGAATCCAGCCTCTCTTTTTTAATTCATTAATTGGAAAACCTTTAATCCAATTTTCATTTCCCTTAAGTTTCTCTCTTTCTTTTTCCCTGGCTAATGCTTCTCTATAATTACTTTCAAGATTATTCCAAAAACGTGCAGGTACACCTAATACTTTTTCAAACTGTAACGCAGTTTCAGGTGTAATCGCTATTGTCCCTTTTATAATACCATTTATTGTTTTCATAGGCCTACCAGTTCTTTGGGATAATTCCGCTTGAGTTATCCCTTTTGCCTCGATTGTTTCCAATAGAGTTTCACCCGGGGGGATAATATACTCATATTCAAAATCAAAATTTTGTTCAGTCATGATAATCAACCACCTCTATAATTAAAATGGTTTTAATGTGTTCCCAATCGTATCCTCCATCTTTTTTCAATGCAGGAGGATCATCAGAAGGTTCAAATATTAACCGGTAGGGCTCTTTTAAAGTCACGGCAAACTGGTTATCTCTATTTTGTCCTAATTGATGACATGCCGGTCCAGGCAAAGTTGCAATTTCAGCTAGATTTTCTGCTCCTTTAAATTCATTCATTCTTGTCTGCAGCTTCCTTGCTATTTGGGGACCCCATTTTTTGACCATTTCTCTTGGTTCAAATTGTTTTCTTAATTTATTGGTTTTAAATTTAATATCCATTAGTATTCTCCTGTTTCCAGGAAATCATTCACCCCAACGGTTAATAAAAATCTCTAATGCCTTTATTTTACAGTTAGATATAAGTTTTGTAAACAAATATGAATAACATATGTAAAAAAGTTCAAGGTGAATATTCCCATGTAATTGCTAAATTTAACCACCTATATTTTAACACAGTTCTGTATTATTTTAGCTAAAGAAGAATTTTCTTGCAATTTTAGCAAATATACAGGTTCCGTTCACACTCAGCTTTTATAATCTAAATTCCTTCAATATCTAAAGAATAAAAAAGTACTTGTAATATACTGCCCCCCAAAAGTTAGAGGTGAAAATCTAACTTTTGGCATCAAGTGCTGAACCAAGCATTTAAGCAGGCTGTTAAATGGAAGACGCTTTCCTTTAACCCAGTCGCAGAAGCAGATCCACCTTCTGTTAAAAAGGTGGAAATGATGATTTGAGCCCCAGAGGAAATTCATTCTTTTCTAGAAGCATGCAAAAAGGAACGTCATTATATCACCTTCCTTTAAGTTATCTACACTGGTATTCGGAAAGGAGAACTATTCGGATTGAAGTGGAATGATATAGATTTTAACAGAGAAGTCATTCATATAAAAAGAACACTGACACATATTAAGTAGCCGATATCTTCCATGTGACCATGGAGAAGAATAGCGTGAGCAAATGCCGATTCAATAGTGAAAGCATGAGGTAAATATATAAACAAAAAAAGCCTCAATACCTTGTCTACCAAAGGATTGAGGCTTATCATTTCGTATGCTGTGTAAGGGATTCAAACCTCCGACCCCATCCCCGTCAAAGAAAGAACAACCAAAAAGACAGGCCTAAGAAAATCAAACTCCCCCTCATGCCTGCACCTCATTTAACCTCCTAATCACTCATACTCTTTCTCAAATTCAATCGTGCTTCTAACCGTATCAATCGGTCTTACCAGCTTTTCGATTTGCTCGCGGTTCGGTTCCAGGAATGGCGGCAATGATAGTTTCTCTCCGACTGTTTCATACGATTCGTCGCCCATAAAGCCGGGGCCGTCTGTTGCGAATTCAAACAGGATTTGCGGAGCGACACGGGCATATAAGGATTCGAAGAAATGGCGGTTCACATAGCCGGAAGTATGGAAGCCGAAGCTCTCCATTCTTTCTGTCCATTCATCGAGCACTGCTCGGTCCGCTACACGGAATGCGGCATGATGAACCGTGCCGTAGCCTTGGCGTGCCGCAGGAAACACATCATTATGCTCGACGATGACCTGTGCTCCGTTGCCGCCCTCTCCCACTTCGAACAAATGGAACGAACCTTCGTTAGCTATTTCTTTAAGCAGCATGACTTGTTCAAGCATTTGCTTGAAGTACGGAAAATCGGCGATTCGGACAAAAATGGGACCGAGGCCTGTGATGGCGTATTCTAATGGAATCGGACCTTTTTGCCAAGGCGTACCGGATTTTACTCCTTGATTATGTTCATCCGAAATCAACTGATACTGCTGATCGTCAAAATCGACAAAGGAAAGGGTTTTCTTGCCGAATTGTTCTTTTATGCCTGTATGTGCCACTTCCAGGCGGTTAAAACGTTTCACCCAATAGTCTAGCGCTGCATCTGAAGGCACCCGGAACGATGTTTTGGCGATTTCATTCGTTCCGTGGACTCCTTTCGGGATATTTGGGAAATCAAAAAATGTCATATCTGTTCCAGCGCTGCCTTTATCATCGGCGAAGAACAGGTGGTACGTTTGGATATCATCCTGGTTCACTGTTTTCTTCACTAAGCGCATGCCTAATACGTAGGTAAAAAACGCATAGTTTTTTTCCGCTGAACTTGTAATCGCCGTCACATGGTGTATTCCTCTTAAATGATTCATATTCTTATTCCTCCCGCCAATTTTTTAAGAAGCATTTTATTCTTGGGTTATAAAACGATTTCTATTATCTCTAATTCGAGATATACAATTAAAAAAACATAAAATGAATTATTATTTCTATTTAAATTATCTTTACTTCGAAATAAATTTACCATACCATTCTTATCCATGTCAAAGAATTAACTTATGAGCTTTGCTTGTTTACTCCAAAATCATCCCCCCTAATGCACTTTCTGCCGATACCGATCCCTCTTGAATGATTGATTGGATTCTTAGTCCAGCCATACTATTGGAATCAATGAAAGAATAAGGTCATTTATTTGCTATTTAATAGAAAGGAATGATACGCTTTGCACTGCAATTCATACACAGAGGAGGAGTTTCGATGTCATTAAATATGCAAAAAGAAATTCATTTGGCCAATCGGCCGGAAGGAATGCCAACAAACAACGATTTTAGATTTGTGGAAAGTGAAGTGCCTTCGCCAAACGACAAGCAAGTTTTAGTGCGGACACTCTATTTATCTGTCGATCCATATATGCGCGGCAGAATGCAGGACGTTAAATCATATATCGCACCGTTCGAATTGGATAAAGTGATTGTCGGCGGCGTTGTTGCTGAGGTGGTGGAATCGAAATCAGAATCATTCAAACAGGGAGACGTCGTAGTCGGCACCTTAAATTGGGCTGAATATTCCGTTGCAGATGAAAACACCATCAGAAAAATCGATCCTAAGGTAGCGCCTGTTACCACCCATTTAGGCATTCTGGGGATGCCAGGTTTGACGGCCTATTTTGGACTCCTTGATATCGGCAAACCGCAAGAAGGAGAAACAGTTGTTGTTTCCGGTGCGGCAGGAGCAGTCGGCTCCGTTGTCGGCCAAATTGCCAAACTAAAAGGAGCAAGAGTCGTAGGGATTGCCGGTTCAGACAAGAAAATCGACTATTTAAAGAACGAACTGGGTTTTGACGCTGCTGTCAATTATAAGAAAGAAAGTTTCGCAGATGATTTAGCGGAGGCTCTGCCGAATGGTGTGGATGTTTATTATGACAACGTCGGCGGCGAAGTGACAGATGCTGTGTTCACTCACCTTAACAGAAACGCCCGAATTCCATTATGCGGTGCCATTTCTTCCTATAACGCAGCCGGAAAAGACGTCGGCCCTCGCATTCAATCAGCAATGATCAAAACCAGCGCTTTAATGAAAGGCTTTACCATCGGCGATTATTCATCGCGTTTCCCTGAAGCAGCAGTTGATTTGGGAAAATGGCTGCAGCAAGGAAAATTAAAGTATGAAGAAACAATTGTGGAAGGATTTGAACGCATACCTGAAGCTTTCCTAGGACTGTTCAAAGGAAAAAACCTTGGAAAACAATTGGTCAAAGTGGCAGATCCTAAGTACGCTGACATTAATCGATAAACAGCAAATAAGCCGCCGGAGTTCGTTCCGGCGGCTTATTTTTGTTTATCATTCGGTTGCGTCTATACGCACAATAATCTTGCCTATATTTTTATTGGCTTCCATATATTCATGGGCTTTTTGAATATCTTCCAATGAAAAGACCGTATCCACAATCGGTTTCACTTTACCTTGCAGGAATAATGGCATAGCTCTTTGCACAAATTCATCGGTTAAGTCCCTTTTATATTCATCGCTTCTAGGTGTTAGAAGAGTCCCTTTCAATTGCAGCCTTTTCAGCATGATTTGCATAATATCCACTTTTTCAACCACTGTGCCGCCAAGAACGCCAATCAACACCCATCGGCCGTCGATGTTGATGCTCTTCAGGTTTTTCTCCCAGTAGGAAGCGCCGATGAAGTCCAAAATGACATCCGCGCCTTTATTGCCGGTGGCACCCAACACTTCTTCTTCAAATGACTGCTCTTTATAATTGATGCAGACATCCGCTCCAAGTGATTGGCAAAAATCCAGTTTTCTTTGCGAACCGGCAGTTGTGATGATCTTCGCTTTGGTCAATTGCTTGGCTAGTTGGATGGCTGCGGTGCCTACTCCGCTCCCGCCCGCATGAATCAAAACAGTATTATCATCTGTCAATCCACCCAGCCAAAAGAGCGTTTGATAAGCTGTCAAAAATACTTCAGGGATTGCCGCTGCCTCTTCGTAAGACAGATTGTCCGGAATGATCATCGCCCGATCTGCCGGCATGACGGCATATTCAGCATATCCTCCTCCATTGACAAGGCCCATAACACGCGTTCCGATTTTAATATTTGTATCTTTAGCGGCTTCCACCACTTCTCCGGAAATTTCAATGCCAAGTACCGGATTCTTCATATAGCCGGTCTTCCCTTCCCTCGACATAAGATCCGTTCTATTAATGGCACAAGCTTTTACTTTTATTAACAATTCGCCGTCGCGAATTACAGGTTTTTCTATGTTTACAACCTGAAGCTGTTCTGCACCGCCTGGTAGTTTTACAGTGACTGCTTTCATTATCTCTTTTCATCCCCCTTACTATTAGTAACCAACTTACATGATCATACTATCCCTTCATATGCAGAGCAAATTATCCATCTTAAATCCTTACCCGCTCTGTCTTTAAATAATCATCATTTTATTAAGTGCACCGAATCCAAAAAGCCTGCAGAGGAAGTTCCCTGCAGACTAAACGTAAAATCTATTAAACAAAAGATACAGCGGGAACAGGCATTCCCTAATCATTCGCAGCTTCACTGCGCAGATGGCCAAAGTCCGAGTAACCGTAATCATGTAAACCGTAACCTGTACACCGTCATCCGTTTGCTAAATTGAATAGACAGAAGTCTCATTTAACTTGCTTGAACAAGTAATCCGATACGCCCGGATCAATGCGTCCGCCTACTTCGCCGCTGTACCCAATGAACCGGCTTTTACACCGGCTATCAAAATAGAAGAATTCTATTCTCATAGCCAGGTAAAAACCAAAATAGATTGTCGATCAAGAGATGCAGCATCCCATTTCTTGTTCGTATCTTAGCACCATTCCATGTTTAGAAATCCGTAATTAAGGTTACATTTTTAGAAGAACCACAGTTTTATAGGAGGGATTTTAGGATGAATATATACGAACAACAAAAGGATGGACAACCAGAGCAAACACAGCAACAACAGCCTGGGATTGAATCGGAGATGAAGCCACTTCCTATTCAGCCTAAAGACTATTCCGGCAGCGGCAAGCTTAAAGACCGGGTTGCCTTAATCACAGGCGGCGACAGCGGAATCGGACGCGCTGTTGCGATTGCTTATGCAAAAGAAGGAGCTCACGTCGCCGTGAACTATCTGAATGAAGACAGCGATGCGGAAGAAACCAAACAATTGATTGAAAAAGAAGGGGTCAAATGCCTTCTGCTTCCCGGCGATGTATCACAGGAAGCGGTATGCAAGGATTTAATCAAGAAAACAGTGGATGAATTCGGCAAGTTGGATATCCTCGTCAATAACGCAGCCGTACAATTTCCTACAGAGAACATTGAAGACATAACAGCTGAACAATGGGATCAAACATTCCGAACCAATATGTATTCCGTTTTTTATATGAGCAAGCATGCAGTGCCACATATGAAACAAGGCCATTCAATCATTAATACAACATCGGTTAATCCGTATGTAGGCAACCCAACCTTAATAGACTATACAGCGACAAAAGGCGCGATTGTCGGTTTTACGCGCAGCCTTGCCCAGAACCTTGCAAAAAAAGGAATCCGGGTGAATATGGTTGCTCCGGGCCCCATTTGGACTCCCCTCATTCCGGCTACTTTTGACGGACAAAGCGTCTCAAAATTCGGTACCGATACACCGCTTGGCCGCCCAGGACAACCGGCAGACCTTGCAGGCGCCTATGTCCTTCTCGCATCAGATGAAGGAGCTTATATTACTGGACAGTGCATCCATGTAAATGGTGGCATGGCAATGTCTTCATGATGCGGCTATTGCAAAGCAAGCCTTCTGCATGTGAATGCGGAAGGCTTTTTTCATGCTTTTCCTACTCCTCATACAATCAAAACTTCCTCGTACAGGCACCTCATTATTCAATGTCCTAGTAGAAATGCCAGGTTTTTATTTAGGCAAACAGCCTTATTTCCTCTTTAGAGATGAGGCGGTTGCGATTCCTTGCCATATCAATGGTGCAGGGTCCCCTTCAGCCATGGCCGCTGACCGACAGTGCCAATGGGGATTTGGATTAAGCTGGTCAGTCCTTGGCGGTCCATTTGATAGATGGAATCGCATACTTTGACATCGAACCCGAGAAGAGGATGTCCCTGCAAACCAATAGCCGACGCTGCCAACAGTACCCGCTGGACAAGCATTCCCGCTTCCATTTGCTGTATGCGGTAGCCTCTGTACCCGAGGGGCGACCCGAAAGAATCTTTGGCCCCTGCCACATGCAGACAAAGCGGCACCTGCAGCATATTCACATTATCGAGCGATAGGCTGTACTGCAGCTGAAGCCGATGGTCCCCCGGCCTGATCAGCTTAAGAGCATGGGCCACCCCGTCATATCGGTAGGCCCCAGATGGAATGCCTTCAACGCCATGTAAACAAATATAGATGGATACACGCGGCAAACCATTGCTATCGGAGTCATCCAAATCGTTCCTGTACAAAAAAGATGCAGAAGCTTCCTGCAATAATACTGCCAGTTGCTCCTGGCTGATCGTTTGCATCCTAAAATCCATCTCCGGGGAAAAACGCTGATGGCAAGCCTCTGCCAAATCATACGGCAGAGGCTCCACAAAAGGCAGCTTTATGTCAGCGCCTTCGCTATCCATTTGTTCGACTGTGCCTGCTTTCCGGGCGCATGGCAGCATTTCGATCATGGAAGCTTCATTCAGTTCAATCAGTTTAGGAAACTCTTTCACTCTTTGCGATCGGACATAATGGGCAAATTGTGTTTCAGAAAGTTCTCTGCACAGGCTTTCTGCCGAAATAGAACCTTCTATTCCCCTACCCGCAAAAGACCAGTTGAGCGGCTCAACCGTTAAGGGAATGACCGCATATACGCTCTCTTCCTTTTCATCTATACCAAGCAAATGGTTGATGGCCCTGTCAAGGAACTGGAAATACACCCCTGATGCAAAGCCGAACCGTTTTGACACCTCCATTAATTGCCCCATTAGCACACCGGCATCCAATCCTTGCAGACGATAGGCGAAATTATTGTATTTGAAAAAGTTCTTCCAAAACATCGTCGAGACAAAAACCGTCCCATAACAACTGGAAATATCGCAATTTTTCCCGATAGCCCGGGTTATATAATCATCGAAATTACCTTCCCTCAATAACACTAATCGATGATGGGCGACATCATAATGGTAGACTCCGGAAGGCAAATCAGCCAGCTTAAGATAAATATATAATTCATTTGGATACAGAGCACCCCCAGAAGCAGGAAAACGGCGGAAGGACTGAATGATTTCCGGCTCGCCGTCTTCAGTAGGAATCACCGATTGGCTTACTTGCGCCAAGCCATACACATACCAAAGAAAATGGCCGATCCTTTCAAGGTCAGGTTCCCTCGGCTCTGATTCTTCCAATTTCAGCGGGATATCCGCTGAAAGAGGTATGACTGGAAGATTACGGTAGAGTTTATAAGAGAGCGGTGCATCCTCCCAATCGATTTCCCAGCCGAGCGGCGTAATCTTTTCAGGGTCTGTATGAAGATGGTGCAGAAATTCCTCAAGTTGCATCCCCCAACCTCCTGTCACTATTTATGGAAATGGATGCGGATACGGATTAAGCTGGCCGTACGTCAATGCTGCTTCCTTATATCCGAGCATCTTAGGCACCTCAAGCACCCTTTCAAGCCCTTGTACACGGGTCAGGTGGTGGCCGAAAGTCATCGGAAGCATGCCAGGAATCAATACTTTTACGCAATGAAGCCCGTTTCGTTTGATCTCCGGTACTGTCTGGTCCACCACGATGACATCCAATTTCCTTTCATGCAGTTTTTGAAGGACGTCCACAAGATCATCTTTTAAGTCAGCACGAACCGGTCTGTCTGCAAACTCTTCACTAAAACTCCGCAATGGTCGATTATGATCCAGTAAAAACCCTAATCGGCCCTCGGTCTCAGGTAAGCCGAACAGCATTCCATGATCCTCCATTTGTTGGACAAGCATTGGATTGTGCAGCATCTTTTCGTAATTCGGCCGATTATTTACAAATTTTTCATCCAACGTCAGCATCATACCGCCCAGCTCATGCATGGCGCTTTTGGCCGCCCTCACAGGATCCAGGTGGGCGCCAGCGGCACAGATGATATTCAATCCTTCTTGCTTCCTGTTTTTCGCCATCGCCCAAACACTTGGAATGCCATGCTCCATCATAGCGTTATATAAAAAGGTATCATAGCCCGCGACTGCTTTCGCCCGCTCAATCATCAGCTGCAATTCCCGGTCATCTGCCGTGCGGGGATCCAGGCGAGGAAGTGGAAGCTGTCCGTACCAAGTCAGTAAAAACGAATCGCGTTCAACGACTTCCATGATGCCGTAAAAAATCGCTTCCTCCAAACTTCCGCCTAATGCGCAGCCATTCGATGTTTCAAAGACAAACCCTTCACCGCAACCCAGGCTGTAATACGCAAGCAATTCCGGAACGAGCAATGGACGATCTTCTAAAAAGGAATAGCCCCACACCCAATTCATCGGTGTGTCTGGATCAAATGGCCGGAAAGGGAAATCAGCCTGTTCGTAATGGTCCTTGGAATGCACGCCTACCTCAAGAGGATTCAGCGCCTCATCCTTCAGATTGCTGTAGCTGTCATAGATAACTGTCCTTTTGCCTTTAGGGTCCATGCCGCAATACCGTTCCAAGCCTTCCAAAATGGCCGTCAACTCGCTTGTGGCATATGAATTGGTTCGTCCCGCGGCACCTTCGTCTCCTATGAATAAAGGCAGGTTGACGCTCGCATCCGCAAATGGAGGAACAAGATCCAGCATTTTTTGATTTAAAAAACCTGTCTTGTGATCCAAGTAATCCTTGGCAAGGACTTTCCCAAGCTCAGCCATTGGACGAGTGCGGTAACTGTCCGGATTTGATTTGCGGCTGGGCTGCAGGGAAATGCGGGCGGAGGCTTTTGAATCATCCGGCAATCGGCCGCACTGCACACACAACGAATCAGGAAGGAAAGAATGCCAGGAAAGCCCAAGTGTTTTAAGATCAATGAAGGCTAAACGCCCTTCCGTTAAAGCTTGTTTCCCCTCCAATATCGTTTGTACCTCAGCTCCGATCAGGCTGGCCATCTGCATAAATCCCGGCCTTGAAGCAGCGGCATCCCGAGGTACTCCTCCCTGTTCCTGCAGCTTCCTTCTCAACGCCCACATCTCTTTGCGGTCGCGGCCTGCCATCAGTTGCCTTTGGTCGGCACACTGCGAACAACCGGGTTTTCCCGGAAGTACCAAGGGCCCGACTACGCCCTCCCCAAATGACACGAAACTTCTGAGCCAAGGGATTCCGGCTTCCTTGAATCGTTCTTCCGCTTCCAAATGGACTGAGGGATGCCAGGCATCATCCAATACAAGAGCCATTTCCGTTGCTGCCGGGATATCTGCGGGAAAGTCGGAATGGATAATCTGAATCTGCCTTCTGTTGCCCAATTCTTCTAGCACGCAATCTGCAAGGAGTCCGCTTCCGCTGACCCATACGGCTTTCTTCACGTTAATTCCCCCTTGCTAAGCAGCACTCCAATCACTTCGATCGGTTCTGCTTTCGTAAAAGGTTCTATCTCGACTTCGACAGCCATGAGCTGGAAGCCATTTTCAGCCATTACGGATCTAGCAGCCTGCACCATTTCTAGATGGCTTTCCGGTTTACTTGTTGGAATGTCCAACTTCTGTACTACCGTTGCTTTCTCCTGCATAAAAGGAGCCCTATTGGATGCCTTTTCTCCGGAAGATTGTTGAATTTCCATAATCGCCTCCACCACAGCATTTCGAAGGGCCGAAGTGGCATTCAGCCCGACTGCCCCGTACCAGCTGCCTTCTACGCCGACCCAAACAACAGGGAAACCATGCACTTCTTTTCCCAAGCCGATGACAGACTCTCCTCGCAGTGTCGTTAAGGACTGCAAATAAAAGCGGCAGCGTTCATCCTCTATTTCTCCTAATTCAACCGGTACAATGATGTCTTGTGCCTTCTGTTTCCGGAACTCGTCGTCCAAACACCTCTGTAAACCGCGGCAAACACATTCGGCAAACGTCTCTCCCGCCCCGATTCCAATAAATTGGTGTTCATCTGTGCCGGTTATGTCTTCCATAGACATGAATAGTGACCTGATCGGTTGATGGCAGGCTGCAGTAACATAGGCTTCCACTCCCATCAGCCCTGCTTCCTTTCTTGCCTCTTCATGCGTCAAACCTGCAGCTACACTTGCAGGCAATAGCTCTGCCGGCCCCTCGGATACGGGATCTGCAGCCTGTATGCGGCACAGTGACAATGGCAATTGATTAAGATTTCCTTCTTCCCAACAATGAAAAATCCCGGATTGTGGAGAAGTTAACTGACTAAAATAAAGAAACCATTTACCTTCTTTAACTGAACGGCGCCCTTGTTCAAGCCTTTGGTCGATATCGGTCACCTTGCAAGCCGATGCCCGGCCGGTTACCGCAGGATGAGGTGCAAAGGAATGCCACTGGCCTTCCAAGGTTTCTGCATTAAGAAAATAAAACTTTGGCCCTTGAAGATCCCTTTTTACATCAGTTATGTGTTTGAACAACTCAAAGGTGATCACATTGGCCAGCATAGCCCCGGTTGTCGATGAATACGCGGATTGCTCTCCTTTCTCTTCAAGCGCCGTTCGATGCAGCCGGCGCCAAGCGGATTCCCAACATCCCTCGGAATCCGGTTGAACAAGAGGACCGGCCAGCCCGCTCCCATTCAAGAAAATAGCGGGGATGAACACGATCTTTTCCTGTCTGCATACACGATGGATCGCCTGCAATTCCGCTATATTTCCTTCCTGTGATACATACAGGACAGCATCAAATGATTGCCTTTTTTCATGCCGTGATTTTATCATTTCAACTGGCGGGCATCCCACTGTTTCGCTAACCTTCACCTCGTGATCACTCGTTCGGGCCTCATCTACGATCTCCTTAATCCGTTCCCTGCTGGTCGGCACTTCCTCAGTAAGCGAAATCTGGAATGCTGGCAAACCTGTTTTAAGCAACGCTGAAACCAAAGAAATAAAAAAAGGGCCAGAACCGACCGCCAATACGTTCGATTGGCGATACTGCTGAAAACGATATGCACCAGAGCCTCCGAAATGGTCCAAAAATTCAATTTGAGAACCATGCTTCTTTAAGATATAATCCGGCAGGGTGCTGGGGAGGTCCTTGCTGACGTCCCGAACAAAACCATTGGCAAAAAGCGTTTCAGCAATTTCCATTACTCTGTTCCGGTAAGAACCCGGCAACCCATCCGTAAGCTCTTTTAACGTATACTCGCCGTTCAGCATGGGCAACAGCTTATCAAGCCACTGAACAATTGTCTCGCCTTCCATTCGAAAAGAACTAGCATTATTGCGAAAATACATCCCTTTGTCTGTATCCGGAATAAAAAACGTGTCCCTATTGACTTTCAAACGCATAGACGGAATTACATTTGTCATCCCGCTCCTCCCTTCCAAACACTAGCTGTTCTAAAACCTATAACAACCTTTTCATTCTCATCTTATGTAAGACATTTTGTCTCATATGCAAAAACTCTGCATGGAAAAGCCCCCGCAAATACTCTTGCAGGGACATTTTTTCGGTCGTTCCATATATATAGCAGGATCAGCGGCCGCATCGGCCACAACGGCCGCAGCCTCCACAACCTCCACATCTTCCACATCCTCCGCAGCCTCCGCATCTTCCGAAGCCTCCGCAGCCGAAACAAA
Source organism: Bacillus testis (assembly GCF_001243895.1). Taxonomy (GTDB): domain Bacteria; phylum Bacillota; class Bacilli; order Bacillales; family DSM-1321; genus Bacillus_AD; species Bacillus_AD testis. The sequence continues at coordinate 1,911,958 of NZ_LN851186.1, read as the reverse complement.
AGAAACAGCCAAAACAGCCGAAGCCAAAACCGATCAGCCGTGAATCGTCGGTTGAATAGGCGGTCTGGTTCCAGGGAACTAGCTCACTTGTGTAATAATCGCCAAGATTCAATGTCTGAAGTTGACTTTGAAATTCATTCATCTTGTTACCTCCACATATTTTTTTATAATCTTTGAGCAGAGGAAAGAAAACGAAACGTTTGCCATCCTTCAAGTACTCTCCCCACAAAATATGTGTGAATGTCGGGGGTTGCTACTTTTATAGAAGCCTATTTATCAAATACAGTCCAAATCAGGCAAATACATACTAGGATAAGATACGGTGCTTAAGTCCTCTATAACATATCTTTTTAGTGCATATTGCTTGAATTATGTCAAAATAAAGAACATTATAGAAAGCGGAAACATACTTGGTGGTTATCATTTATGTATGCGATTACATATATCGCCACTAGGTTTCTAAATGGACAAATAAGGGAGAGATGCAACTATGATTTATGCAAATCCAAACACTAAAGGGGCAGTTGTTAACTTTAAAGAAAAATACGATAACTTTATCGGAGGAGAATGGGTTGCGCCGGTTAAAGGCCAATATTTCGACAACAAATCTCCGGTAACTGGCGAAGTATTCACTAAAATCGCCCGTTCTTCTGCAGAAGATATAGAATTGGCTTTGGATGCTGCCCATGCAGCTAAGGATGCTTGGGGAAAAACATCCGCAGCAGAACGAGCACTTATTTTACATAAAATTGCCGATCGCATAGAAGAAAACTTAGAAATGATTGCTGTTGCAGAAACTTGGGACAACGGGAAAGCAGTCCGTGAAACATTAAATGCGGATATTCCTTTGGCCATCGACCACTTCCGTTATTTCGCAAGCACGATCCGGGCACAGGAAGGCCGCACTACTCAATTGGATAACGACACAGTCGCTTACCACTTCCATGAGCCACTAGGGGTTGTGGGCCAAATTATTCCTTGGAACTTCCCAATCCTAATGGCCGTATGGAAAATCGCTCCTGCGCTTGCAGCTGGTAACTGTATTGTCATGAAACCAGCTGAACAAACTCCGGCATCCATCATGGTGCTTATAGAGTTGATCCAGGACTTGCTTCCAAAAGGCGTCCTTAATATTGTGAATGGGTTCGGAGTTGAAGTAGGCAAACCGCTTGCGACAAACAAACGCATTGCTAAAATCGCTTTCACCGGCTCTACTGCAGTCGGCCGTCAAATCATGCAATACGCTACAGAGAACATCATCCCTGTAACTCTTGAACTAGGCGGTAAATCACCGAACGTATTCTTCGAAGACGTCATGGATAAAGATGATGAATACCTGAACAAAGCAATTGAAGGTTTTGTCATGTTCGCATTGAATTCAGGCGAAATCTGCACATGTCCGTCACGTGCACTTATCCAGGAATCCATTTATGATCAATTTATGGAACGTGCTTTGGAAAGAGTAAAAGCAATCAAAATCGGCAACCCGCTTGATACAGAAGTAATGATGGGCGCCCAAGCTTCAAACGAACAAAAGGAAAAAATCCTTTCTTACATCAAGCTTGGTAAAGAAGAAGGTGCCGAACTCCTAATCGGCGGCGAAGAAAACCATCTTGAAGGCGGACTGGAAAACGGCAACTATATTAAACCGACCGTATTCAAGGGCAATAATAAAATGCGCATCTTCCAAGAAGAAATCTTCGGACCAGTTCTTGCGGTTACTACCTTCAAAGACTTCGACGAAGCGATGGAAATCGCAAACGATACATTATATGGACTTGGAGCTGGCGTATGGTCACGCAGCGGCGATACTGCCTACCGTGCAGGACGCGGCATCCAAGCTGGACGTGTTTGGACAAACACATATCACCAATATCCGGCAGGAGCAGCGTTCGGAGGATATAAAATGTCAGGTATCGGCCGTGAAAACCACGCCATGATGCTTGAACACTATCAACAAACAAAATGTTTATTAGTAAGCTATGATAAAAACGCCCAAGGATTCTTCTAAACCGAAAGGATGATGAATCGATGGTAGAACGTGTTGTGGCTACAGATGAAGCCTTGCAATTGATCGAATCTCTCCAAAACATGCATGGATCCATCATGTTTTATCAATCAGGGGGCTGTTGCGATGGATCCGCCCCGATGTGCTATAAAGAGGGAGATTTCCGGCTCGGCGATTCCGATAAACTGCTCGGCACCATTGGTGGAGTGCCTTTCTATATGCATAAAAGCCAATACGATTATTGGAAGCATACACAGCTGGTCATCGATGCGATTGAAGGCCGCGGTGCCTCCTTCTCGCTCGACAGCGTTGAAGACAAGCACTTCATCACCCAATCGCGCGTTTTCACGGATGAAGAATATAAAGAAGTGAAACAGATGCTGTAAGCAGAAAAGAGGTTCTTCCTCTTTTCTGTTTTTTTATTTAAATGCCTATTAGATTCCGGCAAAAATATTGCCATTTTTATATCTTCCACAGTCCATTTTCCATAATTTGAATCTTTTCTTGATTGAATACCCCATACACATTCATCGTACTGCTGCCAATCATGAGATCTTGGTGAATAGATGAAAAATTCATTCCAAGTTGGTTTAATTTTTCATCAGCCATCGAATTGCCTTGGAAAAGGTTATCAGAATAGGCTTGTCCTAATGCAATATGTGATGATGCGTTTTCATCAAGTAAAGTACTTTTGAATACGATCCCTGTTTTTTCAATACTGGAATGAACGGAGACAAGTGCCACCTCCCCTAACATAGAAGCGCCTTCATCCCTTAAAAGGTAGTTTTGAAGAAATGGATGATGAGGTTCTATTTTAACTACTTTGCCATTTTGAAAAAATAGTTTTACCTTATCAATCATTTCTCCTTCTAGAACAATTGGTTTCGTAATCGAAATGTATCCATTAACTCCATATTTATTTGGCATTGTCCATACTTCTTCTACTGGAATATTCGACATGAATCTTTCCCCAGCTTGAGTAGTCTCTGAACCGCCAAGCCAAATATGGTTTTTCACCAATGGAATCGTTACATCCGTTTCTTCACTTATAAAATGCAAAGCAGAAAACTGGTAGTCATTCAATTTTTTTGCGATTTTCTTCAATGTCTCATCTTGCTTCTTCCATGCCAATAAGGGATCACTTTCATTTGATTTCGTTGCCCTATAAATATAAGTCCATAAAAGTTCTACTGCTTTTTCAGGAGGAAGATCAGGAAACACGTTCGTCGCCCAATTTGTTGTAGGGGCATTCACAACAACCCATTTATTATGGTTCGCCATTCCAAATTTACGGACAGGGTACATCGCTAATGATTTAGCTTTATTTATTGCTGAAGTTTTGCTTGTTTCTATTTCATTTTTTGCTGAAAAATGAGGAGCTTGAATCGTGATTGTTGAGAAACCGGATACCGCATAATTATATTCATTTTCCACTATGCACTTGGGATACTCATTTACAAACTCTTCTGCTAAAAATTCAGAGCGGTTATTCTCCATTTCCGGATCTCTCATATCAAGTGAAACAAATTTGGCTCCGTTCTTATAGGCTTCTTTCACTATTTCCCGGACTAATGGCAAATGTTCCGGATGAAAATTGATTTTAACAAGATCCCCTTTTTTGACTGATATACCAATGCCGATAATTATTTTAGCGTAGTTGTTTATATACACAGTTTTCTCCTTCATCCTACATATTTAAATGCTAAAGCGACTAGATAAAGAGGAAGACCAACAATAACCATTCCCGCAATGAAGTAACAAAGACTTCTGATCATGCTTTTTAAAAAGCTGTACAATCCATCAGCTAAATCGTCAATCAACCTGAATATTATCATCACCCCCATTCTTCTTCATCTCTGCAAATGACAAAATTACCCTTTTATAATTGTAACATCATATAAACTCGGAGTGAGATTTTTTCATAAATCTTCCATGTTAGTTGAATTGAAAGAAAAAGTCTCATAGTGTTAATGGCTTTTTATGAATAGCGGCATCAAAATCACTTAATTTCCATGACAGGCATGACCTTTTACCTATTCCATATTCAAACAAATAACCCTTATAATGGTTATTAATTATATCCTATGTTTGGAAAGCTGACTATCAGGTCGCCCCCCATTATCTTTATGGTAGTGGAACTAGGGAAGAGACATCCAGGATGTATGAAATGAATGCGATTGGAGATGACAACCATGAATTATGCATATGCGATCTTTCTTTATGTATTGCTGCTCGTTTCCTTTTTTTGCGCCTATGCGGCGGTTAAAAAAGGACATAAAGCTTGGCGTTATGTAATCTTTTTGATCTATCTTGCTACTGGAATCCTATTTACACTTATGCTGATTGGCGAAATCAGAACCCCATCTGAAGATGCCAACATTGGATTGGGCTTTTCCATTATGCTGACGGAAATCGTGGGCATTGCGGGAATCATAGTGGCCGGTATAACCTATCTGCTGAGAAGAAAAAAATAAAAAATCCCCTTTTGAACCGCCCCATAAAAGTAAGATATCTACTTTTATGGGGCATCCTTTAAAAAACATATACATTTCGACTTTATGTAGATTTCAAGAAACAATAGACTAGTCAATGAATAGATTGACAATTTATATATTTAGCTTCCCATTCAAACTCAGATTGGCTTGATAGTGGTGTATACTCTGATATCTTACAATCATGATAGAGATCCTCAGCTATTTCAATAATGATGTCCTTTAATTCAAGTCTTTCTAAAAACTTATTTGGTATAGCCGTATATCCAAGAAAACTACCTATTATATTTCCAGTAATCGCACCAGTTGAATCACTGTCCCCGTCATGATTAACCGCTGCCACCACAGCAGCCGCAAAGTCATTTGAATGTTTTAAGCAACAATAAACGGCAATTGCTAATGCTTCTTCAGCGACCCAACCTTCACCCAACTGTTTGATCGCTTGATCCTCCTTTATATCCTGCTCAGATAAAGATACTGCCAATTCCATAATCCGTTCGAAATCTTCCACTTTAGAATATTGTTTAAAAACGCTAACTATAAACTTAGTACTTTCCCTAACTATTTCTTTTAAGTCAGCGCTTTCTCCGTAGACAATCTGGGAAATGATATCTGACAGGGCAGCCGCAGGAATGAATCCAAGTGGATGTCCATGGGTAATAGCAGCAACTTTTGCGCCTATCAACACTGTTTCTGTACGATCCCATCTACGCGGGCAATATAATCCCACCGGAGCTACCCGCATTACACCTCCGCAACCCTTACTATGATTAATTGGTTTCTCCAACGTTCCCATATCGCCGCTCTGCAGTGCACTTAAACACGTATTCCCTGGAGCACGTGTACTATGCAATTCTCGAACATGATACAACCAACTATAATTAAAATCTACATTTGTGCCATATTGAGTTGCTAACCAATCTTTGTAACATCCATATACATAATCTTCGATATCCCCCATTATCCCTCTCGTCATACCACGCGTGATACCAAGCAACAACCCATTTGCTGTAAAGAGCGTCATTTGCGTATCATCTGATATAAGCGCTTTGCCCTGACTAAGATTGTAGCGAGTGATTCCATTTTCACCATATGTGGATCGTATAGCATCTAATGACATAAATTCCACTGCATATCCAAGGGCGTCCCCAACAGCACCACCGACTAAGGAACCACGAAAAGCATTTAATAAATCCTTGTCAGCATCCTCTGCAAGTTCCTTAGATGATGTCTCGCATGCTTTTGTATTCATGCTATAGATTTCACTGTATGCGGGACAATAATGGATAAAATGCTTATAGGCGTCACCTATCAAACCTTCTGATACATACTTTAATCCTTCATGTTTTAAATGGTCAGGTATTCCGTAATACGCTTCCGCTATTCCCCCTGCAATAGCAGCGATCGTATCACTGTCCCCACCGATAGAAATTGCATTCCGGATTGCATCTTCAAAGTTAAGAGATTCTAAAAATGCTACGATCGCTTGCGGAACCGACCCTTGACAAGATACATCAAACTTGTAATGGGGGCGAATTTCATCAAGGGAAAAATCTAATTTATAGTAGTTACTCTCAATATAGGATTTAATTTTTTGCTTATTCTTCCCTTTGCGGGCTAAAAAAATGCATGAAACAACCGCTTGGGCTCCTTTAATTCCTTCAGGATGATTATGTGTCACTTCTGCAGATGCTTTTGCCAACTCTTCAGCTTCCTGTAAACAATCAGCCACATATGCAACCGGCGAAACACGCATAGCTGATCCGTTTCCATAACTCCCATACGGTTTTGGATGATTCTCTTGAAGCCACTTCTTAAATGCGCGTCCGTAGCCGGCATGTGGATAAGCATTCCCGAACTTGCGCATACTGTTCACCAATTCGACTTTAAATAGATTGATCTTTTTTGTCTGTTTATAAGAATATAGTGCTTCGGCTACCGCACATGACATTACCGTGTCATCCGTCACATGTGAATTGGATGAAAACAATAAAAAATCTTTCGTCTTAATATGATGGTGCCTCGGCTCATAAATGGAACCGACGACATCTCCGATAATGGTTCCTAGCATGTCTCAGTTGCCTTCCCTTCTTTAAAATGTCTAATGTTGCAATAAACGATTAAATCCTCACCTTACGTGATCGAAATGTCCCTCTCTTAATGGAGTGCATAGGCAATTTTATTTACCCAATTTACTAAATCACTAAGCACTTAAATTTTGGATAAATGTATGGGTTTATTTATTACACGATTGGTATATAACACGAATGGGCGATATTCATGATCGATAAAAAATCTCCTGTTTTTGAATGATCGAGATTCAACATCGATTGAATCAAGTTAAGAAACGAAGCAAAGGAAATACAGACGATTAAACGTACCTGAATTGAAATACTATTTAATGAAAGAAGGGATCACTATGGGAAGTTCTTTTATTTATAGTTGCTCCAATTGTGGTTATAGTTTTGATTTTATGCTAGGCATCGGTTTTGCCTATAGCCCAGATTCTTTTTATAGATTTAATTGGGATGAAGAAGAGAATATGTGGTGCTATGATAAGCAAAACATGTGGCTTTCCGTCATTAAAAGTAAAAAGATGCTACAAGAAATAAAAGATATAATGATGAGTAAAAATGGGCGTCTTATTGAAAATTATGGTTATGGATTATATTACTCTAAGTCTTGTAAAAAGATTTACAATAGGTTTTATTTTGAACTTTACTATAATGAGGATGGACAAATGAAAGTATTCATTCCAAAATACTTCGATGAGCACAAAAAAGAACTCATCAGAATTAATGCCGGAGATGTAAGTAAAGTGGCTATTGAATGTCCAAAATGTAAAGGCACTGAATTTATGGAAGGAATAGGTCCATGTTGGGATTAATCCGGGTATTTAGCATCTTTAGCGTCATACCTATCATAATGATAGGTATGTACGCATATATAAGCCAGCGAAAAAGGTTCGTTAAAACCCAACACCATCTGTTTTCATCCTATATAATTGTGTATTCATGAGTGCGCAATCGCAGCCTACATCGTTTCCTACCGTATTGAGCATGCTGGCAACCGTTCCTTAGTTAGGAAATTGCGTTTTTTCAACATTCAGATTTCCAGCAATAAAAAGGGATTAAAAAACATACTGGCTCTTGATTCCGTCAGCTAAATTTCCTCAATTTCCGAACCAAAAGAGTATAAGCAGGTTAGAAGACCCTAACATAAAAGCGTTATATGATGAACGCTTTTCAACCAAATATGTACATGAAAAGTTCGCTCTAGTTCGCACCTATATTACAGTGTGCCTAACCCTCACGCCACTCCAAATCGTTCCATCCATAAGCCGTCTCTTCCGCAGCCAAGCCATCGATATACTGAACGGCCACTTTCTCGCCTCCTAATGCCTCATAGAAAAAACGCGTCTTATTTTCAGATAGCACCCATACTAAAGCAGATGAGTAGCCCTCTTCCTTGATCTCCCGCATGGTCTGCAGGAAAAGCGCTTTGCCCCATCCTTTCCCATGGTAGGCAGCAAGCAAATACAGTGTATACAATTCACCTTCATACGGTAAATGCAAATGCCTGTTTCTCCCTCCTGATGCAAACCCGACAATGCCATTTTGCTCTTCACATAGAACATTCACTATTCCTTGTCTATCTATTGCTTGTTTCCATCCCTTTTCTCTTTCTTGGGCATCCATATGATCAAGAATCGAATCCTTGACGATTCCCCTGTATGTTTCTTTCCATGATTGGACTTGCACATACGCAATCCCTGCTTCATCTCCTGCTTTTGCTCTTCTTATGAACACTGTCATTCTTCCTTTCCAGCCGCCATTCATGCTCCAGAATAGAAAAACTGTAGGCATCATGGTTCCGTTCATTTTGGTATAAATAGGATCTCAAGATACCCTCTCTCTGAAATCCGGCTTTCAGCAATAATTGGTTGGAAGCCTGGTTTTGTACGAAGGTTACTGCCCCCAGTCTGACCAAACCCAGCCTTTCAAAGGCATAACGCATGATTTCCTGCAGGGCTTCCATGGTAAGGCCCTTTCGCCAATAATAGGGATGTATTTCATAGCCGACATTGGCTTTTTTACTTGATACCTGCAATGCATTCAACCCGATTGTTCCAATCAAATTGCCCGACTCTTTAAGGACCAGCCCCCAGCGGATCGCTCCTCTTTTTTTGAAAAGATCCGAAAAGGTTTGAAACATCATTTCCGCATCTTCCAATGTCTTCAAAGGATCCATGCCATAATAACGAGTCACTTCTTCGTTCGACATAATTTCATAATAGGACTGGATATAGGAATCTTTCAATTCAACCAACCGAAGCCGTTCCGTTTCAAGTTGTGGAAACACACTCATCGCCCTCCCTTGATTTTTACGTACTTATTCTGCAAAAAAGTGGAAAATCCTTTTCTGTTCATATTTAATATCCTTTTTGGTTATCGGAAGCTATATGTATGATAAGAGCAGCGTTTAATCATTATTTTTTTACAACCGTATTGCAATTCGTTTCTTTCCTTCCAGAATGCCGCATACTATAGAAAATGGGAGAAAAAATGTGCTCCACTCCACTCTAAAGCCTGACTTATGAAATGAAAAAAGATAAGATAGATGTATAAATAATATGAAAGGAATGAGGACATGAAGCATTATAACAGCCGCGAGGAAGTGGCTTTAAAGGAAAAATGGAATCTTGAAGATATCTACCCCTCAAAAGAGCAATGGGAAGAAGGGGTCAAGAAAGTAAGTGAACTGACCAACCAACTGAAGGCATATAACGGACAAATACATAATGCATCTGATCTTTATCAATACCTGTGCATAGACGAAGAAGTATCCAAAACCTTCACACTAGTATCCGCCTATGCACGTTTGGGAAATGACCTGGACACCAGGGATCCACAGTCCCAGGAATTGCTGAATAAAGCCGAAAGCCTCAGTTTTGCTTTGAGTGAAGCCGTATCTTTCTTCTTCCCTTACTTATTGAGCCTGCCGGAAGAAACACTCAAGAATTATTTGAAGGAAGAACCGAAACTAGCTTATTTTGAAAAAGATCTGATGGAAATGTACCGGTATAAAAAGCATGTACTTTCCAGCGAACAAGAGGAAATCATGTCGCAGATGGGACAAGCGATGTCGGCACCAAATCAGATTTTCCGCATGATCAACAATGCCGACATCAAATTTGGAACCATCACAAAAGAAGATGGAACCAAAGTGGAGCTGACACGGGGCATGTACACGCAAATTATGCGCAACGGCGAACGCGAACAGCGGAAAGAAGCCTACATCGCCCACTATGAGCCATACATCCAGCTGAAAAATTCGATAGCAGCTACCCTTTCATCAGCCATTAAAAATAATGTCACGGTCTCTAAAATCCGCCACTATCCTTCCGCCCTCGATAAAGCCTTGTTTGGCGATGACGTGCCTAGAAGTGTTTATGAGCAATTGATCAGCACGACTAAAAAGCATGTGGGCGGATTACATGAATATGCATATGTCAGAAAAGAAATCTTAGGAGTGGATGAGCTGCATATGTATGATGCGAGCGTGAAACTGGTCGAAGATGTTGAACAAGAGCGTTCCTTCGATGATGCATACGCAACCATGCTAAAAGCTTTGGCGCCGCTTGGCAAAGACTATATCGAGACACTCTCCTCCTTTAAGGACCAACGGTATATCGATGTCCGCGAAACTCCGGGCAAGATGTCCGGGGCATACAATATGGGTGTCTATGGCGTTCACCCGTTTGTGCTTTTGAACCATCAGGATGATATCAATAGCCTGTTCACACTTGCACACGAAATGGGCCATGCCATGCACAGCCATTTTTCATCGAACCATCAGCCGTTCCCGACAGCCAGATATAGCATATTCGTCGCAGAGGTTGCCTCAACCGTGAACGAAGTGCTGTTGATCCATCACCTGCTGAATGAAGCGGAAGATGTGAAAATGCGCAAATATCTACTAAACCATTTCATCGAACAATTCCGCGGAACGTTCTTTACACAAGTCATGTTTGCTGAATTTGAAAAAATCACCCATGAACGGGCTGAAAACAATGAACCGCTGAATGCTGACAATTTCAATGAAATCTACCAGCAACTCTTCAAAGAATACAACGGCGATGCATACACATTGGATGAGCAAGTGAAGTATAATTGGGCGCGCATCCCTCATTTTTACCGTCCGTTTTACGTTTATAAATATGCAACCGGCTTTGCTTCCGCCATCCATATCGCCACTGCTTTATTAACCGGCGACAAGCAAATTCAAAAGAATTACTTGGAGTTCCTAAAGAGCGGCAGCTCTGACTACCCGCTTGAACTGCTCAAGAAAACAGGCGTCGACCTTGCATCCGGCGAACCGATTGAAAATGCCTTGAATTACTTTGGCAATCTTGTAACCGAATTTAAGCAATTGGAATATTGACACAAACACCCTGAGCATGATCGCTCAGGGTGTTTTGGCTTTTCGGTTTAAAAGAAATCTTCTTCACTAAAAATCCTGCCACAATTGAAAAAAGCATCTTCCTATTCTTTGACTGCCCCGGCTGTAGAACCTTCTATCAACCTTTTTTGAAAAATCAGGTAGAATATCACCACTGGCAGGAATGAAAGAACAATTCCAGCATATAGAGCTCCCCAATCAGTCCTGTATTGTTGAACCATCATGATATTGGCCATTTTCACAGGCAAGGTCTTCAATACATCATCACTAATTAGAATTAAGGCTAGTACATATTCATTCCAAATACCAACAAAATTAAAGATTGCAGCAGAAATTAGGCCCGGTTTCGCTAAGGGAAGCATTACTTTCCAGAAAACACGGAATGGTCCGCAACCATCAATGACAGCGGCATCCTCTAATGTAGAAGGGATTTGATTAAAAAATGCAATTAACATAAAAATAGTGAAAGGTAAAGAATAGGCAACATAAACCAGAATTAAACCAAAAATTGAATTCACCAATTCCAATCCATTCATTAATAAGAAGAGCGGTGCCATAGCGAGAAAAGTAGGAAGCATCAAGCCCATTAGAAACGTATTTTGAATCATGTTACGAAAACGGAATACCTTCCTGCTAAGAGGATATGCCGCCATGGCACTTACCAGCACGATTAAGGATACGGTTACAAATGTCACAAAGATGCTATTCAAAAATCCTATCCCAAGTCCTGCATCATTCCAAGCTCTTGCATAATTATCAAAAGATAATTTGGAAGGAAGAGAAAGAGGCTTTAACAATATATCAGTTGATGTTTTCATTGAATTAATAAAAACCCATACAACCGGGATCAATATTAAAACAGAAACAACAATCAAAGCTGTATGTGTATATAGATTTGTCAACTTATTTTTCATGAACGATTCCCCCTTGTAATTTTCAATGTGAGTATGGAGGCAGCTAATGTAAGGATAAGGAAGAAAACTCCAATTGCAGAAGCATATCCGAAATTGAAATTTTTAAATGCCTGTTCATACATATATAATGACAGAGGTTGAGTGGAACGGTTTGGCCCGCCGCCTGTCAATAACTGAGGCATCTCAAATACTTTCAACGTATTAATAAGGATAAAAATAATGACAACCTGTAAGACATCCCTTAACAAAGGAATCGTTATGTATACACTTTTTTGTAACCTGTTTGCGCCGTCAATTTCAGCCGCTTCCGATAACTCTTCCGGAATATTAAGAATACCTGCAAGAATAAGAATTGTATAAAATCCGACCATACTCCAAACGTTTACAAATACCACTGTACCAAATGCTGTTTCAGTCCTGCCTAACCACTCTGTGGCCAACGATTCCATTCCTATCCAACCTAGAAAATTGTTTAATAAACCTCCCACAGGATTAAAAATTGTCGACCAAAGCATAGCTATTGCGACAGATGGCAAAATATATGGAAAAAACACAAGCGAGCGATAGAAATTAAGCCATTTAGTCTTTAATAGATGTGAAATCAAGATTGCAAGTAATACAGATAAAATCAGAACAATTGGCAATTGAAACAAAATATATTTTCCAGTCACTTTCAAAGAATTTAGAAATGCTTCGTCACCCATTAGTTTTTTATAATTCTCAAATCCGATCCATGTCTTTTCACCAATTCCTCTCCAGTTATAAAAACTCATTATGAGAGCGTTTACAGAGGGATATAAGACAAATAAGAGATACAAAAAGGATGCAGGAAACAAGAAAATAAATATAGATAACTTTTCAGACCGTTGTTTCATAAAATCACTTCCTTATACTAAGAATACCAAGCTACCATTATAGTAACGTTATAAATTAAACAAGATATTTCATTTGCGACAAAAGGCCAACGATAACTGCACATGTGAACAAACTAAACAATTCATATACCATTTTTACAAGGCATACTTCCATTCTTAGACTTTTAAAGACAATAAAGCAACGTTGAATTGAGTAAAAAAAGCAGAACAACACAAACTGTTACCCTGCTTTTTCCTCAAACTAATTCACCATTTGAACTCTACTTTTTCAAGATTATTATCCTTATTTGCCTGATCTGCGAATTTCTGGGCCTGATTGACAAATTCCTCTGGTTTTATTTCACCCAACATGAGACTTTGATATACATTGATGATATTATTGATTAACTCTGGGTAGGCATCATTCAATGCAGTAGGAGCGTAGGAACCTTTCGCGTCCTGCAATACCTTCAAAGCGCTTTTTAAAGCCTCCGATTCAATGGCTTCTTCTGTTCCTTTTACTACACTTGCAGCCCCCTTTGATTTGATCATTGCAGAAACTTGTTCCTTGCTTGACAAGTACTTCAAAAAATCCACTGTCTCCTTCTTATTTTTAGATGATTCAGAGATATACCATCCACCACCCCAGCCTGTTGACACTGGGGCCAAACTTTCCCCTTTGCCACCCACTATGGAAGGTTGATTCATTGCCCGCAATTTAAAATCGGCTGGTATAATATCAGCCATTTCCCCTTCTAGCCAAGTACCGGCAGTCGCAAATAATGCTTTTCTTTGGAAAAATAATGTCTGAGCTTCGGTATGCGATAAACCGAATGTTCCCTCCATAAACATGCCTTTATCAACCATTTTTTTTGATTCTTTAGCTGCATTAAGAAACGAATCAGATTTCCACGCATTTTCTTTTAAATTAAAAGCATCCAAGAGCGCGTTTTTTCCCCCATACCGTTCTACCAAAGGAATAAAAATTCCATAGAAATAATACCCTGGATATTTTCCTGGAACAGCGAATAGAGAAATGCCCTTTTCTTTTGCTTGTTTTCCTAACTTATATAAATCCTCCATCGTTTCTGGTTTTCCCCAACCATTATCATTAAATAATTTTTCGTCATACCACCAAAGATAACCTGCTGAAAAGACGGTTGGAATTCCGTATGTCTTATTATCCTTCTTCAAATTGAATTGTCCTGATTCAAATGTATCCAACCATTTTTCTTTACTACCGTAAGCTTCCTCTTGAAGAACATCATCCAGTTGCATTAATTTCCCTTCATTGAGGACGCCCATAATATCGAAATTTGGCCCAGGACTGATCAAGTCAGGCACATCATCAGATAAAAATCGTGTCTGAAGTTGTTGATGGATATCAGGACTTGCGGTTAATTTAATAGTGATGTTTTTATGCTCCTTCATATAATTCTTAACGGATTCCTTCACCCATTCTGAACCCAATCCACCTTCGAACATCATAACCTCCACAGTCACTTTTTTACCGTTTTCGGTCTTGCTACCTTTTTCGGTTTCTTTTGCCCAAGGCAATGCACATCCTGAGAGCAGTAAAAGAAGCACAATAAAAATTGATAAGCGTTTCATATTTCCCCCTCATCCCTTCGTTTTTAACTGAAAATTCAGTTAAATATAATAACGAGGTTTCAAATACGCATGGCCAATTAGGTTAGCCACACAACTATTGAAAACCAATCAAGTATTTCTATTATTATATTTTGAACTTTTAAATAAAATAACGATAAAAATAAAAACCAAATCGCATAGTGATTTGACAAAAAATAGATACCTAGTTTTAAATAACCTCCTCACAATAATCCAAGAATAGAAAAAGCCCTATAACTTTCTGGTGTGTTCCCATTAGTCTAGCTCATCTATTCTCCTCAATAACTTATTAAGAAAGTTCTAAAAACAAAAGATCAAGCTCCAACTATCCCTTTGATACATCCTCAAAAAAGAAAAGATATAAAGTGAAACTAATAATCCGGTTCTTACTGGCACTTGATCTCCCACTTACACTTCTTTGTCTTCACTCCCGCGTTGAAGTGAATTTTAGCGCCAGTTAGAATGGGATAAATTATTCCCCTTTCGGTAAAACCATTTTGCACAACCAGACCCCTCGCAAATGCGAGGGGCCTATTGATTTATTGCCATCTATTGCCACCATACAAAAAACTGTTATAATCGCTATAATTATAAGCTTTAGGGAATAGACCGATAATGCCGATGGAAGATTTTCATCGAACCTCTATTCTGATAAAGAAGAACGTAATTGTCGGGCCAATCCCCAAGGCACAAAAAACAAATTACACTAGTTCATACAACTAAGCGGATCGCTTCCGTTTTTTTATTTCCAATCAAAGTGAATCGACTTTGATTTTAACAGATAGAACCAGACGATAGTTGTCAGAGCGATGAAGCTAAGCATTGTGATCGCCAGTCCAACTGTATAGCTGCTCCATTGCAATGAGCCAACGACCATTCCGATGCTTCCTATAACTGTGAAGCCGAAATTCATTACTGATGAGGCTGCTCCGACATCTGTCTTCGTAGCCGATAATAGTAAATCTGAAATGAACGGCCGGAAGTATGTCGATACAATTGAGTAAATAATATAGGACAGGAAGAATACAATTGGTCCCTTGCTGCCTATTGTTAAAATGAACGTTGCTGAAATAAGTGCCACAACGATACCAGTATTGATGATTCTCTTCACAGAACCTGCGCCGAATCGCATATACATTACCGGACCTAAAATGGCGGCACCGGAGTTAATCGCAAAATAAATGCTGAATGTTGTTTCTGAAACGCCGAAGCCATCAATATAGACATAGGATGCAATCGCCAAATAAGCCATATAAGGAGCGACAATAAGCGCGCCGACTAATAATAAAGTGGTGAAGCTGCTGCTTTTCACAACTCTTCCCAATCCTAAGATGGATTGCAATGTACTCCCTTGGTTACGTTCTGAAGCAGGCAATGTTTCCTGCAATAAGCAAGCTCCGATTAATGAAAGAGCAATTAAACCGGCTAAAACGATAAATGTCATTTCCCAGTTAGCTACTTGTAAAATAAGCGCCCCCAAAAGCGGAGCCATCATCGGAGCAATCAATCCGAACGCTTGCGTGACTGACAATACTTTAGACATTTCTTTTCCTTCAAAGCTATCTTTAATTAACGCCGTAGCTATCGCTACCATCCCGCCAGCACCAAACGCTGAAGCAGCACGAGCAGCAATCAAAAAACCAATATTAGGAGAAAAAGCACAAACAGCGCTGAATATTAAAGAAATAGCAACACTCACAATTAATATCGGCTTTCTTCCATATTGATCACTGAACGGTCCTAAAACTAAAATACCGACAGCCATAAAAATAAAGAAGATTGTCATTGTGAAGCTCATCAATGTGGTGCTTGTGTTAAAGAAAGCCGTCATTTCAGGCAATGCCGGCATATAAAGATCTGTCGATAAAGGTGGAATCATCGACAGCATCGTAATTAATGCTATTAAGCCGGTTTTCTTCAAATATTTTTGTTCCATATTCGTAATCCTTTCTATTCATAGCTAGCTATATAAGTGTGCAGAAATCAATGCATTATACATGACGTAATGCATTCTTCGCCATTCGTGTTATTAATGGCTGCAAAGTTTGGATTTCTTCTTCTGAAAAACCGTCCAAAAGTATTTGCTCTGTTTGCTGGATACTTTGATAAATATCCCCAATTATCTCCAACGCTTTATCCGTTAAAGAAATAATCCTCGCTCTCGAATCATCCGAATCAACTCGGCGAACAATAAATCCTTTCTGTTCTAACCGATTCAATAGGCCGGTTACAGTAGGATTTGAATAATTTAAGGCACGCTCAATATCGCGCTGACGAAACACACGATTCGATTCATGTTCCAGCAAAATAATGACATCCGCTTGACTTTTAGTCAAATCAATTTGCTTCAAATGCTCATCACCAAACCGTTTGGCCAAATGCTCGATCATCTTCAGATGTGTTAGCACAATAGGCTTACTAATATAATTTTCCATACCCAAACCTCACTTATATATTTAACCCCTCTTATTATATAGCTAGCTATTTATTATAACCAATGTAAAATGTGGATTATTAACAAAAAATTAGACAACTTTTTTAGGTATGTATGTTTAAACAGAACACGACCGAAATAGCTTAATGAACACCTCGGCCTCCTAGCTTCATTGTTTCTTCTATTCCGAAATCGCTTCCCTTCGATATTTTGAACTGTTCCCTCATTGGAAATACCATCTTTCGTAAAGATAACTGGTTTATCTCCAATAAGGATAGTTGTAACTGAAGTACGTTTATCCGAAAAGGCCACTTTTATTTATAAATTCTGCATTCAATGAATACCTATCGAGTCAGCGCTATAAATGTTACATATGAATAAAAATAGAAAGTGAATGATCAGAATTAGATTACAGAGTTCGTAACGCAAAAGCAGGATTTGTATATGTAATTTCCAACTTAGGTGCCTGCGGGGAAAATGTTTTTAAAATTGATATGACAAGAAGACTTGAACCGCTTGAACGTATTAGGGTTCTTCAGTTCCATTTTCGTATGATGTTCGGTAAAAGCGTTTTTTAAAAGTGGGCTTTAACATAAAAAAATAAGGATAAATCCTAATTAGAGATTTATCCCTGCAACTATATATTTTACAACACTATCTATTAATACAATAAATACTACCTATAGATATCAAGAATACTATACTTATACCAAGCGCTTTTTCCTCGTGCTCAACTTTTGTTTCTTCTCCCTCTGCTTCTAATCAATTCAAGTATTAAAAAGTTTATCCAGGTAATGATCGGAATCGAAAATACAAGGACCAAAAGATTCGTTTGACCGATGCCAAATATTCTGGCTTCATCGTCCCTTATATATAAAATCCACGTTGCTATCCCTAAAAATAAAGTATTTAAACATAATGCAATGAACAACGCCAACCATTTGTTATTTTTCTTTCGCATTGTTAAAACAGATATAGCCGAAGATACGAATAAGGAAAACAAAATGATTATAAAATTCAAATCCACCCCGCCTTACTCTCTATTTATCCAAACTGCCTACAAGTTCGACTATCTAAAAGTTCTCTTGGTTTGTTAGAAATTTCCGATCGACTTTTCCGCTTTTGCATTGTTAATCTCTACTAAACATTACGTTCTAGTCTCGTTCTTATCAAACAAAAATAAAAGACCAATCTTCGATTATTTCTCCGCCAACCTGAACTGTTAAAAAAGTGATCTTTAAATCAAAAGAATTCATCCATCATGATATAAAAAGACAGCTTCTCTTCATCAACTGACCATTGCCCATAACAATCCAGAAAATAATAGGCGGCTTCCTTGCTGGCCCTTTTCGAAATGTCACGGAATGCTATGGCTAAATCCTGATAGCGGTCACCCACTCCGCTTCTGCCGCAGTCGATCATGCCTGCAACCACCCCGTTATACCCAATCACATTTTTCAGCGTATAATCGCCATGTACCACAACAAGGTCTTCGTCATCAGGCGTTTTATGTTGCCATAGCTCGAACAAAGCCTGGGGTTCCATGCCTGCAAATTCCTGCTCAAAATCGTTGCTGTCCACTAAGGCTGCCGCAAGCCTTTTTTGGATATGGCCCTTCTTCACATCAAGCGTTTCCTTAAATGGGCAGGCACTTACCGGTAATTGGTGGATGGCCCTAAGAAGTGCGGCGAATTGGTCAATCACAATCGCTGTATCTAATCTCCCTTCAGCAAGATTGTTGGGACCCAATCCAGTTGTAAGCAGATACTCCTTCCCAGAAAATTCATCATAACAAACAACCTCAGGCACAGTGATCTTTCCACGGAACCATTCCAATTTTTCTTTTTCCACCCTCAATGATTCTTCTTGTACAGCGGGCTTCACCAGTTCTTTTAAATACCAAATGGAATCATCCTTCTGATTGATGCATTTATACACTTCAGCTGGAGAACGGCCGATCTTCACTGCTTCCAATTGATGGTTTTTTAATATGCACTGAAGTTTATCAGGAAGCGATTTCTTTTTCTGTTTCATATTCTGATCCCCTTTTTAACCGTTACCATATTCGGATTATGTTCCATCCCATTGACCGACAGCCTTTTGTGGAAAATATTATATGATAAGTTATAGTTTTCAAAATGAACCCCTTGCATTTAGATGGATAAAAAGGTAAAGTCCTTTTATAGTTTATACATCCAAGAAGGAGTTTTATTATGACAAGAGTTTATTTGGCATCACCGTTCTTTAATGACCATGAAATAGAAACTGTGGCAAAGGTGGAAGAAATTCTCCGCGGAAAAGGGTTGAATGTATGGTCTCCGCGTGAGCATCAGTTAGATCGCCATGAAGTTGGGTCACAAGCATGGTCATTGGATATTTTCCATAATGATATCAAATTCATCCGGGCTGCAGATATAATGGTAACTGTATATCACGGAAACTATAGTGACTCAGGTACAGCTTTCGAATGCGGAGTTGCCTATGCATGCAATGTTCCGAATATCGTTGTACATGTAGGCGAGGATTCCAACCTAATGATCCACGAAGGCGCTCATGCCAACGTAACCCTGGAAGAATTAAAGGATTATGATTTCGAAGAGCTTGCATCCAACCGCTATTCCGGAAAAATGTTCTAAGATACATGAGTAAAGAGACAGAGGAAGCCCTCTGTCTTTTTTATGGACATACGTTGATAAGCCCTCTTCCTATAATCCCGATTACGGACCATTTCTTATAGCTTCAACAAACTTAATCCTAGTTTTACACTGAACTGCCCACGCATTTGTTAATCTATAATCGGTAGTTCCTTTTCTTCAGCCCAATCTAAAATAAACGGTTTTTGCCTTGGGTTTAGTTTACCGGAAGATGATCTTTGCTAGAAAAACGGTGCTCCCTGCTCTCAGTGTCCTGTTGTTTTAATATCCCTTTATACTGTTCTGCCATAAAAATAATTTGCACACTGAACACTTTATCTTTATTAGGATATTCCGCAAAACACTTCTCCTCCGAATAAATGCCAAATAATCGCAGACGATCAACCTATAATCCAGTTTCCTCAAGCGTTTCCCATCTACATAAGTATATACAGCTATGCTTTCGTCCTACCATGCGTCTCCAAAAAGGCAAAATGACGTATTCTTTCCATTCAAACACAGTAAAACTAAGGCTGCCCAGTAGGCAGCCTTTTCCCTGCTTCCCCTATTGCTATCACTTTCCTGCCAGTTTACTGCAAAATCAGCGAATCAATCATTTTCCCGATTTCAGGATTGGGAGCCACAAGCGATATCTGTCGATCTATCTTAAAATCAGCGATTGGAAACACCTTAATGACAGAGCGGTCAATCGTGTGTGTAAAGATTTCCGGAAGAATGGAAATCCCCAGATTGGCCGAGATAAAGCCGATGATACTTTGGGCAAAGTCAATTTCTGCTGAAATGGTTAAATGCTCACCGTGCATTTTATAGGCTTGCTCAACCAGCATGCGTACATCGCAGGAAGGCGGAAGGACGACAAGCGGTTCATCCTTGAATTGGCGGAAATGAATATGTTTGCCATCTTGTTTGGCAAGCGGATGGCGTTTGTTGACGAATAAGTAAAACGGTTCCCGATACACCGGCTTCGACCAATACGAATGTTTCATCAGACTGTCATCCAGCATCGCTGCATCTATCTTCCCGGTGGCAAGTTGGTTGAACAAATCATCCATGTCGTAAGCTATTTTGATGTTCACATCCTGCTTAGCTTCCCTAGCTTCAGCTATTTTATAAGGAAGATAATAACTCGCTATGCTCGGCCACGTTCCTATCGTCAACTCACTGTTCTTTTGCATGTTCAATAGTTTTTTACGAATGGAGCGGACTTCCTGTAATACCGGCTGGATATCCTCGTACAAGGCTTCTCCTGCTTTTGTCAATTGCACTCCCGTCGCAGTACGAATCAGTAAAGTTACACCCAGATCTTCTTCCAATTTCCTCATCTGCTTGCTGAGTGCCGGCTGTGTCATATGCAATTGTTCGCTGGCTTTCGTTAAGCTTTTTGTTGCAGCTGTTACAAGAAATGATTCCAGCCATTCTGTTCTCATCATCATCCCCCATAACTTTTGGTTATACCCCTAGTATATAGAGGAAGTACTTTCCATGCAAAAAACATGCTACGCTATATGAAGAAACGAATAGAATACGAACTTTAGGGGTGGAACTACTTATGTTGCAAAATAAACTATATATAAACGGAGAATGGTTGGATTACAATAAAGAAACCATCCAGGTTATTAACCCGGCTACGAAGGAAGCCATTGGCACCATCCCGAATGCCGGCGAAAACGAAGCCAAAATGGCAGTCGAAGCTGCCCAGGCCGCTTTAAAAAGCTGGTCCAAGAAAACGGCGGAAGAACGCAGCAGACTGTTGATGGCCTGGCATCGTCTAATCGCCGAGCACCGCGATGAATTGGCTGAAATCATGACAACTGAACAAGGAAAACCCTTTGCAGAAGCAAAAGGCGAAATTGATTATGCCAATAGTTATATCTCTTGGTTCGCCGAAGAAGGAAAACGAATATACGGTGAAACAATCCCTGCTTCTTCACCATCCAAGCGCCTCATTGTCAAAAGACAGCCTGTGGGTGTTGTTGCAGCAATCACGCCATGGAATTTTCCGGCTGCCATGATTACTAGAAAAGTAGCCCCTGCCCTAGCAGCCGGCTGCACAATTGTTTTAAAACCTTCCGAAGAGACACCCTTTACTGCCCTAAAACTAGTGGAACTATCTGAACAAGCAGGCATTCCGAAAGGAGTTATCAACGTGGTGACAGGGGCCGCCGAACCGATCGCGAATGCATGGCAAAAGGATGGCCGTGTCCGCAAACTCACATTTACCGGTTCGACGCGCGTCGGAAAAATATTAATGCGTGGAGCTGCCGATACCGTCAAGAAACTTTCACTTGAACTGGGCGGCCATGCTCCGCTCATCGTTACAGCACAGGCAAATATTGAAAAAGCCGTTAATGGCGCCATTGCTTCTAAATTCAGAAACGCCGGCCAAACATGTGTATGTACGAACCGGATCTATGTTGATGAAACAATTGCTGACGAATTCACTGACAAATTCACCGAAAAAGCGGCCAGCTTAAAAGTTGGCAATGGATTTGAAGAGGGAGTTAAAATAGGGCCTCTAATCAACGATGGAGCTATCGGGAAAGTTGCCGCACATATTGAAGATGCTGTCAAAAAAGGAGCAAAAGTGCTGGCCGGAGGAAAGCAGATTGATTCAGAAAAAGGATTCTTCATGGAACCGACAATACTGGCAAATGCCACTGATGACATGCTCTGCATGCACGAAGAAACTTTTGGCCCGCTTGCTCCGATCACCACCTTTAAAACCGTCGAAGAAGCGATTGAACGCGCCAATAATACGCCGTATGGATTGGCAGCCTATGTGTTCACCGAAAATATAAACGAAGCAATCTTGATTTCCGATGAGCTGGATTACGGCATTATCGGCTTGAATGATGGTTCTCCATCTGCTGCCCAGGCACCATTTGGCGGTTTCAAGGAAAGCGGACTGGGCCGTGAAGGAAGCCACTATGGAATTGAGGATTATCTAGAGGTGAAATATATCTCCCTTGAATTAAACTAATCCTTTATAGGAATATCGTTTAATTGGAGTTTTACCTATGGACATCAAAGACAAAAAACAGCTAAGAAAAAAAGGAAAGCGTTTAGGCCTTACCTTACAAACATTCAAAATATCATTGGCAGCTGGAATTGCTTGGGGATTGGCGACTCTTTTCACGCCGAACCTTTATCCATATATCGCGCCATTGACCGCCGTTTTAATTGTCAATACCACTCTGGCAAAATCAGCAACAAAGGCTCTGAATCGACTGTTAGGCGTATTAGGGGGCGTAGGGGCCAGCCTTATTGTCATGCATTGGTTCCAGCCCTCAAGCTTGGCTATATTCCTAAGTATTTTACTTGGGATGTCCTTCACGACTGCTTGCAGGCTTCACCAGGATGCCGTCTCGCAAGTCGGCGTCACTACAGTCATGGTCCTGGCATTTGCCCATTCCGACAACTATGAATGGGGCCGCATTATTGAAACGATTATCGGGGCTGGCGTAGCGATCGCCATTACTGTCTTCCCTTTTTCAGGGCTAGTTGCATTGCTAAAAAAGATGTTTGGCCCAAAAAAAATGGAATATGACGATTGTAACAAGGCCACATAGAAAATTTACAACCATCCAACTAAAAGCCTGTTTTGTCCAATAATGGCCGAAACAGGCTTTTTTGCATTAGAAATATACCTTTCAACATACATGTCGGAAAAATCTTAACTTTGATGAGCAATGCTCCAGGTGCTTCCTTATATTCTATATTGATATAATTTATTCACGATGTTAAATTAATATAAAAAACGAAAGTAACTTTAAAAACGATGAGGAAAAATTATTTTTTAGTATGTTGCCTAGCCTGTATAATCTCAGGAATAATCATTGGCGCCTTATGTACATTTGAATCTCGCAAACAATTTAATACAGAGTTATCCGCTTTGGCAGAGAAACCAATCTTCAAAAAATATATACATGGCCATCGATTTGAATATAGTAAAGATACCATCAAGGTTTATTTATCTTTAGACGAAGCATTTAACGACCTTTCTAAAATGGATAGATATATACAACTCAGCATGTTTCACAAAGGTTTACGGTACAATTTAAAAAATACCTATACACTTACACCCGCTAACAATCATTTATTCAAAAAGGATATACAGCTATGCGCAAAAATTGGAACCGTTGAATACCTATTCAGAAATGTAAAACAACATAAGGAAGCAACTTATGTTACGACAGGATTGCTAAAGATCAACAATGAACGATTAACCGAAATGGAAGTTATTCGCTCACCAGAAATAAAAAAATACTATTCACCCTTTATTCAAGATAAAACATCGAATGGACATCTAGAAAAAGACGTATTTGCCTATATGGTCCGCTTTTTTAATAAAATGACGTTAAACTTTTCAGCTATTAACGCAAAAACGGATTATAATTCTTTGCTTGAAGCAATCACTAACAAATTTGGTATTTGTGAAGAAGAGATTAAGGAAATATATATAAAATGGATGTTGATTCCAACCTAAAAGCTCCTTTCAACGGGAGTTTTTTTAGTTTCAATATACTTGTATCCCTTACCTTTTCCATTTGTCCCGGCTATTAGCCAAGACGAAACAAATACATTCATAATTTGCGTATGTCACACCCCGAATCCATTTGTCATTTAGGGAAATACCCATTGCCTACACAAGCATTTGTTTATCCCCATTCCCTTTGTTACAATTTACATATCTAATAGAAGAGGTGAGCTTATGTGCGGCCGGTTTACTTTATTCGCTGATTATGAAACGATTATTAATCGCTTTCAGATTGAAGCAGCATTTGATGAAGCTGACTATCGTTTCAGCTACAATATAGCTCCTTCACAGAGCGTTGTTTCTGTCATAAACGATGGGACCAAGAATCGCCTCGGCTTTTTAAGATGGGGATTGATCCCTGCATGGGCTAAAGATGAAAAGATTGGCTATAAAATGATTAACGCGCGTGCTGAAACGTTAGCTGAAAAGCCTAGTTTCCGGAATTCATTTAAACATAAACGCTGCTTGATTGTTGCTGATTCATTCTATGAGTGGAAACGCAGTGAAAAGCGTAAAACCCCGATGCGCATTAAAATGAAAACTGATGAACCATTTGGGATGGCAGGGCTGTGGGAAACCTGGAGGAATCCTGAAGGCAAACCAATCTATACTTGTTCGATCGTGACAACAACGGCCAATCAGTTCATGTCAGCCATCCATGATCGAATGCCAGTGATCCTTAGGCTCGAAGACGAACAACAATGGTTGAATCCTAACAACCATAATACCGATGAGTTAAGCAAGTTACTCAAACCATTTGATGATCACTTGCTAGAAGCATTTGAAGTATCATCCGAAGTGAATTCACCTAAAAACAATTCACCAAACCTGATTAAACAAATTTGCTGATATGAAAATAAAAGGCTTTGGATTCACGTCCTAAGCCTATTTCTATTTTTCTCTCCTTTCTTTTCTCTTCCTTCTCTACTTAATAATCACATTTCTAGTATGAACTTTCCAAAACTCTATTCATTGATTATTCATGCCATTTTCTTTCTATCCTTATCATCCAAAACTCCCATCTATTAACCCTTCCTTCCGTTATCTTGTATTTGAGCAGAAAAAACTATAAAATAATTATAATTATAATTTTTTTAAAATAGAACTGATGAGTAGAATCAGAACGGGGTGATCATTCTTTTTTTACTATAATTACATACGGAGAAGGTGGAAAATGTGTCATCACAGTTGGGAGAAGAAAAGAATTTAGAAAGAGGTTTACAGAATAGGCATATCCAATTGATTGCGATCGGCGGCGCCATTGGGACAGGTTTATTCCTCGGCGCAGGGAAGTCCATCCATTTGGCAGGCCCTTCAATTATACTTGTCTATTTATTGATTGGTATTTTTCTGTTTTTTGTTATGAGAGCGATGGGTGAACTATTAATCTATAAATCATCAACCGGTTCATTCATTGACTTTGCGGAGGAATTTATCGGTCCCTGGGCCGGTTTTATAACCGGATGGACCTATTGGTTTTGTTGGATTGCTACCGGGATTGCCGAAATAACAGCGGTCGGCCTGTACGTGAAATTTTGGATTCCTGAGGTTCCTCAATGGATTCCTGCCCTTGCATGCGTGCTGATTTTACTCCTGATTAATATGGCAACCGTGAAAGCATTCGGGGAAATCGAATTCTGGTTTGCTTTAATCAAAATAATCGCCATCATTTCTTTAATAGCTATTGGTTTAGTTCTGGTATTTATGGGCTTCAAAAGCAAAGAAACTACAGCTACCTTTAGCAATCTTTGGAGCTATGGTGGATTCTTCCCGAATGGGGTTTCGGGATTTTTATTGGCCTTCCAAATGGCTGTATTTTCTTTTGTAGGTATTGAGCTTGTCGGTGTAACAGCCGGAGAGACAGTTGATCCTAAAAAAACGATACCTAAAGCCATCAACAGTATTCCAATCCGTATATTGATCTTCTACATCGGGGCATTATTGATTATTATGTCCATCTATCCTTGGAGCGGCGTTGACCCGGCAGCTAGCCCGTTTGTAAAGGTCTTCTCATTGATCGGTATTCCGGCAGCAGCAGGGATCATCAATTTTGTTGTCCTAACATCAGCTGCCTCTTCCTGCAATAGCGGCATATTCAGTACAGGCAGAATGTTGTATACGCTGGCTAACGAAGGGAAAGCGCCTAAGCGATTGGGTAAGCTAAGCAAGCAAAACGTGCCTGCACCAGCCCTCATGTTTTCAAGCGCCATATTGCTTGTCGGCGTATTGCTGAATTATTTATTGCCCGATGAAGTATTTACATTAGTCACCAGTATTGCAACCATCTGTTTCCTTTGGGTATGGGGCGTTATTATCGTTGCACATATGCGCTACCGCAAGACGATGCCGGAGAATGCCCGTAATAATCCGTTTAAAATGCCATTGGCCCCTTTTTCGAATTGGGTGGTACTAGCATTCTTTGTATTTGTCCTAATCCTTTTAGGCTTTGCGGCCGACACACGGGTTGCCTTATTCGTTACACCTGTCTGGTTCCTATTGCTAATAATAGGTTATCTTTTCATGAAGCCTAAGAGACAGTCTCATTAATTTCAAAAACACCATAAAAGCCTCGTGGAGTGCTTTTATGGTGTTTTACTTATTTAGTAATGTTGTTGCTGATACCCTCTTCACTACGGTCGTTCCATAACAGTGTGATTTAAATACATCAGTGGGCAAGAAATGTATGGATATGGTTAACACAATGTTGCTTCCTTAGATGAGTCATTAAAACACCTATTAAAAGACTTATATTTTCTTTTCCTTTACCTAACCTATTTCTTACACCAATTGGCAAAATACGTTATATACTAAATTGTTCGTTTTTTAAATCCGTTATGAACATATGGCCAGGAGCATGTGTGATCATCAATGGAGGCTTCACTTTCATAGCCACAGCTTGTGGCGTTACGCCGCAAGCCCAAAAGACCGGTACCTCACCAGACTTGATTGTCACCCGATCACCAAAATCCGGGCTATTAATGTCCCGTATACCGATAGCTTGTGGATTGCCTATATGTACAGGTGCTCCATGGACAGATGGAAATCTACTTGTTATTTGTACAGCTCGAATCGCATCCTTTTCACTCATGGGACGCATGCTAACTACCATCGGCCCTTCAAAGATACCCGCTTTGATTGATTCAATATTAGTTTGATACATAGGCACGTTACAATTTTCTTCAATGTGGCGAATGGA
This sequence comes from Bacillus testis, assembly GCF_001243895.1. Taxonomy (GTDB): domain Bacteria; phylum Bacillota; class Bacilli; order Bacillales; family DSM-1321; genus Bacillus_AD; species Bacillus_AD testis. Next base: position 1,884,778 of record NZ_LN851186.1, on the reverse strand, counting down.
AATACTATTATTTTGCAAGGCTTCCTCAAATGTAAAGCTACAACCAATCAAAAATCCGACCATGTTATCATCCCATATATCCGTTACGTCAAATACCTCTTCCATCAGCGTACCATCTCGATAAATCCTATACTTAGGAATATCCGTTTTAATATTGCCACTCGGTGCGGAATTGAACGGAATTCCTGAACCCGGCTTCGTCACATCGATAATTGGGCATGATTTTGGATTTCGTTGAGCAAATAGCAAAAAGTCAAAAGCCTGCTCTTTTGGTAATGCAGCCAGATTTGCTTGAATATATCCTTTAGCCAGTCCAGCTGTCGGCTTTACCCATCCGTTTTGACGAATCATTTCCCTTAATTTTTTTGGTGTGTTGGATTCAATACTTAACAATGTCTTCCCCTCCATTTATTATTCCTTATGCAAACAGTTTAGGGATGCCAGTGAACAATGAATAAAGCCCCATCCCCGACATAGCGATAACGATGATGACACCGACGATTGTTAACCATAGTGGTTGTTTGTAGTCACCCACTATGGTTTTCTTATATGCGGCCAAAAGCATCACACCTAGAGCAATAGGTAAGATCAAGCCATTCAATGAACCCACTAAAACTAATAATTTGACTGGTTGACCCACCAAGACAAATACAACTGTTGACACTGCGATAAAACCGATAATGAACCAGTTTTGGTTTTTATCAACAAAAGTGCTGAAAGTCTTAATAAATGATACAGAAGTATATGCAGCCCCAATTACCGAGGTAACAGCGGCTGCCCACATGATTACACCGAATATTTTATAACCCACATTTCCAGCCGCATGTTGGAATACAGAAGCTGCAGGATTTCCGGCATCTAAAGACATCCCTTGCGCTACAACGCCAAACACAGCCAAAAATAAAAAGATTCGCATAATAGAGGCAATCCCAATTGCACTTGCAGCACTTTTCGTAACTTGTGATAAATTTTCTTTACCTACTAAACCTGCATCAATTAATCGGTGCCCTCCGGCAAATGTGATATAGCCACCTACTGTACCTCCTACCAATGTCACAATCGACAAAATATCGATCGTTTCCGGAACAAACGTATGTACAACAACTTCCCCTACTGGAGGCTGAGCGGAAAACATGACATAAACGGTCAATATGATCATAATAAATCCCATGATTTGCGCAAATTTGTCCATCGCTTTACTGGCTTCACGGACGAGGAAAATACCAATCGCCACAAGTCCACTCATTAAAGCTCCCCATTTTGCCTCAACTCCGAGTAAAACATTCAGACCTAAGCCGGCACCAGCCACATTTCCAATATTAAAAGCAAGTCCCCCCATCACTATTAAGGCTGCTAGAAAATATCCTAGACCTGGAAGAACCGCATTTGCAATATCTTGTGCTCGTTTTTCAGAAACAGCGATAACCCTCCATACGTTGACCTGTGCACCAATATCAATAATAATAGAAATTAAAATGACAAATCCCATGCTTGCCATCAACGATTCTGTAAAAACCGTCGTTTGTGTCAAAAATCCAGGTCCAATGGCGGATGTTGCCATCAGGAAAGCAGCACCCATTAAAATACTAAAGTGTGATTGTTTCTTCAAAAGCTAGTACCTCCTCAAATTTATAAAAAGTCACTGATTTTCGCGACCTTTATCCCATTATTTTGTAATGTCGAAGAGATTTGCTGAGCAAATTCTAATGCTGTTACCCCATCTCCATGAATACACACTGTATGTGCTTGAATCGGAATATCGATTCCTTGAACAGTAGATACTTTCCGTTCTCTTACCATTCTTACGACCTGTTTAATCGCAACCATAGAATCCTTAATAAGAGCATTCTCTTCATTACGCGAAGTCAAAGAGCCATCCATTTGATAAGTCCGATCCGAGAATACTTCACTTGCGGTCCTTAAACCAATTTGTTCAGCTGCTTTAATAGATTCACTTCCTGCTAGTCCAAATAGAATAATATCGGGATCGACTTTATAAACAGCTTCCGCAATGGCTTCTGCCAATGAATAATTCTTCGCTGCCATGTTAAAGAGCGCACCATGGGGTTTTACATGCTGCAATCTTCCTCCCTCTGCTTTCACAAACGCAGAAAGGGCACCCATTTGATAAATGACAATTTCATACGCTTCTCTTGGAGAAATGTGCATTTCTCTCCGGCCAAAACCAATCAAATCCTGCAAGCCTGGATGTGCACCAATCCCGACATTTTTTTTGAGTGCTGAGTTGACTGTTTTTCGCATCGTTGCTGGATCTCCCGCATGAAAACCGCACGCAATGTTGGCAGATGTCACATAATCGAGAATTTCTTCATCCCTGCCTAACAAATAGTTACCGAAACTTTCCCCCATATCACAATTGATATCAATGATTTTCAATTTTATCTCTCCTCTTATCGATATTTCGATTGGATTCCTTTTCGTGCATAATGGAGCATCTCTTCTTGATCCCAATAAAGCCTTTGAGCTTCTTCATGACTAATTTCCTCGAAATATACCTTCTCTCCGGGTCTTTTTTGGGCGATAACCGAAAAATCAACGGATGCTATTTGCGCGATTTTAGGGTAACCCCCAATCGTTTGTCGATCAGCCAACAAGATAATCGGATTGCCATCGGACGGAACCTGGATAGAACCATAGCTAACGCCTTCGGATATCAACTCTTTATTTTCTTTTAAAGAAAGAATGGATCCATTTAAGCGATAGCCCATTCGATCAGACTGATTGGAAATGTTGAATGAATCCGTAAAGAAAGCATGCTGGCTTTCCTTTTGGAATAAATCGTATTGTCTTCCCTTCATGACTCTGATTCTATTTGTTGACTGGGCCTTTAAATCCGAAGAAACAGACCAATCGTCCGCAAAATTATTTTTATATTCTGAATTATTAATGTAGGGATAGTTTATCTGGTCTCCAGACTTTAACTTCCTACCATGAAAACCGCCAATTCCAGCTCTTAAATAGGTAGATGTACTATCTAGAACAGCAGGCGTATTCAAACCACCTTGAATGGCAAGATACATGCGACATCCCGTTTTCGCTTTGCCAAAGTCCAATATGTCTCCTGATTTTATATGTAATGGTGCCCATATTTTCACCGGTTCAGCGTTGATACTAGGAGACAAATCCCCTCCACTTAGTGCTATGATTGTCTCTTTTTCAAAACGAATGCGAGGACCTACAAGTGTGATTTCTATCGTAGATGCGTTTTCTTCATTTTGGACCAACAGATTCGCGATTCGATGAGCAAGAGGATCCATGGCACCACTGACAATAATCCCGTATTTTTGATAACCATATCTACCTAAATCTTGTATCGTTGTCATCAAACCCGGTTTAAGAATGGTGAGCATGTTCGACACCTCCTAGATTTAGATACTCTTCACTGCTTATCGGTTGGAAACAAACTTTATCACCTGCTTGAAGTAAAGTTGGAGGATTTATTTTCACATTGAAAAGCTGTAATGGTGTACGCCCGATCAATTGCCATCCTCCAGGCGTCTCAATTGGATAAATACCCGTCTGCCCTCCTGCAATCCCTACACTCCCTACAGGAATCTTAACGCGAGGGGATCTCTTCCTAGGTGTTGCAATTTCACCTGACATTCCCCCGACATAAGGAAATCCCGGAGCAAAACCTAACATATAAACTAGATAATCACCACTTGAATGAATATGTATTACTTCCTCTTCTGTTAAACCATGATAATCAGCCACAAAAGCAAGATCCGGCCCACATTCGCCGCCATAACAAACCGGAATCATCACTGTTCTTTTTTCGTTCATTTCTTGTGCTGACACCTCTGAAAGTAACTGATTTATTTCCTGACAAAGAAATCTATACGGAGAAGCCTTACTACGTTTCCATAATAGAAGAGGGTCATAAATTAGTGTGAGTGTTGTATAAGCAGGGATATACTCTATTAACCAATCAGGCTTGAGTGTATCCAATAGGCTACTTACTTGCTGTACGCATGTATAGTTATCCATATGGATTTTATCACCAAATTCTATTAATAACGCTTGATCCCCTAGAGGATATAACTGATAATCCACTTTCTCTCACTCCTTTACTAAAACAGTAAATATCCGACTGACAATCCATTTTTTACAATAACGTCAATAATATTCATTCATTATACTATAATAATCTCATTATTCAAATAATTCATATTATCATACTTATCTAATCCGTTAAGAAATGAGTGATGAAAAAATCTTAAACGTATAAATAGTGATTTTTTATGAGCATAGCACTACAAAACATTACAACCCAAATAGGAATTTAGAAATAAAAAAATAAATGAAGAACCAATAAGAGTGAGAAAAATACTAATATACGAAGAAACTGACTATATCTCAAAAGAAATGTCGAAACGTTTGTCCTTTATATCTTTTTCGTCGCAGTAAGCATTTTTACTTTGCGACTTTGCGTGGCGGATAGTCCATACGTTTTAAAAGTAATCAAAAAGAACAATTTCCAAATGAAGTTTGACTCAAAAAATGTCCTGTTTCTCAGTTTAAACCGTACAATCAACGTTTTAATACACACATAGGCATAGACCAGAAAACGAGCTGAGCTAGAGACCATGTTTAAGTCAAACGAAGAAACAGAAAAAACCCTTTATGCAAAATCATTCGCATAAAGGGTTTGCGATTGTTTACAATTATTTTTTCCACCATTGATCGAACACTGTAATTGCGCCATTACGCTTATGTTCTGTTTTTAGATACCAGTTTTCGATTATTGTAGCCTGCTCTTCCCCAATTTCTTTTCCTTCTAAATAATTATCGATGTCCTCATAAGTAACCCCAAGCGCTACTTCATCCGGGATTTGCGGCTTATCATCTTCCAGATCGGCAGTCGGTTTCTTCAGATAAAGATGCTCAGGACAACCTAAATATTTTAGGATGCTTCTGCCTTGTCGTTTATTTAGGCGGTATAGCGGAGCAAGGTCGCAAGCGCCATCGCCGTGCTTTGTATAGAAGCCGGTAACTGCTTCCGCTGCATGGTCCGTTCCTAAAACAACACCTTGATATAAACCAGCCAAATCATATTGCACCTTCATACGTTCACGCGCTTTGGCATTCCCGCGCAGGAAAGCGCTCATTGTTTTCCCGCTGGCCGATTCAACAGATGCCACGCTGGCATCGACTGCATCCTTAATATTAACAGCGAACGTAACGGAAGGCTTCATCCATGCCAATGCATCCTGGCAATCTTGTTCGTCCATTTGAACGCCATAAGGAAGGCGTACGGCAATGAACGAATACTCATCGCTGCCCGCTTCTTCGTTCAGTTCGTTCACCGCACATTGCGCCATATAACCGCATAAAGTACTGTCCTGCCCTCCTGATATGCCTAATACCATACTTTTCATGAACGGATACTTCTTCAGGTATTCTTTCATGAAATCAACGCTTCTTCTGAATTCCTCTTTAGGATCAATTTCTGGTTTGACACCTAGTTCTTTGATAATTTCTGCTTGTAAAGGTCTCATTTTTTCAGCCTACTTTCTTTAAACTACAGGTACTGTTTAGTATAACAATTTTCTAGTTATTCATCATGTAAAACTATACCCTGCCAAAATAATAAATAAAACTTTTTTTGAACTGCCCCGCACATTTTATCACATTCTAACAGGCGCTAAGGATTAAAACTTCAACACAAAAACGAAAATGAATTTCCATCGCCAAAAACAGGAGGCTTTCTGATTAACTTTCATTTATAATACACATATACATATATGATTCCTACTAGATGAATGTTGAATAAATAGTGGAGAGTGGGAGGATGATCGGATGAAGCATAAGCGATTTGCCAAAATCGTAAAAGTGGTCTTTCCCCTTCTGCTTGTCGCAGGTATGGCATACGTCGCGATGCTGCATTGGCACATCCATTCGGCCGGCAAAGATAAAGTGCCTGAGCATCTTGATTATGTCATTATTCTTGGCACAAAGGTGAACGGCGAGACGCCATCGTTAGCTTTGAGAGAACGGATCCAAACGGCTGCACATTATCTTAGGGATAACCCATCCACCATAGCCATCGCTTCCGGCGGGCAAGGACCGAATGAAGGGATTTCCGAAGCACAAGCCATCAAAACGGCTTTGATCGAAGAAGGCATCGAGGAAAATCGGATAAGAATGGAAAGCAAGTCTACAACCACGAAAGAAAACATTGCTTATAGTAAAAAATTGATACCGGATATCGAGCAGAAATCAGGAGCAATTGTTACCAATCAATTTCACCTTTACAGGGCTCTTCTGATCGCTAATGATCATCACTTGGACTCGTACGGCATAGCGGCAAAAACGCCTGCCGCTGTAAAAGTAAAGCTTTATATCCGGGAATATTTAGCAACTACGAAATATTATTTACTGAAGTTAGCTAGTTGATATTGCCATCAAAAGTACACGCAAAAAACAGGGCATTCATAAAAGAATAGCCCTGTTTTTATTTGTTCGGTTAAACTGGATTGACACCGTGTTTACGCTCAGTAAAGACCATGTTTTTGCTTTCATAAGCTGCCAGTCGCTGTATCAGTTCATCCCGCAGTTGTTGCGGCTCGACGATGGCATCGACAATCATTTCCGATGCTAGATGATAAATATTGATATCCTGGCGATATTCTTCCCGTTTTTCTTCGATAAAGGCTTGGCGTTCATGCGCAGGCAATTCTTGGATTTTCTTGGCATAAACCGCATTGACGGCGGCTTCCGGCCCCATGACCGCGATAGAAGCAGACGGAAGGGCGATGCAGCAGTCAGGTTCAAAAGCAGGCCCTGCCATTGCATAGAGGCCGGCTCCGTATGCTTTCCGGGCAATGACAGATATCTTTGGCACAGTAGCTTCGCTCATGGCAGAAATCATTTTCGCTCCATGGCGGATGATGCCGGCCTGTTCGACCTTCGTGCCGATCATAAAGCCTGGAATATCGGCAAGGAATAGAAGCGGAATATGAAAGGCATCGCATAATTGAATGAATTTGGCCGCTTTATCGGCGCTGTCATGGAATAGCACGCCGCCTTTGACACGAGGCTGGTTGGCCAGAATTCCGACTGCTTTGCCATCGATCCGGCACAATCCAGTGATTAATTCAGCGGCAAACAATTTCTTGATTTCCAAAAAGCTCCCTTCGTCGACCAGGGCATGAATAAAATCATGCATATTGAAAGCAGCATTTTGGTTTGCCGGGATGATCGATTCAATCGGCTTTCCTTCACGGGGCGGCTTAGCCGCAGCAACAGCCGGTTTTTCTTTGAAATTTTGTGGAAAATACTGCAAATAGTCCCTTGCGAACTGTAAAGCCTCCTCTTCACTTTTCACCAATACATCACCGCAGCCGGAAACCGAACAGTGCATTCTTGCTCCGCCCATTTCCTCTTCAGTGACTTTTTCCCCGATCACCATTTCCGCCATGCGAGGGGAACCGAGATACATGGACGCATTGCCCTCGACCATCACAACGGCGTCACAAAAAGCGGGAATATACGCTCCGCCTGCTGCTGAAGGGCCAAACAAAAGGCATAACTGCGGGACCCTTCCGGACAATTGAACTTGATTGTAGAAGATTCTTCCCGCTCCCCGCCTGCCGGGAAACATCTCTACCTGGTCGGTAATCCGCGCTCCTGCAGAATCCACGAGATAAAGGATAGGAATATTCAATTTAAGGGCTGTTTCCTGGATCCGAATGATTTTTTCTACAGTGCGCGCTCCCCATGACCCAGCTTTAATGGTCGAGTCATTAGCCATGACGCAGACTTTTCGCCCATGAATGCTGCCGATGCCGGTAACGACGCCGTCAGCCGGAAAATCATCACGGTCACAATTGGCGAAAAAGCTATCCTCTATTTCGACGCCTTCATCAAATAATTGCGCCAATCGTTCCCGGACAAAAAGTTTACCCTTTTCCTTGTTTTTCTGATGGTATTTCTCCGCTCCACCCTGCCTGATATGTGCTGCGCGCTCTTGATAGGAAGCTCCTTGTTTTTTTACTGCAGGTTCCATGCCATTCACTCTCCTTTGTATACAGGCTTTCTTTTTTCTGCGAATGCTTGCAGACCCTCTAATCGGTCCCTTGTCGGTATCGTGGATGCATAGCAAAGCTCTTCTATTTTCAAACCTGCCGGCAGGTCACCCTGAAGCCCGGCTTCGATTGCTCTTTTTGCCTGGCGGACAGCAATCGGTCCATTGGAAGCAATTGCTTCTGCAAGTGCCTGCGCTTCTTTATATACTGCTTCTGCTGATGCTACTTGATTAAACAAACCATACTCAAAAGCTTCCTGTGCTTCCAAGCGCTTGGCGGTAAAAATCAGCTCTTTTGCCCGGGCGGCGCCAATCAACCGCGGCAGGCGTTGTGTCCCTCCGGCTCCCGGTATGATGGCAAGAGACGTTTCTGTGAGACCATATGTACCGGATCGGGAAGCCACGCGCAAATCACAGGCAAGCGCCAATTCAAGACCACCTCCGAACGCGGAACCATTCAATGCAGCAATCACAGGAAAAGGCAGCTGTTCTATTTTTTTGAAGGTATTTCCGATCAGCGAAACGGTTCTCCGCACTGTCGGTTCATCCATTCCTTTTCTCTCTTTCAAATCCGCTCCCGCTGAAAAGATCCTGTCGCCGGCAGCAGTGATGATCATGCAGCGGACTGAGCGGTCGAACATATAATCTTCAGCAGCCTCAGACAATTCCGTTAACAATTCTCTGCTGAGTGCATTTGCTTGGCTTGGACGATTTAATGTGAGCGTCACAATTCCTAGTTCATTCTGTTCTCTTAATAGACAGACAGCCATTTCATCTCTCCTTTCTATTACAATACCTTTTTTACTTCACCGAATTGGAAATGGCCATTTGGTGGCTCCGCAAAGGTTTGCGGATGCGATTCTGGATAAATACAGCAGCGGCATGCAATTTGGCTTCATCAATGCCGGTTTTATAGCCCATTTGATGGAGCATATGAACGACATCATCGGTGGCTACATTGCCGGACGCTCCCGGCGCATACGGGCAGCCGCCAAGGCCTCCCAGAGAAGAATCGAACACAGTAATTCCCATATCGATTGATTTCAGGATATTGGCTAGAGCCATACCATGCGTGTCATGGAAATGCATGGCAATCTTGCTGGAATCGAATTCTTTCTGCACCAGTTCCAAAACGTCTTCTACTTGGCGTGGATTGGCGACGCCGATTGTGTCACCCAAAGAAATTTCATCTACGCCGTACGAAAAAAGCTCATGGCATATCGTAAGCACCTTATGTATATCCACTTTCCCTTCATACGGACAGCCGAATACAGTGGAAACATATCCCCGCAATGTTTTTCCGGCAGCTGTAGCTTCTGAACAAACACTTTTAAGGGCTGGCAGTGTTTGACTGATCGTTTTATTTATATTCTTCTGGTTATGCGTTTCACTGGCGGACATGAATACATTCACTTCATCAATATCAGCTTCCAGCGCATGCTCCAAACCTTTCAAATTTGGAACCAAAGCAGCATACCTAACTCCTTTTTTCCGTTTGATGCCTTTGGCAACAGAAAGGCTGTCGCTTAATTGCGGAATCCAATTCCGTGCTACAAATGAAGTGATCTCAATATACGACAGGCCGCTGTCCGATAGCTGATTGATCCATTGGATCTTCTGTTCAGTGGAAATGATTTCTTTTTCATTCTGCAGTCCATCGCGCGGCCCGACTTCTCTGATTGTCATCTTCTGTTCCATAACCCCCGGCTCCTTTCTTGTCCTTGGACCATTATTCGATTATTGAATCATCCAAGGATCAACAAAACATCGCCTTCATTCACAAAATCGTTCTCGGCTACCTTGATTGTGTCAATCTTGCCATCTTGCTCAGCTGCAATCGGTATTTCCATTTTCATCGATTCCAGAATGACCAGATCCTGCCCCTCTTTGACCTCTTCTCCTTCTTTTACGACAATTTTCCAAACGCTTCCGGCCATGCTTGCTTTCACTTCATTCATTGGACTGTGCCCCTCTCTTTTTTACTTTGTAATAAGTCAATAAAGCCTGTTGTTGTATTTCCTTTCTTGAATTCTTCATTGGAAAGGATTTCATTTATCAACGGAATATTCGTTTTAATGCCTGTTACTTCATAGTGCTGCAGCGCTGCTGCCATGCGCGAAATGCACTCGGTTCTGTTGCTTCCTTTTACAATCAGCTTGGCGATCATGCCATCATAGAAAGGCGTGACCGTATAACCACTCTTGGCGCCAGCATCATTTCGTACACCCTCGCCCTTAGGTAGCTTAAAATGAGTAATTGTTCCAGGAGCAGGGAAGAATGTAGCTGGATCTTCGGCATATATTCTTGCTTCTATTGCATGGCCATGCAGCTGTATGGCCTCTTGGGAAAAGGCTAAACGCTCCCCTGCTGCAATCCGGATCTGCTGTTCAACCAGATCGAGCCCTGAGATTTCCTCGGTGACCGGATGCTCCACCTGCAACCTTGTATTCATCTCCAAGAAATAATAACGATGCTGTTCGTCCATCATAAATTCGAAAGTGCCTGCATTTACATATCCTATTTTCTTAGCGGCTTTTAATGCCGCTTCACCCATTTCCCTACGAAGCGCCTCACTTACAAAGGATGATGGTGCCTCCTCTATCACTTTCTGGTTGCGCCGCTGGATCGAACATTCCCGCTCGCCAACGTACACGCCGTTCCCGTGGCTGTCCAAGAGCACCTGAATTTCGATATGGCGCGGATTTTCAACCATTTTTTCCATAAACATATCCCCGTCGTTAAAAAACATTTTCGCTCTCTTTTGCTGGCCTTCGAATGACTTGCGGATGTCTTCTTCGGAAAAAGCCGCCCCCATCCCGATGCCGCCGCCTCCGGCAGAAGCTTTCAGCATGACAGGATAACCGATGCCCTCGGCCATCCTGACAGCATCCTCGACATCGGCCAAGGCGTGGGATACACCCGGGACTACCGGCAATCCGGCAGCTTCCATCGCCATTCTGGATTCGATTTTCTTTCCCATTAAACGCATAACATCCGCGCTTGGGCCAATGAAAATAATGCCCTCTTCCTCGCACGCCTGCGCAAAATCCCCATTTTCACTTAAGAACCCATATCCCGGATGTATGGCATCACAAGCGGATGCTTTGGCGATTGAAATTATTTTTGCGGCATTATTATAGCTATCCTGAGGGCGAGGACCTCCAAGCAAGTAAGCTTCATCGCTTTCTTGGACAAAAGAGGCCTGTTCATCTGCTTCAGAATAGACGGCAACGGTTTGGATTCCCATCTTCCTGCATGTACGGATAATCCGGGAAGCAATTTCCCCGCGGTTGGCGATCAGTATTTTTTTTAACATATTCATTCAACTCCTCTCTCAAGACTGGATTACATTCAGTGCTTGTTCCCTTAGCTTAAATTTTTGGATTTTGCCGGAAGCCGTCATTGGATACCGATCCGTAAACTCGATATATCTAGGGATCTTGTGGCGGGATATCTTCCCATTGCAATAGTTGCGGATTTCCTCTTCCGTGAGTGTGGCCCCTTGTTTCGGTATGATCCAGGCCATAACCTCTTCGCCGTATTTGCTGTCAGGCACACCAACCACCTGGACATCAAGGATATTCGGATGGGTATAAAGAAACTCCTCGATTTCTCTAGGATAAATATTTTCGCCGCCCCGGATAACCATGTCTTTCAGCCGCCCGGTGATTTTGAGATAGCCGTTGTCGTCCATGACGGCTAAATCACCCGTATGCAGCCAACCTTCTTGGTCAATTGCCTGCCTGGTAGCCTCTTCATCTTTATAATAGCCGGCCATCACATGATAGCCCCTGGTGCAAAGCTCTCCCTGTTCGCCGACGGAACAAATCCGTCCAGTCGCCGGTTCAACGATCTTCACCTCTACATTTGGAAGGGCGCGCCCCACGGATGATACCCTAAGCTCAAGCGGATCATCCGTCCTTGTCTGGGTGATGACCGGTGAACTTTCAGTCTGTCCGTAGGCGATTGTAATCTCGCGTGCCCCCATCCTGTCGACAACGGCTTTCATCACTTCTATCGGGCAGTTGCTACCGGCCATGATTCCGGTACGCAAGGTAGATAGATCATATGTCTTGAAATCAGGCAGATTCAGCTCATTAATGAACATGGTCGGCACTCCATGAAGTGCCGTGCATTTCTCGGCTTCAACCGTTTCCAGAACAACCTCGGGGTTAAATTCCTGGACAGGCACCATGGTGGCTCCGACAGTGACGCATGCCATCACTCCCAACACGCAGCCGAAGCAATGGAAAAACGGGACAGGGATGCATAGGCGGTCTTGATTGGACAGTTTCATGCATTCGGCTATATTGCGTCCGTTATTGACGATATTCGAATGTGTCAGCATAACGCCTTTTGGGAAACCCGTAGTGCCCGATGTATACTGCATATTGATGACATCCAACGGATCAAGGGAGGCCGCTGCCTCTTCGAGTTCCTTCTCCTCTACTTCATCCCCCATCCGGAGTACATCCTCCCAGGAATACGTTCCAGGATAACGCTTATCGGATAACATGATGACGTTCTTTAAACATGGCAGTTTTTCAGAAACCAGTTTTCCAGGCTCGCAATCTTTCAATTCAGGGACAATTTCATAGAGCGTATCGATATAAGAATGCGTTTTGAAGGAATCTATCAGAATCAACGTGGAACTATCGCTCTGTTTCAGCAAGTACTCCAGTTCGCGCGCTTGATAGTTGGTATTCACTGTAACAAGGACGGCACCCATCTTTCCTGTCGAAAACTGAACGACCAGCCATTCGGGAACATTGGTTGCCCATATGGCCATATGGTCGCCTTTTTGCACTCCCATCTTTAGAAAGCCTTTGGCCGCCCGCTTACATTCCTCATTAAATTCATGGTACGTATAACGAAGGCCGCGATCATGATAGACTACCGCTTCTACGTCAGGCTGCCTGTCTGCGACATCTTGAAGTAATTGACCGATTGTAACATTCATGATTTTTGACATGGTATGCCACCTAACCCTTCAATTATTGATAAAGTGAACTTTGGATCAGTGAGGGTTTTAATGATTCCCGCCGACCATTCGTGGAACCAAATAGATCCTTGCTGGCGCTTGATCTCCCCATTTACGCTTCTTTATCTTCTAACCTCCTATACTATCTGCTACTATCTGCAGCCCAATTGCCGGGAGATAACCAACCGCTGAATTTCGGATGTCCCTTCTCCGATTTCCAGTAACTTGGCATCGCGCAGGAATCGTTCTACTTCATACTCGCGCATATATCCGTAGCCTCCATGGATTTGGATCGCCTGATTACATGTGCGGAATGCCATCTCTGTCGCAAATAGCTTGGCGTAAGCACTTTCTTTCGTGAATGGCAGCCCTTGGTCTTTCAGCCAGGCAGCCTTATAGACCATATTCCGTGCAAGCTCGATTTCCATCGCCATATCCGCTAGCTTAAACTGGATTGCTTGGAAAGAAGAAATCGGGCTGCCAAACTGTTTGCGCTCCTTGCTGTATTGCAGCGCTTTTTCAAAGGCTCCCTGAGCGAGTCCGACAGCAAGGGCTGCAATGGAAATCCTACCGCCATCCAGGGTGTAAAGGAACTGTTTGAATCCCTTCTGGCTGTCGCCAAGTATGTTTTCCTTAGGCACGCGCACATCTTCAAGCACGATTTGGGTAGTTTCCGATGCGCGGACACCCATTTTGTCGTAAGGGGAGGTAATCGTCATCCCCGGAGTATCTTTTGGTACAATTAAGGCGGAAATTATATTTTTTCCCCTTTCATCTTTTCCCGTGACGGCTGTCACAGTGACCGTCAACGCATGAGTGCCATTCGTTATCCAACATTTTTCGCCATTGATTACGTACTCATCGCCCTGTAGGACAGCCGTGGTTTTAGTCCCCCCTGCATCCGAACCGGCATTTGGCTCAGTAAGGCCGAATGCGGCAATGCCTTCCCCGCTTGCAAGCGGAACCAGAAATTTTTGCTTCTGTTCTTCCGTCCCGAAATAATAAATCGGACTTGCACCAAGCGATACAGCAGCTGCGTAGCTCAGCCCCGTCCCCCCGCAAACTTTTCCGATTTCCTCTACCGCTATCGCGTATGAAACGGTATCGGCTCCTGAGCCGCCGTATTTTTCAGGGAACGGAATGCCCAACAGGCCTAGTTTGCCGATCTTTTCAAATAATTCTTGGGAAAATCGCGCTTCCCGGTCCAGCTCGATCGCTACTGGCTTAATCTCCTTCTGGGCAAAATCCCGGACCATTTCTTGAATCATCTTCTGTTCTTTACTTAATGAAAATTCCATATTTGTCCCCCTTCTATTGAACAGACCGACTAATCGGTCTGTTTTAGCCATGCGTCATTCGATATGCCTAATAGGCGGGATGTTCCCAGCCGGTATTGCTGGTAAACGGGATTCTGTTTGGCATTTTGCGTCCAAAGCGCCTGGAAGATGATGTCGCTGTATATGGCGGCAATCTCGTCGATTGAGTGGACACCGTCGCTTTTATACCATTTATATGTCCAATTGATCATGCCGAGAACTGCCATTCCCGTGATGCCTACAGGCAATTCATCCCTGAATTCGCCCGCTTCCATGCCCTCTTGGATAACGTTATCGATAATGGCACGGTAATCGTTTCTCTTTTTTTTGATTTGTTGTTCATAAGGTGGTTTTAAGTACATGCTTTCTTGATAGAATACTGAAATATGAGGTTTATAGAGGTCAAAAACTTTAACAAATGACTGAATAATCTGAAGTAATTTTTCGGTGGGTGTTATTCTCTTGCTGGTTGCTTCCCTTGCTTTTTGCAGCACATAAGAAATGAAATAATCATGTATGACATACAGCAATTCATCTTTTGAGTGGAAATGATGATAGAATCCGCCTTTGCTTGTTCCGCTCTCCTGAACAATTTGATGGACGGAAACACCATGGAAACCGTGCTGTTCGAATAGCTTCAGCGAAGTTTCGATAATTCGATCTTTGAGCTGAACTATAATGGCACCTCTTTTCTTTGCCATGATTTTACTGGCGGAAGGCACATATCAAACTGGTTTCCCAATACGGTATTGCCGATTGCCAGTAATGACTGCCGTGATTTACTAAATGGCGAAAACTATTTATGTAAGCACTTACATTTCCATATTTAAAATTGTAGCAAACTCGTTTTCTTCTTGTCAATCAGGAAAGCAAATAGCCGGGATATTTGCCCCAGCTGCTTGCTTTCCTGTTCTAGCTGGCATTAAGACTACATGAACAATTCCACTTTCTATAGCAGGCTGAACCTTTCAACTAACGCTCACCCTTTGATTCCTTCATCCGAAAAAAGGATATTTTTCACGGTCCAGCCATCCTTGCTGTAGACCCAATAAGTTGTCAGTTCCCCCAATACTTCTTCTCTGCGGAATCCACTGATTAACTGCTTGGATACCAACCCCTTGTCCGAATTTATGTATTGCGGTTTCAGGCTTTTAAACTCGCTCACAATTAATTCAATGGGTTCATTCAATTTTCCTTTGCTGTACATGCCCAATTTTTCGTACGTATCTTTTCTTGTTTTCAGATCTATTTCAAATTTTTTGCGCCCTGCATTCACTTCTGCAGAATAGTGGTCTTTAAAAAACGCCTCTATAGGAATGGCTTCCGGAAGCTTTAGCTGATGGCCTTTTCCATTTGTGAAGGTGATGACTGTCCCCGTCACACTTCCTCTTTCAGTCAGTGATTTCATGGTGACCAGGACATCCTTGATGCCATCATTGGTTACATCTTCAATCGTCAAAACAGGGTGCCTTCCTTCGCCAAGCGCCCATACTCTTTTTTTGCCGCCAAATTTCACCTGTAGGCTTATTTTTTTATAGGAATCATCCAACTTTTTAATCGGCGTGGCACGAAGTATGACTTGATCCTTGACGCCATTGCCGGTAACATCTCCGTACTTGCTGTATTCTTCTGCGCCAATGCTTGCGGCAAATGTTTGCTGTAACGGCCAAGTAAATAAAACGGATATCAATACAGCCGATTTCCATACTTTAAACATATCTGCAACATCCCTTCCGGACTTAATGGTCACACTCTTCATCGATTAGTAGGATGTCCAATTTGGGGATAAATTATGAAAATAACTAAAAAATAACCGTTCAAAAAAGCCTGTTCATTTGCAATGAACAGGCCTTCCGCTTTGATTATATAAGATGTAATTGATGTCTGACAGAATAAGCAAATCCATCTTCATCATTTGTTTTTGTAATCAAGTCCGCTTTTTCCTGGATGCTGATAGGTGCATTAGCCATGGCAACCGACTTTGTGGCCACTTCGAATTGGGCAAGATCATTTCCGCCATCGCCAAATGCATAGATTTCTTCGAATTGGAGATTCATCATATCCTGGTAACGCAGAATGGCTTTTCCCTTATGCGCTTCGCTTGAGGTAATTTCCACATTATTCGGGAATGAAGAGGCCATGGATATGGCAGTGTTTTCGGACAATGCCTTTTTCACCTCATCGATCAGTTCCACTTGTTCATTTCGGACAAGAGCAATCAATTTATAGATTGTAAGATTCTCTTGCTCCAGAATTTCATCATAATTATAGGCTTTGAAGAATCGATCCAGCTCCCCTTCATCCATATCATGGAGAGGCGGAAGCGTTGAAGGGAACCCGCCGTGGTTGGTGTAGACTAGTATTCTGACATCGAAACCTTTAAGAGTAGCAAATAATTTCTTATATTCATCGATCGACAAAGATGCTTCATACATAATTTCTCCTGCTGCATTATAAAGCACCGAACCATTGATACAAAAAATAGGAACGTTCAGCTGTTTGACAGCATCATATTTAATGACATCCTTATAGGCCCTGCCTGTATTGAGGATTAAATAATATCCTTTTTCTTTTAATTCCTTTATCGCTTCCAAATTCCCAGCAGACAATTCATGCTTGGAATTCAACAACGTACCGTCAAGATCAATTGAAAGACATTTCATGTTTATACGATTCCTTTCCCTTACAACATAGGAGTGGGGCAGTGCGCCATTCCCGCTGTATATTCTGCTGTATATACTTCTAGCTCGCTAAATCAGCTGCATATCTAAATTATATCAGAATAAGGCACCATTAAAACCATTCATGTCTTTTTATCTTATCATCCACTAAAGCATCCTTGACATGGTCTCTTCCCCTGTAAAAACGAAATATATACGTGAATTTCTCCTACAGATCTGGAAAGCGCCCCTTCTTTCGCATATAAAGTGGCATTGCGAACCACCCCGAGTTCTTACAGGCGCTAAGATTATCACTTCTTCCTCTTTATGCTCTTTGTGTAGTGAAAGTCTTAGTGCCAGTTAGAATGGGATATAAGCGCTTATCCTTCTGCATACCATTTATTTTCGCTGGCCATCCTATCCGTCTGGCGATTATTTCGAATGTATATAAAAGCTTATGCGATTCCAGATAAAAAAACAGCCTGCATATTTCATGCAAGCTGTTTTTTATCTATTTTAAGCACTTTTCTTCTCTCTTTTTTCTGTTTCTTCGTGCCAATAATCCACGCCGGATGGATCATCCAGAATATCGCGGTGAAAGACTGGATCTTTCCCCATTTTTCGTTGTTCGCGGTAATCCTGCAGAGCCTTAATAGCCACTTTATATAGCAGAGCAATTACTGCTAGGTTGATGAGAGCCATAACCCCCATAAATACATCCGCCAGCGTCCATACAATGTCCAAGCTGGCGATACTGCCCCATAATACCATACCAAGAACAGCCACACGATATACATTCAAGGCCAGCTTATGATCCTTGATGAATTCGATATTTGTTTCCCCATAATAATAGTTTCCAATAATAGAACTGAAACCGAAAAGGAAAATAGCAACAGCTATGAAAATGGATGCCCAAGGGCCGACATGCTCAGTCAATGCCATTTGCGTAAGATTTATGCCTTGTGCCCCGCTGGTATAAGCACCTGAAAGCAGGATAATGAATGCAGTGGCACTGCAGATCAAGATTGTATCCGTAAATACACCCAATGTTTGGATCAGCCCCTGCTTCACCGGGTGCGTAACGGATGCTGTAGCTGCGGCGTTTGGCGCACTCCCCATACCTGCTTCGTTTGAAAATAGGCCACGCTTCACTCCGTAAAGGATAGCAGCACCGAAACCGCCTCCGATTGCCTGTTCTAGGCCAAATGCATTTTCGAAAATCATTTTGAATACCGTTGGAATTTGTGTCACATTAGTTACTACCACAAAAACGGCAAGCACTAAATAAAGCAAGGCCATAACAGGAACAATGACCTGTACAACATGGGCAATCCGCTTGATGCCCCCGAACACTACCAGGCCAGTCAATACAGCAAGCCCGATGCCGACCATAGTTGGGCTGATTCCGAATGAACCGTTCACTGCCATGGAGATCGTATTACTTTGTACAGAGTTAAAGACCAAACCGAAACAAAAAGTAATAATGACTGCAAAGACAACACCAAGTTTGCGGTTTTTAAGCCCTTTTTCCATATAATAGGCCGGTCCGCCTCTGTAGCCGTCTCGGTCTTTCACCTTATAGATTTGTGCCAATGTACTTTCAATAAAACTGGATGCTCCTCCTAAAAAGGCAATAAGCCACATCCAAAAAACAGCGCCGGGACCACCTAACGTAATGGCCGTCGCTACTCCTGCGAGATTTCCTGTACCCACTCTGGAAGCAGTAGAAATACAGAATGCTTGGAAAGAAGAAATTCCCCGTTTGCCTTCAGCCGAAACGGTTGCTTTGTCAGTCATTAATCGAAACATTTCTCCAATAAAGCGAAATTGCACGAAGTTTGTCTTAAGCGTAAAAAACAAACCAAGCACCAATAACACTGCTATTAAAATATACGTCCATATGATGTCATTCAATTCTGTCAAAAATCCTAACAAATTGTGTCCTCCTTTTTAAAAACGAATGTCGATTACTATTTAAAGATAACAATATACCTACTATAATAATCTATCATTAAATGTACATATCTTTCAAGTTTAAATATTAAAACCATATCCAGCCTTTTTTTACTAATTTGGATATTCACTGTTTTTCTGATAATTTTTTCAATATAATATTAAGGCATAATAAAAAAAGCCATTCCATCCGATACCGGATGGAATGGCTTGCTGGTCCTATTTTTCTTCTACTTCCTCTTCATGCTTTTGCTTCCACAAGTGGTTAACTTCCCCGTTTTCGGCAGTATCAATAAGGAAAGAACCATTCGAATATCTGTCAGAAGCTTTCAACACTGCGATCTCCACCTCTTCCAGCAATCCTTTTTCGGTTTGAAGGAGGACTTTATCCTGATCAGTCGCTACCGCTGCGCCTGCCACCCGATGCGGATTATTCTTCAACTCACGGAGCATGACAACTCCCCGTTTGGCACGCGATGTTTTTTCAAATTCCTTTAGTTTCATTTTCTTTATGGCCCCTCGTTGTGTGGCCAGAACGATCAAATCACTGCTTGGATCCGTTATGACACCACCGTTGACAACGAAATCATCCTCTTTCAGGTTGATTCCCTTGACGCCGGCAGCACGTATACCGAGAACATTTACCTCTTCTTCATTAAACCACAGACCAAAGCCTAACCGGGTCGCGATAAACAAATCCTTAGAACCATCGGTCATTTCAACCATGGCCAGTTCATCGTCGCCTTTCAGGTTGATTGCCACCAGCGGTTTGGAATATCTCTGCGCTTGGAACATGGACAATTCAGTCCGCTTTACCATCCCGTTTTTCGTTAGGAAAAGGAGATAAGCCGGGATAGTGAAGTCTTTAACCGCCAGAACCTTGATGACACATTCGTCGCGGTCGGTCGGTACAATGCTCGCTATGTGCTGGCCAAGATCTTTCCAGCGGATATCAGGCAAAAGATGCACCGGACAATAAATATAGTTCCCTTTATTGGTAAAGAGAAGCAGATTGTCGGTTGTATTCACTTCCTCTTGGTAAAGCAGAAGGTCGCTCTCTTTCATGCCGAAATCCTGTCCTCCGGAAGCTGCAAACGAACGTGGTGACGTACGTTTAACATAGCCTTCTTTCGTGACAGTCACAATAACATCTTCGCTGGCGATCAGCACTTCCAAATTAATTTTGATTTCCTCTATCTTATCCTCGATTTTCGTCAAACGGACATCATTGTATTGTCTTTTGACAAGCTTCAATTCTTTTTTTATAACACTGATCAGCTTTTTCTCGCTATTCAGAATAGCTGTCAACTCTTCAATCTTGGCAGAAAGCTCTTCTGCTTCTGCTTGTAGGGCAGTAATATCGGTATTGGTCAACCGGTATAGCTGTAATGACACAATGGCTTCAGCTTGGGCTTCCGAGAATCCGAATTTAGCGGAGAGGTTTTGTTTGGCATCACGCTTATCCTGTGATGAACGGATAACTGCAATCACTTCATCGAGGATAGATAATGCTTTAATCAACCCTTCGACAATGTGTTCCCGTTCCCTCGCCTTTTTCAATTCGAATTCCGAACGCTTCGTAATCACTTCTTTCCGATGGTCCAGATAGGCATCAAGCATGCCTTGAATGCCCATCAGCATTGGTCTTTTGCGGGAAATTGCGACCATATTGAAATTATAAGGCACCTGTAGATCGGTGTTTTTATACAGATAGTGTAAAACGCCTTCTGCATCGCTTTCCTTTTTCAGTTCAACCACAATCCGTAACCCTGAACGGTCGCTTTCATCTCTCACTTCAGAAATGCCTTCGACTTTGCGGTCGATCCGCAGTTCGTCCATTTTCTTGACCAGATTTGCCTTGTTTACTTCATAAGGAATTTCAGTAATGACGATTTGCTGTTTGCCGCCGCGCACCGTTTCAATCTCTGCTTTCCCGCGGATAATAATTTTCCCTTTGCCTGTTTCATAAGCTTTTTTGATTCCTTCCACACCTTGAATGATGCCTCCGGTAGGAAAATCAGGCCCTTTTATGACCGTCATCAACTCATCGACCGTGCAAGAAGGATTTTCGAGCCTCATTAATGCTGCGTCGATGACTTCCCCAAATTGATGCGGCGGAATCTCAGTAGCATAACCAGCGGAAATCCCCGTCGAACCATTCACTAGAAGGGCAGGGAACGTCGCCGGAAGAACAACCGGTTCCTCCGCTGTGTCATCAAAGTTTGGAATGAAATCGACTGTTTTCTTATCGATATCACGTAGTAATTCACTGGCGATCGCAGAGAGGCGGGCCTCGGTATAACGCATGGCAGCAGGAGGGTCACCGTCCATACTGCCGTTATTGCCGTGCATTTCTATCAGTATTTTACGGAGCTTCCAATCCTGGCTCATCCGTACCATTGCTTCATATACAGAGGAGTCGCCATGGGGATGGTAATTACCGATTACATTCCCCACCGTTTTGGCGGATTTTCTGAAATTTTTGTCGTTCGTGTTGCCGTCCATATGCATAGCGTAAAGTATTCTGCGCTGTACTGGCTTCAAGCCGTCTCTTGCATCTGGAAGCGCACGGTCTTGGATAATGTATTTACTGTATCGTCCGAACCGGTCTCCTATCACTTCTTCTAAAGGCAGGTCGCGAAAAGATTCTACTGTAGACACACTTTACACCCCTTCCTCAGAAATGATCATGTTTTCATTATCTAGTATATTATCTTCATCTTCGAGCCCAAATGCTACATGGGTTTCAATCCACTTTCTCCGGGGTTCTACTTTATCGCCCATGAGTGTGGTTACCCTGCGTTCGGCTCTTGCTGCATCATCAATGCGCACGCGGATCAGTGTCCGTGTCTCTGGATTCATGGTCGTATCCCATAATTGGTCGGCGTTCATTTCTCCAAGTCCTTTATACCGTTGGAGGATGGAACCTTTTCCGACTTTTTTCTGGACAGCCGCCAGTTCATCGTCATTCCAGGCATATTCGACAACCGCTTTCTTGCCAAGGCCTTTGCTTACCTTATAAAGCGGAGGCAAGGCGATGAAGATCTTTCCATTTTCAATCAAAGGCTTCATATACCGATAAAAGAAGGTAAGCAGCAGCACCTGAATATGCGCTCCATCCGTATCCGCATCGGTCATAATAACGACTTTGTCATAATTTATATCATCAATATTGAATTCCGGGCCCACTCCGCCGCCGACTGCATGAATGATCGTATTGATTTCTTCGTTCTTAAAGATGTCGGCCAGTTTTGCTTTTTCCGTATTGATTACTTTACCGCGCAACGGAAGAATTGCCTGAAAACGGCGGTCTCTTCCTTGTTTCGCTGAACCACCGGCAGAATCACCTTCCACCAAGTACAGTTCATTTTTCTTCGGATTACGTGACTGTGCAGGCGTTAGTTTTCCGGAAAGTGTTGTTTCGCCCTTTTTACGTTTTTTGCCGGTACGAGCTTCTTCACGGGCTTTTCTGGCCGCTTCGCGCGCTTGGAACGCTTTGACTGCCTTTTTTATCAATAGGTTTGCTGTATCCGGATTTTCATGGAGAAAATAAGCCAGATGCTCGGATATGACTCCATCAACGGCAGAACGGGCTGCACTTGTACCCAGCTTGCTTTTTGTCTGTCCCTCGAATTGAAGCAATTCTTCAGGGATCCGGACCGAAATAATGGCTGCTAGCCCTTCGCGAATATCGCTTCCTTCCAGGTTCTTGTCCTTTTCTTTCAGCAGGCCGTTTTTGCGTGCATATTCATTAAACACCCTTGTCATGGCCGTTTTAGCTCCCACTTCATGCGTACCGCCATCTTTAGTGCGGACGTTATTGACGAAGCTGAGTATATTCTCTGAATACGCATCATTGAATTGAAAGGCAAACTCGATTTCAATGCCGTTCTGTTCTCCTTCAATGCTGACGACATCATGCATGGAATCCCGCTCTTCATTCAAATATTGGACAAATGCCTTCAGTCCGTCTTCATAGTGGAATAGTTCCTTATTATGATTGCGCTCATCAATTAATTCTATCTTCATGCCTTTCATAAGGAAGGCAGATTCTCTTAATCGTTCGGATAAGGTTTCAAAATTAAAGATTAGCGTGGAGAATATAGCAGGATCAGGCTTAAAGTGGATAGTTGTTCCAGTGCCATTCGTAGTGCCTTTTTTCTCAAGGGTTGTTTGGGGCTTGCCTCCATTGGCAAAACGTTGTTCATAGATCGAACCGTCTCTTTTAATGGTAACAGTCAGCCATTCAGACAGAGCATTAACGACCGACGCACCAACACCATGCAAGCCTCCGCTCGTTTTATAGCCTCCCTGTCCGAATTTTCCTCCAGCATGAAGGATGGTCAGGATGACCTCCGGCGTCGGTTTGCCCATCTTATGCATACCGGTTGGCATTCCCCGGCCTTTATCGCTTACACTCACAGAATTATCCTTATGCAATTTCACAATTATATGATCTCCATAGCCGGCCAAAGCCTCATCTACGGAATTATCCACGATTTCATATACGAGGTGATGAAGCCCTCTTGTATCCGTACTGCCGATATACATACCCGGTCTTTTACGGACAGCCTCTAGGCCTTCCAGCACCTGTATGGCATCATCGTTGTATTCGATTTTCTTCGTTTGATTTATTGCCACTCTTATTCTCCTTCCACAAGCAAACACTCCATGCACTCTATTCTATGCTCGCTTGAAAGTAAAACTAATATGTAATAAAACCTATTATACCATAAATAGAACAAGCGTTCGAGGTGTAGTTTGCCATCAGCGCTTTATCCCCTTCTAACTGGCGCAATGACGCAAGACGCCGGTTAGAATCCGATTGGTTAAAACAAATGACCGGGGGAGATCGATGCCCCCGCCAATCAAAGTTTCACTTTATCGTTTATTGTACAGGTAAAAAATAATTTCGCAAATATTGTTTTCTATTATTCACAGAGTATTACCTATTGCCAAAATAGAACTTCACAATTAAGGTTCTCTTTGACCATGCCTCTTTCCTGCCGTGACAGATAAGAAAAAGGAGCTTAAAGCGCTCCTTTTTCTACTACTTTGTCAAAGCATGTTCAACCTTGATACAACGATCCATTATGACAGTATAGCCCTTCTCCTTCAAAAATATATATGCTTCCTCGTCCACGACTTCCAATTGGGTCCAAAAAACATCAGCATCGATTTCATCAAATTCTTTAGCCAATTCAGGCAGTGCGGCCGGTCTTCTGAATACATTGACAATATCTACATGCCCTTCAATTGCGGACAGCGACGGCACCGCTTTGACTCCCAATGCTTCCTTGATCGTCGGATTGACAGGTATGATTTCATACCCGCAATTCATCATGGCCTTGGATACCATATTTGACGTTCGGTCCGGATTATCGGATAAACCTACCACTGCGATTCTCTTAGAATGTTTCAGAATCTCTCCGATTTCCTGTCTGCTTGGATTCTCAATCACCATTTCTCCTATCCCCTTTTCCCCTTATTTGCCTTTATATGTAAGCGTTCAGGCATTTTCAGCCGCCAAAGCCAACTCCGGCGTCTTGTCCGGGATCCCATTTGGCGATAGCGGCTCTTTACTTGTTACCCGCACTTCTGCTGAATGTTTTCAGCAATTGTTCCCCTGCAATACAAATCACGGTTCCAAGGATCAGCCCATTTGAAAGCAGCGATGTAAGCACGGGATGCAGTTCTTCAAATGCCGCCGTCGGAATGAACATAACCCCTGTTCCACCTAACAACGATACACCAATTACCGTCCGGGTTGCATCTGTAATATGTTGAAACTCACTGAGGGCGACACTCAACATGCCGGCAAAAATGACAAAGCTGACAGAATAACCGACTGCTGGAGGCATCGCTGCGAAAAAAGTCATAACCGGCGGAAAAAAGCTAATGGCAATCACTGCGATCGAAGCCAGTATGAATGGGCGCTTCGATGAAATGCCAGTTGCCTGAATAAACCCGCCTGCACCCGATAAGGGCACCGGTCCCATTGTACTGAAGGCCCCGCCGAGAATCTGAGCAATACCGCCCACGGCTCCTGACTTATTAATGCTGTAGGGATCCACTTTCACACCGATGTTTTTCAATATACTTTCAGTGATCCTTATACTAGCAATCATATTCGCAAGCAACAAAAATGTCACGAAAAGTGCAGTCATGACCATTCCCGAGTTGAAAGTCGGCTTGCCAAATACGAACAGCTCTGGCAGTGAAAATATCTGCCCTCCCTTAAAATCAAGTTTCGGGGCCAAGTTGGCCACAGCAAAAATAATCCAGCCCAAAGCCAGTGACAGCAGAATGGCATATTGCTTGATTACATGGATTTTATTGCGCGTAAACCAGAAAGTAATCGCTATGACGATCACACTCAAAAGCGCAGATTTCATATTGATCAGCGGATGATCCGTTGTAATGCCAAGCATTCCGTTTAAGAATGATTTGCTGAGTTGCAGAACAAGCAACAACAAATAAACACCGGTAACTGTAGGCGTGAATAAAGCACTTAATTTTTGGATAATGCCGAATGCACTCAAAACAATAAATAAGAGGCCGCTAGCGAGCAACGCTCCCTGAAGAGCCTGCAATGTTTCGTTGTGAGATGCAAAAATGGTAGTCGAAAGGCCTGCATATAAAGCAAAGACTCCCCACCATAATCCTGCCGGGCCCTCATTAATCGGCAGTTTGTGGCCAAACAGGATTTGCAGAAGGCCCGCTATTCCCATCACAAAAACAGCACGTTGAATAAATCCTGCCGTTTCCCCTGCATCAAGTTCAAACAGCCCTGCAACAGCGATTGGCGCGATAATCGAGCTAGAGAACATGAAGGCCAGCCATTGAATAGTCGAAAATACTTGTTTCATAAATGATTCCTCTCCTTTGGGCCAACTGAAAAAATCTGACAAAAGCCCATGATAATTATTAACATATATTTTTTTATCATTCAATTGTTGTTTAGAGAGAAATGCTATTTATTCATGGAAATTCTGAGCGGACATGGTAAAATAATAACATGATTTTGTAATCAAGAAAGGGTATTATACAATGACCATATTTTTCATTATTATTCTAGCTTATTTATTAGGGAGCATTCCTTCCGGGCTGTGGATCGGAAAACTATTCTACGGCAAAGACATCCGCCAGCATGGCAGCGGGAATCTAGGCGGGACAAATACATTTAGAACCTTAGGCAAAACAGCAGGTTTCACTGTGACGATTATGGATATCCTGAAAGGGACTTTGGCAGCTTTATTGCCTTATTTATTACATATCGACCTGCATCCCTTGATCCCAGGAATTGCGGCTGTTTTCGGGCATATGTATCCGATTTTCGCCGGCTTCCGCGGTGGCAAGGCAGTCGCCACATCCGCCGGTGTCGTTCTAGGATACGCACCCGTTATTTTTCTAATCTTATTCGTGACTTTTTTCCTTGCATTGTATCTATCAAAGTATGTATCTTTATCAAGCATGATCTCTGCTGTCGCAGGCTTAATCTGCTCACTGGTCGTGTGGGATATTCCTTTGATTATCATCATGGTCATCCTAACGGTCTTTATCATTTACAAACACCGTGCTAATATCCAGAGAATCAAGGATGGAACCGAACCTAAAATTACTTTTATGTAGCCATTTTCAGGGCTTTCCTGCTGCATTTGTAGGCCTTGAAACACCATATTTAAACAAAAGCCTGGCATCTATGTATGCCAGGCTCTTGTTGTTTATAGGGACGTTGCCGTACTATTCAATGTTTCCGCCTGTCCGGCAACCGTCATCATTGATTGCTCCACTTCATCTATGAGGGAAATAACATTTATGATTTGCTGTTGAATCGTATGGTTTCCTTCGAGGCTATCATCCATGGAAGCGATAATATTGTTAAAGGACATTTGGGTTTGGGCTGACTCTTTCTCTCCGGCTTGTATGACATCTTGCACCTTACTAATCGAAGAAATGACTTCATTCATATAATTTGTCGATGTCTGTACGATACTGTAAATTTCAGAAATCGATTTCTTCGTTTGGTCGGCAAGCTTCCGGACTTCATCGGCCACAACTGCGAAGCCTCTACCATGCTCGCCAGCCCGCGCAGCTTCGATCGCTGAATTAAGAGAAAGTAAATTGGTCTGGTCGGCGATATCCTGCACTGTGCCAACAAACCCTCCGATTTGTTCCAATGACATATTCAACGATTCAATGGCCTGTTCCACATCATTGGTATGCGCAGAAAGCGCCAGGATTTTTTCCGTCAATTCTTTTAACCTGCTTTGTCCTTCAGTGGCAAGATCTCTCGAATGATGTGATTGCTTAGTGGTCTTATTGACAAGGTCCATAAAACTTTTTGATTTTGTGGCCATCGTTTTCATCGCTTCATTCGTCCGATTGCTGTGCATAGCGAGCTCACTGGCAATCAAAATAATCTGCCCTTTCACTTCTTCCCTGATGAGTCTGAATGCCGCCTCACTGGATTTTGTCCTTTCATTTTCATAAGACTCCAAGACCAACTGCTGCTCAAAACTCAATATTTTACTGATTGCTGCAATCAAAGCCTGTTGGTCTTCCGGGTTAGCGGCATTCTTAAAAACAATCTTGCTCAATTCATTATGCATATTCTGGAAAGAGGAAATATACCATTTCGGTTTTAGCCCCACATTGATATGGATCCTTGCCACTTTATGCCTTACCTCCAGGAACTCCTGATTTATTGTGCCATTAAACATTTCTATAATATGCTTGCTGAAGGTAGCCCTGATTTTTTCAATCGTACTGTGTTTTTCGATAATTTCCCG
The DNA here is from genome assembly GCF_001243895.1 of Bacillus testis. Taxonomy (GTDB): domain Bacteria; phylum Bacillota; class Bacilli; order Bacillales; family DSM-1321; genus Bacillus_AD; species Bacillus_AD testis. Next base: position 1,857,029 of record NZ_LN851186.1, on the reverse strand, counting down.
AAGTTCGGGTACGGTAAGAATGGTTGAATAAAAACGGTCTACCACCGCTATGATATTTTCTCTTACCACCGGCTGAAAAGCGCTTAACAGTTTTAAGTCATCTTCTTCCAAGCCGATCATATTCAATTGCAAAGTTGCTTGGGAATCATCGATTGCCAACTCATAATGTGCTTCTTCCGCTTTAACAAGCCATTTTATGCTCTCTGTTTTCGTTTTTGTGAATAACCCCATGAATACAATTCTCCCTTTACCCCGATTATAGATAGTTAATTGTTGCCTAATCTGTACTTAGCATTACGAGAAGACAAATTAGCACAAGGATATAGATCATCATCTTTATCTTTACTATCGGAAAATCGGCCATAAAATGAATGCTGGCAGAAAAAAATAAAAAGTTTGTATGCAATCGAACGAAACAAGTCAGTAGTTATTCTGTATCACCTGTTTTCAGGCACTGTATCAAAAAATCCATGATAAGCAGTATGCAGCAAAAAGGATATAACTTTCCTTTTTATCGTATTTTCTACTATAATATAAGAACAACCATAGGATAATGAAAGGGGACAGTTTTCATGAATATTTATATAACAGATCAAGCGGCAACATGGTATCAGGATGAATTAGGCCTCAAAAATGGAGACAGTGTGAGATTCTTTGCCCGTTATGGAGGGGAAAGCACCATTCAAGCTGGTTTTTCACTGGGGATCCAATTGGAAAAGCCAATCAATGCCGCCGCAGAGGTTAAAAAAAATAATATTCTCTATTTTATTGATGAAAGCGACCTATGGTATTTTGACAACAAAGATTTATATGTCGATTATAACGCTAAAAAAGATGAGCCTGTATTTACTGTTAAGTAATCAAAAAAAAGAAGATTCCAAAAAGGAAGTCTTCTTTTTTTGATTACTATTGCTTCTTGTTCTCTTCATACACTTTGTGCCATTCTGGATATTCTCTTTTGAGGGAAATCGGCCGGAAGGTATCTTTTCTTACGCAGGCATGTGTACTTGTGGCTGTCACCACCAGGTCATTTTGTTCGTTATAGATTTCATAACCGTATACGGTCTTCACACCATTATACTTTTCAATCCATGTATGTACTGTCGCTGTCTCACCATATGTCATTGGTTTTTTATATGAAATTTGGACATCCATCACAGGCGAAACAATTCCGTCTTTCTCCATATCTGCGTAACGGAAGCCTAAATCCTCTACAATCTGGGTTCTGCCTAATTCCAACCATATAATATAGTTTGCATGATACACAACGCCCATTTGGTCTGTTTCCGCATAGCGGACTTGCACTTCTTTTTTAGAGATGAACATATCCTCTCTCCCTTCTGTACACTGTCTTAGCTATTTTATCATAGACCGCATCCCGGCGTTACATACTGAATCCTTTGATAAAGGAAAAGTTTGTTCTTCTTGCCGCAAATGAAGTGGAAGTCTTAGCGCCAATACAACGAACAAAGATAAAGCCATCCTTCCATGCTGAAAGATGGCTTTATCTCATCAAATACTTATTCTCCCTTAGTCTGGATCACTTGCGGCTGTCTCCCTGTAGGGTCCTGCATTTTTTTGCCCTTATTGCCGCCTGCCGCCCGGTTCTGTGTACCGATATGGTTAGGCACGAAATCTTGAGGATGCTTTTTGGGGTTTCCCATGTGACATCACCTTCCTTCCCTGTTTATTGTTCACGAAAGGAAGGGAAACATGCGAACCTTATTCTGCTTTTTGAAGATGCTTCTTCTCCAGCTTTGTCTCAATGCGTTCGATCGCCTGCCGATCCTTTAACAATTCTATTTTATTTTCTAATACCAAGTCCTCAAACGATATTTTTCTCTTACGTTTCATTCCTTCATCCCTCGTTTCCTGTGTTGTAGTATTTATTATTGTCAAAAGTCAAATTTTTATATAACTTATATATTTTTTTATTTTGATTTATTTTCACGGTTCAGTCATCAACCGTTTAAGCAAATGAAAAAACAAGCATATAGCAGGTATTCAGATGTGCCTGCTTAGCTAGACAAAAAAGGCTTCCATCACGGAAGCCTTAAGGGAATAAAGGTATTTCACTCTACATTTCTTTATAGCGTTTTACCAGCTCGGAATACGAAATCTGGCCGATATGCTTATATGTAATCAAACCTTTTTCATCGATAAAATAGGTGGAAGGGAACGCTGCTACCTGATATGTTTCCGTTACCTGTGTGCGGTCTTCCAAAACAATAGGAAAAGTAAGGCCATATTGTTTCGCAAAACCTGCTACATCGTTATACGGGTCATTATTGATTGCAATGATTTCTACATCTTCGTTAAATTTTTGATAAAACTTCTGCAGATCCGGCATCTCATCTTTACAAGGAGGACACCATGTTGCCCAAAAATTCAAGATGACTTTTTTCCCGCGGTAGGATTCAAGGGCTATCTCTTTTTTATTCAGGTTTTTCAGCGTGAACGCCGGTGCAACAACCCCTTTTGCCAATCCTGGCAAGCTTTCTTGCTGAGCTGCTTCTTTATGGTCCAGCGCCTGTATAATGGCCAAAGCAATCAAAAAGACCAGAATAGCCCCTCCTAGAATTTTCTTCGCCAACCCTATTCCCCCTTTCCCCTTACTACTCCATATTTTATCTCACACAGCCACAACGGACAAACATTTATTTCCATACTATGTGCCAGAATGGGGAATAGACATGATAAAGTGAATCTTTGATCGGAGGGGGGTTACCAATCTTAATTCTAATTAACGCTTGGCCTCCCACTTTTCCCGTTCAAGTAAGAGGCCATTGCGCCCCGTGAAACTGGATGAATTGAATGCCTGCCATGCGGCTTGCACTCTGTATACTGGTTTAAGGCTTAAGAACTAACGTTTCGCCCCGCTTTTCATTTAAGTAGGTGGTATGGTAGTTACCCTTCACCCAATCCTCCATCTGATCGTGATACCATTTGCTTTTTACATGTCCCGATTGGCCGGGCCCGACCAGTTGGTAGGACTTTGACAAATCATTCAAATCTGCCACAAAGCGCCATGAAGCGCCATGGTCCACAGTCCCTTCTGGTTCAAATCCGGCTGCCTGGACGGTCACACCGCTTCCATTGGCCGGGATCCCTCCTTGGGAATTGAATATAAAATTCAAAGGTGAAACAGCGGATAATGGATGGTTAAAGTAAATCTTATGGAAATCTCCCCAGCTCCAATCGCCCATCTTTTTTCCTTGTTCCTTTTGGATGTCATGCAAGGTGGCTTTGAGCGATTTTTCCAAAACAAGCTTAATACCTCCCTGCTCATTTATCCACGGTCCGGGGTTGCCTTCAAGCGCTCTTCTCAACAGCTGATCAACAGCTTGCTTTCGGCCGTTGAAGAGTTTGAATGTATCCTCCGGAATCTGTTTTTCAAATAATATCGCCTGGATTTGGTTAATCCATAGATTGAAGATGAGCGGTGCAGCCTGGTCTTTTTTGTCCTGATAATCCCATTTCCCCAAGATTTTCAGCGCATTGCTTACTTCTTTATCCTTTGATCCTTCGAGCGTTTTTAGGAATAAGGGAACAAATTCTTTAGCCTGGAGATTTTTCACATCGCTTTGTAATTCTTTCATATGTTTGGCTTCCAACGAAGGATTCTTCTTCAGGACTTCCTGTATTCTCATTTGCCGGTATGGCTGCGCCCAGTTATGGCTGATATGGTAAGGATAGTCATCGGAAATCACCTTATTATTAGCAGTGGAAATAAACCCTTCTGTTGGGTTTACAAGCCGTGGCAATTCGTCGAATGGGATAAAACCTTTCCATTCGTATTCATCATTCCATCCAGGTACCGGCAACATGGAATCGCCCTTTTTCCTGATTGGAATATTGCCATTCGCTTTGTAAGCGATCGTACCGTCTTTAGAAGCGAATACAAAATTCTGGGCAGGAGTGCGGAACTTTTCCAACGCTTTTTCAAAGGCGTTCCAGCTATCTGCCTTATTCATATTGATAATAGCTTCTAACTCAGCGGAAGGGTCCAAAGCCGTCCAGCGCAAAGCAAGCGCTTGGCCGCTGCCGCTTTTCCCCGCAAACTCCGAAATGACCGGCCCATGCCGGGTAACCGTAACATCGTAATCAATCGTTTTCGCTTTTTTAATTTTAATGGGTTCAGAGATGATTTCTGCTTTTTCCCATTTATGGTTGTAAAGAAATTCTGTCGGATTCGTATCGCTTCTTTTTTCAATATAGAGGTCCTGAACGTCCGGCCCGGTATTCGTTACACCCCAGGCAATTTGTTCATTATGCCCGAGAATAATGCCGGGTATGCCGGCGAAAATAACTCCACTGACATGAACAGATGGCGATTTCAGCTCCATCTGATACCAAATCGCCGGTGTTGCGAGAGCAAGATGAGGGTCATCAGCCAATAAGGGTTTGCCGCTTTTCGTTTTTTTCCCACTGACAACCCAGTTATTGCTGCCATTCAATTCAGGAGGAATGATTGCGCCGGCAAAGCTTTTTCCGATATCCAAATCACTTTTGCTGATGATATACGGAGCATCTTTCGGATAAGAAGGAAACAAATCATATGCTTTTTCTTTAGGGAAATTTTGAAGCAAGTATTGCCGGAACGCCTGGTCTTCCCAATTGCCCCCAAGATCAAAGGCCATATATTTCCCGATGGTAAGCGAATCGACTGGCGACCAGGGCTCAGGTTTATAGCCCAATATAGAAAACTCAACTGGAAGTTTCCCTTTACTTTCTGCTTCCTTCATATATAGATTGACGCCTTCAGCGAACCAACCCAATATGTCCTTGCCTTCCTGTGTGTATGCATCATATGAAGCGGCTGCAGCCCTTCTAAGACCGATTGTCCGAAAAAATTTATCCTTGTCGACCATCGCTTTTCCGATTACTTCACTCAGCCTGCCAGATGCCTGCCTTCTGCTGAGGTCCATTTGAAAAAGGCGGTCTTGGGCTTGGATATACCCTTGAGCCATATATAAATCATGGTCGCTCTTTGCATATACATGCGGTATGCCGGATGCATCCCTGGTTACGGATACTTGTGTTTGCAGGCCGCTTAACGTTAGGCTTCCTTCTGTTTTTGGCAGCCCTTTGGATAAGAATAGATTGCCGGCAATAACGGCCGCAACAATCAGTACAAGCAACGCAGCGGCACTCCAAATCATTATTTTCTTCCCTTTTCGTTTCGTCTTTTGCCTATTTAGCACTGTTTCCATCTCACTTCCCCTTTCTGCCTTTGCTAGAACGGCTACTCATATCAATTCGCCTTCTTGGAATAATATTCCTACCGGCTTTTCGGTTCCCATCGTTTTTCTGCAAAAAAGCTGTCTTTCCGTTAAGGTCTTTTCTTTGTGGAAGGATAAAAAGGGCGATATAATAGTGAATAGTGAAAACGTTAAAACGATTATGCAAAAAACTTTGATCGGTGGGCGCTTTTAGTCATCCCTCACCTGACACTATTGGCGCTTGATCTCCCACTTCCTCGTCGCTTGTTGTGCAAGTGGGAATCTTGGCACCCGTTATTAAAAGAATGCAAAGGGAGATTCACATGACAACCACAGTACTAGAACACGAGCAATTGCTTCATGACATTGCCTTATTGAAAGCGGATCTCGATCGTGTCCATAATCAAATCACCAAGCAATTGATCAATAATGAAATAGCACGGCTCGAAAAACGAATTCATGTAGCTTTGAATTGGAAATTCTTATATATTGATATTTACTTCACGAACGGAAAAAAAATTAAAAGAGCAAGCATTCGAAAACACAAAGGCGATAATAGAATTATGGATGGCACTGAGGCAAAATCACTCATAAGAGAAGCACAGGAAGTTTATATCATGGCCGACGCCACATCGAACACCCATTTTGCACAATACGTGAAGACGGATGCTATAGATCATTATATGGTCTATTACGGCTTGCCGGAAAAGAATGAAATATCATTATAACCCCTTTGAGAGCATATAATATGTTCTTTTTTTAAAGCTATTGATAATTTGGAACATCTTTAATTTTGAACTAATATTATGAACATCTACGTATCTTCTGCAAGATATCATAAAAAGTGAAACAATAAGCCACAGATTTTTCAACCATCTCCTATTTAGCGCCAGATAGAACGGCCTAAATGTATAAATTCCTGAAAAATTTCCTATCTTGTATGATTGAGCATACTTAAACACCCCCATTTTTTCAAAGGGGGTGTATATCTATGCCGTTTTTTGGCCTATTTTTTCCGCATATATGAAAAGCCTGCAGATTTTTTGCCTGCAGGCTTTTCTTCTATATTAAGCTTCTTGTTTATCGTGTGTTTGCAGTTTGTCGCGCAATACCATTGGAAGGATGCCTCCGTGGCGGTAATAGTCGATTTCAACTTCACTGTCAAAACGAACAAGCGCTTCGAATTCTGTTACTTTTCCTTCTTCTGAAGTTGCCGTAACTTTGACGTAATCGCGGGGTTTAACAGACTCGTCAACTGCCACTTCGAATGTTTCCTTGCCAGTCAAACCTAGTGTTTCTGCGCTGTCGCCTTGTTTAAATTGCAAAGGAAGCACACCCATCAACACTAAGTTTGAACGGTGGATCCGCTCAAAGCTTTCAGCGATTACTGTCTTGATGCCCAGTAGGTTCGTACCTTTCGCAGCCCAGTCACGAGATGATCCCATGCCATAGTCTTTGCCTGCGATTACCATCAAACCTGTACCGTCTTGCTTATATTTCATACAAGCATCATATATGCTCATCACATCGCCTGTTGGCCAGTAAGTTGTGTAGCCGCCTTCTGTTCCTGGAGCAATGCCATTACGGATGCGGATATTGGCAAATGTGCCTCTCATCATGACTTCATGGTTTCCGCGGCGGGATCCATATGAGTTAAAGTCCCGAGGCTCAACACCATTGTCGCGCAAGTAAATGCCTGCCGGAGTGTTTTTGCCGATGGCGCCAGCCGGAGAAATATGGTCAGTTGTGACTGAGTCACCAAACTTGCCGACAACGCGCAATGCATGCAACGGTTCTACAGTACCGGCATTTGGCTGCAAGCCTTCAAAGAATGGTGGATTTGCAATATAGGTAGATTGTTCGTCCCAGCCATACAAAGGTTCATTGCCTGTTTGGATTTCATTCCACCGTTCGTTGTCGCTGAATACTGTTTCATATTCTTTTTTGAACAATTCAGGTGTAACTGTTTTAGAAACCACTTCTTTAATCTCTTCAGCAGAAGGCCAAATGTCTTTCAGCATGACATCATTGCCGGCAGTATCTTTGCCAATCGGTTCATTATTAAAGTCTATATTCACAGTTCCTGCCAATGCATAAGCGACCACTAATGGAGGTGAAGCTAAATAGTTCGCCTTTACAAGCGGATGGATACGGCCTTCAAAGTTTCTGTTACCGGAAAGGACAGATGTAACCAGCAAATCAGATTCAGCTACAGCCTTTTCGATTTCAGGCGCTAATGGACCGGAGTTGCCGATACATGTTGTACAGCCGTAACCGACCGTATTGAATCCCAGTGTTTCCAAGTATGGAGTCAATCCTGAGTTATTCAGGTAGCCTGTTACTACTTTAGATCCCGGCGCAAGTGATGTTTTTACATAGGCAGGCACATGAAGTCCAGCTTCTACTGCTTTTTTAGCCAGTAAACCTGCACCTACAAGCACATACGGATTGGATGTATTTGTACAGCTTGTAATCGCAGCAATCGCCACAGCACCTGTTTTCATTTTCACTTCTTCTGTTTCAGAGAAAGGAACAGTGATTTCTTTATCGAGATCGGCTGCGTCCATTCCGAAACCGTGGTTGCCCATTGGAGTGCTCAACGCTTCCTCGAACGATTGTTTCATCATGCTCAAAGGAATCAAATCTTGAGGGCGTTTAGGGCCTGAAAGATTGGCTTCAATTGATGAAAGATCAATTTCCACAACATCTGTATACGTTGGATCAACGCTTTGGCTTGATAGGAATAAACCATTTGCTTTGCAATATTCCTCAACCACTTTAATATGCTCTTCGTCTCTTCCGGTTAGACGCATATAGTCAAGCGCTTCTTGGTCAACCGGGAAGAACCCGCAAGTTGCGCCGTATTCAGGCGCCATATTGGCGATTGTCGCCCGGTCCGCAAGCGGCAACGACATTACACCTGGCCCGAAGAATTCGACAAATTTATTAACTACCCCTTTTTGGCGAAGGACCTGAGTCACTTTCAAAGCCAAATCCGTAGCTGTGGCGCCGCTTGGAAGCTTGCCTACCAACTTCACACCGATGACTTCAGGAACAGGGAAATAAGATGGCTGGCCTAACATGCCTGCTTCTGCTTCGATGCCGCCTACTCCCCAGCCAAGAACGCCAATCCCGTTGATCATAGTCGTATGTGAATCTGTACCAACCAATGAATCAGGGAAGGTTTCAAATTCGCCTTCAGCGTTTTCCACCGCATGGACAACCGCCGCCAAATACTCAAGGTTAACCTGATGGACGATACCTGTAGCAGGCGGAACAGCACGATAATTATCAAATGATTTTTGGGCCCAGCTCAAAAATTGGTAACGCTCATTATTACGTTGGAATTCAAAATCCATATTTACTTTAAGTGAATCAGGAGTTCCCGCTTTATCAACTTGTACAGAGTGGTCAATGACCAGATCAACCGGAATTTCCGGATTGATTTTGTCCGGGTCTCCGCCTAGGTCAGCCATCGCTTTGCGCATGGAAGCCAAATCCACGACAGCCGGCACACCTGTAAAGTCTTGGAGAATAACACGTGATGGCTTGAATGGCACATCCACTTCTTTTTGCTCGTTTGTTCCCCATTTTGCCAAGTTTTCCACATGCTCTTTGGTGATGACTCTGCCGTCTACTTGTCTAAGAACAGATTCAAGCAGCACTTTCACTGAGTATGGCAGTTTTGATACTGCACCGACACCCGCTTCTTCCAAAGCGCTTAAGCGGTAATAATTATAGCGCTTTCCATTCACTTCAAAAGAAGAGCGCGCTTTAAATACATCATGTTTCCCCATACCTCGTTCCCCCTCTAATCTTCCGAATTATAATAAGTCATAAAAAAGACGCACAGCGACATATATCGCCAGGCTATAACCCAATTATAAAGGAAAAAAATCCAAAATGTCGAAAAGTTCGGTCATTTCTCCCATCCTACTTTTCTTCCAATTAAAGTGTACAAAAGTTTTGACTATAAGTAAATAACAAGAAAGTTATTGTGCTTGATAAGTTTTTCTTATCACAATTCGAATATACTTCCATAAAACGGGAACATAAAGGGTTTTATTGTCCTTTTTTCTGATATTTTTTACGTTTATTTCCTGGCGAAACTATTTTTAAAAAGCATTCAACTAAAATAACGGTCCTTGGCAGATCCATTTGTTATCATTAAAAAAGACAGAACCTTCCTTGGCTCTGTCTTTTCCATTCATCTATAATCGACAATATCCGATAAAGGCAATCGAGTCGTTTCGAATCCAGGCTGTTCCGCTTTGCCGATTGGCAACAACAGGATGGGTTCATAACGCGTTGCGTCCAAATCAAGCGCTTCAGTCACCTGTTCATGGTCAAAGCCCCCGATTGGCACTGTGTCCAATCCCCTTGCTTTAGCCCCGAGCATAATTTGCATGCTGACCAATCCGCAATCAAAAGTGGCGATATTGAGACGGGTTGCAAATGAAGTATGGGGCACCAATTGCTCGATTCCATCTATTTGACGCTGCATGGTTACTTCATCCATCAGTCCTTGATCAAACTTGCTTCTATAGATTTTCAATGCATTATGGTACATCTCACAGTCAGCGATGATGGCAATCACGGCGGATGCTGTTTCTAACGGCTCTTGGTTATAGGCGCAGGAGCGGATTTTTTTCTTTAATTCCTGATCTTGGATGACGATGAATCTCCATGGCTGCAAATTTCGGGACGATGGTGCCAGAGTAGCTTCTTCCAATATTTCGTCCAACAAAGCTCTGTCCAATTTATAGGATGAGTCATATTTTCGCACTGAACGCCTTTCATGCACAACGGTTGAATAATCTTTTGCTGTCATAGGCTGTGTTCCTCCACTGCTTTATTTTTTCATTACTCATCCAAATTACCCATATAAAAAGCAACTGTCAAGTCTCTCTTGGCTGACAGAAAAACGCTTATTGTTCATTTGCCATTTTCCAAACAAATTGGGTACAAATGCTTCACATGCAAGCCGGCAAAAAAGCAAAAGATAAACATAAAAGGAGGCATCATATGAGCAATCAAAATGAAAAAAACAACAATAAGAAACAGCATCAATCCGGCCAGCAGGAACCGATGAGCGGATCGCATAAAGTCAAAAACCGCAATCATAGCCGCCAAAAGCACCATTCCCATCACGATATGTAAAAACGCCAAGCAGGGTTTCAATCCCCTGCTTGATTGCTTTATTTGCATAAGAGCAAAGCTTCTGCGATGATTTGCAAATCTGAATCATCCAAGGTCCTTACATCGAAAATGAGTGTATTATGCTGGACGCGGGCCACAACAGGCGGAGTGTGCGTTCTTAATAGTTCCTCGGCTTCGCTTACCTGCATCGTTTTGAAAGAAACGGCTACTGCGGGGCTTTCCCTAACGACACCCGGCATGGTTCCGCCTCCAATCGCACTATCGACCTTGATGATGTCCGCCTCGGCTGTAGGAAGGCTTTGTCGAATCAATAGCTGCAAATCTTTAGCGCGAGGCAGCAGGTCGCTGTATTCAGCCCGGATGGATTGTACGGTTGGAATAGCGGTTTCGTCCCTAGATGATTTCAAGTAATCCAGCAGCGTTGCTTCTAGAGCGGCAAGTGTGATTTTATCTACACGGAGGACTCTTGCAAGCTGGCTTTTTTTCAGTTTGTCAATCCATGCTTTTTTTCCCGCAATAATTCCTGCCTGCGGCCCCCCCAACAGTTTATCGCCACTGAATGAAACCAGGTCGCACCCCTGCTCCAATACTTGTCGTACCACTGGCTCTTCACCGATGTTTTGATCACTAAAATCAGTAAGGACCCCGCTCCCCAAATCTTCATAGAACACCAAGCCGTTTTGGCGGCTGATGCGGGCAAGCTCCTCCCGGCCCACTTCTTCCGTAAATCCAATCATCTTAAAATTGGACGAATGGACCTTCATGATCATGCCGGTTTGGCCGGAAATGGCGTTTTCATAATCATAAGGATGTGTCTTATTGGTTGTACCTACTTCCACAAGGATGGCGCCGCTTTCTTCCATAATAGAAGAGACACGGAATGAACCGCCGATTTCAATCAATTGCCCTCTTGAAACAATCACTTCTTGTTCCTTGGCCAAGGCATTCAATATAAGATATACTGCTGCGGCGTTATTATTAACTACCATGGATGCTTCCGCTCCCGTCAATTCATTGATCCAATCCTCGACTAGGTCATGGCGCGAACCGCGGCTGCCTTTCGGTATAGAATATTCAAGATTGCTGTAGTGGCGGGCAACGTCGGCCATATGCTCGATAGCCGCCTCACTCAGCCTCGCCCGGCCCAAATTTGTATGCAGGATTGTACCGGTTGCGTTGACCACTCTTCGCAAACGGTATGCATAATGGGTATTTACATAAGCCTGGCACATATTGAAAATTTCATCCGTAAACGAGGAATTTCCGGGTGCAGGGCCAGTCCAGCGATCTGTCAAAATCAGCTCTCTGGCTTCCGCTACCATCTTCCCTACAATCTCTGTCGCTTTTTTTTCATGCAACTTATTCAAGGAAATAAAATCATGGAAACGTTTCTCTTTTTGCAGTTTATGGATAGCCGGTATCTGCTTTATGTATGGTTTCAAACTGTATCCTCCGTTCAAGTGTACTCTACTAATAGTATACCATCCTCACCGAATCACAAGCTTCGCATAATATGGGCAAAAGGAGGAATCCCCATGAACAGCGAACTGTATTCGTTCCCCCATTTCGAAGAATGGCTGCAAGCATATAAAGAGGACCCCTTCGCCTCTTATCTAGATACATGCACGTTTCCAGTCTTTTTATATGAGTTCCCTGATAGGTATGAAATCGATGCAGAGCAACCCGGCCGTCAAAACAAGGTCGGTATCCTATGCGAAAACTCTTCTTTATTGATTCAGTTCTCCAAAGAAGCAGGACCCTTACTCGAACGCCGGCTGGAATTGCCGATGCTGCTTTCCGAGGAAAATATCTCTTACCAGATAGAACCTCCATTTGTATGCATAACCATTATAAAGACGAAAAAGGAATAAAACGAAACGTGGATCGATGGAGGTTATCATTCATTCGCCACCGATCATTGAATTTCCACTTCAAAAGAAGCGTAAATAAGAAGAGATTATAATGGGATTTGTTGTATCAAATCATACAAAGACATTGCCTCGTCTTTTTGTTGTATAATAGGAGAGTATTTAATTAGTTACATAACAATCCACAGGAGGTGCCACCTATGAACGAGGAATGCGTACGCTTGACTTCTTTGTCGACAAAAGCTGGCTGAGGATGCAAAATTGGTCCTCAGGACTTGTCGCAAGTTTTGCGCAATTTACCCAAACAACCGCAGCATCCTCAGCTATTAGTAGGAAACGAAACGGCTGATGATGCTGGAGTATTTAAACTTACTGAAGAGATCGCCCTTATTCAAACGGTCGACTTCTTTACGCCTGTTGTGGACGATCCTTATATGTTCGGCCAAATAGCTGCTGCCAATGCATTAAGCGATGTCTATGCTATGGGCGGCATTCCGCGGACTGCGATGAATATCGTCGCCTATCCGATCAAAACGCTCGGTCCGGATATCCTCTCTGAAATCATGCGCGGGGCATCCGATAAAGTAGTGGAAGCGGAAGCGGTGACGGTTGGCGGCCACAGCATCGACGATAAAGAGCCGAAATTCGGGCTTTCGGTGACTGGAACAGTCCATCCGGATCACATCTGGAAAAATACTGGCGCTAAGCCGGGAGATGTGCTTGTTCTGACAAAACCGCTGGGAGTGGGCATTTTAACGACCGGCATAAAAAGAAATGCTGTGACCCGAGAGCAAGAACAGGCTGTCACAGAGACAATGGCCGCATTGAACAAAATCAGCGCCGATTGCCTGCGCTCTTACCATCCGCATGCCGTTACGGATATTACCGGTTTCGGCCTGCTCGGGCATGCCAGTGAAATGGCAGAAGGAAGCGGTGTGAGCATGGTCATTTCCTTTGATGATATCCCGTTTCTTGAAGGGACCATCAAGTTGGCTGAAGAAGGCGTCGTTCCTGGGGGCAGCAAGGCAAACCATGAATGGCTCTCCGGGAAGGCTGTATATGACGGACAGCTTTCTTTGCCGCAGCAATTGGCCATTTGCGACAGCGTTACATCTGGCGGCTTGCTGATCTCGATGCCGCGGATGGAAGCTGAATCTTACTGCAAAGAGATGCATGCCAAGAAGCAGATGGCAAGCATTATTGGATATGTGGAAGAGAAAAAACAGCCTATGCTGAGAGTAAAGTCAGGAAGATAAAAAATGTGATTGGTGGGGATCTTCATTCAACTCCCCCCGATCAGCAATTGAAGCAATCGATTCTTATTGGCGCAAAGACTCCCACTTAAAAGCTGAAGATTTAGCGCCCATTAAAATGGAATAAAGTGAAAAGGGCCCCTCCATAATGGAAGGGCCCTTTTCGTCCTATGTTCCCATTCATGATACCATAATCACCCAACCTTTAAAAGGTAAAATTATGGTTCCTCCATCCCTTTTTAACATAGCTTTAAAGCCATGTCCGGAAGTCCCCTTCCCGGCAAGCGATTTGCTTTTCATCAAGCTTCTCAAGGAAAGGAATCATGTACTTTCTGGAAAGGCCGAGAATGTCCTTTGCCTCAGTGACCGTAAACTTAATCGCGGTGCCTTTGCGCAATTTTTCTAAAGCCTCTGTAAAAGAAGAACGATGGATATAATAATCGCCTGCCAGGTGTTCTAGAAGACCCTGCTCCTGCCAAAAAGCCTTCAGTTCACTGGCAATAGAGTCCGGAATATGCTGCCTTTTTGCATACACACCAAAATAAGTGACAGCCACACCATCCCTCCTGATTTCTCCAAGCATATTTTCCGCTTTTTTGGCCCAGGAATCCGGAACGGAAGGCAAAAATCCTTGTTGTGCTACATGCTGTTCTGTGATTGTCCATTTATCATCTTTACCATTTTTCAGCAAAAAGTCAGACACTACAGGATGAAATTGGCTCTCCAACTTTTGGAGCAGTTCTGCTTTCGGCATACCCGGTTTCATCGGGTGCTTGCGATGGTAGCCTTCAAGAAGCACAACAATGTCCGCTGTTCCTTCTTCGATTGCTTGGCTATGCATGAATAACTCGGGATTGACTGCACATATCGACTCCGATTCTTCAATGATTTGGTTGATCTCATCGATCGGGACGGATGTATAGAGTGACAATTCTTCTGCGGTCAGTGCCCGCTGCTTGCGCAAAACGAGAGAAACCCGCTCCGAGTTATTGCTCTCTCGCTTTTTCGCCAGTGCCGCGATGGTTTCTTCCCCATATTTGTACTTTTCCCCATACGGATCGATTACCCAACCTCCGCCTATGGTTTCCTGCGGAGAAGGGCGCCTGATGATGACCCGATCCCCCCTTTTGGCAACGACCGGTTGCTCAAGCCTTAATTGGCAAAGGATATCCTCCCTTTTGTCCCCCAGTTCATTGCGGTCGAAAAAAACAATTCTTCCCAGTACTTCCGAGGTTCCGATATAGCAAGCAATCGGCATTCGCTGCTTCACTGCATGGCTTAGCTCCGAAGCAAAAGATAGCGACACATCCAGACAGTCGGTGGTTGCCATATGCTTAGAGCCAACCAACACATCCCCCCGTTTCACTTCATGCCTGTCCACTCCCGCCAAATTGACGGCTCCTCTTTGTCCGGCCAAAAGCTCAGGTACGGAGGAATGGTGGACCTGCAGCTGCCGGGCTTTCGTCTTTTTGCCCGAAGGCAAGATATACAAGTCTTCTCCCTCTCTTAAATGCCCTTCATTGACCGTTCCGCGTACAATCGTCCCCTGCCCTTTCACGGTGAAAACTTGATCGATTGGGAGGCGGAACTCTCCGCCTGCCCCCTTGGGAACCGCATTATCAGCATAACGTTCGATGGCCTCCTTCAATTCAGGGATTCCTCTTTTGGAAAGACTGTCCACCTCATACAACGGCACGCCTTCAAAAATGGTTCCTTCCAATTCCAGCCGTATTTCTTCCTTAACGATTTCAAGAAACTCCTTGTCAACCCGATCGCACTTCGTGATTGCCACCATGCCTGCGGGAATTCCTAAATACTGCAAAATAGCCAAATGTTCTTTCGTTTGCGGCATAACCCCTTCATCGGCTGCAACCGTCAAAATAACACAATCTATCCCTGAAACGCCGGCAATCATCTTTTTGATGAATTTTTCGTGGCCGGGTACATCGATTATGGAGATGGACTGGGTTTCTGTCTGCTTGTATGGCGCAAACCCCAATTCAATGGATATGGCTCTTTGTTTTTCTTCCTTTAAGGTATCTGTATCCACATTCGTCAACGCTTTAGTCAAAGAGGTCTTACCGTGGTCGATATGCCCGGCCAACCCGATTGTTATATGTTTTTTCACGCTCATGCACCTCTGATTAGTTCAAAACAAATTTAGTTGTGCTGCCTGTTTGGGTTCCCCTGACTTCCAATCTGGCATCGATTCGTTCCTTCAGCTCAGGCACATGCGAAATAATGCCGACGAGACGGCCGCTGCTTTGAATTTCCAGCAAGGATTCCACGGCCTGATCCAATGATTCCGGATCGAGTGTTCCAAATCCTTCGTCGATAAACATCGTTTCGAGTGAGATGCCTCCTGCATTTTGCTGTACAACCGCAGCTAAGCCAAGCGCCAGTGAAAGGGATGCTTTGAAGCTCTCTCCGCCGGATAAGGTTTTGACATGGCGCTCCATACCCGTATACTGGTCGAATACAGATAATTCAAGGCCGCTCTGAATATTTTTCCGAGTTGGATCAACTTTGCGGATCAAACTGTACCGGCCACTCGTCATTTTTGTCAGGCGTTCATTCGCCTCTAACAAAATATCATCCAAAAAGCTCGTCAATACGAATCTTTCAAAGGTAATGCGGAATGGATTTTGCCCTTTGGAGATTTCATATAAATGGCCGATTTGTCTATATTGGTTCTGCAGCTCGTCCTGTTTAAGAATGCCGGAAGACAGCTTTCCATTAATCCGCAGATTATTCGCAAGCAGAATGGCAAGATCATTTACTTTTCTCCGATAATCCGCATTCAAGTCTTGAGCAGCTTGTAACTGCGCTTTAATTTCCTCGATATCCGGCATGGCAACGTTCGAAAGCTTCTTCTCCATCTCAGCCAGCAATGATGCGATGCGCTGCATCTCCCGGTTATAGGCGTCTATTGCAGCCTGCATGCCATTTAGCTCCTCTTCCGTCCGCTTGGCTGAATCATACATGGCATATGTTTGGAATCCTTGCTTTTCCATCTCTGTTTTGAACAACGCCCGCTGTTCATTAAGCTCGGTTTCCATCATCCCTATATTCCGCTCCTCTGCTTCAAGCGTACTTTTCACCTTGGCTTCTTCCTGAAGCAGTTTTTGCCATTCTCCTTGAGCCTGTTCAAGCTGTTGTTGCAATTTGTTTTTCAGCTCTTCTGCTTTACGGAGGGCCTGCTCATAAGAGGCATATGAGCGAAGATATTCCGGCACTCTTTCCTTCATTGACTGCAATCTGGTTTCTAGTTGAATATGTTTTTCTTTTTGTTTTGATTCCTTTTCTTGCAGTTCTTCGACTGTTTTCTGCAGCTGTCTATCTATCTCGAATTTTTTTTCAAATGCTTCCTTCAATGCAGGCAATTGTTCAATCTGCTGTTCAAGCTGTTTCAATTTATCTGTTGAAGCGGCCAGCCCGTCCTCCAACTGCTGTTTAACCTCATCCCCCTCAAGATGAAGTTTGCGGACGATGGCTTGCAGTTTCTCTTCGTCTTTATGGCAATTACCCCTTAATGTTTGCAATTCGAGCGCCATGCGGTCATATTCTCTAAGCGCCTTCTGCAGCAGCTCCGTTTGCTCGTCTTTCTTCCTTTTGAATCGATCATACATTTCCTGGGTTACGTCACCGCCATGATGGCGGGCAGGATTCGGATGATCCTTTGAACCGCATACGGCACAGCTCTCTCCAGCGCGGAGATGGGATGCAAGCAAGACTGCATGGGAAGCGAATAATTGTTCCTGCAAATGGTCAAGTTGTTGAGCGCTCTCTTGCTCCTTGTTTTTTTGAACAGTTATTAGCTCTTCTTTTTCTTTCAATTGTTCCTGCAAGATCTTAATATTGTCGATTTGCTGTTCGATTTGCTTCGACAATTCTGCGCCTTCCTCTAGTTGTTCCGCCATATGTTTTTCCTGTGCGTAAAGCATATCCGCCTTTTCACAGCCGGCTATTTGTGCTTTAAGCCTTTCAAGCTCCTCATGCAAGTCTTTCAACTTTTGCTGCTGGATCGATAATGCTTGGGCGTTTTTTTTCCATTCCTCGCTTTGCATGCGGGTTTCCTCTTCCAATTGAGTAAAGGCCAATACATCCTTTTTCATTTCCTGAAGGTTTACCCATTCATTCGCTGCTCGTTCACGGTCTTCTTTTTTTGATTCCTCCGCTTTGTACCGTTCATGGGCAGACACAACGGCCAACTTTGCGTGCTCCGCCCGTGCCTTTAGGGCTTCAATTTGTTTTTTTGATTCATTCACTCTTTTGCCAATGCGAATATAAGATTGTTCTTGTTTTTCCAGAGTGGATGCCTTCTGCGCCCATTTGATGCTTTCCTGATCCTTATTCATTTGTTCCTGCTGGTTCGCCAACTGCTCTTTGGCCTCGGACAGCTGCTCTTTTTCTTTGAACATGGAAACAATCTGGTTCGCTTTAAACAGCTGTTCATTGATCGCTTTTTCTTTGTTTTCCGCTTCTTTTTGGCGGATTTTCAGATCGTCCAGCCGGCTTTCCGTCCGTTCAATGTCTTTTTTCAGCCTTGACAGGGTCTCCTTGGAAGTGCCGGCCGGATTTTCCTCCTGTTCGCTTGCCTGCTCGAACCACCGTATATCCTCTATACAAGAAGACAGTTCAAGCTGAATTTTCTCCTCTTCTTTTTTCAGAAAAGAACTTTTTTCTTTTAATTTTTCTTCCATTCTTTTATACATTTGGGTATGGAAAAGTTTCTGGAGTATGCTTTCTTTTTCCTTGCTTTCCGAGGTTAACAATTTTTTGAATTCGCCTTGGGGAATCATCAAAATTTGCTTGAACTGGACAGCATCCAATCCGATTATGTCCTTGATTTTTTCATCGACATCCCGCACATTTGCTGCTAAAAGTTCCTTTACACCGTCTTTCACTTCAAACAATTCAGCCCTTGCATTGATTGTCGTGAAGCCTTCGCCCGATTTTTTTTGTTTTTCCTGCATAGGGCTTCTCCAAATATGATAGGTGCGTTCCCGCAACTGAAAAGTTAAAGAAACCTCCGTCATAATAGAACTGTCGGCAAAATGGCTGCGCATATCAGGTGCGCTGCGGTCATCGCCGCTTGCTTTTCCAAATATGGCAAACGAGATGCCATCAAAAATGGTCGTTTTCCCAGCTCCAGTCTTTCCCGAAATAACAAACATATTGCGGTTTTCCAATTGGGTGAAATCAATGATTTCTTTGCCTGCATAGGGTCCGAAAGCCTGAAGGACAAGTTTTTGCGGTCTCATTTAATAATCGCCCTCTCTTTTTACTTCTTCTATAACCGATGCAACCAATTTTCTTTTCTCTTCATCGAATTCCCTGTCGGTCATCTGTTCATAAAAATTTTCAAAAAGCTGCAGCTCGGACATATTTCTATCTTTTTTTACAGTAAAGCTTTTTTTATTCTTTTGATCGGAGAGATCCCATTTCCGTTCCAAATGCATGACACGGGGATAAACTTGCCGCAGTTTATGGATCGGATCGATAATCGACCCGTGATCAAGCAACGTCACTTTCAGGTAATCTTCACGCTTTTGGGAAGAGTAAAAGGCTGGATCCAGCAACTCATCAAAATATCCTTTCAGCTCTCGCATATCGTATTGAGGCACCAATGGCACTTTCTTGACGTTCATGGTATGGTCCTCTTCAATCGTCACGATATTCACTGACTTCTGTTGGGCAGATTCAGAAAATGAGTATTTAAGGATCGATCCTGCATAATAGATAGAAGGATCGTTAATTGCGTCAGGACTGTGCAGATGGCCCAATGCCGTATACGTAAACGGCTTGAATAGCTCTCTGGAAACAGTGCCTGTTCCTCCTACTGACAATGTACGTTCTGAGTCGGAGACTTCTCCGCCCGCGACAAATGCATGGCCAACAAAAACATTTGGTTGGCTGGGATCCAGATTCTTCATAATGCCCTCTATAATGGCTTCCATTGCCGTATGATGGGAAACAATATGTTCATTTCCCGTAATCTGCTTGACCACGCCTGGCTCCGCAAAAGGCACGCAATAGAAATTCACGCCCTTAATATGGATAGGTTTGATCTCTTCTTCCATTTTTCCACTAATAAATAGCTGACTGTGTTTATACCAGGAAGTACCGAAAGATAAACGCTCGGCACTATCATGGTTTCCTGAAATCGCCACAATAGGGATACCCATTTCAATATTCATTTTAAAAAGAATTTCATCAAGTAGATTGACCGCTTCTGTCGGCGGGACAGAACGATCATATAAATCGCCTGCAATCACAATTGCGTCCGGCTTTTCTTCTTCTACAATCCGCAGGAATTGATTGAGTATATAACGCTGGTCCTCCGTCATGTAGATGCCATGGACTATTTTCCCCAAATGCCAATCGGCCGTATGGATGAACTTCATCTATTTGCCCCCCTCGATCATTCATAATTCTATCCTTCATTATAGCAGAAGATGATAGATTACAGAATGTACGTTCCTAATTGCCAGTTAAAAATCAGGGCCTTTAGAGATGGAAACATAAAAAAAGCTGCCTGATTTCGCCCATCCGAAGGCGAAAAAAGACAGCCATTGCATTAAAATAAATGTTCATATATACCGATATCGATACGGTTCTGCTTCAGTTTTTTCCGCAGAAACTTATGGTCACGCTTTGGCGTAGCCAAAATATAACCTCTGATGATATGGTCTTCCTCTATGCTGGCGGCTTTTTCTTCCAATGCCAGCTCACCGATTTTCCCAGCGATTTTTTGCCGGGCAACATCACGAAACAGCTCCGGTACAGGGCTGACAAGATCGTTGAGCAGCTCCCGCGCGTCCTGTGTCCACAAATCCCGGGTTTCCTTCACATAGTATTCTTCCCAGTCCATATCTGATAAACCATCATTTTTCGGCAATCTCTTTAGGAACTTTCGGAACATAAAAAAACCGCCGATTCCCATCATGCCGGCAAGGACCACCACCCATAGCAGGATAAACCATAAAAACCACCCATCCAGCATTCTTACACCCCCGGTCGTCATCTATGTATCTCTTATTTTACTATATCCCGATTGATAGGTATACTTAATTTGCCAAAAAAGGCAATAAAGAGAAAGAAGCTTCTGTTACAGGACCAAGTTGAAAACTATTGTCACTGCGCGTAATTATTTGTATAATTAAAAGCGTTGTTGCTTGGGGTTGGAAGAGTAGCTGGTGCGCTCCATGATCTTCAAAATCACCTGAGAGGCGCGTGTCGTCTTTGGTGGGTTCGATTCCCACACAGCCCCGCCAATACCTTTGCATACAGTAACATTGTTATCGCTGCGAATTTTCAACCCCTATCCATCACTAGTTGAGCCACATCGATTCTAACTAGCATTTGATCTTCTGCATATGCTTTCAATTCTCGCTCATCTTGACAAGTGGAAATCATAACGCCCGTTAAAATGGAATAAAACTCTGGCCTTTCTTAAAAAGGCTTTTTGTGTTGGAACAAATATAAAAAAGCACCCGTTTAAGGTGCTTTGATTGGTTCTGATTGTGACAGGAACTGTACTTCCCTGTGCATTTTTTTGTATTGAACGTACATGGCAACCCTCCAAGGCACAATCATGCCAAAAGCGAGAATCCAGAACATTCCACTCAATTGCCCTACGTCTATCGATTTGCTCAGCATCAATTTTGCCACTAAGCGAATTAATACTAAACCTATTAATATGAAAACAAACGCTTTTGATCTCTTCATGAAGATTTCATTATTAACAATCTCAAATTTAGATGTTTTAATCAAAAACAACGAGAAGAGCATACCAACCAGCAATGCCTCCAGGATTTCCGGACCTGTTACCCGAAAAAACGGAAATATGAACATAAGCGCTCCAGTACTCATAAAAATCGGGGGCAAGATGATCTTTTTACTGCTCACCGGTTTCTTGGATGCTTTCATGCGCACCACCATCACTGAAACAGCCATTAAAATAGCGACCACTGTCGATATATATATCAAAATGATCCACACTCCTATCATCGCCAAACAAAATATACGCTTATAATCCCCATCCGATTACTTTTTCCCACCAGTTGGAGATTTATATAATACCCTTACATCTTACCACATTTTTCTGAAAAAACCAAAAAACCTGACACGGTTGCCAGGTCCTTCTACAATTACAATAAGATCCGATTAATCGCTTCAGATACCCTTACTTCGTCAAATGGTTTCACAATGAAATCCTTCGCCCCTGCCTCAATTGCTTCGACAACCATCTTCTGTTGCCCCATGGCAGAACACATAATAATTTTGGCGTGGGGGAACTCCCGCTTAATTTCTTTAACAGCTTCCAAACCGCTCATTTCCGGCATGGTAATATCCATCGTCACTAAATCAGGAAGGCATTCCCGATATAGTTCAACCGCTTGTTTGCCATTCTCCGCTTCACCGACAATTTCATGCTGTGCCTTCATTAATATATTCGATAATGTCATCCTCATAAATTTCGCGTCATCAACTATGAGTATCCTAGCCACTTTTAATCCTCCCTGCTAAAAAACAATAAAGTGAAACTGTGACCTATGGGGTTCATTCATCCCCCACTGATCATTCATTGAACCAATCAGATTCATACTGGCACTTGCCCTACCACTTCACGTACCTTTTATTTAGGCAACAGTTGAATGAAAAGTCTTAACGCCAGTTTTAGAATGAAGTATATACAAGAAAAATCCTACTTTTCTACTATCATCTCTTAATAATATACGACATTGTTTACAAAAGCTAGGATAAAATACCAATTTTTCGAATTCTGAAGATATTCAAACACATGGACGCAGTCAATTAAAAACCTTTCCAGCCATTAAAAATTTTATTCACAAAAAAAGAAGAGATATAGTTCATCATATCGAAGTATAGAAAAATACCCATGATAATCATGATGTAGCCGCCGATTTTAACAATCTTGACATTATGCTTTTTAATCCATTTCATACGTCCAATAAAGAAAGAAAGAATGAAAAACGGAATGGCAAAACCTAAAACATAAGCTACCATATAAATGATGGCATCTTCACTGTTATCCACCGCCATCGCTAGGACGGACGTCAAGATTGGACCAGTACAGGGCGTCCATCCAAGTGAAAAGGCCAATCCAATCAGCACCGTTCCAAAATAGCCGCTTGGCCTATTTTTGAAAGATAGCTTATGCTCCTTCATCATAAATTTCGGTTGAAAGACACCAATGATCACCAAACCGAAAAAGACAATCAGAATTCCACCAATCTGGCGGATGACATTTTCATAACTGCGTAAAAAATGGCCAATGAATGAAGTACCGAAGCCAAGCAAAATAAATACAAATGAAAAGCCCACTAAAAAAAACAAGGTATGTAGAATACTTCTTCTCTTGAGCATGGCATTATCGGATTTTAATTCAGCGACACTCATCCCAGTAATATAGGAAAGAAACGCAGGATAGATAGGCAATGAACACGGAGATACGAAACTTAGAAATCCAGCTCCGAAAGCCCAAAACAAATTTAAGCCAGCCAATTTTCCCCCTCCTTTTTAAACAACTTACTCCTATATTAACAAATTAAGGGTTTTTAGGATAATCATTCATTTATGTATATTCTATGACAATAGTAATGTTTAATCTTATAATAAACTTTTTATTTGAATTAATTACCATAAAAAGATATACTAGGGTAAATTACATAATTTGTTAGTTAAAAAGGCCCACTATTGAACCTTTTTCAAGAAAGGAACTATTCCTGTGTCAAAAAACGAACTTCTGCAACTTATTGAAACAAAGCGCAAAGAACTTGTGAACATCGCTTCCAAGTATGGGTTGACAGCTTCTGCAACCTTGCAGCATAGCCAAGAGCTGGATTGTTTGTTAAACCAATACGAACAGTTTTTCTTGAGCAAAAGTATTTAAATCTTTATAGCCCTTCTAAATTCATAGACAAAACAAACCGTTCAGGATTTCTTTTGCCATTCAAAAATTCTCCTGCTATCCTTTGATGATGAAGTCCGCTTTATGAAAAGGCTTTATTTGATTCAGATAGTAATCTTCTCCCTTCCAATACCTTCTGCGAAACTTCTCAACTTTAACCTGCACTTCTTCTTTTTCTCTTAAAAACCGTTCCGTTCGAGGACAATCCACATAAAACATATAATCAAAACAGTCACTCCATTCCGTCCTTTGCAAAAAAATGCCTTCAATCAAGACGATACACTTTTTTGGCAATTCATGGTTTACCATTTCGATTTCATCTAATTCAGCTCGGTAATGCGGGAGAACCAAATTTGTTTCTGTCTTAAGCGATTGGAACAAATGCTTCCGCAACCAATCCGCATTCCATTGCAATTGGTAATATTCATACCATTCCTCGTAACCTGTATGGTAACGCTCCTTTTTAACTGTAATGAAGTCGTCGATATGGAACAGATAAACTTGCTTGTTTGATTGCGCTAGAAGGCTTGCCACTTCAGAAGCGATTGTTGTTTTACCTGAACGGCTCAACCCATCCAACCCAACAATAAATCTACTTTCCTTTTCAAAAGACATGATCGTTTTATATACCATTTCACCATTACGGCTCGTTGTCTTCTCCTCCCTTAAACGCGTTATAATGAAAGAACCCGCCTATTATGGTGGCAGGTTCTTGATGTATCTGTTATTTTCCTGATGCCGTTCCTGTCTCTTCAATTGGAATTTGAACCAATTGGCCGGAGCCTGTGGCTTTAGGCATCTTTCCATCCCATTTTTCAATCCATTTATTTTGGATTACTTCTTTAGAGATTGATTTTTTTATGATTTCATTGTAATCGGCGATCCCTTTAGCTTCGATGGTTTTCTTTTCAGCCTCAGCTTTGGCGATTTTCAATTCAATTTGTTTTCTTTCGAGTTCCTGCGCAGCTTCCACACGTTTATTGATGGCAGCCTGTGTAGATTCATCCGGTTTCGGTACGCCAAGCGTCATATTATCGACTTGGAAGCCCAACTTTCCGATATCATCCATAAAAACATTTTTTACATCGACGGCTGCATCGGAAGATTTTTCACCATACGTATCAATGACAGAATATTTGGAAATTGCTTTTCTTCCTGCATCCCATAATCTTGTTCTGAGATAAGATTCTTCGATAGACTCAACTTCGACAGGGCCAAATTTATTAAACACATCCACCACCTTATCAGGCTGGATGCTATAAGAAAAAGCAAAATCGATCGTAACATTCTTTCCGTCTGAAGTCGCAACTTGGATATCTTTATAATTTACTGTCTGCATCCTGATCGGATAAATAGTCACTTTATCAAATAAGCCAACCAAATGCCAACCTTGGCTTAGAGTATCGTTCTGTACACCGCCGTTTGGACTATAGACTACACCAACGTATCCATTAGGAATTTTCTGGATAAACAATGAAGTGATTCCAATTGCTGCCACTAGAGCGACTGCTATGATGACAGCGCCCACAATTCTTCGATTATTATTTTTTTTCATGGGTGTTACGTTCTCCATCTTCTTCCTCCTCTGCTTTCCCTTTTAATTTCTCGGCAGTCTCCCCTATTTTTGTAAATGAGGGGGACAACATTACCCAAACCCCTGCAGCGATTAAAAGGATGACGATCACGGAACCGATCCACACCTTCATATCAATTCCTCCTTTCAAGCTGAAAACTACGCAATTCCATCTTTGTAAATGTATGGAATCTATACTACATATACGTTCAACCGTGAAAAAAGTTTCAAAATTATTGTTTTTTGATTTTTCCAAGGGCCAATTTCATAAAGACGTGTAAAAAAGCCATGAAATTAATCCATTTCATTGGCTTATCATGTGTTTTTTATTCAAAAAATTCTGTAAGCACCTTTTCAATCAGTTGATCCTGATTTTCAGGTAATGTGGCGGCACAATAATCCTTTAATATTTTTTGGGCATTTCTTTTCGTCAGCATTCGCTGATTCTCACAATAATGGGCAATCATCACAGCATTCGGCATCCCATTATACGAATAATCATCTTTGCTGCGTTTGAGAGAATGAACTTTTTCGAGAACAGCCAATAACCGGTCTCCCTGTAGACCCGAGTAATAAGCTCCTTCAATGGCCGCTCTCATTTTCCGCAATAGCTCCATCGCTTTCATTTCATCGAAAAACATAACAAAAGCATCTGTAAGTGCGGCCTTTCTATATCCTTCATATTTTAAGTGAACAAAAGATTTTGCTGCAATAAATCTGACAACATCAGGCAGTTCATCATATAAGTTGACCCATTTATCAGAAATGGAAATGCAATTAGGGGCTATTTTTTCTTTCCACGCCCCGTGTTTATGTATCCGCACTATACAGTGCTCCATCCCCATTTTACTTTTCAATTGATCCATATCCTTATGCAAAGGATGATGAAATCTAGCTGTTAAAACTGCCATAACAATCCCCTTCCACATTTGTTCAAATAGTGTATCACAAATGGTATTACTGGCAGGTTTCAATAAGGTTACAATTGAAAGATAAGGCTGAGGATGCATACGTCCTTACAGTTGTTCTAGTCTAATATTTCTTCAGGCTTATTTATCTTATGTTGACCAAAGGGGAGCAGAATTTTCGCCCCAAAAACTACCAAGACACAAATCATGTCTTTTCAAATTTATCATCCTTTTGATTTACTATATTTTAGTAACTTAAACAACATTTATTTATGCACTCTCTTTATTTACCTAGGATAGAGACTATTTTTTGGTACAAAAAAAGACAGCTACCTTTTGTAGCCATCTCGCATGTTTTATTTTTTTATTTTTTGAACAATCACTTTTACTTCATTTAATTTATTTCCTTTTACCAATGATGCTAAATCTGTAAAAGATTGCTTTTCCTCATTATTTACAAGCTTGTCTGCTTGCAGTTGAATTACACCAGAATGTTCTTCTAAGCGATCAGCAGGCAGTTCTCCATTCTTTTCTGTTAACTCAATGTAGCGTTCTGCTTCAGAAATAGCTATTTCACGAAACGATTGCTGCCACTTTTCACTTGATTGATCGTTTACATCAATTGTTTTATAATCTTGTTGTTGCTTTTCTACTTCAACTTTATATGAGTTAGCTTTATCTAAGCCAGTTTGAGCTACACCTTTTTGAGTATATGCAATAAATGAATGTGCTTTTAACGTTCCATAGTCCTCTCCCTCTGGAGCATGGATATATAAATGAATGGAATCTAATTTCTTATCTTTATATTTATCCATAACTTCTTCAGTTATAGCATTAAAATCCTTCTTATTTGCCTTAGTAGTAACACGAATTTCCCTTTGCTCAGTTTTTGTAAACTTTGTATCTTTAACTATTTCATACTTTACTTGTTTTGATGCAGGCTTAGAATCTTCTCCACCACAAGCTGATAAAACTAAGATAGTACCTAAAAATAATCCAATTAACAATTTTTTCATTTCAAAGCTTTCCTCCCAAATATATAAATAGTCCAATCATTAACGATACCATATAAATACGATAAATAGTATTTTATACCATCCTTTCATCGAAAAATTCTGCCTTACTACATAATTTTACGTTATTCTATTTGCGCTACTCTAACCATAAAACATTCCCTTTTTGATACCTATTTAATTCAAACGTAGTTACGCTCTCTGGGTTCGTTAGTCCACTTTTATTGATTAAAAATTCTAATGTTTACTTTGGTTTTTGGCCTTTTATTCTTCATAGTTTTAGGTGTAAACCCCTTAGCTTCACCATAATAAAGATATTCTCCTTTTAACAACATAAAAAGACCGCCCCTTACTGAAGTTTTCTCAGAAAAAGACGGTCTGATCATAGATTAACCATTTTGACTTAAATATCACAAGAAAGATAAACCAAACTAAAAATTAATCTATATTAGAAGGTAATAACACCTTTAGAAACCTTGATTTAACAACAATTATTTCCCTTGTTGTTTATTCATCGCGCTCATCATTTGATTAATTTTCTTTTGGGATGGTTTCATTCCCATTTGCATCATCATCATGCGTAACATTTGCTCATTAATTGGCGGGTTCTTTTTCAGATAGTTCATCATATAC
Source organism: Bacillus testis (assembly GCF_001243895.1). Classification (GTDB taxonomy): domain Bacteria; phylum Bacillota; class Bacilli; order Bacillales; family DSM-1321; genus Bacillus_AD; species Bacillus_AD testis. The sequence continues at coordinate 1,829,462 of NZ_LN851186.1, read as the reverse complement.
TTACGAGCAATGAAGAACCCAAGTGCTGTACCAGCTAATAATGCGATCACAGCTGTGAGTACAATTTGCCACATAAAAAATTTCCTCCTTCAAGTTGTCTACTATTAAGTGTACTAGACCATCCGTTATTATACAATATTGTTTATCTTTTTTGTAAGTGGTTTATATTAAATTTCTTGCTTTCATCGGCTTTAGCCAACCATAACGGTTTTGCGACAATTCAAATGCCATATAAGAAGGAGCAGATTTGCGGATACACTCGAAAAAAATCGTCTCCGCATCAAAGGTTCCTTCCGCATATATATGGATGACACGATTGTGTATTTCCACTCGTGCCGTGCTTGTTAAACCGTTCGCCGACCTGCAATCTATTTGATAATCGATACTGTTTTCCATTTTTTGTTTTCCAGTCTCTTCCCCGACTGACTCAATCATCCGTTCAATTGTCTGTATGGGTATTCTCTTTGTTACGTATACAATCTGCCTGCCGATTATTCTTGTCTGTTCGCCTTGGGAATGATGATAATCATGAAAAAGAGTAAATAGTAGTTGCTCTCTGCCGATATATGATCCAGCTAAACGCTCTTTGATTAAATAGATTTGATAATGCCTTTTCATAACCATTTCTATCATTCCTTTTTAGATTAAGTATATAAAGGAATAAATAAAGAACATGCTGTTTTTTGCGGCATATTACTTCTAGTTTTGTCGAAAAAGACAAGTTTATACTATAAATAGAAGGATCCTTGTCCTAATTGACAAGGATCCCCTCTTATTTATAAATAAGAGCTTTTACTTTAGATACAACATTTTCTGCTGTAAATCCATATTCAGCCATCACTTTTTCCCCAGGAGCAGAAGCACCCCATTGGTCGATCGCCAATATATCTCCTTGAGGGCCAACATACTTATGCCAGCCAAAGGAAGCAGCCATTTCAATTCCTAAACGTTTAGTAACGGCCGGAGGCAAGACAGAATCTTTGTATTCCTGCGATTGCTTTTCAAACCGTTCCCAAGCAGGCATACTGATAACAGAAACATGGATTCCTTCATTCGCTAATAACTGTTGAGCCTCAATCGCCAATCCAACTTCCGAACCTGTAGCCAAAAGCAGAACATCCGCTTGTTCCTTTCCAGAGGGAGAAACGACATAAGCCCCTTTGGATACGCCTTCGTATGCTTTTTCATTTGACTGAGGCAAGGTAGGCAGATTTTGTCTGGTGAGCACGAGTGCCGTTGGCATATCAGTTGACTCAATGGCTAACTTCCAAGCAGCAGCAGTTTCGGTTGCATCAGCTGGGCGGATAACAGATAATCCATGCATCGCTCTCAATGAGGCCAACTGTTCTATAGGCTCATGGGTTGGGCCGTCTTCGCCGACTGCAATGCTGTCATGAGTAAAGACATAGGTGACAGGCAGTTTCATCAGCGCGGCAAGTCGGATCGCAGGCCGTAAATAATCAGAGAAGACAAAGAAGGTCCCGCCATACACTTTCAAGCCTCCATGCAATGCCATACCATTTAGGGCAGCTCCCATGGCAAACTCTCTGACTCCGAACCATATATTCCTTCCGCTGTATTGGCCTGGAAGAAAATCTTGCGCTCCTTTAATCATTGTCTTGTTTGAGCCCGCTAAATCTGCAGAACCGCCAAAGAAAGATGGAAGTTTTTGAGCAATTGCGTTTAAAATTTCTCCGCTTGACGCCCGAGTAGCTAGACTGGAACCCTCTTCATATTGTGGAACGGTTGAGTCCCAGCCCTCCGGCAATTCATTCCGGATAGCTGCCTCCAACTGTCCTGCCAGTTCAGGATAATTTGCTTTATAATCAGCAAACAAAGATGCCCAATTTTTTTCATATTGTTGCCCTGCTTGGACACATTCCGATTCGAAATGGGCATACACTTCATCAGGAACATAAAAGTCTTCTTCAAACGTCCATTTATAGGCTTCTTTCGTTAACTTTGATTCCTCTGCTCCCAGGGGCATGCCGTGAGCTTCGGATTTTCCTCCTCTATTAGGAGAACCGTAACCAATGATCGTCTTAACTTCAATCAATGTTGGCTGCTTAAGGTTTTTCCGGGCTTTTTCAATCGCCGCTGAAAGTTCATCAATATCGTTGCCGTCACTGACTTTAATATAATCCCACCCATAAGCTTTATACCGGTTTTCAACACTCTCGCTGAAAGCTTGGTTTAATTCACCGTCAAGGGAAATGTCATTGGAATCATACAATACAATCAGTCTTCCTAACTGAAGATGCGCAGCTAAAGAAGAGGCTTCAGCCGAAACGCCTTCCATCAGGTCGCCGTCCCCACAGATGCTGTATGTATAATGATCTATAATGTTGAAGCTTTCCTTATTATATGTCTCCGCTAAGTGCCTTTCAGCCATTGCCATTCCAACAGCCATTGCAATCCCTTGTCCAAGAGGCCCTGTTGTCGCTTCTACTCCCTCTGTATGACCGTATTCCGGATGTCCAGGCGTTTTGCTTCCCCACTGGCGGAATTCTTTTAGATCTTGCAGGCTTAGATTGTATTGAGAAAGATGCAGTAAGCTATAAAGAAGCATGGACCCATGACCGGCAGACAAGACAAACCGGTCTCTATTGAACCAATTTGGATTTTTAGGATTATGGCGCATATATTTAGTCCATAATGTATAGGCCATAGGGGCAGCCCCCATTGGCATTCCTGGATGGCCGGAATTTGCTTTCTCAATTGCATCTATTGAGAGAGTACGAATACTATTAATGGATAGTTCATCAATTGTTTTCATGAATGAAATTTCCCTTCCATATATATTTAGTCACTTCTATAGTATAGTTGTTAAACATCATATACAACCGAATTATTCAGATTATTATAAATCGAGGAATAATACACAAAGGACATAAAATGAAATGTACTTTTAAAGCAAATTCATGAGGACTGGATGATTAAGGGGATTAATGTAATTTATTTTTTAGTTCTTTAATTTTCTTAACTTTATCAGGGGTTACATCGTTTCCTTCAGGATCCAATACAGTCATATTTTCAATCGTTTGGACCATGGACTTTCTGAAGGTTTGAAGGTATTCGCTTCTTAATTGGGTTTGTTCCTTAGCCTCATGAGACGTTAAACCGATTGTTTTTGACTTCTTGGACAATTCGTTGATTCTTGCAATTTTTTCTTTAGATAGCATATATACACTCCTTCATTTTTAGGTATAACCTTATCATTGACATGTTATAAGAAAAAAATGAATGTAGCAAGTGAAACTACTTCTCTTCCGGTGGGACGTTTTCCCGATATTCAAGATACCTTCTGTTCACGGTTGCCTTCGAAACAGGGTAGCCGAAACCCCTTAATGTTGCTGCAATATCTGCGAAGGTCAAACCGCTTTCTCTCAGCCTGATGATTTCTTCAATAGGTACATTCTTCTTCTCCGGGCCGGTAGAAAGATTATTATGTTTAATATTCTTTTGTGGCTTATAGCCTTTTTCGACCGCTTTTTTCATTCCGCGGCTTATTTTGATATTGTGGAGCTTGCGCTGGTATTCTTCGACTATGCCGACAATTTGCAATACCATTGAATCTGCTTCTGATAGTTCTAATTCACCTTTTTGTGAAAAAGCTATAATCTTCACATTTTCTTTCAAAATGCAATGCAGAAGGGCGATTTTTGCATTGCCTCGCCCTAACCTTGTTTCATCCTGAATAAAAACAGCATCGGCTTTTTGTCCCTTCAAGGCATCAAGCAATTCAAACACACCGTCCCGGTCAAGTTGAAAACCGCTCGCTTTTTCTTTGATGATCCGAATGACCTCATACGATAATTCATCTGCCATAGATGTAAGCTCCTGCTCCTGCCTTTCGAGGGAACTCGCTTGCGTTTCTTTATCTGTGCTGACTCTGCAATAGATGATTGCCTTCTTCATTTTCTAACCTTCTCCGCTTTGGCTTTTTTTATTCCATAGTAAACTGTGTCATTTGCTCTTTCTTTACTGGAATCTTTAAGACTTCCCCCGCTTTAAGGGGCTCCCCAGATAACTGGTTTGTCTGTTCGATATACGCAATAAAATCCTGTGTCCCCATCTTTTCATGATTATATTTCTCCGCTATGCCCCAAAGAGTGTCTCCCTGGGAAACTTCCACCTCTATGTATGATTGTTGGTTGCCGTTCGTATTTAATAATATAAAATAGATAGCTGAAAACAATAATATTACAGCAAAAAATAATAAAGAAAAAGAATGCTTACGTATAAAATAGTTCAATTTATAATTCCCTCCTACTTTAACACGAATATGTGTTCGCTGTTTAAAGAGATTATAATACGAACATTTGTGCTGTGTCAACAAAATTCAAACATATGTTTGTATCCTTAAAAATACCATGATATAATCAATTTAAATAGAATTGAGGTGGGGTGTATCCATGAATAAATTGTCTAAGCGCCAGCAGGACATCCTAGACTTCATCAAACAAGAAGTCCAGAAAAAAGGCTATCCGCCTTCAGTCCGAGAAATTGGCGAAGCAGTCGGCCTCGCATCCAGTTCCACCGTGCACGGCCACTTAGCACGGCTGGAAAGCAAGGGTTTGATCCGGCGCGATCCTACAAAGCCTCGGGCAATCGAAATACTAGATTTAGAGGAAGAAACGTTTATTCCGAAAAGAAAAGTGATCAATGTTCCCCTTGTCGGAAAAGTAACTGCAGGTGTGCCAATCACAGCTATCGAGAATATCGAGGAATATTTCCCTCTTCCTGAACAATTGGCAGGTTATGAGGATAATGTGTTTATGCTTGAGATCTCTGGAGACAGCATGATCGAGGCTGGCATCCATAACGGTGACTATGTGATCGTACGCCAGCAATCCACCGCGCTGAACGGTGATATTGTTGTAGCGATGACAGAGGATAATGAGGCCACAGTGAAAAGATTCTTCAAGGAAGAAAATTATTTCCGCCTACAGCCGGAAAACTCTTCTCTAGCGCCTATCATTTTGGATCAGGTTTCTATATTAGGGAAAGTGGTTGGTTTATACAGAGAAATCCATTAATCGAAAAGAACCGAAAACAGGATCTTCCTAATACTTTCGGTTTTTTGATGTTAATGTAACAAATAAAAAAGATATTCTCTAATTATCCATACTAGAAAACCATAGTATGCTATAATTAGTATATGTCATACTATAGGAATGATAATTATGGGTATAAGTGTATTCCTTGATGATTATCGGACATGCCCGAATGATTTTGTGTTAATGGATAATATTGATGACTGCCTCACAATCCTTAAGCATTATGACGTTGACAAACTTTCTCTAGACCATGATTTAGTGAGCAAGACCCGTAACGGGCTGATGCTGGTTAAAAAAATGGTCCAATTACAGCTTTTTGCAAAGCATATAACCATTCATTCTGCGAATTCCGTGGGTGGAAAAGCGATGTATGACTACTTCAAAGAGGCGCAAAGAAACTGCCTCATGCCTAAAACAATTACGGTTCTGCTTAAGCCAATGCCGTTATATTAAAATAATGAATGCTGCTTCTAAAAAGCAGCATTCTTTTTTATTGGCGATCTACTCGCATCAAAATGGACCACAGCATCCACAAATTCAGTTAACCAATCTTCTATTGCCTGGGGTTTCGAGGAAACAATAAATACTTTTTTTGCAGTCCTGCAAATTGCATCGGACACTATCGTCTTCTTTGCTTCCTCTTTTTCTATGGATTCTAGTGGATATAAAATACAGTAATCTACCGATGAAGGCGTTTCTTTCCATAAAAAGGAGCTATTTGTATCAATATAAACAGATAATGACTTATTGTATGTATACGCATGCCCACTCTCAGCACGCGATTTCATCTGCAGGAAATCCTCCGCATTTCGCAAGGTATTCGTTCTGAATAGCAAAGTTCCCCGCTTTTCAAAGATTCCAATCATATACAAAGCCAGCAGGTGCTTTTTGAATTGTTCAGTTCCATTCAGCAATAAAACCTTCTGCCGATCATTCTCTAAAAACTCTATTATTCCTGCCTTCGCGCTTTCCAGTAGGTTCACTTCAATCCCCTCCTTTACGATATTCGGCATTACACTCTTATTTTCTATTAACTATTCAAACTATTCCTTAATTTATGACACATTTTTAAATTAGAATGAAAGAAAAGGGAAAGAAAGGAGCATGTATGTGGAACCACACAAAAAATGGACTCTTACTTCACAAAAGAGAAAAGAACTTAACCAGTTAAAATTAAAAATTTGTTTAAAAGCATCTCCCTTTTTGCAGGAGAAACATTTATCCCAATTGCTGCCCACCCCCTTGTGGGATGACATATTGTCTGAGGCTAAATCACCACCAAACTCATGCTCAATATGTGGTTCAATGGGCAATCAATTATACGCCTATACCGATTGGAGTTTCCATCGAGGCACTTCTGCGGTTCACCTAAGTAGGTTGCATACTCTCTGTTACTCGTGCTTTTGCCTGCGTGATTATGAGACCTCGCTGCACTTCTTAAACAAAAGGCAACAGGAAGCTTTAATTGCTCATTTTAAAGAGGTTAACCAATGCAGTGATGAGCTGTATCTCTTGCACATCCGTGATTTAAAGATACAGCAGCATTCCGATTTTCCCGGTTTAATCAAACATGCAAAAAAAGTTGGCGAAGGGAATGTCGGGCATTTATCATCTCTGATTCATTCTTTAATGAATTCCCATACAGGGCAAACAAAACCAATGCAATATCTAACTTTTATTGTTTCAAAACAATTCCCTTGCCATAAAGAAGTATCCAACATTTTAAACAATCAGATCGACGACCTCCAAAAGCTCCCATTCTAACAATGGCGAGCTTTTTTGGGCGATCTCATCACCTTCAGCTCAGAAGCTAACATTTTTGGATTCCAACGATTATTCATCCATTGCTCCAAATGCCCATTTTTTAGACGCGTATCTGCTTAAATTCCTTATTTGGCGCTCTTTTCGTATGTATTTCATTTCCAATATAGGTAGACAACTAGTTCCGATTACTCTCCATTTTCATACCATACTAATGAGTTAAAACCACTAACAGAATGGAGGATTCATATGTTTGGAAACAATCGCCACTGGGGCAAACAATCTATGAGCGACTGCGGGTGCGACGGCACCGGAGTTTTAGGCCATCACCACCAAATGGGGCCCATGGTATCACCGTCGCAAATGGGGACCTGGGGGGCACCATCACAAATGGGATCTTGGGGGTCAATGGGGCCGTACGCACCTCAACATACACAAGTGTACCCGACACAAGTAGCCCCTTCCCAAGTATCACCCACCCAGCAATCAGTGAACAAAAATATCTTTAAAACAGTAGTGCCAAAAATTCACCCTTCCCATACTACAACAGTCAACAAACACATCATCCAAAATCAGCACCATTTTCCGCACACTGAATCATGTATCAATGAATGTTGCGTAGAAAACGTCATTTGCCCGCCGTCCCCTTGCGGGTATTCCGGCATGTATCCAAGACCGTTCCACTATTGACAAAAAGCCCTTTAAGGGCTTTTTATTTTTCTGCCTCCACCCAAAGCTATACCGAACATTCATAAAACCAATCGGATTTTTGCCCGCGCCTGATCTGCCACTTACACTTTCCAAACCTTCGTGCCCATAGGTGAAAAGAATGTGCCTTAACGCCATTTAGAATGGGATAATCCTCACCTTTTCTTGTGATTCGGCCAAAAGTAAGAAATCTCTGTTAAACACAAATGTACATATACCAACATATCAACCTAAGCATTGAAAACAAAAAAAGATTGCTCTAAAATCATAGCCAAACAACTAATTTTCATGAAAGAGGCAGAGAACATATGTGGTCGGTCGCAACTATCATTTTATCTATTTTTCTATTTTACTGGTTGTTGGGAGTCATCTGGAACAGTGATTAAGGAAATCTTTTCCTTTATAGCACTGCCTTTATTTTCATATATCAAAAAAGAATGAGCATAAGAATTCTCCTTATCTGCAGGATATGTTTTTTCACTGACACACACCCAACCCAGCGGGAGTTTGGGAAAGAAAGATTTTGCCGCATCTAGCCTTACATCGACTACCGTCAAGTAGATTCTATGGACATAAGGAAGGATTTGCCTGAAAATCACCCCTCCTCCAATAACAAAAACTTCATTATCATCGTTGTTGTCTTCCAAAAATTCTTCGATTGAATGTTTCACGATCACCTCTTTTGGGAAAGTTTGATTTTTATTATGAGTTAGAACAATATTGGTACGATTATGTATGGGCCTGCCGATTACCTCATACGTTTTTCTTCCCATTAATACTGGATGTCCATCCGTCAGTTCTTTAAAGAATAATAAATCTCTCCTTATACTTCCCGGAATTAAATCATGGACTCCAAGTTCATTTCCAGAGCCAACACAGGCAATCAGATTTATCATTTACCCAATCACTTCCCCTTTAAGCATGTATGAAAAAGACCACTTTGGCTGCCCGTAAATTCCCTTCTGCCACATCCAAATCCTAGTTCCTATTCTACTACTTTCCAAGCATTTTCGCTAAACTAAAATGTACAGCTTTGGTCTCATTATTCCTTAAGTACATGCGAGGATTTCTTTTTATGTGCCCACAGTCAACCATTTTTTATTTTTATTTTCAAAAAATGAAACTTTTCAGTTAGTTAATCCGTCTATATATACATACAATTAGAACGGAGGAATTCGAATAGTATGCACAATTCATTTTTATACACATTGTTATTAATTAGCTTATCGGTACTTGTATCCATGCTGTCTGTTCCTTTAGGAACTTGTTTCCTTATTTTATCCATCTTAACTGTAAGCGCTAAAAAAGCAATCGACCGGAAATATGGCTATCTTTTGAAAAAGAAAGAATATGCCTCTAAGTAATGTTTTGTAAATGCAAAGAGCCATCCTTTCATTCAGAAAGGATGGCCTTTGTTTGTTTTATATCAAGACAATTTTTTATATTCTAAATCACATTCTTTTAGAGGGACAATTTTGGTTTTGCACTTCCATTTATATCCCAGCCAACAGCCCAGAAATATAGGCAAAGAAATATAGGAGACCAGCAGTCCATGCCAGTCAATCGAATCGCCTGAAAAAGCAGTATAATTTTGCCCTAGTATAATCACAATACAAAGAATCAATGCAAACAAAGGTCCAAACGGATACCATTTTGCCTTATATACTAAATCATCTAAATCTTTCCCCTGCGCATGGTACGCTTTTCTGAACCGATAATGGCTAATGGCAATCCCAGCCCAAGCGATGAATCCAGTTAACCCTGAAGCATTCAATAACCATACATAAACGACTCCATCTCCAAAGAGAGACGATAAGAAAGCAAGGCAACCCACTAACGAAGTTATGATCAACGCATTCATCGGTACGCCTCTTTTATTGATTTTACCGAGGAATTTAGGGGCTTTTTTCTCTTTTGCCAGATTCCACAGCATCCGGGCAGCGGCATACATTCCTGAATTTCCCGCTGATAATATGGATGTTAATATAATAGCGTTCATCACTGAAGTAGCAAACGCAAATCCTGCTTTTTGGAAAACAAGTGTAAATGGACTGATTGTTACATCATCCGTAGCAGCCAGGTTTGGATTTGTATAAGGAATAATTAAGCCGATCACAAGGATGGTCAAGATATAAAATAATAAGATTCTCCAAAAAACCGACTTAACAGCAGAAGGAATGGTTTTGCGGGGATTTTGGCTTTCACCTGCGGCTACTCCCAACAGTTCTGTTCCCTGAAAGGAAAAGCCTGCAGCCATAAAGATACCAAAGACTGTCAGGAACCCGCCATTAAAAGGTGCATCTTGAATGGTGAAATTTTTGACTCCGATTGCTTCACCGCCGAGTATTCCAGCAATCATTAAAATGCCTGTTATGACAAAAATGATGACTGCCACTACTTTGATAATAGCAAACCAATACTCTGATTCTCCAAAACTTTTGACAGACAAAACATTCAGTAAAAAAAGAATCGCTAAACATGCAACACTCCACACTAAGGAATTCACATGCGGATACCAAAATTTCATAACTAATGAAACAGCGGACAATTCAGCAGCAATAGTGACCGCCCATGAAAACCAATAATTCCACCCCAATGCGAAGCCGAGCGCAGGATCGACAAATTTTGTTGCATAGGTGCTGAAAGACCCTGATACCGGCATATGCGTTGCCATTTCAGCTAAACTCGTCATGAGGAAGAAGACCATAATCCCCACCAATCCATAGGCAAGGAGCGCTCCCCCCGGGCCTGCGATATGGATTGCATTCCCGCTGGCTAAAAATAATCCTGTCCCAATCGTCCCTCCTAAAGAGATCATCATGAGATGCCTTGATTGCAAATTCCTTTTGAGGCCTGTTTTTTCTTTTGCTGCAACTATTTTTCCTTGCTTACCGATACCCGTTCCAGCGGTAACAGATGAACTTTGATTGCTAATAGCTGGATCTGCAACGATATTTGATTTCTGTATTGTATTCATTTACTTTACCCTCTTTTGTTTTTCCTTTTTTCATTATGAGGTAATAATTCCTCTTTTTGCACATTGTTAAACTTATTAAGAGAAATGATGAACTGCATAAGAATAAAACAGAAAAGGATATTTGCACATTAAGCAAAGGTTTTCTCCATTGTTGCCGCTGCCCCCTATATCTTTATTGCATGCATAAAAAAGATACCGGGCATAAATGATAAAAGAGGAATAACAATAGAAAGGAGAAATAAATAATGAAATTAGCATCCCATGAATTATATGATCTAAACGAACTGACAATGAGCTGTGTAAATTCAATTACACAAATGGGCTATATGGTCCAGCATATCCAAGACCCCGTTTTCAAGGAGATTGTGATAAGACATTTTCCTATGCATATTCGTGATTACAATATGAAAGTGGAATTTCTCAATAAAACACAGGGCGCTACAAAAGAATTGCCTTTATTAAAAGAAAAACAAATAATGAATGACCCTTTTGGAATAACTCCAGCACCTCCCGTTCAACCACGGACAGTTGTTGACCAAATGAATGACAGGGAAATGGCCACATCCTATTTATTAACTTTAAAAAGAGCCGGCAGAGAATATGCCTGGGCAGCCATGGAAATGGTCAATCCGGAAATACGTTCCTTTTGCCAAACAGCCTTCATGATGAGCTGTTCCCATGCCTATGACATGTACCAATATATGGTCAGCAAAGGCTATTATCCGGTAGAATTTGCTTCAGAAGCTCAAGTGGCCGCCATCGCCCGAAATTATTTAATTGTGCCGGAAACAGAACAGAACCAACAACCAATGAACCAAAATCCGATTGCCGGCCAAAGTAACCAACTATATGAAAAATAGCTAAATAACGGTTTCATTCAAAAAAATAGCACATAACCCTTAATTCCCTTTAATGGACGGTATACGTTAGCGTTACACTCTTTTAAAAGGGAATATTTCTGTACCGTAAATGTATGGTATATGCATTAGAGCAAAAATAGCAAATAGCTTATGGAAGATTGACTTCATTAGAGATGTTTTCGTTTCGCGGGAAGCGTCTTAGCGAATCCCTTTTTAGTGCTGAAAGAGGAATTAAGTCATGCGGAAACCGTTATTAATACAGACATCCCTCCTTTTGAATAAGGTCTATTTTTCTTTTACATAACTACACTTTCGTTTCCATATTTTTTTATTTATATTTATATTAGTTTTAATATATAATTTTTTGGTAATCAATATTCAAAAGGTGAAAACATCGTGAAAAAAAAGATAACCCTAGCTATAATGGGCGTAGCGGTAATTATCTTCATTATTTGGCGCTATTGGCATTTTTTGCAGATCAATGAAGAAGTAAACAACATGAAAAACCATATCATTCAATTAACTAACTCTAGCTTTTTTAAGAATCATATTGAGAGAGCTCAAGCTCAATACGACAACAAAACAGATACAATTTCCTTAAATCTCAAACTTAAAGATACATATGATGAACTTACCATTGTACAACAGTTTATACTCTTAGAATATTACCAAAAACAACTTAAATACTATTTGCGCAATAATGGATCCACTTCCCAGATCATCCATTCTCGGGTTCAATTATTCGCCAACACAACTACTGATAACTACCTATTAATCAATGAAATCCCAGAAGGAAATTTATTTAGAAGTGAGAGTGTCTTCTACCATAACGATAAAAAAAGGTATACAACCAATAGGTTCAAACAATTCAGGGACAAACACCTGGCCAACTTACCTGAAGAAACATTTGAAAAAAAAGTACTTGTGTATGCTACTAGTTTTTTTAGAACACTCACCCAATCAGGGAGAACCTACCGTCCTGAAATCGATTCTCAAATTATTTTGGATACCGTATGTAAGAAATTTAATATCACCCAAGAAGAATATAGTAAAATATATCAAAAATACTTACTAGGCATGCTGGATGCTTGATTCATTTTACAAGCATCCTTTTTTAATGTATTTGTTTATAAATCACCCTCGTTTTCTACACTTCTCTTATTCCCACTAACGTTTTAATACGTTCTTGCTCCTCGCTCTTATCCAAGTATTCAAAAAATCCAAGTTGATTTCCCCAAGGATCTGTGAACGTTCCCCATTTCACAGAAACCTCTGGCCTTAAAAGGATGTCAAAGCGATCCATTTTTAGTTCTTCTACAAGTCTATCCCGTTCAGCTTCAATATCAGTAACTCCTAAACGTAATGGTCCGTTTCCATCAATAAGAATTCCTTCTGCGACCTGCAACCAACAACCTGGAATGAGTTCCCATTCTGCAAATCCCTCGTGTGGAATAAAATCTGGCTTCTTATTGAGCAATGCTTCATACCACTTCTGCCCTTCCTTAATGTTGGAAACCCGAACCTGAGTAGTCATTTCAAAAATCATTGGAATCCCTCCTAATATGTTTAGTGTGATATATTGTACCGTAATTTGGAACCCCCCCACTTAGATCATCGAGAAATTCCCTTACCAGTTTTGTAATTATGTAATCTAATTAAATCTTGGAAAACAAACAATAGCAAGCGAAGCGATAGCAAAATAAATCTCCTACATTATAAAATTGAATCTTACTACCTTTTACATCATTCTCTATAATTCTTTTTACAAATTTGTTTTAATTTGACATAAAAGTATAATAACATTATCCTAAAAATATCTATTGATTTTGAAGACAAGGAGGTTTTGTACGATTTATTATGAAATCTTCAATAGGTTTTATTGTTCTTCTTATAAATTTATTCATCTACTTACTTCCCGTTATATTAAATCATCACTTTTTTCATTCCTATTCCTATGTTGGCGCCCTTATTATTGGTCCAATAATTGGAATACCTACAGCATGTTGTCCCCTAAAATTGCATTAAAAATCTTAGGGGTTGCTGGAAATCTCCTTATTTTTATCATTTCCATTGTCTATCCACAAATAATGGTTTATTTAATTTAGACTCTGTAGGAAGGATTATTTTAAAGAAAAGGAACAACTTCTTTAAAAAAGAAAAGCTTCCAATAACACGAGAAAGATGTTACCAATATGGATCATCAGTTATTAATATTCTAGTTCTACATATGGATTAGATGGTCGTGCTTGGGAAACTATACTCAGTAGCCACCGCAACTATGAATATACCGCACTAATAGCATCTTCACTATGGTGTACTGTTAACCATAGTGGCAGTACTTTTACACTAAACATAGACTGATTAATTAAAAAGGGGGAAACCTTATGTTAAGTAGTATCGGAATCCCAGGAGCTATTCTGACTCTCTTAGTCTTGGCAGGATTCATATACTTATTTAGAAAATATATTTTAAAAAAATAATCGTAAGAACATGAAAATAAGAAATAGATGGTCGGCACATTTCCTACTAAGCTAAAGCCTTTTCCCGTAAATAAAGGAAAAGGCTTTTAAAATGCTTCTATTTAGATATTGGCAGATCTATGATAACCATGATACATTTTGAACAGTCATTATGGATTTTAAAATAACATTTTCCTTGTAACTATCTAACATCTAATATGTCCGCATCATTTTTTCATCTATTTTAAAACATGATATTTGGCTTTGTATTATTATACCCTGCTAAACCTCCATATGTTTTTGATATCTATCCCTAGATTCGGAGGAAAACCTAATGAAGCCTTTACAGCTATATTAAGCTCCAATACATTAAGTGGAAAGGACTTAGTCTTATTTTTACAAAGCATAATTTTACCTTGTGCGGAACCGATATATTAGTGAGAACATAAGTAGTAAATATCAATTCCATCTACTATTTTTATAACCCATGCCTCAGCTAAGCAAATGAGTCCGATATCTTTCAATAATCAACTTTTTGGTGTAAGTAAATTTACATACGCTCGATAACCAACGATTGCTGCTATCAAAGAGCCAACTAAGAACAGAACCGACCCGCCTAATGTAAACAGTCTCCCTATATAGATGTTTTTTGCTTCTTCAAGTTGTTCATTATTGTTCATTTGTCGTACCACTCCCTTAGGTATATTACCTATGTTATGCAGCCACGAATAATCCGTTCATTTTTTGAACACCCTTTGAGAATTTAACCATATGCAAACACTTCAACAATTCATATAAAAGATACTATTTATAAAGTGAGAATAAAGTTATTTAGCCTTATCATCTCAAAAAAAATAACCCCGTCCTCATTAGAGGGCGGGATTAAAAAATAGTGGCTCCATTTAAGTTGAAAGAAGCTTCACTTTGCTTAAAAACCTAAATTGTTTTGCTATTTTTATTGTTACCAGATTAAATTTTTCTTTTTAACTTGTGGTACTACTGGGTTTTGAGCAAGAATACCACCATCTGCATTGATTATTTGTCCAGTAATGAAATCAGATTCTTCACTTGCTAGGAATAAAGCTAAGTTTGCGATATCACGAGGATTACCAATTCGATTTACTAATTTTGTTTCAGTATATACATCAATAAGTTGCTTTAACCCTTCTGGAGCATTTTCAACAGCAGCTTCGGTTAATACCATACCGGGTGCAATTGCATTACAACGAATGCCTTGTTTTCCAAATTGCACGGCTGTTGATTTCGTCAAAGCAATAACGCCAGCTTTGGCTGCTGCGTATGCTGATTTTGTTAATTCTCCTACTTGTCCGCCCATTGATGTTGTATTAATGATTGTTCCGCCACCGTTTTCTAGCATAACTGGAATCGCATATTTTGTTCCCAGCAAAACAGATCTTAAATTGAATCTCATTGTTTCATCCCATTCGAAAACATCTAAATCCTTGACATTTAAGTCATTTTTAAAATTTAATCTTGCTGCGTTATTATGCAAAATATCTAAATGACCGTATGTGTCAACAGCTGCTTGAATCATTTCCTTAATTTTTTCCTCATCACCGATATCAACGAATTGAGCTGTCGCTTCTCCATTTGCATCTTTAATTTCCTTTACTACACGCTCTAAACCTTCCATATTAATATCTGCTGCAACTACTTTTGCACCCTCAGACGCAAATAGTTTTGCAGTTGCCTCTCCCATACCTGAAGCAGCACCTGTGATAATAGCCACTTTGTTTTCTAATCTACCCATGAATAGACATCCCCTTTTGAATAATTCTAAAATGTGCGAAACAACACAATTATATTTACAATTTTACATTTTGTAAACAAAAATGACCTAGGAGATCATTTTGAGCGTCATATCTGGTTAAGTCAATTGTAAGCCCTTTTATTCCAGTTAATGACTCGCTCTCTGTTTTAACCGTTTGCGAGTTTTCTTTATTGTTTTCAATGCAACTTCCCCCCTTTTCTGAAGAGAAAGAGAAAAGTAGGATATTTTAGCCCCGTCCAGTACAAAGAAACACATCTTAAAAAAGTGTCTAGTTTAGTGTTGCCATTCCAGTATTTATCCAGGCAAATCAATTGACCAAAATAAAAACAATAAAAAAACCCTCAATACCAGTAATATCAAGGGTTCCCTTCATCAATACATCATCATGTATGGTTCTCTTGTGCAAAGCCTTTTATGAATAACCTCACTTTTCCCTTTGTACTAAATGGAATTTAAAATATTTTATCTGAAAAGAACTTAAAATTTGTAAACTAGGAAAATAGTAATATATAATCAGACAAGAATCTGATTCAAAAAGGGGATATCAAATGTCTATTAATAATTATTCTGTCATTGCCATGAATGGCAAACAAGTAAATCTTGAGGATTATTTAGATCAGGTCATTCTAATCGTGAATACAGCTAGTAAATGTGGGTTTACTCCCCAATATGAAGACTTGCAAAGATTATATGAAAAATACAAAGACAAAAATTTCACTATACTTGGGTTTCCTTGTAATCAATTCGGTGAGCAAGAACCCGAAAACAATGATAAAGTTCAATCTTTTTGTACTTTAAATTATGGAGTGACATTTCCATTGTTTCAAAAAGTGAACGTGAGGGGATCAGAAGCTCACCCATTATTTAAACACCTTACTCAATCACTACCTTATAAAGGGATGGATAACAACGATCCATCAAGTAAAATACTATTATGGATGTTAAATGAAAAATATCCTGAATATTTAATGGATGATTCTATAAAATGGAACTTCACAAAATTCCTTATAAATAAAAAGGGAAATCCTATAAAACGCTACGAACCAACCCATTCATTTGATGATTTAGAAACGGATATAAAACTATTAATAAAATTCTAAATATACATAAGGTTTTATCTTTCGCTAAATGAAAAATATTTCAAAGACCAAAAATAGCTACAACTTTGCATGGAGAGGTGAGCATACCAGTTTCACTTCTCCGTCATTAAATACCCCAAGAATTCCCCTCTTCTCTCTATAAAATCAAACTGGATAGGCAACACTTAACTGGACAAAAAAATGAAGGTATGGCGGGCAAAATCCTCGTTATAGCTTCCCTATAAGATGAAAAAAGCTGTACTATTCACTTTATATGGAGGTTCTGGCATGGTAGGCTGAAGTGGCTTGCCAGTTTGATAAACTGGCAGTCTGGTTTTTCAACCATGCCAGTAGAGGCTCCATGTCAAGTATGGTGACCTATTACCAAACTATACATTATTTAATGCTTTTAACAGAATCAACAGAAACGCAGGCATAGAAAAACTCCCTATCCATTCTCTAAGACATACACATGCAGTCTTATTATTGGAATCAGGAGCTAGTATGAAATGTGCACAAGAAAGACTTGGACACAAAAGTATTTCAATCACCTCAGATATTTACTCTCACATCTTTGACAAGTTAGAGTAAGCATCTGTAAATGAGTATGATAAATATACAATAATTTTTTTGGAGTTTTTGGTGGTCAAACAGAGAAACTGTTAATACTACTCTCCCTTTGACCACTAACAAAACTCTTTAAAACGTTGCTATATCAAGGGTTCCCTCCATCAATACATGGTCATGTATTGTTCTCTCTCCCAAGGGTGGACCTGCGTGCGGAACATGTTTCTACCTGTCATTTCCATTCTGATAGTTTCCATTAAGTCATTGGTGTTGATAAAACAAGGTTTCTTTTGGCGGGTTTTTTAAATCACTTTATACTATATTAATCATTTGTGGGTTTTATGTGGG